>NZ_JHYD01000001.1:0-408145 GCF_000621505.1 Ruminiclostridium cellobioparum DSM 1351 = ATCC 15832
GCTGCTTGAAAAACAAGCAGTTAATGCATTCGGATTAAAAGAGATATCCTGCGACGATATCATTCTAAAACCAAAACTGCTGAAATAGAAGCATAAAAAAGAGTTAAAACTGCGGATAGAAACCTCAATATCAACTCCCTTTCGAGTGGAATTTAGTTTTTCACAAAATCCTCCAGTCGATTGTTTGCCATGCAATTTTTTCTTCCGAGCATTTTCTGTATGTTTATTATACTATATTTGAGCAACAAAAAATATAACTCAAACACTTGATTTAATGGAATTTACTCTTCACAGCAGAATTTAAAAATGCAATGGAATTTACTTTTTCACTCAACGATTATGCTATAATTATAAAAAATATATAAAAATAAATTTGTTGAAGAGGTATTTATGGATAAAGATGCCAAACCTATTGAAACCGTTGACGAATATATCCTGCAGTTCGATAAGGATATCCGGCAGATATTACAGCAGATAAGGCAGTGTATAAAGGAAGCTGCTCCTGAGGCGGCTGAAAAAATAAGCTATGGGATGCCGACTTTTACCCTGCATGGCAATCTTGTTCATTTTGCTGCGTATAAGAAGCACATAGGTTTCTATCCCACTACCAGCGGTATTGAAGCTTTTAAGGACGAATTGTCGGTGTACAAGGGAGCAAAAGGCTCGGTACAGTTTCCGGCTGACAGGCCCATGCCCTTTGAACTGATCGGCAGGATTGTTAAATTCAGAGCGGCTGAAAACATCCAAATGGCACAAAATAAAGGAAAAAAGAAGAAATAAAATATTGAACTTATCATAATATAAATACTACAGACCTTATAAGAGGCAATAAAAATTTCAGACAAAAATGGGGGTGTACCGTGAGGAAAAAGATAGTATTATTTTCTTTGGGAGTGTTGATTTTATTTTTATTGACAGGCTGTGTGCCAGGGGACGGCACATATACCGCTTCAAAACCCGCAGGTTTTTTCTGGGGCATATGGCATGGCTGGATTTCTCCCATATCATTGATTTGGGGACTGTTTGACAAAAACATACGGGTATACGAAGTTGCAAATAAAGGCTGGTGGTATGATTTTGGTTTTTATATGGCTATTATAGGCGGGTTCGGAGGCCTGTCCCTATTCCGTAATAAAACCTCCAACAGGAATAACAAGTGATAAAAACTCTTCTGATATGAATTATTTATATTGGAAGAGTTTTTTTATGGGATACTTTAATTTTATAAATCAAATATGATATTTATGACTAGGCTTGGCTTCCTTTGCGCAAACTAATCATTGACGGTCAGTTTATGGCCAATTAACCTCCTTTATTCGCCTTATAGCGGATGAGGGAGTAAAGAGATTTCATTACAGTTTTGTGGCCGCTATTGTGGCTCATGGAGGTAATATGTACAAGATACTGCGCAAAAAGAAACTTGAAAAGTCCGCCAGTGAAGAGAAAGATACCGTGAGCATGAGAACGCTGACCAAGTCCCTGGAAAAAAATATCGTACTGTTAAAAAATGCATTTTCAGGGGATGAAACCGTCATGTACAGGGTATTTCAGAATAAACATCTGGATTCGGCCAAATGCTGTATTTTTTATCTGGACGGTATGGTGAATTCTGAGATAATAAATGAAAACATCATCCAGCCAATTCTTTCCGATGATTTAACACAAAATATTTCAAACCATAACCTGCTGGATGAGTTAAGGTATAAAATCATTGTCGCCAACAATATTTCGGTATCGGAGGATTTTAATACCATAGCGGCCGCATTGTATGCCGGGGATACGGTTTTTCTGCTTGAGAACTGTGACAGGGTACTTGTAATAGATTCAAAGGGCTGGCAAACCCGCTCTATAACCGAACCTGAGTCTGCAAGAGTAGTACGCGGTCCCAGGGAAGGCTTTACCGAATCAATAATTATGAACGTCTCCCTGATCAGACGGAAAATCAAAAGCCATGAGCTAAAGTTCAAATTCAGGGAGATTGGAGAGAGAACCCATACAAAAGTATGTATCTGTTATATAGATGATATCATCTCAAAGGATGTCCTTAAAGAACTGGAAAGACGCCTTGATGAAATCAAAATTGACGGAGTGCTTGATTCGGGTTATATTCAGGAATTGATCCGGGATGAGCCTTTTTCGCCCCTTGAAACTGTCGGCTATTCTGAAAGGCCTGATGTTGTGGCCGGAAGATTGCTGGGGGGCCGGGTAGCTGTCATTGTCGACGGCAGCCCGGTAGTGCTGACAGTGCCATTTGTAATTATTGAAACAATACAGTCCAATGAGGATTATTACAATAATTATATATTTGCATCCATAAACAGGTTGTTCAGAGGTATGTCATTGCTGCTGTCCATAAGTGTACCAGCCATATTTCTGGCTATTGTCACCTATCACCAGGAGATGCTGCCGACACCTCTGCTGTTAAGCATATCGGCTTCAAGGGAAGGTGTTCCCTTTCCCACAGTACTCAGTATGTTTATCATGCTTTTGATTTTTGACCTCTTAAGGGAGGTGGGAACAAGAATGCCGACCCCTATAGGACAGGCCGTCAATATAGTCGGAACGCTTGTATTGGGACAGGCAGCCGTTGAAGCCAGGCTTGTGAGTGCTCCGATAGTTATTATTACGGCCTTTACAGGTATTGTAAACTTAATGAATATAACCTTTATAGGACCTTCTATTCTTATACGTTTTTTTCTGTTGTTCGCATCGGCATTTATGGGAATATACGGTTTTATTTTCGGGTTTGTTGTAACACTGTTACACCTCATGAGCCTGCGGTCTTTCGGGGTACCCTACATGCTTGGCACCACCAAAATAGAAGATCATGACGGACAGGATGTTCTGGTCAGAGCTCCCTGGTGGTCAATGACCTTAAGACCCAAAATTATCGGTGCAAGAAATTTGGTACGGCAGAGTTCAAAAAACAAAAGGGGAAATAATAGATGAGAAATGTTAAGCTTATTTTGCTTGCAATCATCATTTTAATAAATTCATTTGTGACGACCGCCTGCTGGAACTACAGGGAAGTTGAAAATCTGGCCATTGTTGCGGGAACTGCCGTGGATAAGGGTGAAAAGGCAAGGTATAAACTGACGGTTGAAATTGTAAAGATTGCCGCCGGAAACAATGCAATTACAGAATCAAAACTGATATCAGTCGAAGGTGATACAATATTTGACTGCGCAAGAAATGCTATTTCAGTATCAGGGAAGAGACTTTACTGGAGTCATAACAAAATCCTGATAATAAGCAAGGAAATTGCAGAGAAAGGTGTAATAGAGATGATTGATTGGTTTAACCGGGATTCAGAAACCAGAGCCAATGTACATCTTGCTATTTCCACCGAAAACACTGCGGAGGATATCTTTAAGGGCAAAGAAGTAATTCAGAGCATAAAAGCCTTTGAAATGGAAGAGATGTTAAAAAATGAAAATTCCTTATCAAAAGCTCCCAGAACGGAAGTATGGGAATTTGCCAATAATATGGCTGAGGAAGGTATATATGGCTGTACGGCCGCCGTTAAACTGCAAAAGATGGACGGCGGTGAAAAAACTCCTGCTGTCGGTGGAACAGCAATATTTAAAGGGGACAAACTGATAGGAATTGTGGGTGAAGAGGAAACCAAGGATATTCTGTTTGCACAGGATAATATCAAGGGGGGTCTGCTGGTGGAAACTGTAAAGGAGAAAGATAAAGATAAAGAAATTCCCATCTCATTTGAAATTTTTAAAAGCAAGACAAAAATCGAGCCTGTTTTTAACAAAAATCAAGTTAAAATGAATGTTGATATTGAAACGACGGTAACTCTTGCCGAGTTGGGAGGGGGCAAGAATTTTATAGGAGAAAAAGGCCGTGAGGAGCTCGTTAAATTAAGTGAAACCATACTAAAAGAAAGGGTGGAGAAAACCATAAAAAAAATTCAGCAGGAGTATGGAACTGATGTATTCGGGTTCGGTAAAAAAATTTATGAAAATCATTATAAGGAATGGCAAAAGATAAAAGATAACTGGGATGAAAATTTTAAGAATTTACAGGTAAATGTAAAAACAAAAATTATTATTAAAAACAGTGCTATGCTCTCGAAACCACTGGAGGTTAGAAAAAACTAATTTATGAGTGTAATGGTAGTCATAATATATGCCATTCTGGCAATATATGAATTTATTCCTTTATATAAAGAAAAAAAATGGGCTGATTTTGTTGTAAATGCAGTGTTATGGACCTTTTCCCTGATAATAGTGCTGCTTTTGTGCTTTAATGTGGAAATTCCCAGCCCTCAGGAGCCTATTCGGAAATTTATAGAGTCAATATTCGGAAAGCAGGGCTAACCTGAAAGACTTCAGGTACAGGAGGTAAGCATGAGAAAGGAAGTTATTACCGACAAGGAAGCTATATGTATTTTAATAATTTTTATAATAGGAAGTACTCTTATCCTGGGAATCGGCGGTGATGCCAAAAACGACAGGTGGGTTTCAGGGGTAATCGGATTAGTGCTGGCAATACCATTTCTGCTGATTTATGCAAGGATTCAAACAATATTTCAAGGCAGGGATATCTTTGATATATTAATCATACTGTTGGGAAAAATAGGCGGAAGGTTTGTAGCAGTTATTTATATCTGGTATGGCTTTCATCTGGGGGCTATGGTAATCCGAAACTTTGGAGAATTTGTCAATGTTGTGGTAATGCCTGAAACTCCAATGTTTGTGCTTATGGTTACTATTGGAGCTGTTGCAATAATGGCAGTGAAATTGGGAATAGAAGTTATAGGCAGGACATGTGCATATCTTCTGCCAATTTTAATTGTTATAGTAATCATTGTACAGTTTCTGGGAATACCTGAGATGAGAACTAACCATATAAAGCCTTTCTTCAGCAGTACAATTACTTCTGTACTGGATGGAGCCTTTTCTTCTTTTGCTTTTCCGTTTGCAGAATCAGTGGTTTTTTTAGGGGTATTCTTCACTTTGAAAACAAAGAAATCTCCGTATAGGGTATATTTTTACGGAGTATTTTTGGCCGGTCTGCTTATAATAGCCGTAACCATCAGAAATATTCTGATTTTAGGACCCCTTGGCACAAGCCTGTATTTCCCGTCTCATGTGGCTGTCAGCCGGATAAGCATCGGAGATTTTCTCCAAAGGATAGAGGTGTCGGTAGCCTTTGTTTTTGGAGTTGCGGCTTTGATAAAAATCAGTATATGCCTGTTCGTTACAGCAAAAGGTGTTGCTAAGGTATGCAATTTAAATGATTACAGGTCGGTTGTAATCCAATTGGGCCTGCTTATGGTGTATTTTGCTCAATTCATATATAAAGATATTATGACAATGTCAAATTGGGCATTTAAGATCTATCCTTTTTATGCCCTGCCCTTTCAGGCTATTCTGCCTGTGTTTATTTGGATAATGGCCGAAATCAAAAAAAATAAAATCACTGCCAAAAAACAAATTGCCTGAGATAATTCAATTATGAAATAGATTTATTTTAATAATGGTCAGGTTCTGTATTGCTGGGGAGTCTGACCTGTGTATTTCTTAAAGGAATAGCTGAAGTAGTGCGGATTGTCGTAGCCAAGCTTTTCAGCAATTTCAAGGATTTTCATCCTGGTATCCTTCAGCATGTTTTTTGCCGCATCCATTTTGACTTTAATGAGGTATTCATTTATTGTTATACCTGTTTCCTTTTTGAATACCGAACAAATGTAGTTTGGCGACATATATACTTCATTGGCAATATCTGAAAGAGTGATGTTTTCCATATAACGTTTCTCAGCCAGTTCTTTTATCTGGCTTACCAGGTTGCCGTGCTTCAAATAATATTTACTTTTAAAATATTTGCAGATATGCTCCAGCATCTGATATATGGTTTGTTTCATATCAAAAACCGTTTCAGATTTCAAAACTGTCTGCACCGAATTCAGATAGTGCGGAAAAATTTCCTGTACATCGGTTTCTGTTTTAAAAATCTCCTGATAAACATTGATTATCAGCTCAATGCAAACTCCACGGATATATTCTTCTGTAAAAAGCTTCACTTCAGTTAAAAAAGCAAAGTATCTCTCCACTGTATTGGAAAGTTTTTCGGTGTCTCCCAGCTTTATCTGTGACAAAAGCTCCTTCTGCATAAGATTGAGATTGGAGTAAACATTGAAATCACTCATCTGATACAGCTTCTGGGTATTGCTGATGTCACCTATGTGAATGATGGAGTTCTTTCCGGTATAGAATTTATAATTCAGAGCACTGAGGGCATTATTATAGGAAACCGCAAGGGCTTCCACACCGGAAACCTGATTTCCAACGCCGATAGAGAGCGTTATTTTACTGAAATCCGAAAGTAATTCCTGCATTTCATCAAATATTACAGTCATTTTTTCTTCACTGGAAAATTTTCTGTTGAATATAATTACAAATTGATTGTCATTGGTATAAACGCAAACACCGGCCTGATGATTGACCAGGGTTTCCTCAATAATATTTTTCACCGAAAAGTTAAGAAACTGTTTATAGCTCTCTGCCTTATCAGTTACACGCTTGACATAGTCATCAATTTCTGCCACAGCCAATATAATGCTTTCATTAACCTTCAAGGGTATCTGAAAGTACTCAAGCTTTTCGGATATTAAATACTGGTCGGTAATTATACCCATGACAAGGTTGCCAAGGAACTTATCCCTCATCAGGTACATATTTTCTTCAAGCTGGACTTTCAGCCTGTAATATACTTCCTCGCGGTTTTGCTCCATGTCAATACTGTTTCTGATCTTTTTCAGCACTTCAATTATTTCTTTAATCTGTATAGGTTTTAAAATATATCCCGCAGCATTTATGGATAAGGCTGTTTTGGCATAGTTGAAGTCCTGAATGCCGCTTATCAGCACGATTTTGGTTTTAATATCCAGTTCCTGCAGACTTATTGCCACCTCCAGACCGTTTAAAAAAGGCATTTTGATGTCTGTGAACAGGATATCGGGTTTGAGTTCTATACACATGTTAAGAGCCTGCTTTCCGTTTTCTGCCTGGGCTATGACTTCCATTCCCAGCTCTTTCCAGGGTACGATTTCATATAGTGTTTCCCTGACGAGAAAATCATCATCAGCCAATAGTACTGTTATCATTTAAGGTTCCTCCCATCCTGGTGCATGGTATCACGACTTCTGCTGTAATTCCGTAATCGGAGTTCCGGTAGTAATGGAGTCCGTATTCCTTACCGTAAGTTGTTCTGATCCTTTCATGTACGTTAAATATACCTATGGATTCATTCCGGATTTCATCGGAATCCAGCAGGGCATTCAGTCTGCAAACATCCCCGCCCTCACCATTGTCAGTTACGCTTAATATAATATTATCATTTTCAATCCGGCCTGAAATAGTCAAGATCCATTCGCGGCTTGAGGTTTGGAAGCCATGGATGATTGAGTTTTCTGCCAGGGGCTGAAGTACCAGCTTCACTATCTGGTATTTTCCAATATCCCGGGGAATATTTATTGTATATTTCAATTTTTGTTTAAATCTCATATTTTGTATTTCCATATAGCTTTCCATATGTTTTATCTCTTCTTCGATGGTAATAACGGATTTTCCCTTGCACAAACCATAGCGGAAAAAGTTTGACAGGGAGGTTATCATGTCGCTGATGACCGGTACGTTATATTTTACGGCATAAAGATTTATGGAATCCAGCGTATTATATAAAAAGTGAGGATTTATCTGGGATTGGAGAGCCCGCAGTTCGGCATCCTTTGCATTCAATTCGGCTTTTTGCTTGTTGGCCTCACTGGTATAGAGCTGATTTATCAACTCCTTGATCTGCCCGATCATCAGCTTGTACTGCCCGATCAGATACCCGAATTCATCTTTCTTTTTATAATCCAGTTTGATTTCAAAATTGTGATCCCTGACGGTTGCCATTGATTTTACAAGCTTTATTATAGGCTTTGAGATACTTTTTGATAAGGCAAATGCAGTAAGGAGTGCGACTACCATACAAACGGATAAAAGCAGTATGACAATGTGATTGAGATTGTTTTGGTCGGCATTGATTTCGTTGACCCTGGTAAAACTGATTATCTTCCAGTTCAGAGAACGCATTTCGCCGGTTGAGATCAGTGTGGATCTTCCATTGACGGTATCCCGTTTTGTAATATGATTTGTATCAAAAAGGAGCTCCAGCTTTTTATCAGATATATTTGACTCCAGATATTTCAAGGAATCCATGGTTGCGGAATCACTTTTTAAAATAACCGAATTATTTTCATCAAGTATATAGATTTCCGTTCCGGGTGAGGCCTTGTAGGAGGATAAGAGTGAATTGAAATATTTTTTATCCATATCAATTGTCAAAAGTGCCGCGTATACAACCCTGTCTGCACTTTTTAAATCATATAATTTTCTTGCGACTGTGATCTGATCATTTGGTTGATTGTTGACAACCACCATGCTCTTGTCCTTCAACTGGCTGAACCAGGGATTATGCTCGGCCTCGGATATGTCATGAATTTTTGTGGACAGGTCGTACCGCGCGTAATTGGGTTTGTTTACCATATATATTTTAGGTACGGCCGAGGAGTTGGTGAAAACATGATAATTGGTAAGATAATAGCTGTCCAGCGCACGGTCGAGAGTTATTATCTCCCTGATATTAACAGGCATGTCTGCCGTAGGATCAGAACTCAGGACATTTTTAATATCGGGATTTATGGATATAAGAGTTGTCAGCTCATTGATAAATTCAAGTCTTTGCTCTACGATCAAACGGGCCGAGTCTATATTGCGTTCAATAAGGGTATTCATTTTTTTATTTATTATACTTGTAGAACGTACATATACTATTGAGGTTATAATCAATGTGGGTACTAAAATGGATGCCAGGAAATATAATACAAGTTTGGTTCTTATGCTGATATTCATTGTGTTATTCTCCTTTATTTGAATACCTTCGTTAATATTGTATTATACAGGCCTTTATGTATACCTTCAAGGTTAAGATATTACTTGGTTGGAAGCCAAATCATAATATTTTGTACCTTTGGTTTTAAATCTTAATATTTTGTACCAACAAGAATAACTTTTTGTATTTTAAACTTTGTGCAGTCTGTTAAGCTATAAATATAGCAAGGTAATAAAAAGTTTTAACAGGGAACAAAAGGCAGGGGCCCTTGCATATGTGTTTGTTTAAACTTTCTATCCAGTGGTCTGTAACATCTGAATTCATACATTGCCGGAGGTTAAATTTTCCCGGGACTGCGTTGTCGTCAGTCGGAATAAATATAAATAAATAGTAGACATAAAAACGGCAAGTATTATAAAATTCATTAAATCAATTATTTTCAGGAGGTAGATATCAGTGAGAGTAAAATTGATAAAAGGTCTGGGATGTGTACTTTCTTTGGCATTGACAGCAAGTGTGTTTGCAGGATGCGGCTCATCTGAGAATGCGGTAAGTACTCAGAGCAGCAGTTCTCAAACTGACAATGTCAAAATGCAGACAGTCCGTGTATGGACAAATGATAACCAGTATCAGCCAATTATTGATCCCATAGTAGCGCAATATAACTCGGGAGAAGGAACCAAAGACGGGATAAACATCGAATACAAGATATTCGGCGGAGATTACAATGATGTCCTGAAGGTAGCATTGGCTGCAGAGCAAGGTCCCGAAATATATAAATTTGTCGGAACGGTTAAAGAGCCGTTTATAAAATCAAAGTGGATGCTGCCGATTGATGATTTGCCGGGCGGTCCCGAATTCCTCAAAAAATATGAGAATATACTCATAAAAGGTTATACCACTTTTGACGGAAAGACCTACAGCATACCTTTTAAGGTTTTGAACACCAAGTTTATGTATAACAAGACCTTACTTGAAAAATCAGGTTTTACCGCACCTCCCGAAACCTGGGACGATGTGGTGGCCTATGCCAGGAAGATCACAGAAGACAATAAGGGCGAAGCCTACGGCTACGGAATACATCTGAAAGATACCGCCTCTTCAGGCAAATGGTATTTTGCCACACAGTTTGCAACTTCTGTCGGACACATGGGTTACGACTTTAAAGAAGGTAAATTCAAATTTTCAGACTTTACCGGGAATATTGGCAAAATACTTCAAATGAAGGCTGACGGCAGTATATTCCCCGGCGCCGAAGGAATGGGACTCGATGAATGTGTTGCTCAGTTTGCGGCAGGCAGAATAGCAATGATGCCGGGAGTCAGCTGGGACGTTAACGGTGTGGCCAAGCTGGGCTACAAATTTGAAATGGGCGTTTGCGATACTCCTGTTCTAAGCAAGGACAAAAAATTCAAAGGTTATGCCCAGATTGCAGATGCACTGTGTATTGGACCAAGCGCCGAAAATATGCCTGAAAAAGCTATGAAAGTATATGAACTTGTACAGAGTGATGAGATTCAGACAGCAATTCAGGAACAGGAAGTTGACTTCATAGCCAGAGAAGATATTCAGCAGAAATCCTCCGGCAATTTCACAAAGGCAGGTACAAAAGAGTTCGCAGACACCAGCCGTTCATATTTTACACTTACTCCTCCCGACGGCGGCATAACTGTTGAGGGCCAGCCATACCAGAACACCATCATCAATCTGGTGGCAGGTTCGGATCCTGATATCGCAAAAGTTCTGGCCGATCTCGACAAGCGTTACAACACTGCGCTGGAAAAAGCGGTTGCCGATGGCTTTGATATGACGTTGTACATTGATAAGGAATGGGATACCAGCTTTAAATAATTTAATGAAAAGGGTTGTCTCAAAATAAGGCGACTTCAATAAATGGGAAGCTCCATTAAAAGTACGCGCCTGAAATTGCAGGTGAAATACAAGTGTTGAGGTGTACGGATTTCAGGCGTGTACTTTACACCTTCCCGAAAAAATAAGGAGACAAACAAATGGAACAATTAAATAAATCAGCAGCCTTTGGCTCCTTTGGCGGATACAGGCAGGGTGTAAAAAAAGACAATATTCAGGCTATCCTTATGCTTTTGCCCATGTTGATAGGTTTTGCCCTGTTTACCATCTATCCCATGCTATGGCTGATACGCTGGTCAGGCTTTGATTATGACGGTATGACAACTGCTAAATTTATAGGCTTTGATAACTTCATCAGAGCATTTACACGGGACAGTCATTACTGGGCATCTCTGCTAAATACTTTTTATATTGTGGCAATAAAACTGGCCATTGAAATTCCCTTCGCATTATTTCTTGCAGTAGTTCTTAACAGTACAAAAAGAATAAATTCATTTTTCAGAACAATATTTTTTATGCCTGCAATTGTCAGCAGTGCCATAGTGGGACTTGTATTCTTTCTTATGTTCGAGCCCTTCAGAGGCTCGGTAAACTATTTGCTTAAAACCTTCGGACTTATCCAGCAGAATATAAACTGGTTCGGAACACAGTGGCTTGCCGACTGGGTAATCATACTTGCCAGTGTATGGAGAAGTTTCGGGACAAATATGATTTTCTTTATAATGGGACTACAGAATGTACCGCAGGAAATTTACGAATGTGCTGAAATTGACGGAGCAGGGGTCTGGAAGAAATTTTCGAAAATTACTCTTCCAATGCTGGCGCCTGTAATGAGGGTAGTATTGATGCTGGCAATTGTAAACAGCATGAAAATGTCCGACCTTGTACTGGTACTCACAAACGGACAGCCTGGGGGTAAAACAGAGGTTGTAATGTCCTATACCTTCAAGTATTTCTTCTCATACGGTGCGGCCGATTCAATAAGCCAGTACGGTTATGCAGCTTCTTTGGCGGTTATTACCGCTATTATTCTGGGGATAATCACCGGAGTATATTTTAAAGCTACAAAGAAGTCAAGCGATCTATATTAAGGGGGGAACATACCATGAAAACAAAAAGTACACTTCTATCCATACCAATTTATCTGCTTCTGACCGTATTTGCCGTTATTGTGATATTTCCCATATTCTATATAATATTATCGTCTTTCAAATCAACAGCAGATATATTGACTTCAACATCATTCTTTCCCTCCTCAATAAGTTTTGACAACTATGTACGTGCGTGGAAGCTTTCAAATTTTCAGACTTATATGTGGAACAGCATATTTATGTGCAGCTTTATTGTAGCAGGAACTATTATTACTTCAATTACTTCGGGTTATGTATTTTCCCGCAGCAGCTTCCGCGGTAAAAATTTGATACTGCTTATCATAACCTCCTCAATGTTTATTTCGGCAGGGAGCCTGTATCTGTATCCACAGCTTAAAATAGCCAAACTGTTAAATATTAACACCTCTCTTTGGGGAGTAATAATTATATATATTTTTGGAATAAATGTTACAAATCTTTATATTTCAAAAGGTTTTATAGATTCAATACCGAAGGAGATCGATGAAGCGGCAAAGGTTGATGGCTGCAGCTTTTTCAGAATATTCTACAACATCATTTTCCCATTGACAAAACCTTTGATAGCTACCGTCGGCTTGCTTTCCTTTATGAATTCGTGGAATGACTACCTGCTGCCAATGGTGTTCACTTTGGGCAACCCAAAGAGCCAGCCTCTGGTGGTTGGGATCATATCAATGAAAAGCAGCGGAGAGACCATTTCTTCATGGGATTTGATGATGGCCGGGACAACGATGGCAGTTGTTCCCATGCTGATAGTCTTTGTATGTCTGAATAAGTACTTTGTTGCAGGACTTACCAGCGGTGCCGTAAAAGGATAAAATAATAAAAAACAGAGGAGTTGTTTTTATGTCTAAATTAATTACAGGAGTTTTACCAGCATTAATTACGCCTATGGATGAACATGGGAATATTTTGGTGGATTCGGCGAAACCGCTCATAGACTGGTATGAGAAGGAAAAGGCCGACGGGCTGTACATGTTGGGCTGGACAGGCGAAGGCATGTATCTGTCGGTTCAGCAGAGAAAAACCTGGGCCGAAGCGGTCTTAAAAGCAAACAATAACAGGATGCCAATATTCGTTCATGTGGGATATAACGGAAATCTGGATGATTCGGTTGAGCTTGCACGGCATGCCCAGGAGCATGGAGCATATGCCGTAGCTTCAGTGGGGATTTCTCCCAGCTCCACGCTTGGTGAAAATGTTGCATATTTCAAACGTATATCCGAGGCAGCCCCAAAAACTCCTTTCTATATATACTGGACCTCCAACGGAGAAATGCTCACGGGAGGAGAAAGGGTGGACCCCGAGGAACTCCTGGAGGCCATGAAGGCTGTTCCTACCTTTAAGGGAATAAAGTTCACAGACAATAACTTCTATATACTTGAAAGATTCAAAAAATATAATCCTGATATCAATATACTCACCGGAGCCGACAACCTTGTAATATGCTCCGATATAATGGGTGCAGACGGCAACATAGGTGCGCTTCAGGCAATAACCTGTTATGATTTCAAAGTTCTGCTGGAAAAGATGAAGGAAGGAAACTACAAAGAGGCACGGGAAATACAATACCGCACCAATGAAATAGCCGAAGCCTATTCGGTACGGAATCTCGGTACAATTCCGGGCATCAAGATCGTTATGGAAAGGGTATACAGCATACCGGCAGGTTATTGTTCACCTGCCAGTCCATATCTCCCGAAGGTTACAGATGAGGCTTTGATTGAAAGCTATTTGAAGGTATACAGGGATAACATTATAAAAAGATAATTTTACTAATAAAAGAAGGGACTGTTACGGTCTCTTTTTTTATTAGTAAAAATTTTTTTGTATTGCTATTGACCAGTTGAGTCAACGGGATTATAATTATGCCATTGACTCGGCCGGTCGATGAATTCCGGTATATGCAACGGTACCGGAATAACTATAAAAACAGGCTGATTGTGAGTTTTGAAACTTGAAAGGAGGCAGTACTATTTATTCTAATTTCTTAAAGCTTGATGAGGAAAAAAGACAGAGGATCCTCAATGCTGCTATGAAGGAGTTTGCCCGGAAGGGTTATAAAAATGCATCGACCGATAACATGGTAAAGGAGGCGGCAATTTCCAAAGGTGCTCTGTTTCACTATTTTAAAAATAAGAAGAACTTGTTTATGTTTTTATATAACTACACTCTGGAAATCATAAAAAATGAGATACTGATGAAAATAGACTTCGGAACAACGGATATTTTTGACAGGAGAAGGCAGGCAGGTTTGCAAAAGATTGAGGTTCACAAAATACATCCTCTGATTTTTGAATTTGTTGCAGCAGCATACATGGATGATTCCAATGAAATAAAGAATGATATCCGGAGCAGAAATGAAAAACTGATGGTATATGGAAAGAATAAGCTATATGAAGGCATTGATATATCCATGTTCCGTGAGAATGTTGATGTGGCCCGGGCCATTGAAATAATAGACTGGACCGGTGAAGGCGTGGCAAATAAAATGATTTCCCGGATAAAAAATGTACCTTTGGATGAGGTGAATTATGATGAAATGCTGGAGGAAATGGATGTTTATATGAATATGTTAAAAAAGATGTTTTATAAGGATGGAGGGGTTCATGAATGAATGTTATAGAAATAAACAATCTTACAAAAACCTATGGAAAATCAAGAGGTATAATTGATGTAAGTTTTAATGTGGAAGAGGGTGAGGTCTTTGGCTTTATTGGTCCCAACGGAGCCGGTAAATCCACAACAATAAGGACCTTGCTGTCATTGATATATCCAACCGCAGGCAGTGCAAAAATATTTGGAGCCGACTGTATAAAAAATGCCCCTGAAATAGCTAAAGAAGTAGGTTACCTGCCTTCAGAGGTATTTTATTATGACAAGATGAAGGTTATTGATGTGCTGAAATATTCCGCCAGCTTCTATAAAAAAGATTGCAGCAAAAGAATAGAGGATTTGGCTGAAATAATGGATCTGGACCTAAAAAAGAGAGTGGATGACTTATCCTTTGGAAACAAGAAAAAAGTGGGTATAGTACAGGCTCTGCTGCATGAACCCAGGCTCATAATTCTCGATGAACCCACAAGCGGACTGGACCCTCTTATGCAGCAGAAGTTCTTTGACCTGCTGGAAGAGGAGAATAAAAAAGGTGCTACAATTTTCATGTCCTCCCACGTTCTCAGCGAGGTACAGAGAATGTGCACACGTGTTGCCATAATCAAGGAAGGCAGGATCATCAAGCTTGAAACCATGAGCAATCTCACCGAAAACAATTATAAAAAATTCAAGCTTGAAATCAATAGCGGAATTGATAAAAACCATTTCCAGATAAACGGAGTAAGCAACCTTGAGCTAAAGGGCAATATTATCAGCTTCCTGTATAAAGGTAATGTCAATACAATACTGAAAAGAATAACCGAAATTGATTTGAAAAATGTATGGATAGAAGAACCAAGCCTTGAAGAGATATTTATGCACTACTATGAAAAGGAGGCCTGAAGGTATGAATATATTTCTGCATGAATTGAAGTCCTGCTTCAAATCAATAATTATTTGGGCCTGCTCCATGGCAGCACTTGCAGTAATGTATATTCTGATCTTCAAGGGCCTGGGCAATGATATTGCAGAGTTTCAGAGCCTGATGGACAGTCTGCCGGAGGTTGTCAAAAAATTGCTCAGTGTGTATGTGGCAAGCTTGTCCACACTTGAGGGCTTTTATTCCTTTGTATTTGTGTACGTGGCATTGTGCGGTGCCATCCAGGCTATGAATCTTGGGGTTTCCATAATCTCCAAGGAGGTGCGTGAAAAGACTGCCGACTTTTTGCTGACAAAGCCTGTAAGCCGTGCGGCAATTATGACCTCAAAAATAGCAGCAGCCTTTGTTTCGCTGGTTATAACCAACATTATTTATCTTGCCGTAACCTTACTTGCCACACTTACTGTAAAAACTGATTTCAGCGTAAAGTCAGTAATATTGATTTCCATAACCCTGCTGTTTATACAGTTGATATTTATGGCCCTGGGAGTCATCGTAGCGGTTCTTGCAGGTAAAGTCAGATCCGTCATAGCCGTTTCACTCAGCACTGTTTTCGGGTTTTTTATAGTAAACATGTTCGGTTCGATAATCGGAGAAGAAACGGTAAGGTATATAACACCCTTCAAATACTTTGATTATGGATATATTGTCAAAAACAATGCATATGAAATGCCATATATCATCGTTGGAGCGGCTTTTGTCATTGCAGCGGTTACGGCCAGCTATCTGGTATATACCAGAAAAGACGTACACGCCGTATAAGGTATAGGAGTGAAGAAGATTTTCATTACATTTTGTGGCCGCTTATGCGGCTCAAAGCCATACATGGCTTAGGAGGTTAATATGAACATTTTTATAAGAGAAATGAGGGCGCATCGAAAATCTCTTATCTTTTGGAGCATTGGAATGCTTTTCATGATTGTTGCCGGAATGGGAAAGTTTACATCATATACAGGTTCAGGCCAAACAATGAAAGATATATTGGATAAAATGCCAAAAGTCCTGAAGGCGGTCCTGGGTTTTGGAACTCTGGATGTCACAAGCGCAAGCGGTTTTTATGGCATGCTCTTCCTGTATCTTTTGATAATGGTTACAATTCATGCGGTCATGCTTGGTGCCAATATTATTGCAAAGGAGGAACGGGATAAGACAACAGAATTTTTAATGGTAAAGCCTGTTTCGAGATTTACGGTGGTAACGGCAAAATTAACAGCTGCGTTGGTGAACATCCTGGTGCTGAACATTATAACGCTGGTATTCTCAATTGCTATTGTTAACCAATACGCCAAAGGCGAGCAGGTAAACGATGATATTTTCATCCTTATGGTTGGAATGCTGCTGGCACAGCTGTTGTTCCTTTTCATAGGAAGCGGTATAGCCGCTGTCAGCAAAAATCCCAAAGTATCCGCATCAATCGCCACGACAATACTTTTGGTAACCTTTATCATAGCCATTCTGACCGATATGAATGATAAGCTTGCAGGACTTAAGTATATCACCCCGTTTAAATACTTTGAAGCCCAGCAGCTGTATGAAGGGGGCTTGAAGCCTGTATTTGTCGTATTGTCACTTGTAATCATCTCCGTAATGTTATGGGTAACCTATACTTTTTACAGGAAAAGAGATTTGAAGGTGTAATTTAAGGTGTGATTTTTTATATCAACTGGTAACTTCCGTACTAACTTCATGAAATAAGGATGCCCCAAAACAATTACGAAAATTGTATCGCCTCATTTAAAGCGGTTTTGCCGTCGCTCAAACTCGACCTCCTGTCTCGATTTGAAGCTCAAAGCAACGTCCTGTTGCTTTGCCGGCAAAACCACTTTACCCTCGTCGACAATTTACCGCAATTGTTTTTAACTGTGCATCTTATTTCATGAAGTTGTCCTCGCGTTACCAGCTGATTCTGATTAAATCTATATGTAAAGCAAAACAAAATTTTAATTAGCACAATACATTGTTGAAAAAGAAACAAAAATTTAATATAATGTTGTTGATGCACCAATGGTTGGGAGGACAGGCCATGAACAAAGAAGATCAGCTGGTAATGAGTTTCAGGAACTTATATAACAAGATGGTTTGGCTTAATAATTCCAGGATGAAAGACAGTTTTGAGGATTATAAGTCTTCCGAAGTACATTGTATGGAATACATCGGAAGAAATGCGGATTCCAACGTGACAAAACTTGCGGAATCCTTTTATATGACCAGCGGTGCAATAAGTAAAATGACCAGGAAGCTCATAAAAAAAGGTGCTATCGAAAGCTACCGGAAGCCGGGTAACAAGAAAGAAATCTATTTCAGGCTCACTGAAAAAGGACAGGAAATTTATAAAATCCATGAGGAAATGCACAAAGAGTTTCGCGAGCGGGATAAAGCCGTATTTGATCAGGTAACCGAGGAACAGCTCGAGAGTATACTTAGCCTGGTGGAAAAGTACAGCAGGCATTTGGATGAAGAAATAAAGAAACAGGGTGCAGATATTAAATCTGAATAAATTTTAATAATGAAAATAAAAACACAGGCAGCCGACTCTATTGAGAACAGGCTGCATTTTTATTGCTGTAATTTTTGTTGACAAGGAAGCAAAAATCATGCTACCATAAATTATGTTTCCGAGGAAACATAATTATAACTTTTGAGAGGAGAACTTACGTGTTTAAATTTAGATCACACAATGAAAATAATATAGAAAAGAACATAGAACAAAACGTAGATAAAAAGGCTTTAATATTCGGTCTTATGTCTGTTTTTCTTTGCGGAATAGGCTTCAGTATCATAGCGCCAGTCGTCCCGTTCTTAGTACGGCCTTATATAAGCAATCCCGGAGATCAGGCCATAGTTGTTACGCTGCTGACCTCTGTTTATGCAGTCTGCGTATTTTTTGCGGCCCCGGGACTTGGAGCTTTGAGTGACAGATATGGCCGACGTCCATTGCTACTGGTATGCCTTTTTGGTTCGGCAATCGGGTACTTGGTTTTTGGCATAGGAGGAGCACTATGGATACTGTTTGCCGGACGCATAGTAGAGGGTATAACTGGCGGGAGCATAAGTACTATCTTCGCATATTTTGCAGATATCACTCCCAGAGAACAGCGAACCAAATATTTTGGGTGGGTGAGTGCGGTTGCAGGTGTTGGTGCTGCCATAGGACCTGCTCTGGGCGGATTACTTGCCAGGCTTGGTTATTCAGTACCCATGTATTTCGGAGCCATAATAACTTTATTGAATGTTGTGTATGGAATCCTATATATGCCTGAGAGCCTTGACAGGAATAACAGACTGAAAAAGATTACCTTTGTTAGACTGAATCCATTCACGCAGCTAGTAAACGTACTTTCCACTAAAAATTTAAAAAGGCTGCTTGTCTCAGCATTCTTACTTTGGGTACCCAACGGAGCTTTACAGGCAGTCTTCTCACAGTTTACAATAGATACTTTCAATTGGGAACCTGCACTGATCGGACTTATGTTTTCAATTATGGGCGTACAGGACATCATTTCACAAGGTTTCATAATGCCAAAGCTTTTGTTGAAAATCAGTGACGCACAGATATCGATCCTTGGAATGGTTTCGGAGATTACAGGCTACGGTTTTATTGCAGCATCGGCTTTATTCTCCTTCTATCCTCTTTTTATTGTTGGAATGTTTATATTTGGTTTTGGTGATTCGATCTTTGGGCCTTCCTTTAATGGGATGGTCTCCAAGTCTGTCGATTCCAGTGAGCAAGGAAGGATTCAAGGCGGCAGTCAATCTATTCAATCTTTGGCAAGAATAATCGGGCCTATCATTGGAGGTCAAATTTATGTATCACTTGGTCATGCCGCACCTGCTTTTATGGGTATGATCCTTATAGCGGCAGCAATAACGGTTTTGTATAAGGTTGCGCGTGTAAATATAACGGCCTGATTCAGCCGGCCAGTAAATTATTGAGCAAACTTTTAAAGTGTATTAATCCTGATTACAAAACTGTATTATTGTAGTAAAATTGGAAAGGAGATGTTGTGTAGAGGAGAAATGTATGAAAGATACTGCGGCAGATTTAAATCAGAAAATACCGGCCCTGCCGGACGAAGAGCCGAAAGAACCAATTTATAATACCTTCCAGGATTTAATTAATAATGTGGACTTTGATAAAGTGGTTGAAGTACTTGAAACAGAATATCCTGAGAAATTGATATTTTTGAATGACTTCCGGGCGGCTTATGAGAAATTATTAGCCATGACTCCCACAAAGGATAATTCTGATTTCCTGCATATTGAAAGTGATAAGGATATACAGAGCGCATTTGGAGAAGATTACGTTACCGGTGAAAAATACGGAATTGAATTTTGTTCCTGGTCCGATTGGTTATCCTTTAGGCTTAAACCGGAGCAGGTATCGGAAGCAGGGAAAACGGCATATGCAGCTGTTTGCCTCACTATCCTCACATCCTATGGATTTACCGAGGAAGACATACAAAGGCAGTTCGACTTGCTGAAGAGTGATACTATTATTAACGGGAAAACTGTTGAAATCAACAGTCAGGATTTATTGAGATTTGAACCTGTTACACTGGAAAGGTCACTGGAAAAAATATCAGGCTATAAAAATAAACTAATCAGTGATATGGCCGGCAGAAATGAAGAAAATACCGGACGGCCCTGGGTAAGATTTTGGGCCAGGATGATTGACAGTTCAACTATTATATTACTTATTAGCTTTGTGCTGCTTTATTTTGTTCCAATGAGCAAGTACGTTATTGCTTATTCAACCTTAAAACGGAGTGGCATGACAAAATGGGACAGGAAGCTTGATGTTACGGTAACACATGGTAAAATCCAACCGTACAGAATTATTATGGCAGCAGTAATAATCCCAGGAGTGCCATTAGTGATAAGCTGGTTTTTTATTAAAATCCTGCTGTTCACAGCAGGCAGCAGGTAACAGAAACCTCTTGATAACTTATGAATAAATGTTAATATTACATTAATCTAAATAAAGGAGCTGTATTATTGGAATTTCGAAGAGCAGTAGAAGCCGATATAAATCACATATTAAATATAATACACCAGGCGCAGGAATACTTGAAGGAAGCTGGAATTGACCAGTGGCAGAACGGTTATCCCGATATGGAGACAATTAAAGGGGATATAGAGAATAAACACGGCTATGTTCTGAGCAATGCCGGTAAGATTGCCGGTACAATAGCCGTTTCCTTTGACGGGGAAAAGACCTACAACGATATTTATGAAGGTATATGGCTTACACCCGACCGGTATGCGGTCATTCACCGGCTGGCTGTTGACGGCAGTTTGAAGGGTACGGGTCTGGCTTCCGTTATGATAAATGAAGCTGAAAAAATATGCCGCCGTAAATCAGTTTCAGGTATAAGGGTGGACACCCATGAAAAGAATATCTCCATGCAGAGGTTATTAAAAAAGAACGGATTCGCGTATTGCGGTATAATTTATTTGGAAGACCGAAGCAAGAGGCTTGCTTTTGAAAAAATACTCCGACAGGAGATTTAATTTATGCTTACACTCAATGGAAAAAGAAGAATTTTGTCCATAATCACCGCAGTACTGCTTGGCTGCGTGGTAATGGCCTATGTCGATGCGGTTATCAGGCCTGATTATGCAATTAAATCAGGAATAAAAATTGTGCTGTTTACCGGGCTGCCGCTGATATATTCGTTATTTGAAAAAGAGTTGGAACTGAAAAATCTGCTGAGGGTTAACGGGAAAAGTTTGGGTTTTGCTGCCGCACTGGGAGCAGGGGTATATATTTTTATACTGGGAGCTTACTACTTACTGTCGTCGTTTTTGGATTTTTCCAAAGTAACTGCAGCCTTACAGAACAATGTTGGAGTAACCAGGGATAATTTCATTTTTGTGGCGCTTTATATTTCTTTCATTAACTCCCTGCTGGAGGAATATTTTTTCAGAGGTGTTGCGTTCCTATGGCTGAAAAAAGCGGCGGGAAGAAAATTTGCATACATATTCAGTGCTGCGGCTTTTGCAGCATATCATATAGCCATAATGACCAGCTGGTTCAGTCCCGGGTTATTTGTCCTCCTGATTGCCGGACTTTTTGGGGCTGGGCTGCTATTCAACCGTTTGGATGAGAAATATGACAACATTTATGTTTCATGGCTGGTCCACATGTTTGCAAACTTCGCAATTAATACAATAGGTTTCATGCTGTTCGGAATCACACTGTAGCCTTTGTTTTACAGCATGCTATTATGCGTTGCAAGAACTCGGCAAATTTTACTATTGCAACAATCAAAATCCAGAAGGGGAGGATGTTATTTCTGATCAGGACGGCAAAGGAGATTGTTTCATACATGCACCTTATTCTTTCACGGCTGCCAATCCAAAAATCCGGTTTGGGAGTTTCAACTGCATAAATATGGCTCCAACAGTATTATTTATGAAGCCATTTGTTAATAAGTTACCTATTTTACGAAGCAGGGAGGGCCTTGTCTGATAAAAACTTAAAAAGTTAGAAGAAATTACCGAATAGTCCATATTGATAAAAGAAATACTAATTCATAAGGTTCCTGGGATCCAACAAGAGGAGCTTCAAAGTATTTACCAATACTTTGAAAGCGCACATGGCCAATTAACCTCCTTTATTCGCACATTGCGATAAGGGATATAGTTTTTCATCACTTTTTGTGCCTTGAGCACAGCGAAAGGAATGATAGTTAATATGGAAATAGCAACCGGATATTTTATCAGCAGGGCACCTGCTATTGAAGCGGCCAGATATTTAAGCAGGCAGGGTTTTAAAATTGAAGTTCTCGGGCATCAGAACCAGGAGGACTTCAGGGAGAGACAGGTGGCTAATGACCATGAGGACGGCCTGGAGGTGCCCTACTTCGGTTTTATGGGAGGAGTTACAGGTGCGGCATCAGGAATTAATGGTTTTATGCTTGCAGGAACAGGCCCTCTTATACAGGCACGTCCCATAGTCAGTCTGGTCAATGGAAGTATAGGCAGTGATTTTAAAGAGATAATGGTAAATTGGGGAGTACCCGGAGATATAGAACATGAAATAAAGGCTGTTATCGATTCGGGAAGTTCTGTGGTGATGGTTGAATGTGAATCCAGGGATAAGGATATTGTCAGAGAAACTCTTAAGAAGCAGGGTGCGCAGAATATTCATATATAGACATGTATATAGAAAAAGTACATGGTTGAAATTTTTCAGAGCTCGCTGCAAGCATTTTGCCTGCAATTTCAAACATGTACTTTTAATACCTTTCTTTTAATACCTTTTAAAATTATCTTCTTTCGTAAATAAACATATTCCGTTCTTTTCCAACCCGTTCAACAGCCCCAACATAAAATAGAACATTTAAAGCAGTTTGTGCCTTTGAAAGGCTCAGGCCGGAGGCTTTTTGAAACTCTCTGCTTGTAAAGCGGGGAGGGAGCGATTCGGGTATAAGTCTGGAGTAGTCACTTTTATTGTTTATATAAATTACTTTTTGCAGGTCTTTGGGAATCCTGTCATGCCGCCAGGAGCCTTTTTTGCCGTCGGTACTCCAGCCGTTAAGCAGGCGGTATTCTTCAATATCCAGGTATACAATGCATAGACGGAGATTTTCACTATTCAGGTAATTTTTTATTCTGTACAATTCAAAAAAGATATCATAAGCGGAGCCTTTTTTGGGAGAAAGCCTTTTCTTGCTTATTTCGCCTGTCTCTTCATTAATCCATAAAAGCCATTTGGTATACGCAACAGGATATACAAGTGTGACCTTGTTTTCAGGGAGAAAGGCCTTAAGCTTTCCCCTCAGTTTGTTCCACTGCCGGGTCTGGATTTCGGTTATTCCTTCAGTATTCAGTATATCTGCGTAATAGGAGCCAACTTTTATTTCATGGCAGCTTTCATCAGGTTCGAAATAGTGCTTAAGGACTGCATGAAGAGTTTTTTCTCCCAGAGTTCCGATACCTTCCCGGCGGTAGGCTGAGTCCATGACTTTGCCGCAGGCCTGCTCAAAATTATAAGAAGTACCCATATTGACCTCCCGGGCCATGTAAAGGATTCAATAAAATGCAACACGGTCCGATAAACATTTTACATTAATCCATTTAGTTATTCAATGAGGATTTCAGGCCATCAAGTGTCTAAGTTCCATTCCGCACAAATAATTTTTGCCGGCAAAAATTAAGCCGGGTTTGCATAAATTTTAGCAGCTTTTGGTTAAATATGTGTTAAATACTTCATGGACAGTATTGTTGCTCCAGATTTTATGTGATATTCTTTTAATAGATTTCTTTTTTTGGATTATTTTAGATTGTTATATATATTGTTTTACCCGAAAGGCACAGCAGACGCAGTAGAATTTGGCAGAAGTAGTTTTTAATATATACAAAAAATAATAGTCAGGGTGATAATATGCAAAAAACAAATCTTGTATTAAGACATTACAACAAATTAAAACCAATTAATTGCACTTTTATCAGCGGCGATACCAATAAAATATTTACCGTTAAAATCAGCGATAGTGAAAATCATGTGGCCGAAATGATAAAAGGGGATCCCGTATTGATCGGGATGATGGATGAAAGGGAAAATCTTACGGTTAACGGGGGAAGTGTTGTAGGTGCCAACCCCAAGGAGGAGCAGTACATAATATGTTCCAACAATGTGATCAATATTGCAAAGGAACTGGAGAAAAGACAATATGAAAGGTTCCCGACTTCTCTGCTCGGAGAGGTAAAGCTATTGGAATCCAACAAGAGAGAAAGCGCCTGTATTAAGGATTTTAGCTATTCAGGCATGTGCATATACTCTCCGGGGGATTTTGAGATCGACGACTTGATCGAAATAAACGTATTTTTAAGTAATTCTGTTTCAAAATATGATGCCACAGTTATTAGAAAAGCTAAAAATTTTGGAAGAAATGAATACGGCATTCAAATTATCCACAGGGATAAAAACTCCATGTATTCAACCGAAGCCCAGTTGACAAATATGGTCCAGGCTGAGAAAGAATTGATATACCGGCATTTGATAAATGCCAGATATAAATTTTAAAGATTTAATGCTAAAATATAGTTCATCAGGACTATATTTTTTTATATTTATTATGCAATAGACTTCAAACCTCCAAAGGATACGGAGGTTTGAAGCAAGACTATTTGCAGGAGGTATGCATGAAAAAGTTCATCGACACGAAACTGGAGGGCTTTAAGCTTCGTTATGCCGACGAAAGCGATACTGCCCTGATTCTGGATTTTATTAAGGAATTGGCCATATACGAAAAAATGTTGGATCAGGTGGTTGCCACTGAAGAAGGACTAAGGGATTCACTTTTCTGCAAAAAGGCAGCCGAAGTAATTATAGGAGAATATGAGGGAAAGCCTGTCGGTTTTGCTCTTTTCTTTCATAACTTTTCTACTTTTTTGGGTCAGGCAGGTTTATACCTTGAGGATTTATATGTAAAACCCGAAATGAGGGGAAAGGGAATGGGGAAGATTATGCTTGCCTTTCTGGCAGGGCTTGCACTGGAGAGAAACTGCGGACGTCTTGAATGGTGGGTGCTCGACTGGAATGAGCCTTCTATAAGATTTTATAAAAAGCTGGGTGCGGTTCCTATGGACGAGTGGATGGTTTACAGGGTAACCGGTGACAACTTGAAAGTTTTGGGAGAGAAATTTTAAATGAATATTCAGATTTTCGGAACAAAAGGTTTTGATACTCAGAAGGCCGAGAGATACTTTAAAGAACGGAAAATCAGGTATCAGTACATCGAATTGAATAAATACGGGCTAAGTAAGGGTGAATTTGACAGTGTTAAATCAGCTGTCGGTCTTAAGGCTTTAATTAATGAGAAAAGCAAAGAATATGAGCGCTTGAACATGAGGAATCTCGGCGTTGGAAAAGTGGCGGAGGAAGTGCTTTTCAAAAATCCAAAGCTATATAATTCACCCATAGTCAGAAACGGTAAAAAGGCTACGGTGGGTTATCAGCCCGATATATGGAAGGACTGGGAATAGAGTTTTGCTTCCGGCAATACGCTTTTGTTGATATTATAAAAAACAGCGGGAGGAAAGTATGATCAGGCACATACACATTCTTGGGGCGTCAGGTTCTGGTACAACTACTTTGGGCTGTGCTCTTGAGAAGGAATTGGGTTACAGGCACTTTGACACCGATTCTTATTTCTGGCTGCCTTCATGGCCCCCTTTTAAAAACATCCGACCAGCCGAAGATAGAAGAAAAATCCTTGAACAGGATATTCACACTGCTGACAAATGGGTCCTTTCGGGTTCATTATGCGGGTGGGGAGATGTGTTCATTCCCAGCTTTGAGCTTGTGGTTTTTCTATGGCTTCCCGGTGATATAAGGCTGTCCAGGCTTATTGAAAGGGAAAGGCAGAGATATGGAAAGGAAGCTCTGGAAGCAGGCGGGGAAATGTATGAAGCTTCAAAAGCATTTATCCAATGGGCTTCCAGATATGATGACGGTGGAATGGAGATCAGAAGCAAAACTTTGCACAAAGCCTGGCTGGGCGGCTTGAGCTGTCCCGTCCTGTCCCTTGAAGGGGATTTGTCTGTAGAGGAAAGGGTAAGCGCAGTCAAAGAATTGCTATATTAAATTAACCTGTTGTGCTAGTTGAAATTTTGTTTTGCTTTACATACAGATTTATTTAGGATCAACTGGTACGTGAGGACAACTTCATAAAATAAGATGCACGGTTAAAAACAATTTTTGCAATTGTTTTGGGGGCTCTTATTTTATGAAGTTAGTACGGAAGTCACCAGTTGACATAAAAAATACACCAGGTAAAGCAAAATTTAAATTAGTTGGCACAACAGGTTAAATTTAGAACGACTTTAATGAAATATGACATCAGTTGTCATATTTCCTCGTATATAATTTCCTTAAGACTAAATTTGAGACTGAAAATGAGGAGATGGTATTATATGTCTGAAAAATTTGATTTCAAAAAACAGTACAGAGATCTTTATATGCCTGGGGAAATCCCTCGGCAGATTGAAGTCCCTCCCATGAATTTCATATGCGTGGATGGGGCAGGTGATCCCAATGGCAGTGAATATGAAAAGGCTGTCGGCATCCTTTACGGCATTACTTTTACAATTAAAATGTCAAAGATGAGCGGAGCCCAACCGGCAGGATATTTTGAATATGTGGTGCCGCCCCTTGAAGGCCTGTGGTGGTATGAAGACGGAGCGTTTGATTTCCACAGGCGTGACAACTGGCTTTGGACCTCAATGATAAGACAGCCTGATTTTGTAACTCCCGAGGTTTTTGAATGGGCCGTCCATACCTGCAGAAAGAAAAAACCTGAACTTGATGTTTCAAAAGCAAGGTTCGAGACATTTACCGAGGGATTGTGCGTACAAATTCTCCACAGGGGACCATATGCAACCGAGCCGCAGTCTGTGGAACTGATGCGGCAATTTATGGAACAGAACCAGTTGAAGGACGCAACAGGTTTGCTGCGGAAGCATCACGAAATCTATCTGTCAGATCCGAGAAAGACTGCTCCTGACAAGCTTAGAACTGTCTTAAGGCATCCAGCGGAAAGAAATTCCCCGGGAAACGACCTGTGACAGCCATACCAGGTTATTAACACCATTCAAGCTGGAATAAACAGAGATACTGATATCGACAGAGAGCCAGACCACCGCTGAAAAACAGATCACCTCTCTGGCTTTTGCCGGGATCAGTGCGATAAATCTCAGCAGGGCGGGATGGATGATATAAACCAGGAAGAGAGACATTACCCCCCAGATAATTGAATTCCTGAGACAGATATATCCCATAAAATTGGCAAAATCACCGCTGTAGTCCCAGAGACATTTTGATGTCAATATATTCAGGAGAAGTCCTGCCAACAATTCTACCACCGAGGTTATAAGGGCGGCACATATGAAGACCAGAAACGGATGGGATTTGATATGATTGAGGATATAAACCACTAAAACCGATCCGATACCATACACCGCACACAGGGGGCCTATCAGGAATCCTCTTTTTACCAGGTGCCCATGATATATTGACATATATATGGTTTCTGCCACCCAACCTGTAAATGAATATAAAATAAAACATATAAAAAGATTAATTAATTTTTCATTCAGTAATGATTTACCGGACAATTCATTCCTGAGTTTGACGACCATATTCATTGTTTAGCAACACCCCAATTTTAATCCTTATATATGTATATTCAAAAGTGCCGGAAAAATTGAAAAGTATTGCGTTCCAATCCCCGGCCTCAAAGTTGACATGGAAATTTTGCTTTGATAATATCAGACTTGAGAACGTGTTGAATAACTACCTATATTCGCCGCATTGCGATAAAGGATAATGACTTACAAACATTTTGTTGCCGCTATGCGGCTCAAAGCTATAAAATGGCTTGGGAGGTTAATTTGAAAACCTATGTGGGCAATCAGTTTAAAGAACTTAAAATAGTGCTTGGAGGCAGGGAGTTAAAGTATACACTTAAAAGAACCGGCAGAAGGAGCATTGGTATTTCAATAGACAAAAACGGTGCCATAACTGTTGCAGGACCGTATAGGGTATCGGAAACCTCCATAAAGGGACTGCTTGAAAAAAAGGCTTCCTGGATTTTGGACAAATTGTCTGCAATAGAAGCCCAAGCTGCCGGTTCAGACGGCCCCAGAGCTTTTATTGACGGAGAGGGCTATCTTTATATGGGCCGGGTTTATAAACTTAAACTTATTGAAGACCGGCTGCTGAAAAGGCCGGTAGTCAGGTTGGGAGAAAACAGCCTGGAAGTATACCATAAAGTTCCGGAAAAACCCGAAGAGCTCAGGGCTGTTTTGAGGGAATGGTATGTAACACAGTTTGCCAAAAAGCTTGAAGGCAGATTACCCGCCTATTCGCAGCAGATTGGTGTATCACCGGGAAGAGTGACCATACGTGAACAAAAAACACGCTGGGGCAGCTGCAGCTCCAGCGGGAATCTCAATTTTAACTGGAAGCTGGTCATGGCTCCGGTTGAAGTGATGGATTATGTGATAGTTCACGAGCTGTGTCATATGAAGGAATTAAACCATTCTTCAAGCTTTTGGGCTTTAGTGGGAAAAGTCTGCCCTGACTATAAAAATCACAGGAAATGGCTGAAGGAAAATGGAAATAAATTAACTCTTGATTAAGTTGAAAATTAATTGAGCAGGCCCAAATTATTTTAATCTGATTAAAATTGTCAGGGCTTTTAGATAAGATTATACATTGTCACAGGAGTCAAATGGTATTATACTAAACTTTGTATGAAGAAAACCATGAATTTTTGTCCGCTAATGTTCAATAGTTCTTGTATTATTAAATTGTTGTAGTATGGAGGTAAAAATGATTTATAAAAAATATGGTAAAACCGGCAAAGACATATCCGTTATAGGTTTTGGGGGAATGAGGTTTCCAAAGACAGGGGATACCTATGACTATGATAAGTGTGCCGAGATTGTTGTAAAGGCCGGAGAACTTGGAGTCAATTATTTTGATACGGCGCCTTATTACTGTGATGACAACAGTGAGTTTATAATGAGCCATGCTTTTAAAAACATGAAAAAGCAGTTCTATGTCTCAACCAAAAGCAGCCAGAAAGATGGGGCAAAGCTCAGGGAGCAGCTGGAAACTTCTCTGAAGCGGATGAATCTTGAAAAAATCAACTTCTTTCATATCTGGTGCATTCTGAATATGGATGACTTCAAAAGCAGGATGGTTAAGGGCGGCGCTTATGAGGCTGCTCTCAAGGCCAAGGAAGAGGGGCTTATAGAGCATATTGTTTTTTCAACCCATTGCAATGGTGATGAAATAGAAACCATTGTTAACGAGGATTTGTTTGAGGGCATGACAGTGGGCTATAATATCTTGAATTTTCCATTCAGACAAAAAGGCTTGCAGGCTGCCTGTAAAAAGGGACTTGGTGTTGCCGTAATGAACCCGCTGGGCGGGGGCTTGATTCCACAAAAGGCTGAATATTTTGATTTCATCAGAAGCGAGGATGACGAAACCGTAGTGGATGCAGCCTTGAGATTTAATGCATCCCATGACGAAATTACAACCGTACTGGCCGGAATGGGAAGTGTTGAAGAAGTCGTGCAGAGCTGCCATATAGGTGAAAACCTTAAAAAACTTGATGAAAAGAAGCTGAAGGAAATTGAAGGAAAGCTGTTCAATTCCATGGATAAGCTATGTACCGGCTGCCGTTACTGTGAACATTGTCCCAAGAAGATCCCCGTATCAAAATTCATGTTGGCCTATAACAACAAGATACTTCAAAATGAGCAGGAGGTTTTAAATAATCTCAAAAATCATTGGGGCATTGAATACAAGAAGGCTAAGGAGTGTATTGAATGCGGCATTTGTGAAGGCAAGTGCACCCAGCATCTTCCCATAATTGCCAGACTCAGGGATGTAGGTGTCTGGGGAGATGCCGCAAACCAGTAATATTAAAGAATGAAGGAGTAATTGAAATGGAAGAAGTACTGGAATATTTAAGAGAATGCGGAACATTTTATCTTGCAACCATGGACGATGATCAGCCTAGAGTACGTCCGTTCGGTGCATTGGGGATTTTCGAAGGCAAGCTGTATACTTCCACAAGCAATGTAAAAAATGTGTTTGCTCAAATGATTAAAAACCCAAAAGTTGAAATTTCAGGTATGGCTAAGGATGGCTCGTGGATCCGTCTGACTGCAATTGCAGTCCGGGACGACAGAATAGAGGCAAGACAACACCTGCTTGAAGATAATTCCTCGTTAAAATCCTTATATGCTGCCGATGATGGAAAGTATAAAGTATTTTATTTAAAAAATGCAACAGCGGTGATATCATCATTTACCGGACAACCTAAAACAATTCAATTTTAATATATAACCCCAAAATCCATTTAAATGATCTTTATCTTTGAAGCCTGCTTTCGCAGGCTTTTTTTCTTTACCTTATCTACAATATTTTTTCACGATTGTATCCCTATATAAACATTGATGATACCTGACTCCAGGGCTTAAAATTACTGTGACAAAAAAATAACAAAGTGTACCTGCTTTTAAGGCAAAAAATAAATGGCACGGGAAACGGAAATGGAGATAAAAATGAACGATTCAAGGTTTGAAGTTGTCGACTGTATCTTAAAAAAATATGATAATAACAAATCATATCTGATCGCGGTTCTGCAGGAGATCCAGAATGAGTACAAGTACCTGCCTGAAGAACTGATGGAATACGTTGCGGAAAAACTGGATATCAATCTCTCGAAAATATTCAGCGTAGCAACCTTTTATGAAAATTTTTCACTTGTTCCAAAGGGAAAGTACATTATCAAGGTCTGTGACGGAACGGCCTGCCATGTAAGGAAATCCATCCCCATATTGAATGCCATGAGGAAAGAGCTTGGCTTGAGTGACAGCAAACATACAACGGATGACATGCTGTTCACGCTTGAAACGGTTTCCTGTCTGGGTGCCTGCGGACTGGCTCCCGTTATCACCATAAATGACAAGGTCTACGCAAAAATGACACCCGATTCAACAGTTGAAATATTAAGGACTTTAAGGAGTGAAGGACAATGAAAATAAACAATCTCAAAGAATTAAAAGCCTTTTCTGCCAAGTCGACAAATGCCCTGGATAATCAGAAAAAAAAGGTCCTGGTATGTGCCGGTACAGGCTGTGTTGCCGGCGGATCGATTGAAATCTACAACAGGATCAGAGAACTTATAGATGCACATGAGCTTTTGGTTGATCTGGAACTGGATTATGAAAAAGAGGGAATAGGAGTAAAGAAAAGCGGCTGCCACGGCTTCTGTGAAATGGGTCCTCTGGTTAGAATCGAGCCTGAAAATTATTTGTATTTGAGGGTTCAGTTTGAGGATTGTGTTGAGATCGTTGAAAGGACACTCATTCACAACGAACCTGTGGAACGTTTGATGTACAGTGCTGAAAACCGTATTTATAAGGCACAGGAGGACATTCCTTTTTATCACAAGCAGACCAGAATGGTTCTGAAAAACTGCGGCAGCATAAATGCCGAATCCTTTGCGGAATATGTTGCAAAAGGCGGTTATGAAGCCCTTAGCAAGGTGTTGTTTGAAATGAAGCCTGATGAGGTATGTCAGTCAATCATTGATTCAAACCTCAGAGGAAGGGGGGGCGGAGGTTACCCTGCCGGAAGAAAGTGGGCACAGGTGCTCAGACAGGACAGCGAAGTAAAATATGTTGTCTGTAACGGTGACGAGGGCGACCCGGGAGCCTTCATGGACAGAAGTATCATGGAGGGCGATCCTCACGGTGTGATTGAAGGCATGCTCATTGCGGGTTATGCAACCAAAAGCACTGCCGGATATATATATGTCAGAGCGGAATACCCTCTGGCGGTGGAGCGGCTGAGGATAGCAATTGAAGATGCCAGAAAACACGGATTACTGGGAAAGAACATATTAAATTCCGGCTTCTCCTTCGATATAAACATCAACAAAGGGGCGGGAGCCTTCGTCTGCGGAGAAGGAAGCGCATTGACCGCATCCATAGAAGGTGAAAGGGGCATGCCGAGGGTAAAACCTCCGAGGACGGTTGAAAAGGGTTTGTGGCAGAAGCCTACGGTTCTCAATAATGTTGAGACCTTTGCCAATGTACCTCTGATAATAAAGAACGGAAGCAGCTGGTTCAAAGGCATAGGACCTGAAAACAGCCCCGGGACAAAAGCCTTTGCAATAACCGGCAATGTTAACAACACCGGGCTTATAGAAGTACCTATGGGAACTACTCTTAGAGAAGTAATATTCGACATCGGAGGCGGCATCAAAAACGGAAAGAAATTCAAGGCCGTCCAGATAGGAGGCCCTTCAGGAGGCTGTCTTACAGAGGAACACCTGGACCTGCCCCTGGACTTTGACTCCCTGAAAAAGGTAGGAGCCATGATCGGTTCGGGCGGACTTGTTGTTATGGACGAAGATACCTGTATGGTGGAAGTTGCAAGGTTCTTTATGAACTTCACCCAGAACGAGTCCTGCGGAAAATGTGTTCCGTGCAGGGAAGGGACCAAGAGAATGCTTGAAATCCTTGAAAAGATAGTCGAAGGAAAAGGTACCGTAGAGGATCTTGATTTGCTGGAAGAACTGGCCGACACCATAAGCAGTACGGCGCTGTGCGGATTGGGCAAATCTGCCGCAAGTCCCGTATCAAGTACTTTGAAGTATTTCAGGAAGGAATATGTGGAGCACGTTGTAGACAAAAAATGTGTCACACATACATGTAAAGCCCTGGGCTCAATTGTAATTGAGAAGGAGAAATGCAAGGGCTGCAGCAAATGTGCAAGACTTTGCCCGGTTCAGGCCATTGTGGGCAAGGTAAAAGAGCCGTACACCATCAACCCGGATAAATGCATCAAATGCGGTGCCTGTATCGAGGCTTGTGCCTTTAAAGCCATAAAGGAGGCCTGACGCAAAGAGGGTGAAGGATGCATCCTTTGCACGGATTTGTAATCTTTGTGCTTCAAAAACTCAAGGGTCTTTTCAATACTGTAGTATAGCGTGCACGTACTTAGTACGTTGAGCACGCAGATAGGAGAATTTTTATGGGAAACATGATTATAGATGGACAGATAGTTGAATTCAATGAAGAAAAGAATATTCTTGCCGTCATACGCAAAGCGGGAATAGAACTTCCTACCTTCTGCTACCATTCCGAACTGAGCGTCTATGGCGCCTGCAGAATGTGCATGGTTGAGGATAAGTGGGGGAGCACTCTGACCTCCTGCTCCACTCCGCCCAAGGATGGGATGGAAGTCTGGACAAATACCGAAAAACTTAAAAAGCACAGAAAAATGATCCTGGAGCTGCTCCTTGCAAACCATGACAGGGATTGTACCACCTGTGAAAAAAGCGGCAGGTGCAAGCTTCAGGAAATCGCTCTGAAGGTGGGCGTCAAGAAGATCAGATTCGGGCAGGAAAAGAAGGAGATGCCTGTTGATGATCTGGGCCCTTCGATTGTAAGGAACCCCAACAAGTGCATACTTTGCGGAGACTGTGTCAGAGCCTGTCAGGAAATTCAGGGCGTCGGGGTATTGGATTTCGCATACAGGGGTTCAAAACTTCAGGTCACCACTGCATTTAACAAAGCCCTGCATCAGGTTGACTGTGTAAACTGCGGACAGTGCCGTGTAGTTTGCCCCACCGGTGCTCTGATGATAAAGAAGGATATGGACAGGGCCTATGAAGCCCTGCAGGACAAGAACAAGCGTGTAATCGCACAGATTGCACCTGCAGTCAGGGTGGCCATAGGCGAGGAGTTCGGAATGGAACCCGGCGCCATCACCATGGGCAAAATAGTTGCTGCGTTAAGAAAACTGGGCTTTGATCAGATATTTGATACGGCGGTGGGCGCCGATCTCACGGTTATAGAAGAGGCGGAAGAACTAATGGACAGAATACAAAACAGGGATAAGCTGCCTCTGTTCAGTTCCTGCTGCCCTGCCTGGTTCAAGTATGCCGAACAGAAGCATCCCGAATTAATGGACAATGTTTCCTCCTGCCGTTCACCGCAGCAGATGTTCGGTGTTGTCATAAAAGAGCAGTTCAAAAAACTTTATAAAGATGACCGAAAAGAAAATATAGTGATAGCAATAATGCCATGTACAGCCAAAAAGTTTGAAGCTGCAAGACCTGAGAACAAGACCGGCGGAATCCCGGATGTGGATATGGTCATAACAACCCAGGAGCTTGCAATAATGATCCAGGAGAATGGTATCGTATTCAACGAGCTGGAAGATGAAGCCCTGGATATGCCCTTTGGCTTCACAAGCGGTGCAGGTGTCATCTTCGGAGTAAGCGGCGGTGTTTCGGAAGCTGTTTTGAGATACTACTACAAGGAAAGAACGGCTGCTGTGCTGCAAGGCATTTCATACTCGGGAGTCAGGGGAATGGAAGGTGTCAAGGAGGCCACAGCCGAGATTGACGGTCAAAAGGTAAGAATCGGTGTGGCTCACGGTCTGAAAAATGCTGAAAACCTCATAAAAAAAATCCTCAGGGGTGAGGAGAAGTTTGATTTCGTCGAGGTCATGGCCTGCCCGGGCGGATGTGTCGGAGGCGCAGGACAGCCTATTCCCCAGAACAATGACGTACGAAGAAAGAGGGCCAGGGGAATATACAAGGTTGATACGGCATCCCCCATAAAGAGATCCGAGGACAACCCGGCCATAGAAGCTCTATACGAGGGAGTATTGAAGAGCAACAGGGAGATACTTCACAGGCACCACAAATAAGCAGGTTAAATGAAAAAATTCAAAGTAAAAATATCCAATAAATCCAGAAAATAAAGAAATGGGGTGTAAATATGCCTGGAAAGAAAAATTGTGAAATTAGCACAAGTGGAGCAGAAAAAGGTTATGACCCTTGCAGGATGCTTTCGGTTGTAGATGCTGCCAGAACCGATATGGAATATAACTGCTGCGGATGTGAAAATGAGTAGTTGAATTCATGGAAAACATGGTTGCCTGCCGGGAAAAGTGCACGCTGATGCATTTACAAGTAAAAATGCATCAGTGGTACTTGGCTGGCAATAAGACGCATTAATTAAACAAAACGATATATTAACAGGCCACATATGGATTGACATAAATTTAACAATGGCTTACAATTATATTGTTATTTGTTTAACAAAGAACATCTTTATTATGTTTGGTATGCAGATGGAGGATAAGTACAATGCTTGATATTTATGTATGCGTGGGAAGCTCGTGTCATCTCAAGGGCTCATATCAGATCATAAACTGCTTCCAGAGACTTATTAAGGAAAACCGTTTGGAAGAAAAGGCGGTGCTTAAAGCTTCCTTTTGTATGGGCAAGTGTACAAACGGTGTTTGCGTAAAAATAGGTGATGTTTTCTACGGGGATGTGGCTATCGTCAATGCCGAAAGTTTCTTTCATGAGAAGGTTATTAATCGATTAGAGGCGGAATTATGAGTGTAATCCAATTTAGGGAAGCAAATTGCAAAAACTGCTACAAGTGCATACGGAGTTGTCCTGTTAACGCAATAGCCTTCAGAAATGACCAGGCCGAGATTATACATGAGGAATGCACCCTGTGCGGAAACTGTCTGAAAGTCTGTCCTCAGAATGCAAAAAGCGTAAACAGCGAAATAGAAAAGGTGAAGAAATTTATCGCTAAAAAGGAAAAGGTGTACGTAAGTCTGGCACCTTCATTTATTTCTGCCTTTGACTATGATGAAAAATGGCTGTATTTTGCTCTCAAAAAGCTTGGCTTTACTCATATTGAAGGAACTGCCAACGGCGCATACCTGGTTTCGAGACAGTATGAGAAACTGCTGCAAAAAAGGGAAATGAAAAATATTATTACCAGCTGCTGTTCCTCTATTATTTTATTAATAGAAAAATATTATCCCCAGCTCAGGGACCAGCTGGCACCTGTTGTGTCACCGATGATCGCCCATGCCAAAATGCTAAGGGAAACCTACGGTCAAAGAATAAGAATTGTATTTATCGGACCCTGTATTTCCAAAAAAGAGGAATGCAATGATTTACAGAATGAAAACCAGATAGATGCGGTGATTACCTTCGAGGAACTGGATAAGTGGCTGGAGGAAGAGGGTATCTATCAGCAAGAAGCCACGGCGGATGAAATGAAGAATTTTGATACTATTACCAGAATTTATCCGGTTCCCGGTGGAATTCTCAAGACAATCGACAGAAACAGCAAAAAAAATTACCGGTCCATCAGTGTTGATGGCGTTGACAGATGCATAGACATATTGAATTCAATAGATGAAGGCAATATGGAAAATTATCTGATAGAGATGAGCAGCTGCACCGGAGGCTGTATTGCGGGGCCGTGTATGAAACATGTGCCGGGAGGATTTTTAGCCTCAAGGGAAAGACTTCTCAACTATGCAAAGAGGACGGCAGCCAATCAGAATGACAGCAGCAATTCTCTGATGGCGGCCACCAGGATAGAGCTGTCCAAAACCTTTATTGACAGATCCAAAAAGGCCGAACTGCCATCGGAAGCTGTAATTCAAGGAATATTGAACAGTATCGGTAAATTCAGCGAAGACAAGGAGCTGAACTGCGGTGCCTGCGGATATCCCTCCTGCAGGGAAAAGGCAATAGCCGTGTATTTTGGAAAAGCACAGGTTCACATGTGTCTGCCCTATATGAGGGAAAGAGCGGAATCCATTTCGAATATTATAATCAATTATACTCCTTATGCTATTTTCGCACTGGATAAAAATCTGAACATACAGGAAGTAAACAAGTCTGCGAAAACCATGTTCAAACTGGGTGCTACCGACGTTGAGGGCATGAATATCAGGGAAGTCCTGGATTGCCAAATGTTTGAAACAGTTCTTGAGAGCGGGGAAAATATATACGACGAAAAATATGTCTATGAGACTTTTAATATGGTAGTCAGGCAGTCTGTAATAAATGTAAGCAAGCATAATACTTTGATTGTGATAATAAATGATATAACCGATGAGGAAAATCAAAGACAGAAAATTTATGAAAGCCGGCAGCAGAATATTGATATTGCTCAAAAGGTCATGGAAAAACAAATGAGAGTTGCTCAGGAAATTGCAAGCCTTCTTGGCGAAACAACTGCTGAGACAAAGGTTGCCCTGACGAAACTGAAAAAATCAATTATGTCAGAGATGGGTGAAGTCAAGTGAGCCTCTACATTGATGTAAATTATGAAAGTTTAAATAAATACAGGGAGGAATTGTGCGGAGACAAGGTTGAGATCATCAGGAGCTCGGACTCGGTTGTAGTTGTGCTGGCCGACGGTCTGGGAAGCGGTGTCAAGGCCAATATACTTGCCACACTAACCTCTAAAATAATCGGCACCATTATGTCCAACGGGCTGGACATTGATGAAGCAGTCAATACCATTGCCAGTACCCTGCCTGTTTGTAAGGAACGAGGAGTCGCTTACTCGACTTTTTCAATCATTCAGATATTCAATAACGGTGAAGGCTATCTTGTGGAATTCGACAACCCTGCCATAATGAGGCTGCGCAAGGGCAAACTGCTGGAAATTGAAACCGAAAGCCGTGAAATCAGCGGAAAACTTATTAATGAAGCCAGATTCACCGTCAGTCCCGATGATCTGTTTGTTATGATCAGCGACGGAGTTATCCACGCAGGTATAGGCCAAACTCTTGACCTTGGCTGGCAGTGGGGCAACGTCAGGGAATATGTCCAGAAAACCTATAAAAAGGATATGTCCTCAAAAGCTGTTGCCAAGCTGCTTTTGGCGGCCTGCGACAGCCTCTATGCCAATGAGCCCGGTGATGACACCACCGTTGTGGCTCTCAAGGCCAAAAAGCCTATCAAGCTGAATTTGATGATCGGGCCTCCCGTTGATTCCCAGAACGACAGGGACATTGTCACCAGATTTGTTGGCAGGGAGGGCAAAAAGGTTATTTGCGGGGGCACTACCTCACAGATTGTCGCACGCATAACAAAAAAAGAAATAAAAACCTCTATTGAGTATTTCAATCCGTCGGTGCCTCCCACTGCCGAAATAGACGGAATAAATCTCACCACCGAGGGCGTGCTGACGCTCAGGAAAACTCTGGAGCTGCTAAAAACCTGTGTTTCACCTGAGAGTACCATGAATGACTATTTGAAGCTGAATAAAAAGGACGGAGCCTCAAGATTGGCCAAGATGCTGCTTGAGGAAAGCACAAGCATTTATTTTTTTATCGGCCAGGCTATAAATCCCGCCCACCAGAATCCTGAATTTCCTCTCAACATGGGGCTGAAGTTCAAGCTGGTCGAGGAGATAGCGGGTTTGCTGAGACAGGCCGGAAAGCATATAACGATAGAATATTGTTAATTAACATAATATAAGCATATATGGATGGAGGAAGACTATGGGCTTGCGGACCATACATCTAAAACTTCATAAACCCGGCGCGGCAAAGAGAAATATAATCAATAAGGCGTTTTTGAATTATAATAATGCATACAATTATTTACTGGGCAAAGCCTATTCTGAAATTGATATCATAGAAGAGCGGTGCAGATCCAAGAAGGGGACATATAGCACCCTGGGGCTGTCCAAATGGATAGACAGCGATTTATCGGCAGAAATAAACAGGTTTGACATTCAACCTTTCAAGGACTCGCTTAAGCTTGATTTCGGTATGACCCTGGCAAGCTATTTCGTTCAGAAAAAAAATAATCCGCAAATGCCATATCCGGGCTTTAAGAGTGAGCCGGTGACACTCGGGGAAAAACTCAGACCCATTTATTTTTGCAGATATGACACCAAAAGATGTTTTTGTCTCCTGCACGATGCCGTAAATCAGAAATTTTTCGCCAAGCTTTTTTTAATGAATACACGGAACGGCAAGGACAGGTGCAGTCATGAATTTAACAGAGAGTTAAATTATATTTCAAAGAAACCCGAGAAAGCAAAGGCCTTAAAAAAGGAAACTTTTATTATAGTACCCCTTTCTTTCGGAAAATGGCAGCTTGATTTTCTGATGCAGGCGGTTGAAAAGCCCGAAATGCTCAGAACTGCAAGGCTGATTAACAAAAACAATGAATATTATCTGAGCTTGAGCATAGATCTGCCCGAAGACGATAAAATTGAAACGAACACTTTTCTCGGTGTCAGCAGGGGTATGGAAAGCGCTGTGAACTACACTGCCGTTGACGGGCAGGGACACCTGCTTCTGAACGGCACCTTTGACTGCAGGAATTCTGAAAACCAGTCGGAGTGCAAAAAAGAAATGCATAAGCTGGCAAGTGAAATTGTAAACCTTGCCGTAAAAAACAAATCAATGGTGGTTCTCCAGAACCTGACGGGCAAGGGTGACAAATTGAGCTGGACTGATGAAGGAAAAACGGTTAAACCGGTATTTGGCTGCAAACAGTATAATGACCTTGCCAGAATTCTTGACTACAAGCTGCCGCAAAAGGGTCTTCCCCCTCCGGCAAAGGTGAGTTCGGTGGATATATTCCACAGCTGCAGTGTCTGCGGCAGCAATACCAAGAAAAACAGGTTTTCAAAAACCCTGTTCATTTGCACTACATGCGGGTTGAGCAGCAGCCTTGACAGCCTGGGCAGTCTAAACCTGTCAACCAAGCTTATAAGGTATAAAAACACCCCTTTTAAGCTCAAAGCCCGGAGAACAATGGAAGGGATGTATTTGCAGAACGAACTCATAGGTCTGGACTTTTTTGTACCCAGATATCAAAATCCGCTGGATATTCTCAAGGAAAAAATCCAGGAAATATCCGATTCCTTTGAAGAGTATGCGGGTGAGAGGAAGCTCAATTCCAAGGAAGTAAGGAGCATAATAGAGAAACTTAAAAGAAATAATTTTGCCAATATTGAAATTGTCTGAACGGTAAAATTATAAATTTATATTTATATATAATTGTGCTTTTGCTGCCGCACATAGCCTACAGAGTGGGCTTGAATGTATGCAAATATGTTCAAAAAAGTGCAGCTATCTAACCTATGAAGCCGTGTCAGCCTGCCTGACACGGCTTTGTTTAAATTCATTTGCCGTTTGGATACGTTTTTGATATTATTAAGGTGATTTTATATATAATACAATTAAGGAATCATAGGTGATACAATGTTGATTTCTGCCGGAAAAAAACGTTTTCTTATTAAAATAAAGGAAAGCAAAATGGGCAACAGCTTTAAAAAAATGAGCTTCAAGTCAAAACTCATATTTTCCTTTATATTTGTTTCCATAATTCCCATACTGCTGGTTCAATCAATCTCATACTTCAATACTACTTCTGCCATGAAGGAGAATGTCAATGAGCTTATAACCTATAACCTGGCGCAAACCGAAAAGAACCTCAATACCACTCTGAATTCCTACATGGACATACTTTATCAGATATATACCGACGATGAGATAATAGAGCTTGTTAAAAAGATAAATGCCGAAACCGACAGTGCCATGGAGATAAGCCTGCTTCGTGACAAGCTGAGCAAGCTTACCAATTCAAAGGAAGGGATCAGGAGCATAGCAATCCTGAGCGCAGGCGGGAAGACGGCATTTTACGATACATTGACGGCTTCTTCACTGGACAGCTCCTGGATGAACAAAAATTTTGAAAAGTCTGAATTCTACCGGAATATAACCTCCAGCAAGGGTTCGGTTTTAATTCCGACCTCATATGCATCCCAGCTGGGTGATAAGAAATATTACCTGTTCCATATTGCTAATAAAATGGTGGATTTTAATGATATCAGAAAGGATGCCATAGGAGTCATAGTAATAAGCATAGATGAAGACATAATTTACAGGGCCTGCAATGAGGTGGATGCAAAGAAAGAGGCAAAAAAGAGTGTAAGAAGTGTAAATTTTATAGTTGATAAGAATGGGTATATAATATCCTTCCCGGACAAAGACCTCATAGGTGCAAATATTTCCTTATATGACCCGGCCGGAACAAATGGACGGGAGGATGAATATACGGCTGCAGCCCGGAAAATATCATACTTTGACAGCAGCAGCATAATAACAAATTCATTAACAAGTGAAAAGAATGGCTGGATAATTGTAAATGCCGTAGATCAAAGTTTTCTTTTCAGCAAAGTGTATATGACGCAGAGACTGACAATAACCTTCGGAATCCTGGCATTGCTGTTTTCAATAATAATAATTTTTTATGTTACAAGAAACTTCTCAGGGTCCATCGGAAAAATTCTGCATGCCATGAAAACAGCACAGGAAGGTGAATTGTCCGTAAGAGTGGAACTGGACGACGACGGGGATGAAATGTCTGCAATAGCCGCCAGGTTCAATAAAATGATCTATAAGATCAATAAGCTGGTGGAAGAGGTCAGGGCTGCCACCTTCAAACAAAAGGAGGCTGAAATCAGAGCCCTTGAAGCTCAAATCAACCCACATTTCCTCTATAATACACTTGATGCCATAAACTGGATGGCAATTGAAAAGGATGAGCATGAAATAAGCAATATGCTCAAATCATTGGCTCAAATATTGCGTTACAGTGTCAATAAAAGCAACAGCATAGTAAAACTCAGGGAAGAGATAGAATGGCTTAAACAATACATTTACCTTCAACAGACCAGATTTAACTATTCATTTGAGTGTTTCATGGAGGTGGATGAAAAGGTTCTGGATTTTAATATTCACAAGCTTCTGCTCCAGCCCTTCATAGAAAATGTGATAATACATGGTTTTGAAGGAATTAACAAGGGCGGGGTACTGGATATCGGCATTAAAGGTTGGGAGAATTCAATAATGATTGTGATCAGGGACAACGGTAAAGGAATTGATCCTGAGACTGTTTCAAAACTTAACTCACCCGATGATAAGGAAATCACGGCAAAAGGAAGCGGTCTGGGAGTAAGCAACGTATTTAACAGGATAAAGATGTATTATGGAGACAGCGGCAGCTGGCAGGTGGAGAGCGAAACGGGAAAAGGTACAACCATAACCCTAAAAATACCAAAACTGTAGCAGAAACTGTTGTTTGACCGGCAGTATACGCAGATAGGAGCCTGGGATGAGAATTGTTGTGGTGGAAGATGAATATAGGGTTCGTTCAGGGGTAGTAAAGCTTATAGGTAAGATAAAGCCTGAATACGAGGTTGTTGCCGAAGCCGAAAACGGACTTGCAGGAGTTGACACGATTTGGGAAAATAAACCCGATCTGGTTATCGTCGATATCAAAATGCCGTTGATGGATGGGATTGAGATGCTTTCAAAGCTGAAGGAAAAAGGTATAAAGCACAAAACAATAATTCTCAGCGGTTATTCGGATTTTGAATTTGCTCAGAAAGCCATCAAGCTGGGTGTAAGTGAATATCTTCTTAAACCCGTAACAGTCAACGATCTGGAGCAAACCCTTTTAAACATTGAAAAAGAAATCCTTATGGAGAAAATGCTGGAGGCAAATCAGACTCAGGTGCTCAGCTCCATTGAAAATATTTTTCAAAATATTGTTATGGGCGGCAGCGATAAAGTTGAAGAAATGTACCGGTTTTTATCCGACAGGTATGGGCTTGGACAGAATACGGAATTTGCGGCTGTAAGCGTTTATTACGGTACAAATGACCGGGACCATATAAACAAATTGAAGATAATTTTGGCAGATGACCTGACAGGCTTCGGTTCCGGCAGCTTTACAATATTTGATCTGGCCCTGCATCAGGAAATTATAGTTTTAATATACAATAGTGAGAACCTTCAGGCTTATGAAAGGTTTTTTCAAAACAGGGCAATAAGGGATATATTGGGACAGGATTTTAAAGGCCTGGCTTTTGGCTGGATACAGTTCACCGGACCGGAAAATATAAAAAACAGCATAAACACCATCAGAAAAGAATTGAAATGGTCCATTGTGCTTGGAGAAGATATATTGATATCCTATCCCAAAACCCGTCAGATAAACACAAAGCTCATTCATTATCCGATTGAGCTGGAGTCGGCTTCAAAAGCCTGTGTATTTTCAAATGATCCGGGCAGGCTGAACAGACTTTTTGAAGAATTCGCCTCCTGGTGGAGAAAGGAGCTCTATCACCCGGCAGGGGTCATTGAAGCCTTTGTCAGGTTTGCATCTTCAATCATAAATGTGATCAAAGAGACGGATTATGATCTCTATGAAGCAATAAACCAGAAAGAAACACTGCAGAAACTCATAGATTCAATTACCTGGAGAGAGCTTCATAGTGCACTGTTTTCAATAATTGAAAAAATCACAGCCGGTTCAAACAGGGAAGTACAGGCTGTAAGTCTTATTGTCAAGAAAGCGGTAAGCCTGGTGAATGAATTTTACAAGGACGGTATAACTCTGGATCAGACCGCGGCACGGCTTAACATAACACCGGAATATCTCGGTTCTCTTTTCAACAGGGAGATGGGTATAAATTTCAGTACTTACATTAAGGGTTTCAGGATAAAAAAAGCAAAAGAGCTGCTGATAGGCAAGGATTTGAAAACCTATGAAATATCCCGGCAGGTGGGGTATTCCGATCCCAAATATTTCTGCCGGGTTTTTAAGGAAACAACCGGTTTGACCCCGGGAGAATATCAAAAAGCATATAAATAATATCTGGTGGTGAGATCTGTGAAAAAATTATTGTTGATAATCACATGCATATTACTTGTATATTCTTTCAGCGGATGTGTTGACAAAAAGAAGGACAATACCCCGGCCCGTATGGAAAATGCTGAAAGAACAAAATTATCTCTGCTTTTTTATTACGAGGGACAGGAGAGATTTTCACTTGTCAATAATCTTTGCAATGCCTTTAACAACCAGCAGAAGGAAAGCGAAGCAATACCCGAGTTTGTGCCTTTTGAGGAATTGAAGAAAAAACTTTTGACGGGTATGGCCCAGGGAGACCCGCCCGACCTGGTCATCTATGATGTGCCGGATTATGCGTATTTAGCCGAAAGGGGCATTCTGGAGGACATAACCGATAATATCAAAAGCTGGCAGGATTTCACACAGTTTTATGAAAATTCAATAGAAGCCTGTACCTACAAGGGAAGAATATACGGAATGCCCATAGGCCAAAACTGCCTGGCATTGTTTTATAATAAAAAAATGCTGGAGGATAAGAAGCTCAGTCCTCCGCGGACATGGTCCGAGCTGAAAACAACAGCTCTTAAATTGTCAAATGGAAATGTCCATGGAATGGGGATCTGCGCACAAAACAGCGAACAGGGAATGTTTCAGTTCCTGCCATGGCTGTATTCTACAGGAGCCGATACCTCCGATCTTCAAAGCGCCGGAGCTGTAAAGGCATTTACGTTTTTGGCCGAGCTGGTGGACCAGGGGGCAATGAGCAAGGAAATCATCAACTGGTCACAGGCTGATGTGATGAAACAGTTTGCCGACGGGAAAATCGCCATGATGCTCAATGGCCCGTGGCAGCTGTCCGAGCTCAGGATCAAGGCGCCTGAGCTGGAATATGGCATTGTCAGGATTCCCATGGATAAAAAATCAGTCACAATTCTTGGCGGAGAAAATATAAGTGTTGTTAAAGGTCAAAATAAGGACAAGGCCTTCGAGTTTTTGAAATTCTTTTGCAGTGCTGAAAATGTAAGAACCTTTACAAAATCAATGGCATATTTCCCCTCGAGGAAGGACGTTCCGGTGGATGAAGAGCTGAACCGGCCTGGAGTGAGCCTGTTCGGTGAAGAGGTCCACAAAGCCATTCCCAGGGGCCCTGATCCCAACTGGCCCGAAATATCAAAAATAGTTACCGGTGAACTCCATGAAGTCCTGACCCAGAAAAAGTCACCTGAGGCCGCAGCGAAAGCAGCCCAGGCCGATATGGAAAACTTAGTGAAATGACGGAACTTCATAGCACTGCGCTGCTGTCAAAAAGACTTGTCTCAAAATAATACAATTGTAATACATTAAATCAATATTAATCATAGTGCGCGAGGACAACATCAATAAATTGAAGCTCCAATAAAAGGAAATACCTGAAATTGTAGGTGTTTCCTTTGTGGGCTTCAATTTATTGATGTTTGTACGGGAGCACTATGACAAATTTCTCACATGTATTCAATTGTTTTATTTTGTAGCAGTCTTTTTTATTTTACTTTGGATTTATCCACCTTTCTTAGACATTTGGAATAATCAAATACCGGGTTACGTTCTATAATTAAGTCGTAAAAGCAATTGATCCCAAGCGCGCGGGAATCATCAAAAGCAGAACGAATTTTTAGGAGGACGTATTTATGAAAAGAGTTATAGCTTTTCTTATGGTATCTATGCTTGTGCTTGGATTATTTGCAGGCTGCGGAAATTCAAACGGGACAGCTTCGTCAAGTACCGGTCCCCAGAGTTCAGGAGGATCGGCGGCAAGTGAAGTATCCACCCCCGCAGCACCTGCTGAAAAAGCAAAAGTAACCCTGTGGTATTACTGGGAAAATAAAGACCATCAGCAGATCCTGACTGACATAGTCAAGCAGTACAACACTTCACAGAACGAGGTTGAAGTGACCAATGAGTATTATCCCTTTGCGGATTTTAAGAAAGTGCTGTCCATAGGACTTGCAGCAAGCAAGCTTCCTGATCTGGTACTCATAGATAATCCTGATCACGCGGCATATGCAGCTATGGGTCTGTTTGCGGATATTACAGATAAAATCAAGGATTGGCCCGATAAGGAGCAGTATTTTGAAGGACCCTGGAAATCCTGTACTTTAAACGGCAAGGTTTACGGCATTCCTTTCGGAAGTAATGACCTGGCTCTCTATTACAACGAGGACATGTTGAATAAAGCGGGAGTCAAGCCTCCGCAAACCTGGGATGAACTCAGAGCTGCAGCAAAAAAACTCACCGGCAACGGAGTGACAGGTCTGGGTGTATCAGCCCCCAAAACAGAGGAAGGTACCTTCCAGTTCATGCCTTGGATACTCTCGGCAGGCGGTGACCTTACAAAGATAGACAGCCCCGAAGGCATAAAATCTTTTACAATGATTTCGGATCTTGTCAAGGACGGCTCCATGAGCAAGGAAGTTATGAACTGGGTACAGTCCGACGTACTGAAACAGTTTATAGCGGGAAAGATTGCCATGATGTTTAACGGACCCTGGCAGGTACCGACCCTGAAAAAGGATGCACCGGATTTAAAATGGAATGTAACCCTTATACCCAAGGACAAACAGTATGCATCTGTTCTGGGAGGTGAAAACTGGGGTGTTGTAAACGGCAAAAATGTCGATGCCACGGTTAAGTTCCTGAAATACGTTACACAGGTGGATGTTCTTAAAGGTTACATCGGTAAATTCGGATATTTTCCTTCAAGAAAGGATCTGGCCTCCGATCCTCAATTCACCGGAGATCCAATATACAAGGTGTTTATTGATGAATTGCAGTATGCGCAGCCCAGAGGACCCCATCCCAAATGGCCCGAGCTCTCAAATGCTGTTTCCCAGGCCCTGCAGGAGGTCATAGCAGGAGTAAAGACTCCCGAAGCCGCAGCAAAGGATGCCCAGGAAAAAATAGATAAAGCCATTAAATAAAGCATAATAGCAGACTGTGATGGGACTGTCTCAGAATGTACTTTTGAGGCAATCCCATCTAACTTAATAAGATAGTGGGTGACTTGGATGAAGCATAGGACTAAAATATTTGGAAATGAATCTGTAGGTTACTTTTTTGTGCTGCCTGCGTTACTTTTCATGCTGGCCTTTATCGGTTATCCGATAATTAATAATATAATCCTTGGCTTTCAGAATGTTGATGTTATGACCTTTAACAATGAGGTCAAGGAATTTGTGGGAATTCAGAATTATATCGAGCTGTTCAGGGATGACATTTTAAGAGCAGCCATACCCAATACACTGATTTTTACAGTGGGATCCATCATTTTTCAATTTGTTGTCGGTTTTGCTCTTGCGCTTTTTTTTAATCAGAATTTTACCTTTTCAAAGCCGGTAAGAGGGCTGTTAATGGTAGCCTGGATGATACCTGTTACAGTCACGGCACTTATGTTTAAATTTATGTTTGGTGCCAATGGCGGTATAATCAATGAATTTTTAATGAATTTGCATATTATAAGCAAGCCTGTTGAATGGCTTGTATATTCCGGTACAGCAATGTGGGCAATAATAATCGCCAATATATGGATCGGTATTCCATTTAATATGATCCTTATCACCACCGGGCTTTCGACCATCCCCGGTGATATTTATGAAAGTGCCAATATAGACGGTGCCAGCAGGTTTGAAAAGTTTTTCTTCATAACTCTGCCCATGCTGAAGGAATCCATACAGGCTGTTTTGGTACTTGGTTTCATATATACCTTTAAAGTATTTGACCTGGTTTATGTTATGACCCAGGGCGGACCTGTAAATGCCACCGAGATGCTTTCCACCTATTCATACAAATTATCCTTCACTGAATTCAATTTCAGCAAGGGGGCATCGGTTGCAAATATATTATTCATAATACTGTTCGTTGTCAGTTTGTTCTATTTAAGGCTTGTCAGGGAAGAAGAGGTGATGTAGTATGGAAAACCGGAAGATTAGGAAAATAATTTTAAATGCAGTATCAGTTATAATAGCTGTCGTACTCCTTTTTCCGCTGTATTGGATGCTGGTTACCTCCCTGAAGTTTGAAGCCGACATATTCAAGAGTCATCCGTCGCTGTTCCCCGAAAGGATTTTTGTGGATTCCTATGTTTCACAGCTTGGAAGCGGCCAGTACAATATGTTCAGATCTTTTTTCAACAGTGCTGTCATTTCGGTAAGTGTGCTGGTCATTTCGACAATTCTGTCAATTCCGGCAGCCTATGGCCTTGCCAGATTCAGATTTTACGGCAAAAAGCTTTTTATCCTGCTGTTTCTGGTGACACAAATGCTGCCGGCGGTTTTTGTACTGACCCCGCTTTTCATAATATTCAATAAGACAGGAATCCTTTACACCTATCTGTCACCCATAATTGCTGACTGTACAATAGGGATTCCCTTTTCGGTGCTGATTTTAAGAACATACTTCCTGTCTATTCCCAAGGAACTTGATGATTCGGCAAAAATAGACGGCTGCAACCACTTTACCGCCTTTCTGCGGATAATGGTTCCCATAGCCTATCCCGGAGTCATTGTAGCGGCAGTTTTCTCATTCCTGTTTGCATGGGGTGACCTGGTATATGGAATGACTTTTATAAATAAACAGGAAATGAGACCAATTACAGCCGGAATATTCAATTTTATGGGACAGTACGGGATTGCATGGAATTACCTAATGGCCTTTGGGGTAGTGACCATACTGCCGGTTGTATTGATTTTTATATTTATGCAGAAATATATCATCAGCGGCTTGACGAATGGGGCGGTAAAAGGTTGATCACATGCTGACGGCAGTGATATTGACATGTATTAAACAGATTTGGGAGGGCATACAAATGAGTGATTTTTTTAGTATTGATGGAAACAGACTTATACGCAGGTATGATTCCGAAAACCTCTGGATCGAGCCCTGGGGTGAGAACAGCCTGCGTGTCAGGGCCACAAATGAGGCCGCGGTGGAGCAGGAGGATTGGGCACTTTTAGCCCAGACGGCTTTGACGGCAAAAATTGAAATAAACGGCGATACTGCCAGCATTACAAACGGCAGGATCAGGGCAGTGGTATCGGCAGGAGGAAAAATAACCTTCTTTAATCAAAATAATAAAGTCCTGCTGGAGGAATTCGTACGGAACCGTAATAATTTAAAGGAATTCTGCAGCTCACTGAATATAGACTCCCGGGAATTCAAGCCCATAATCGGCGGAGATTACCAGCTGACACTAAGATTTGAATCCGACCCGGAAGAAAAAATATTTGGGATGGGCCAATATCAGCATCCCTATCTGAACCTGAAAAACTGCACGCTGGAGCTGGCCCAGAGAAATTCCCAGGCAAGTGTTCCCTTTGCACTGTCAAGCCTGGGCTATGGGTTCCTATGGAATAACCCCGGGATAGGCAGTGTTACCTTTGGCAAAAACATAACCGAGTGGAAAGCCTTTTCCACAAAACAGCTGGATTACTGGATTACGGCGGGAGACACTCCTGCAGAGATTGAGGAAGCATACGCGGGGGCCACAGGTACGGTGCCTATGATGCCTGACTACGGAATGGGCTTCTGGCAGTGCAAGCTCAGATACCAGACACAGGAGGAGCTGCTGACTGTGGCCAGGGAATATAGAAGAAGGGGCCTGCCTATAGATGTGATCGTTATTGACTATTTCCACTGGGTAAAGCAGGGGGACTGGAATTTTGACAGGGATTACTGGCCCGATCCAGAAGGAATGGTCAGAGAGCTGAAGGAAATGGGAATCGAACTGATGGTATCGGTTTGGCCTACAGTGGATAAGACCTGTGACAACTATGCCGAAATGCTGCAAAAAGGGTACCTGGTCCGGACCGAACGCGGATTGAGAACAACAATGGATTTTCTGGGTGACACTGTTTTCTATGACCCGACAAATCCGGAAGCCAGAGATTTTGTATGGAAAATCGTAAAGAAAAACTATTACGACGCCGGAATACACACATTCTGGCTGGATGTGGCCGAACCGGAATATTCGGTATATGATTTTGAAAATTACCGTTATCACCTGGGTCCGAATGTCCGGATTGGAAACATATATCCCCTTATGTATGCAAAGACCTTTTTCGACGGGATGAGGCAGGCGGGGCAGAACAATATAGTAAACCTGCTGCGCTGTGCCTGGGCCGGCAGCCAGCGGTACGGCGCACTGGTCTGGTCGGGGGATATAGATTCCAGTTTCAAATCCCTGAGAAACCAGTTTAAAGCCGGCCTCAACATGGGACTGGCGGGAATACCCTGGTGGACAACCGACATAGGCGGTTTCCACGGCGGAGATCCTGAGGATCCCAAATTCCGCGAATGTATAATACGCTGGTTCCAGTACGGTGCATTCTGTCCGGTATTCAGGCTGCACGGGGACAGGGTGCCGGCAGGAGAACCCCTTGGGACAAGCGGGGGAGGCATGTGCTACAGCGGTGCACCCAATGAGGTCTGGAGCTATGGGGAAGAGGCATATGAAATATTTAAAAAATATATGCTGATCCGTGAAAATTTGAGGCCGTATATTTCAGGGCTGATGAAGGAAGCACATGAAAAGGGCACTCCGCCCATGAGACCTCTGTTTTATGATTTTCCGGCCGATGCCGGGACCTGGGACATCGATGACCAATATATGTTCGGACCGGATATACTGGTGGCGCCGGTACTTTATGAGGGGGAGAGGAAGAGAAGGGTTTATTTGCCTGAAGGGGCATACTGGACGGAAACCGGCACGGGGCGCACCTTTGAAGGCGGGACGTGGATTGAGTCGGAGGCTCCGCTTGATACATTGCCTCTGTTTGTAAAAAACAACGCCGGCATAAAGATATTATAATTGAATGAATTTCAACAAAATCAGGATGAATAGCTATTTTACTTTTTGCAAATATATTTAATTACAGTCATTTGATTGACTAAGTCGAATAATTTTGCTAAACTTAGTACAGTAAAGGGGAGTAGCTTAAAAGCGATAAAGTCAACAACCGGTTATTGAAATAACCTGGCTTTATTCTCCAGAGTGGGAAGCAAGACCTTGAATGTTTTACGCATTCAGGGTTTTTTATTGTCTAGGAAAGTATAATTTTTTTTGATGGAATTAATGGCTGAAGGCCTCTAGTAATAAATGTTACAAGGCAAATGTACAACATTTCCTAGACAATAAAAAACTATTAATTTATGCGCGTGCCAGATTTTCCTTGGTTAATGATAAACTAAAAAATTATTACAGCTAGGAAAGGCACATGCGCAAACAAAGTGGCTTTGCCACCTTGTTATTTTGTTTCAAATGGCAAAAAAAGGTGGAATGGCTGCCTTTGATATTGCTAAAAATTTGAGGAGGCTGAAATGTCAACAAAAAAAGCAATAAAATTTGTTTTACTGTGGATTGGACTTGCTATACTTTTCAATGCAGGAGTATATGTTATTGAAGGACAGCACAAGGCGCTGGAATTTTTAGGCGGATACATGATAGAGCTCAGTTTGAGTGTGGATAATTTATTTCTTTTTCTGATCTTATTTACAAGTTTCGGCATAAAGCCACAGTATCAGAGAAGGGTGCTGAATTACGGCATATTGGGAGCTATAGTGCTCCGGCTTATATTTATACTGCTCGGAATAACCATTATCAATAAAATTCACTGGATTTTATATGTGTTCGGTATAATACTTATTATAAGCGGAGCCAAAATGATGTTAAGCAAGGATGAGGCGGGAGATCATAAGGACAGCAAGGTTTTAAAGCTCCTTGGCAAAGTTCTGCCGGTTACAGATACCATGCATGAAGAAAAGTTCTTTGTAAAGGTAAATCATGTACTCCATGCCACTCCGCTTTTCGCAATACTGGTGCTTATTGAGTTTTCCGATATTCTGTTTGCAATAGATTCAATACCGGCCATTTTCTCAATATCAAGAGATCCTTTTATAGTTTATACTTCAAATATATTTGCCATATTGGGACTTAGAAGCTTATACTTCGTATTGGCTGCCATGCAGGAAAAATTCAAATATGTAAAATATGGCGTGGCATTGATACTTATGTTTACCGGTGTCAAGCTGGGGATAATGTTCTGGCATAAGGAAATACCCATAATATATTCCTTGCTGACAATTTTTACAATCCTGCTGGGAAGTGTGATTGTATCCATCCTTATTAACAAACATCAGGAGAAAAAGAAGGAAAAGGTAAAATTGAAAAAAGTTGATCTGTAAATTTTAGAACGCTTTAAGAATAAACTCAGGGGCCTTATATAACCCCTGAGTTTATTTTTTGTTAGCAATCGTGACGATCTCTTCCACAGAAGCAGCAGAACAGAATAATAAGAATTATGAGGACCCATATAAAGTCGTCATCAAAGCAACCACCTTTACCACCAAAGAAACCACCCATAAAAAAACACTCCCTCCAAAATTAATATTGTTATGAATTCAAGTAGTCATAGATAAAATTTAGTTCCCGCAAATGTTCGAAACATCAAATTTTATCAAGCTAATACCATACTATTCAATCTGCTTTTTTTTGTTACAAATAAAAAATTAATTTAATATAATGAATCAAGAGTTCTTTTTGGGGTGTTATATATGAGGCGATTCAGTAAGCAATCAGAAAACGTTACAAATCATGCAAAAGATGCTCCGGCGGTCAAGGAGGTTAATAAGGCTGAATTTGATATGGATTTCAGGCAGTTTACGGGTCAGACGGTAACGGTATTTGTAAACGCAGGTGGTGAAGTGGGCAAGGGTTTTACAGGAGTTTTGACCGGCAGTACCCCTACATATATAAAACTTCTGATGCTGCCGGCAATGCCTCCGGCATGCCCGCTGGGAAATGCCTGCAGCAGTTACGGCAATATTCTTTTCTGCGGGCTTTGCCCTTTCAACAAAAAAGCTTCTGTAGGATCGGTGGCTATTATACCTGTAAGTAATATTACAGCTTTTGTACATAACACTTTGAGCTCAAATTCCTCCTTTGATATGTAAAAAGACAGGTGTATTAACACAGGTAATTTGTGATAAAATTACATAGTAAAAAGTCAAATGCAAAATTGGGTCCGGAGATATAGGCAGGATCCGATTTGCAGCAGGCACCGGATTATAAAGCAGAGGCGGATGTATAGGCACATGAAAAAGATAATCTATCCCGGAAGTGTAGGTTATATCATCAATAAACTTAATGAAAAGGGCTTTGAGGCTTTTATTGTCGGCGGCTGTGTCAGAGACTCCGTCCTGGGGAAAGATCCCCATGATTGGGATATTACAACCAGCGCACTGCCGGCAGATGTAAAGGAAACCTTTGGCAGAACCTATGATGCAGGCATCAAGCACGGTACAGTCAGTGTTGCTGTTGAGGATGAGATTTTTGAAGTAACCACCTACAGGGTGGACGGAAAGTACTCGGATTCCAGGAGGCCGGATAATGTCAGCTTTACAGCCAGCCTCAAGGAGGATCTTGCCAGACGTGATTTTACAGTCAATGCCATGGCCTATAATTATCAGACAGGCTTGGTGGATTATTTTGAAGGATTGCAGGATATAAAAAACAGGCAAATAAAAGCGGTGGGAAATGCCGGGGCAAGATTTCAGGAGGATGCCCTCAGAATGCTGAGAGCAATCCGGTTCAGTGCACAGCTGGGCTTTGAAATAGAAAAAAATACTTTTGATGCAATATCCGGCAATTCCGGATTGATTAAAAATATCAGCAGGGAGAGGATAAGGGAGGAGGTCGATAAGCTATTGACTTCACAGAACCCGTCCTGTTTCAATAAATTATACCATTCAGGACTTCTGGAACATATACTGCCGGAATTTGTGGCCTGCTATCACACTGAGCAAAATAATCCCTATCATATATACAATGTTGCTGAACATATAATCCGCACCGTGGAAAGTATTCCGAAAAGCAGTATTCTGAGATGGACCATGCTGCTGCATGACATAGGGAAACCTCTCAGCAGGACAACCGATGACCAGGGCATTGACCATTTTTACGGACATCAGGAGGTCAGCGTCCGGATGGCGGATAGCATTCTGAACAATCTGCGCCTGGACAAGCTTTCCATAAAAAAAATACTGACGCTGGTAAGATACCATGATGTGGATATTTTTGACACCGGGAAGTCAATCAGAAAGGTTTTAAATAAGGTTGGAGAGGACTTGTTTTTAAGTCTTCTGGAGGTTCAGAGGGCCGATGCAATGGGTCAGAATCCTGTTTATCTGGACAAAAGGCTTGTAAAGTTGGATAATATAAAACGTATCTATAAGGAAATCAAGGATAAAGGGCAATGCCTTAGCCTTTCCGACATGGCTGTGAACGGAGATGACCTAATTTCTCTGGGAATGGAGCCGGGCCGGAAAGTGGGGGAAATGCTGGGCTACCTGTTTGACCGGGTGCTGGAAAACCCTGAACTGAACGATAAGGAGAAATTGATAGAGCTGGCAAAACAACTTATTCAGTTCTTTTAATTGTGTTGGATTAAAGATACAGACAGTGTTAATATTAGTATTTTATGGGGAGTGTTAAATTTTGACTGGACTTGGAACCCTGGTGAATACCGGAGCGGTTATTGTGGGTGGAATGGCCGGAACTATGCTGAGAAGCGGTATACCTGAGAAATATAAAAAAATTGTAATGCAGGGAATTGGTCTTTCTGTCTTGTTTATAGGAATATCGGGCACCATAAAGGAAATGCTGACTATAATTGACGGAAACAAGCTGGACAGGCAGTTTATAATGCTTATGATATTCAGTCTTGTAATCGGGGGAGTTATAGGAGAGCTTTTAAAGATAGAAGAGAGACTGGAAAATATAGGAGAGTGGTTTCAATCCAAGCTTCCGGCTAAAGGCGGATCCTTTTCCACAGGTTTTGTCACGGCCAGCCTGGTTTACTGTGTGGGGGCAATGGCTATAGTTGGTGCCCTGGAGGACGGACTTTCGGGCAATCCTTCCACCTTGTTTGCCAAATCAATCCTTGACGGTATTTCAGCTGTTGTTTTTGCTGCTACAATGGGGGTGGGGGTTGCATTTTCGGCCATACCGGTATTTATTTACCAGGGGGGCATAACCCTGCTTGCCGGATTTATAAAACCCTGGCTCACCGATGCGGTTATTTCTCAAATGTCACTGGTGGGAGGAATCCTGATTTTTGCAATAGGAATAAATCTTCTGGAGATAAGGAAGATAAACGTGGGAAATCTTCTCCCGGCGGTATTTATACCCCTGGTGTATTATGTCATCCGGAGTCTGGCAGGCATTTGACATAAAGGAATTTAAAATAAATTTTTGAGAAAAATGGTTGACAAAATGGACCAGGCCCTTTATAATAACTTTTGCGTGATAGTGATGCGGGTTTAACTCAGTGGTAGAGTGTCACCTTGCCAAGGTGAAAGTCGAGAGTTCGAATCTCTTAACCCGCTCCACATACCCGCGGGTGTAGTTCAATGGTAGAACATCAGCCTTCCAAGCTGATTGCGTGGGTCCGATTCCCATCACCCGCTCCAAGAAACCGTTTATTGTAATGTTTAACATTATAATGAACGGTTTTTTAGTGTACCGAAATTTCTTTTTTTCTATTGGATAAAAATATCAGGCTGGGGAAAATTATTTAATGAAATAAAAAAATAGGGAGTAAGCCCAGTGAACATTAATACATCAAAGAACAAGCAATCAACCGGTAGTTCATCGAGGCGTCAGATTGCCTATTTAGGAATTTTAGGTACATCGCAGCTTCATCTGCGGAATCCTTGCGTTATAGCGTGGTGGTCTGCGGCATTTCCCGGACTCGGGCATATCCTGCTGGCGAAATATTTAAGAGGCTTTGTGCTGTTTATATGGGAAGTGGTTATCAATTTAAATGCCCATATCAATTTAGCAATACTTTATACTTTTACAGGCAGATATCAGCTGGCTAAAGAGGTATTGGACACCAGATGGCTTCTGCTTTATAATGCAGTATATATTTTTGCCATTTGGGACAGCTACAGAACCACGGTTGATGTTAATAACAACTATGTTCTTGCAGCAAGGGAAGATGCCGAAATTCAAAGTTTCAGAATCAACTCTCTGGAAATAAATTATCTCGACAAGAGACAACCGTGGGTGGCAGCATTCTGGTCGTTGCTCATGCCCGGGGTGGGACAGCTCTATCTCCACAGGCTTGTGAATGCCTTGTTTACATTGGGATGGTGGATAGCCATACTTTACTATTCAAAGGCTCTTCCGGCAATACACCTCACTTTTCTTGGAGAATTTGAACAGGCAAAGAATATTCTCGATGAACACTGGACTCTTAACATATCCTCAGTATATTTATTCGGAATGTATGATGCCTATGTAAATACAGTGGAGAATAATAAGCTGTTTGACTGGGAACAGGCTAAATTTCTAAAAAAGCATTATCAGTACGACGGCTTTTGCATACCTGGGAATACTAACCCGGCTAGAGGTGATAAGGTGTATATTGTATCTACTTTTGAGCATACCATTTACTTGGAAAAAGCAATAACGGCCATACAGATGAACGGAATCACCAAAGAGGCTATACTTGCCGTACCCATGGACAAAAGAAATGAGAAAAGGAAGTTTTTTGACACAATACATCAGTCGGACGGCCTGAGTCTTATAGACCTGGCTACTATTTTTGGAACCATTTTGATGCTCTTTGGGACTATTTACGGATTTGTGCTGAAGTTAGGCCCGATATTCTGGGGACTCGTAGGTTTGGTGGCAGGTTTTGCAATAGGTCTGATAATCAAACTGCTTTTATTAAGAAAGTACAATGACAACAGACAAAATTATAAAAAGGCAACGGAGGTTGTTCTGATTATTGACTGCTCCGAGGACAAATCGGAGATGGTCAAGGATACCTTATGGAATCACCATGCGCTTGGTGTGAGTAAATTGGATTTAAATTAGCACAAAAAGTTAAATTAGATATTCGTACTTGTGCAAGATTTCATTGTAGTACTTTTTATGGGAAAAGTACTATTTTTTTACAGTACAATAATGTAAAATTATAAACTGTAAGTTGTACTCGCGTACCTGCATAATCAGCATAAACTGTGCCAATGCAAAGCTAAGCGGCAATTTACAGCACTACCGGTTAAGTTTAATGCTTTGCGCATTAATTTAAAATGCATCGGAAGGGAGCTGCATATGAAAAAAGTAAGAATTTTATCGATTGACGGAGGCGGAATACGAGGAATAATTCCTGCCATGATACTGGCAAAGCTTGAGGAACTGACCTCAAAACCCATATACCGGATGTTCGACCTTATTGCAGGGACGTCAACCGGGTCCATAATGGCACTGGCCCTGGCAATGCCGTCCGCCGACAATAAAGATATGCCTGCACATACCGCCGGACAGCTGGTCAATTTCTATGCCGATAAGGGAAACAGGATATTTTCCACCAATATTTTCCACAAAATAGCAACACTGGATGGGATAACCGACGAAAGGTATAAATCCTCGGGAGTAGAGTCGGTTTTAAAGGACTTTTTCGGTGAGTCAATGCTGGCGGAAGCATTGACACCTGTTTTAGTCCCGGCTTATGAGATAGGCCTCAGAACACCGTTTTTCTTCAAGAGCCGCCATGCAAAAAAACCTGAGAAGGCTAACTACAATTTTCCCATGTGGCAGGTGGCAAGGGCCAGTTCGGCGGCTCCTACATATTTTGAACCCTTTAAGCTGAAATTGAACCAGGAGGAAGGTGCCGACTATTATACATTTATAGATGGAGGTGTTTATGCCAACAATCCTTCCATGTGCGCCTTTGCCGAGGCGAAGGTCATGTTCGGCAGCCAGGCTGACATTATGCTGGTATCAATCGGTACGGGTGAACTGAGCAGGGCAATTCCTTATGAGGAGGCCAGGGACTGGGGCTTGATAAACTGGGCAAAACCCATGCTGGGCATCGTGTTTGACGGGGTCAGCAACACTGTTGATTATCAGCTGCGTCAGCTGCTTACCGATAGCAGGTATTACAGGATACAGTCAAGTCTGACTGAGCTGGGCAAGGGGATGGATGATGCCAGCGAGGAAAATATACATCAGCTGAAGCTTCTGGGTCAAAAAACAATAGAGGAATGGCAGAGAAACGGAAAATTGGAGAAGCTCTGCCAACAGCTTTTGTGTGAGACCTGATGCTCTGTCTTTTTAAGGGTGTCTTTTATTTCTACATCAAAAGAGCTTGTACGAGATAATTCATCATATTTAATTATAATGTCTGAAAATTATTTCATGGAAACCAGAATGTTGTGGATACATTCCTTATAGAATATACTGTACAAATTTTTTCAGGGGATGGCAAAATAATAATGCACTTATATTTTCGCTGACATTTTATCGAAAAAGAGGTTTTTGGTTTTGCTATCCCCCGTTTCGGTAAAAGGGGGACGGTACATGTATTCACAACTTATAAGGTTGCTGAAGAAATCAACTAAGGTACTATTGACAAGTATTCTGATAGTCACTTTTATTCCTCTTACGGCATTTGCCAGTGAAGCAGATCTGGTAACACCCGAATTATCCAGGGGTCAGAACAATCTGCTTTACGTGGGCATGCTGGTTTGTATTCTGGGGATGCTGTTCGGTTTGTTTCAATTTATCCGGGTAAAAAAAATAAAAGCACACAAGAGTATGCTGGATGTGGCCGATACAATATATGAAACCTGCAAAACCTACCTGGTGCAGCAGGGTAAATTCCTGGCACTGCTGCTTGTATTCATAGGCCTTTGCATTGCGTTCTATTTTGGGTTTTTACAGGAGAAAGGAGTCGGGGGAGTAATACTTATTCTGGCCTGGACGGTTGTGGGTATTCTGGGCTCTTACAGCGTGGCATGGTACGGAATACGTATGAACACTCTGGCAAACAGCAGGATGGCATTTTCATCCCTGGAGAAAAAGCCGTTAAAACTGCTGAGTATTCCTCTGGATTCGGGAATGAGCATTGGGGTTATACTCATTTGCGTTGAACTGATTATGATGCTTATCATACTGAGATTTGTTCCCAATGAACTGGCCGGTGCAAGCTTTATAGGTTTTGCAATAGGCGAATCCCTTGGTGCGAGTGCACTCCGTATAGCCGGAGGTATCTTTACAAAAATTGCCGATATCGGTTCGGACCTGATGAAGATTGTTTTCAAGATTAAAGAGGATGATCCCCGCAATCCGGGAGTTATTGCAGACTGTACCGGTGATAATGCAGGCGACAGTGTCGGACCAACTGCCGACGGGTTTGAGACATACGGTGTTACGGGAGTGGCGCTGATAACCTTTATAGTCCTGGCTGTAACCGGTGAACTGCAGAGTGATATGCTCATCTGGATATTTACCATGCGTGTCCTGATGATCATAACCTCGGTGGCGGCCTTCTATATCAATAAACTTTTCAGTAAAATCAGATTCGGAGGTTTGCCGGACATTGATTTTGAAAAGCCGCTTACAAGTCTTGTCTGGATTACGTCGGCACTGTCCATAGTTGTTACCTTTATGGTAAGCTTTATCATGATAGGCCCGGGTACCGAAATCGGTGACAAGGCCGGGAACCTGTGGGTTGTACTGTCGACAATAATCAGCTGCGGTACACTGGGTGCTGCGGTTATCCCCGAATTTACAAAAATATTTACAAGCCCGAAATCAATACATGTAAATGAGACTGTAACATCCTCAAAGGAAGGCGGAGCATCCCTCAATATTCTTTCGGGCCTTGTAGCCGGTAATTTCAGCGCTTTCTGGAAGGGCATGGTTTTCGTCGTGCTCATGTTTGCGGCATATTCGGCCAGCAAGTTCGGCCTTGCGGATATTATGTCCTACCCGTCCATATTCGCATTCGGGCTTGTAGCCTTTGGTTTCCTCGGTATGGGTCCCGTAACAATTGCGGTGGACAGCTATGGGCCTGTAACGGATAATGCACAGTCCATATATGAACTGTCGCTCATTGAGACCATTCCCGAAATTGACCAGGAAATCGAACGTGACTTCGGCTTCAAACCTGATTTTGGAAATGCAAAATATTATCTTGAGGCCAATGACGGTGCCGGGAATACCTTTAAGGCCACTGCAAAACCGGTATTGATAGGTACTGCTGTTGTTGGGGCCACCACAATGATATTCTCGCTGATACTGGTAATACAAAATGTTCTGGGTGTCAAACCGGAAGAGGTTTTGAATATTCTAAACCCATATACGATTTTAGGTTTTCTGTGCGGAGGAGCGGTAATTTACTGGTTTACCGGGGCTTCGACCCAGGCGGTATCCACTGGTGCCTACAGGGCGGTGGAGTACATCAAGCGGAATATCCGGCTTGATGAGGATGCAAATCAGAGGGCTGCAACGGACAAATCAAAGGAAGTTGTAAAAATATGCACGCAGTATGCACAAAAGGGGATGCTCAATATCTTTATAGCAATTTTCTCCTTTGCGCTTGCTTTTGCATTCCTGTCGGCACCCAGGAGCGGAACGGATTCGGTCGCATTATTTGTTGCATACCTGATATCAATTGCAGTGTTTGGACTCTACCAGGCGATATTTATGGCTAATGCCGGCGGCTGCTGGGACAATGCCAAGAAAGTGGTGGAGGTGGATCTGAAGCAAAAGGGTACCGAACTCCATGACGCAACGGTGGTTGGAGATACGGTGGGTGATCCCTTTAAGGACACCTCTTCGGTAGCGCTCAACCCCATAATAAAGTTCACTACCCTGTTCGGACTGCTGGCCATGGAAATAGCCATATCGGAGTCCTTCAAGGATGTTGCGCCCTTTGTGGGAATAGCCTTCCTGGCATGCGCCCTTGTATTCGTATGGCGTTCGTTCTACAAAATGAGGATCAATGTAAAACGCAGGAAGTAGTACATCATAAATGGAAGCTTCATTAAAAGTGCATGCCTGAAATTGCAGGCATGCACTTTGTGAGCCATCCATTTTTGAAGGTGGGACGAGGATATTATACAGTCTTATTCGCCAAAATTGGTTAAAATGCCGTGTTTTCTTTTTCCGGCCGGTATTATATAATATTAGGGATTGAATGCAAGTATTTTAGGAGATAATTAAGTAGGCTCATGGAGGTTAGCTTGAAAGACTTCACTTGCGTTCGTCTTCCAAAACTAACCTGTGAATTTATGGCCGTGCGAAATATTCAAAGTATTTTAGCAATACTTTGAAAGCGCACATGGCCAATTAACCTCCTTTATTCGCCACATTGCGATAAAGGATATAGGTTTTCATTACATTTTGTGGCCGCAATGCGGCTCATGGAGGTTAATATGTTTTCTGTAACGGTAAAAGAGATTATGGAAGAATTTCAGCTGGAAGAACTCACAGGCTGCAAGGATTATGAAAATATAGAGATTTCGTCGGCCGACGTAAACAGACCGGGTTTACAGCTGGCAGGATATATGGAGTATTTCGGCACCGACAGGATGCAGATAATAGGAAAGGGAGAGACTGCCTATTTGATGCAGCTGAGGGAGGAAGACCGTTACAGGAGACTGGATAATTTTTTCAAATGTGGTTTCCCCTGCATGGTGGTGGCCAGAGGACTGGGAATATTTCCGGAGATGATAGAAGTGGGCAGAAAGTATAATATTCCCGTACTGAGGACGGATGATGTCACCTCCAGATTCATGAGCGGAGTCATCAGATACCTCAGCCTGCAGCTGGCTCCCAGAACCAGTACCCATGGAGTTCTGGTGGAAGTTTATGGAGAGGGTATACTCATTCTTGGAGAAAGCGGAGTGGGTAAGAGCGAAATTGCACTTGAACTTGTAAAAAGAGGACACAGACTTGTGGCCGATGACAACGTAGAGATAAGAAAAGTGTCCGACAAAACTCTTGTAGGCACGGCGCCGGATATAATAAGGCACTTTATAGAAATAAGGGGTATAGGTATACTTGATGTGAAGAACCTTTACGGTGTCGGTTCGGTTAAAATGACCGAAAATATCAATCTTGTCATGAAATTTGAACACTGGAATGATAAAAAGGTTTATGACAGGCTTGGACTTGAGGAGGAATTTACCGAAGTACTGGGTATAACGGTGCCCTGTCTGACAATCCCAGTCAGCCCGGGAAGAAATCTGGCAGTTATAGTTGAAGTTGCAGCAATGAACAACAGACAGAAGAAAATGGGATACAATGCTGCCAAGGTACTCAGTGAGCGAGTTCTGGGCAACATCAACAAATCCACCGAATACAAGGATACGGGTTTTAAAGACTGAAAACGGGAGTGCTGCGGAACTTGGGATTAATGCATGCAGAGAAACATCTGTATCACATGTATTAATCCATATTGTTTTACAGCAGTCCCATTTATTATAAAGGTCAGGGAGGTACATTTTGAATTTAATAGCAGATACACATACGCACACAATTTCAAGCGGGCACGCATACAGCACCATACAGGAAAATGCACGGGAGGCCTATGAAAACGGGATAAGGATGATAAATATGTCGGACCATGGTCCGGCAATGAACGGGGCGCCGTTTTTGTACCATTTCGGAAATTTGGGAGTAATACCCCAGATGCTCTACGGGGTACGCATCATAAAAGGTGTGGAACTGAACATCGTCAGCTATGACGGAGAGGTGGATCTGCCCCGGAGGTATTTGAAAGGGCTGGAACTGGTTCTGGCAAGCTTTCATGACATATGTATAGTTCCTTCAACTGTGGAAAACCATACAAGGGCTGCAATAAAAGTACTGGAAAATCCATATATCGATGTTCTGGCACATCCGGGAAATCCCCAGTTCCAGATAGACATCGAAAAGGTGGTAAAAGCGGCAAAAGAAAATAACAAGCTTATAGAAATAAACAACCATTCCTTTTATGTCAGAAAGGGAAGTGAAAACAATTGCAGGGAAATCCTGCGCATGTGCAAAGAATACGGTGTCAGGATAACAACCGGAAGTGATGCACACATAAGTTTTAATATCGGAAAGTTTGAAAATGTAAAAAGATTGATTGCAGAGGTTGATATGCCCGAGGAACTGGTCATAACCACTTCTGTTGAAAAAATGGAAGATTATCTGCTGGAAAGGCAGAAAAGAATAAAGGGATGAGCGAATTGCGTTTGTTCATCTTTTAGAAAGGTTGAGTGCTGAAATTTGGAGAATAAAGAATTGGTTAAAAAGCTTACTTCATTATTGGGAGAAGAAAGAGTTTTAATTAATGAACCTATGAGCGGGCACACATCGTTTAAAATCGGAGGGCCGGCTGATATATTGGCAATCCCTGATAATACGGCTCAGCTGGGGGAAATGGTCAAATACTTTGCAAGCTCGGGCACGCCGTATATGATCATGGGCAACGGCACAAACCTGTTGGTCTCCGACAGGGGCATCAGGGGAGTGGTTGTCAAGATTTTTGACAATCTTCAAAATTTTACCGTGCAGGATGAATTTTTGGAATTTGAAGCAGGAATACTGATAGCAAGGGCAGCTAAAATAGCCCTGGCAAATTCTCTCTCAGGTCTGGAGTTTGCAGAAGGAATCCCGGGGACCATGGGAGGAGCCGTAACAATGAATGCAGGCGCTTACACGGGCGAGATGTCCATGGTTGTCCAGGAGACCGAATATATGGACAGGGAAGGAAATATTAAAACAGTAAGGGGAGAACAACATTGTTTTTCCTATAGATCAAGTGTGATTCAAAGATCAAAGGGAATAGTTATTAAAACCCGGCTAAAGCTAAGGAAAGACGACCCTGAAAAAATAAAGGCATTTATGGATGATTTTAATTTCAAGCGCAAGGATAAGCAGCCCCTGGAATGGCCCAGCGCCGGGAGTGTATTTAAAAGGCCGGCAGGACATTTTGTAGGGAAGCTGATAGATGACAGCGGGTTGAGGGGCTTTGGCATTGGAGGAGCTCAAATCTCCGACAAGCACAGCGGCTTTATAATCAACCGGGGAAATGCAACCTGTCACGATGTGCTTAATTTGATCAAACACATACAAAACACGGTAAATCAGAAATTTAACATACAGCTGGAACCTGAAATAAGAATTATAGGAGATTTATAATCATTTCAAGAAATGGGAAGTTATTATTTGATCATTCCTTATATACATTGCCATAACAGTGACGGTATAGGATAATATATACAGAAGATATGGGGGCTCGAAAGACATGAGATTCGTAATAGTAACTGGAATGTCCGGGGCGGGGAAAAGCCTTGTAACTAAATATCTGGAAGACATCGGCTTTTTCTGTGTGGATAATCTGCCTCCGGCGCTGATACCGAAGTTTGCTGAAATAAGTGCACAGAGTGAAGGCAAAATGGAAAAAATCGCACTGGTTATTGATATAAGAGGCGGTGCATTGCTCCATGACCTGTTTCCGGCACTTAATGAGGTGAAGCAGTCGGGCTTCTCTTACGAAATTCTTTTCCTCGAAGCCGACGACGATGTGCTGGTCAAGCGGTACAAGGAGAGCAGGAGGCAGCATCCCCTGTCGCCGGAAGGCCGTCTTGTCAAGGGGATCAAGGAGGAAAGAAAAGCTCTTGAAACAATAAAATCAAAGGCAAATTATATAGTAGATACTTCAACACTTGCAACGAGGCAGCTTAAGCAGGAGATCAACAGTATTTTTGTAGAGGGAAAGACTTTCAAGGGCATTATAATCAATATATTATCCTTTGGCTTCAAATACGGGATACCCACCGACTGTGATCTGGTATTTGATGTGAGATTTATCCCCAATCCATACTACATTGCGCCCATGAAGCACAAAACCGGCAAGGATGATATGGTAAGGGCTTTTGTACTTGAGGCTTCAGAGACAAAGACATTTTTTGAAAAACTTGATGATATGCTGGATTTTCTCATTCCCAATTACATCAAGGAGGGTAAATCGCAGCTTGATATCGGAATAGGCTGTACCGGCGGAAGGCACAGGTCTGTGGCCATTGCCGATGAGCTGTTCAGAAGACTTGAAGCCAAGCTGCACAGGGTTATTATTGAACACAGGGATATAGAGAAAGATGGTAGAGGGGTTGGAAAATGAGGGCTTCTGATTTATTGATTCCGGGCTTTGGAATTAGAAGGTGGAGTTTGCTGCTTGTTGCGGGCCTGTCATTAATATGCTTTGCTATTATACTGGTGCTTAAGTATTACAGTTACGGCGCCCTGTTTATTATTTCAATGATTTTGCTGGCCTGTGCGGGAGTCGTAACTGTTTTGGGTTCATTGAAGGCCCTGATAAACTCCATATTAAAAGACATTAATCACAGAAATATAAGTTCAACTTTAAATGCCGAGGGTTTGAGCAACCTTTTACATGAAAAAAGGATTCTGGTAAAGGGCCCCAAAATTGTTGCAATTGGCGGAGGGACAGGACTTTCCACAATGCTCAGGGGTCTGAAGCAATACACCTCAAACCTTACCGCACTTGTTACGGTGGCTGATGACGGGGGCGGTTCGGGTATGCTGAGAGACGATCTGGGCATGCTTCCTCCGGGCGATATTCGAAACTGTATCCTGGCGCTGGCCGATACCGAACCCATCATGCAGAAATTGCTTCAGTACAGGTTTCAGGACGGAATGCTCAAGGGTCAGAGCTTCGGCAATCTTTTTCTTGCCGCCATGGACGGGATATCCGACAGCTTTGAAGAGGCCGTCAAAAAGATGAGTGACGTACTTGCCGTTACAGGAACGGTACTTCCAATAACACTTGATGACGTCAGACTGTGCGCCGAGATCGAAAACGGAGAGACCATACTGGGCGAGCACAATATCGGGCATAGAAACCGGGAAAGCAGGGCAAGGATAAATAAGGTCTTTTTTAATCAGTCCAATGTCAGACCGCTGGAAGAAGCGGTTGCTTCCATAATGGAGGCAGATATAGTTGTTCTGGGCCCCGGAAGCCTCTATACAAGTATAATTCCAAACCTTCTGGTAGAAGGAGTCTGTGAAGCCCTGCTCAAAACCAGGGCAATTGTGGTCTATGTCTGCAATGTTATGACACAGCCCTGTGAAACCGAGGAGTATACACTCAGTGACCATATCAGGGCCATTGAAAAACACTCCAAAAAGGGCATTATTGATTTCTGTGTTGTAAATACCGCACCTATTCCCCAGGAGTTAAATGAAAGATACAGACAGGACGGTGCCGAGCTTGTGAAGGTTGATTCCGAGGTTGTTGAAAAAATGGGAATAGAATTGATCACAGGTGATTTTAAAGCAGTAACCAACAATTATGTCAGACATGATTCCAACAAGCTGGCAAAGAAAATAATAGAGCTGGTTTCAGATCTGGTGCTGTCAAAAGACAAGGAAAGAATCCTGGATTATTACTACTCCAGGGACAGGATAAATAAAATCGGGTAACGGGAAATGGTGGAGTTAATGGAGTTTGGTAAAAGCTGCTGGTATGATTATCATCAGGGAAGCGAAAGGGAATGGATAGTGACAAACGGGACGGGAGGTTATGCCTCGTTATCCCTTATCGGCTCCAACAGCAGAAGGTATCACGGCCTGCTGGTGGGAGCTCTTAAACCTCCTACAAGCAGATATCTGCTTTTGTCAAACCTGCTTGAGGATATAATTTTCGCCGACGGCAGTCAGGTATCCCTGTCCTCTTTCATGACAAAGGACTTTAATAATAAAGAGTACATAAATCACGGCTATGACAGGCTCACAAGGGTGAAATACGATTTTTTTCCAGAGTTCACCTTTAACCATGAGGATATTGTCATAAAGAAAAAAATAGCCATGAAACAGGGAGAGAATACCACGGCGGTGCTCTACGAAATAAGGAACGGCTCCAGGAAGGCTTCTCTCAAACTCACACCGCTGGTCAATTTCAGGGACCATCACCACAGGAGTCTTAAAGAAAATCTTGATTTTGTGACAAGAATTATCGGCAGCGAAATGAATGTTTATCCTGCCGGTTCGACCGTCAGCCTCCGCATGGGAGTAAATGGAGGACAAATCAGGAAGCTGGAGGATTGTTACTTTTATAATATGTTTTACACACTTGAGCAGGAGCGGGGACTTGACTGCCTGGAGGATCATTTCATTCCCGGCTTTTTCAGTGTTGAATTGAACCCGTGGGAATGCAAAACCGTTGCTTTTACGGCTTCCTGCTGTGAGGGAGTGGACCTGGACGGTGAGATGCAGGACGCATTCAATCCCGAAAAACAGCTTTCTGACGCGGTGCAGGTCATATCCGACCGGATGGGCCGCATGGAACAGCTGCTAAAAAGAACAGGTTATTCATCCGGTCTGGTCAAAAAGCTGGTGCTGGCCGCAGATAACTTCATTGTTTACAGGAACTCCACAAAGGCCAGCACAATAATTGCCGGTTACCCGTGGTTCACCGACTGGGGCAGGGACACAATGATAGCCTTTACAGGATTGACCCTTACCACAGGCAGGTTTGCCGACGCAAAAGAGATTTTGTATACCTTTTCAAGATATGTTGATTACGGACTTATACCCAATATGTTTCCCGACGACGGTGAAAAGCCCGCATACAACAGTGTGGATGCCGCCCTGTGGTATTTCGAGGCAGTAAACAGCTATTTGAAATATACCGGGAATTTTGAATTTATCAAAGAGGAGATATACCCCTGCCTGAAAAATATATGTGAGCATTTTATGAACGGAACCATATATGATATCGCAATGACAGGTGACGGACTTATAACAGCCGGAAATGAAAATACCCAATTGACCTGGATGGACGCAAAGGTGGGAGACTGGGTGGTCACCCCCAGACACGGGAAGGCAGTGGAGATAAATGCCCTGTGGTACAACGGCCTGATGATAATGTCGGAACTGGCACAAAAGTTTACCGACAGGGATGTATACCTGGAGCCGGCTTCAAAAACAAAAGCCTCCTTTGAAAAGGTGTTTTGGAATGAGGAACAGCAGTGCCTGTACGACGTGGTTAATGAAGCCGGCAGCGACGGAAGCATCAGACCCAACCAGATACTTGCCGTGGGACTGTCCCATGCGGTATTGGAGGGCCATAGGGCCAGGAGTGTTGTGGAAAAGGTATGGAAGGAGCTGTACACGCCTTATGGCCTGAGGACTCTGTCTCCGGACAGCCGGCAGTACAGGGGCGTATACTCCGGCGACGTGTGGAGCAGGGATGGAGCATATCACCAGGGGACTGTGTGGACCTGGCTTCTGGGCAGGTTTATCAAGGCCTATGTCAGAGTCAGCGGGAATACGGCTGAAGCAAGGAGGGCTGCTCTGGATTTTATCCTGCCCTTTGCAGATCATATGAGGGATGCCGGAGTAGGAAATATTTCAGAAATTTTTGACGGCAGCAGCCCGCACCGCCCAAGGGGTTGTTTTGCTCAGGCCTGGAGCGTGGCCGAAATACTGAGGGCTGCCGTTGAAGATGCGGGGCTTGATTGATGCGTGAAGTATGAGCTTGGCAGCGGGAGGCAATTCTGATTGCATACCGGCTGTCAAAGGAAGGAGCGGATGTTTTGTCATTTTCAACGTTAGTAAAGGACGAGCTGTGCAGAGTGGAATTGCATAACGAAACCTGCTGTATGAAATCTGAAATTTTCGGGGTTATTCTGACGGGAAACCTATTTTCCAATGAGAAAAACAACAGGAGTATAAAGATGGTGACCGAAAATGCCGCATTTGCCAGGAGAATATACTCTACTGTCAGGAAGGTATACGGCATAAGTCCGGAGGTTGCCATAAGGAGAAGCAGCAGGCTGAAAAAGCATGTATCATATTCGGTTATTTTTGCTTCAATGCAGCTGATTAACAAAATGCTTTATGATTTCGGAATAAGCGCTTTTTCCGATAAAAACAATCCGGCTAAAAAGACCTTGAGAAAGGTATGCTGCAAAAAGAGTTTCCTGCGTGCTGCATTTCTGTCAGGGGGTTCCATAAGTGACCCTGAGAAAACCTATCACCTTGAAATATCCACCCGCAATTGCTTCTGTGCGGAATTGATCAGGGAACTGCTGCAGGAGTATGGCATAAATGTGAAAATAATTGTCCGCAAAGGGAATTATGTGGCCTATATAAAGGAAGGGGAGAATATCGTTGATTTTCTCAATATTATCGGGGCGCACGGAGCATTAATGGAACTTGAGAATGTGAGGATTCTCAAGGATATGAGAAACAGCGTCAACCGTATTGTGAACTGTGAGACCGCAAACCTTGAAAAAACTGTAAATGCGTCTGTAAGGCAAATGGAAAATATAAGATTTATCAGGTCTTCAATAGGTTTGGACAAGCTGCCCGAAAATCTTGTTGAAATAGCAAATCTGCGGCTGGAATACAGTGAGGCCAGTCTCAAGGAGCTTGGAGAAATGCTCCATCCCAGACTTGGAAAATCCGGAGTTAATCACAGGCTGAGAAAACTTGACGAGATTGCCGATCAATTGAGGGACAATCTGAAAAGAAACACTGCCAAATAAAGGTAAATTAAGGGAAATATTGAATAGTATATTGTCATATTAACGGCAGCTGCACTGTTAAAACAATCTATACCAGTGTACTGTAAAATAAGGAGGCAATATACTTGGATGTAAAGTTACTAAGGAAGGGAACCACTCTGGTTATCAGAATAATGGAGGATATGGACCATCATTCGGCTCAATACCTGAGGCAAAAGATTGACAGCGAGATTATCAAGTCAACAGTAAAAAATATAATTTTTGATTTTTCAAAAGTGAATTTTATGGATAGTTCAGGAATTGGTATAGTTGTAGGCAGGTATAAAAATATTCAGAAACTTAACGGCAGAGCTGCAATAGTAAATGCCAATCCTAAATTAATGCAAATATTCGAGATGTCCGGTGTTCTAAAAATAATTCCGGCCTATGCCGATTTGGAGGATGCGCTTACCTCCATGTGCGGATAACCGGAGCCTTTATATTAGCCTGGAAATGGCTTGACACAAGTGTTTTTATCACTATTTGTTGGCAGCCACGTATTAATGCGTGAATGCAGAGGGAGTTTTTATGCAGCTTATAAATGAAATGAAACTTGAATTTATGAGTAAATCAAATAATGAGGCATTTGGCAGGATAGTTGCGGCTGCATTTGCATCGCAGCTGGATCCTACTGTTGAAGAACTTGCAGATATAAAGACTGCTGTTTCGGAGGCAGTAACAAACGCTATAATCCACGGATATGAGAACAATTCCGGTATGGTCAGAATGGTATGCAGATTATATGACGACGGAATTGAAATCGTAATTTCCGACGAGGGAAAAGGAATAGAGGATGTGGAACTTGCACGGCAGCCTCTATACACCTCCAAACCTGACATGGAACGCTCCGGAATGGGCTTTACAGTAATGGAAAGCTTCATGGACAGAGTGGACATCGTATCTGAACCTGATAAAGGAACCACTGTTACATTATTTAAGAATATAAAGTCCTGATTATCTTATTTTAATTACCAGGGGTAAGTTTTTTTATACATGCGCATGTAAATATTTACTATAAATGTATAAAAATATATGGGCTTGCCAATAATGTTGATATGAGCAGTATTTGCTAACAGCAGTATGTGTAATATGTGACGGAAAGGTTTAGGTAAGCTATGAAGGATATGACCGATGAAGCAGTTCTAACACTTATCATAAATGCTAAAGCCGGGGATAGACAGGCTCAGGCTACTTTAGTCGAAAAGAATATAGGTCTGGTTTGGAGCATAGTGAAAAGGTTTCAAAACAGAGGTTACGAGGTTGATGATTTATATCAGATAGGAAGCATCGGACTTATTAAGGCCATTAATAAATTCGATATATCTTATGATGTAAAGTTTTCTACATATGCAGTACCTATGATTATCGGGGAAATCAAGAGATTTATAAGAGATGACGGTATAATCAAGGTCAGCAGATCGTTAAAGGAAATTGCGTCAAAAGCCCGCATCACAAAAGAGATCATCAGCAAGGAGCTCGGCAGGGAACCGTCTGTCAATGAAATCGCAGAACGAATGAATGTGTCTCCTGAAGAGCTTGTACTTGCACTTGAAGCGGGCTGTACGCCGGAATCCCTCTACAGTACGGTAGGGGAAGGCGACAACACCCCCATCTTATTGATTGACCGTATAAATGCCGACAACAACAGCAGTGAAGTGGATCTAATAGATAAAATCGCCATACGGCAGATTTTGGATTCACTGGATGCCAGGGAACGGCAGATAATCATTCTGAGATATTTCAAGGAAAAAACCCAGGTCCAGATTGCCAAACTGTTGGGAATATCACAGGTCCAGGTGTCGAGAATAGAGAAAAAGATATTGAAGGATATAAAGCATAAAATGATTGCCAACGGAAATTGATTAACACGTTGTGCAAGTTTATTAATTCTTTAAAATGACATTACTGATACACCAGTACTTCCGTACGAACGTCAAGCAATGGGTGCACACAAAGAGCTTACTTGAAATAGTACGGTTCACAACAAGCATTTTGGCCTACAAATTTCAGTAAGCTCTTTTAACCGTGCTACCCATTGCTTGAAGTTGTACTCGCGTACTGGTGTATTATAGATTTTCTATCCATCACCAAAATAATAAACTTGCACAAGGAGTTAATCAGGACCTAATACGGACAGGGGACTTTGTATGCAAAGAATAATCGGCATTGTAAAAAACAGGACTGTTTTAGTAATATTATGTATTCTATTGCTCTGTATCATAATTGCAGTAATTGCATTTATGGGAGCATCAACGGGTGACACACCTAAAAAGGCTGAATTTGTGTAACATTTAATTGATTTTCCGTAATAATTTCAGGAAATCTGCAAAAAATATTCTGGTAAATTCATTATTACGGAGGGGCTATGAACAAGAATTTTACTAAACAGGAATATTCCAAATACGTCAAAAGTGTTTCACCAAATTCAAAATTATTTATCAATATAATTAAAGCCTTTGTAGTGGGAGGAAGCATTTGTGTCATAGGTCAGGTGATTTTTAACTGGCTCAAGGGCAGAGGGCTTGATCCTGAAATGGTATCAGGGCTTACCAGCACCATAATGATTTTTTTTGGTGCTTTTTTTACTGCCCTGAACATATATGATGAACTCGGCCGCTTTGCGGGAGCAGGCTCCATTGTCCCTATAACCGGCTTTGCAAATTCTGTGGTATCACCTGCTATGGAATTTAAGACAGAAGGATATATAATGGGCACGGCTGCTAAAATGTTTGTTATTGCAGGTCCGGTCATTGTCTTTGGTATTTGTTCATCTGTGCTGGTTGGGATTATTCATTACTTTATATCTTGAATTTGAGGAGTTATCTATGGCAGAAAAACATTTAGGCAAACAGACGGTATATTTCGCAAAGCCGCCGTCAATCAGGGCTACAGCAAGTATTGTAGGCCCCAAGGAAGGTAAGGGCAATCTGAGACAAAGCTTTGATTATATTATTCCTGATGAACTCTGGGGTGAGGACAGCTGGGAAAAGGCCGAAAGCAAGCTGGTAAGGGAAACCCTTGCAAAGGTCCTTCAAAAGGGCAGTAAGAGCAATGACCAGATTGAATATGTTCTGGCCGGTGACTTACTGAACCAATGTATTGCTGCCAATTATGGCCTCAGAGAAACAGATATCCCATTTTTCGGTCTGTTCGGTGCATGCTCTACGATGGCGGAGTCCATGAGCCTTGGAAGCATGCTGATAGACGGCGGTTATGCCGATAATGTCGTATGTGTTACTTCAAGCCACTTCTGTTCGGCAGAAAGACAATTCAGGTATCCATTGGAGCTGGGAAGCCAGAGGGCTCCCACGTCACAATGGACTGTTACCGGCTCGGGAGCGGCTTTATTGACCTCGGAACAGACAGGACCCTTTATAAGGCATGTGACGACAGGAAAAATAAACGATATGGGAATCAAAGACACAAACAACATGGGGGCGGCAATGGCTCCGGCGGCAGCAGACACAATCCTTACGCACTTTGCGGATACCGGCCTTGTTCCCGATTATTACGATCTGATTATAACCGGTGATCTGGGCAAGGTAGGTAAGAAAATATGTCTTGATTTACTTAAAATGAATGGACTTGATATTGAAAACAGATATAATGACTGCGGTGTCATGATTTTCGACACAAAACAACAGGATACGCATTCGGGAGGCAGTGGCTGCGGTTGTTCGGCCACAGTTTTTGCGGGTTATATATACAAGGAAATAATGAAGGGCAATTTAAAAAGGGTGCTGTTTATTGCCACAGGGGCTTTAATGAGTCCTGTCAGCACCCAGCAAAAAGAGTCCATTCCCGGAATAGCCCATGCTGTGGCTATTCATAGAAGTCTTGATTAACCCTTATATAATTTTCGTAACGTGTGGATAGGAGAATGCATATGAGCTATATTAACGCTTTTTTAGTCGGGGGAGCCATTTGTGCTGTGGGACAGGTGCTGATCGATAAGACAAAACTTACGCCTGCCAGGATACTGGTACTGTTTGTGGTTTCAGGAGTTCTTTTGACCGCATTGGGCATATATCAGAAACTGGTGGATTTTGCAGGAGCAGGTGCTACCATACCCCTGACAGGTTTTGGCTATAACCTGGCCAAGGGAGTTTTTAATGAAGTGGATCAGACAGGACTGACGGGAGCTCTTACAGGAGGCTTCAAAGCCGCCGCTGCCGGGCTTGGAGCTGTCATAACCTTTGGTTATATCATGTCTGTAGTAGCAAAACCAAAGGCAAAAAGATAGTCATAGCAGCTGTCTCCAAATAAGACAAATGAAATACATTACATGTAACCTCATTTTACGTATTTCCTTTTGCGTATTTTATTTCATGTATTTCATTTTGTTTTAGTTTTGCGGCAGCTTATTTTTGTTTCCAATATATAAATTTTTATGAAACAATGTCAAATAATACAGCAAATTACACAAAATTCTGCATAATATAAGGATTTTTGAAAAAAATATAGAATTTTGTATAAAAATTATATATAATTAGGTATGGTTTTTATTCATACAGTTTAAAAGACAATTTAATCTATGAAAAAATAAGGTGGATAAAGATGAATATTGAATACATAAACCCATTCATTGAGGCTAGTCAGACTGTATTAAAACAAGTGGCTAATGTTGATGCAAAATTAGGCAAAGTTTTTCTGAAGTCTGCTCCTTACAGGGGTGAAGCAATTTTAATTATAGTTGGCATTACAGGAAAAATAAGAGGACAGGCCGTATTTACCATGACAAAACCTGTTGCGTTTAAGATAGCATCGGCCATGATGTTCGGCATGCAGGTGGAAGAGTTGAATGAGATATCAAAGAGCGCGCTGTCCGAACTTACCAATATGATTTTAGGAAACACTGCTACCATACTTTATAATAAAGGAATAGGTATTGAGATAACTCCTCCTTCGCTGCTGCTTGGAGAAAATCTTCAGATATCCCCTTCAAAAATGAAGACCATCTGTATACCGCTTTATTTGAATGATGAGGAAGTTCTGGAAATAGACATATCGGTAGAAGATTAAGATTTGATTATGTTATAAATAAAATGTTAAAATATATCCAGTATATTAAAAAGATGGTTCATACCATCTTTTTCTGTTGAGCAAATTTTTACTGAATTTATACTTTTAGTTCCATGAAAGGAGTTATTTTAATGCCGCTTAATATTGTTCTGGTTGAACCGGAAATACCCCAGAACACAGGAAACATTGTAAGAACCTGTGCTGCAACGGGAGCTGTTTTGCATCTGGTGGGCCCGCTTGGGTTTTCAATAGAAGATAGATATCTCAAAAGAGCAGGACTGGATTATTGGGAGGAAGCACAAATAAAGTACTATGACAGCCTGCAGGATTTTTTGAAACAGCATGGGGAAGGGCGGCTCTATTATTCCACCACAAAAGCTGTTCATAATTACTGCGATGTAACCTATGAAGAGGACTGTTTCATACTTTTTGGAAAGGAAACGGCGGGTCTGCCGGAGGAATTACTGAAGGATAACAGGGAAACCTGTATAAGGATTCCCATGAAAGAGGGAATAAGGTCCTTGAATCTGTCAAATTCAGTGGCTATAGTTGTCTATGAAACTTTGCGGCAGAGGAATTTTGAAAACCTTAAGACCGAGGGGAAAATGGTCAAATACGATTGGTAATGGATTTAGTGTAATTATTAGTGTAATTAATTATAAGCATTTAATTAATAAAATTAATTTTTACAGGATATGCTACTGTTAATAAATGATTAAAACTGTGATAAATATAAAAAAATGGGTATATTATAAGTGAAGATTACCCTTTACCAAAGTCAATTACGGTTCAAAGCCTTCGCCTTCCAGGAGAATTATGCTTTCAAGCTGGCTTTGAACGCAGTTTGGGTTTGAATTTGATTTTGACTTCAGGAGGCTTTAGCCTCAAATATCGGCTTTCAGCCGATAGTAATTGACTTATATTAAGCCGTGGGGCAATTCAAGCTTATACTGCTTGTACTGCCCAAATTTGGCGTGCAGGCATATCAGAAGTATTTTAATAAAAAATAGGGATAAGTAGAAAAAATTTAAGGAGTGGGTCGGATTGGTAAATAGAAACAGAATGGTTGATGAATTTGTTGAATTGGTCAGGATAGACAGTTTGTCACTGAAAGAGAGACAAATGTGCGATACCCTGAAACGGAAACTGACAGAACTTGGGTATCAGCCCGTTGAAGATGATGCCGGTCAAAAGCTCGGAGGCCAGTGCGGTAATATTATATGCACGGTAAAAGGCAGCAGGGATGTTCCGGCTGTCCTGATAACAGCCCATATGGATACTGTAGTTCCCGGGATAGGCAAAACGCCTGTCATAGAAGGGGATATAATCAAAAGTGACGGTACCACAATACTCGGAGGGGACGATGCAGCCGGTATTGCTGTAATACTGGAAACTTTAAAGGTAATAAAGGAGCAGGGTGTTTCCCACGGAGATATCCAGATTGCATTTACAATTGGAGAGGAAATGGGTCTGCTGGGCGCCAAGAATCTGGACTACAGCAGGATTTATGCCAAATACGGCTTTATATTGGACAGTGATGGCAGGATTGGCTGTGCTGCAGTCAAAGCGCCATCCCAGAACAAGATACATGCTGTTATTAAAGGAAAGGCCGCACATGCAGGTATGGAACCTGAAAACGGAGTAAGTGCCTTTTCCATCATGGCAGATGCAATTTCATCCATGAAACTCGGAAGGATAGATGAAGAAACAACAGCCAACATAGGTACGGTGCATGGCGGTGTTGCAACAAATATAGTTTGCGACAGGGTAGAGATAGACGGGGAAGCCAGAAGCCGTGATGAATCAAAGCTTCAGGCGCAAACCGAGCATATGCGCGAGTGTTTTGTGAAGGCGGCCGAAAAATGGGGCGGCAAGGTAGAATTTATTTCGGAAATTGAATATCCGGCATTTAATATATCCAGGGAATCTGAAATTATCAAGATTTTGGAAAGTGCTGCCGCTGAAAGCGGTTTTGCTTTTGAGGCCGTAACTACAGGCGGAGGAAGCGATACCAATATAATAAATTCAAAAGGGATTCAGGCTGTGGACTTGAGTGTTGGCATGACGAAGGTTCATAGTGTGGACGAACAAATATCAATTACCGATATGGAGAATGCCGTATTGTTTTTAATTTCAATATTGAAGAATATTAGGTAATTAACAGATTTACTGCATTGCGTCGGAAAACATTAGGGGGATTTGGTGTTGCACATAACAACTTTGAAAGTTTCAGAAATAAACATAGATGATAAGCAGTGCTTCGACAGGTATTTCAAAATAGCCGATTTAAGGGTATCCGAGATGAATTTTACGAATTTCTTCATGTGGAGGGATTACTACAAAATACAATATAGCATAGTAAATGATTTTTTATGCATAATATCAATTATGGATAAGGATCAGCCTTTTTGCTTTTTTCCTATCGGAGATTACGGCAGAACGGACGAGCTGAGGTGTACACTTTATATTTTGAGAGAATACTTTTCGGAGATGGGATGGAATTTTAAGCTGAAGAGAGTTTCATCCGAACAGGCCGCTGTTTTCAAGTCACTGGGCTTCTGTTATAATTCCACTGAGGACAGGGACAACTATGACTATCTATACTCGGTAACAAGTCTTTCAACCCTGGCAGGTAAAAAGCTTGACGGAAAAAGAAATCACATTAACAAGTTCAAAAAGCTCTATACCTTTGAGTATGAAGAAATCACCGAGAGCAATATTTCAGACTGCAAAACCATACTGGAAAACTGGTGTATTCAGAGAAACTATACCGAACAGGACAGCCTTGTGGCAGAAAGAAAAGCAAATCTCGATCTGCTTGACAATTACAAGCTTTTGGGCTTAAAGGGTGCAATCATAAAGGTGGATGGAATACCGCAGGCTTTTACTGCCGGTGAGCAGCTGAACAGTGATACGGTTGTAATTCACATAGAAAAGGCAAATGCTGACATACATGGGCTCTATCCACTAATAAACCAGCAGTTTATTGCCAATGAATGGACTCATATGGAATTTGTAAACCGCGAACAGGATTTGGGCCTGGAAGGCTTGAGAAAAGCCAAGTTATCCTATAATCCTGTCAGCTTTGTAGAAAAGTGTGTAATTGAACTTTGTTAAATTATTATTAATTTAGGAGTTTACACTATTGAAAATGTTTTTGAAATATTATAGAATTAATTTTGGTTTAGGAAATTGAAACCAGTTATTATGTTGATAAGCATTAATTTGCTTGGTTAAGGGACGAGTAAATATCGTTTCCAATAATAATAAAAAACTTAGGAGGTAACAACAATGGCAGTAAAAATGGGTATTAATGGTTTTGGACGTATCGGACGTCTCGTTTTCAGGGCTGCAATAAACAACCCTAATGTGGAAGTAAAGGGAATAAACGATCCTTTTATCGATCTCGAGTACATGAAATATATGTTAATTTATGACACAGTTCATGGAAAGTTTGAAGGAACTGTTGAAACCAGCAATGGTAAATTGGTTGTTAACGGTAAAGAAATCGCCGTATTTGCTGAGAAGGATCCTACAGCTATAGCCTGGGGTGCTTGCGGTGCTGATTACGTTGTTGAATCAACAGGCGTATTCACTACTACTGAAAAGGCTTCAGCTCACATAAAGGGCGGCGCAAAGAAAGTTGTAATCAGTGCTCCTTCAGCTGATGCTCCAATGTTCGTTATGGGCGTTAACAATGACAAATATACAAAGGACATGACAGTTGTATCAAATGCTTCCTGTACTACAAACTGTCTGGCTCCTTTAGCTAAGGTTATCAACGACAACTTTGGTATAGTTGAAGGTCTTATGACTACAGTTCACGCTGCAACCAACACTCAGAAGACAGTTGATGCTCCTTCAATGAAAGACTGGAGAGGCGGAAGATCAATCCTCGGAAATATCATTCCTTCATCAACAGGTGCTGCCAAGGCAGTTGGAAAGGTTATTCCGGAATTGAACGGAAAATTGACTGGTATGGCTTTCAGAGTTCCTACAGTTGACGTTTCAGTTGTTGACCTCACAGTTCGTCTTGAAAAAGCAGCTACTTATGAAGAAATCAAAGCAGCTGTTAAGAAGGCTTCTGAAAATGAATTGAAGGGTATCCTCGGATACACTGAAGATGCAGTTGTTTCAACTGATTTCATCCACGATGCACGTACTTCAATATTCGATGCTGAAGCTGGTATCGCATTGAACGGTAACTTCGTTAAGTTGGTATCATGGTATGACAACGAATGGGGTTATTCAAACAAAGTAGTTAACCTTATCGAACATATGGCTAAGGTTGATGCTAAATAATTAAAATTGATTTTTTAATTAGAACATAAATTAAAACATAAAAGGTCTGCGGCATAGCTGCAGACCTTTTATGTTTTGCCAGTCCATGCAGCCCTGTAATGTGTGAAATTCATATGCTGAATACACTATAGACGGCTTTTTATACGGTTAATGGAGGTCATATTTATAACCAAGTACTAATATCTAGTTTTAATTTCCTCTAAATTGTGTTATACTTATATAAAAATGAATTTAATTTAACATTTTAATAAATCATTAAGAGTAACAGGAGGTTTTTTATGATCGTAGCTCCAAAATTCAGAGGGTTTATTTGTACCACTTCCCATCCTGCCGGTTGCGAATACAATGTAAGACAGCAGGTCGAGTATGTGAAACAGCAGAAGAAAATCCCCGGTGCTAAAAAAGTACTTGTTATCGGTGCCTCAACAGGCTATGGACTTTCCTCAAGAATAGCTGCTGCTTTTGGCTGCGGTGCGGCTACAATCGGATTGTTTTTTGAGAGACCTGCCTCCGGCAGCAAGACTGCATCGGCAGGCTGGTACAACTCGGCAGCTTTTGAAAAGCTCGCAAAGGAAGAAGGCCTGTATGCAAAAAGTATAAACGGTGATGCCTTCTCAAATGAGATAAAGCAGCAAACAATCGATTTGATAAAGAAGGATCTCGGCAAGGTTGATCTGGTCATATACAGTATAGCTTCCCCCAGGAGGACACATCCTGTTACAGGCGAAGTATTTAATTCGGTCTTAAAGCCCATCGGTGCTCCATGTACTGTAAAAACCGTTGATTTTCATTCCAAGCAGGTTTCCGAAACAACAATAGAACCTGCCGTCGAAGAAGAGATCAGGCAAACGGTGGCGGTAATGGGCGGCGAAGACTGGGCCATGTGGATGAATGCACTGAAGGAGGCCGATGTACTGGAACAGGGGGCTGTTACAATAGCATATACTTATGTGGGGCCCGACATGACCCATGCCATTTACAGAAAGGGTACGATTGGAAGAGCAAAGGATGATCTTGAGGCCACTGCCGGAAAAATAACGGAGAATTTGAACAGTATCGGCGGAAACGCGTACGTATCAATAAATAAGGCCGTGGTAACACAGGCAAGTGCTGCTATTCCCGTAATATCCATATATATCAGTGTCTTATTCAAGGTAATGAAAGAGATGAACATTCATGAGGGTACTATTGAACAAATGTACAGGATGTTGAGCGACAGAGTGTATTCCGGAAATTTAAAGCTGGACGGCAAGGGCCGTATTTGTATGGATGACTGGGAAATGCGCCCTGAAGTTCAGGCTCAGGTGGCGAAATATTGGGCTGAGGCAAATAATGAAAACATCACTGAAATATCTGATGTGGAAGAATACAGAAAAGAATTTTTCAGGCTTTTCGGCTTCGAGTTTGATGGTGTTGACTACGGCCAGGATGTTGATGTTGATGTTAAAATTGCAAGCATTCAATAATTACAATAATTAATGGTGGCTATTTTTTATTGTCAAATTTTATAATTTCTCCGGTTATGGAATGTCCATCCACCCTTAAAATTCCAAAGCTGTATTTTTCCTGACGTCTCTTATCCATGGCCGAGCCGGGATTAAAGTAAAGGATTCCATTTGCAGTGGTGTTGTACGGGATATGGCTGTGGCCGAATACCACGCAATTTACATTTTCGCCATTGAATGCCTTTTTGGCACTTTCAGCCGCAGTTCTTCCGGGGTGATGACCATGTATAATGCCTATCCTGCAGTCCTCAATTTCAAGAATCCTTCTTGAGGGCAGCATTGCCTCCAGATATTCATCGTCATTATTCCCTGAAACTGCATATACGTGAGCGATTTCTTCAAGTTCGTATATAACGTAGTCCCTGCAAATGTCCCCTGCATGGATTATCATATCAACTCCGGCAAGCTCCCCCAGCAAAAATTCGGGGAGCTTATGACCCCTTCTTGGTATATGGGTATCTGCAATTACCCCTATTTTTTTCATAAACGGCCTCCTGAACAGCAAAACAATTTAGTATATACGTATATGCCTGCTTATTGGGTATCTACTTACCGTTTCTGATCCGGGTCGGAGTTGTTTCGGTAAGCTGCTTGAATATTTTATTATAGTTTGCCAGGTTGTTAAAACCGCAGTCCATGGCTATCTGAGCCACCGAAAAATCAGTTTCACGCAGCATTTCAATAGACTTGGAAATACGCATTTTGTTAAGGTATTCTATGGGTGTAAAGCCGGTTGACTGCTTGAAAAAGGTTGAAAAATAGTTGGGGGACATATATGCCAGTTCTGCAAGGGTGTGCAGCTCTATTTTCTGTGAATAGTTCCCGTTTATATAGTCAAACACCTTTTCCAGTTTCTCCAGCCTTTTACTTTTGGAGGTGATGCTTTCGGTGCTTTTGCTGGAATCCTGGTAATGCCTGATAAGATAGGTAATAATATGGAGCAGCTTGGCTTTGATCATAAGCTTGTAGCCCACGGTTTTATTTACGTATTCGTCTTCAATCTCGGACAGCATTGCAAAAATTTTCCGGCCTATTTCACTTTTACTGTCAATTTTATTATTGAAATTGGAGCTTCTTTCAAAAAAAGGTTCCATGTAGTTGTAATCAAAAAGACTTTCGGAAGACCAGACCAGCTGAGGTTCAAACATTACTACAGGCATGACCATATTAACGGGGGGCAGGACCTCCATATAATGGGGTTCGATATTATTGATAACCACTATATCTCCCTCGTTCATCTCATAGGTTCTGTTTTCAACATAATATATACCCTTGCCCTTTTTTACAAAAGCTATTTCAAGATAATTATGCCAATGGAAGGTATGATTCATGCAATAAAAAGGTTCCATATCGGTAAACTTAATACTGAATGGAAAATCCATTGGAAAGGATTTGGGCTTATAGACTTTTGATACTTCCATCATATTATGCTCCATTCTATAAATATAATTATTAAATCGTAAAATAGTATCAAAAAACAATAAAATAATCAGAGAAGTAAAGTTGTTCTTTATATATAATGATATTATAAAATTGCGGTAAATAAAAGATTTTCTGACAATATTGCATAAACAATAACTACATGCTATGAAGTTTTATTCGCAGAAAATTAATCATAAAATAACAGAAGGGTGGAGTTGGAGTGATCAAACCGGCTTATGAAGTTGAAAGGCTTCTTCAATTCGGTAGAAAGCACGGCTTAATTGATAAATTGGATATAATAATTGCCAGGAACCAGTTGTTGGATTTATTGCAGTTGGATGAACCCTATTATGGTGAGACGGCAGAGGAAGATTTGAAGTACCCCACCGAAATATTGGACCGCCTTTTGGACTACGCCGGAGAAAAGGGTCTGTATGACAAAGAGGTGTATGCCTGCAGAGAACTTTTCGACACCAGGCTGATGGGACTTATTATGCCCAGGGAAGCCGAAATCGTAGCAAAATTCAGCGAATTGGCCGGGAAGGAATCCATTAGAGCAGCAACCGACTATTTTTATGACCTCTGTACGGCGTCAAATTACATCCGGACTGCCCAAATCGCTAAAAACATCATGTGGAAGGCCAATTCAAAGTACGGCGACCTGGAGATCACAATAAACCTCACAAAGCCTGAAAAAGATCCAAAGACCATAGCAATGGAGAGGCTTCAGCCACAGAGCAGTTATCCCAAATGCATGCTTTGTGTGGACAATATAGGCTATGCAGGCCGCATAAACTTTCCTGCACGGCAGACACACAGGATTATTCCCGTAACCCTCTGCGGGGAACAGTGGTATTTGCAGTATTCCCCTTATGTCTATTATAATGAGCACTGCATTGTTCTGAGTGAGGACCATGTTCCCATGACCATTTCAAAAAAGACCTTCGGATGGCTTCTGGACTTTGTAAGACAATTCCCGCATTATCTCTGCGGTTCAAATGCTGACCTGCCCATAGTAGGAGGGTCCATACTGAGCCATAATCACTTCCAGGGCGGGAATTACCTGTTCCCCATGCAAAAGGCTGCCGTAATAAAGCACTTCCGTTCTGATGAGTATAAGGGTATTGAAATCGGGACAGTCAAATGGCCGCTTTCGGTTGTGCGTGCTGCCTCTGACAGTCTGGAGCAGCTTGTGGAATTCGCGGGATATGTACTGGACAGCTGGAGAGAATACAGCGATGAGAGTGCTGACATACTGGCATTCACAGAAGGCGGCAGCGGCCGGGTGCCTCACAACACCATAACGCCCATAGCCAGAAGGAATGAGGCAGGAAAATATGAAATGGACCTGGTACTGCGGAACAACAGGACCAATGATGAGCATCCCGACGGAATATTTCATCCCCATAAGGAAATTCATCACATCAAAAAGGAAAACATCGGCCTGATCGAGGTTATGGGACTTGCAATACTTCCCGGCAGGCTTAAAGCCGAAATTGAAAAGATCAAGGAAATTCTTTGCGGACATTCGAACATGGTTGATATTTATGACCCGGAGAATTTATTATATAAGCATATGCCATGGGTTGAAGAGTTGGCAGCCAAATACGGAATAAATATGGAGCCCGAACGCGCAGATGAGATATTGAAACTTGAGGTGGGTAAAAAGTTTGAAACCTGTCTTGAACATACCGGTGTATTTAAACAAACGGAGGAAGGCCTGGCGGCCTTTGACAGATTTATGAAAGCCATGGGCTGTACGGAATTATAAAGCGGAAAAGGAATTCATTAATATTTTCTGAAAGGAGCATGCGGGATGAGTAAAAATTATGAGGAACTCAAGAAAAAGTTTTGTGAAATATATGGAGGAAGTGAAGAGGATCTGCGTATTTTTTCCGGTCCTGGAAGAGTAAATCTTATAGGGGAGCATATTGACTACTGCGGCGGTTATGTTTTTCCGGCGGCTCTGAGCCTGGATTCCACCGTGGTGGCCAGGGTGAACGGGGATAATGTATTAAGACTCGCGGCTACCGATCTTCCCGACAGGGTGGCGGTTAAGCTGGATGAGCTTGAGAGTGCCAAAACCTTGAGATGGGGAAATTACCAGGCAGGTGTTGCATATTTCCTTCAAAATGCCGGATACAAGCTTGTGGGAGTGGATATGCTTTTTCATGACACAGTTCCGTTGGGTTCAGGACTGTCCTCATCTGCAGCCATAGAACTTGCTACGGCAATCAGTCTGGTAACTTTGGGCAATGAAGCACATGGTATCACAAAGCCTGTAGATATGGTGGAGTTGGCCGTACTGGGACAAAAGACCGAAAATGAGTTCTGCGGAGTAAGCTGCGGAATAATGGACCAGTTTGCATCTGCAATGGGTAAAAAAGATCATGCCATACTTCTTGACTGTGCCACATTGAAATATGAATATTTGCCTCTGAAACTGGACGGCTGCAAAATAGTCCTGGGAAATACAAAGAAAAAACGCTCTCTTGGAGAATCTAAATACAACGAAAGAGTCAGTGAATGCGCAGAGGGCTTAAGAATTCTGCAGCAGTACCTCCCAGGGAAAAACAATCTATGTGCTGTTACACCTGCGGAATTTGAGCAATACAAGGACAAGATAAAAAATGAGGTTGTCAGAAAAAGAGTAACTCACGTCATATATGAGAATGACAGAGTTCTTAAAGCTGTGGACGCACTGAAAAAAAATGATATCAAAGAGCTCGGGAGGCTTCTGATCGAAGCAAATGACTCCATAAGAGATCTGTATGAGGTAACGGGTAAGGAACTTGATACCATGACCGCCGAAGCCATAAAGGTGGAAGGAGTAATTGGTGCCAGAATGACTGGAGCCGGTTTCGGAGGCTGTACAGTAAATATAGTGCCCGAAGATAAAGTGCAGTTGTTTATTGAACAGGTAGGGAGGAATTACAGGGAGCAGACAGGCATAACTCCGGAGTTTTATGTCAGTGAAATAGGCGACGGAGCAAGAGAAATAAAGCTGTAGCCGTAAATAAGCAGCAAAAATGCAGTAAATAAACAGTGAAAATTGTTGTGGAAAATCAAGTGTCAATAACTGATATAAATAGCAGTTAATATAAAAAGTATAAGTGAAACGGGAGGTTGGAGTTTATGGCGATTTTAGTGACAGGCGGTGCCGGATATATAGGAAGCCACACTGTGGCAGAGCTTCTGGATGCCAATGAAGATGTAATAGTATTGGATAATCTGGAGAAGGGTCACAGGGAAGCTGTACTTGGCGGAAAGTTTATTCAGGCCGATTTAAGAAATATTGATGAAATAAGAAAAGTGTTCAAAGAAAATGAAATCGAAGCTGTAATTCATTTTGCCGCATATATCGAGGTGGGAGAAAGTGTAGCCAACCCGTTAAAGTATTACAATAACAATGTCATAGCATCTTTGAACCTGTTAACGGTTATGCAGGAAGCAGGAGTGAATAAAATTGTGTTCTCTTCAACTGCCGCTACCTATGGGGTACCTGAAAATATTCCCATTAAAGAGAGTGATAAGACTGCCCCCATCAACCCATATGGCGAGACCAAGCTGACTGTTGAAAAAATACTGAAATGGGCCGATGGAGCATATGGAATAAAACATGCGGTGCTGAGATATTTCAATGCCTGCGGTGCGCATGTCAGCGGGAAAATAGGGGAGGCACATTCACCGGAATCACACCTTATTCCTATAATTCTTCAGGTAGCCCAGGGAAAGAGAGAGGAAATCAAACTGTTTGGTAATGACTATAACACGCCTGACGGAACCTGTGTAAGAGATTACATCCATGTATCCGACCTTGCCCAGGCACATGTTCTGGCGCTTCAAAATCTCAGAAAGGGCGCCGGCAGTGATGTTTTCAATCTTGGAAACGGAAAGGGCTTCTCCAACAGAGAGGTAGTCGAAGTTGCAAGGAAGGTTACAGGCAAAACCATAAAGGCCACAGATGCTCCCAGAAGGCCGGGAGACCCTGATACTCTCGTGGCTTCGGCCGAGAAAGCCATCAATATCCTGGGCTGGAAACCAAAATACAATGATTTGAACAAGATCATTGAAACGGCATGGAGCTGGCATTCCTCCCATCCCGACGGGTATGGCGATTAGCAGCTTGCCTGGGATTGGTTAAATTTAGCTAAATAGTATTAATTTTGATACATCCAATAAAATGCAATTTTATATGCCGGTATGCTTTGGATTAAAAAATCTGAAGCATGCCGTTTTTTTGAGAAATACATTTTCCGTATTATAACAGGACTATTGTTGGGATATATACAAAGAATAGTTTTATATTAAATGTAATTGCATGAACAATTTTGCAAAAAGTATAAAGAGGTATGCAGCATGGAGCTTGAATACTATTTAAACAAACAGGATTATATTGATTTTAACATTTATCATGTCAATCATTCTGATATAATTAAAAAGTCATTGCTCATTCAAAGATATTTTATACCGATTATTTTTATGATTGTTCCTTTTTTAATTGCAGGAGTGACTGATTTGCCGCTATTATATTGGATTTGTGTTTTTATTGTAATTTCTGTAGTCTGGATAGTATTCTATCCCAAATACTTTGTGTGGGCTTTTTCAAAAAGAGTATCCAAAATGGTTGATGAGGGTAAAAATAAAGACTTGTTTGGCAAACATCGTGTTACCGTTAATGAGGAAGGTATTTTGGAGAAAAGTGAAAATGGAGAGAATAAGATTAGTTGGAGCGGGGTCGAGAAGATTGTTTCTTCAAATCAACATATTTTTATTTATATAGGATCAATCAGTGCCTGTATTATTCCAAAAAGAGCTTTTAAATCAAATGCTGATATGGAATTATTTCATGAATATATAAGCAAGTATATAACTGGCAAAAGAGATTAAAGACAAAAATGAAAATCGTTGAAGACCGGAGATTGATTATCTCACTGATGAGAACAAAAGGAATGTTTTTCTTACCGATACAGGAATAAGCATACTCGAAAGGGAATTGAACTGCGGAAACCTGTACGGGGACAACCTGGAGCTGCTGACATTCATAAACAACCTGCTGCATGCCAAAACTCTTTTGAAAAGGGATGTTGACTATATCGTCAGGGACAACAGGATAGAGATAGTAGATGAATTCACCGGAAGAGTTGCCGACCGCAGAAAGTGGCATGTTGGCCTGCAGATGGCGGTAGAGGCTCTGGAGGGAATCAGTTATACACCGAACAGCAGGATTCTTGGCAGGATCACTATACAGAATTTTATCAGTCTTTATCCTGAAATGGCCGGTATGACTGCAACGGCCCAGTCCTCGGAGGAGGAATTCCTGGATGCCTATAACCGGAGGGTTTATGTAGTTAAACCGGACAAAAAATGTATACGGCTGGATTATCCCGATGAGATATTTACTCATAAAGCAGCCAGGGACAGAGCCATAATAAAAGAAATTTTGGAAGTTCATAAGTCAGGCCGTCCCATACTTATAGGAACCTCAAGCATAGAGGAGTCCGAGAGCCTCGCAGAAAGGCTGCAGAACTGCCGGATTGACTGTGCGGTGCTCAACGCCAGGAACGATGCTGAGGAGGCTGAAATAATAGCAAATGCCGGAAAATTGGGTGCAGTCACCGTTTCAACAAATATGGCCGGAAGAGGTGTGGACATAAAATTGGGAGATGGCTGTCCGGCATCTGCGGAAACCGACAGGGTTCTTGCTCTAGGCGGCCTATATGTGATAGGTACAAACAAAAACGAGTGTATCAGGATTGATAAGCAGCTGAGAGGGCGTGCAGGCCGGCAGGGGGACCCCGGGGCTTCCAGGTTTTTTATCAGCCTTGAGGACGAGCTCCTCAACAGGTTTGAGATTCGTAAGCTGCTGCCAAAAAAATATCTGGGCTACAGACAGGAGGAGAAAATTGAGGACAGCAAGCTGAACTCATTAATAAATCATATCCAGAGGGTAGTTGACGGCCAGAACTTTGATGCCAGAAAAACCCTTGGGAAATATTCCCTACTGTTGGAATACCAGAGAAGACTGTTGACAAAAAAACGGGATGAAATACTGTATATGAAGGCAGCGCCCCTGCTGCCGGCAAGCAGACCTGAACTATACAGGGAATTGTGCGGGCAGTATGGTGCCGGGAAGGTCGATGCTGTTGGGAAAAGGGCAGCCATTCACTTTATTGATGAATGCTGGTATACTTTTCTGGAATACTGTGAAAGTGTACAGGAGGGTATTCACCTGGTAGGAGCCACCAGAAAGGTCCCTCTGGATGAATACCGGAAGTTGGTTATACAGGAGTTTGACTCTCTTATGAACAGGCTGGAGGATGACTTGCTGCAGGAGCTGGAGCAGACGGATTTCGGCGTAAGTGAGGCTGATTTTGCCGCAAGAGGGTACAGTACTCCGGCTGCCACCTGGACATATATGATAAATGACAATATTAAAGTAAAGAGGTTTTCATTATTCGGAATAAATTAAAACAGGAGGTCCAATATGCTGGAATTATTGAAAAACAAGCCTGATTTTGTAGTTGAGGCACAAAAGGCGCGGTTCAGGCCCAACCTGGCAGTACAGGTGCTGATATTCATTGCGGTATTTGTTGTTACACAGATTGCGGCCGGTCTGCCGGTAGCAATCGGGGCAGTTATAAAAGTTGTTACCGATATCTCAAGCGGGAGGACTGATTTCACAAATCCGGCCGACAGCATGAATTATGCGCGGGAAATGATGAGCGTGAATTGGTTCAGCCTTTTAACACTTTTCTGTACAATTATCGTGACAATATTGGTCATAGTCTACTGCAGATTTATAGAAAAGCGCAGCCTTTATTCGATGGGTTTTGTAAAGAGGAAAGCTGTTTTCAATTACCTGCTGGGGCTGGTCATCGGTGCGGTGATGTTCGGTGCTGGAGTCCTGATTTGCTGGCTTACCGGAGCACTTGTCTTTAATGGGGTGATTTTAGGCAACAGCCTTGGACTTGTCTTTGCTTTTTTCCTGGCTTTCCTTTTCCAGGGAATGAGCGAAGAGGTTATGCTGAGAGGCTATTTTATGGTTTCCATAGCGGCAAAGAAAACGGTTGTGGTTGCAATACTGCTGAATTCCATACTGTTTGCCCTGATGCATATTTTAAACAATGGAATATCACTGCTGCCTGTTATAAACCTTACGCTGTTTGGCATATTTGCTTCGGTCTACATGCTCCGTATAGGAAATATATGGGGAGTCTGTGCAATACATTCCATGTGGAATTTCGTACAGGGAAACATTTTTGGAATTGCAGTCAGCGGTATAAATATAAAGGCCTCGGTTTTTTCCTTTGTGCCGGCGGTAACAGGCACCTTGATCAACGGAGGAGCTTTCGGGCTGGAGGGCGGACTCGGAGTTACAATAGTACTGTTGGCTGCCATCATAATTACGCTTTTGGCCGGGGCTGGGAAAAATCAAAGAAGCTCTGATATTATGTCGGAAAGTCAAATTTAACATTTCAATAAAAAGCTATAAATTACTATACGCAAAGCTGACTTGCATGCTTTAAGCCTGCAAGTCTTTTTTTGTAATCCGACGGTGTAATGCCGTAAGATTGCAGAAAAGCCCTGTTGAAGGTACGGTAATTTCCGAAGCCCGACATGAAGGCAATATCAGTAAGGTCTGATTTGCCGCTTGAAATCAGCTGAGCGGCATGGCGGGAACGCAGGGCGTTCATATAGCTGTTAAAGCCGCAGCCCAGATATGAATTAAAAAACTTGGAAAGATAGTCCTTGTTGTACCCGAAATGCCTGGCAAGAGTTTCTATGGACAGGGAATTCAAATAATTCTGCTGCAAATAAACCAGAATTTTTCTTGCAAGGTCGGTACTGCTTACCGCCGGTTTATCAATAAGCTCCACACAATCACACAGGAGACCCAGTATATAGTAAGCCGCACCCTTGCTGACCAGTTCGTTGGAGGAATCCCGGGCCTGGAGCAGTTTTTCCATTACGTTGAATATGTTTTTGGTGTTTTCGCAGCTCTCGATAAAGGAGCTGGAAAAGACCTTGGAACGAATAGCTGCTATGTAGCTGTTGACCAGCTCCACAGGTATTATCATGACTATGGAATCCGAATTTTCAATATTTGTATAGGAATGTATGTCATAACTGTTTGCAACTGAAATGCAGCCCCCGGTCATAGCCTTGATCTGGCCGTTGATGTTGATGTTCATTTTACCGCTGACGACATATACCAATTCAATATTGGAATGAAAATGGGGCTCGCAGTAATTATCCATGACTCTGAAAATGTGAATTTTACTATCCGATTCCCTGGATATTTCAAAATAAGCACTCATAGATCAACCTCTTAAAAATTCTGTATAAACATCAGTTTTTGTCTAGTATTATAGAGTAATTTACTTTTGATATTATCAAAAGCATATTATCATTGTCAATATAATATATCATCATAAAACATCATTATAATACATTATTATGATACATCACTGCGAGCAGGAGACAATTTCAATTCAGTGTACTGAAGCGGGCAAAACACAGGTGTTTTTATTACTTTTTAGCGTGAGGAGCACGCAGACGGAGGATAGTATGGCAAATTTAAAAGCAGGAATAATTGGTTGCGGCGGAATTGCAAACGGAAAGCAGATGCCCAGTGTAAAAAAGACAGGTCTGGTTGATTTGGCGGCTTTTTGTGATATCGTTCCCGAAAAGGCTGAAAAGGCTGCAAAAGAGTATGGTACAAAAGACGCAAAAACTTATGGCGATTACAGGGAATTGCTCAAGGACAGCAGCATTGAAATCGTATACGTGTGTACACCAAACCGTTCACACAGCGAAATAACGGTAGCCGCCCTCAACGCAGGCAAACATGTCATGTGTGAGAAACCCATGGCCATAAATTCAGCCGAAGCCCAAAAAATGGTGGACGCTGCAAAAGCCAATAACAAAGTGCTGACCATCGGCTATCAGAACCGTTTCCGTTCGGATTCCAGATACCTGAAGGCAGAATGCAAAAATGGTGTCCTCGGGGAAATTTACATGGCAAAGGCAAGGGCTATCAGACGCAGAGCTGTTCCCACCTGGGGAGTTTTCCTAAATGAATATGAGCAGGGCGGAGGTCCCCTCATAGATATCGGAACACATGCACTTGACCTTACATTGTGGATGATGGATAACTACAAGCCCAAATATGCCGTAGGAACTACATACCACAAGCTGAACAGTCAAAAGAATACCGGTAATATCTGGGGCGACTGGAATACTGAAGAGTTTACAGTAGAGGACAGTGCCTTTGGCTTTGTTGTCATGGAAAATGGTGCCACGATCCTACTTGAGTCCAGCTGGGCACTGAATTCCCTGGAGAATCTGGAGGCCGCAACCATACTGTGCGGTACCCAAGCGGGAGCAGATATGCTTGACGGACTCAGGATCAACGGTGTAAAAAACGGCAATCAATATGTTCTCAAACCCGATTTTAATGCCGGAGGAGTCGCCTTCTTCGAAGGAGGGGAGCAAAAGCCTGAAGTACTTGAACAGCTGTGCTTTATCAATGCGGTTCTGGGCAAGGGCGAACTTACCGTAACCCCCGAACAGGCCCTGGTGGTCACTCAGATTCTTGAGGCCATATATGAATCTGCCAGCACCGGCAAACCGGTGTACTTTAATGACTAGGAAATCAAAATTATATATCAAAATTTGACTGATATTTGGAGGAGATTGTATGAAACTGGGAGTTTTTACCGTTTTATTGGGTGATCAGAGTCTGGAGCAGACCCTGGAATATTTGAAATGTATCGGAGTAGATGCAGTGGAAATCGGCTGCGGAGGCTACCCGGGAACCGCACACTGCAATGCCGTTGAGTTTATAAAGAATAAGAGTCTTATAAAAGAGTTCAAGGACACCCTTGACAAATATGAAATGACTCTGAGCGCATTGTCGGTGCATGGCAACCCGGTACATCCCCAGAAGGAAATAGCACAGAAATTCCACAGGGAATATGAGGCGGCGGTGCAGCTGGCTGGAGAATTGGGGATGGACAGGGTTGTAACCTTCTCAGGCTGTCCCGGGGACAGCGAAAATTCGAAATATCCGAATTGGGTGACCTGCGCCTGGCCAGATGATTTTCAGGAAATTCTGAAATGGCAGTGGAATGAGGTCCTTATACCATATTGGCAGAAGACTGCCGAGTTTACAAAAAAATACGGTGTGGACAAAATAGCCTTTGAAATGCATCCGGGCTTCTGCCTGTACAATCCCGACACGGTTCTCAGGCTGAGAGCGGCGGTGGGTGATATAATCGGAGCAAATTTTGATCCGTCGCACCTGTTCTGGCAGGGTATTGATCCCGTGGCGGCAATAAGGGAACTGAAGGGAGCAATATATCACTTCCATGCAAAGGATACCAAAATTGACGTTTATAATACGAGCAGGAACGGGGTCCTGGACTCCAAACACTTTGGAAAAGAAAATGAAAGGTCCTGGATATTCAGAACTGTGGGCTATGGCCACGGGGAAGAGGTCTGGAGGGCAATTTGCAGTGAGCTGAGACTTGCAGGGTACAACCATGTTATGTCCATTGAACATGAAGACAGCCTCATGACTTCGAAGGAAGGACTTGAGAAAGCAGTTGCTTTCCTGAAAAGAGTGATGTTGTTCGAAGAAAAGCCGACCGGCATGTGGTGGGCATAAACACACCGGATGCGAAGGAGGATTCTTCATTAATATTTTATGGCCGCTGTGCGGCTCAAAGCCATAATACGGCTTGGGAGGTCAATTTGAGTATAAAAGCTGCAATAATCGGATTTGGCGGCATGGGGTCATTTCATGCCCGGCAGATAAAACAGATAAATTCAATTGAAATAACCGGGGTCTATGATATAAATCCTCAGAAAGTCCAGGAAGGCGTTAAAAAAGGGTATAAGGGATATTCCACCCTGGAGGAATGCCTTTCGGATGACACTGAACTCGTCATAATAGCCACCCCAAATAATTTCCACAAGGAGCTTTCCATTGAGGCACTCAGGGCCGGAAAGCATGTCATATGCGAAAAGCCTGTTATGATGAATGCAAAGGAATTGGAAGAAGTCCTTGAGGTTTCAAAGCAGGAAAAGAAAATTTTCACAGTTCATCAGAACAGGCGTTGGGACAAGGATTTCAGGATAGTGAAGGAAGCCCTTGACAGGAAGCTTATAGGAAAGCCCTTCTACATTGAATCCCGTGTTCAGGGCTCCCGGGGAATTCCCGGAGACTGGAGATGCGTCAGGGAGGCCGGCGGCGGAATGCTCCTGGATTGGGGGGTACATTTGCTGGACCAGCTGCTCTGGCTTGTGGACAGTCCTGTTACAGAGGTTTACGCCCATCTGCTCAGCGTGAAGTTTGAGGGTGTGGATGATAACTTCAAAGTATTGCTTAAATTTGAAAACGGGCTAAGTGCTTTGATTGAGGTTGACACCTATACCTTTATTCCGCTGCCAAGATGGCATATAAGCACTGATTCCGGAACACTTGTCATAAACGACTGGGAATGCGGCGGGAAAATTCTTAAAGCCAACCTGGTTGAGTTCAAATGGGAGGAAGGTATCGTACACACCAGTGCGGGACCGACAAAGACCATGGCGCCGAGGCCGGTGGAAACAATCGATGAACTCCCTCTGCCCCAAATGGAACCCGACTGCAAGGATTATTATGACAATGTTGCAAAGGCTGTGAAGGGTGAGGAGGAATTGATTGTTACACCGGCCCAGGCAATGCGTGTAATGAGGATTATCGATGCAATATTTGAATCCGCCGAACGCGGTGAATGTATAAAAGGAGTTGATATTTATGAAACCTGATATAGGCCTGCAGCTTTATTCCTTAAGAGAAAAGTGCGGCGAGAATTTCGAGAATGTGTTAAAGGAAGTATCCAGAGCCGGTTATGATGGTGTTGAGTTTTATTCCTTCTTTGATATCAATTCGGATGATATGGGGGAAATGCTTAAGAAATACAATTTAAAAGCCCCGGGGACTCACACCAGCGCCGATATTCTGACCAATGAGCTGGATGAACTCATCAAATATTGTTATGAGCTGGAGATTGAATATATAAGCCTGGCCTGGTACGATTCCGCAGACAGGGACGGCTGGCTGCGTTTATGTGAAAAAGCTGAAAAATGGGGCGAGAAGATGCGCAGGAACGGTATACATTTTATGTATCACAATCATGCCCACGAATTTGAACCTAGGTTTTCGGGAGAAATGGCAGAGGATATTATACTTAAAAATACATCTCCCGGGAACGTATCCCTTGAGCTTGACTGCTATTGGGTAACACATGCCGGTCTGGAGGCTGCGGAATATCTTACGAAAAATATTTCACGCATAAAAACCATTCATATCAAGGATATGGCCGACAGGACAGAAAAAAAGATGACCGAAGTAGGTACCGGCATTATCGACTGCAGAGGGCTTTATGATATTTCGGCACAGGCGGGCTTTAAATGGGTGGCAATTGAACAGGACGATATAAGGATCGACCCGTTTGAAAGCATAAGGATATCAATTAACAACCTGCGTAAATAAAGTTTTTTTCTATGAAAAGGAGCCTGGAGGACGGTAAAACGTTTTTCAGGCTCCTTTTCAACATAAACTGTGCCGCTGGAAAGTTGAGCGACAATTTAACTGGCACTACGAGTTAAATTATATTTCAATTTGATATAAAAATATTACCTAGGTAAAGTAAAAAATTAAATTAATTAGCACAACGCGTTAATTTAAAGTACTATTTAATTATAATACCCAGTATTTTGGACAGAGCCAGGGCTTGAAATTCATTGACAATCACACCCTTTAATTCCGGCCCTCTCAATAAAAGTCCTTCAATATCGCTGGTGGTGAAATCAATGCCTTTTAGCATGGTGCCTGCCAGTTCTGCCGAAGTGAGGTTGCATTCGGAGAAAAACAGGTCTTTTTGAGTTGCTTCCCATATATAGCAGTTGGACAGATTTGATTTTTGGATGGAAACCCGCGTAAAATCAGCATTGGAGAAAATGGAATACCGCATGCTGCATTCGGTTATTGTCACATCACGCAGCTTGGCCCTGGTCATATTAGTTCCGGTCATATTGCAATTGACAAATTCCACGCTGTTGAAGCCTGCATCGGTAAAGTCCATGCCGTTCAGATCGCAATCCTTGAAAACCGTGTTTTCAAATATATGACTGTTATTGCTTTTATTAAAGGTACACTTTTCAAATATGCATTTATTGAAGAAGAGCATAGCTGAGTATGAGGTACAATCGAATATACCGTTTTTAAATTGATAGTTCTCTATATCATAGCCGGATTCCATCAGTTCAGAAATTATTTCACCTACATTGCAGGATATTGCCAGATCCTGCGGTATTTGCGGCCTCTGTATTACCATTTTCAGCTTCACTCCCGTTTTAACGTTAATAAATCAGTTGCAGTCATATCAATAAGTTTATCAAAAAGTCCGGTACATGTCATGTAAAGTATTTTGTTAATTCACTAACAAACTATTGAAATAACACTGAAAAAGAGGTAAAATTACTTTGGTTATTTAAAAAGAATCATCCACCAAGTGTAATGATTCTATGGAAAATTGGATAATATACATAGTATGTGCGACAGCAGACAAATAAGAGAATTTTCCTGAAATTTAGACTCAGTTCTATAACGGGGCGGCAATGTCCGAATTGTTTTGGGGATACAGGTACCTCTTACCGATCCGGTTTTCAGACGGTGAGCATATCAGTCTCGTTAAAACGGCATATAAGGATAAAAAAATTTTCTATAAACAGGAAAATTTTTATTGAATCTATGTGTTATTAAAATATATATAGGAGTGTGAACTTATGAGTATGAAGAACAAGAAGACCATCGAAGATATCGATGTGGCTGGAAAAAGAGTTATTGTAAGAGTTGATTTTAACGTACCATTGGATGCTGATAGAAATATCACTGACGATAAGAGAATAGTTGGTGCACTTCCTACCATCAAGTACCTTGTTGACAAGGGAGCAAAGACAATTTTGGTTTCCCACCTGGGAAGGCCGAAGGATGGCTTTGAAGATAAATACAGCATGAAGCCCACAGCAGTTAAATTGGGCCAGCTGCTGGGAAAAGAAGTTATCATGGCAAAGGACGTCATAGGTGAAGATGCAAAAGCCAAGGCTGCCGCATTGAAGAACGGAGAAGTTCTTATGCTTGAAAACGTAAGATTCCACAAGGAAGAAACAAAGAATGATCCCGGGTTTGCAAAACAGCTGGCAAGCATGGCTGAAATCTTTGTAAACGATGCATTCGGAACTGCTCATAGAGCTCATGCTTCAACTGCAGGTCTTGCAGATTATTTACCTGCCGTATGCGGATATCTCATCAAGAAGGAAATTGATTTCATGGGCAAGGCTCTGGCCAACCCGGCAAGACCTTTCGTTGCAATACTGGGTGGTGCAAAGGTTTCCGACAAAATCGCAGTTATTGAAAACCTTATAGATAAGGTTGATACTTTAATAATCGGCGGCGGTATGGCTTACACCTTCCTGAAGGCAAAGGGCTACCACATCGGAAATTCAATCTGTGAAGACGACAAGCTTGAGCTTGCAAAGACTCTTATGGCCAAGGCCGAGGCAAAGGGAGTCAACCTGATGCTTCCGATAGGCAGCATGGTTGCACAGGAATTCAAGAATGACACTGAAATAAAATATGTTCCTTCAGATGCCATGCCTGACGGATGGATGGGTATGGATATCGGATCACTCACAATAGAGAAGTTCTCAAAAGAAATCAAAAAAGCCAAGACAGTTATCTGGAACGGACCGATGGGAGTATTTGAATTCCCTAATTTCGCTACAGGTACAAAGGAAGTTGCAAAAGCTGTTGCGGAGTCAGGCGCTCTTTCAATAGTCGGAGGAGGGGATTCAGCGGCTGCTGTTGAACAACTTGGTTTTGCGGATAAGATCACTCATATTTCAACAGGCGGCGGAGCTTCGCTGGAATTCCTCGAAGGAAAGGTTCTTCCCGGTATAGCTGTACTTATGGACAAAAATCCTAGAAAGACTATTGCAGCAGGTAACTGGAAAATGAACAAGACTCCAAAGGAAGCTGTTGCATTTGTTAATGAATTGAAAGCAAGTGTTGCAGATGCTTCAAATGAAGTAGTTGTAGGTGTTCCCTTTGTTTGCCTGCCCGGAGTTGTTGAAGCTGTAAAGGGCACAAACATAAAGGTTGCAGCCCAGAACATGCACTGGGAGGAAAAGGGTGCTTACACCGGTGAAGTTTCGGGCCCCATGCTGGCTGATCTCGGAGTTGATTATGTAATAATCGGACACTCTGAAAGAAGAGAGTATTTCGGTGAAACCAATGAAATGATCAACAAGAAAGCTCATGCCATATTCAATTACGGAATGACCCCGATAATCTGCTGCGGTGAAACCCTTACCCAGAGAGAACAGGGAGTTACAGCCGACCACGTAAGATACCAGATCAAGGTTGCCTTGCTTGGCCTCACAGCTGAGCAGGTTAAGAAGACTGTCATAGCCTATGAACCTATCTGGGCTATCGGAACAGGTAAAACCGCCACAAACGAGCAGGCTAACGAGGTTTGCGGTATTATCAGACAGCTTGTATGCGAGCTCTATGGTGAAGAAGTAGCCGAACAGGTAAGAGTACAGTACGGCGGAAGTGTAAATGCAAAGAATGCAGCCGAGCTCTTCGCAATGTCGGATATCGACGGCGGACTTGTCGGCGGAGCAAGCTTAAAGGTTGACGAATTTACAGTAATAGCTAACGCTTAAAATTACCGCATAAAAGTTCAACTGCTATAAATGTATATAAATGACTTTATAAATTACGTTCAGTGAATTATATAATTTCAAATTTGACCCTCCGGTAGGTGCTGGGGGGTCAAGTTGTAAGTTTACAACTTTTATCGAATAAAAATGTTTGTCACAAGCCCCCGAGTGGAATATTTATAAATGTGACAGGATGACTGTGATAAGGATTTGTAAAATGGACATTATAGCCAGTTTTAAATAGTAACCGTTAAAATAGAAGAGCCTGTTTAAGATCTGCTTGTGCATGGCGCAAAATACGCCAAAATGACATGTGCAATGGGAGCTTAAATACACTCTAAAGGAGAATATCATATGGATAAGAAATTAATAACATTAATGATCCTGGATGGTTTCGGCAACAACCCCAGAACAGATGGAAATGCCATTGCCGCAGCTCATAAGCCAAACCTTGACAAATACCTTGCAACCTGCCCCAACACAATAGTGCATACCAGCGGTATGGATGTGGGACTTCCCGACGGACAGATGGGAAATTCAGAGGTGGGGCATACAAACATAGGTGCCGGACGAATAGTATATCAGGAACTGACCAGAATTACCAAGTCCATAAGTGACGGGGACTTCTTTGAAAAGGAAGAGTTCCTGAAGGCTGTTGAAAACTGCAAAAAAAATAACTCAAAGCTCCATTTGTTTGGTTTGGTGTCGGATGGTGGCGTTCACAGCCACAACACACATCTCTACGGCCTGCTTGAATTGGCAAAGCGGAACGGACTGAAGGATGTATTCGTCCACTGCTTCTTTGACGGCAGGGATGTGCCGCCAGACAGTTCAAAGCTGTATACCGAAGCGCTGGAAGCAAAAATAGCTGAGATAGGTGTTGGAAAAATTGCATCGGTTATGGGCAGATATTACTCAATGGACAGAGACAACCGTTGGGACAGAGTGCAGCAGGCTTATGAGGTAATGGTACTGGGCAAGGGCCTGACAGCCAACTCGGCTGTTGAGGCTGTTGAAAACTCCTTTGCAAAGAAGGAATATGATGAATTTGTCAAGCCTACTGCCATATTGGAAAACGGAAAACCGGCAGCAACAATAGGAGCCAATGATTCTGTAATATTCTTCAACTTCAGACCCGACAGGGCCAGAGAAATTACAAGGACATTTGTTGATCCTGAATTCAAAGGCTTTGAAAGAGCCAACGGCTTTTTCCCGTTGTATTATGTCTGCATGACCCAGTATGACAAGACCATGCCCAACGTGGTTGTAGCATTCAAACCGCAGACTCTTGACAATACCTTTGGTGAATACATCAGCAAGCTTGGTTACAGACAGCTTAGAATAGCCGAAACAGAGAAGTATGCCCACGTTACCTTCTTCTTCAACGGGGGAGTTGAAACCCAGTATGAAGGCGAGGACAGGGCACTCATTCCTTCACCCAAGGTTGCGACCTACGATTTGAAGCCTGAGATGAGCGCTTATGAAGTTGCGGATGAATGTGTAAGGAGAATAGATTCCAGGCAATATGATGTAATCATATTGAACTTTGCAAACTGTGACATGGTTGGGCATACAGGCGATTTCAATGCCGCAAAAGCCGCTGTTGAAGCAGTTGATACCTGTGTCGGCAGGGTTGTTGATGCTGTAACCGCCCAGAATGGAATAGTACTTATCACAGCCGACCATGGAAATGCGGAACAGATGATTGACTATGAAAACGGCGGAGCCTTCACCGCGCATACCACCAACGTGGTGCCTCTGATAGGCATCGGTCTGGGAAATGCAAAACTTAAGGAAGGAAAACTTGCCGACCTTACACCCACAATCCTTGATTTGATGGGAGAGGCGAAACCAGCGGAAATGACAGGAAAATCACTTCTTGTAAAATAAAAAAAGATGGAACAGGCCCTGCTTCTTATTCCGGTGAAGCAGGGCCTGTTCCATGTTACAATTTTATTCCAAGTTAGATAACCGTATAATCATGTAAATAGATAATCAAATATCGGAATCAGGAGGTGATACAGTTATGAAGATTCAGTATCTCGGAACAGCTGCTTCTGAGGGCTGGCCTGCACTGTTTTGCAGGTGTGAAGCCTGTGAAAAGGCACGTAAGCTGGGGGGAAGGGATATACGTACCCGCTCCCAGAGTTTGGTAGATGACAGATTAATTATTGACATGCCGCCCGATACATTTTATCATGCTTTAAAATTTTCGGTAGATCTGCCGTCAATTCAGGATATTCTAATAACCCACACACATGAGGATCATTTCTATCCCCTGGATTTAATTTTAAAGGCTCCTCCCTATGCCCACGGCGGCTCTGTACAAAACCTGCATGTGTACGGCAGTGCTGCCGTTACCGGTATGTTGAAGGAAACTATGAAACTAAGCGGGATACCCGAAATTGAAGATTATATAACACCTGTTGAGGTAGAAGCTTATAAGCCTTTCAAGGCGGGGGATCACACAGTTACAGCTTTGCCTGCCGACCATATGAAGAATGAAAACTGTTATATCTACATTGTTGAAAATGACGGCAAACGTCTGTTATATGCCCATGATACCGGCATATTTCCCAGGGAAACCTGGGTTTACATCAGGGGGATGAGATTTGATGCCGTGAGCCTGGACTGTACTTTTGTCCTGGATTACAATGAAAGAGGGCATATGGGTTTCCCAAACGCGCTGGAGGTAAAAAGAAGATTTCTGCATGACGGGTGTGCCGACGGGAATACCAGATTTGTAATCAACCATTTCTCCCACAACGGCAACAAAACTCATGCTGAGATTTCGGCCCATGCTGCAGGAAATGGGTTTCTTACTGCTTACGACGGAATGTCTCTGATGTTTTAATAAACAATAAAGCCGGACTTCCAGGTGCAGCCTGTCTGGCCGGAAAATTAAATAAAGCATAAAAAATAATGGGGTGTTGCAGCAGCCCCATTATTTTTTTAATAAATTTAAATCAAGTATTAATACTCATCTTCTTCTGATACAGTGATGTCCTGTGTTTTGGTAATGTCACCGCAGGTTATGGTGATTGTAGTTGTTCCTGCACTTACAGGTGAAACGGTGCCGAAACCTTCTTCATCAAGTTCGCTGACCTTAGCCACGTTTGGATTGGAAGAAGTGACTGTAATTTCATCAAAAGCGTTATACGGCTCTTTCTCTACCGAAAATTCAATGGGATCTCCGCCAACGTAAGCTTCAGTCTCATCAAAATCAATATAAAGATCAGTCAATTTTACTTTTTTAACTGTTATTTTGCACTTTCCGATAAGTTTGCTTTCATCAGCAGCTTTAGCATTTTCATATATCTTCAAGGTTGTGGTTCCTTCTGCCAAACCTTTTAAAGAAATGTAATTTTTATCGGAAACTATATCAAGAACCTTTTTATCATCAGAAGTAAAATAGTAAGGCACGTCTGTTCTGTAATTGTTTAAAAGTTCGAATGCCCATACATCGCCGCCTAGATCCACCGAACCCTCAGCAGATACTGTGGCCTTTTTTACAGTGTACTTTATGGTTCCCACTGTTCTGGTGATCTTATTATAGGTTTCCTTAACTGTAATGGTGTATGTTCCTGGTGCTTTTGCAGTAAAACTCTGTGATATGAAATTCATGCCGTCAAACTTCTTAATAGTTTCACTCATAGAAAAGTTTTTACTATTTGAAGTATATGTATAAGCTGCGTCATTATTACGGTATTCAAATTCCAACGGCTCGCTGGCCACACTTGAACCTAAAGGCAGCTCAGGTACGAAATCCTGGTGTATTACGGAATTTTTTACAGTTACAGCGCAGGTTCCTACCTTGGTTGTTTTGCCGCTTAACTTTTGATTAACCGTAATTGTTGCAGTTCCGGCTTTTACACCGGTCAAATATGCTACTGTACCGCTTGCCTTGACTGTAAGTACTTTTGTGTTGCTGGAAGTAAAGCTGTAAGTTGCGTTCTTTACAGGATCTGATACACTTAAAGAGTACTTTCCTTCTTCTTTGGAATAAAAATCAAAGCTTCCTACAATACTTCCCGTTCCGATTGTCATTTTTGCTTCAACTGACGGCTTGGCAGCTGCCTGAGCTGTATTTGCCACTATTCCGGCCGGAAGAACTAAAATTGCCAATAACAACATCAATGCCAATAACTTAAAAAGTTTGTTTGTTTTTACTGCGTACATAAGAAATTGCCTCCCTAAAAAAAATAATCTAACTTTGTAAATTATATCATAATTCTGCACGAATAGACACTATTATCCAAAAAACTTCATATAAAATCCAATGATTAAATTCAGTAAAAATAGTAACAGTAGCATATTGCCAAAGCTCCTTAAATAAGGTATAATTTATTTCCCTGTAGGAGGTATAATATTACTTATATAGAATATATTTACATACAACTTGAGGGAGGCATAAAAAATGAAAAAACCAGTAAAGACTGTTATGTTTTTTAAGAAAGTTTCACGGAACTACAAGAAATTCGGCAGGCTTATCAACAGGTTTTATAACATTTTAAAATCCCCGTTTGCAAGAACCTTAATCAATTTTTTGTTTACAGTTGTATTTGCATTCGAGATGCAGCTCTCAGATTTCCATACTTTTAAATTGAATCAATTGGAATTTTATCAGGATAAGGTGCATATACTGGTAACGTTCGTGTTTATTGTGGTTTATAACTGGCTGGTACTTTTAATCGACAGCTACCAGAAATACCAGGTGCAATCAACAAAATGCATCAGGGAAATAGTCAACCGGGAAACGGTCATAAACCAGACGATAGGCAGAAAGTTATATGACATTACAAGCAGTATATCTGTAAAATCAAGCTCAATCCCAACAAAATCAGATTTCAGCAATCTCAGCTACCAGGATATTGCTGCGCTTGTATGCCATAACATATATGATGCCATAAAAATTTCAACGGACAAGGAAACACATCAGGTTTCACTTATGCAGAAGTTTAAAGAGAAAAGATCCGGGTTAGAATATATAAAGATGATCAGTTACGGCAATGCAAATCAGATATCTCCCAGCGTATTTGACAGGCATTTTTACCTGGGGAGGGACCAGAGCTATTTTCAGGTGAGAATATTTAACAATAACCAGAATAATATTTTTATTTTAACCAATACCGCTGAGATCAAAAAGGAGTGTGTATACGGAAAAAACAGCAATGAAAAAATGACCCAATATATTGCCATACCGGTATTCTGCGAAAATCAGGGAATCATATCTCTGCTGCAGATAGAGATGGCTGACGACGTGCAAATCGGAAGGACCATGGATGAAATCAGGGATTTCGTTAAGCCATTTATGGCATATATACATATACTGACAGTGAACTACTATCAGGATGAATTATTTAAAGTAATAGTCAAGAAATTTGATATACTAAAGAAAAGCAAAGAAAGGAAAGTATTTAGTGAAGGGATGAGAAAGTATGAACAAAACTATGGGGAAACTAATACATCTATTGCCCCAAAAGACTAATGATATGGAATATACCGGAATAAACTTTGTTCCCGAGGGTACGGATTATATACAGGATCATACTGAGTTTGAGAACAGAAGGAAACAGTTGATAAGTGAATATGAGATACAGCTGAAGCAGTATATAAATGATTCCATGCAAATGATATGACGATATATAAATTTTAAAGCTCCCAGATTAACCGGGAGCTTTATTTTTCAACCTTATTACCTTTATTGTATTTTAACCTCATCAAATCAACATATTCTTTAATGCGTTTTATTGCCTCTTCGGGCAAATCATTCAGATATATACCGTAAGCCGAGGCCGATTCGGCAATGAACCCGTCCAGAGATTTGCGATTTGAGGTACGATCAACAAGATAATCAATAGACACATCAAAAAAATCTGCCAGCTTTTTAAGAACATATTCATCTTTGGGGAACCTGTTGTTAGCTTCATAGTAACCGATAACTCTGTCGGAAATATTTATAATTCTGCCAAGTTCCTTTTGTGTAATACCTTTTTCTTCTCTTAACTCTTTTAATCTGTCACCGAATCCCATATCATGCCTCCTGATAACTAATATAACATCTGGGATTTTTATTTTACGTAAAACGAACAAAATATTCTAAGTTTTTGTTGAATTTGAACGAAATATACGTTAAAATATATTTAATTGTGAAAAAAGTTTCTTTTTATACATATAATGTAATTTATGATAAAATATGGTAAGTATATCATGGGGATATAAAAGAATTATATTGTGGAGGAAGCTGATGACAAAAGTAAATAAAAAGCTTAATGATGAAATTCAGGAGCTTAGAGAAAAATTGCATGATTATATTGATAAGAAGGGGATAAATGATGAGCCTGAGCTCCGGGCTATCAATAACAGGCTTGACGAATTGATTGTTCAGTGGGTCAAGGAATTATACCATTAATATCTGCAAAATAGTCAGGAGAAATTAAATTACTTTTGTTACACCAAGAAACGCCGGAAACATGATACCACAGTTAGGATTAATGCTGTCAAGGAATGCAGTATGTTATTGAAAATCATTTGTATTGGTTCTAAAACCCTTCATGCCGGATAGCGAAGCCAGGATATTCGCAAAACCGGAGTGAATCTGAACCCTTTTGAAAGTATTACCCCAAATATAGCGGATTTGAAGGTCCGGGATTCCGCCTGTCACCTTGGGGGGTTGGTGATATTTTGGGGCAGCCGTAAAAGGCTTAAGGAATAGTGGGGATAGTCCCGGGAAGGTGCAGCAGGATTTTTGCACTTTCCCGGGACTGTTTCTGTCCGGGGGCAATTAATTGACAGGCATATCCAAATTTTTGTTTAAATATTCCGTTTGCGGGTAAATAATAAATTAACTTGTACAATTATTACCTGCTTTGAATGATATTTAGAAATTAACACATAATAATTATTGGTATGAACAAAGTGCTAAATAAAGATTTATGAGGGAAATATTTACAACGGTAATGTTGCAATGTTATTCTAAATACGAAGAATTTACCTTGAAGGGAGAAGTTGTATGAAACAATATATACCTATTGAAAGCGTTTTTGCCAGAGAAATCATTGATTCCAGAGGAAATCCCACTGTTGAGGTTGAAGTTATTGCGGAAGGCGGCTATATCGGACGGGCTTCGGTACCTTCAGGAGCGTCTACAGGTGCCTTTGAAGCCATAGAACTAAGGGATGGAAACAGCGAAAGGTACATGGGCAAAGGTGTGGAAACTGCCGTAGAAAACGTAAACAGCGTAATTGCCTCTGAAGTTGAAGGAATGAATGTATTCGATCAGGTTGCCATAGATAAGTTGATGATTGAGCTGGATGGAACTCCAAACAAAGAAAGGCTGGGAGCAAACGCCATCCTGGGAGTATCACTTGCGGTTGCCAAAGCAGCTGCTGAGGCATTGGGTCTGGGCCTGTACCAATATATAGGCGGTGTCAATGCCAAAACATTGCCTGTCCCCATGATGAATATTATAAACGGCGGAAAACATGCCGACAACAGCGTTAATATACAGGAATTCATGATAATGCCTGTGGGTGCCGAATGCTTCAAGGAGGCTTTGAGAATGTGCGCCGAAGTGTTCCACAACCTGAAGAAGGTACTGCAAAGCAAGGGCTTGAGTACTGCAGTTGGTGATGAGGGCGGCTTTGCACCGAATCTGGAAACGGATGAACAGGCCATACAGGTCATATTGGAGGCTGTTGTAAAAGCAGGCTACAAGCCCGGAGACGATTTCCGGATAGCTATAGATGCAGCCGCTACAGAAATGTATCAGGAGGACGGGACCTATTTCTTCTGGAAGACCAACATAAGAAAAACCAAGGAAGAAATGGTTCAATACTGGTCGGATCTGTGCGACAGGTATCCTATAATCTCTCTTGAGGACGGTGTTTCGGAGGAGGACTGGGAGGGCTGGAAGCTGCTTACCGATAAGCTGGGAAAGAAAATCCAGCTGGTTGGAGACGACCTGTTTGTAACAAACACCAGAAGACTTGAAAAGGGTATAAAATTGGGCGTTGCAAACTCAATACTCATAAAGGTCAACCAGATAGGAACCCTGACCGAGACCCTTGATGCCATACAAATGGCAAACAGAGCGGGTTATACGGCAGTAACCTCACACAGGTCGGGAGAAACCGAGGATGCTACAATAGCTGATATAGCCGTTGCGACAAATTCAGGGCAGATAAAAACCGGTGCTCCTTCAAGAACCGACAGGGTTGCAAAATATAACCAGCTTTTGAGAATAGAAGAAGAATTGGATGAAGTTGCGGAATATCCGGGGCTCAAAGCCTGGTTCAACCTTTTTAAATAACTTGCCCCTTTTTTATTGCTTTTTCCATTTGAATATGCTAGAATGTTACTTGTCTATTTTAGGAGGTGTTTTAATTGGAAATTGCAAAATGGATTGTCAATATACTTCACATCATTTTTGCTATCTCGATAATTGTTATTGTATTACTTCAATCTGGAAAGCAAGCTGGTTTGTCAGGTTCGATAGCAGGTGGAGCTGAAACCTTCTTTGGAAAGAACAAGGGACGTACTATTGATGCAATACTGGGCAAATATACTGCTTTTGCCGCTATAGCATTCCTTATTACTTCAGTTGCTCTCTTCATGCTGATCAAATCAATATAATTTAAGAAACGGAAATAAGCCCAGGCGTACCACGTGCACTGGGCTTTTTGTTATACTGTATTCCTGACTGAGCATTAGCTGAATTCCATGAGCAGTATTTAAGGAGGTCATCATTTGAACAGGGCTCAAGCATTCGAAGAATTAAAATTACGACTTTTTGACAGGCATATTTTATTCAGATCACTGGTTGTTGAAGCAATAATGGAGGAGCTTGCAGGATATTTCAATGCCGATACAGCTCTGTGGGGGTTGACTGGTTTACTGCACGATATCGATTACGAAAAGACACTTGACCGGCCCGGACTACACGGGATTACCGGAGCTGAAATCCTGGAGAATCTGGATGTTGACGAAGCTGTTGTGTATTCTGTCAGGGCACACAATGACAGGAATAATATCCCTAGAAAAAGAAAAATGGACAAAGCATTATACCTTTCGGACTATGTTGCGGATTACATAATCAATTACTGCTCCCGGCATAAGCCTATAGCGCCCGAGACCACGGTCGAAGCTGTTTTGCAGCAAATCAGGTCAGGGGAGCTTCACCCTGATAAATTTGAAGAGCTCGGCATAGCCGAGCAGGAATTCGTAGAACTGGCCCTGAAAGCTTTTGAAAAAGTTACTGAACCGTAACTTTTTTTTTGTTAATTTGTAACCCTTTGGAGCATAGTAACTAATAGAATCTGATTATAAGTTCTTTATGAAAAAAGGGTGGACAAATGAAAAAGATTATTCAAATTTCGTTGGTATTATTAATTCTGATGATTATTACAGTGGGCTATACAAGCGGCTATGGCGCCGGCGAAAAAAGCGTATCGGCGTATGCTGCTGCACAGGACGGCACTGGTACACTAAAGGAAGCTGCAATGGAAAATGCACCGGCAGACAGGCAGTATGCGGTAGAACCCGACAAAATAGCAAATGACAATAAAACAACAGATGACAGCAAAATAATAGATGACAAGAAACTAACAGGTGGCAATAATTCAAAAGTTAATAACAATGTAAAAGATAGTGACAAAATAAAAGATAGCAATAAAATAAAAGCTGGCAGCGGGCGAAAAGACATCCCTGCCAGCGGTATGGCCGATCCGGGCAAGCCAATGGTAGCGCTGACCTTTGACGATGGCCCGCACCCCAAATATACCGCTGAAATTGTCGAAGCACTGAAAAAAAATGATGCCCGGGCAACCTTCTTTGTCCTGGGCAGCAGGGCTGAAAAATATAAGAGTACTATAAATACCATTGTTAAAAACGGCAATGAGATAGGGAACCACACATATTCCCACAGGGAGCTGACCAGGCTGAAAAAGCCGGAAATCCAAAGTGAAATAAAAAAAACATCGGATATTTTGGAAGCTATTACAGGAAAAGCACCATTCCTGACACGCCCCACATATGGAAGTGTAAATGAGAATGTCAAAACATGTGCAGGTTCTCCTTTGATATTGTGGTCGGTTGATACACTGGACTGGAAGAGCAGAGACAAGGAGAAAATAGTACATAGGACTTTGAACACGGTTAAAGACGGTGACATTATATTAATGCACGATATATATAAGTCAACTGCGGATGCCGCCAAAGTGGTAATCAGCGAGCTCAGGGCCAGGGGATATCAGCTGGTTACCATAAGCCAGCTTTATCAGGCACGGGATATTTCACTTGAGAACGGAAAGGAATATTTTGAGTGCTCCACTTATTATGCAGGAAACAATAAGAAATAAATCGGATAAAAACTTCTTTCAAGCAAAATTGAAAGGAGTTTTTTATTGTTCCAAATTTTCTTGGCTATTGGTAAAAATTCAAATGAGGTATAATAAAGGGGATAGAGATTTTTTGAGGAGAAGCATTTATGGAAAACAAAGTGTTGATTGTTGAGGATGAAGAGAGTATCAGAGGCTTTCTTAAAATAAACTTCAGAAAAAATGATTTCGTAGTTATAGAAGCAGGTTCGGGTGAGGAAGGCATAGACAAAGCCAGACAGGAAAGGCCCAGCGTAGTCTTGCTGGATGTGATGCTTCCGGGTATGGACGGCTTTCAGGTATGTGAAGTATTGAGAAAAGAATTTCCCGACATGGGTATTATAATGCTCACTGCAAGAGGGCAGGACATTGACAGGATAAAGGGTCTGGAATTCGGTGCCGACGACTATGTGCTGAAACCCTTTAATACAACAGAACTTATTCTCAGGGCGAAATCCCTGCTAAGAAGGCTTGGCGGGAACAAAGCCAATGACAGGGCTGAGACTGTGAACAGCGGAGCTTTCAGGATAGATGTCTACTCACAGAGGGTTTTCAAGGATGGAACTGAAATAATGCTTACACCCAAGGAATATCTCCTGTTAAAATTATTTCTTGAAAACCAGAACAAGGCATTTACAAGGGACGAGCTGCTGGACAAGATCTGGGGTTATGATTTTATAGGGGACACAAAAATAGTGGATGTGAATATTAGAAGGCTCAGAAGCAAAATAGAAGATAAAAATTCCGCAGCTATGTATATAGAGACAGTCTGGGGTACGGGCTACAGATGGAGAAAGGAACAATGACATGACTGGGGACAAAAACAATAAACCGGTTCAAAAAAGCATTAGAGCCCGGCTGGTGGGGAATTTCATAATAATTATTTTGATAAGTGTGCTGGCTTTTGAGGGGCTGCTGATATACTTTACACGTTTTTACTTTTACGGGAATGTGGAGAGCATATTGACCAATCAGGTCCGTACGGCCGCAGATTTCTATGCGCAATACTTTTCAAATGTATCCCTGGAAATAAACATAATTGATAACACCGATGTTTTTTGGAGACAGACCAATGCGCAGGTTCAGATTATTCAGAAGGACGGCATTGTTTTGCTGGACTCGGAAGGAACGGGGAGTGAACAAAAGGTCCAGACTGCCGATTTTAAAGATGCAGTACAGGGAGAGAAGGGTGTTTGGACCGGGTATATCCAGGGCGGAGGCAGAAAAGAGCACATTATGGCCGTAGCCTATCCGTTGAAAGCAGACGGTGAACAGGTGGGGGTAATAAGGTTTGTAACTTCACTGTCCGACATTGACAGGATCATATTCAACATATCGGGTATATTCATAATAATAGGTGTTGTGGTGGTGCTTGTAACAATAATAATCAGTGTTATCCTGGCACACAGCATAGTCCACCCTTTGAGGGATATCACCTCTGCAGCCGGTATGATGGCCAAGGGGAATCTGGATATAAGAATCAAAAAGGGAAGGAACGACGAAATAGGTGTTCTGTCGGATACCCTGAATTATATGGTTACCGAGGTTCAGAACAGGGAGCGGATAAAAAATGATTTTATATCCATGGTATCCCATGAACTAAGGACACCATTGACCTCTATCAAGGGATGGGCCAACACAATAATTGACGATGAGTTTACCGACAGGGAAATAATCCAGGACGGCTTGAACATTATTGTCAAGGAAAGCGACAGGCTCACAAACATGGTGGAGGAGCTCCTGGACTTTGCCAGGTTCGTATCTGGAAAGGTTGAGCTGGACAGGCAGGAAACAGATGTTTCCCAGCTGATTGACTATATAAGAAAACACATGATAACCAGAGCGAAAAAGGAAAATATAAATTTCACCGCCGTTTGTGAAGAAATTCCTGAAACCGATCTGGACCGGAACAAGCTGAAACAGGTCCTGCTGAACCTGCTTGGGAATGCCTTCAAGTTTACACAACCGGGAGGGAATGTGTCTCTCAGGGCTTTCCATGACCAGGGACAGGTGGTATTCAAGGTTGAGGATGACGGCTGCGGTATAAGCAGTGAAGAGCTTCCTTTTGTCAAAGAGAAGTTCTATAAGGGAAAAAACAGTAAATCACAGACGGGGTTGGGTCTTTCCATCTGTGATGAAATAATCCGGCTGCACAATGGGGAACTGACCATTGAAAGCCGGCAGGGGGAGGGAACGGTGGTAACGGTAAAAATACCCTGCTAATAGAAACGCAGTTCTGGAGAAATTTAACCGTCGGCAATATATGAATTTAGATGTTACAGACTACTAGTGTATATAAAAGTGTATGTATAAATATGTGTGCAGTGTGTGAATAAATGTGTATTGTTTTATGAAGTTTTTTTATGAGGAGAAAAATGAAACCAAATTACAGACTATTATGGGCAATATTGGTGCTGGTCCTTTGCTTTTCAACTGCCGGCTGTACAAGCATTGAGTTTGACATTGAGGAAACCATAAATCCCCCTCAATATGACAGGATGGCAGTCCAGGGAACATGGAAAATAGACAGGTTCATATCGGCCATACCTGAGAACAAGGATACCAAGATCAATATCGAGAGTATAAAAAATAAATATCTGGATCAATGGGCCATATTCGACAGCGAACTGGGCGCGGTGGGAACCGATACCTGTGTAAAGCCTCGTTACAGGGTCATAAGGACAACAGCCGATTCCTTTATACAAAGCAAGTATAGGATTGATGGAAACAAACTTGGTTTGGGAAAACAGGATATATCGGTTGTCAATGTTTCGTCGGACAACCAGTTGTTTTATGAAATCATCCTGACCGATGAAAAAACGGCATATGTATACATCGACAACGGTTTTCTGGCCTTAAGCAAGACCTCCGACAAGGTGGATGCCAAACTGAAGGAAAAAAGTCTGGGAAATGTGGGACAGAATGTAAGCAACGGTCAATATGAAGAAGACCCCTTATTGAGATCCGGCATACTTATTGGAATACGGGCAGAGGATAATTCTTACAGAACCTTGTGGATATACTCCAAGAACAGAGAGGTTAAGACCGTCAGTGGGGCTAAACAACTGCTGCTGCCCAGGGCAAAGGGTTTCTGGCAGGTGGGGGTGATAAACGAAAATAATATTGACGCAATTTATGCAGAACCGTTTATCGAAAGGGATATTCCAGATAGAAGCATAATGGACAGGCTTAAAGGAAATATACTGAAAATAAGCCCTGAAACAAGGATAACCTTTTTGGGAAACGACTACATCGGCACCGGAGATGGGGAGGAATACAGGGTTTACCCGGTTGAAACCCTGAAAGAGGGCAAGGCTGCTCTGTTTCCGGAAATCAATAATGAATATGCCGGGAATGTGTATGAACAAGCCGCCAATAATTTTATCACGTCTCTGAAAGGAGAGGCTGCGGATAAGGCCATTAAAAAGGTTGACGAAATGAACTTCACCCTTGCAAGACGCAACGGGCACTGGATATTGAAGAGCAGGCTGTATTTCCAGCAGCCTTATGAAAAAGAGTACCAGGACTTTGATCTTAAACTTATGGTTCCTTCAAGGCTGATCCACTATGATGAAATGAATATCCAGTGGAATGATATAAAGTCAAAGCTTCCCTGGACCTCCGATGCATTTATGTCGCCCAACAAGGATATTGCCGTTCTCGTCGACGGAAACAGCCTGAGTCTCTATACTATAAAGAACAGCAGCAATATCGGCAAACAGCTGCTGAAAATTCAGCTGGCAAAAGGTGAAACCATTGTAATGGCCGAATGGTCCATAGGCAGATACGCCGATATATGGGATAATTTTGTAGGAAAGATATTTACCGCCGACAACTCAAGCGGTTATTCCGGCCGATGATCTGCATATTCTGCATATTCTGCATATGATGTGTATATATGGCATTAAAGATGCATTATTGCCTGAAAATGCAGGTATAATATATTTATCATTTATGAAAACATCTGAACAGATGATTTGAAAATTTACATTAAATAAACAGGCGGAAAAACTCCGGCTGGCCCTGTAATATTAAATAAGGAACTGAAAGGTAGAAGATTTATGACAAGGACGGAAGAAAGAAAAGAGCGGATTGTGGCATTTATGAGGGAATCGGCGTATAAGCCGCTGCTGTTTCAGGAGCTGGCAATGGTACTTGACGTACCTGCCGAGGATATTGAACTCTTCAGTCAGGTGTTGAACGAACTGGAGGAGGAAGGAAGAATTTTTAAAACCCATGCCAACAGATATGGTGTTCCGGCAAGGCTGAACCTGGCTGCCGGAAGAATTCAAGGGCATGAAAGGGGATATGCCTTTCTGATTCCGGACGATGAAATGCTGGAGGATATATTTATACCCGCCGACGGCCTCAATGGTGCCATGCACGGGGACAAGGCCGTTGCGAGGGTAAACAGGAAGAGCTCCTCGGACAGAAGGATGGAAGGGGAGATAGTAAGGATAGTCAAAAGGGCGAATACCACCCTTGTGGGAACCTTTGAAAAGAGCCTCAGCTTTGGTTTTGTCATCCCTGACAACAAGAGGATATCCGGGGACATTTTTATCTCAAAGGGGGAATTCAACGGAGCAAAAAAAGGCCAGAAGGTTGTGGTTGAGATATTAAAGTATCCCGAGGCCAGGAGAAATGCCGAAGGCAGGGTAATCGAAATAATCGGGGATGTGAACCAGCCGGGTACCGATATATTATCCATTATAAAGTCCTATAACCTGGAAGAGGAGTTTCCTCCCGATGTAATGGCCCAGGCTGAAAAGGCCGGCGATACCGTCACTGAGGATATGATCAAGGGCAGGAGGGATCTGAGGGGCCTCAGAATGGTTACAATTGACGGAGAGGATGCAAAGGACCTGGATGATGCCGTATCGGTGGAAAAGCTTCCAAACGGGAACTATCGCCTTGGCGTGCACATTGCCGATGTTACGAATTACGTGACTGAAAACTCTCCTCTTGATATGGAGGCGCTGAACAGGGGAACCAGTGTCTATCTCGTCGACAGGGTCATCCCGATGCTGCCTCGGCAGCTGTCCAATGGCATATGCAGCTTGAATCCCCGGGTTGACAGATTGAGTTTTACCGTCATGATGGATATTGATAAAACCGGCAAGGCTTACAATCATGAGATATTTGAAAGTGTAATAAATATAGACGAAAGAATGACCTACACCAATGTATATAAAATTCTTGAAGAGCATGACGAGGAGCTGATGGAACGGTATAGTCATGTTGTGCCGGATTTCCGCATAATGCATGAACTTGCCCTGCTGCTGAGAAAGAAAAGGTTCCAGAGGGGTGCCATAGATTTTGAGTTTGATGAGGCCAAAGTGATTCTGGATGAAAAGGGAAAACCCGTTGAGGTTAAAAGGTATGAAATAACCATAGCAAACCAGATTATTGAGGAGTTCATGCTGGTATGCAATGAAACGGTGGCCGAGCATTTCTTCTGGACCAATACACCTTTTGTATATAGAATCCACGAGGACCCCGATGAGGAGAAAATTACGGCCCTCAACGAATTTATCTATAATTTGGGCTATAGCATCAAGGGAATCAATAAAATACATCCAAGGGCATTGCAGGACCTGCTGGCGAAGGTCAAAGGCACGCAGCATGAGAGAATTATCAGTACCGTCATGCTCCGATCCCTTCAGAAGGCAAAGTACAGCAGTGAAAGCGTGGGGCATTTCGGTCTGGCAGCCAAATACTACTGTCATTTCACTTCACCTATCAGAAGATACCCTGATCTGATAATACACAGGATTATGAAGCAGTATCTGAAAGGTGAAATGACCGAACAGAGGATAGGCCAGCTGGAGGGAATACTGCCCGAAATAGCAAAGCAGTGCTCCGAACGGGAAAGAGCTGCCGACGAGGCCGAAAGAGAGAGTGAAGACCTTAAGAAGGTTGAATATATGAAGGCTCATGAGGGAGAGGTATTCAAAGGTATCATTGCCAATGTAACTTCCTTCGGTATGTTTATAGAGCTGGACAATACCATAGAAGGACTTGTGAGAATGAGCAGCATGGAGGATGACTACTATAACTATGATGAAAGGCGGTATTCACTGGTAGGTGAACGTACGCACAAAACGTACAGAATCGGTGATACTGTGAGCGTTATACTGGCCAGGGCCGATCTTTCCACAAGAAAAATCGAATTTATGCTTGCCGACAGAGGGGAAGAGGATGAGGATTTTCCAGTCCTTGATGAAAAGGCCGAAGATGATTTTATCTTCAGCAGGTCAAATAAGGCAAAAGCCGGCAAAGGAAAAAACACAGGAGCCAGGGGAAAAGTGATAACCAACAGGGAAAGGGCTCCTGGAGCAGAACCCAGATCGAGCAAAAAGGCCGCTGAAAAGAAACCGAATAAAAAAGGCAAGGTCATAGACAAGAAGGTATACGATAAAATTAACGGCAAGGGCAAAAGAAAGAAGAAATAAGAAATAGGCTAATTCAAAAAGGAGCTGAACAAAGCCAACTTTATAAAATTGGTTTTGCTCAGCTCCTTATTTAAGCGCATACACGCCTGAAATCGAATCAACAGCGGCGGCTGCCCGAAATTAAACTACAAAACGTTTGATTTCTTCGCAGAAGTTTCCGCAATCATCAATTTGAATTTCTACTCTGATCGGTTTGCTCAAATCAAGGCTGAAGATGCCCATTATTGACTTTGCATCAACAATGTAGCGGCCTGATGACAAATCAACATCAAAATCATACTTGTTAACAATATTAACGAAATCTTTTACATCATTAATTGATTTTAAAGAAATGTCAAATGCTTTCATATTATCCCATCCTCCTTTAAAAGGTAAAAATCAAAACTGCTAAATTTATACTTTAATATTATCTTCTTTTTATATTTTAGTCAATCGAGATGTTCATGCACCTTGTACCATTTATGGGTTAAAATCCTCAAAGCCCGTGTGTCCCAGGTGTTTTAGGGGTTGTTGTGCATATTTTACAAACTTTCATTGCTGTTTTCATTCAATAATATCAGTTGTTTCAGGGCTTTGAGAGTTATTAACGTGTTGTGCTATTAAAATTTTGTTTTGCTTTATGGCTGGATTTAATTGTAATCGACTGGTAACGCGAGGACAACTTCATAAAATAGGGATGCACGGTTAAAACCAATTGCCATAAATTGCCGACGAAGGTAAAGCAAAGTATAAATTAACTGACATAACGGATTAATTTGAGAAATGACCACACGCATTTGTTTATAAATTTTAGTTAAGGGCTCAATGCATAAGATTAGTGAAACTATATAAAATAAACTGCTGACTTTATGTAAAATACATCCTTGAAATAACCGTCAATACAATGCTATACTTTGTGGTACATCATATATGCGCTTGCGATGTATTTAGAAAGGGTTTTATAATGTTGGAAAGCAAAAACGGCAACATGGATTCAAGTCCTGGCTTCCGGGAGGCCGATATGCATGGGCGTAAGAGAACCATGTCTATTTTTACCCTCGGCTGCAAGGTTAATCAATATGAATCGGAAGCAGTTTCCTCACTGTTTGAACAAAACGGGTATGAAATTGTATCCTTTGATCAGAATTCGGACATTTATATAATTAATACCTGTACCGTAACAAACCTCAGTGACAGAAAGTCCAGGCAGGCAATCAGAAAAGCTAAAAAAACCAACCCGGATTCAATTGTAGCTGTTATGGGATGCTATGCCCAGACCTCCTCCGAGGATGTGCTTAAAATACCGGGTGTGAACCTGGTAATCGGGACAAAGGACAGAAATAGAATATTGGAGTACGTTGACAGGCTCGAAGCCGGTGAGTGCAAAATAAATGCCGTGGACAACATAATGACTTCAAGAAGCTTTGAAGAGCTCAAGGTAAGTACCTACAAGGAGAGAACAAGGGCCTACCTTAAAATACAGGAAGGCTGCAGCCAGTTTTGTTCCTATTGTATCATACCCTATGCTAGAGGGCCTGTCAGAAGCAGAAAGCCACAGGATGTCATAGAGGAAGTGAGGGAGCTGTCCCGGCACGGTTTTACTGAAATAGTGCTGACCGGTATTCATCTGGCTTCCTACGGCAGGGACCTGAAAACCACAGATCTGCTTGATATCATACAAAAGCTCAATGGGATAGAGGGTATACAACGGATCAGGCTGGGGTCAATTGAACCTACTACCATAACAGAAGAGTTTGTCAGAGCTGCGGCTGAAATGCCAAAACTTTGCCCCCACTATCATCTTTCGCTTCAAAGCGGGTGTGATAATACCCTGAAGGCTATGAACCGGAAATACACATCGGAGGAATACAGTAAAAGTGCTGCCCTGCTTAAAAAGTATATTCCTGACGCAGCCATAACTACCGATATTATGGTGGGTTTTCCGGGAGAGACCGAAGAGGATTTTAAAAAGTCACTGGAATTTGCAGAGAAAATAGGTTTTTCAAAAATCCATGTGTTTAAATACTCTCCAAGAAAGGGAACTCCCGCAGCCGGGGCGGCAAACCAGATTACCCCCGAAATCAAGGAGGCAAGAAGCGAAAAAATGCTTGCGTTGTCCGACCGGTTGGAAGAACAGTATTTAAACAGATTTATTGACAGGGAAATGGAAGTGCTGTACGAACAGGAACTTCATGACAAAAAAGGATATATCGAGGGCCTTACCAAAAATTATATCAGGGTTGCGGCACAGGGCGGCCCGGAAATGACAGGTAAAATAGTCAATACAAAATTGAAAAAAGTTTCGGGAAACCTGTTTGAAGGAAATATTTTATGGTAAATAAGACATAAAGACTTCAACCTGGATTGGGAAGTGGAAATAAATAACAAATTTGTTATTGACACAGTAAAGTTGTTGCAAAAGCTTAAAGGATATATTAGTATTAATATATAGCGTATAAGGAGAATTAAAACCCAAAAAGGGTTCGGCAGGTTACAAAAGCGTATAATGAGAGACTACGGCTACGCTAGGAAGGTGATTAAATGGGCATTAATGAAACTATGATGTTTAATGTAGACAAGGAAAAGGATAATGAAGCCAAAGAGATTTTGATTTCGGTTTATCAGGCGCTTAAGGAAAAGGGCTATAACCCCATAAACCAAATGGTAGGTTATATATTATCCGGAGACCCTACTTACATCACAAATTACAAAAATGCAAGAAGCATTATTCGGAGATTGGAAAGAGACGAGCTTCTGGAGGAAGTGCTGAAGTTCTACCTTGAAAGCAATAATAATACCGTGGAATAAATATTATTAAGATTTTAAGGCACTCTAAATTAAAGGAGTGCCTATTAATTTTTCCCGAAATATTTTTATGTGCGGCGGGCGGACAAGGAAAGGGATTTTTATTATTGTTTGCGTGCTGTACGGTGGCGGAGGTTAAAGTTGAGAGTATTGGGCATAGATTACGGAGATTCCAGGATAGGCGTTGCTGTCAGCGACCCCATGGGCTGGACTGCGCAGGGGCTTGAAACGGTAAAGTGCAAGGATAGCCTGAGGAAGGCAATTGAGAGAATAATGGAGATAATAAAGCAGTATGAGATCAAAGATATTGTCATAGGTTATCCCCTTAACATGAATGGAACGGCAGGTCCACGGACAGAACGCACCGAAGCGTTTATAAAGAAACTGCTGGAACAGGGTGATTTCAATATTGTCAAATGGGATGAAAGACTTACAACGGTATCGGCCCACAGGGCCATGAATGAGCTTGGGGTCAGAGCCTCAAACAAAAAGAATATTGTGGATACCATGTCTGCCGTATTCATCCTTCAGGGATATCTGGACAGACAGAGCAGGAATAACATATAAAACTTATTGTTGGAAATCCTTTATAAGTGTGATATTATTAAATCAATAATTTTAGTGTAAAAATATTGAAATTATTGTTTGATAAATAGTAATAAAATAATAAATTCGATTGGTTTCAGGAGGAAATAGATTATGAGCAATATGGATGAAGAAAGAGACGACATTGTAATATTGGTAGGAGAAGACGGAGAAGAAGTAGAGTTTGAACATATCGATACCATTGAGATGAACGGAAATGAATATGTAGTTCTTCTGCCGGTGGAAGACCAGGAGAATGAAGAAGCTGATGAAGTGGTTATCCTCAAAGTCGATCACGGTGATGACGGAGAGGATTCCTTCGTAACTGTTGATGATGAAGACGAATTAAATAGTGTATTCGAGGAATTTAAAACAAGAATGGAAGAAGAATACGACTTCGAGGAATAAGCTTGCCAACAGGCCTCCAAATGGGTGAATATGCATCGTTTGGAGGTTTTTAGTTATATATTGGATCACAAAACTCAATTCTATTAAAAAATTTCCATACAAAATTAAAACAGACTACATGCAAAATATGTATTATGTACCTTATCTATAATTTGATATATTTTTAACAGGTTTATTGAATAATTCAACTTTATTTGTTATAATATTAACGAATATTGTTAATATTATAACAATTTAAATTAATACATTTTTTAAGGGGGGTCAAAATTAATGAGTGCAAATGAGTGCTGCTGCGGATGTGCAGACGAAACCAGCTTGAAACTCACCGAAATCATTGCAAAATACAAAGAGACCAGAGGTGCTCTTATCCCTGTTTTGCACGAAGCTCAAGAGGTATACGGCTATCTGCCGGAGAAGGTATTGAAAACAATCTCCGACGAGTTGAACGTACCGCTTGCTGAGATTTACGGTGTTGTAACTTTCTATACTCAATTCTCATTAAATCCAAAAGGACGTTTTAAAATCAATGTTTGTATGGGTACTGCCTGCTACGTGAAAGGTTCGGGGGACATTCTTGAAAAGTTCAAGGAGAAACTCGGCATAGACGTAGGACAATGCACTGAAGATGGGAAATTCTCATTGGATGCATGCAGGTGTATTGGTGCCTGCGGTCTTGCTCCTGTAATCATGATTAATGACGATGTCCATGGAAGACTGGTTCCTGACGATGTAGCCGGGATACTGGAACAATATAAAGACTTATAAAACCGGAGCTACATATGAGAGACTTATCACTTCATATTCTTGACATAGTACAAAATTCTATAAAGGCAAAAGCAACAGAAATCTCAATAATATTAAAACACGAAGACATTTCATCACTTGGTAAAAATATTCTGAAACTTATAATAACAGACAATGGCACAGGAATGGAGTACGAACTGCTGAACAGGGTTGAAGATCCTTTTATGACAACACGGACTTCCCGCAAAGTAGGACTGGGAATACCGCTGTTAAAGGAATCTGCCTTAAAATGTGACGGTGAATTCAAATTAAGTTCTCAAAAGGATGCAGGAACGGAGATTACAGCCGCTTTTCCAATCGACCACATCGACAGGCTTCCTGTAGGTGATGTGGGTGAGACCATGATTACCTTGATATCATCAAATCCGGAAATACGCTTCATGTTGTTTTTGGAAGGTGAAAAGGGTAGTTTCGGGCTGGATACCCGGGAGGTTGCTGAATCACTTAAGGGTGTGATTATTACGGAATATACAGTTATAAACTGGTTGAAAGAGTATATTGATGACGGCATAAAAAATATTTTCGGAGGTGTACTTAATGAAGTCAATTGCTGAATTGGATGAGATCAGAAGGAAAACACTTGAACAGATCTCGCTCAGATCAAATGAAAATGGTCTGAGGGTTATTGTCGGAATGGCTACCTGCGGTATTGCAGCGGGTGCAAGACCGGTGATGAAAGCTTTTATGGAAGAGATAAGCAAAAGAAAGCTGCAAAATATTACCGTATTTATGACGGGGTGTATAGGTGCATGCCGGCTTGAGCCCATAGTGGATATCATTGACAGTGAGGGAAATAAGACTACCTATGTGAAAATGACTGCTGAAAAGGCTGAAAGAGTTGTATTGGAGCACATTGTAAACGGCAAGGTATGTTCCGAGCTTACTATTGGAGCTGAAGAGTCCAAAAAATAATTATGGAGGTTGAAATTATGCAATTATATAGAGCACATGTGCTGGTCTGTGCAGGTACGGGGTGTACTTCCTCCAACTCCTTGAAAATCATGGAGGAAATGGAGACCCTGCTCAAGGATAACAGCCTGGAAAGTGAGATAAAAATTGTTAAGACAGGCTGCTTTGGTCTCTGTGCCGAAGGTCCCATCGTTGTAGTATACCCTGAAGGTGCCATGTACACCAGGGTTGGAGTTCCAGATGTGAAGGATATTGTTGAGGAGCATTTGCTCAAGGGCAGAATTGTCAAGAGATTGCTTGCAGGGGAAAAGGAAGCCGAGGATATTTCAAAAGCACTTGAAAGTGTCGACTTTTTTAAGAGACAGCACCGTATAGCGCTGAGGAACTGTGGGCGTATCAATCCTGAAAATATCGATGAATACATAGCTTTCGACGGATATAAGGCACTTGAAAAAGTATTGACCGAAATGACTCCCGAGGCGGTTATTGACACCATTAAGAGATCAGGCTTGCGCGGAAGAGGGGGCGGAGGCTTTCCGACAGGTGTAAAGTGGGAATTTGCAGCAAAGCAGGTTGCGGATCAGAAGTATGTCTGTTGTAACGCCGACGAAGGCGATCCCGGCGCGTTTATGGACAGAAGCGTACTTGAGGGGGACCCTCATTCGCTGATAGAGGCCATGTCAATTGCAGGATATGCCATAGGCGCAACAGAGGGTTTCATATACGTTAGAGCGGAATATCCCATAGCTGTAAAAAGACTGCAAATAGCCATCGAACAGGCAAAAGAATACGGAATTCTTGGTGACAATGTACTTGGTACCGGCCATAAGTTTGATCTTGAAATAAGACTTGGAGCCGGAGCTTTCGTTTGCGGTGAGGAAACCGCATTGATGACTTCCATTGAAGGACACAGAGGGGAACCGAGGCCAAGACCTCCTTTTCCTGCTGTTAAGGGATTATGGCAGAAACCTACCATACTTAACAATGTGGAAACCTATGCAAACATTCCTGTAATAATTCTTGAAGGCGCCGAATGGTTTGCCGGCATCGGAACGGAAAAGAGCAAGGGAACAAAGGTTTTTGCACTGGGCGGAAAAATCAACAATACCGGCCTTGTGGAAGTTCCGATGGGAACTACCCTCAGAGAGGTTGTTTATGATATAGGAGGAGGTATTCCAAAGGGCAAAAAGTTTAAAGCTGCCCAGACAGGAGGACCTTCGGGCGGATGCATCCCTGCATCCCATCTGGATACACCCATAGACTATGATTCACTTATAGCCCTTGGTTCCATGATGGGCTCCGGCGGCCTTATAGTTATGGACGAAGATAACTGTATGGTTGACATAGCAAAATTCTTCCTTGAGTTCACTGTGGACGAGTCCTGCGGTAAATGTCCGCCTTGCAGAATAGGTACAAAGCGCATGCTTGAAATACTTGAAAGAATAACCGAAGGAAAAGGTGAAGACGGCGATATTGAAAAGCTCGAGCTTCTGGCTAAAAATATCAAGGCCTCGGCACTGTGCGGTCTGGGGCAGACTGCTCCAAACCCCATACTGAGCACTTTGAAATATTTCAGAGATGAGTATGAAGCCCACGTGTACCAGAAAAAATGTCCTTCCGGGGTTTGCAAATCCATGCTGCAATACACCATAGACGCCGCCAGGTGCAAAAGCTGCGGTCTGTGTACAAAAGTCTGTCCAATGAACTGCATAAGCGGAGAAAAGAAGGTTCCGTATGTGATAGACCAGAGCAAATGCGCAAAATGCGGCGCTTGTATGGAAAAATGTCCATTCAAGGCCATAGCGAAAATATGAGGGAGGAGAGTGCGATATGTCAATGGTTAATATAACAATAGACGGCAAAAAACTGCAGGTTGAAAAGGATATGACTATTTTAGAGGCAGCGAGGCAGGCCAACATTAAAATACCAACACTTTGCTTCCTGAAGGACATTAACGAAATAGGCGCATGCAGGATGTGCGTCGTTGAAATAAAGGGGGCAAGGGCACTCCAGGCAGCATGTGTTTATCCTGTGGCCGAGGGACTTGAAATATATACCCAGAGTCCAAATGTAAGAGAAGCAAGAAAGGTAACCCTGGAATTGATTTTATCCAATCATGACAAGAAGTGCCTCACCTGCGTCAGAAACAGGAACTGTGAGCTTCAGACCCTGTCGGAGGAATTGAATATCAACGAACTTAGATTTGAGGGCCAGAGCACGGATATGCCGCTGGACAATTTTTCACCTTCAATAGTAAGAGATCCCAATAAATGCATACTTTGCAGACGTTGTGTAAGCGTGTGCAGGAATGTTCAGACCGTATCGGTCATAAGTGCTGCAGAAAGGGGTTTCAAGTCGGTAATTTCCTGTGCTTTTGACAAATCCCTGGCTGATGTGCCCTGCACCATGTGCGGACAATGTATAAGTGTCTGTCCCGTAGGTGCCTTGAAAGAAAGGGATGATACCGGCAGAGTCTGGGAGGCGCTGGCAAATCCCGAACTGCATGTGGTGGTTCAGACTGCTCCTGCCGTAAGGGTGGCAATTGGAGAGGAATTCGGTTTGCCTATCGGCTCCAGAGTCACCGGTAAAATGGTTTCGGCGTTGAGCCGCCTGGGCTTTGCAAAGGTTTTTGACACCGATACCGCTGCCGATCTCACAATCATGGAGGAAGGCACCGAACTGCTGAACAGGATCAGGAACGGGGGGAAACTTCCGGTCATAACTTCCTGCAGCCCCGGATGGATCAAATTCTGCGAGCACAATTATCCTGAATTTCTGGATAACCTGTCCTCCTGCAAATCGCCCCATGAAATGTTTGGAGCCGTTCTGAAAACCTATTATGCAGAAAAAACGGGTATTGATCCCGCTAAGATATTTGTTGTTTCAATCATGCCGTGTACCGCAAAGAAGTTCGAGGCGCAAAGGCCGGAATTGTCGGCGGCAGGCTTTGCTGATGTGGATGTTGTACTCACTACCAGAGAGCTTGCAAAAATGATAAAGGAAGCGGGAATAGACTTTAACAGTCTGGAAGACGGCCAATTTGATGATCCCATGGGTGAAGCAACAGGTGCGGGGGTTATTTTCGGAGCCACCGGCGGCGTAATGGAAGCAGCCCTGCGTACAGTGGCCGAAATCGTATCGGGAAAATCCTTTGATCTTGTGGAATATGCTGCTGTCAGGGGAATTGAAGGCATCAAGGAAGCTACCATAGAGATAGGCGGCATGAAGGTGAGAGCCGCCGTTGCAAACGGTCTGGGCAATGCGAGAAAGCTGCTGGACAGTATCAAGGCAGGAGAGGCACAGTATGATTTTGTTGAGATCATGGCTTGCCCCGGCGGATGTGTAAATGGCGGCGGACAGCCGATACAGCCTTCATCGGTCAGAAGCTGGACCGACCTCAGAGCTGAAAGGGCGAAGGCAATATACCGGGAGGATGAGAGCCTCACCATCAGAAAGTCCCATGAGAACCCAATCGTACAGGAAATGTATGAAAAATATTTTGGTGAGCCCGGAAGCCATAAGGCCCATAAGGTACTGCACACACACTATGTACCGAGAGAAAATTATCCTGAAATAACAAATAAATAATTAACTTATTGGTTATTATAAGTCCTGAGTTTCAATTTGATGAATTGAAGCCCGGGACTTATTTTTTGTCAATAAAAATTTTTACACAAACTTTACACCAGTATAATTTGAAATCATAACAAGCCGGTTATTCTGTAATTAAAGAATATAATATTGCACAGGAGCGATAACATATGCCTAGTATAGCTGCTCATTATTATTTCGGACAGGAGATATTAAAAAAGATAAATAAGGATAATTCTGAAATAGGTGAATTTATTCATAATTACAGGGCTGTATTCAATCTGGGCTTGCAGGGACCCGATCTGTTATTTTATTATAAGCCGTATATGAATAACAAAATAAATATACTGGGGGAGGAAATTCATTTCCGTCCTGCCAGAGACCTGGTTGGCAGTGCGGCTGTAAATATCAGACAGGAAAAAAGCAATGCCGCACTTGGGTATCTGATGGGGCTGGCCTGCCACTTTGTGCTGGACAGCGGCCTGCACGGGGAAATAACCCAATATGCCCCTGATATAAGAGAGCATCTTCTGCTGGAAGCCGAGATGGACAGGCAAATCATTAAAGGGAATTACAGCAGCAAGCCTCACACTTTTAACAGATATCAGCTGGTAAAATCAACAAATAAAAAATGGGATTTTCTGAAACTGGTCTATCCGCAAATTGAAGCAAGGCATTTAAAAGAGTGTGTGAACAGTATGGGCTTCTACCTGATGATATTGTTTTGCAGGTGGGATATCAAGAAAAAGCTCCTTGAGTTTGCAGAAGGCCTTTCGGGCAAAAAAGGTCCTTTTACAGCTCTGATTGTGGACAGCAAGGAAAATAAACACTTTCAGCCATATGCGAAAAAATTGTGCTGTGATATGAAGGACATAGTTTCAGATGGTCTGCTTGCAGTTGAGAATATATATGAAACAACAATATACAATGCACCGTTGAACTGTATGTTCAACCGGAATTTCGGATGACAAATCAAAAGAATAAAAGTTCATGCTGCCGGTATTGCTGAAAAGCTCACCGGCTTTTTTATATCCAAATGGCCGTATCCTGCCGGTGCAAAAAATAGTCCATATTTTATTTGTGAAATCTGAATATAATTGCTGTTCAATTCGGGATACAATAAAGACAAATCAACAAATGAACAGGGGGAAACAGAATGAAATACGGAAAGAAGCTATTGACAATGAGTCTGGCGGTTATGATGTCCATGGCATTTGTTCTGACAGGCTGCGGAGGAGAAAAGCCGGCCGAAAGCGGCAGCAGTACTTCGACGGATACGACTTCGGCTCCAAAGAAAAATGTTACATTGAGTATTGTTATGGCAAAGGGCTGGGAAAAGCCTGCAATGCATGAACTGTTCCAGAAGTATACCGACAAGACAGGCGTACAGTTTGATGTTCAGGTATTGCCTGATGACAAAGCCTCTGAAATCATTAAAACCAAATTTGCAACAAATGAGTTCCCGGATATTATGGTTAATTCAGCGTCGGTATTGGAACTGAACTATATGATGCCTGAACAAAAGCTGGTGGACCTCACCAATGAACCATGGGTGGACAAGCTCATCAATAAGGAAGATTTTATGGCTGAGGGCAAGGTTTGGGGACTTCCGCTCTGGGGTCAGGATTTATGGGGCTTTGCAGTTAATACCGAGGTATTCCAGAAATACAATATTCCCATCCCGAACAGTAAAGATGAGCTGTTAAAAGCCTTTGACACTTTAAAGCAAAACAATATACAGCCATTGTATCTGGGAAGCAAAGATCCCTGGATGGTAGGGCAGATGACCAGCGGTTCGCTGTGGGCGGCCATACAGAAAGATCCCGAACTTCCGAAAAAGCTGGAGACCAATCAGGCAAAATACTCTGAAATACCGGGTTTTGTAAGCTGTCTTGCAGATTTGAAAAGCTTTAATGACAAGGGTTATCTCGGACCGAATACCATGGCAAACACCTGGGACGGACAGTTTGCAGCTTTTGCCGAGGGCAAGGCAGGCGTAGGTGTAGGATTGACTTCCTGGGTTAATGAAATTGAGAAAAAATATCCGGGGACAGCTGATAAAATAGAATTTATTCCGTTTTATATAGGGGATAATACAACAATCTTTGCAGGAACAAGCGGACAGTGGTATATACCCAAAACCGGCAAAAATGTTGATATTGTAAAGGATTTCTTTAATTTTGCCGCAGAGCAGGATAATTTAAATGCATATTACAGCAATTTGCAGTCCATATCCCCGTTCAAGGATGTTAAGGCACAAATTCCAAGTGCTGCACAAAAGCTTTCAGACAAAATCAACAGCGGGGAATATTTGACTCACCGTTCACACAATTCATTGGTGAAGGGGCAGGACTATGACGGTCTTTGCAAGCTGGGACAGGAAGTTATCATAGGTGGAAAAACACCTGAAGCTGCTGCAAAGGAATACGATACCATGAGGGCAAAAATTGCAAAATCCATTGGATTGGAAGGGTTTTAACAAGTCAGAGATTGTTTAGGATTTTCACACGGGGATAAGGTCAATGGATTTTACGGTACCTGTAAAATTGTCGGCTTTATCCCCGATGTTCAATAACGTATATTTTTCAGAGCATCAGGAAATTGAGGTGTATGACAATGAATATGAAAAAGACTTATCCCAACTATTTTTGGATAGTACCTTTTGCCATTTACACAATTCTTTTTATTTTACCGGGCCTTTTGGGGCTCATATATTCCTTTACCAACTGGACTATTTATTCCTCTACCAAGTCTTTTGCCGGACTGGAGAATTACACCAACCTGTTGAATGACAGTTTATTCAAAACAGGTTTAAAAAATACTCTGCTTTTTGCACTTATCACTACCGTGTTTAAAAATGTATTTGGTTTTGCGCTGGCTCTTGCGCTCAATACAAAGCTTAAGACCAGAAATCTGCTCAGGACGGTTTACTTTCTGCCCATGGTTTTAAGTACCCTTATAGTGGGTATTATTTTCAAATCTATTTTTATGCCCGATACCGGGCTGCTTAATGTATTTTTCTCATTTTTCAGCACAAACCTTTCGTCTACCGATTGGCTGGGGAATCCCGCATATGCCATGTGGATGGTAATACTTGTTGAAATATGGAGGGGTACGGGTTATTGCATGGTAATCTTTTTAGCCGGACTTCAGGTAATTTCCAAGGATTACTATGAGTCTGCAACAATTGACGGAGCAAACAACTGGCAGCAGTTTAAAAATATTACTCTGCCGATGATGATACCTTCATTGAATGTAAATATTCTGCTCAGCATTATTAACGGGCTTAAGGTTTTTGATATTGTCATTGCACTTACCGGAGGAGGCCCCGGCCTTTCCACCGAAGTGCTTAGTACGGGGATTTACAAATATATGGGCAACGGGGCACTTGCTACCGGAGGTGCGGCCAATATAGTACTTACACTGTTTGTTGTAGCTGTATTTGCAGTCATCAACGGTGTGTTCTCAAAACTGGAGGTGGAAAGATGAACAGGCAAAAACGCTTTTTTCAAGGTTTGGCACTGGTGGGGCTTTGGGCACTGAGTCTGTTGATTTTACTGCCTTTGCTGCTGGTGGTCATAAATTCCTTCAAGTCGTCGGCCGAAGCAGATGCCATGAATCTGCTGATGCCTAAAAGCTTTATGGTTGAAAACTTTAAAACGGTTTTAACAACGGGCTCGGTGTTCCGCTCTCTCATGAACAGCGCTTTAATTACCGGAGCAGCGGTACTTCTGTCCGTAATCCTGGGTTCAATGGCCGCATTTGTATTCAACCGCAGGCGTTCTTCTCTGAACCGGACCGTATATAATTATTTCCTGCTGGGCCTTGTCATTCCGGTACAGATAATCACCCTGATAGAGATATTGAAATATTTCCATATGATGAATAGTTATCAGGGCATTATTTTAGTTTATGTGGCAATATTCACGCCCTTGACGATTTTTCTCACCTACGGCGCGGTGTCGTCCATTCCCCGGGAACTGGATGAAGCTGCAATCGTGGATGGCTGCGGGGCACTGAGGCTGTTCTTTAAAATACTTTTTCCTTTGCTGACACCGGTGATTATCACTTCCTGTATCACGCAGTTTATGTTTATCTGGAATGATTTCCAGTACCCTTTGTACCTGCTTTCAGATACTAAGAAATGGACGCTTGTACTGGGGATTTACGGGTTTATAGGCCAATATTCCTCTGACTGGAATCTGGTTTGCGCACATATACTGATGTCGAGCCTGCCTGTTGTAATCATCTATTTGTCGGGACAAAAATATATTATTTCAGGCATGGTTTCAGGTGCGGTGAAAGGCTGACGGATACAAAGCTGTTACAGGCATACGATTGGATATATAAGTATTACTGCTGGTATAATTGTGTATGATAATATAAATATCTGTCGGATTCGGAGGTTTGGGCTTTGCTGAAAAATGTAAGTTATCTTACGAAACTGCTGTTGGCATATTCTACAATAATAGGTCTTTTGTTTCTGATTTTCATAAGTATTTATTATGAGGTTCAGGTCAAAAATTTGAAGAAATCCTCCCAGGATAATCTGATTCAGATGACTTCCAGGGTTTCGGACCAGTTTAAGGGAGTGCTGGACGAAATGAGCCGTATATCGCGCGGAGTTGCCATCAGCAGCGAAGTCCAGGCTGCAATGAATGAAATTACCCAGGATAATGCACCGGAGAATTATTTTTATTTCCACCCCCAGGGAAAAAGCCGGATACAGGATGTTATTATCGGTCTTAACGGCACGTATTTCAATAACCGCAGCTTTAATGTAATATCAAAGAACTACGACTATGTGGGGGTGGACATTTATAATGGTGTAACACTGGACAAGAAAGCCCTTTCCCGGATTACCTGGATCCGTTACGTACTTGAAAACAATATAAGCAAATATATTTCACCCGTCTCTGAGGATATGTACGGAAGATCCCGGAACGAAACCTTTTCCTTCGTACGGCTGATTCAAAATGAATATAAAACCTATGGAGTAATTGATGTTCAGTTTGAAAGAACCTACCTGGATAAAATATTTACCATGGAGCTGTCGGGCTATCCGGTGCATACGGTAGTGGTGAAGGATGACAATATAATGTTTTATTCAACAGGCGGTGCCCCGGCCGGAGCCATGGAGCCGCTGGTCCGGAATTGTGAGGTGGGGCCGGGCAGCCAGACCATACAGTCAATGTCCCTGGAAGGGAAAAAGTATATCGTTTGCTCCACTTTGCTCAATGATTATGACATGAAGCTTTATTTGCTGGTCAATACCGAGCACTATCTGGCTTCTGTCAACAATACAACTACAGTTTTTGTAATATGTGCCGTTACCATCCTTGCAGCCCTGCTGCTGATTGTCTATGGGGTGACGCAAAGCCTTTACAAACCCATCAGACAACTGCGTGACAATGTGAGCCGCATTGATTATGCCACTATTTCAGTGGATTTGCAGGTAGCCGATACCAACAATGAGGTAACTCAGCTCACCCATGCCTTTGAAAAAATGCTGGAGGATATACGGCATGCAACAGGGGAATTGATGCAGCTCCGCACCAGGGAAATCCAGGCTTATTATAAAATGCTCCAGGCCCAGATAAATCCTCACTTCATGCACAATATCCTGGCGGTTATCGGAATGATGGGCAGGCAAAAAAATGCACCTGAGATTATGGACATGTGCTCTTCACTTACCAGAATGCTGAGCTACTCCACAGATACCACTCAATCAACCGTGACCATGCAGCAGGAACTGGAACATGTGTCCAATTATCTGAAATTAATGAAATACAGGTATCTTGATTATCTTGAGTACACACTGGAGATTGATGAGCGCTTAAGACAGGTGATTATTCCCAAATTTGTACTCCAGCCCATTGCCGAAAACTGCTTTCAGCACAGCCTGCAGGATGCTGAACCTCCGTACAGGATCATAATCCGGGGAAGTATTGATGAAAATGGCTGGAATATCGCCGTAGAGGATAATGGAAGGGGTTTTACAGAAGGAGCCATTGTCCGGCTGAAGGAACAATTTGAGACGGTAAACCGGGAGATTGACGAGGGAATGTTCTCCTCCGATTTCCAGATCGGCGGACTGGCTCTTATAAACACATACGGCAGATTACGCCTGTATTCCAATGGGAAGATGCGGCTTGATTTAAGCAATACCCCAGACGGAGGATCAAGAGTGGTAATTTCATTTGAGGGAGAGTGATAACTATGGCAAAACTGCTTATTGTTGAAGATGAACCGGCTATTCAGAACGGGATTATGGCAATGATCCCGGACTTGAATCTTCCCCTGCAGATTGTGGGGGCCTGCTTCAACGGAAAAAGTGCGCTGGAAAGTCTGGAAACACTTCAGCCCGATATTGTGCTTACCGATATAAAAATGCCGGGTATGAACGGTCTGGAGCTGATTCAAAAGTCCCGTGAAATTATGCCCTCCATAGAATATATTATTCTCAGCGGGTACAGTGATTTTGAGTATGTAAGGACGGCCATGCAGTACGGTGTCAATGATTATATACTGAAGCCTTTTACTTATCAGGAATTCCGGGAGGTAATGAAAAAGGTATGCGAAAAAGTTGAAAATAAAAAAATGTACAATTACAGGCGGTATATACAGGAGCTGTTGTTTAATAATCATCCTGAGAAAAATAAAGGGGCGGAGGTACCTGGAAAATACCGCTGCCATTATCTGGCCCTCCTGTGCCTGGGAGCCTTTTCGGTGCGTTCGGTGGATTTTATAACGCCTGACTATACAGTTTGGAATGCGCCGGAAATCGAAAAGCGGATCAATGATAAAATGGGACAGAGCGGACAATGCTGTGTCCTTGATGCCAAGGTGGCCAATGAGAAGATTGTTTTCCTCTCTGTCACCGATGAGAGTGTAATGCATGTAAAAAGGTTTGTCAATGAGGCAAGCAATTATGCAAAGGAACTGGATATGCCGATGACAATTGCCCTGAGCAACCCTTTTGAAGATATTGAACAGCTCAACAAAATCCACCATGAGGCCAGAATAAATCTCAGCAACCGTATTGTGCTGGGGAAAAGCAGTGTGATCATACCCGAGGATACCGCACCGATTGAAAATTATGTTGCTATCAACAGCCAGCAGCGCAAAAGCATCCATGAATTGCTGGGCAACGAAAACCTTACCGGTGTGATAGACCAGTTTTTGCTGCTGGCCGGAGAATGGCAGAAGGCCAGGCTGCCCCAGGTGATTTGTGAGTTCAGCGCTAAATATCTGGTTTCGGAAATATATAACCGGTACGATTGTCTTCAGAAGTTATATCCGCTGGAGGATTTGCTTTCAAAGGTGGAACAGGTTGTTTGTTCATCGGCCGGCTTCGGGGATTTCAAGGAAGGCATTGCAGGCCTTATGCGGGATATTGGGGAAGATGTGGTGAGATCCAAGGTAAATCTTAATGTGCATGAGGTGGTTGAACGGATTTACCAGTATATATGCCAGCATTATACAGAGGCTGTTTCTTTTGAGCAGTTGTCAAGAAAATTCGGTTACCATGCAAGTTATATTTCAAACACCTTTACAGGAATCAAGGGGATATCCCCCATGAAACTGATGACCAATCTACGGATTGCAAAGGCAAGGGAAATGCTTGCGGATTCAAAATGGCCCCTGAAGGAAATTGCCGCAATGACAGGCTACAATGATGTGAACTATTTCAGCAGGATATTTAAAGAGGTGGCGGGGGTAAGCCCCAAGCAGTACAGAAAAAATATACGACAGGGGGATGTTGATAAAATATGAGTATTTTTTTTGGAGTGGATTATTATCCCGAACATTGGCCCAGGGAGCGTTGGGAAACAGATGCCTCCATGATGCGTGAGATGGGACTGCAGGTGGCCCGGCTGGGGGAGTTCTCCTGGGCCAGGTTTGAGCCCCGCATGGGCGAATTTCATTTTGAGTGGCTGGATGAAGCAATCGAGATCCTGGGAAAAAACGGGATCAGCACTGTACTTGGTACACCCACGGCGGCGCCGCCTGCCTGGATAATCGAACAAAATCCTGAAATACTTCCGGTGGATTCCGACGGCCTGGTAAAAAGCTTCGGAGGCAGGCATCATGACTGCCAGAGCAATCCGGCCTACAGGGAGCATGTCGGCCGCCTTGTAACCGCCATGGCCGGGCACTATAGGGACAATCCGGATGTAATTGGCTGGCAGATTGACAATGAGCTGGGAAACAGCCATGAGAACCTGTGCATGTGTGATTCCTGCAAGGCACATTTTCAGCAGTGGCTGAAAAAGAAATATAAAACTGTTGAAACACTGAACAGGGAATGGGGAACCTGTTTCTGGAGCCAGGACTATGACAAATTCGAGCAGGTACCGGTTCCCAGAAAGACACCCACAGCCCATAATCCTTCTCTTTTACTGGACTGGAAGCGATTTTGCTCGGATTTGATAGTGGATTTCCAGGATTTCCAGGTAGATATTATCAGGGAAATATGTCCGCACCATTTTATAACCCATAATATGATGGGCTTATATGATAAAACCAATTATTTCGATCTGGGCAGGAACCTTGATTTTGCCTCAAACGACCAGTATCCCACGGGATATTATTTTGAAAGCGGAGAAGGACAGCCGGATTTTGAGATTTCGGCCTGCCTTGACTTTATCAGGGGAGTAAAGAAGAAGAATTTCTGGATGATGGAACTGGAAGCAGGCCCTACCGGCGGTGCCATAATAGGCAGAACGCCGCGGCCCGGCCAGCTGAGGCTGTGGACCATGCACTGTGTGGCGCACGGAGCCGATACAATAGTGTACTTCCGGTGGAGAACCTGTACTGTGGGAACCGAGCAGTACTGGCATGGGATTTTGCCCCACAGCGGTATTCCGGGCAGACGGTATGAGGAATTAAAAAAGACCATTGCAGAAATGGTTCCTGTCATGGAAGATATCCATGGAGTGGTAACAAAAGCACAGGTGGCCGTCCTCTTTTCCTATGATCAGGACTGGGCCTTTCAGATACAGCCTCATCACCCTGAGCTCAGTTATGTTGACCAGATAAAAAAATATTATGACGGGTTTTACAAACGTAATGTTCCAATGGATTTTATAAGCGAAAAGGATGATTTTACAGCTTACAGGTTGGTGATAGCACCACTGCAGATTCTCATGACACCTGAGCTGGAGGAAAAATTTGAAAATTATGTGTCCAACGGCGGAAATCTCGTGCTTACAATGCGGACGGGCGTAAAGAACATCAACAGTGTATGTGAGATGGACAGGGAACTGCCGGGGAATTTGGGCAGGCTTACCGGCCTTGTCATAAGGGATTATGACTGCCTTCTGGATATGGAGGTTGAAGTTGAATGGAAAAACGGCAGAGAGAGGGGAAAAGCCCGGAAATGGTGTGACATTGTCACATTGAAGGGGGCAGAGGCGCTTGCGGAATATAAGGGGGAATTCTATAAGGATACCTCTGCCGTTACTGTGAACGGTTTTGGTAAAGGCAAAGCTTTCTACATTGCCACAGAGCCGGATGGACCTCTGATGGACAGGCTGGCGGATTATCTGATATCGGAGCTGTCCCTCCAGAACTGGGGCACTTCACCCGATGGTGTGGAGCTCACTGTAAGGAACGGCAGAAAAAACGACTATATGTTTGCCATAAATCATACAAATAAGGCCCAAAGCCTTGAAATAGACCAGACCTGGAGGCCGGTTTCACCGGGCTGTCAGGGCACGGTCAGAGAGTACGGGGTAGAAGTTTTTACCCGGGCAGCCAGGGAGGATAAGAATGGACAATAAACTGCAGCAGGTTTTAAAGAACCGTCAGGACAATTATATATTTCCGTTTTTCTGGCAGCACGGGGAGGCTCCGGAGGTCCTTCTGGAGGAAATGAAGCGCATCCGTGAAAGCAATATTTCAGCTGTATGTGTGGAATCAAGGCCTCACCCGGATTTTGCAGGAGAGCACTGGTGGCGTGACATGGATCTCATTATGGAGGAGGCGCGCACCAATAATATGCAGGTATGGCTTCTGGATGACGACAGTTTTCCAACCGGCCATGCCAATGGAGCATTCTCAGGCGTTCACAAGAATTTGGCCAATCTTTTTCTGACAGAGTGGCATGCCGATGTGAACGGTCCCCTGGAAAGGAGTGCCATGCTGGTGGACGCCGTGCTTGGGGAAGGCGATGAACTCATAGCTGTAACGGCTTATCCCAGGACCAGCCAGGATACGGGGGACATTGATCTCAGGCAGGGTGTGGATTTGACGGCGCAGGTGCGCAACGGCTGGCTTCGCTGGGATGTACCCCGGGGGTTATGGAGGGTGTTCATAATATATACCACCCACCATGGCGACGGAAAGAGGGATTATTTTAACATACTGGATTCACAATCGGTGGGCGTACTGATTGATCAGGTATACAGGCCCCATTACGAAAGGTACCGAGAGGATTTCGGCAAAACCTTTATGGGCTTTTTTTCCGACGAGCAGGAATTTGGCAATTTGCCGGGCTATGATTTTCAGGCACGGCTGGGAAAAGGCATGAAATTCATCCCCTGGAGCGGGGAACTGAGAGAGAGATTGAAAAAACGCTGGAAGGACGGTTTCTCTATCTTTCTTGCGGCGCTGTGGTTTTATGCGGGACAGGCTACCGAAAAAATTCGGTATTCCTATATGGATGAAGTGACCCTCCAGCTGGAGGCCGCATTCTCAAACCAGATTTACCAGTGGTGCAGCCAGCGCGGCGTTTCACATATCGGACATATTATAGAGGACGACAATTCCCATGGAAGGCTGGGCTGCAGCACGGGACATTATTTTAGAAGTATTTCGGGAATGGGCATGGCCGGGATTGATGTGGTACTGCTGCAGATCATGCCCGGGCTCACCCAGACCGTCCACCAATGGGTGGCGTCCGACAGGGACGGGGAATTCTTTCATTTCGGACTGGCAAAAATGGGCAGCTCCCTGGCCCACATAGATGCAAAAAAAGAAGGAAGGGCCATGTGTGAGATTTTTGGAGCATACGGCTGGCAGGAAGGCGTTTCCCTTATGAAATGGCTGGCTGATCATATGCTGTGCCGGGGCATAAACCACTTTGTTCCCCACGCTTTTTCTCCCAAGGCTTTTCCGGACCCCGACTGCCCGCCGCATTTTTATGCCGGAGGGAATCATCCGCAATACCGGCACTTTGGGGATTTGATGGCATATATGAACCGGATGAGCCATTTGCTTTCGGGAGGACGTTATCTGGCCGAGGTTGCGGTGCTGTACCATGCCGATGCCGAATGGGCGGGCGGTGCCATGCTGTTTCAGAAGCCCCTCAGAGCATTGATGGAGCATCAGATAGAATGTGATGTTGTTCCCAATGACCTGTTTGCAGAACCTGAAAAATACGGTATGAAATTTGATACCCTGCTCCATGCGGGTACACAGGCTTACCGTGCTCTGGTAATTCCGTATTGCGAATATATTCCGCAGGCGGTGGCGCGTTTTGCAGGTGAGGCGGTACAAAAAGGGTATCCCGTATTCCTGCTGGAAGGTGTGCCCCGGGCTGTTTGCGAGGACATACCCGATGAGGCTGAAGTTTTGAAGAAGCTGGCCGCCGTCCCGGTGGCTTCACTTGAAATGCTTGCCGGAATGGTGCAGGAAGCTATAGGGCCTGCAATAAAGACTGACGGAGTTTATCCCGATCTGCGTACCTATTCCTACCGGAATGACAGCGGGATTTGCATATACTGCTTCAATGAGGGTATGGTAAATGCTGTAGATACTGTTGTAACAGCTGCATTTCAGGAATGTACGGGAAAGATTCTGAGGCTTGACGGGTGGAAGAACAGGATATATACACTGTGCGAGGGAATTTCTGAAGGAAAGACATCTTTTCGGCTGCAACTGGCACCGGGGGAGGCAACTGTTATCATTTTAACGGATGAAGCCCCGTATGCACCGCCCTTTACACCCGGATACAGCTGTGAAAAACTGCAGGGTGCATGGAAGGTATTCTGTGCAGACGTGAGTGAATATCCTGATTTCAAGTGGCTGTGCGACATCGGGGAAGAGGAAGTTTTTCCGGATTTAACCGATTGGGCGGCCGAAGGTAAGTTCAACGGCATGGTGCGCTATGAAACTGTTTTGATTGAGAAGGCAGGGCCAAGGCAGGCTGTTCTTGCACTTGAGGGACTGCCGGATGCCGTGGAGGTTTTTGTCAACGGAAAGTCCTGCGGCAGGCGAATTGGTACTCCCTATGATTTCGAGCTGGTACTGGAGCAGGGTGAAAATGTGATTGCAATTGAACTTTCAACTACACCGGTATGGCGGGCTGGAGATGCGTGGTCGGCTCTTGCGGTGCTGCCGCCCTTCGGGCTGCGGTCGCGGCCGCAGCTAAGGGTATAGGCCAGGCTTTACATTGGACTTTACCTTTATGTACAAACCTATGAATATATACGACCTATGAAAATGTGCAACCTACGAAATGGAGAATATATATGAGCTTGAATCTTAATTCCAAACTGTGGTATCAAAGGCCTGCCCGGGCTTTTAAAGAGGCTCTTCCCCTGGGAAACGGGCACATGGGAGCCATGGTTTACGGCTCCTGCCCCGGGGAGCGTATCAGCCTTAATTCGGATACATTATGGTCCGGAGTGCCCGGAGTAAAAGAGGTTCCCGTAGCAGCCGGGCAATTGTCCGGCGTACGCAGTCTCATTTTCAGCAGGAAGTACCATGAAGCGGAGAAGCTGATGGAGCAGGATATGCTGGGCTGCTGGAATGAATCCTATATGCCTTTGGGAACGCTGCACATCAGTTATAATGATGTGGCGGATTTTACTGAATACCGCAGGGAGCTGGACCTGGAGACAGCCATAGCTTCGGCCTCTTTTCAGGCCCACGGGAGATTGATAAGCAGTGAAGTTTTTATTTCTTATCCTGCAAATGTCATGGCTGTCAGAATTGTCAGCCGGTCGGCTCAAAAGCTCAATCTGACGGTGGGACTGGAGAGCCGGCTGCAGTGCAAAGTGGAGGAGAAGGGTGAAGATGGCCTGGTACTGTATGGAAATGCTCCGTCCCATGTGGAACCCAATTATGTCAGCAGCCGGAATCCTGTTGTATATGATCCTGAAAGCCCGGGGATGAGATTTCATATTCATTTGAAGGCGGCTGTGGACCATGGGAAAGTGAGTACAAAAGAAGGAAAAATAACTATAGAGAATGCAAGCGGAGTTTTGCTGCTGCTGAGTACGGCCAACGGATACAGGGGTTATGACAGTCCCTTGGAAGTTAATGACCGGGTTTTGGAATCCTGTTGCAGAGAGCGGATAACAGCTTCGGAGAAAAAGGGATACCTTGTTCTCAAGGAAGAGCATATTGCAGATCATCGCAGTCTATACGGCCGTGTTGGTTTACAGCTGGGAGATGAGGAAAGAGCCATGCTCCCCACCGATGAGAGAATCCGGCGTTTTAAACGGGGGGAGAGGGACAACGGCTTGTTCAGTCTGCTCTTCAATTATGGCAGGTATCTTCTGACAGCAAGTTCACGTGAAGGCTCCCAGCCCGCCAATCTCCAGGGAATCTGGAATGAGGACATGAGGCCGGCCTGGAGCAGCAACTGGACAACAAATATCAATGTGGAAATGAATTATTGGCCGGCAGGTGTCTGCAATCTGAGCGACTGTGAAGCCCCGCTCATTGATATGGTCAGGGAATTGAAGGACAGCGGAGTGAAAACGGCTGAGCTGACCAATCACTGCAGAGGTTTTGCGGTGAATCACAATGTGGATATCTGGAGGCAGACTGCTCCTGTTTCAGGCCTGGCGAAATATGCCTACTGGCCTATGGCAGGTGTATGGCTCTGTGCCAATTTGTACGAACATTACCGTTTTACCCGGGACAGTGAATATCTCATTGAGACCTGCTACCCGGTTATGAAAAGTGCGGCGCAGTTTTGCCTGGACTGGCTGGTAGAAGGTGAGGATGGAAAATTGCACACCTGTCCGTCCACTTCCCCGGAAAACAGCTTTTTTGATTCAGAGGGCCGACCCTGCAGCGTCAGCTATTCCTCTACCATGGATATGGCGTTGATAAAGGAACTGTTCGGCAATATTATAGAAGCAAATGAGCGTTTCCACATGGATGACGGATTTACAGAGGTTTTAGCCCAAAAGCTGCCGCTGCTGCCCGGATTCAAAATCGGCAGATACGGTCAGCTCCAGGAGTGGATTGAGGATTTCAGGGAAGTGGATGCCGGTCACAGGCATTTTGCGCCGGTTGTTGCCTTCCACCCCTTTGCGCTGATAAACCAGAAGGATACGCCAGGGCTGGTACAGGCGGTGAAAAGGCTGATAGACAGGAGGCTGGAGAACAGCAGCGGTCACATCGGCTGGAATTGTGCATGGCTTATAGGGATTTTTGCAAGGCTGAGGGAGAGCGGAAAGGCATATGACTACTGCAGGCAGTTCATCACCCACGCCATGTATGACAATCTCTTCGGACTTCATCCTCCGCTGGGGGAAACTGAAGGCGAACTGGAGGTTTTCCAGATTGACGGCAATCTGGGAGCAGTGGCCGGTATTGCAGAAATGCTGCTGCAAAGCCACCTCGATGAGATTCTGCTCCTTCCTGCCCTGCCGGAAGAATGGGACAAGGGTTCTGTTACCGGTCTGAAGGCAAGGGGGGGCTTTGAAGTGAATATGGAGTGGAGCTCCGGAAAACTGGTACTGGCAAAGATCAAACCGTTAGAAACCTGCAGGGTAAAAGTAAGGTACAGGGAGACTTCCATTGAATTTGATGCAGAAGCCGGAATATGGTATGAGGTAGCAGGCAACCGGGACAGTTTGACACAATCCGGGAGAAATGCATCTTTTCTGTAGACGGAGGATATTATTAGGTTATAGATGCGGTTCCATTCCGGTCTTGGGCACCATCCCATAAAAAAGCGGCATTAAGAGTTTGGGGAAACTTTAATGCCGCTTTTTTATGTTTTTAAACAATTCTTTGATTGACATAACTGTACAAGCTGGTATAATTAGTAATTAACAAAATCAGGATTTGCACAGCAGTCCGAATATATGGAAATCAATATGTGCAGGCCTTTAATGACCAATGACCTAACGCGGTTGTTATCAGAGGGAGTTATATCATGCCTATCATGCCAAAAATTAATGACGTTAAAATGCGTCAAAAGCTTTTGCTGTCATATCTTTTTTCAATCATATTACCAATACTTATAATCGGAAGTTTTTTCATTACAAACACCAAAAATACTGTCTTAAATTACATAAATCATATTAATGAAATAGCTACCGATCAGGTGAGAACCAATATTGTCAATGAATTTGGCAGCTATATCAAAGTATCGGATAATATACTGCCTGAATCAAAACTTGTGGAAATGCTCTCAACACAATATGAAAGTAATTCAGACTATTTGAATTACTATATGGATAATATTTTGATTTACGTAAACAGAGTGCTGCTTGTAATGCCTGATTCAGTCAAAGTATCTTTTTTTACAACTAATAATACGATAGTGCCTGACAATAATGTTGTGCTGTACGCAAATGACAGTATTAAGGCTCAGGAATGGTATAAAAACTCTGTCAATGCGATGGGAGCCAACACAATTTCCATGCCCTATACAGGTAAAAACGGTAAAAAATATTTTTCTGTTTCAAGAATGCTCAGTTATAACGGCTACAAATATGTTACCGTCATGAGGATTGAGATTCCATTGGAAAAAATAAATGACCTGATAAAAGATGAAGGGAAAAACAAGGATATCTTTTTATTGAACAGCGATAATCGTATCTTTACTCTGTCGGCCATAAACAAATCGGTTGATGAGTATGGCATCGGAGATGTATTCAATTATGACGGGCAAACGGCTAAGAGCAATGTAAGCGGCTATGAAAGCAGTGAATTTATTAAAATTGAAAGAGATTTGGCAAGTAAAGGTGTATTACGCGGATGGAAACTGGTTTCAGTTGTTTCTTCCGAAGTGATAATGCAGGATATCAACAGAACGGTTCTATACAGCCTGATTATATGCCTGATAACGGTTATGATAACGATTATCCTGATAATTCTGTTTTCGTACAAATTGACCGGAAGATTAAGAAATCTGGCAAGTTCCATGATCAATCTGAGAAGCAATCTGCATGTGAATAATTCACTGGAAGTTGTTATGGATTGCGAAGGAGAGGATGAAATAGGCGAGTTGTCACGAAGCTTTAAAGATATGATAGACAGGATAAATATATTGATTTCAGAGGTGTATTTGTCAAATATAAAAATAAAGGATCTTGAGCTTGAGAAGAAAAAAGCCGAACTGCATGCATTGCAGAGCCAGATAAACCCTCATTTTGTGTTTAACACTATGGAATCAATAAGTATGAATTTGCTGAATAAAGGCGATATAGAGACTTGTGAAATAATCAGAAGCTTTTCCAAGATGCTCAGAAGAAGCATAGAATGGGGAAGCGGCATAACAACCCTGAAATCGGAGATGGATTTTGTCTGGGATTATATAAAAATACAAAAGTTCAGGCATAAAGACAAGATCGAATTCAAAATAGACATAGATCAAAATTTCTATAATATTGGCATACCCAAATTCGTAGTACAGCCAATTGTTGAAAACTCCATTTATCATGGACTGGAACTTAAAGAGAGTCCGGGCTTGCTGCATTTATACACCCGGCCGGCGGAGGATGCTCTGGAAATTGTTATTGAGGACAATGGCCTTGGCATCAAGCCAGATCTACTCAATACAATTTGTGTAAGCATTGAAAGCGGAAATGATATTGTGAAAAATACAGGAGACCGGAAAAGCATCGGGCTCTGTAATATCAACCAGAGGCTGAAGCTTTACTACGGTGAGGAGTATGGCCTCAGAATATCAAGTATTCCAGGCGTTGGAACAACAGTTATAGTTAAGATTCCCATGAATTCCGATAAAGGTGGTTTTGTTCATGTATGACGTTTTGATCGTTGACGATGAGTCCATTATTTGCGAAGGAATATCCAAAATAATCGATTGGAGAAAATACAACTTTAATGTGATCGGTCTTGCCGGAAACGGAAGGGAAGCAATGGAAATAATAAAAAACCGGCATACCGACCTTGTTATAACCGACATCAGGATGCCGGCCATGGATGGGCTGGAATTATCCGGACAGATAAAACAATATGATCCCAATATAAAGGTTATTATAGTCAGCGGATACGGAGATTTTGAATATGCCAGAAAAGCTATCGAATACGATGTTAAGGCATATCTTTTAAAGCCTGTCATTCCTGAGGAACTTCTGGAACAACTGCGATATGTACTTGAACTGCTTGACAAACAGGCCAGTTTGAACAGGGAAGAGTGTGAAAAGCAAAAAATAATCAAGGATAAGCTGTTGTATGAATTAGTCAGCGGGCCGTCTAATGCCGGGCAGATAATTAGTGAATTGGAGAGGTATAATGTAAATCTTGCCGGCGCTGCATATAATGTTGCGGTTATAAGCATTGAAAACCATTCCTCGGCAAGTAAGGCCAGCTTTGAAAATACAGAATCCCAAATCAGGGATATGGTTGAAAGCTATGCGGCGGAAAAACACCTGGGATATACGTATGAGGATATTAACGGCGCCATTGGCATTCTGACGGCTGGTAGTCCGGGCTCAAATGAAGGTGAATTGCGCGGTCATTTGACGGCAATTTCAGTTTCAATCGAAAAACAAACCGGTGCAGTAACTGTTATTGGGCTTGGAACTGAAAAGGCCGGACCGGAGAATATATTTTTGTGCAGACGAGAGGCATTGCGCGCATTGGAAAGAAAAATCACCGATAAGCATAACAATATATTTTCATACCGGGATCTTGCCGGGGCCGACCAGCAATTATGGTCGCTGAAATGGAATAAAGGAATTTTTATAAAATCGGTGGAAGATATGGATGAAGACTCCATAAAGGTGCAAATTCAAAACCTTATAGACGGCATAGTTTCCAGAGGGTTGGGAGTGGATATCATCAGATCGGTAATCATAAATATTATGTTTGAACTGTCCTTCCTGATACAGAATTACAGCGGGGATGCCAGCAAGGTATTCGGCTGTGATCCGGCAAGTGAAATAGAAATCATATGCGGCGATCTGAACACCATAAATGAATGGATACTGGACAACTGCAGGAAAACAATGCACTATATCATGGAACTAAGGTCAAGAAATACTGTCAGTGTGATTGACAATGTTTTGAAATATATTGATGAAAATTATGCGGAGGATATAAGCTTGTTTTCCGTTGCCGGGAAATTTTACGTCAATTCCGCCTACCTTGGTCAGCTTTTTAAGGAAAAGACCGGCTTGTACTTTTCTCAATATTTAAATACAAAAAGGATAGAAAAAGCCAAAAAGTTATACAGGGAAAGCGATTTGAAGGTATATGAGATTATTGAGAAAGCAGGCTTCAAGCACACAGAGTATTTTTACAGACAATTCCTTAAGTATGAGGGCATTACTTTTGCCGAGTACAGGGACCGCTTATCGGCAAGCCGGAGCCGGGAATAAGCAGTGGGACGAAGTCCTTATTCTCAATATGGATACCCTGGATACAGGGCTGATGCGACGAGTAAAACGCCGCATTTTTTATTGTCAATAATAAATACACCTTCAATCAATAATTTATCAGTTAACTTACTCGCCGGTTTTGTTTAAAATAAACTTGTCACAAACGAAACAACGTATCAGGAGGGTTTTGAGTCAATGATCAATAATTCGCTTACCGGCAAAAAGCATGCAAATCATTTGTGGAACAGTTTTAAAAAACAGGCGTATCTTCAAGCATTTGTTCTCATCGGAATACTATTCCTGTTTGTGTTCAGCTATATACCCATGATCGGGTTAATAATAGCTTTTAAGGATTATGTTCTTACCGACGGGGTAAAAGGCTTTTTCACCAGCCCCTGGGTCGGCTTGAAGTATTTTATGGAATTTTTTACTGAAGTCGACAGCGGAATGATCATCAGGAATACTTTTGGGATAAGCATATTAAAAGTTATTTTTACCTTCCCTGTTCCGATAATTTTTGCGATCATGATAAGCGAGGTCGGACCCCTCAAGTATAAAAAGGTTGTTCAAACGGCAAGCTACCTGCCGCACTTTATTTCATGGGTGGTTGTCTACGGGCTGGTATTCTCGTTTTTTTCCAATGATGGAGTAATTAACAGTGCCCTTAAATCCTTGAATATTATCGACAAGTCCCTTCCGTTTCTGACCGATCCGTCCAAATTCTGGCCGTTGGCCGTTATATCCGACGCATGGAAAGAATTTGGATGGTGGGCCATCATATTTATCGCCGCAATAGTGGGGATAGACCCGAGCATATATGAGGCCGCGCAGATAGACGGAGCATCCAGGCTGCAAAAGATCAGGTACGTGACTCTGCCGGGAATACAGGGCACTATCTGTGTAGTACTTATACTGACTCTTGGAAATCTGTTGGGCGGCGGCATGTCCGGTTCCAATTTCGAGCAGTCACTGCTGCTTGGAAACAATCTGAACAGGGAAGCTTCAGAAATACTGCAGACCCATATACTGAAGGTGGGTCTGGTGCAGCTCAGATATTCGTATGCCGCTGCGGTAGGAATGCTTCAGTCGGTAATTTCCGTTGTCATGATATTCGGCAGCAATTTTATAATCAAAAAACTATCCGGGACGGGTCTGTATTAAATTTCCGTCAGAAACCAGGATGACGAATTATTCAGAAAGGATCATCGCCATATGAAAAACATCAAAAACGAAGATAGGATTTTTAAAATCATTAACTATACATTTCTTACACTGCTAACTTTTTTGACCATCTACCCGTTTTACTACATACTTATAATATCTCTCAACTCGGGTATCGATGCTTCAAGAGGCGGTATATATTTTTTCCCGAGGGTGCTGACTTTCGAAAATTATGAAAAGATCCTGTCCGACAGCAAGTGGATAAACGCACTGGGAGTTTCTGTATTCAGAACGGTAGTCGGTACCATATTGTCGGTATTTTTCACGAGTATCGTGGCATACGGACTTTCACATAAAACTCTGGTATTCAGAAAGTTCTATTATTCAATTATAATTTTTTCAATGTATTTTTCCGGGGGATTGATTCCTTACTATGTACTGCTGAAATCACTCGGCATTACAAATACCGTTTGGGTATATATCATACCATTATTGCTGAACTCATTTCTGGTTTTAATAATGATATCGTTTTTCAATGAAATATCTCCTTCACTCAGGGAATCGGCATATATAGACGGAGCCAATGACCTCAGGATATTCCTGCAGATTATCCTGCCCATTTCCAAACCCGTTTTGGCTACCGCTGTTCTGTTCACTGCGGTAAACCACTGGAATTCATGGATAGATTCCGCATATTTTGTGTCAAAGCCGGGTCTTAGAACGATGTCCTATCTTATGATGGAGATCATAAACAGGAGCCAGGCATCCAATATGGGAGACCTGCAAAGCGCTTTCAGGAGCACTACCAGCGTGACCACCAGATCCATTCAATCTGCTGTAATTATCGTATCGACGGTGCCTATCCTTTTGTCTTACCCATTCCTGCAGAAGTATTTTGTGAAAGGTATAATGCTTGGGTCGGTAAAGGAGTGAGTTTTCCGGATAGAATTTAAATAGCTTTGAAATCCTAGGAAAATCAAGGCTATATTAAAGGGTATATATAACAAAATATTAATTGGAGGTGTCATAATGAAAATCAGGATGTTTTCAACCGTATTACCGTTGCTTATTGTCCTTTCAATGGTTATGACGGCATGCGGGTCACAGACCGGGAACCAGACTGCCAATACGGCGGGAGAAACAAATTCAGCAGATGCAGGCAGCACTCAGCTCGAGCCCATCACATTATCGATATTCGTCAACATGGATTGGTATTGGGTTGACTCTTTCGGCGGCAGGCCGGTAGACGACGAGATCACAAAAAGAACAGGTGTAAAGCTTGAGGTCACCAAAGCGGCAGAGCAGGACAACCAACTTGCCATATTGATCAGCTCAAATGATTTGCCCGACCTGGTTTACAACGGTACAAAAAAGCTCGATCCAATGCTGATAAAGCAAAGCTATTCTTATAATGAACTGATAGAAAAATATGCAAAAGATTTTGTTGTTGAACCCGAGGTAATAGCAAATAATACGGTAGAGGACGGAAAGTTTTATACTATCAAAAACAATTACTCCACTCCTGAGGAATGGAGAGCAGACAATCCGAGGCTTGTAGCTTCTCCGGGATCTCCCACGCTTGCTGTCCGGCAGGATATACTCCAGGAACTTGGCAACCCGGCCATAAATACTTTGGCGGATTATGAAAAAGTACTCGGCATGGTAAAGGCCAAACACCCTGATATGAATGCTCTGGCTCTGGGACCTGATCAATACGGCGAAAGGTATTTCAAGATGTTGTTTGGTATCAAGTCGGGAGAAAGTGAGATATTTGAAGAAAACGGGGCAATAAAGTTCCAGGCCAGAGATCCGAATTATATAAATGCATATAAATACATGAATAAATTGTACCGTGACGGGTATATAGAGGCCGAATCTTTGATTTATAAATATGAAGATTTCCAGCAGGCCGTCAATAACGGCAAGACCTTTAGCGCAGCACGTTCGGCAGATTTGTACGCCGAAGCCAATAAGGCTTTTGAACAGGCAGGCGCGCCTTATAAAATGGCCATATTGAACAAAATGCTCACCGAAGAGGCTGGCACTGTTAACGACGGCATAGGCTGGGCAGGACTTTATATAACCAAAAACTGCAAAGCTCCGGACAGGGCAATCAAGCTCGAACAGTTCCTCAGAAGTGATGAAGGTCAGAAGCTTTGCGTATGGGGTGTTGAAGGAGAGCATTATACACTTACCTCCGACGGTTATCCCGAACTCACTCCGAAGATGGCTGAACTGGCCGGAGATTATACAAACATGGTACAAAAGGTCGGAAACATGGCATGGTCCTTTGCTGTCACCTCCAAACCGGAAGGCGTCTGGAACTACAGTGAAAATGAAAGGACACAGTGGTTAAGGCTGAGCAAGGAAAAAATTAAGGATTTCAAGCCTGTTTATAGTTTCCTCGTACCGACTGATAACATAGAGGAAACGGCCATATATTCCAAAGTCGTTGACTATGAAAAAACGCAGACGGTCAAGCTGATCAGTGCAAAGTCAGAGGAGGAATTCAACAAAGTATACGATACTATGATTAAGAATTTCGAATCTATGGGGCTGGTAAAGCTTGAGACCTGGATGACAAACAAATACAATCAAATCAAGTCGCGCTTTAATTAAGCTTTATCAGGGTCATTATCAGCCAACCGTTTTGCATATGCCGGTTGGCTGATAATGTATTGTAAGTGTATACTATACCGACAATTTGGAAATGAGGATAATGAGAATAATGAGGATGAGAAGTGTAGAGAGCTATTTGCAGCAGCAATATGAAAATATCATGCCTGAGTTCAGGTTTCAGGCCCGGAACAGGAATGAGTGGGAAAAATGGAGAATTGGACTAAGGGACGCTTTAGTGCATGACCTGGGTGGTTTCCCGGAAAGGAGGGGTCCTCTGAAAACTGCTGTTATGGAGAAAAGGGAATATGAGGATTACTGGATGCAGAAGATAACCTATCAGATGGATGATTTACTTCCGGTTCCCTCGTATGTATTGATTCCAAAAAAGAAATCCCGGAAAATGCCCGCAGTGCTGGCCTGCCATGGTCATGGCCGCGGATGCAACGAAATGCTGGGACTGAATCTGGACGGAACGGATAATACAGGGGATCCCGGTTATCAAAAAAAGTTTCCGGTAGAATTGGTTAAGAGGGGCTTTCTGGTAATTGCTCCTGAATTCCTGGGATTTGGTGAACGCAGGCTAAAAGCGGATAAGGAAAAGCGGGCGGATAACTCCTGCTACAATATATCGACAAATTTGCTGATGATGGGCAGTACAATGGCTGCTTCCAGGATTTATGACGCCATTTGCGCCATAGACTACCTGGAGTCATGCGATGATGTGGATATAAAAAGGATCGGGTGTATGGGTATTTCGGGAGGGGGACTGGTAGCAGGGTTTGCCAGTGCTCTTGACGACCGCATAAGGGCCACGGTAGTCAGCGGTTATACAAATACCTTCAAGAACAGCATAATGTCCGTATACCATTGTGTGGATAATTTTATCCCCGGAGTCCTAAAGCATGCCGAATTGCCCGACATATTGGGTTTAATCGCTCCGAAGCCTTTACTTATAGAGTCCGGAACAGAGGATCCCATTTTCCCCATAAAGGTGACGCGGGAATCTTATGAGCAGATAGGAAAGGTTTATCGTTTGCTTGAGTCGGAAGATAAGCTTGACCACGACTTTTTCAAGGGCGTACATGAGATATCCGGGGCTAAATCATATGACTTTTTTGGGAAATGGCTTTAAAATAACCCGACCTCCGGCTTTTTGTCCAGAGCTCCGTGCAGTCCCGCGGAGCTTTCATCATGCAGACTGGTACTGCAATGCAGAATTTACTTTAGCTTTTACTCAATCAAGAATTTACCTTTTCATTTAACAAAAAACTATTGCATTAAAGTGCACTCTAAGGTATACACTTTATTTATAACACAGGGGTACAGGTAAAACAGTTCCCGCGGCCTGTTGGAGGCGGGGACTGCTATAACCCGGTTATAATCAGCTGAGACAGCTGATGCCGTTCATAGACGGCAATAAAAAAATGTATGGGTTGCTTGATACGTAACAAAATACATATACTCTACCTGGTAAAATTTTGACTCGCAGGACAAAAATAAGATTTATTACAGGAGGCATGATTATGCAGTACAGAAATTTCGGAAGTCTGGATTTTAAGGTATCTGCCCTTGGTTTCGGAGCAATGCGTTTACCCACCAGGGAAGTTGAAACAGCCGGCGACAAGCCGCAGAACAAAATTGATGAGGCTGAAGCAATAAGAATGATGCGCTACGCCATTGATAAGGGAGTTAATTATATTGATACGGCATATGTTTATCACGATGGCTTCAGCGAAATAGTAACAGGTAAGGCACTGAAAGACGGCTACAGGGAAAAAGTAAAACTGGCTACAAAATCCCCTACCTGGTTAATTAAAAAGCCTGAAGATTTTGACAGATTACTTGACGAGCAGCTTGAAAAACTTCAGACTGATCACATAGACTTTTATCTGCTTCATTCTCTTTCAAGGAATTCCTGGAATAACGTCATATTAAAGTTTGATATTATCAAAAGGGCTGAAGCCGCTAAAAAGGCCGGAAAAATCAAATATCTCGGGTTTTCCTTCCACGATGAAGGTTCAGCATTCATTGAAATAATAGATGGATACGATAAGTGGGACTTCTGCCAGATACAGTACAATTACCTCGACATTGAAAACCAGGCAGGTCAAAAAGGGTTAAAATATGCGGCGGAAAAAGGGATTGCAGTTGTAATAATGGAACCTCTTTTAGGCGGTAAATTGGCTAATCCCCCAAAAGATATCAAGGCCATTCTTGATGAGAACGGAAAAAATCAATCCGGAGCAGACTGGGCTTTGCAATGGCTCTGGAATCAGCCAGAGGTTTCGGTTGTATTAAGCGGTATGAGCACTATGCAGCAGGTTGAAGAAAATATTGTATCTGCCGGCAAATCCGGTGTCGGAACCCTGGATAAAACTGACCTGGGCATTGTCTGTAGGGTAATAGACAGGTATGCTCAAAGGGCGGCCATACCGTGTACCGCATGTGCCTATTGCATGCCATGTCCCAATAACGTAAACATTCCAAAGAATTTTGCACTGTACAATGAGAGTGTAATTCATGAAGATTTAAAGGGAGCAAGATTTTCTTACAGCAATTTCTTCAACAAGGAGAATCACGCCAGCGAATGTGTTCAGTGCAGAGTCTGTGAAGAAAACTGTCCTCAGAAAATACCCATAAGCGAGTGGATGCCCAGGGTTCACGCTACACTGGGATAAGCCGTATTAAAAAAGCCTTATGTTAACGTAGGGCTTTTTTTGTGCACAAAAATTCATTAGCAGTATTTGGCTTATATGGTATAATATTTAGTTATATACGGATATATGGCATATTTACTTGAAAGCATATTAATAAAAAGTTAATAAATTTACATTAAAAATGCTATATAATTGAAGGAGTATTTTCTTAAAATAAGTCTGAAAGTAGAGTGTACATATGAATTTATTGAAAAGAATAGTTACTATTACATTAACCGGGAGTCTAATATTTATGACAGCATCATGCACCTCAAAGACAAAGCCGGCGGACAGTACCCTGCCAACCAATGCAGGAGCCGGAGAAACAGGCCTCTCTTCAGCAGCCGGAAATGGGACGGCTAATTCCGAGGAATTAAGTGAAAATATACTTGTAAATCAGGTCGGTTATAAAATTGATGATAAAAAAATTGCAATCATAAAAGGCTTTGACAAAAAATTCAAGGTAATAGAAACTGCAACCGGCAAGGTTGTTTTATCCAAGGATACAACCGGCAAGGTAAATGATGAATCCAGCGGTGATACCGTCTCCTATGCTGATTTTTCAGAGTTAAAAACCGTTGGCAGTTACTATATTTCGGTTGAAGGCCTTGGAAAATCCTATGACTTTAAAATAGGTGACGGTAATCTGTTTTCAAAAGTAAATGAGGCAATGGTAAAAGCCTTATATTATCAAAGGTGTGGAATGGCATTGGACTCAAAATATGCAGGGGAATATGCCCATGCATCCTGCCACACAGGCAGGGCCAGGCTGTATGGGAACGAGGAAACCGAAATAGATGTCAGCGGCGGCTGGCATGATGCCGGGGATTACGGCAGATATGTGGTGCCTGCTGCCGTGACGGCTGCCGATCTTATGCTGGCCTATGAGTTTTATCCTCAAAGCTTTGAAAACAAATACAATATACCTGAGAGCACCAACAATATACCGGATATTTTGGATGAAGTAAAATACGGTATGACATGGATGCTGAAAATGCAGGATAAGCAGACCGGCGGAGTGTACCACAAGGTTACCTCCAGAAACTTTCCCGATTTGACTGCCATGCCGGATACCGATGTGGATGAGCTTCTGGTCATGCCGGTATCAACCACTGCCACGGCAGATTTTGCTGCCGTAACAGCTATGGCTTCAAGAATATTTAAGGACTTTGACTCCGCTTTTTCACAACAGTGCCTGATTGCTTCATTAAAGGCCTGGAACTGGCTGGAAACGAACAAGGATTTTGTTCAATATAAAAATCCTCAGGATGTTACGTCAGGAGAATACGGCGACAGCTCAGGCAAGGATGAAAAAGCCTGGGCGGCAGCCGAGCTGCTTAGAGCGACAGGGGATAAAAAGTACAATGACTATTTTAAGGCAAACTACGGAACTGAGGGCTTTGGACTGGGGTGGCAGAGTGTAAGCGGTTTTGCAGCCATATCATATTTGTTTTCAGATCAGAGTACAATTGATTCCCAAAAGGCTGAAGAAATAAAAAAAGCGTGGCTTGAAAAAGCCGATATGTTCGTCAGTACTGCTGAAAAAGACGGCTACCTGCTGGCAATGCATAAAATGGAATACACCTGGGGAAGCAATATGAATGTGGCCAATCATGCCATACATTTATTAATTGCCGATAAATTGAGCAATAATGAAAAATACACCGAAATGGCAGCGAACTGCGTTCATTATTTTCTTGGCAGAAATACCATGAATCAAAGTTATATTACAGGCTACGGCAGTAAAAAGGTCATGCAGCCCCACCACAGACCATCGGTGGGAGACGGTGTGGCCGAACCGGTTCCGGGACTGCTGGTGGGAGGTCCCGATTCTGCGCTGGAGGACGATGTGTCCAGGTCAAAGCTGTCGGGAAAAGCTCCGGCACAGTGTTACATAGACGATATGAACTCCTATTCCTCTAATGAAGTTGCAACCTATTGGAATTCGGCTGCGATTTTTGTATTTTCATTTATGTCATCCAGGCAGATGCAGGGCTGATTAACCAATTAGCACAGCACATTAAATTAATATAGCTGATAGGAGGCGGTTTTTTTGGCTAAACAGATATGGAAGCCTTCCACCATGCTGAATCCGGTGCCTGTGGTCATGGTATCCTGTTCAGACAGTGATGGAAAACCTAATATTATTACTCTTGCGTGGGCGGGAACAATAAATTCCGATCCGCCCATGGTATCTATATCAGTGAGGAAACAAAGATATTCCTATGAATTGATTAAACAAAAAGGACAATTTGTTATAAATCTTCCCACGAGGAATCTGACTTTTGCTACAGATTTCTGCGGTGTAAAATCGGGGAAGGATGTTGATAAATTTGCAGAAATGAAGCTGACACCCGAAAGAGCTTCCAAAGTTGAGGTTCCATTAATAAGGGAATGTCCTGTAAACCTTGAGTGCATAGTCAGGCAGGTTATGGAGCTGGGTTCACATGATTTGTTCCTGGCCGAAGTGGTAGCCACCAATGTGGACGAAAAGCTTCTGGATGAAAACGGAAAATTAGATCTTCATAAAGCGGAGCTCATATGCTATTCCCATGGAGAGTACTACCCTCTGGGGGCTTCTTTGGGCTATTTTGGATACTCTGTGACCAGGCGGAAGAACTTGAAAAGAAATCAGAATATTACAGCCGGTAAAAAGCCCTCGGAAAATTTGAAGTCAACAAATAGAAAACCCAGGCCGGTATCCGGAAAATATAAAGCAGCAGGAAAAAAGAAAAATAATCATTCAATATAATTAAGGTGAGGGAAATATGAGCAGGACCGAGGACAGAGCAAAACTATACGGTTTGTTGGGGGACTTGCCCGACAGGCGGGCTCCTGTGAATTCAAGGCTGATTTCCAGGGAGGAAAGAGAAAAATTCCATTTGGAAAATCTCATATTGGACCTGAACGGTATTGAGCCGGTACCCGCTTATTTTATAACTCCAAAAAAGGCAGGAGAAAAAACTCCCGTAGTAATATTCAATCATTCCCATGGAGGACATTATGATGTAGGCAGGCAGGAGCTGATAAACGGTGCACCCTACCTGAACAGGGCTTCATATGCAAATGACCTTGCCGAATGCGGTTTTTCGGTACTTTGCATAGATGAATGGGCTTTTGGAGATAGAAGGGGAAGAACTGAAACCGAGATATTCAAGGAAATGCTCTGGAAAGGGCGGGTAATGTGGGGAATGATGGTTTATGACAGCATGAGAGCCATTGACTACCTCTTTACAAGACCTGATGTGGATACCGGGCGTATTGCCACACTGGGTATGTCCATGGGCGGAAACAAGGCATGGTGGCTTTCGGCTGTGGATGAAAGGATCAAGGTATGCGTTGACATCTGCAGTATGACCGAGTATAACTCATTGATCGAAACCCAGGGCATTGACAAGCACGGTGTATATTATTATGTGCCCGGTCTGCTGAAATACTTTTCAACTGCCCGGATAAATGCTCTCATTTGCCCCAGACCCCACTTGAGCATGAATGGAATCTTTGACAGGATCACTCCTCATAAGGGTTTGGATTCAGTCAATGAGGAATTGAGGGAAATATACCTGAATGATAACAGCAGTGAATGTTTTGAGTTGAAAAAGTACCCGGTGGGACACTATGAAACACAGGAGATGAGGACTTACGCTCTGGAATTTTTAAAGAAATGGCTGTAGAGATTTTAGAGATGAAAATATTATGAAAACCCCTTTTGATATGATAAAGTTTCTGCAAAAAATTTTAAATATGAAAATGCTTTATCTGGCGGCCCGGTTTGTTCTGCTTGTCTGGGCGGCGGTGGGGATAAGCGCTGTCCTACCGCAGAACTCACCGTTATTTGTACTTTTATTTGTAATTGTAACCCTGCTGATTCTGCTTGATATTGGAAGGCTGTGCCTGCCGTTTGTCGGCAGACATTCTGCCGCCTTTTTAATTCTGTCCATTACTCTGTGCTTATTGTTCTTTACAGCAAGAAGAGCCGACCTGGTCCAGATATATTACTTCTTCCTGCTCCACGATATTTTCACCATACAAAAAGGCAAAGTACCGAAGGCACTGGTGGCATTCCATTTCGCCGGATTTATGGGCGCGGAGGGCTACGCCGTTTTTGTGACGGAGCATGAAATTTTCAGGCACGGTTTTTCAGACATCATTGTGGTGTTTGTCTGCTATGCCCTGATATTACTCATTTTTGCCTGGATACACTATTTCAAATGGGAACGGGAACGGCTGAAGGTTCTTAATGCCAATCTGATCGAATACTCTTTTCAGGAACGGGAATATCTCCTTGCGAAGGAAAGGGGCAGCATATCACAGGAACTTCATGATTCACTCGGACACTCCCTCATGGCGGTAGTGATGAACGTACAATATTTAAAAGCAATTCAGGGCAAAAGCCAGGAAGAAAAGGACAAACAGCTCGACGAGATTGAGAATCTCCTCAAGGAGTGCGTCACAAACCTGCGAAGCAGCGTATATAGCTTGAGGGAACTGGATAAAAACATCAACCTGCGCCAAGAAATCCAGCGTATTATTCAAAAATTCGACGAACTGGGCCTTGTTAGGATCGGCCTGGATTATGACAGTGAGGCGGATAAGGCCCCCGGTCATGTCAAAGAGGTCATACATAAGGCCATACGCGAGGGAATAACCAACAGCATCCGGCACGGCAGCGCAAGCTCGATACAGATTTCCATTCACTGCAGGGAAGACGGTGTTGAACTTGTCATTGAGGATAACGGTTCGGGCTGTGCGGATATTCACAAGTCCTTCGGCCTTAACGGTATTATGGAGCGCGTGCATGATCGTCGTATTGGTTATGGCAGGTATTCTGATACTGGTAAATTCCATCTCCATGAACATCAAGAACAACGGATATTCACTGGCTGTCACAAAACTGCTTGGAGCCGCAAAATGGGATCTGATGCTGCAAAGCGGGATAGAAGGCATTCTTTACGGCATTTTCGGGGCGGTTCTTGCCGAAATAATGGCAACGGCGCTCAATTACAGGTATGTCTTTAAGTCTGGGCTGAGGGTACAACTTTGATAAAAGGGAAGCTATATTAAAAGTACAAACCTGAAATTGTGGTAAACCATAAAAATTTCAGGTTTGTACTTTTTGAGCAGCCCTTAATCAGGTGCTTGACTGAAGCTTACTGATGCGATTACTGGTATTGGTTGCCTCCATGGAGATGCTTCCGTGCCGAGAGCAGCCTTGTTTCATCCAGATGGATTTTTACAGAGCCGTAAAGCCGGCTTACCACAGCAGTGTACAAAATATCAATAATTGTAAGCTGTCCGATTCTCTGCCCCATTACACCGCTGCGGATCAATGTCTCGGAAGACGAGGAATACAGGCTGATGTCGGCTTTCTGGCTGAGAGGATTCTTGCTGTAACAGGTGATGCTTATTAATATTGCGTCTGTTTTCCGTATTACTTCGGCTGTTTCAAGGATATCCTTTGTATCACCGCTATACGAAATAAGTACTGCCACATCTCCTTTTTGAAGGCTGGTAGCGCATAAAAGCTGATCGTGGGGATCGGAACTGGACATGGAGAGCTTATGAATACGTACAAATTTATTATGAGCATCCATTGCTATGATTCCGGAGGTGCCCACACCGTAAAAGTCCACACGCTTTGCAGCACTTATCGCATCTATGGCGCGGTCAAGAATTTCGATATCCAGAAATGCCCTGGTATTTTCAATGGATTTGATATTGCTGCTGCAAACGCTTTGCACGATGGATTCGGTGGAATCACCGGGCCTTACGTCATTGTAGGGTGTGACCTCCTGCTGCTCAAGGGCCAGGTCTGTGAACAGCATACGGCAGAGCTCCTTATAGCCTGAATAATTGGCAGACTTGCAGAGCCTGACAACCGAGGACATACTGGTGCCGCAAGCATCGGCCAACTCCTCTATGGACATATTTACAACTTCGCCGGGAAAATCAAGTATAAACTTTGCGATTTTCTGCTCCTTGGGAGCAAAGGAATTCATCAGCTCCTTAAGACGCAGGCAACAGCTGGACATAAGGCTTCCTCCTTAAAACTAAAATACTGTTATTAATGCTGTTATTATTTATGTCAATTCATACTGGTAATGGAGCGGAAAAAGTGCCGCACGGGCTGCTCCAAATACCGGTGCCATATCAATATCGTCTGCAGCTGCAATGTAACGCAGCTGCGGCAGATCGGACAGGCCATTTTTGAGCTGGGGAAGAAACAAACCGGCAGATTTCGAAATGGCCCCTCCCAGAAGCAGGCCTTTAAAATGGTTGTCACGCAGGATATCATGTATTATTTCAGAAAGATGCTGTCCCAGCTCTTTAAAAACCAGTTGAGCTTCAGCCTGCCCCTGGTATGCCAGCCCTGCAATATCAACTACATCAAGGGTATCCGGAGTGCAGCCTGTCAGCTCGCAATAGCGGGACAGTATGGCCCGGCGCGAAACATGGTCTTCGCTGGTCCGGCCTTTGTAAGGCCTTGAAAATATACTGATACCCGGCCCGTTCTGCAGGTTTGCATATATTCTGCCGTTCAGCATGGAAGCAAATCCTAAACCTGTGCCGATTATAACGCCTGCAGTTCTCTCTGCTCCATAAACCGTGCTGTTCCACAGTGCTCCAAGTAAAAAGGCATGTGAATCGTGAAGAAAGCAGACAGGAATATCACCAAGGCTTTCCTGCAGCCATGGACGCATTGGCAAGCCTTTTACAGAGGCATACTTATGGGTCATCAGACTCTTTCCTTCAACATAGTCAAAGGGACCGGGAATGCATACACCCACCGCCGTTAGATTAAGATTGTTCTCCCGGGCTTTTGCCAGACCAAGAACCGCCAGCTGCCTGTAAGAGGTGCTGATAGCGCCGGCACTTCCGGCTGAATTGACAGGCACCCGGAGAAAGCTGTTTTCTACAAGGGTTCCGTCACCTTTAACAAGCGCGGCTTTTAAAAAGGTTCCTCCTGCGTCTATGGAAAGAACACATGCATCGGATTTACTCATTTTCAAAGCCGTCCTTCAACAGGGTTTTGTGTATTGTAACCTTGCCGACACCTTTATTTATAACCTCATAAGGTCCGAAACCGGCAGGGATGATAACCATATCAAGATAATTCTGTTCAAAAAAGCGGCCAGGATCGGTCAGTGACCGGATCAGGCACTTTTCGCCCTCAACAAGCACCAGGACATGGAATCTGTCGGTAGTTTCATCCTCATATTTCTCAAAAAACCTTACGTTTCTCAAGCTGAAATACAGAAGCTCATGTTCTCCGACAACTGTTTCCTCATATCCATTCCCTTCGCGGATGACACGGGGCTTCTGGATAAGGTTTTCCCTGACCCAGCTTTCCTTGAAGTCTCTGCGCAATACCTTGTCACCGTGGTATGTGTGAATGGGCCGAAGATTACCGTCCAGGTCTTTTCTCATATAATCATACATTTTATAAGTATAGGAACCAATTGTCAAGCTGCCGATCTCCAGGATGACCTGGTTGCGTCCCGAAGCATGTATGGTGCCGGCAGGTATCAGGAACTGCTGTCCCGCAACCGACGGTTCGGAGTACACATATTCGTCATGATCAAAGCCTTCTCCGTATTTTTCGGCACGTCTGGCTTTTTCGATGAATTCCTCCACATCTGCATTTTGGCGGAAACCGCAGTAGGTTTTTGCCTCCTGGCCGGTAACGACCATGTAATAGCTTTCATCCTGGCGTCCAAGTTCGTTATTCCCTTTTATGTAATCGCCGTTGGGATGAACCTGGATTGACATGTTTCCGCTGGAATGGTAGGTGTCGTCATAGTTAAACCTGACAGGGAAATAACCGTTGAATTTTTTTGCGGATTTTTCACCCATGAGCTTTGTACCGATTACCTGCACAAAACAGTAGAAGGGAAATTCCAGCTCCATTGTATCAATGTCGGCAGCAATGGAGACTTCCATAGGAATCAAATCGAAAACCCATGCGCAATTTTTCATATCCTCCGGCAGGTTGCGCAGGCGCTTTATATAGAACCCCCCCCATACACCTTCAAGATAAACCGGACGGCAGCGGAGAGGATAGCTGACCATGGTATCGAAAAGTGCTTTCAAAGTATTGACCGGAAGCATTTTTATCTTATCGGGATTGTCACCGGTCAGATAATAGTCGATTTCATTATTGCGTATCAATTGTCCGCGCAGTTCTGCCGCTACTTCAAAATCTATGTAATAACTGCGGCGGAGAATATGATTTATCGTCATCTGCCTGGTTGAACCAAGATTGGAGAAGGCTCCGGCACGGATATTCAAAATAGTACGCTTTTGGGTCATATCGATGTAAAGCTTAAGATTGTAAAAGGGGCGGAGAGCATCTATAAGTGCTCCGTAACCGTATATGACAAGTACGCCTTTTCCTTTTTCGGAAAACTCCTTTAGCCTGGCAGACAGCTTTTCAATTTCTTTCTGCTGCATCAGGCTTTCATAACCTTCCTCATAACGGGAACCGTAGAGCAGGACAGGGTCGGTTTCCCTGTCCTCGGGCAGGTAGGGAAGAAATTTCTCGTAAAGCGTATCGCTGTCCAGAAAGAGTGTTCCAGTGGATAGCGTATCGACCTGGATACCATTAAGAGCCAGCTGAAGCGAAAGAAGTCCTTTGAAACTGTCCATAGGTGCACTCATATAACCATCAAGGCCTATAATGCAGCGGGGGGACCCCGAAAGCATATCCTTGACCTGTGCGGCCAGCTTTTTGGCCGATGCAGGTGAATCAGGAGTGATGCTGCTTTTCAATTCAGAATTAAAGGAAATATGATTGACGGCATTTGGATCATCATATGGGTATGGATTAAACATAAAACTCATTATCGGGCACCTCACTATTTTTTATTTTAATTATGATTCTTATATGATTCTTAATTGAGCTTCATACATTTATCAGATGACACCAGAATTATAGAATTTCGAAATCAAAATCCAGCAACTGTGCCAAATATGACAATTCACGGGTGTAGTCACCGGAGACTATACCGTAGTGTTGAGTAACTCCAATACTTACAAGCCTTTGAAACAGTTCCTGTACCGTGCCGGCCGCAGGACGGAAAAGGCCGTGGGAATAGGATGTGATAAAATGCTCGCAGGGCAAGGCCTTCACCAAGGTACATACCATTTTAAAACGGCCGCTGCATTCCGAGACATGAAGCATTGTTTTCAGTCCCGGGGGAATCACATACCAGGCAAAGGGAGCCCCGGCATGTTTGTAGTTTGTTTTTGCGAACCTGACATCTCTGGCAATTCTCACACTGCCGGAAGGATCGGTATAATCGTTTGGTCCTGCGTGGCCTCCTGCAAAGCAGTCCTTTTTCATATCAATATGAAAAGGTTCAATAAAGCTGACCGGTTTCCCGGATAGCTTTTTTAAAATATAAACTGCCAGGCCTCCTCCCAAATCCCCTTCAGGTACGACCGCAACGTCGTCGGTGCCAGGGCATGGCAAAAATCCGGGACGGAGGCCTACCTCGGTCAATAGAACGGGGTCCACGTCGTTGAGCACCACCATGCTCACACCTGCCTTGCGCGCCATGCTCTCAACAGCCAGGGAGGCGCGGATGGAGGCATTGAATTTTTCGACGTCAATGTCAGGCAAAACCTGATACTGTTTCTCTAAAATGTTACGGGTATTATGTACAAGTTGGCTGTCAATTGTGCCGATTTCTTTCGTCAGACCGGCAACAGAAAGAAATCTGAGCTCCGGACCGGCTTTCATGAAAAAATTATAAGGATCTACATAGGTTGACCACATGACTTCATTATACGAGGCCAGCAAACCGAAGCTGATATTCCGGAGAGCAGTGCGGACTGCGGCAGCCTGTGAAAAATGTCTTGCGGCAAGCATGAGCTCATCTGTTTGCCCGATGGATGTGACCAGCATAGGCCGGCCGAAACGTTTTATTGAGCCGGATGCTTCAAGGGTACCTACAAGCCCTCCGGCCGAAAGGAATTCTACAAAGTCCGATTCATCGGCGGTATCGGTGAATGAAATACTGTCTCTGGTTTTGCAGCCAAAGAAGACAGGTACAGGCACCATATCCCGCAAAAACCGTACCCAGGCAAAATCCTCTGACCAGGAAAGAAACAGTGCAAAAACCCAATCAACTTTTTCGGACTGAAAAAATTGTATGGCAGTCTCAATATCCTCACGGGTATAAACTATGCCGGGGAACGATACCTTACTGAATTTCTCAAGCTCCTTTACATATTGATCTGCTTCTGCTTCCTTTCGTAAACCATAATCGCCCTGCGCAAGGCCTTTGCCAAGTTCACGGAAGCGGGACGTAGCAATCAGCAATAGTCCTGTTTTTGGTATTAGTTGCATGTTAACCTCCAAGCCATGCTATGGCTTTAAGCCGCAATAGCGGCAACAAATTGTAATGAAATTTGTTAACTCCTCTATTATCCCCAAATATGCGGACAACAAAAGCATTTTATACTTTTTTATGGGGTTAATTTATTTAATGCACCAGCTGTTTGTTTGCCCGGCAAACGGGCAGATGATACCGGCTTTTCCGACTAAAAGTCTTTCCACCGTTACTCCTAATTAGTAGTAAGAATGACCTTAAGATAACATGTTCAGGGCAGCTGCCCACTTAAGGCTTATATTCCCGTTATCACAATTATATATTTAACACCAAAAAGCGTCAATAGTATTTTCGAAAAAAAATAATAATGATGAAAATAATTTCGGAAATTATAAATTATATAAGAATAATATTTAGGTCAAAAGCCCACGTATTAACGGTTTTCTAAAATTTTACATAAGTATATTATGGGAAACATAAATGAAAAATATGAAACAAAATATCAGAAAGTATTTTTAAATGCGAAACAAATTATCTTGAATTTTAATTTAAAATGCGATATATTTCGTAATAAAAGGAACAGTAAAATTTGAGTTGGGCAGTGTAAAGTTACTTCAATTATTAAATCAGGAGGCTTGAAATGAATAAACAGAATATTGATTTAAAAAAATTCCGTTTACTGCAGGGGACAGAACTCAATGGCGGGGATTTGCGGGTTATTGAGCCCGATGCCGACGGTTTCATCAGGCTGAGGCTTGAGGGCGAAACTGCTGAAATGGGAGATGTCAGCTGGGGGAATTACCGGTACTTTATTGTTGACATGCTTGCGGACATGGATTCCCAGATGCTTCTGGATTTTCGCTTTGAAAAGGCCAAACCGGCTGAAGGAGAGGAAACGGGGTATATCAATTATGAAATGCTTCCTACAAGAAGGGTGAAGCTGGTTGTGGACCTTGAAGCACTTCAGTCCAGGCGCTTTTTCCTGTTGACCTTACCGGGAATGCTGAAGGCAAGGGTCAGCTGCAAGCCATGTACCATTACTGAAATGAACGCTGTGGAGCTGTATTTCCATCCTGGCTACAGCCGTATTTTCAACAGTATCACCATTTTTGAGGCATATCTTTCCGATGCCCTTCCCGATATGAAGGTCATAGGCCAGCCGATGGTGGATGAAATGGGGCAATGGATTCAAAAAAGCTGGAGTTCAAAAACAGGCAGTGTGGAAGAAATGGTGGAATATCTTCAGCAGGAATATAAACGCTCCGAAACGGACAACAGCTACCCGGAAGGCTGGAGCGTATACGGCGGCTGGAAGGCACTGAAGTTTGATGCTACCGGATTCTTTCATACGCATTATGACGGTAAACGCTGGTGGCTTGCAGATCCTGACGGGTATGCTTTTTTCAGCAACGGTATGTGTTATGGCAGCAGAATGGGAGTACATGGTTTTGTGGATAAAATGGAAAACCTGTTTTCCTGGCTTCCTGATCCCGGGGATGAAACTTACACAGCTGCCTGGACCACTGCCGACAGGATACCGGAATTCGCAAAGAGGAACGGTCCCGAGGCAGGTAAAAACAGAAAGATGTTCAACTTTGCACGTGCAAACATGATCAGGGCTTTCGGCCCTGATAAATGGTGGGAGGCCTGGCTGAAAATAAACAGCGCCAGGCTGAAAAGGTGGGGCTTCAACACCATCGGTGTCGGTGTAGATAACTACGGCGATGAAAGAGTTATGGACTTTCTTGCTCAAGCCAGGATTCCTTTCGTGTGGACGCTCAAGGATTTTCCTCTCACGGATGAACTTGTATTCCGTGACTTTCCGGATGTATACTCCCGGCAGTATGAGGAGCGTTCAAGGCTATTTGCCGAAAAACAGCTGGCACCTTTTGCGGGAAATCCGTATATGATAGGATACTTTATCACCAACGAACCGGAATGGAAGTTCCAGACCTCGGTCAATATTGCCGAGAGGGTATTTGCCCATCCTCAAAGGCTGGCATCAAAAACAGCGCTTATAGATATCCTGCGCAATAAATACGGTACCATAGATGCATTGAATGGGGCCTGGAACCGGAGTTTCGGAGCATTTGAGGACTTGTATGAGCCCTTTTCCCATGCGGACGGCTTCAGCGCTGAAGCCATGGAAGATATGAAATTTTTAAGGGCCAGGCTTCTAGAAAAATATTCACAGGTTCCGGGGGATGCCCTGCGCAGAGTAGATCCCAATCACATGAATCTGGGAATGCGGTACAGCGAAATCAGCAGGAATGAAATAGCAGGCAGTGAATACTTTGAGGTTATTTCATTCAACTGTTATTTCGATTCGGCGGTACTCAGCCTGAAAATTGCGGCGGATTCTGCAGACATGCCCTGTATTGTTGGGGAATGGCATATCGGAGGGGCCGACAAGGGACTTCTGTCCTGCGGCCTGCTGGCCGCCGAAACCCAGGAGGAGCGCGGCAGGGCGTGCGAATACTATATGCAGGGGGCTATGAATCACAAAAACTGTATTGGAATTCATTATTTTGAAATGAATGATCAGCCTCTGCTGGGACGTTTTGACGGCGAGTGCATGCAGCATGGAGTAATAGACATATGCAACCGGCCCTACGATGAACTGATAAGGCATTTTATTTCAACAAATCATAAGCTTTACGACTATGTATCCGGCAGCATCAGTCCTGGGGCAAAACCGGCAAAAGTCTTCCGGTCGAGATAATAAACAGGATAATAAATATGAATTTCCGGAAATAAAAACAGGAACGGATGGAGTATTTCCAGGCTCCAACCATTCCTGTTTTTATTTGCTTGAACGCAGACGTCCGGCGGCAAACAGTGATTTGTCCAGGTGAGGCTTCACCTTTGAATAATTATTGCTGGCTACCGCCGTGTATAAAATATCGATGATGGTAAACTGGCTTATTCGTGAACTCATGGCGCCGCTGCGGATGAGATTTTCAGTACTGTAGGTGCACAAATTTATATCTGCCAGTGTGCTCAATGAATTTTTTCCGTATTTTGTCACGGCAATTACTGTTGCGGAAGTTTTCTTGATAATGTCTGCAATAACCAGTATATCCCTGGTTTCACCGCTGTAGGAAATGATGACGGCAACATCGCCTTTCTTCAGGGTGGCTGCGCTTAAAACCTGCACATGGGGGTCTTCGCTGGCGTTGCTGTTCTTGCTTATACGCAGGAACTTGCTGTGAGCGTCCATGGCCACAAGACAGGAGGTGCCGACTCCGTAAAAATCCACCCTGTCGGCCTCTGAAATAGCGTCTACAGCCTGCTCCAGCTGGGCTTCGTCCAAAATCTGCAGAGAACTTTCAATAGCTCTGATATTACTCATGGCAACACTTTTGGCAATGGAGGAAAGACTGTCTCCGGGACGCACATCTTCGTAAACTATGTCATCTTTCCTGCTGGCACTGACATCTGCGGTAAGCAGTCTGCAAAACTCCTTGTAGCCGTCATAGCCAAGACTTTTACAGAGTCTGACTACTGCAGAGGGACTTGTTCCGCTGGCCACTGCAAGCTCATAGATGGACATTTTGGGGACATCCTGTGGAAATTGAAGTATATAATTTGCCACCAGCTTTTCTTTTTTGGTAAGTCCACTTAATGACTCTTTTATCTTCAAACAGCATCCGGTCAATTTACTTGTTCCTTTCTTTGAATTCCTTGTATTTATTTGAATTCTTTGTATTTATTAAAATTCATTGTATTTATATTATCAATAAATCAAACAAAGGACAAGTTACAAAAATATATTTAAAAATTTGTTTTAAAATAAATAAAAAATATTGACATAATCATTTCAAATGATTATACTATGAAATATCAACAATTTACATCTCAAAAACTCTATATTATTTATGCAATTTTTAGTTCCAGAGAGGAGAAACAAAAATGTCAATTCAGACCAGGCCACTCGCTGTTCCTAAAAAACGGGGAATCTTTTCCTATATGAGAAGTGAATATATGCTTTATCTTCTTATGGTCCCGGGGCTTCTTTATTTTCTTGTTTTCAAGTACATACCTATGTATGGCGTATCAATTGCTTTTCAAAACTATAACATTTTTAATCCCGACAATTCCACCTGGGTGGGATTTGACAATTTCAGCAAACTTATTTCCCAGGTCGGATTTCAAAGAGCATTGTATAACAACATTGTAATCAGTCTGCAGAAGCTGGTTATCGGCTTTCCAATACCGATTATACTGTCTTTGATGATAAATGAGGTGAACAGCCGCAATTGCAAAAAATTTATCCAGACTTCGGTTATCCTGCCGAACTTTGTTTCATGGGTGGTAATAAATGGTCTGATGTACGCACTGTTTTCTCCAAGCATGGGCGGAATACGTGAAATAGCCAATTTTATAGGATATACCGGACAGCTTCCCAACCTCCTGACAGATGTGGACAGCTTTCAATCGGTGATTGTTTGGTCCCACGTCTGGAAAAATGCAGGTATGGGTACAATCGTTTACCTGGCAGCCCTTATGGGCATTGACGATCAGCTGTATGAGGCAGCTTCCATTGACGGCGCGGGAAAATGGCGCCAGCTGATACATATAACACTTCCCTGTATAAAATCCACAATAATCGTACTTCTGATGTTCCGTGTCGGTGAGGTTATGTATGCGGGTTTTGACCAGATTTTTGCCATAACCAATCCTATGGTAAACCCTGTAGCCGATATCATAGACACATTTGTGTACCGCGTGGGACTTCAAAACAAACAATTTGCCCTTGCCACTGCCGCAGGTCTGTTCCAGTCCGTGATCGGTCTTGTGCTGGTTATCATAACAAATGCTATCGCTAAAAAAACTGATCCTGATAGCAGCATGATCTAAGGAGGATACCATGAAAAAGTCAAAAGCAGAAATAATCGGAATGATCATAAACGGTGTAGCCTTGTTCCTGATCGCGTTTATTACAATATACCCTTTCTGGCATGTTTTAATGTACTCTATAAGCGATTCCCAGAGGGCGTCGGCAGGAGGACTGTTCTTCCTGCCCAAGGGCCTGGACATTACAGGCTATGAGCTGGTGCTGAAGCAGCCGCAGCTGTATAACGCGTACTGGAATACCATAGCAAGGACTGCAGTGGGAACCCTGCTCAGTGTTATACTGACGGCCATGCTGGCTTATCCTCTTTCATTGCCGCGCCTGAAAGGCAGAAAGTTCCTATGTATTGCCATATTCTTTACAATGCTGTTCAACGGCGGCATGATTCCTACATATCTTCTTGTAAACGACCTTCATATGATTGATACTTTCTGGGCGCTGGTTATACCAAACGCAATGAGTGCCTACAACCTGTTCATCATGAGAAACTATTTCCAATCCATTCCGGCAAGCCTGGAGGAATCTGCGAGAATTGACGGAGCCAATCCCATAACCATTCTGTTCCGTATAATTCTTCCCATTTCGACTCCCACTCTTGCAGCAGTCGGTATGTTCTACGGGGTCAGCAACTGGAATGCGTATCTGGACGGAGTCCTTTACATTAACAACAACAGTCTTCAAATCTTGCAGGTTTACTTGAGAAACCTGTTTTCCTCGGCGGGTTCAGGAGCGGTACTTTCAGGTATACAGGGCATCAGCGATGCTGCCAGGGTGACGGAGGAAACTCTGAAAATGGTAACCATATCGGTTTCTGTAATACCTATACTGATCGTATACCCGTACCTGCAAAAATACTATACAACCGGCATAACCACCGGCGCGGTGAAGGGATAATATTATGCTGAAACCTGCCAAATGGGTTTTGGTGTTTTACAAATAACCAAAAAAAATAATTGTTAAGGAGAGAGCGTATGAAAAGGATTCAAAGAATTATAAGCGCAGCACTTGTTGCCGTAATAGCATTTACAATGAGTGCCTGCGGGGGTTCACCTTCGGAAAATTCCGGAAGCTCAGGTGCTTCGGCCGGGCAGACGGCTTCTGCATCAGCAGCTGGTCCTGCTGAATTAAGCATGCTGGTGGTAGGTGACAATTCTCCGCCGGATACCAACTCAGTATTGAAGGAAATCGAAAACAAGACCAACAGCAGTTTGAAGGTAACCTATGTTTCACTGGCTGATTCAGCCTCAAAGCTAAATACCTTGATCGCAGCAAAAACTCTACCTGACATCTTTTGGGCGTCGACCATATCTGACGCCGAACAGTTAAAACAAAACGGTATGCTGTCCGACCTGACGGAATATGTTAAGGATGCAAAGGCAATTCAGGACAATCTTGGAGAAGTGCTTGCCAGCCATCCCTTAAACAAGGACGGAAAAGTATATGCACTGTTCAACGCCGATCACGATTATGCACAGAATATGAATATCCGTACCGACTGGTTGAAAAAAGTCGGAAAGGAAATGCCTACAGATCTGGACAGCCTGTATGACGTACTCTATGCTTTTACTTTCAATGATCCGGATGGCAACGGAAAAAATGACACATTAGGGCTTGGTGCTTCCATAGTAGGCAACTGGAACAATTTCACCAGCATACTGGGAGCCTATGGTATTGCAGCAAACATGAACGGTCTGCGTCCTGTCCAACTGGACGACGGTACTGTAACCACAGGCTTGAAGCATAAAAACTTCCTGGATGCCATTAAATATTTCCAGAAGCTGTACCAGAACGGAGTAATGGATCCCGATTTTGCCACCATCCCCACAATGGATTCCTTTGGCAAGCTGTGGAACGGTAAGGTTGGAGCTTTTGACTTCCAGTGTCCGGGACCGACTAATAACTGGATGCCTTCCCGTTACACCGAAAATCCTGTGCCGACCTTTGATTTTGCAGCAATAAAAGGGCCCACAGGCCAGGCGGCCCAGGGAAAAATCTATCCCAGCTATACACCGAGTGTTGTTGTAAGTTCCACCTGCAAGAATCCTGCCGCAGCCGTAAAGCTTATTGATTTCTTCCTGACCGAAGATGGAAATGCTCTTCTTCGTCTGGGTGTTGAAGGCAAGCACTTTAATTGGGTGGACAAAGCTGCCGGCACCTATGAGATGATTAAACCATATGACGACAGCACAACCAACAGAAATGACGGAGTGTTTGTTTATTCCGATTTCATCAGACCAAAGATAACCACCGAACGCCGTACATTTAATGCACAGACCAAACAGGGCGTGGAAATGGCCGATGCAATGTGTACAATAGAATGGCCTTTCATTTACACATCCTTTGAAGCTGATACCAATTACGGAGCGAATTTAAAGACTGTAGAAAAGGAAGTATTCTGTCAGCTTATATCAACGAAGGGAAATCTGGAAGAGGAATATAAGAAAGCCATAGCCCGCTGGGAAAATGAGGGCGGAAAAGAGTGGGAGCAGGAAGCGACAGCCGCTTACAACTCACAGAAATAGAGATATCGTAATCAAGTAAAGCGGGGCTGTCTCAGAGCCTGTTTAACGTCTCATTGCACTCGCCGTTTTGTCGGATTTTGCAGCAGAGATTAAACAGGCTCTCAAAATGAGACAAATTTTTGGAGGATAAGAACATGTATCAATACGAGACGTTGGAAGCAGGTAAATTGCAGTTACAGATCAGCAGTGACGGAAGCCGGATAATATGGTCGGCAAAGGAGCTTCCGCTTGAAAACAGGGAGCAGGCTGATTTCTGGCGTTGTCACATGGATGACGGATATTACCGTTCCATGACAATACGTTCTTCAAAGCAAAAAGGTACTGCCGAAAAATTTAAAGATGAAATCATAATAAGTTATCCTCAGTTGACAGGTGATGACGGGCGGGTATTTGATGTAAAGCTCAAAATTCATATAAAAGCCGCGGTCCACACATATGAGTCGCTGGAAATGTGGGCCGAAGCAGAAAACCAAAGCGGAGCAAGGCTCAACGAGTTGCAGCTTCCATTTGTGGAACTGTCCTCCATCGCTTCTCTTGAGCGTGAAAAGGACATCTATTACAAGATGAACGGGCTGGGGGAGAAAATCATAAACCCGTGGGAAGCTCTAAAAAAATCACACAGCGAGTATATGGCGGCAGACTACAATGAGATATGGAATGTGGTGCAGTATCCCTGCGATGCGGCAATGTGCTGGTCCGGTGTGGAAAGCGGAGGGCATTTCCTGTATGTGGGCCGCCATGACAATCAATTCCGGTCTGCTACTCTGGCAGCGGGGTTGAATCCGCGAGGCTCCGGGCCAAGGATGATTCTTTCGATTTCCAACTATATGCTGGTTCAACCGGGAGAAAGGCTGGAAAGCGCGCACTCTGTGATCTCATTGAACGAGGGGGACTGGAGAACAGGCTCCGATATCTACGGGAACTGGGCCAGGGGCAACTGGTATTCAGTGCCTGAAAAACCTGAGTGGGTTCAGGATATGCCGGGCTGGCAGAGAATAATACTGAGGCACCAGTATGGTGAGGTATTTTTCAGATATGAGGATTTGCCCCGCGTTTATGAAGAGGGCATGAAATACGGACTCAATACACTGCTGGTGTTTGGCTGGTGGAAGGGCCGGTTTGACAACGGCTATCCCCGGTATGAGGCCGACCCGGAGCTGGGCGGAGAGCAGGGCTTGAAGGACGCCATTGCTCAGGTGCGTCAGATGGGAGGGCATGTGGCACTCTACACCAACGGGGTCCTTATCGATATAACTACCGACTATTATCAGGAAACCGGCCGGGAGATCTGCCGCAAGGATATAGACCTCAATGAATACCGTGAGCACTACCAGTTTTCAAACGATGGCATGCTGCTGCGGAGCTACGGATACAAGAGCTTTGTATCGGCCTGCCAGGCAACGGAACAGTGGCAGGAGAAGCTGCTGGAAAATGGAAGGACAAAGCTTTCCTTCGGTCCCGACTCCATATTTTATGACCAGATGGGGGGACATCTGCCGAAAATCTGCTTTGATGAAACACATAAGCATGGAAAACGCGGGGATACCGAGGCAAAATGGCGCATTGAGAATATGGATGCCATAGTCAGGCTGTGCGGGCCGGAAGTGGCTTACGGAACCGAGCAGTGTGTTGACGCTTTTGCACCCCATGTTCATTACCATCACGGCTGCCAGTACGGTAATTTTTATGGCGAGACTGCTTTTCCGGAAATGTTTCTGAGGACTTTCCCCGAGCCCATCATGTCGGACAGATTTCTGCACGATGACCGGGAGGATTTCAAAAGGATACTCAACTATTCATTTGCCTACGGTTTCCGGTTCGACGTTTCAATATACCGGGGCAGGAAGTCCATAATCAGTGATTTGCCAGATTATGCGGCCTATGTTAAAAAGCTGCTGGATCTGAAAAAAATGTACAGGGATTTTTTCTACAGGGGGCGTTTTGTGTGCAGGCATACTCCTGTTTTACCGGAAAAAGTGCGCATGACCCAGTATGAAAATGCAGACCGGCAAATCCTGCTGGTACTCTGGAACGATTCGGACATACCCGTGGAGTTTACAGTATGCGGTCAGGCAGTGACCCTGGCTTCACAGGCTGTGACCTGCCTGCCCTTGAAAGGCTGAAAACCTATGCTTGAAAATTGTATACACTTGGGCTTTGAGGACTGGGAGGCTGAAATATTGCCGTCCTTCGGGGCGAATTTGATTTCACTTGAATATAAAGGTCTCCCGGTTTTGCGCACACCGGATAATATTGAACAGCTGAGGGAAAATCCATGTCTGTACGGAAATCCGGTGCTTTTCCCTCCAAACAGGACTGCAGACGGCATTTTCAAGTTCGAAAACAGGAAATATCATCTGCCGGTGAACGAACCCAACACAGGCAGCCACCTGCATGGCAGACTGTACAATGCACCCTTTGAGGCTGCTGAAGTAACAGACAGAAGTGCTACATGCCTGTTAAAAAACAGTGGGAAATGGTTCCCCTTTGACTTTTCCATGAAGCTATCCTTTGAACTTGACAGGGAGGGTCTTACCCAAAACATAGAGATTCTCAACGACGGCAGCTGCAGCATGCCGGTTTTGCTGGGCTTTCATACCAGCTTTGCCGCACCCGGGGAATTTTCGGTATCCATAAAAGAGCGCTGGGAAAGGGATGAACGTCATCTCCCCACAGGAAAGCTCAGCGCTTTGAAGGAACATGAGCTGTGTTTCAAGAATGGCTGTGCTTCAGAGGGACAGGTGATTTCGGACTATTTTACTGCTGAAAACCAAGCTGCACGTCTGGGACATATTTTGTATCAGGTTTCTTCGGAATTTACGCAGTGGGTGCTTTATAACGGCGGAGGAAATAAGGGATTTTTGTGTGTTGAGCCTCAGACAGGACCTGTAAACGGGCTTAATATGCCGGGAGGCCATTTGGTATTGCCCCGGGGAGAAACAGCGCGGTTCTGGCTCAGGTTTTCAATTACCGGATACAAAAAACAAAATTAAATTCCAGGTTTAAGTTAAATAAGACCAATTTAATATTATGTAAATAATTTATTTTACAAGGAGTGTGTGATATGAAAAAAATAATGATTTCGCCATCAAAGTATATTCAGGGACAGGATGTGCTGTCCGAACTGGGCGAACTGGTACTGGAGTTTTCAGACAGTGCTCTGCTGGTAGCTTCAAAAGATGACCAGGCACGTGTCCAGAAGTACCTGGATGATTCAATCAAAAAAAATCCTTTTAAAATTATTTATGGAGAGTTTAAGGAAGAGTGTACACAGGCTGAAATCCAACGCATGATGAAGCTGGCGGAAGACAACGGCTGCGGTGTGTTCATCGGCCTGGGAGGAGGTAAGGCCCTTGACACTGCAAAGGCAGCAGCCTGCAACGACAAAAAGCCTGTTATCATCGTACCTACCATTGCATCTACCGATGCCCCCACCAGTAAACTTGCCATAATTTACAATGAAGCCCATGAATTCGTGCAATATTTTCATCTGAATAAAAACCCGGACATTGTACTGGTGGATACGGCTATTATAGCAAAGGCCCCGGTAAGATTTCTGGTGGCAGGTATGGGCGATGCAATGGCCACATACTTTGAAGCAAGATCCTGCGTGCGCGCAAATGCAGATAACATGTCGGGCGCCAAAAGCACAAAAGCTGCTTTTGCAATAGCCAGAACCTGCTATGAGACGCTGCTGGAGGATTCGGTCAAGGCAAAGGCGGCCTGTGAGTCCAAAGTTGTCACCCAGGCACTTGAAAATATTGTGGAGGCAAATATACTTCTGAGCGGCCTGGGCTTCGAAAGCAGCGGACTTGCAGCCTGCCACGCAATCCATGACGGCCTTACACAGCTGGAGGATACCCACCACTACTATCATGGGGAAAAGGTGGCATTTGGGGTAGTGGTTCATCTTGTACTGGAAAATGCTCCCGAAGAAGAAATCAATACTATAATAAAATATTTTAAAACCGTAGGGCTGCCAACCTGCCTCAAGGATGTGGGTGTCACAGAGCCTGACGCCGAAAAGCTGATGCTTGTCGCCAGAGCAGCCTGTGCCGAGGGTGAGACTATACATAACATGCCGTTTAAAGTGACACCGGAGGATGTGTATTCCGCTATCCTGGTTGCAGATAAATTGGGAGCATAAGCAGGGTATTCAAGGGCTTGATACTGATTATTCACATACTATGGAGGTTACTATGAAAAAAATTATTAACAGTCCTGAAGCAGTTGTAAATGAAATGTGCCTGGGCATGGAACGGGCCCATCCGGATTACCTGGTTTTTGATCCAAAATACAGGGTTTTATCGAGAAAACAGCCCGATAAAAGCAAGGTATGCCTAATAAGCGGAGGCGGCAGCGGCCATGAACCCGCTCACGGAGGTTTTGTGGGCAAGGGCATGCTGGATGCGGCCGTTTGCGGAGATGTCTTTGCGTCTCCGTCAACCGTGCAGGTATATAATGCCATTGTAAACAATAAAACGGATAAAGGCACACTGCTCATTATAAAGAACTATACGGGGGATAAGCTGAATTTTGAAGCGGCAGCCGAGATGGCACAGGAAGATGACGATATTGCAGTAGAAAAAGTATATGTGGAGGATGATGTTGCGGTAAAAAACAGCTTGTATACGGTTGGCCGCAGGGGTGTAGCCGGTACCGTTTTTGTGCACAAGATAGCCGGTGCCGCTGCAGAGACAGGTCTGGAACTGCCCCAGGTGAAAAGGATAGCTGAAAAGGTGGCTGAAAATGTCCGCTCAATAGGATTTGCTCTTACCTCCTGTACCGTTCCTGCCAAAGGTACGCCTACCTTCAGCCTTGCTGAAGATGAGCTGGAATTTGGAGTGGGTATACACGGTGAACCGGGTGTCGAAAGGAAAAAAATCACCGGTTCCGATGATCTGGCCCAAAAACTGCTGGACATGATTCTTGAAGATATGCCGCTGGCTCGGGGTGAAAAAGCAGCTCTTATGATCAACGGGCTGGGAGCCACGCCCCTTCAGGAACTGTATATACTCAACAACAGCGCCGGAAAAATATTGGATCAGCACGGAATAGAAGTATACCGGACTTTTGTAGGAAACTATATGACGGCAATAGATATGGCAGGTGCTTCAATTTCACTGTTAAGGCTGGATGAGGAAACTATGGCCTATCTGGACAGTCCTGCCGATACGCCGGCTTTCAGGCTTCTCTGACAGAGTCTGCGCCGGAACTGAAAATATAGATTGGAGTGTTGTAAATGGATGTGCTTACAGTAAAACATATTGAAATCATTATAGAAACCATGACAGATATCATTATTGAAAACGAGGTGCCCTTTTGCCAGCTTGATTCTGCTGCCGGGGATGGTGACTTTGGAATGTCGCTGGCAAAAGGCTTCAAAGAGGTTAAAGCCAGATCGGGTGAGCTGTCACGGGAGAGTATCGGACATTTTTTGAAGGATGTCGGTATGATCATCACCGAGTATTGCGGCGGGGCTTCAGGACCAATCTGGGGCTCGGCCTTCAGAAGTGCTGCCAAATATTCTGCCGGAGCCGCAGCTTTGGATCTCAATGGTATTGCGGAAATGCTCAATTGTGCCGTTGAAGGAATCCAAAAGAGGGGCGGGGCGAAGCTGGGGGACAAGACCTTGCTGGATGCACTGATTCCGGCGGCACAGTCTCTGAGAATAAGTGCAAACTCAGGATTGTCAATTTCCGAAGCTTCCAAGCTGGCAGCGGTGTCGGCAGTTCAGGGGGGAGAAAAAACCCGTTCCTATGTCGCATCAAAGGGCAGGGCCAGCTATCTGGGCGAGAGGAGCCTTGACTATCCCGATGCAGGAGCGGTGGCAATAGGTGTAATTTTTACGGGTATTTCAAAAAAGCTTGAAGATATATTAAAATAATTAAAATATAAGTCTGATCCAATAGAAACAATTCTCAAAATGTTTTCTGGGAAAATTTGAGCAAGAAGGCATTTTTCGCAGCATATCAGGAATACCATACCAAAATTATCGGGACTACTTTTCATTCCATATTTTTTTATTGTTTTTCTCAGATCATTCCCAATCTTACACGAAACTTTTAGCTATCTATTAAAAATAACGGAAAGTTAACAGTAACTGTACAGATTAATCCTGTTTTATTAAATATACTTAGGAATAATTAAATTAACAGTCTGATTTGGCTAATGTATGAGCAAAGAATTTAAAATAAGTAATGGAGGTAGTAATGAAAAACATACTGAAAAAAATAGTTGCAGGGATATGCACCGTCGCGCTGACATTTTCAATGTTTGCAGGCAGCGGCGGAGTGGCAGCTGCGCAAAAGGCAGCCAATATTCTAATTACCGAAGTCTATATAGATGATATAGACAGACCCCAGTGGGTTCCCACAGGTTCGGCCGTGTTTGACCCTATGGAATATGTGGAGATTTACAACCCCACAGACAGCGATATAAACCTCTCCAGGGATTACAAGCTGTACCACTACAGAAAAACTGAAGACAAGGAATACCTGATGCCTTTTTTGGAGCAGACAGGGGATGTCATAATTCCTGCCAACAGCTGTGCTGTTTTGTGGGCATATTATTCAAGCAAGTACAGTTCTGCGTCTGAAAGCCAGACTCCAACCGTCAGCGATTTCCGCAGTGCATTCGGCATCCAGGAAAGCGTGCCGGTGTATAAAATAGACTCATCGTCATGTAAAGGTTTTTACAATACATATAACGGAAGTATGCGGATAAAGAGCAGCAGCGGAAGTTTGATATATGAAGCTGCTTTTACACCTGCAACAGATTCGGCAGACGGGAAAAGCATTGAATTCCGTGCTCCCGCCGAAGGCACTGTCATGCTGGTTTATAAGCAAAAAGCGGTGCCCAGCCCCGGAGTGGTATCAGAGGAGCAATATACTCCTCCCATGCTTCCAAATCAGCCGGTTATTTCAAATATTTCTGCCAGTGCTGATTATTCCGGTGAGGAACCATTCACTGTTTCGGCTGATTTTACAGATACAAAGTCAGCCAGTCTTTTTTTGAAACAAAGTGAATATACGGGATTTCAGCAATTTCCCATGAAAAGCACCGGAACCGGTAAATTGGGTGTAACTGTCCCCAGGACAAAGCTATGGGGTGACAATGTGACCTGGTATATTGAAGCTTATAACGATACAAAAACCACCAGGTCTGAGGAGAAAACCTCCGGCATCCAATATGCCTATGATTCCTCAAAGCAGCCGCAGGTACTTATGACAGAGCTTAAAACTGAGGACACCGATTATAATTATATTGAATTTTTTAATAATTCGGACCATACTATCAACTTTAGCCACTACAATGTGTTTTATGAATACCCGTCGGGTTTGTCATACCTGCGCTGGACCTTTGCCACCAATGCACTTTACATAGATCCGGGAAAAACGCTGGTAGTGTGGATAAACGATGATGAAAAAACAGTTGCGCAGTTTAATCAGCACTATGGTGTGGCACTTGAAGAAAATAAGTCCATAATTAAAGTGAATTATTCGGGTATGAGCCCTGATATTGAAAGAACCATAAAATTAGGCAATGTTTATGAAAAGCCTGTAGTTTTGGGCACATACCATGAAGATGAAATAGATGATACGGCAAAAACCACCACAATAGATTATACATATAACAGGGATAACGGAATACGGATGGTCAAGGCCGAAACAAAAAGCACGCCCACTCCCGGCAGCGTAAAAGCCTGGCAGGTGCCTGCCCAAAGGGTTGCCTTTGACAATTACGGAGGTTTTGAAGACGACGGAAGCACCATGGTACTCAGACCCAGAGAGGCCATACCGCAAGCAATTGATGAAGGTATTGCCTTGAATGTGGCTTTTGACTGTTATGACACTGCAACCGGGGTAAATACAATTGAGACATATTACAGGTTTGATGACGAAGTTCAGTACAGGGTCAAGCTTGAAAAAACACAGCGTATTGCCAGGCAGCTCATAACCTCCATCCCGGCCAGTGAATTTCTGGGGCACAAGAAGGTAACGTTTTACATAAGAGCGTACAATGCATACAGATATTATGATACTCCGGTTTACAGCGTGGACATCAGTCCAACGGTGAAAACCGAAAGTATTACTTTGAATGTATCCGATAACCAGGTTGTGAGCGGAGTCATTCCTGTTTCTGCAATAATGTTGAACGGAGACGATGAGATAAATATTGAGATTGACGGTCAGCCGCAGTCCATTGCACCGGTTCTGCATAACGGAGCATATTTCTCATACAAGTCCGACAATCTGACTTCCTATTATAAAAATGCCGTAACTGTGGGCGGTAAAGCTGTAAAGCTGCTGTCCAGCTGGGCAGGAGTGGGCTTGAAAGGAGCTCATATAGACAGCGGCGATTTTGTCAGGAAGGCAAACGGAGATTATGAGGTAACGGTAACACTCCGTGCGGGTACCGAGGGAAGTCCCTTTCAGGAGGGCGGCACCTATGCGAGCTTTGCAATGAGCAATATGGCGCTGTATTTACCAGATGGAACATTTATCTATCCCGACAATGGAATAAACTATTCGGATAAATATACAATTGGCAGCAGCGGTCTTTCACTGGATGTACATTTTACAATTCCGGAGGAAATGCTGAAGGGCAGGGGTTTTCAACTTGATACAGCGGCTCTGGCCGAAGGAAGACATGTTATAAGGGCTTCTGCGGGCGGCAGCACAGCAAGTGCGTCCATAATTTCAGATAATGCCGGACCCGGTGTGGATGTGGGTTTTGAAGATGGACAAAAACTGGATCAGGGATATGTTATTTCCCCGGCAGCCAATGACGGCGGAAGCGGTATTGACAGTTCAAAGACCCAAGCGGTCCTGGACGGCAGGAAAATATCGCTGCCGTATACGGTTTCCTCAAGTGATATCGGCAACGGAACACATGTATTGAATGTCTCCTTTACCGATATGCTGGGACAAACCACTCAGAAATCGGTTACCTTCGTTACCGATATTACGGTACCCGATGCTGCTGTAAATCAGGTTGAACAGGAAAGCAGCACGTCGGCAGCCATATCGGTGCAGGTGAACGGCGGTTATAATGCCGGAGTTACCGTAGCTTTTATGGAAGGTAAACAGTTTTCTCTTCAAGATAATAATATTCAGGTAAGTTCAGGAGCCGGGGACAATCCGGTGTTCGACGGCAGCTCAGGCAGTTTGAGCTCAAGCAGTGACAGGGAGCTCCCGTATCAGCTTTTCCAAATACAGACGGGAGAACTGAAGGATGAGGATCTGATCGAGGCCGATTGGAAAGGCAGCAGCAATGCACCCGGTACTCTTCAGATGTATGTGCTCAATGTGTCTGAAAACAAATGGGAGCCTGTTGCTTCTGAAGACCAGGGGGGAATCAAGGCTTCCTTCAAGGCAAAAAATCATATAAAAGACGGTACGGCACTGCTGCTGGTGCAAAACCGGAGTGAAGGCAGTATTCCATCCACATCGGGGAGGAACACGGCTCAGAGCCCGGGAAATGGCTCCAATGAAGGCAGCCAGGCATGGGATGGCACAGGTGTGCCTGGAAACTATGACTTCAGCTTTGCATGGATATCCGACCCGCAATACTATGTGGAAAGCTGGCCTCATCATTATCCTGAAATGAATCAATGGATTCTGGATAACCGGGACAATTATAATATCAAGTATACAATTAATACGGGAGATTTGATCGATGAATGGGACCGGGAAGAGCAATGGAAGATATCCGATCAGGCACAAAAACTGTTTGATGATGCGGGAATGCCCAATGGAGTGCTTGCGGGGAACCATGATGTGGCATCGGGAAATGAGGAGTTTGACAGCTACTGGAAGTACTTCGGAGAGGACAGGTATAATAAGAATATCTATTATGGAGGTTCCTACCGCAATAATCTCGGACATTATGATCTGATTTCGGCCGGAGGACAGGACTTTATCATTCTATATATGAGCTGGGATTGCTATAAGCCGGAAGTTGACTGGATGAATGAGGTTCTGGCGAAGTATCCCGAACGCAAGGCAATCATTGCCATGCACCGCTATCTTAAACAGGGCGGTACTCTGGATTATACGGGTTTGCTTGTGCAGGAGCAGGTAGTGGCTAAAAATCCAAATGTCTTTGCAGTTATCAACGGACATTACTTCGGGGCTGCAATAAAGGTTGACGGTTTCGACGATAACGGAGACGGCATAAAGGAACGCAAGGTATATCAGATCTGTACCGACTACCAGGGAGCAGCCGAAGGCGGTTTGCAATACATAAAAATGCTCTATTTCGACCTTGAAAACGATAAGATTTATATGAATTCATATTCTCCTTATTTAAACGACTTCAATTACTTTGACAATCCTAAATTGAGCTCCTATGACATCGGAGTAACGGCTTCATCACAGGATATTTATGAACTGGACGTGGATTTTGACACAAGCATAAAGACCTTGGAGACCGGTGGACTGGATGTGGGTGTTTACACAAACAACCTCATAGGGAAGCAGGAAAATATGTCGGGAACGGTTACCCAGCTGTGGGAGGGATTGTCGTCCGATACACAGTACTGGTGGTACGCCAATGTAACAAATGAGGAAGGTGCGGTATTGCGCACTCCGCTCACAAGTGTACGGACTGTTCCAGGTACCCTGGAGGTGCCGGTAATATCATCGGTAATACCGGGAGATTCCCATGTTTTGATCGGCTGGAACCCGGTATCTGATGCAGAAGGCTATAAAATATTCTCAGGTACGGTATCGGGGATATACAATACAGAACTGGGTACTGTAGGAAGCCTGACCAACAGCTATGATGCAACCGGATTGGTAAACGGAAAAAAATACTATTTTGCAGTAAAGGCTGTCAGCGGCAGTACTGAGCATAGTTACTCCAGGGAGGTCATGGCCCAACCTCACGCTTCTGCGGCCGGCGTACCTGAAATACTGTCTGCAGATGCCGGAGACGGCGGGGTTAAAATCAGCTGGAGCCCTGTTGAAGGTGCCGCAGGCTATAAAATATATGCCGACACAATATACATGAGTACAGCTGATGTGAACACAACAGCAATGATCACAAATACAACATCAGGTGCAATAGATATTGCCGACGGAGGTTCGACTTCTCCCGGTGCAATATATCTGGATAATGTTGACGGCGCAGCCGGAGGACACCTTATACAATATGTTGATGGCGCTACTTATGAATATAATATACAGGATCTTACAAATGGCACCCTCTATTACCTGGCTGTAACAGCAGTCAATGCATATGGTGAAAGTCCGCTCTCAAATCAGGCAATGGCAGTTCCAACCGGTATTCCTGCCCCGCCCGGCGGTGTTTCGGCGGCAGCTGGAAGTTCTGAAATTATATTGACCTGGAACAGCGTTCCGGAAGCAGACAGTTATAAAATATACAAATCTGAAACCTCAGAAGTATACGGAACGGCGTCAGCTACGGTGGATGGTACTGTACTGAGTTACAGGGCTTCCGGGTTAACAGGAGGCAAGACCTATTACTTTGTTATACGGGCTGTAAATGAGCACGGAGTAAGCAGGAACTCAAACGAGATCAGTGCGGTCACTGCCGCCGTACCTGGTGCACCCACCGGAGTCAGTGCTACAGCCGGCAATGGCAGTGCAACCATAAGCTTTACTCCTCCGGAGGATAACGGCGGAAGCCCGATCACAGGATATATTGCAACCTCAATTCCCGGAGGCATAACCGCAACCGGAACGGGAAATACCATAGTTGTCACGGGACTGAACAACGGCACTTCCTACCGGTTTACGGTAAGAGCTGTGAACAGTGCCGGCAGCGGCCCCGAATCAGCAGCATCCAATGTTGTTATTCCTTTCGCTGCTTCGGGAGATAACGGAAATACTCCCAGTACGGGAAATTCGTCGGGCAGCAGTACTTCCGGGGATACAAAAGCTCCGGCAGCTGAAAAAGCCAGTGTAAAAATATATGTAAACGGAATTGAAGGAGAATTTGCCTCCGCAGTTACCGAAAAGACCGGCGGCCAAACTGTTACCACTGTTACTGTTGACGATGGCAAGCTGCAGGAAATAACAGGCGGCTTGAACAATGGGGCAAAAATCACAGTACCGTTTGACACCGGGGATGATACTTCAATATTGGTACTTAATGCTCAAAGTATTAAAAATATGGAAGCGAAGCAGGTTGTTCTTGAAATCAAGGCCGGTAGCATGATATACAATGTTCCTGCCGCCATGATGGGGATAGATGATATTCTTCTTCAATTTGGCAGTAACATTGAGCTGAAAGATATAAAAGTTAAAGTGAAACTATCCGAAGTATCCGGGGAAACGGAAGCCACGATCAGGGAAAATGCCGGCAAAAACAACTACCGGGTGATAACCGGGCCGGTTGAATTTGAAATAACCTGTACAGCTGGAAGCAAAACAGTAGAGGTTTCCAATTTCAAAGGTTATGTCGAAAGGATGATCGCAATACCGGAAGGTGCTGATCCTGCAAGCATCACTACAGGTGTTGTGGCAGGGCAGGATGGGGCATTGTTCCATGTACCTACCACCATAAATGTCATTGACGGAAAATATTATGCAAGGATAAACAGCCTTACCAACAGCGCATATCTGCTGATAGAAAACACAAAGTCCTTCAAGGATGTTGAAAAACACTGGGCAAAACAGGCAATAAACGACATGGGGTCAAGATTGATAGTGTCGGGTACGGAAGATGGCAATTTCAATCCGGGAGGAAGCATAACCAGGGCGGAATTTGCTGCTATAGTTGTGAATGCTCTGGGTCTCAGGCACACAAGCAGCAGAAATAATTCCTTTACCGACGTACCTGCTCAAGCCTGGTACCACGATGCTGTTTCAATTGCAGCAGCATACGGGCTTATGGCCGGCAGCGGAAACGGCGAATTCCGGCCGGAAGACAGGATTACCCGCGAGCAGGCCCTGACTGTTATTGCAAAAGCCATGGAAATTACCGGATTGAAGCCGGAAGCAAATTCTGATGAATACCAAAAGGTTCTTGCAGGTTTTGGTGATTCATCAAAGGTTGCTTCCTGGGCGGTCAAAGGTGCTGCCTCATGTGTGGATACGGGTATTGTTTCGGGAAAGGATGCAGGAATGCTTGCTCCCAAGGCTGACATAACCAGAGCCGAAGCTTGTGTTATTATAAGAAATCTTTTGCAGAAATCAAAGTTGATATAGATATAATACTTTAATTAATGGGGAGCTGTCTCAGAACTTATACAATATAAGTTTTTGGGACAGCCCCTACCATTATGAATATAAAGGAAGGTTCGGACATGACAGGCAGCTATGAACAGTATCTGATATTGAGTGACATGGATGGAACTCTCATTGGTTCAAATTTTAAAATATCGCAGAAAAATTTTAATGCCATAAGATATTTCATTGAGCATGGAGGAATTTTCGGAGTGGCAACCGGCAGAACAAAATACAGTATCAGACCGTATATGGGAGACCTGAAACCCAATGGCCCGTGCATCCTATACAACGGTGCATTGGTATACGATTTTGAAAAGGACAGGGATATAAAGTCCGAATTTCTGGAAAAACATATGCTTGATGAATATGTTGACCACTGTTTAAAAAATTTTGAGAATATGACAGTGGAAATTTTCACTCCTGAAATGATGTACATAGTTTCGTCCGAGGGAAATGTGGATCCCTCTGTTGAAAGGGAAAAAAAGGTGTTCAGGTATTCCGCATTGGCTGAAGTTTCAGAAATGGACTGGTACAAGGCAATACTCTTCGATACCGGTAAAAATCTGTTTGAGGCGCAGGCTGCCCTTAAAACTTTTGAACTGGAGGAGAGAGTTGAAAATGTTTTTTCCCAGGATTTTTATCTGGAGCTTTTGAAAAAGAATGTTTCCAAGGGCATGGCTCTGGAAGGGCTGAAGAAGCTGCCCCGGTTCAGCCAAAAGACCGTTATCGCCGTGGGTGACTACGACAATGATATTGGAATGATAAAATCGGCTGATGCGGGCATTGCTGTGAGAAATGCAAGGGCTTGTGTCAAGCAGGCGGCAGATATAATAACCGTAAGCAATGATGAGGATGTAATGCAGGATATTATTTTTAATATCCTGCCTGCTTTACAGATAAAAAGATATTAAGAATACTTTATTCAAAGGGTGATGTATATGAAAAAAATATTAATGATCACAGCAGACGGATATGATGATTCCGAAGTACTCTATCCATATTTCAGACTGCTTGAGGAAGGGATCCGGGTGGACACGGCATCATTTGAAAAGGGGTCCGTAAGCGGGAAATACCATTTTGTAATAAATGCAGACATGAGTTTTGAAGAGATCAATCCCGAAGAATATTCCGGTTTGATGATACCGGGCGGAAAGGCTCCTGAAAAAATCAGGCAGAATTCAGCCGCTCTTAAGGCAGTCTGCTATTTTATGGAGAAGCAGCTGCCTGTTGCAGCCATTTGCCACGGACAGCAAATTCTGATATCGGCCCGGGTTTTGAGCGGCAGGAAGTGTACCTGTTATCCCGGCATCAGGGACGACCTTATAAATGCGGGAGGTGTGTATGTTGAACAAAGGGTGGTTGTTGACGGCAAACTGGTCACCTCGCGCCGTCCTGAGGATTTGCCCTATTTTATGAGAGAGTTTGTAAGTATGCTGGACGGAAGAGGTGTGTCGCAAAACTAACACAATTTAAATAGATGTGAAACACTTAATAGTGCTACATATTAACTTCAAAAATGGATAGCTCACAAAGTACATGACTGAAATTTTACGGCTCATCGCAAGTATTTACTTTTTATAGAGCTTCTCATTTTTTGAAGTTGCACTAGCGAACTATTATCAGTGATATATTATTATAATTATATTACTTTGAGGCAGCTCCATGTTTTAGGCCTTATGCCTTTGCATGGAAGGTTCTTGACAGTACCTCCAGCTGCTGGGCTCTCGAGAGCTTAATAAAATGTACGGCATAACCCGAGACCCTGACTGTGAGCTGATTGTACTTCATGGGCTCATTCATGGCGGCCTCAAGGGTTGACCGGTCCAGTACGTTTATATTTATGTGATGCCCTCCGTTCAATATATAGCCGTCAATAAGTGCCGAAAGATTGCTTGTTTCAGTATTTTCTTCCTTTCCCAATGCTGCCGGGATCACTGAAAGTGTAAGTGATATTCCGTCGCTGCAGCAGCTGTAAGGTATTTTTGCAACAGAATTAAGCATGGCCAGCATACCTGATCTGTCCCTGTTGTGCATGGGGTTCGCACCCGGGGCAAAGGGCTCTCCTTTTTTTCTGCCGTCGGGTGTTGAGCCGGTTTTTTTACCATATACGACATTTGAAGTTATGGTCAGCACAGACAGGGTATGCTTTGCATTTCTGTAGGTGGGGTGGGTTTTCAGGCTGTTGTAGAAGCCTTCTACCACTTCTTTTGCAATGCTGTCCACACGGTCGTCGTCATTTCCGAACTGCGGGTAGTCCTCAGTGAGCCCGAAATCGGTTATAAGGCCTCTTTCATCCCGGATTATTCTGACCCTGGCATGTTTTATGGCGCTCAAGGAGTCGGCAATGACTGAAAGGCCCGAAATGCCAAAAGCCATGAGCCTGTTGACATCGGTGTCGTGCAGCGCCATCATCAGTCTTTCATAGGCATACTTATCGTGCATATAGTGAATGGCATTCATGGTATTTACATAGAGTCCGGTAAGCCACTGCTGAAGCTTATTGAAATTGTCGAGCACTTTATCATATTCCAGGTAATCCCCTTCGTAAGGGGGAAGTGCCGGAGCCACCTGTTCGCCGGTGATTTCATCTCTGCCTCCGTTTAATGAAAGCAGCAGAAGCTTGGGGAGATTGCATCTGGCTCCGAAAAATTGCATGTCCTTTCCAAGGCGCATGGCAGAAACACAGCAGGATATTCCGTAGTCATCCCCGTAAGCAGGTCTCATAAGCTCGTCATTTTCGTATTGTATGGCACTTGTCTTTATGGATATTTTGGAACAGTACAGCTTGAAGGATTCTGGCAGCTTTGGAGACCAGAGAATTGTCAGGTTTGGTTCAGGTGCTGCACCAAGATTATTCAGGGTGTGCAAAAATCTGTAGGAGGTTTTGGTTACCATATGTCTCCTGTCTGTTCCAATACCGCCGATGGACTCGGTCAGCCATACGGGGTCACCGGCAAAAAGCTCATTGTATTCCTTGGTTCTCAAATGTCTTATGAATCTGAGTTTTATGACAAACTGGTCTATGAGCTCCTGGGCCTGAATTTCTGTTAATATGCCGTCTTCAATATCTTTTTCTATATAGATATCAAAGAACACATTGAGTCTTCCCAGGGAATTTGCCGCGCCGTTGGTTTCCTTCATGGCCCCGAGAAAAGCGAGATAAGTCCACTGAACTGCTTCAAAGGCGTCCTGTGCGGGGCGCTTAAGGTCAAAGCCATAAGAATTGCCCAGTTCTATCAAGGCCTTAAGTGCTGAGATCTGATCGTGGATTTCCTCCTTGAGCCGGATTACTTCTTCGGACATTTGCGGCGGCAGGGCCTCAAAGTCCTGCTGCTTTTGAAGCAGCAGCCTGTCGATACCGTAAAGCGCCACCCGCCTGTAGTCTCCGATAATCCGGCCCCTGCCGTATGTGTCGGGCAGGCCTGTGATGACTCCGCATTTTCTCGCCCTGCGCATTTCTTCGGAATAAACGCTGAAAACACCGTCATTGTGTGTTTTGATTTCTTTGCTGAAAATACTTTCTATTTCAGGCGCAGGCGAGATGCCGAACTGTTCGCAGGCCTGCTTTGACATGCGGTAGCCGGTTTTTGCAATAAAGGCCCTTTTCAGGGGTGAATCTGTCTGAAGACCTTTTATTACCTCAAAGGGTTCATCTATAAAACCGGGCTTGTGACTTGTAATTCCCGAGATGGTTCCGGAATCGATCTCCAGAACTCCTCCGTTCAAATGTTCTTCAATGAGCAGGCTTTTACAGGTTTCCCACAAATGTTTTGTTTTTATGCTTGAACCGGCCAGAAAGCTTTCATCGCCGTCGTAAGGTTTGTAATTTGTTTGAATGAAATTTTGAACGTCGATGGTATTATTCCATTTGCCGCTTTTAAATTCAGGAAAAGATAGATTCATAAGTACTGCCTCCCTATATGATTTTTTTGCCAAGGGATTTACTCTGCAATACAAAAGTAGCAAAATAAAAGCCGCCTGGGCATTTTAAGCGCCCAGGCGGCCGGCTTTTAAAAGTCATACTCCCGTGTGGTAATCTCCACTTCCGCCAGTTGCATGACAGTTTTGAATCAAAATTTAAAATTAATTCTTACATACTAAGTATAAATTAACTTTGATTCAAAAGTCAAGTGATATCCCAAAATTCAAGATAAAATTTATGAAAAAATCTACAAGATATGCTAATATGTTAAAGCAATAAACTATATATTGTGGCTTATTTCAAATGTGAGCGCAGATAAAGCATTGTTGACAAGAACATACGTTTGGTATACTATTACCATAGTTATGGAGATGTACAGAATTAATTATATTATTTAAAATAATAAATAAGACATTAACCGGAGGCACATATGACCGAAATATATAATATTCTTAATTTTATAAAAGATACGGAAGGACTGAAAAATGTAACAAGAACTGCATGGACCTCTGAAGGAAAGCAGGAAAGTGTCGCAGAACATTCCTGGAGGCTTGCAGTATTCGCACTTTCTCTGGCGGAATGTTTTCCTGAGGCTGATATGGGTAAAGTATTGGGAATGTGCATTATACATGACTTTGGTGAAATTTATGAGGGTGACGTGTCGGCAAAGTTTGAAAGCGACCCGGATGGAAAATTGAAAAGAGAGGCAGATGCTGTAAGTACATTGGTAAAGGATCTGCCGCAAAATCCGAAACAAAGGATTAAAGACCTCTGGAATGAGTACAATACTGCCGTGACTTTAGAAGCAAAACTTGTCAAAGCTCTGGACAAGTTGGAGACAATAATTCAGCACAATCAGGGAAGGAATCCCTCTGATTTCGATTATGAATTTAATTTAAACTATGGTAATTCATATATGGGTTTTAATAAAGTTATTAAAAACATCAGGGAACTGGTAGATGAGGAGACAAAGGGAAAATGCAAATCAGGAGGGTAAACAATAATATGAGATACCGTTGTTTGATACTGGACCATGACGATACTGTTACTAAAAGTACGCCTGATATCCATTATCCTTCCTTTGTGGAAGCGGTAAGGACTCTGCGGCCGGATATGGAGCCCCCCAGCCTTGAAGAATTTGTTTCACATTGTTTTAATCCGGGGTTTAATGAATTGTGCAGGGACATTATGAAGTTTACAAAAGAAGAGCAGGAGTGCCAGTATCAAATATGGAGAAGTTATACAAAGAGCAGGATACCGGTGTTCTATGAAGGCGTCAAGAAGCTGTTGAAGGAATTTAGGGAGGCCGGAGGCCTTATTTCGGTGGTTTCTCATTCCGAGAGCCAACAAATCCGGAGGGATTATTTACATAACTGCAATATGGAGCCCGACCTGATTTTCGGCTGGGACATGGAGGAACGCCAGAGAAAACCCAACCCATATCCAATATACGAGACTATGAAAAGGTACAATCTGAATGTTAAGGATATACTGGTGGTTGACGATTTAAAACCGGGGTTGGATATGGCCAGAAAATGCAATACTGAGTTTGCAGGCGCCGGCTGGTCGCATATTGTTCCTGAGATCAGGGAGTATATGAAAATCCACTCCGACTATTATTTCAATACGGTCCAGGATTTCACTAAGTTTTTATTTTTGCATTAAGAGAACTCTGTGAACGTACTTGTAAATTTTTTAATCAGAGAGCTGGAAATTAAAAATTTGGAAGATCACTTGTTATGGAATATTAAAAGAAGAATGGCAGACACTCAACGTGTAAACGTATATTAATGAACCCTGCAAACATGTGCAACAAAAGTCGGACACCATTATCCTGTTTTTATTATTATATTACTCGGAAGGGCATCAAATGGATTGGATTAAGAGCATTAATAATGCATTGGAGTACATAGAAACAAATTTAACTGAAGAAATCGATTACTCCAAGCTTGCACAAACAGCATGCTGTTCTGAATATCATTTCTCCAGAATGTTTTCCTCTATGGCGGGTATAACACTTTCGGAGTACATCAGACGGAGGCGGCTTACGGAGGCGGCCTTTGAACTGCAGAAAACCGGTATCCATATAATCGATGTTGCTATCAGGTATAATTATGATTCTGCTGACTCTTTTACCCGTGCGTTTAAAAAGCTTCATGGAATTAAACCTTCAGAAGCCCGTGAGAAGGGTACCATGCTTAAAGCCTATCCGAGAATGTCCTTTCAATTATCTATAATAGGAGTAAAAGAAATGGACTACAGAATTGAGAATCTGGATTTTGAACTAAGAATTGCGGGTAAAAAGAAAACTGTAAAAACCCGGATGGCTGCAAGGATAATCCCTGAACTATGGGGAGAGGCCAAAGAAAATGGATTTCTTCAAACACTGATTGATATGTCCTGGGAAAAGCCGCAGTGTAAAATGGAAGGCATCCTGGGTATCTGCGGAAAAGATTCCGACATCAGGGATGAAGAGTTTGAGTATTTTATGGGGGCAAGATACCAGGGTGAGGTCCCCGTGGATATGGAAACACTTTTAATTCCACCGTCAAGCTGGGCTGTTTTTCCGAATGTTATTGATGCCTGGAAACGCATATACTCCGAATGGCTTCCTGCCTCAGGCTACCAACTTGGAAATCTGCCCTGCATAGAGAATTTTCTTGCACCGGGGCACCAACCTGAAAATGAATTATGGGTACCTGTTATAACCGGATACATGGAGGTGAAAGGGTAAAGTGAAAAAAACAAGCTTATTTTCAGCATTTCCTTATATCAGGACCGATGAAATTACACTTAGAAAAATAGAAAAATCAGATGTAATTTAACTTGAACAATTATAAAACAAAGGTTGAATTAATGGACTTTCGTTCTTTGATGAGCCGGGTAAATCTCATAAGTACATAAAAAGGGCAGGTTACATTTTTACTGTAACCTGCCCTTGAATATTTGCATGCATATTTATTATCATGTATATTTACTATTTAGTAGCTAATACCTTCTTGAGCCTGGCAAACCTTGGGAGACCATCTTCCTTAGGAGGAGTTGATTCACCCTGTATCAAAGGTAATGCATAATCGATGAATTCCTGTTTCAAACCGTTTCCGGCTTCGTTTATCCATTCTCTTGGAATTTTCTTTTCGGTATTTGCAACATCGTTCAAGTCAAGCAGCTGAATTTCGCACTTGTATTCTTTTCCTTCAGCTCTCTTGAAACCAACCATTTTGTCAGTCATACCTTCAACTGCATATCTGACAGCCATTTGACCCGACATGTAGGATTCGTTGACGTCGCTGGCCGAACCGCAGTGAGCAGCACATCTCTGGAGAAGGCTGAATTCTATGCCACGGACCTTGGCTCCGGTCTTTTCTTTAACAATAGCGGCCAAAGTAGCTGCAAGACCTCCTAATTGAGCATGCCCGAAGGAATCTCTCTGCTGGGCAAGATCTGAACCGTATTCGGAGATATACTTTCCGTTCTTATCCTTGATACCTTCTGAAACAGCTACGATACAGTTGCCGTTTTTCTTGTAGATTGCTGTGCAGTCTTCAAGGAACTGATCCATATCAAAATCTATTTCAGGGAGGTATATCAAATCAGGACCTGCACCCTTGTAAGCAGCCAATGCTGTTGAAGCAGTCAGCCATCCTGCATTTCTTCCCATAACTTCCAATATTGTGATCATGCCTGTGTTGTAAACTCTTGCATCGTGGTAAACTTCCATGGTAGAAGTTGCAATGTATTTAGCGGCACTTGAAAAACCGGGGCAGTGGTCTGTTCCGAAAAGGTCATTGTCTATAGTCTTTGGAACACCCATTACTCTGCACTCGTAACCAACCTTCTGCATATACTTGCTGACCTTGTTGCAGGTATCCATTGAGTCGTTTCCGCCATTATAGAAGAAATATCTGATGTTATATTTTTTGAAAACTTCAACGAGTCTCTTATAGTCAGTTTCATCCTGATCAGCTGATTTGAGCTTGTAACGAACTGATCCCAGAGCGGAAGAAGGAGTAGTTTTTAATAAATCAAGTTCGTATGGATCTTCCTTGCTCATATCATAGAATTTTTCATCAAGAATACCCTTGATTCCGTGAGCTGCACCGTATACAGCTGTAATAGCTTCCTGCTTTAATGCTTCCTGGAAAACGCCGCAGGCACTTGCATTAATTACTGAAGTTGGTCCACCCGACTGTCCGAAGATAGCGGCACCCTTTAAAACTGTCATTGTATATACCTCCTAATGATTTATATTAATTTGTATAAATGTACGCTGCTTTTACCAGACCTTTCTTTGAAAGGCTGATATTACAATACGCAATCACATTAAAATATAGCATAATGGATAATAAATTGCAATTACACATATTCATTTCTTGCAGATTTAACATTCTGAGTCATTCGCTGCTTCAGTCAGATTTATGGGTAGTGTTTTATAATAGTATTTGATTGTTGTTTGAATATTATTATTGCTGCTTAGCCATTGACAAAAAAATATCAAAAATTCCCTTGATTTTAAGCTGAATTTTTCATAAAATAGAAACGATGGGTTTCTGGAATTACCTTATTATTTATTAAAAGAATATTTTTGATAAATAATAATTATTATAAAATGGGATTCATAGTTTTTGTACTGAAGGCAAAGATATGCAGGCCACAAAAACATAGGATTTCAGGTAAAATAAAATATAAAAGGAGTGCATTTAAAAATGGCATTAGTAACTTCTACAGAAATGTTTAAGAAAGCTTATGAAGGCGGATACGCCATAGGTGCTTTCAATGTTAATAACATGGAGATAGTTCAGGGTATAACCGAAGCAGCAAAGGAAGTAAATGCTCCACTTATTCTTCAAGTATCGGCAGGGGCCAGAAAGTATGCAAATCATACTTATCTCATGAAGTTGGTTGAGGCTGCAATTATTGAAACCAACCTTCCAATATGTCTGCATCTTGACCACGGTGATACATTTGAGCTTTGTAAATCATGTATTGACGGAGGATTCACTTCGGTTATGATAGATGGTTCACACCATTCCTTTGAAGACAACATTGCATTGACAAAACAGGTTGTTGAATATGCCCATGCAAGAGGAGTAGTTGTTGAAGCTGAATTGGGAAGACTTGCAGGTATTGAGGATGCAGTCAATGTATCAGATGCCGATGCAGCATTCACAAAGCCTGATGAAGTTGAAGAATTTGTTACCAAGACAGGTGTTGACTCTTTGGCAATAGCTATCGGAACAAGCCACGGTGCTTACAAATTCAAGCCGGGACAGAAACCACAGCTCAGATTTGATATATTGGCAGAAGTTGAAAAAAGACTTCCCAAGTTCCCAATAGTTCTTCACGGTGCATCATCAGTTATTCCTGAGTTTGTTGAAATGATCAATAACAACGGCGGAAAAATGCCCGATGCTATAGGTATTCCTGAAGAAATGCTCAGAAAGGCAGCATCAATGGCTGTTTGCAAAATCAACATTGACTCTGACCTGAGACTTGCAATGACAGGCAGCATCAGAAAGTATTTTGCTGAAAATCCAAGCCACTTCGACCCGAGACAATACCTCAAACCAGCTAGAGAAGCTATAAAGGGACTTGTTAAGAACAAGATCGTTAACGTTCTCGGTTCAGACGGTAAAGCTTAATTAACAGTAATTTAATTTGAAGAAATATAATGAACAGCTTCCGGACTTTTGTCCGGGAGCTGTTTTATTGTGTAACGAATACTACACGTTCTGCGTGTGGTTCAGGAAAGCTTATAGCTTTGAGTGGAAAATATAAAGCCTCCTTGTTAAGCTGGCGAACTTCTAAAAAGTCCTGTCAGGCAGAGGGGGAAGAGAAAACACAAGCGATATGACTGGATTTATGTGGTAGAATGGATTTATTACAGGTTCACAAGGGTAATGTATACTTCAAAAATGTGAGGTGAAGAAATCATGACAGACAAAAAAATCACAGTACAATTTACAATGCTGACATTTTGCATAGCCTATCTTGTGTCAGGTGCTTTGATTTCTCTTGGGCAATTCGGATATTCGGTTCACAATTGGGTTTACTCGTTACAGCAATTCGGGATGAATATTCCTTTTGCAATCTATATTTTGTCGCCCGCCATTGCTTCATATATCGTTCTGAAGAAAAATAACAAAATAGCAGATTTTAAGGAATGGTTGAAAACTGTTTTTTACGCCAAAAATAACATATCTCTTTATTTGTTCGTTGCTGGAGGGCTTGTGCTGTATTTTTTGGTACATATTGCAGTTTCAGGCCGTGCCGAAATGGTGCTTCCATTTTATACGCTCTTCCTTTCCCTGCCTGGTTGTCTTATTATCGGTGGCTTGGAGGAAGCTGGCTGGATGTACATATTGCAGCCTGAGCTTGACAAAAAATATGGCTTTGTTTTATCCTCCGTTTCTGTTGGAATCATTTGGACTTTATGGCATATTCCTCTCTTCTTCATTCCGGGGACCAATCACGGAGAGGGACTCATTAACTTTTGGATGTTTGCAGTTCAACTCATTGCATTTCGGTTTTTCAATGGGGCAATCTACAAAATATCAGGAAAAGGCCGTGTGTTTATGTGCGTGTTATTCCACACCATGTTCAATGCGGTATCTCCCATTTTTGGCACCATGACTATGACTTGGGCTGGAACAATTGCCGCAAATGCTGTGATTGTTCTTGTCTCAATTGCAACCGTTGTGATATACGACAGAAAGAACAGGCGAATAGTATAAGCATTTGCTTCTATAATTTCTGGTCTTTTTTGGTTGTATAACTTTCTCAATATTTGACCTATATCTGTTTTTATTTTCCCGCATATTGCCTGTCTACGGTATTTTGGTGAAACACTATATTGCAATTATATTTAGGTCAGCATACAAGGAACTACACGCAGACAGTGAAACGGCTGCTGACAACAAAAGGGCTTGGCCTTATTAGTATAAGGTGATTGAAGATAATGCTTATACAGATTGTGCTAAGTGAAATTTTATTTTGCTTTACAGATAGATTTATTTGGAATCAACTGGTAACGCGAGGACAACTTCATGAAATAGGGATGCACGGTTAAAAACAATTTCCCGCAATTGTTTTGGGTGCGTCCCTATTTTATGAAGTTAGTACGGAAGTTACCAGTTGATATAATGAACTACACAGGTAAAGCAAATCTAAATTAATTGGCACAACGCGTTAATTTAAATCACCCGAAACCTGTAAAACACTTACTTGACCATAAAAGCTATCAATGCTCCGCACTGTCTTATTACACTGTCCGGAATGAAATTATCAGAAATGAATACACAGCCGACAAGGGAAGCCCAAATCAATTAAAGTATATATTCAAGTCGAAAGTCTCATCCCTTAAAATACCGGGGAATGGGACTTTTTTGCTGAAACTGTGTTTTTTATATTAAGAAATTATTAAATATTCTAAGATTTGTTGAGATATAAGGTCGAATTGTTTATATTTATAGTAGAAATGTATTTTTGGTAATTTTAACTATTTGATTTTTATGATTAATGATGTGGGGGTAAAAATGAGAAAAAAAGCGGGAGTAGTTTGTCTTTTACTTGTTATTTTGATGCTTTTTCCAGTGGTGGGGTACAAGGTCTTTACAGAAAAGGAGTATCCGGGAAATGTGACAAATGCGCAGGAAATAGCTGCAGTTGAGGATATGCGTGGAGTGTGGATCGCGTCGGTAAGCAATATTGACTTTCCCTCCAAGCCGGGACTAAGTGCGGAACAGCAAATGAAAGAGCTTGATGCAATAGTGGATAATGCTGAGTACATGGGGATGAATGCAATATTCTTCCAGGTGCGGCCTACAGGAGATGCATTGTACAAATCCTTAATTTTTCCATGGTCTGAATATCTGACCGGCAAGCAGGGAAAAGCAAATGACAAGAATTTTGATCCCCTGGCATATATAATAGAAAAGGGACATAAAAAGGGCATACAAATACATGCGTGGCTGAATCCTCTCAGGCTTTCAATGGGCACGGCCTCAAAACCGGTTAAAAGTGTGGACGCTTTATCAGCTGGTCATCCTGCCAGAAAAATATCCAGTGCTGTAGTGGCGGCAGGCAACGGCAGGCTTTATCTCGATCCAGGCTCACCCGAAGCCATTAAGCTCATTACCGACGGGGTTGCTGAAATTCTTAAAAATTATGATGTGGACGGTATTCATTTCGATGATTATTTTTATCCCTCAAAAAGTGAATGCAACGGTAAGGACTTTAACGACAGCAAATCCTACGAAAAATACAAGGGTTCCTTCACCAATAAGGACGATTGGCGCAGGAACAATATAAATACACTGGTAAAGAGTACATACGACACTGTAAAAGCAATAAAACCTCAGGCTCAGTTTGGAATCAGTCCGTTTGCAATATGGTCCAACAAGGATAAAAATGCAGAAGGATCCGATACACAGGGCGGTATATCAACGTATTACGATCACTATGCCGATACAAAGAAATGGGTAAAGGAAGCATACTTAGATTATATAGCTCCTCAGATATACTGGAATATAGGCTTTAAGATTGCGGATTATTCGGTAATTCTGGATTGGTGGAAAAACGTATGCAGCGGCAGCAGCGTAAAATTATATGTTGGACATGCCGCCTACAAGATAAATGATCCCTCACAGGCCAACGAGTGGCTTGACCCATTGCAGATACCCAAGCAGATTGCAATGAACAGAGAAAGCAAAGCTGTCAGCGGAAGCATATTCTACGGATATTCGAATCTGAAAGCAAATGTGCTGGGAATCAAGGACAAACTCAGAGGGATATATGTGGCAGGCAGGGATGCCGGCAGCCCGGTGCCTGAAGACCGTCAGCTTTATATTGCAGCTCCCGGAAACGGATATAAAACCTCCTCCTCAAAGGTGAGTATAATGGGAAGCTGTGACCCCGATCAGCCGCTGTACCTGAACGGCAATCAGATAACTCCCTCCGAGGATGGATATTTTACGGTTTACCAGGAGCTGCAGGTTGGTGAGAACGTACTTGTTTTCAAGCATAAGGACAAGGAAACCATATTTAAAATAACAAGGACAGCTGCCTCAACTTCTGCTGCTCCCTATCAGATGAACAAGCCGGGCTTCAGAACAGGGTATTTTTCACCGACAGCGTCCATGACAATGAAAACAGGTCAGAAAATTGATTTTTCCTGTGTAGCGCCCACTGGAGCAAAGGTATGGGTGGAGATAGGTAAATACAGGGTGGAGCTTGCCAATGCCGGTGACATGGATTCCAACGGAGGGGCCATCACCCCGGCGAGGTATAGAGGAACCTTTACCATGCCGGCAGTGCCGGGAAGCCAGAAAATATTGAATCTTGACAAGCCTGTTTTTGTCATGGAGTACAAGGGACAGAAAATAACAAGCAAGCAGGGCAATATCCTCGGCATTCAATCCGACAAGTATTATAAATATGCCCTTGTCAGCACTTCCGAGGCCGAAGCCGTGGCAAGGTCAGGACCGTCATCGGATCAATCCAGAGTTACTCCGTTAATAAACGGTGCGGTGGATTACATCGTAGGTGAGCAGAACGGTTATTATCTGCTGAAAAGCGGTGTTTGGACCGACAAAAAATATGTTAAGGTAGTGAATGACAAACCGCTGGCCTCCAACAAAATATCCTCCGTAAACGTAAAGGATAACGGAAGCTATACCGACATTACTTTTAAAATGCCTGTTAATATGGTGTTTGGCATAGAAGCATCCCCGACGGCAGTAATTCTGAAAATATACGGTACGACAGGTATTAATGCCGGGTCGGCAGCGCCGGGAGCAGCTATTTTCAAGTCCATAGATTATATGGCAGTTGACGGTGCGGCCCAATACACCTTTAATTTGAAGTCACCTGACAACTATTTCGGGTATTATGCCCAGTATAAAAACGGAGCACTTGTTTTATCACTCAAGAATGCACCAAAGATTTCGGGCACCGGAAGCAAACCGCTTACAGGCCTAAGAGTTTTACTCGATGCGGGCCACGGGGGAAGCGAAACCGGAGCCATAGGGCCTCTTGGAAAATACGGCCCGTATGAGAAGCAGCTCAATCTGGCCATTACTTTAAATACCAGAAAGTATCTGCAGGATTTAGGCGCTGCGGTTATTATGACCAGAACAGGTGACAAGACTGTCAGCCTCAATGAAAGAGCAAATTTAATAAGAAAAGAGAAACCCGATATAGCGGTTTCCATACACAACAATTCCATGGATGTGACGGCAGACTACACAAAGCACGTAGGTTTGCTGGTATTATATTCAAAGGACAGTTCAAAGGCTGCGGCAGGTTTTGTGAAGGATTCCCTGATAGCAGACCTGAAGCGCAATGATGGAGGATTTAGATGGCAGAGCCTTTCTGTATGCACAGTTACTCAATCTCCGGCCATATTGGTTGAAGGCGGCTTTATGTCAAATCCCGAGGAGTATCAGTGGCTGTCCAATTATGACAACCAGGTACAAATGGCCAATTCCATAGGCAAGGCCATACAGGAGTGGGCCGTAAAGAACACAAGATAACATGAGAGGTATTGTATGCCGAAGGTATTTCTTGCAGAGGATGATCTGGCTCTCTCAAGTCTGGTGGCTGACAGATTAGCCAAATATAACTATGTTGTTGAAAAAGTAACCGATTTCAAGAATGTGGAAAAGCAGTTTGAGCAATCAAGGGCCGACATTGTGCTTATGGATATCAACCTGCCGTATCTGGACGGTTTTCATTTCGTGCGTTATATCAGGCGTGTTTCGGAAACTCCCATCATCATAATATCTGCAAGGAACAGCAGCAGTGAACAGGTCATGGGAATTGAATTCGGTGCCGATGATTATATAACCAAGCCCTTTGATATTGAGCTGCTCATTGCCAAAATGGGAGCGCTGCTCAGACGAAGCCGGGCGGCAGCCAATTTGTTTGTCACGGTAATAAAGGCGGGAGAGCTAGAACTGGATACCGAAAAACTGACCTTGAAGACCCGGGGTAACCAGGTCATGCTGTCAAAAAACGAGTATAGGCTTATTAAGAAGCTTATGGAAAAACCGGGCAATGTGGTTCCACGGGAAGAGCTTTTTGAGGAATTATGGGATGATGCAACCTTTGTTGAGGAAAATACCCTTTCGGTTAATATGACCAGAGTGAAAGCACGCCTCCAGGAGCTTGGATTTTCAAATGCAATTAAAGTTAAACGGGGAGCAGGCTACTTTCTTGATGCTGCAGCCCTGACCCGGTCCAAAGAGGAGAAGAGCTTATGAAACAGGAATTATACATATTCTTATGTTTCCTGAAAGACAAGCTCTCCCTTCTGATTCTCCTTATCATAAATACAGCTGTAATTATCCTTTTCTTCAATCTTTCCATGGACAGCACCGAATGGCTTTATCCGGCCTGTCTTTCTGTTGTCCTATCCGGACCGTTTCTGTTTGTACAATACTTTTCCTACAGGAAATTGATGATCATGTGTGATACCGGAGAAATAAACCTCCCGGACGAGGTTTATTCCGGCAAGCATTATGTAAGGAAAATAAATTCGACGCTTATCAAAATCCACAGGCATCATAATACAAGACTCAATGAAGAGAAACAAAAAAACCTGGATTTCAGAAGGTTTATCTCACAGTTTATCCACGCTATGAAAACACCTGTAACGGTCATCGACCTGGCCGTTCAAAACACCCCCGGCACTGCTTGCCAGGATAGGCGGGAATGTGGCTTGTATAACACCATTCAGGATATTTCAGAGGAAAATACAAGACAGCTTGAAATGCTGAACAATCTGCTTGACTATCTGCGTATCAATGAATTCAACAAGGATTATAAGCCTGAGTCTGTGGATTTATACCCGGAATTGATAAAAATTATCAACAGCAAAAAACGGAGTTTCATTTATAACAACGTATGTCCCCATATTGTTCCCAACGGAATTCAAAAGGCCGAAGTACTTACCGATTCAAAATGGAATGCTGTAATGCTTGAACAGATAATATCCAACTCCATAAAATATTCCGGTGCTTCTGAGGAAATGAAAAAAGTGGATTTTAAAATTGAAACTGACGAAAATAAGACAATATTAAGTATACGCGATTACGGAATAGGGATTCCGGCACATGACCTTCAGAAGATAATGGACCCCTTCTTCACAGGGGAAAACGGCAGGAAGATGAAAAACGCCACCGGTATAGGACTGTACATAGTTAAACTCATATCCCGGGGGCTGGGCCACGAGATTGTTGTGGAATCCCATCCCGGCTCAGGTACATGTGTGTCGGTAATCTACCGTAAATTAAAACTTCAGTAACGTAAAACCTCAGTACGCAAAACTGCTTTTCTTTCAAAACTGTAAGTTTTGTGAAAGGTTGTTGAATACTTATTTATTCTCCGTAAATTTATAATTTGATTAAAGAGATCAAACGGAGGGAATGCATATGGCATTAATTGAAGTTAAAAATCTGATAAAAACATATTACGGCCAAAAAAACAAGCAGAGCACAAATGCTCTTAACGGTGTGGAATTAACCATAAATGAAGGAGAGTTCCTGGGTGTCATGGGACCGTCGGGAAGCGGCAAAACCACGCTGCTGAACATGCTGAGCGGCATAGATGTCCCCACAGGCGGCAATGTGGTTATTGAGAAGCAGGACCTGTTTTCCATGAAGGCTGAGGAGCTTGCTCTTTTCAGAAGACGGAGGATGGGTTTTGTTTTTCAGGAATTCAACCTGCTTGACAGCCTTACACTGAGGGAAAATATCATGCTGCCGCTTATACTCGATAAAAAGCCCATGTCTCAGATTGAAGAGAAAATAAACAGGTATCTGCAGCTTTTTGATATAGAGAAGGCGGCAGACAAACATCCTTACAATGTATCAGGCGGACAGCAGCAAAGGGCGGCTGTGGCAAGGGCCCTTGTCAACAACCCGGCGGTAATATTTGCCGATGAACCCACCGGAAACATTGATTCCAAGTCAGCTAAAGCCGTAATGGGCTGTCTTGAAAAAATCAACGAAAATGAAAAGGCAACAATATTGATGGTTACCCATGACCCGTTTGCGGCAAGCTACTGCAAGAGAATTATATTCATACGGGACGGTCAGATATGTTTTGAACAGCTCCGGGACGGCAGCAGAAGCCAATTTTTTGAAAAGATAATAGACAGCCTTGCTGTACTGGAAGGGGAGGCTGATAAAGATGAAATTTAGCGGAATTGTGTGGAAAAATTTCAAATTCGGGATTCGCAAATATATCGCCTTTTTTCTGTGCAGTACCTTCACCATATCTATTTTTTTCATTTTCTGCAATCTTTCCTTCAGTAAGGAAATCAATGATTTTATGAACAGGGCAGGAATGGGATCCGAATATGTTTTTTCAATAATGGTCATTATTTTATCCATATTTTCGGTAGGCTTTATCAGTTATATCAACAGCAGCAAAAACAAGAGCAGGTCAAAGGAATTCGGGCTTTACATGACAATGGGCATGACTTACAGGGATATATCCAGACTGATAATTCTTGAGGATCTGGTGATACTGGCTGCCTCAATTGTGTTGGGAATAGCGGTGGGAACGGTTTTTTCCAGATTGGTTTACATGATCAATATGAAAATAATCGGGGAAGAAAACGGAAGATTTGTACTTGACTATCGGAGCTATTTGCTGACTGCCGCAATATTCATCGTCATATATGGTGTAAATATTTTTATAACTATTCTTTCCCGCAGAAAAATGAACATTAAAAGGCTGATGACCTCGGACAGGGAATCCGAGTTTACCGCCCGGAGTCACAGCGGTCTTGCTGCCGCGGGGCTTGTGCTGATGGCGGTATTTGCTTCAACCTCGGTGTCAGCAGCAATGTCAAGGGATATAGCCATGAAAAGAATACCCATTATTCTGGCGATTATTGCAGGCATGGCCGGAATGTATCTGGTCATATCGCATATAACGGGAATTCTTTCGGCATTTGTCAAAGGGAATAGGGAGCTTTACGGCAGGAGCCTGCTCAATCTTTCGGAACTGAAATATACTTCAAAAAAGAATGCAAATGTGCTTTTCCTTCTCAGTATACTCAGCGGAATGATATTGTTATGTTCGGCTTCAACCTTTGCCCTGCTGAGTATATCCGAAAAAATCGTAGAGAGGACTCCGGAACAGGTAATAACTTATATTGAGGCTTTCGGGGTAAACAGGTTTGAAGAGGGCTATGCGGATGAGCTTGTTAAGGAAAGCGGCGCAGGGCTGAGAGAGCATTTCAGGTATCCCTGTACTTTTGCAAATAAAATTGAAAGTGTGCCGGCATCACCGGCAGATAAGGGAGCTTCACAGAGCCCTGCCGTTCCGGTATGTATCATAAGCAGATCCACACTGCATATTATGACCGGGGACCAGTTGGCAATAGGCAGCGGTGAAGCACAGATTCTTGCAGCCGACCCCCTGGCTGTACCTTCAGAGAGCAGTCTTAAGGAAATTGAAATAACAAACGGTGTTATAACAAAAAAACTCTTAATGAAAGGCACTGTCACCAGTCACCATTTCAGCAGTGAAATTGTTCTGGGAAACAGATATATTCTGGTTGTTGCCGATGAAAATTACAGAGAGCTTGAAAGCTCAAATAAAGAATTTAACGGTATAATACACGATATAAGAGTGGATAAATGGAAAAAAACAGGGCCTGTTTTCGACAGGCTGAACGGGATAAGGGACAACAGCAATCCCCTGTCACAGCATTTTACCGTATTTGGCGATTATGCAGGCTATACCTTAATGAGACACCTTTATTCAAACTTTGTGTTTGTTACAAATTTTATAAGCATTTTGTTCTTTGCAGCTTCAATACTGATATTGCTCTTCCGCCAATATGAAAGTACCGATAAGATGGCAAAGAAATATTCACAGTTAAGAAAAATCGGAGTAATGAGAAAGGAATTCAGGAAATTTATTCATACCCAGACAGGTTTCCTGTTTATTATCCCTCTCATCCTTGGTTTATTTATGGGTGTCTGCCTCATGCTTATTATCCAGTCAATAATGGGAGGTAATGATTTATATAAGGAATTTTGGAGTGCCAGCGCAAAAATTGCCGCAGTATATATCGTTCTTCAATTGATTTTCAGCAGAGCAGTTTCAGAAAATTATTACAAAGGGATTATCAATAAAGCTTCTATAAAATAATAAAGTTCAACAGAATAATAATAAAGTATAACAGATTGAATCCACGTCAATAATGAATTGAGAGTGGATTTTTTTTATTCCATTCATTTGCATAATATGAATCAATGGAGGCTTGAATGGTCAAAGTAGGAATACCGAGAGGTTTATATTATTATAAGTTTTCCACCCTGTGGGAAAGCTTTTTTACCGAACTGGGAGCAGAAATTGTAATTTCGGATAAAACCAACAAAAACACATTATTGGAGGGTGCCAATAACTGCGTTTCCGAAGCCTGTCTCCCAATAAAGGCATATTACGGACATGTGATAAATCTGCTTGGAAAAGCGGACTTTATTTTCCTGCCGCGTTTTACAAGTATCTCAAAAAAACAGTACATCTGCCCGGAAGTCGCCGGAGTTCAGGATATGATAAGAAATTCCATAAAATTAATGCCCAGGATAATCGATACCGAAATCAATCTGAGGAAGAGCGAAAAAAATTCATGGCTTGCTGCGCAGTATACCGGTGAATTTATAACGAAGGATAAACAAAAAATAAAAAATGCCTATAAAAATGCATTGGAGGCATACAGAAATGAGAGGCAGGTCATGAAATCCGGAGTGCTGACCGATGAGTTCAAGCAGGAAATCGGTTCAATGCCCCTGCGGGTCATTCAGAAACGCAGCACTAATATTACGGTTGCTGTTTTAGGCCATTGCTATACGGTATATGACAGTTTTATAAACATGGAATTGATGAGGAAGCTGAGAGATTACGGGATAGGAATCGTAACGCTGGATATGCTGGATTACCGGGAGTCAAAGGAAAAATGCAGGGAACTTGACAAAATGTTGTTCTGGGATTATGGAACCCGGGCATATGGAGGAAGCATTCAGCTCATAGAAAATGGCGGCATAGATGGAGTTATTGCCATAACTTCCTTTGGCTGCGGGGTGGACAGTTTTGTGATAGAACTGGTTGAAAAGAAAATAAGGGAGGAAAGTGACCTTCCATTTATGAAGCTGGTTTTGGATGAACATTCGGCAGAGACCGGCTTCTGCACCAGACTGGAGGCATTTGTAGATATGATTGTGAGGAGGGTAACCCATGAAAATAACGTTTCCTCATATAGGTAATACTTATATTACAGCAAAATCTTTTTTGGACGATTTTGGCTCGGAATATGTGGTTCCGCCATTTAATACAAACAAGACGCTGGAATTGGGCTCAAAATATACTTCTGAAGCACATTGCCTGCCCTTTAAGCTTTTTGTGGGGAATATGCTCCAGGCTCATGAACTGGGTGCCGATACCATGCTGATAACCGGAGGCTGCGGACCGTGCAAGCTGGGATACTTCGGAGAGATGCTGAAAAAAACCGCCGCCGAGATCGGAATAAAGATGGATATTATAACTCTTGAGGTTCCGGATCAGGGCATAAAGGAGCTGGCTGCAAGAATTAAGAAGGTCAGCGGCGGCTCAAACTATCTGAACGTTGCAAAAGCGGTGAACGCAGCCAAAAATGTGGCGGTTCAGCTGGACAACCTGGAAAGGCTGTCTCGTATAAAACGGGCCAGGCAGCTTGAAAAGGGAAGTGTTGATAAAATATACCGCGGCTTCCAAACAGGAATTCTGGAGGTCAGTGGTTCGAAAGAAATATTAAAATTTATAAGACAGACAGAAAAGACACTTAAAAAGCTGCCGGTAAATGAAAAGGCACGGCCCTTGAAAGTCGGCATTGTCGGAGAGATTTACACCACAATCGAGCCATATGCGAATTTTTCCATTGAGAGAATGCTGGGCAATATGGGGGTGGAAGTGACGAGACAGGTTACGGTCAGCGGCTGGATAATAAATGACATGCTGAAGAAGGGTCTTCATCTGCCTGTGGAATCGGAAGACGTAAGAGAATCAAAAGCATATATGAGCAGCATGGTAGGCGGACATGCCCATCATACCGTGGGCAATACCGTCGTCCATGCAAAGGAAGGCTATGACGGCGTTATTCATATTTATCCCCTGGGCTGCATGCCTGAGATCGTATCACAGGCAATCCTTCCTGCGGTGGAAGAAAATCATCAGATTCCCGTAATGACCATCATCAGGGACGAAATGACGGGGGAAGCCGGATTTAATACCAGAGTTGAAGCATTTGTCGATTTAATTAAAAAGAGAAGGGAAGAGCACTTGAATGAACAGAATAAAATGTTATATGGGTATTGATGTAGGATCGGTAAGCACAAATATCACACTTATTGACGAGGAGAACAATGTCCTTGACAAGCAGTATCTCCGCACTGAAGGACAGCCCATCGAATCCATCCGGAAAGGTCTGAAGGACATTGACCGGAGGATCGGCAAGAATATTGTGGTATCAGGTGTAGGAGCAACAGGAAGCGGCAGGCAGCTGGCAGCTGCAATAGTGGGAGCCGATGTTGTAAAAAATGAAATAACGGCCCATGCGGTGGCAGCACAAAAAACAATACCCGATGTCAGGACTATTATTGAAATAGGCGGGCAGGATTCCAAGATTATTCTGTTAAAAAACCAGGTGGTCCATGATTTTGCAATGAACACCGTATGTGCTGCCGGGACAGGTTCCTTCCTGGACAGGCAGGCCTCCAGAATAGGGATAGCAATTGAGGATTTCGGGTCATATGCGTTAAAATCTAAAAATCCTGTGAGAATAGCAGGACGGTGTGCTGTTTTTGCCGAAAGCGACATGATACATAAACAGCAGATGGGACATTCAAGAGAAGATATCATCGGCGGTTTATGTGATGCCCTGGTCAGAAACTATCTTGCAAATCTGGCAAAAGGCAAAAGGCTGGATTCTCCGGTTGTATTCCAGGGCGGTGTGGCGGCAAATATAGGTATTGTCAGAGCATTTGAAAAAGCCTTGGGAGTCGGGATCATAATACCGGAGCATTTTGATGTCATGGGCGCCTATGGCGTGGCTCTGCTGGCAAGGGAAAATGTACAGGCCGCCTCGGGAAAAACACAATTTAACGGCTTTGACAAGCTTAACGGTTCATATACCACTGAAAGCAGGGAATGCTCAGGCTGCTCCAACTGCTGTGAAATTGTCCAGATCACACTGGATGACGACCCTGTGGCGTGCTGGGGTGACAAGTGCGGCAAGTGGAGCGGGACTGCGTAAAGGCTCTTTTTAGATAAAGGGCCGTCTTGAAATAAGGGAATTGCTAATAATGGATTACTGATTATAGTGTGCGAGTACAGCTTCGATAAATGGGAAGCTTTATGATAATTTTTCACATATATTTCAATTGTGTTAGTTTTGCGACACGCCTTCTCTAAAAACTATCGCAATTATATTTCAGCCCCTTTATATTTGTCAGCTTAATATAGCAATCATCGCCTTGCGGATAGTTCCAGACGGCTTCCACGCGGGAAGCCAGTAAAAGTCCATTGATGTACCTGTAATCTTTCAATGGAGTTGACCATTTTACTTTCTTGTATGAACTGTCTTCTTCCAAGCAATATATATATCCGCATACAGAATTAACTAATCCTCCTTTTTCATTAAAGTATAAATCAGCTGAGACAGTGCAGTATCGGGTTTTGGCTTGCAGGTTTGTCAGTATAGGAATGTAGACCATATATAGGAATAACATATTAAGATAAAACAATCTGGAAAGATGACTGCCTAAGAAGTTATATTGGTCAATTGTCAAGCAACTTAATATTTCGGTAATAAACTGTTTATCCAATGCATCACGGTCTCTCCAGATATTAATGCATTGCTCGGTTAATATAAGCCTGACAGCCTGCTCATCCTTCTCCAGTGTTAAAAAGTTTTTTTTCTCAAGTTTTATTGCAAGTTGCTTTACGTTCTGACGGGAGCTTCCAATGAGCTCAGATACCTCACTGAGAGTTGGAGGAGTTTTAAAATTCTGAACCGCTGCAATCAGAAACCACTGTTTGGTAGTCAGACCGACGCTTTCAAGATGTTTGTCACTGCTGACCTGAAGTTTATTTGCCAAGAGAAATAAACTGCCGAATATAAAACCTTGTTCCTCTAAAAATTTTACCTGTTTAGAATCATACACATTAATTTCTCCATCAACGTAATATATTATCTACTTGGGTAATATATTACGTAAGTCGAAAATTATCAATACAAAAAACGGATGTTCTTGGCTATTCACTAAATAAAAGAAAAACGTAAAAAAGGAAAGTTCAATTTTTTGAAAAAATAGGATTATTTTTTGACGATTAAAAAGCTAAATTGGTTCTTAGAGTTATTTGAGACTTGAGTAAAATTCTGATATGCACTTACAGCATAAAATAGATATTTCGTGTAATTACCGTGTTTTTTCACGATTATTTTGACCTATGACACATATGTTCTTAATTGCGTTTTCCAATTATTGACATATTTAAAAAAATATGTTATTTTATGTTATAGACATGTCATAAATACACAATACATCAATATTGATAAAAAAACAATCGTAAAGGAGATCATTCAGATGTTTAGTATTAAAAAAATTACTTCACTTGCTTTAGTTCTATGTATTCTATTTGTTTTTAGTTCCCAAAGCTTTGCAGCTTCTACAGAGGACAGTTCTGAAACTGTCGTTATTCAGAATAATTTAACTCCAATCAATAAAGCAAATGTTGAAAATGCATTAAAACAGTTAGTTGAAAATAATTCAATAACACAAGATTATGCCGATAAAGTATTGGCAATCGTAGAAAAATATACAAATGTTACTAGTCCATCTAACCCTACTGAAATACATCCTAACTACTATAATCCATCTACTGGGGCTAGTATAATGTACATACCTTTGGCTTTACCTTCACACGGAGAACTTGTGTTTAATAAAGCCGGTTGGGACATTATAAAAGAAATAATCAATTTAGGCGGTGGATCTACTACCATAGGATTGGCAATTGCTGCTCTTTGTGGTGTTACCATAACAGGACCAATAGCTGCCCTTGTTGGTGGTATTGTTGTAGTGTCAAATGCAAGTGTAAATTTGCAATTTGCACTTGGTAACGAGTATGCAGTTTTAGTATTCTAATCATTAAATTTTATATTTAGAAAATAACATAACAAAGTAGGGTATTATAAGTTGATTTAAAACACTTATAATACCCTACTTTGTTATGTTATTACAGCTCCTGAAACATTTCTAATATTATCCCATTGTATAAAGTAATATAAGAAGTAGTCCTGATACGCCTATAAAAAGTGGACTATGATACTTATCTGAACCTTTTTTAAATCCAATATAGCTTGGCGTTAAATACATGCCTAGGCTAAGTAAAATTGTCATAACTCCCGCACTAAGTAAAAAATAATTTATCTTTCGAGTAAGAAAAGTGACTAACAGTATAGGTAATAAATATAAAATAATTGTCAATACCCTTGATTTAATAACAGCCTCTTGCATAGAAACTCTCCTTTTTTAATAATAGTACCGCTTGACTTTATTATATGTAATATATTGGAAACAGTCAACATGAACATACAATTTTATTGAAGGGTACTAGCAGGATAAAGCGGAAATTATACTCTAGGGAATATCAATACATTTTGTTTTGTTGAACCAAACAAAATGTATTGAATTTTAACTTTATAAACTCTAATCCTGCCTCAAATGCTATTTATGAACACAACAAATCATATTTATGTAGTGTTCAATGGCTTTTGAATTTCCCTCTGTCTGCCTGACTGGGAAAATTCAAAAACAAACCTATCACAAATCTTAACCTTACACTTTTAATCATTCACTATAACTATATAGTCCAGCGGATCAATCCAGTATCAAACCTGTTTATCATATCCGGATGCTTTGGGGTTGCACGGAAAGTATAGGCATATTCTCCGCCGTCTTCAATTCTAAGGTTCAGAGAATATCTGTACAGGCTGTCGGCCAGCTTTTCGGTGCAATTCATCTCAACTGCCTGTGCATTTGCTATTTTCCCGTTTTCCAGAGTTCCGTAATATAATTCAACCATAATGTTTGCCGGATCGATTGCACCTAATTGGGCATTGACCCACAGGTTGATTTCCTGCCCGGAATTTGACCTGTAATCTTTGAGGTCATTGTGGTTTTTATCTGCCATAAGCTGTACCTGGGCCCAATTGTTTTTCATATGTTCTTCAAAGGAGCTGAAACTTCTTGCCGTATTGCAGTTATCCTCCAACAGCTTTGAAGCCCCGGTCATGGCGGGCAGATACATTCTTTCGGTGTACTCCTTTACCATTCTGTCGGTACTGTAATTCCAGGCCAGTGACTTTATGGAATTTTTCATGATTCGGATCCATTCCTCAGGTATACCTTTCTCGTTAACCTTGTAGAAAAGGGGAATGATCTTTCCTTCAAGAGTGTCATATATGGATTCGCTGTCTATATTGTCCTGGGAGTTCTCATTGTCAAATTCGGTCTCATCACCTATAACCCAGCCGTTTTCACCAGTATAGCCCTCGCACCACCAGCCGTCCAGAATGCTGAAATTAATGATGCCGTTTATGCAGACCTTTTGACCGCTGGTTCCGCTTGCTTCAAGAGGCCTTCTTGGATTATTCATCCATATGTCAACGCCTTGAACAAGATTTCTGGCAACAGTCATATTATAGTTTTCAAGAAGGATAACCTTTCCGTAAAAGCCTTCCTGCCTTGCTATATCGTTTATATTCTTGATGACATCGTGAGCCGGGCCGTCGGCAGGGTGGGCCTTACCGGCGAAAATAATCTGCACCGGCTTTTCCGGGTTATTAAGGATATTCTGTATCCTTGCAAGATTTCTGAATATGAGGTTTGCTCGCTTATAGGTTGCAAACCTTCTAGCAAAACCGATGGTAAGCGCATTGGGATCAAGGAAGGTATCAACTTGTCTTACCGCTTCCATAGATTCACCGTTAGCCAGTTTCTGAGCCTTCAGCCTATCCCTTACAAAACCGATCAGCTTGTGCTTTAATTCCAAATGGGTATTCCAGAGCTCTCCGGAAGGAATATTGTCTACAGCTTCAAAAGTGGAAGCGGAGTATATCCTGGTTTTCCAGTCGGAATCGAGATATTTGTCATAAAGCTCCTTTATTTTAGGCGATAACCAGGTCAGTGTATGGATTCCATTGGTTACGTGCGTTATGGGAACATCATCCTGGGGTACGCCGGGCCAGACATCTCCGAAAATATCCCTGGAGACGGCTCCGTGAAGCTTGCTTACCCCATTTTTTCTGCCGGCAAGCGTCAGAGCGAGGACTGTCATGTTGAAATTCTGATCCTCGGGATTTTTCAGTCCCAGTTCAAGAAAATCATATCTGCTGAGTCCCAATTGACCCCAGAAATCTCCGAAATATTTGTCCATCATGTACAGAGGGAAGGTGTCATTTCCTGCCGGAACAGGGGTATGGGTGGTAAATATGGCGGAATTGGACACAATCTGCTTTGCTTCCTTAAAGGTTAAATGTTTTTCATTAATAAGTTTTCTTATAAGTTCCAGTCCCATGAAAGAGGAATGTCCCTCGTTCATATGATAAACCGTGGGGTGGATATCCAGTGCATCCAAAACACGGATGCCGCCGATACCAAGGAAAATTTCCTGCTGAATCCTGGTTTCATGATCCCCTCCGTACAGCCTTGAAGTAAGGGCTCTGTCAGAAGGATTGTTCTTCGACACATCGGTATCCATCAGGTAAAGATTGATTCTGCCGATTTGTACTTTCCAGACCTTTGCATATACGGTTCTGCCCGCAAAGGTGATATTGATTTCAGCCTGCTCGCCGTTTGAATTGAGTGCCGGCAATATTGGAAGCTGGGAAATATTCAAATTATTAAAGCTGGTTTCCTGCCAGCCGTCAATATTGATTCTCTGACTGAAATAACCCTGTTTGTAAAAAAGACCGATTGCAGTAAAGGGAAGGCCCAGATCACTGGCAGATTTGCAGTGATCACCCGACAATACGCCCAGACCGCCGGAATAAATAGGCAGCACTTCGTTTAGACCGTATTCGGCCGAGAAATAGGCGATTCTTTTTCCGTTACTTTCGGGATGATTTATTGAAAACCATGTGTCTTTTTCGGACATATAGCTGTCAAAGGCAGCGACCACATTATGAAGCCTTGACATATAATCCTTATCTTCAAGCCTGGCCTGAAGCTTTTTCTGACTTACCTCCTGCAGAAAACGTACAGGGTTTTTGCCCAGCTTTTCCCAAAGCTCCAGGTCGATCTCCCTGTAAAGGTCGATTGCCTCAGGATTCCAGGACCACCATAAATTATATGCGATATCGTTCAATCTCTTAAATTCTTCCGGCAGGGCTGATATTACGTTGATTTTTCCAACAAGATACATGTGCATCCTCCAATCTGTTATTTAGTAGATTATATATTTCTACCCGTTATTTATATGATTCAAGCTGTATTTGCTTATCCGATTTTCAGTTGTTGATATAATAACATAAAGAAGATGTTATTGGTAGCGTTTATCATTAATTAATACAATGTTAAAATTTATTTAACGCGTAGTGCTAATTAATTTGAATTTTGCTTTACCTGTGTAATATTCTATATCAACTGGTAGCTTCCGTACTGACTTCATAAAATAAGGGCGCCCCCAAAACAATTACATAAATTGTATCGCCTCATTTAAAGCGGTTTTGCCGACAATTTATCACAATTGTTTTTAACCGTGCATCTTATTTCATGAAGTTGTCCCTCGTACCAGTTGATTCTAATTAAATCTATCTGTAAAGCAAAACAAATTATTAACTAGCATTACGAGCTAATTTAACTTGTTGTGCCGGTTAAATTATGATTGCTTTTCAGTAATATGTAGTATTTGTCTTAATGGGATGCAGCTTCCAAAAAAATGAGGCACCAGTAGTGCGCGAGGCCGGTACCCGTCAATGGGAAGCCCGGTTAGAAGAGCTTGCTTGAAATTTGTAGACTTACACCAAGTGCAGCGACGGCCGTACTATTTCAGGCAAGAACTTCGGGGGCAATCCATTGACGGATACCGGCCGGGAGAACTACTGACATGCATACATTGGTCAAAGCTGCCCTCCAATTCTGCAAAGCTCCATGAGCTGAAAAGTCAATTAAATTAACCGGCAACGACCCGCTGAATTAAATGGAAAAAAATACTTTTCACAATTTATGATTTTGATAAATAAAAAGTACCAAAATGTGAAAAAAATATATATTATGATAAATATGATAAAACGATTCTTTATTTACGGTATTATCGGCTGGAGCATGGAAATAGTCTGGACGGGACTATATTCGTTAATCAACGGCAATATGACCCTTGAGGCATATACCAGCCTGTGGATGTTATTTATATACGGATGCGGAGTTTTCCTGGAACCTCTTCATGACATTATACGTTCCTGGAATGTTGTACTGAGAGGTTTAGTTTGGGTTGTGATAATTTGGGGAATAGAATACACAACAGGAAAACTGATCCTGAGCATATTGCACGTGTATCCATGGCAGTATTTCGGCAGATTTGCCGTTGAGGGTATTGTCAGGCTGGATTATGCTCCCGCATGGTTTCTGGCAGGGCTGCTGTTCGAACGTGTGCACCGGGCACTTGACAGATTGAAGATCGTGTAGAAAATGGCAGATTTTCCAGTATCCTGTGTCACTAATGTTACAAATATTAATTTTTTGTGATTCATTTGAAATATACCAATAACAATATTATAATATAATTACTTTTTATATTAGATTACTAAAAAGTATACACGAGGGTGTATGCTTTTTGTTTGCACTTTGTGGGGCTTATTTGATTTAGGGGGCTAAATGAATAACATAACGGTAAATGAACAGTTTGGGCTGCAAAATCAGCTCAAGCAGGTAAAGAAGAAAAAGAAAAAATCAAAGCTGAAAAGCATTATTGTTTTTTTAATATTTGAGTTTTTATTTATGTCGTTAACAACACCGCTGCTGGTCTTTTACGGTCCTTTCAACAACGTAAAGCGAACTATAATAGGGATGACCTGGAACTCCTTTACGCTTCAGAAAATTCCGAAGGCCTTTTTGTCGGACAATGCAATATCCAGGATACTGGGTGACGGTTATGCAATATCGGATTTGGATACCGAAGCAATAAAAATGCTTAAATTTGGAGTAAAGCACACCGGGGAGATTGAACTTTTTGATGTTGAGAGCTCCAATTTTAAAGGTAAGATGCTTTTGATAGAAGATCCCACCAGAATAAAGGTCGGATACTCCAATCAGATGCCCAGAGCCGGTGAAACCACCAGCAGTATAGCAAAAAGAAATGGTGCCATTGCAGCCATAAACGGAGGCGGTTTTATTGACACCAAATGGGCAGGAACAGGAGGCGCTCCGCTGGGATATCTGATCAGTAACGGCAAGTATATAAGCGGACAAATCAAGGATAAGGACAAAAAACGTGATACCATCGCCTTTACTGAAGATGGTATGCTCATAGTAGGAAAGCATTCGGAGAACGATCTGAATAAATACAAGGTTAAGGAGGCAATCAGTTTCGGTCCTCCGCTGATAGTTAACGGTAAACCCACTGTAAAGGGCGACGGCGGATGGGGTATCTCTCCAAGAACAGTAATAGGGCAAAAAGAAGACGGGTCTGTACTCATGCTGGTTATTGACGGGAGAAGCCTGAAATCCTTTGGAGCAACCCTGGAGGAAGTTCAGAACATCATGCTCAAGCATGGCGCCGTAAATGCTGCCAATCTGGACGGAGGTTCTTCAACAACAATGTATTATGACGGAAAGGTAATCAATACACCTTCGGATGCTCTGGGTGAAAGATCGGTTCCGTCGGTATTTATGGTAATGCCGTAGAATAGAGCTCTGCTTCACGCCTTACCCGGCTCACGGTAGGTGCGTACATTTATTCATAACTCATTTATGTGGGCTGGAAAGGCGAATGGTACCTGATTGAAAACTTTAGCTAGGTGGTATAAGTGGATATTATTAGCAGTAATGTTCCAATTCTGTGTATTGTTTTATATAAATAATATATTTTTAAATAGTGATGGTTCGGTTAGTATAACAACGGCTGAAGGTGAAGTGAAGGAAAAGCCGGTAACCGGAGTTTTCACTGTTGCAGCCGGGGTCAAGGAAGTAAAGGTATCATATAATTCAAGATTCGGCGCATATGTGGACACTGACGGAGCGCTGCATATAGTGGATATAAAAGCGAAAAAAGATAAAAAGATAGCCGGTCTTGAAGACGATATGATAACATTTTTCAAGTGGCTGCCTGACAGGGATATGATTATTTACTCCTCGGATACCAAAAACGGTAAAAAGGGAGTGATACAGATTTCAACCTATGAGGCCGATTACGGAACTATCAGGGATCTGCCCGAGATAAAAGCCGTAAATGCACAAAGCAAAGTTATGGATATAGATCTTTCACCGTATACAAACGTAGTTTATGCACAATTAAATACTTCGGAGACAAGGTCAAGAATTTACAGGATCAATGTCATGAACCAGTATTCAAATGTTTTAACCCTTGGTGCTGACGCAATTATCAAGGAGAGCGCCTATGTTAACAAGCTGGTTTATCAGAACCCGGGCGAACCGGTTTATGTGTATAATGATATGGATAAGTCAAAATCAAAGATAACCATTGATTCCGAAAATGTGAGGATACTGGATATAGATGCAAACGATACCCTGTTTATTGCAGCTCTGGGGAACGACGGGAAGGTGACTCAGCTATATCAGCAGAAGATTACAGAAAGCAGGTTTACTGATGACTGGACCAAAACTCCTTTGAAAGAACCTGTGCCTCCGGAAGATATAGTTGTATCCGGCAGCGGAAATGTTTACTATATTAATAGAAGTGAGAACAAAATTATTAATGTTAAAAATGATTTGAAAGCTTCATTCAGAGGAGAGTTTTTGGAGGTACTTAACGGTACGCTTGTTTCCATCGACGGGAATAAGGTTAACATTAATTCCTTGAAGGAATATTAGCCGGCAGAGATGTTTAATAATTTTTCAAATGGGTATAAATAAATTAAGTTTTAGCAACTAACATGTGAATCAGGAGGAAATTTTTATGTCAGGTAAAATAATTGATATTACCAAAGATACATTCGAGGGGTCGGTACTTAAATCAGAAAAGCCGGTAGTGGTTGATTTCTGGGCATCATGGTGCGGCCCTTGCAGGATGGTGGCTCCAATAATGGAGGAATTGGCAGAGGATTATGAGGGGAAAGTTCAGATTTCAAAGATAAACGTGGATGACCAGGGTGAACTGGCTGCCCAGTTCAGAATAATGAGCATACCGACTGTGCTGATATTTAAAGACGGCCAGGTTGCCGAAAAGATTGTCGGAGCCAGGGCAAAAGATGAGTTTTCCGAGCTTATAGATAAACATTTATAGAATCGGAGCTTTGCAGTATAGCAGTGTAATAGTTAATTCTTCTTTACAATAAATGAGAATATTATTTATTTCCATATGATGAATCTCTTTCGGCAGTTGATTTGTTCAAGCTTGCCCTTAAGAGATTCATTTGTTATAATGGAAGATATTATAAAATAATTCATTTACTACAAATATTTTGTGGGAGGATGTACTATGGCAGGGGAAAAATTATTTTCTACGGCCCTTTTCGGTTTCAAGAAAAAACATGTTAATGATTATCTTGAAAGATTAAATAAAGAGTATGAAGAAAAGCTTAAAGCCAAGGAAAAGGAAATTGCTGATGTTAAAGCCCAGTATCGTGATATCAAATCCAAATATGATGAGATCAGTTCAAATATCCAGCAGATAAAGGAAGACAGGGAGAAGATAGCCACTGCATTTATTACTGCACAGGAAAAGGCAGAGACTATCATTAACGAGGCAAAACTTCAGGCCATCAGCGAGAAGAAAAATCTTGAAAAACAGGTGGAAGAAGAAAAAGAAAAGCTTGTGGATATAAAGGAAGAACTTAAGGTCTTAAAGGTGGAATTAGTCGGCAAGCTTAAAAAATATGAGGGTGAACTGTCAGGCTTTATAAAGGAATAAAAGTATAAATTATTTTTATACTTGAATAAAAATATAATTTAAATTATAATAGGCTTTAATAATTATTGTGTTTTTTTGATGTCTATTGCATATATTAATATTGCACACATTAATAAGTAGGGTGACAAATTTATAATTTTAAATGCTGTGAATGGGAAGAGTAAGTATTGAATCAGTTTAAGAGAGCCGGTAAACAGGTTGCTGTTGGTGGGATTCCGGTACTGGTTGGTATTGAAGGCAGCCCGGGAGCAGCTTTTTCGAAAGTCGGAGACGGCAAGTAGAAAAAGACGTGACGCTACGTTACAGGCGCGTAATGTAAACATTATTTGTAAATAATGTCGCATTATTTGAGTGAATGCATTGCAGCATTAATTAGGGTGGTACCGCGGAAACCTTCGTCCCTGTTTTGGAGGACTTGGGTTTTTTTTGTGCCACCTTTCTTATTATATTAAAAAAATATTCTGATCAGATATTATTTATAAGTCAATAACGACTAAATAAAAATGTAAAGGAGAGATTGAAAATGGAAGAGATTCTGGAGATTTTGGAAAAGAACAGCAAAGTGACAGCGGCGGAGATAGCGGTTATGCTTGGCAAATCGGTTGAAGAGGTAACGGAAGCCATAAAGAAATATGAAGCTGAAAATGTAATAGTCGGATACAGTACACTGGTCAATTGGGATAAAACCGAGAGGGAAAAGGTTACGGCACTTATAGAAGTCAAGGTGACACCTCAAAGAGGACTGGGCTTTGATAAAATAGCCGACAGAATTTACAAATATCCTGAAGTTACAGCCTGTTATCTGATGTCGGGCGGGTTTGACCTCACCGTAATCATTGAGGGGAAAACCATGAAGGAAGTTGCGCTGTTTGTATCGGAAAAGCTTGCACCCCTTGAATCGGTTCTAAGCTGTGCAACCCATTTTGTATTGAAAAAATACAAGGACAAGGGAACTATTTTTGAGGAAAAACCCATAGACAGAAGGGAGCCGATTTTCATATGATAATGAAAGATATGATTTTGGACAGAATAAAAAATGTCCCGCCTTCTGGTATCAGAAAGTACTTTGATCTGATTAACGAGATGAAGGATGTCATATCCCTGGGAGTGGGAGAACCTGACTTTGTAACGCCCTGGAATATCCGGGAGGCCGGAATTTATTCACTGGAAAACGGGCATACACAGTATTCCTCCAATGCAGGTTTTATTGAACTCAGGGAAGAGATAAGCAAATATCTGCAGAGAAAATTTTCACTGGAATATAATCCTGTGGATGAAATATTGGTTACGGTGGGAGGAAGTGAAGGAATTGATGCAGCTTTGAGGGCTCTTGCGGGTCCGGGTGACGAGGTAATTATTCCGGAGCCCAGCTTTGTAGCATACAAGGGCTGTACCGGGTTTACAGGCGCTACAGCCGTCACCATTCCGCTAAAGCAGGAAAATGAATTTAAACTGACGGCTGAAGAGCTGGAAAATGCCATTACCGATAGAACAAAAGTAGTAATCATACCATTTCCCAATAATCCCACAGGAGCTATAATGACCAGAGAGGATTTATATGAACTGGTTAAGGTACTGAAGGACAAAAACATAGTGGTACTGTCGGACGAAATATACTGCGAACTTACTTATGAAGGCGGGCATACTTCAATTGCAAGCTTTCCGGAAATGAAGGAACAGACGGTTGTAATCAACGGATTCTCAAAATCCTTTGCCATGACCGGGTGGCGTCTGGGCTATGCCTGCGGCCACAGGGACCTGATCGGTGAGATGAAAAAGATACATCAGTATGGTATCATGTGTGCCCCCACAACGGCTCAGGATGCCGCGATTGAGGCCCTGCAGAACAGCGATGACGATGTGGCCATGATGGCAAAAGAGTACAACAGGCGCAGGAGAGTCATGGTGGACGGATTTCAGAAGGCAGGATATTCGAGCTTTGAACCAAAGGGAGCCTTCTATGTATTTCCCAATATAAAAAGCTCAGGTCTCAGTTCGGATGAATTCTGTGAAAGACTTTTGATGGAGCAGAAGGTGCTGGTGGTGCCCGGAACCGCATTCGGAGAATGCGGTGAAGGATATGTCCGTGCCTGTTATGCATCGTCAATGGAAAATATAATAGAAGCAATGAAGAGGATAAGGACTTTTACCGACAGTCTTGGTTAGGGTGCTGCTGCGCTGCTGCCGGTTGAAGTCTGGTTGGAGGAATTAATGTACAGATTGGTTGCAATAGATTTGGATGGAACGCTGTTGAATATGGATAAGGAAATATCGGAGAGAAACAAGAAAGCAATTTCCCAAGCAATGGAAAAGGGCGTTAAGGTTGTTGTGTGCTCAGGCAGAGTGTATACCGGAGCGAGGCTGTATGCCAAGGAAATAGGCTCCCGGGATCCGATAATTGCCTGTAACGGAGCTGTTATTACAGATAAAATCGACGGTAAAATAATATATTCGGATTATATGGATGTGGAGGTCAGCTTAAAGATTAACCGCATTTGCCAGAAGCATGGCGTATACTACCACGTTTATGCCGGTGATACCATGCTGACCGAAAGATTGGGTTTTACATCCAAAAAGTATTATGAAAGAAACAGGTCTCTGCCGTCTGAGGACCGGGTGGATATCGAAGTGGTACAAAACATGGAAGCCAAATTAAAAAGTATTCCGGATACCGTGCTGAAATTTGTTATAGTCAACGATGATCTGCAGCAGCTCAGGAAAGTGAGAGCAGATATGGAACAGCTCCGGGAGATTGATGTCATGAGTTCCAACTTCGACAATTTCGAGGTGATGAACAAAGGTGTCAGCAAAGGCTCGGCTCTGGCTAAATTAACTGATATTTACGGCATTCCTGCCCAACAGATGATAGCCATCGGAGACAACGAAAATGATATTTCCATGTTTGAATATGCCGGTATGAGCATAGCTATGGATAACGGTGAAGAAATTGCCAAGGCTGCTGCGAACTACATAACGGCATCCAATGAAGCTGACGGTGTCGCACATGCTATAGAAAAGTTTATTTTGGCAAAAGGCTAGATGTTGGATATAATAGTAATGTACAAAATCAATTATTAACTTTAGAGAGGGATGATTAAATGCTTGAGCTGGAACAATACAAGCTTGAACTTCAAGGCTTGAAAAGCAATTTAGAGGAAATGAGGGCTTCACTTTGACATCGCCAGACTGAGCGATGAGATAACCGAGTTGGAGCACAAGGCTTCTGAACCCGAATTCTGGAATGATATGGAGAATTCGCAGAAGATACTTCAAAGAACAAAGAATCTTAAATCAAAAATAGAGAGATTTACAAGCCTCACCTCCCAGTGGGAGGATCTAATCACTCTTGCCGAGCTGGGGATTGAAGAACAGGATGAAAGTGTAATACCCGAGGTAGGTGAAGGGCTGGAAAAGCTGAAAAAAAATCTTGAGTCACTGCGGTTGGAAACCTTGCTGACAGGACCCTATGATAAGAATAATGCCATACTTACCCTGCATGCAGGTGCCGGGGGAACAGAAGCCCAGGACTGGGTTGAGATGCTGCTGCGCATGTTCACCAGGTGGGGAGAGGCTAAAGGCTATGAAGTAAAGATACTGGATTTGCTCGATGGCGATGAGGCGGGAATTAAAAGTGTAACAATTCACATTATCGGGGAAAATGCATATGGGTATCTGAAATCAGAAAAAGGAGTGCACCGTCTGGTCAGAATTTCTCCATTTGATGCTTCAGGCCGAAGACATACTTCCTTTGCGTCCATGGATGTCATGCCCGAGCTGGATGATACCATAGAAATCAATATCAATCCCGATGATTTGAGAATTGATACCTATAGGGCGTCAGGAGCCGGAGGACAGCATATAAACAAGACCGACTCTGCCATCAGAATAACACACATACCCACCGGTGTTATAGTTGCCTGTCAGACAGAGCGTTCACAGTTCCAAAACAAGGATACTGCAATGAAGATGTTGAAGGCAAAGCTTTTTGAGCTAAAAGAGCGCGAGCAGAAAGAGAAGATAGAGGACTTGAAGGGTGTCCAGCTGGATATTGCCTGGGGCAGCCAGATAAGGTCATACGTGTTCTGCCCATATACCCTTGTAAAGGATCACCGCACAAATTATGAGGAAGGAAATGTCAACGGTGTAATGGACGGGAATCTGGACGGTTTTATAAATGCATACCTTTCAATGGAAAAGTCCGGTGAAAATGCTGCCGGTTAAAGGCAATGCAAAGGCTTAATACTAACAGGTAACGGAAAGAAGGATTGGTATGAATTCTGAAGAATTGAAGGCATTGCTTGAAGGAGTTAAGAACGGTACAGTTGAAATAGACCGGGCCTTCAAGGAAATAAAGGCATTGCCTTATGAAGATCTGGGCTTTGCAAAGATAGACCACCACCGCAGCATCAGAGTCGGCTATCCTGAAGTTGTCTACTGTGAAGGGAAAACCAGCGGACAAATTGTTGAAATAGTTAAGAGATTAATGGAAAAGAATAATAATATACTGGCCACAAGGGCATCAAAAGAGGATTTTGCCGCAGTGAGCGAAGTCATATCCGATGCTGAGTACCATGAGGCTGCAAGGATAATTGTTGTCAAAAGAAAAGAGATAATTGTCAATGAAAAGCAAATTGCGGTTATAACCGCCGGAACCTCCGATATCCCCGTTGCCGAGGAAGCAGCAATTACGGCAGAAGTACTGGGCAACAGGGTCAACAGGATATACGATGTGGGGGTAGCAGGTATTCACAGACTTTTGTCCAAAATTGATGCCATTACCCAGGCAAATGTGGTAATTGTGGTGGCAGGAATGGAAGGGGCCCTGGCAAGTGTGGTAGGCGGTTTGGTTGACAAGCCGGTGATAGCAGTGCCCACAAGTGTAGGCTACGGAGCAAATTTCGGCGGTCTGGCGGCGCTGCTTACCATGCTGAACAGCTGCGCCAGCGGTATAGGCGTTGTCAATATAGACAACGGCTTCGGCGCAGGCTACCTGGCCAGCAATATCAATAAGCTTTAGCCGTTCTTGAAATTAGTACGGGAGAGTTCTGTTATATTAGTGTTTATATTTCAAAATTTAGGGTATAACAAGATTAAAATTTTAAAAAATTTCGATTAATTATTTAGTATTGCGGAGGAATTAATGCGAGTTTTATATTTTGACTGTTTTTCCGGAATAAGCGGAGATATGACCCTTGGTGCCCTGCTGGACCTGGGGCTTGACAGTAAAGCTTTTTTACAGGAACTGGACAAGCTTAAAGTAGACGGTTATTCCATTGAGATAAAAAAGGTTGTTAAAAATGGTATAACCGGTACTGACGTAAATGTTATACTCCATGACGAATGTGAAGAGCACCGGCACGAAGATGGTGACGGTCATACTCATGACCATCATCACCATGACCATGAGCACCGACATCAGAATGACAATGAACAGGCTCCTGGACACAGTTCTGAGCATAACCACCTTCACAGCCATGACCACGATCATGATCATAACCACAATCACGAACATCAGCATGATAATGATCACGACCATGACCACAGTCACCGACATGAACATAGCCATTCCCACCAGGAGAGGAATCTTGCCGATATAGAAAATATCATTAATATGAGCGGTCTGAAGCCGGCAGTCAAGGCTATGAGTACCAGGATTTTCAGGGAAATAGCCCGTGCTGAGGCAAAGGTACACGGCAGGGATATTAGCGAGGTCCATTTCCATGAGGTTGGAGCAATTGATTCAATAGTGGATATTATAGGTGCATGCATATGCATCGACATGCTCGGGGTTGAGAGGATATATGCCTCCGAGCTGCATGAGGGAAAGGGTTTTGTCAAATGCGCACACGGTCTCTTACCAGTGCCTGTGCCGGCTGTTATGGAAATGCTGTGCAACAGCAAAATTCCTCTGGTGACTGAGAATATTCCTTTTGAACTGGTAACTCCTACAGGTATCGGAATTCTTAAAATGACCTGTTCTGCTTTTGGAAAAATGCCTCCCATGTCCATAGAAAAAACGGGATATGGTATGGGAAAAAGGAATACCGGCCATTTTAATGCCTTAAGGGCGGTGGTTGGCACACTTTATGAGCAGGACAACGTACCTAACGATGAAATTTCAATACTTGAGACCAATATTGACAATATGTCTCCCGAAATCCTGGGCTATACTATGGAGAAGCTTCTGGACACCGGTGCACTGGATGTATACTACACCCCCATATATATGAAGAAAAACAGACCTTCGGTAATGCTGACGGTATTGACAAAATGCGGGGATGAGAAAAAGTTTTCGGATGTTATATTCAGTGAGACCTCCACCCTGGGGATAAGGGTAAAAAGGTCGGCCAGGTTTTGTATGAACAGAGAATTTGTGAAGGTTAATACAATGTACGGAGATGTGAGAGTTAAAGTCGCCAGCATGGGTGATATACATAAATTTGCTCCCGAGTATGAAGATTGCAAGAGTATAGCCGTCAAGAACGGTATACCCATAACTAAGGTATATGAAATGGTAAATGAAACTTACAGGCAGGAAGGAAGCTGCATTGCTGTACAATAAATTTTCTCAATTTCTGAAAGACAAATATGGCTCAAAGGTATATAAACTCCCGCTAAACCTGCCTGTCACCTGCCCGAACAGGGATGGCAGTCTGGGTTGGGCGGGATGTATTTTTTGCGGAGAAGAAGGGGCAGGTTTCGAAAATCTGTCCTGTGAAATCTCGGTTGCAGATCAGCTGGAGCAAAACGCCAGGTATATAGGGAAAAACTATGGAAGTGAAAAGTTTATTGCCTATTTTCAGAATTATTCAAATACCTACCTTCCATACGAGCTGTTCGTAAAAAATATATCCGAAGCCTGCAGAGAGGGAATTGTTGCAATATATATATCAACACGTCCTGACTGTATTGCCGACAGATATATGGAATTTCTGGCCGGACTGAAAGAGGAAAAGGGAATAGATATTGTTATGGAACTCGGCCTGCAGACTGTCAATTATCATACACTAAAGCTGCTTAACCGGGGGCACACACTTGCAGAATTCATAGATGCCGCAATAAGGATCAGAGAATACCGGCTTGAGATCTGCGCCCATTATATAACCGACCTTCCCATGGATAATGCGGACGATGTTATTGAGGGGGCAAAGATAATCTCTGCTCTTGGTGTTTCACAGGTGAAGTGCCACTCGCTGTTTATTCTTAAAGATACTGAGCTGGAAAGAATGTATTCCCGTGGAGAAATTCAGCCGATAACCATTGAGGAGTTTATTGACAGAACCATAAGATTTTTGGAGTATCTCAACCCTGATATTGTAGTACAGAGGCTGATTGGCAGGGCCCCTGCCGAAAGAACTGTTTTCTGCAACTGGAATACCAGCTGGTGGAAGCTACAGGATATGATAGAAGCAAAAATGGTTGAGCAAAACACCTGCCAGGGCAGACTGTATAAAGCAGGTAACAGCTTGGTGAATAAAATACATTGAGCACTCTGAAATATAAACAATCAGGTAAGGTATTTTGAAGGCTTGTTTCAGCCTTCAAAAATATCTCCAAGGCAAACCTCCAGATCTTTAAACCAATATGACGTTACAATATCATTGTTTTTGCTGACTGAATGGAAGTCAATTCCACAATCTTTAAAGCCATAGAGAAGAACAGATTTGTTTTTGGGATCAATTACCCAAAATTCCTTAACACCCGACAGCATGTAGGTGTTTAATTTGTCAACCATATCTTTAGACCGGGTACTCCGGGACAAAATCTCCACAACCAGAGTGGGTGTTCCCATATACCGTCCTTTTTCGGTAACGGTATTTTCAAGATCACAGGCTATAAGCAGGTCGGGCTGCATGACATCAGGCGTTTTCAAGTCTTTCTTAAAAAAGTGTACATCAAAGGGAGCATAGAAAACCTTGCAGGTTTTCCCTTTTAAATAATTTCTTAAAATTACATGCAAATTGCCGGAGATTACCTGGTGAAAGGTGCTTGGCGAAGATAACAGGACTATCTCACCATTGATGTATTCCATACGGAGCTCGCTGTTTTCATAGATTTCCATAAACTCCTCATAGGACACCTTTTTACCACCATACTGATAGTCCAGGGCTTTTTCCTTCACTGTAAAATATCTTTCGATGTCATTGATGTAGGGGGTCAGTCTGATGGCTTTCTTTCCGTTTTTTGTAATGATTACCTCATTGTCATTACTCACCAGGTCAAGGTATTTACCTAAATTTAATTTGAGCTCGGTTGCCGTTATTACCTTGGTTTCGTAATCCATGGCAGATCTCCTTTATGTATTTATTTTAAGGGGTTTCTTGGAAAAATCGTATGAAAGATCGGAGCTATCTGCGGAAATATGTACGATATTAATAATGAATGTACGATTATTAATAATATTATTATATAATATAGAACGATTTTGTCAAGAATAATCTGTAATAATTTCCATAATTGTGATAAAGATTGCCGGGATTTTGCCGATTCCGGTCCCATTGCCAATAACTGGGTGAAACCTGATGGCCGGTGTTTATTGCCAATTAATCCGGATTTTATAGTTAGCCGAATCCAATAAATGCTAATTATGAATAATTATGCACGTAAATGCTTAAGTATTCAATTTGGCTACAAAATTTTATTTACAAAAGCATTTTTGATGCTATGCATACCAAACAAAATTCGATATAATATTAAAATATTGATATGACTTAAAGTATTAAGCTTTAAAATATGCCTATTATACGAATAAGGAGTTGTTATTTTTGAACAATGAGATGGTATTGGTGCTGGATTTCGGCGGACAGTACAACCAATTGATAGCACGCCGCGTCAGAGAAGCTAATGTATACTGTGAGGTCATTCCTTACAGTGCGTCACTGGAGCGAATTAAATCATATAATCCCAAGGGCATCATATTCACTGGAGGGCCTAATTCGGTGCTGGATGAAGGTGCACCGAAATGTGATCCGGGAGTATTTGAGCTTGGTATTCCGGTTTTGGGAATATGCTATGGCATGCAGCTTATGAGCGTCATGCTGGGAGGTTCGGTTGAAGCCGCCAAACAGCGTGAATATGGCAAGGTGGAGATTTGTGTGGACAAGTCCCAGCCCTTTTTCCGGGATGTTGACGAGAACACTACCTGCTGGATGAGCCACACGTACTATGTGAGCAATCCGCCCGAAGGGTTTGTCATTACTGCTAAATCTTCAAATTGCCCGGCCGGAGCTATGCAGCATGTTGAAAAAAATCTGTATGCGGTTCAGTTCCATCCTGAGGTTATGCACACTCCAAAGGGAAAGGAAATGTTGAGAAACTTCCTGTTAAATATCTGTCACTGCAAGGGTGATTGGAAAATGTCATCTTTCGTTGAAAATTCTATCAAAGCCATCAGGGAAAAGGTTGGAGACAAAAAGGTTTTATGTGCCCTGTCAGGCGGAGTGGATTCTTCTGTTGCGGCGGTTCTCATTCACAAGGCAATCGGAAAGCAGCTGACCTGTATATTTGTCGACCACGGACTTTTGAGAAAGTATGAAGGAGATCAGGTTGAGCAGGTATTCAGAAACCAGTATGACATAAACATGATCCGTGTTAATTGTGAAGACAGATTTTTGGAAAAGCTTAAAGGGATATCCGACCCTGAATCCAAGAGAAAAATTATAGGTGAAGAATTTATAAGGGTATTTGAAGACGAAGCCAGGAAAATCGGGAAGGTTGATTTCCTTGTTCAGGGAACAATCTATCCTGACGTAATAGAAAGCGGTCACGGTGATGCGGCAGTTATCAAGAGCCACCACAATGTGGGGGGACTTCCTGATCATGTGGATTTCAAGGAGATAATCGAGCCATTGAGAAATCTGTTCAAGGACGAGGTAAGAAAGGCCGGGGAAGAAATGGGCATTCCCGAGGACATCGTCTGGAGACAGCCCTTCCCGGGTCCCGGTCTTGCTATCAGAGTAATCGGTGATCTTACAAAGGAAAAACTCGATACATTGAGAGATACCGATTACATTTTCCGTGAGGAAATAAAGGCGGCAGGCCTTGGCAGAGAAATAAACCAGTACTTTACAGTATTGACAAACATGCGAAGCGTGGGAGTTATGGGTGACGAAAGAACCTATGACTATACTCTGGCTTTGCGTGCAGTAACAACCACAGACTTTATGACCGCCGACTGGGCGAGGATTCCATACGATGTGCTGGAGCGTATTTCAACCCGTATCGTCAACGAAGTGAAGCACATAAATAGAATAGTTTATGACATCACCTCCAAGCCACCGGCGACGATTGAGTGGGAGTAGGGTGTGTGTCCCAGGGCAATCCCGCTTTCCCTCCAAAGGGCAAACCGTGGTTCCCTGACCCAACTGAAAAATAAATGAAGATGAGACCTTGAGATAAGCAATTTCGGCTTATTTCAGGGTCTTTTTTATTTATCTGAATGGAGTATCAAACCCTTGATTCTACTGGTGTTACGGCAGTTTTGATGAGTTGCCTGACCCCCGCCTTCCCCAAAAATGTGTGTGCCTCTCGGTTTTGGGGGCCTGTTTTTGGGAGGGAAAGCGAGTTTGCCTTTTTTGGGTGGATGGAGGGAAGGGGGGAGTGACCCTATACATAGAGGTTTTAGGAAAATGTGTTTTTGGGATAAGGGGAAGTATCAGGAGAATCCAGTAAAATCAAGGGGTTCGGCGATTTCATAAATCCCCAAAAACCAAATGATTTTTGAGAAAACCTTGTTTTTGGGGATTCAGTGGCGTTTTTGGGAAACACATTTTCATTTTTGGGAAAAGGTGTATTTGGGGATGAAACCTTGCTTTTGGGAATGCTTTTGGGAACTTTTTTGTTTTTGGGAAAAGGGAGGATGAAAGAATGCAGTAAAATCAAGGGTTCTGGCGATTTGGCAAGTTCCCAAAAAGGAATGGATTTGGGAAACCTATTTTCACTTTTGGGGATTATGTATGGGCCTTGTAATGACTGTTAATTGGAGGTGCCAAATGAGAAAAAAGAACTACAAGGGAAGGTGTGAAAAAAAGATGGTAGCAAAGTGTACGGAGGTGTGTCGGACCTATGATACCATTCAGTATGCGTATGTGGATATCCTTTCCGCCAGTCAAGATATTGTAGAGATTCGGTGTAATGTGCCGCTTGATGGATTGGAAGAAGGAGCGTACACGACAGATCTCGTCTGCACGAAAGTGGGAGGGGATCTGATGGTAAGGGAATGTGTATTTCGCAAACTGATTGACAAACCAATGACGGTTAAATTGTTGGAAGCATCCAGACAGTATTGGCTGCGGCACGGCGTTACAGATTGGGGGCTGGTGATTGATGAAGAAAAATGACTTGTTCAGGAATGGTGAAACAATCGTAAGGGTGTTGGCGGTTGAGGGTGACAGGCTGCTTCTGATCGACTGCATCAGGCTTACGATGCCAAAATGGGAAACAATAGCTTCCATAGTGGACTGTACTCCGTGTGAAGAGCGGGAATTGTCGAAAGGTTTGGTGGATATAGAAGACGTGGGGGCGGATGCAAGGAAATCAGCTTATCAGCGTTACACCATGATTTCAGGAGTGCTGCCTTATGTGTCAGATAATACGATGAGGTGCAGAGCCATTGAAAAGGCGACGGAAGAATACCAGGTCAGCAAAAAAACAATACGAAAATACCTGTGCCGCTATCTGGCATATCAGAATATCGCCGCTTTAGCCCCAAAGACAGATGAGGATGAGCATGTTTTATCCCAAGATGAAAAGAATATGCGTTGGGCTTTGAATAAGTTCTTCTACACGAAAAACAAGAACAGCTTACACATCGCTTATACAATGATGTTAAAGAATAAATATTGTGACGGAGAAGGTAAACTGTTGTTGATATATCCCTCGTTTCATCAGTTCCGATATTTTTATCGGAAGACAAAAAATATGCAGACCTATTACATTTCCAGGGATGGACTGAAATCGTACCAGCGAAATAACAGGCCGTGTGTCGGTGACGGAGTAAGAGCCTTTGCCACTGCTCCAGGTGTTGGGATGATCGATTCAACAGTTTGTGATATTTATTTAGTCAACGAAAGCGGTCATCTGGTAGGAAGACCGATTCTGACCGCCTGTGTTGATGCTTATAGCGGTTTGTGCTGCGGATATTCTTTAACGTGGGAAGGCGGTGTCTACAGCCTCCGCAATCTAATGACTAATATCATTGCCGATAAGAAAGAGCATTGTAGCAGATTCGGAATCGGTATCAGTGAAAGTGATTGGCCTGCAAAAGAAATACCAGGAAAACTGATAACAGACAAGGGGGCGGAGTACATAACGGATACATTTTCCCAACTTGCAGAATTAGGTGTAACGCTCACCAATCTACCTGCGTACAGACCAGAACTTAAGGGTCCCGTAGAAAAATTCTTTGACCTTGTTCAGAACAGCTATAAACCATTTTTGAAAGGCAGGGGTGTCATAGAGCCTGATTATATGGAGCGAGGAGCACATGATTACAGGAAGGATGCCTGCCTGACATTAAAAGAATTTGAGAAAATTATACTACATTGCATTCTCTTCCATAATTCCAAGAGAGTATTTGGTGATTTTCCTTACATGGATGCAATGATTGAAGCAGGTGTTAAGCCTAATGCAAACAGTATTTGGGAATGGGGAAAGAAGCAGCCTGGAGTTAACTTAATCCCAGTTACTTCAGAACAGCTTGTGCTTACCTTGTTGCCGAGAACTACAGGTAAGTTTACCAGATTTGGTCTAAAAGCAAATAAGATGCGGTATCACCATGCCAATTATGCAGAGAAGTATTTGCAGGGGAAAGAGGCAGTGGTTGCTTATAATCCAGAGGATGTCAGCAATGTGTGGGTAATGGAGAAGGGTATATATATCCGATTTGAACTGATTGAATCCAGATTTCAAGACAAAGCACTGGCCGAAGTAACTGATGTGAAAAAGAAGCAGAGACAGATAGCAGGAACCGCTAATAAGGACAAAATACAGGCGGAAATCGATTTGGTGGATCATATTGAGGTGATTTCCAGAAATACCACAAAGATCGAAAGGGTGAATCTCAAGAGCATCCGTGAGACCAGAAGAAAAGAGCAGGATAGACAGCATCTTGACCATGTGAAGGAGGCTGGCATCGATGAACGAGATCAGTAACATAATTTATAAACTCCCGAAGATGAAGGCAGGGGAAGAACTGAAATCCGCTTTGGAGAATATCCCGCATTATGACGAAAGTATCAGGATGGAAAATGATGCGTTGCGGTTGATGGAGCTGAACGAGCTTTATAATATCTATCTGCCTTCGGAAATGTCACTGGAGATATACAGTAAGCTATATCTGGCAATGCTGCGTTCCCTGCAGAAGAAAGGGACAAAGTTGGCAATACAGCAGAAAAATGAAAATTTTAAAGCAATCCAGCAGAGCAGCTATAGTGGTATCATTGGTGGTTCTGACAGTTTTACGATCATTGGTACATCTGGTATTGGTAAAAGCTGTGCCATATCCAGAGCCATATCACTTATCACCGAAAATCGCATTATAGAAGCACAAAATCCATATGTAAAAATAATTCCGTGCTTAATTTCTCAATGCCCGTTTGATTGTTCAGCAAAGGGTCTGTTGTTGGAAATATTACGCAAGGTAGATGAGTGGTTGGGCAGCAAATACTACGAAAATGCTCTGCGAGCAAGGGCAACTACAGATATGTTGATTGGAAATGTGTCACAGGTGTCATTAAACCATATTGGATTATTGGTAGTGGATGAGATACAGAATATTTGTAATAACAGAAGCGGCAATAGTCTGGTGGCGGTGCTGACCCAGCTTATCAATAATTCTGGTATCAGTATCTGTATGGTTGGGACACCAGAGAGCTCTGCATTCTTTGAACAGGCTATGCAGCTTGCAAGAAGGTCGTTGGGGCTGCATTACAGCACCATGCCTTATGATAACTATTTCAGAGAATTTTGTAAGACTGTATTTGGATTCCAATATGTGAAGCAGCGGACAGAACTTACAGATGCCATTACAGAATGGCTCTATGAGCACAGCAGTGGTATTATTTCTATTGTGATTTCTCTGATCCATGACGCACAGGAAATCGCTATTCTGAACAAAAAAGAAATACTCAATATAGACACCTTGAATGAAGCATATCAGAAACGGCTTAATATGCTCCATGATTACCTGAATCCGTCTATTGTTGTCAATCGGCAGACTTCCAGACAGAAAAAGAAAAAGTGTCCTGTGGAGCCTTGCGAGATCGGCAGTGTAGAGGCAGATGATAAGAATAGCATTGTGGAAATGGCCATAAGAGCAAAGCGGGAAGAAATCGATTTGCTGGACTTGCTCAAAGAAAGCTTTTCTGTGGTGGAGGTGAGCGTATGATTACATATTTTCCTGCCATATATCCAGATGAACTGGTGTACAGTCTGTTATCAAGATTTTATCTGCAATCGGGATACCTATCATACACCTATGCCGCAGAGGATATTTATGCCTACAAACAGGTGAGGCCAGACCACGAATTTATTAATGTACTTCACCCAGAAATGCGGGAGATGATTGCAAAAACAGTTCCGATGGAAAAGCTGGTGGAGAAGCATACAATGTATCCTTACTACGGAAGGTTTATGGGGAAATTCCGCAGGCGGAAGGCCTTTGAGTCGTTAGTGACCTTGAATGGAAATTATAAGAATCTGTTAGCCATGCCGACAAAAAGGGATGGGGCAGACAGATTCCTTCGGTATTGCCCATTATGTGCAAAGGCAGATAGGGAACAATACGGAGAAACATATTGGCATCGAGGCCATCAGATGGTAGGCGTAAATGTTTGTCCCATACATAAATGCTATCTGGTAAACAGCAGCATATTGATTAGTGGGAAAGCAACACCAAATCTTACTGCGGCAGAAAAGGTAGTACCAGAGGGGGAAGCGATATCAAGGTGCAATAATTTGCTGGAATTAAGGTTGGCGGAATATACCCTTGCAGTATTCCAAGCTCCTGTAGATATAGACAGTAATGTATCAGCGGGACGATTCCTGCATTCAAAGCTGAAAGGAACAAAATACATATCGGATTCTGGATTGTTTCGGAATTTAACAGTCTTTTATGAGGATTACCTGCATTTTTATGAAGGACTTAAAGAAAAAACAAAAATGGAGCTATGGCAGGTGCAAAAGATTTTTAACAATTATCGTTATAACTCCTATGAGATTTGCGAGCTGGCAATGTTTTTAAATATTCCGACACAAGAGTTGGTCAGGATGGCATTGCCAGAAGAAACACAGCATATGGATACGCTCTATAGGCGTGTGTCGAAGGAGCTGGATGCAGATTTTGATATCGTAAAAAACATCGGTGATGCGGTTTTAAAAATATATCAGACAGAGCATCGGGTACAGCAAAAATGCGGAGCAAAAGGCTATCAGTGGAGCAAACGGGATACTGAACTTTTGCCAGAAGTGAAAAGAACAATCAAAGAGCTTTATGGTAATGGAGCAGATCGCCCGCATAAAATTACGCCGTCGCTTATCAGCAGGAAGCTGGAATTGCCTGACAAACAGCTTGAAAAGTTACCTTTATGCAAAGCAGAAATATTAAAGTATGAGGAAAGTCAGCAGCATTATTGGGCCAGGGAAGTTGTATGGGCTGTCTATAAGGTTTTAAGGGAAGGGCAGTCGCTAAACTGGAGACAAGTTCGTAACCTCACAAACATGCGGCGTGTAAATTTTGAAGCCTGTCTACCGTATATAGATGAAATGGTAGAGGAAGAAATGGCAGAAAGGATTAAACACTTGTTGTAAACTGATTGATTTATTCAAATATCAAAAGCCATATACCGACTACTACTATACAGAAAATATGCTTAAGCCATAGCTGAAAGCTCATATGCTCAAGCTTATTCAGAAACCATATCTTAATCGCAGCATAGTAGAAACTCCCGAATTCTCTTTATATATATAAGAAATGCGGGAGTTTGCTATATACTCTATAATTGGAACGATCAAGATATGATTTATCATCCAATTATGGGATGAATGGGCAAAACAATGGCCTTATCTGATATGCTGGATTAAAGTGTTATCGTCAAAAAAACCTTCATCGAAAAATAGAGTTTTTAATGGAACTGGAAAGTTGGAGCAAAAGTCTGATAGAACTGTTCCTTATCAAGAACTGTATCTTTATTTCTTCTTTCACTTGCCATCAAGATATCCTAAACATTTCTTAATAATGGTATAGGGCAATTTTAAAAAACAAAATATGCAGTAAGCATATAAATTGTGTTTGCAGTTGGCAAATTATAGTAGTAAAATATTCTGTATACATTATGGAGTCTGATGTAATATATGGGATAAGATAACAATATTGACTTTTTTGTCAAAGGAGTTGCATAATAATGTATTATGAGCTTTTCCAGACAAAAGAAGGGAAGATTACATATGTAGCATTAATTGTATTGACTTTCGTTCTCTTTATTATCAATAAGGTTATTGAGAAAAACAGAAAAAAATTTGATGAATTATAACGTGGAGAGGGTACAAATGCTGACGGATAAAATCAATGAATTGAGAGAAGAATTGAATAAACAGGTAATAAGCAGAGATATCCATAAGCAATCGGTTCTGCGATTAAGCCAGGAATTAGATAGATATATTGTGGAATATCTGAAAAATAAAGACGGCAAAAAAGTAGAAAATAAAATTTTCAAAAAAAAGCAAATTACATACAGGAAAAATATTGAATAAATATAAAATAATAATTCAAAATGTGATAAAATATATTAAAGCGAACGGAAGAAGGAAAGGAAATGTCGAAAAGCGTTGACAGCACTAAAAAAGCTGAAATCACCATGCGTATGTCAGAATTTGAAATGCCCCCGATGCAGGATGTCCTCATTGTTGGCAGAAGGGCACCTATAGGACCAGAGGCGGCAAGACGCATGGTAGATATATTGTCTCCAGACCAGTATGAGATCGTAAAGGTAGACCATCCTGCCATAGAGGCTATGGTGGTGAGAAAGGCATTGTTCAGTATGCTTCCGAAGGAGAAGCTGGTTGAAGTTTTGATAGAGGAGGGTGAGCGCGTTGCTAACGAATCAATTATCGTGAAGGCACAGGTGAATATTGTGCTCCAGGTTAGAAAGGCAATAGATTTATGATGAGGAAAGTTTCTGAAATTATGGTGAAAGACTATACTACCGTTGATGCTCTTTGGGGAATAAGACGTGTTCAGGACATTGCAGAAGAAAACAAAACAGATTGCTTCCCTGTAACCGATAATGGGGAAATTATTGGTGTTCTGACAAGAAATGATTTAATTAAATCCCATCCTAACAGAATTGTAATAGATGCCATGTCTGAAAGCAGCAAATACATTGAGGCGGATGAAACTGTTTGGAAGGCAAAGGAGCTGTTTGAAGCAGAAGATACAGATATTCTACTTGTAACTCAAGGAAATAAAGTCACTGGGGTTATAACCAAAAATGCTGTTGACGTTGAAATCGGCAAGCATATAGATATTTTGACGGGTTTGTACAAAAGCGACTACATTATTTATAAAGCTTATAAGTGCCTGGAACAAGGCAAAGAAATATCTATCATATTCTTTGATGTCAATAATTTCGGGCACATCGATAAAGAATTTGGGCATATGGTAGGGGATAATATTTTAAAGGAAATTGCTAAAATTCTCAACGACAATACACCTGCAGGCACTTTCCTTTGCAGGTACGGCGGTGATGAATTCGCATTATTGACGGATCAATGTGCGGAAAACAGTGAATCACTGGCACAAGACATATTGAACAAGGTAAAGCAGCATGAATTTTATAGCGATATAAGCATTGGTGTTTCAGCAGGAATTGCAGGGGGTAAAAGACGTAATCCCAGAAAAGTAAATATGTACAATACTATTACGAAACTGATAAATATCGCCAGTCTGGCCTCAACAAAGGCAAAAAAAGAGAAGGACAATCTGGTGCTGGGGTATAGCGGGGCTATCGATGAAATAGCCATATAAAGGGTGTAGAAGGAAGAAAGCTCTGATAGTAGGGCTTTATTTTTTTGCATCCAAATGGCAGTGTACATAAGAATCCGTATGATAACATCCAATGTGTATTCAATAGCAGAATATTGGCTTTAATGGTTGACCACTGATAACGGCTATAATGATAAAAATGAACCAATACCACAATCATTGAAGAAGGCTCAATGAAGGCCAATGATGCATGTCATGGATTGAAAGCTGAACAGCAAATAATGGAAGGAAGTATTGTTGCTGATGTAAGGCCTGTGAATTCTTTTAGTTTGTTATTAACAGGTTATGCACAATATGAGAGTTTTGGTGATGTGCCATTTTAAAATGTTTAAAGAAATATCCACATAACAAACAAATAAGTTATCCACAAGAATAGAGACTGCAATTTCGCAGGAACAAATCCAGCATAAACCAAACATAAATCATGGAAAGGCAGATTGCTTAAAGTAATCCATAATCATCATTAAATAGGTGTTATTATACTACCTTCATAAAATCTTATAAAAAATCATTTATGAGGAAAACTATTATTGATAAAAAATGTGAAGGAGGAATTTGATATGGCTCTTGTACCATGGAACCCTTTTAGGGATATGGATAATATCGGGAGGGAAATGAGCAGCTTCTTTGACTTTCCCTCAAAAATATTTGGAGGTTTCTCTTCTCCACGTGTGGATGTGTACCAGACGGAAGACGATGTATTGGTAAAAGCGGAAATACCTGGTGTTTCCAAGGAAGATCTGAACTTATATATCGATGAGAACACTGTAAGACTTACAGGTCAAACAAAGAGAGAAAACGAACTTAAGGATGAAAATGCTTACAGGACAGAACGATATTACGGTAGCTTTTCAAGGACAATCCCGCTGCCTGTCGAGGTAAAATCAGAACAGGCGAAAGCAGAGTATAAGGATGGTATCCTTTCAATTACAGTACCGAAGGTTGAGCCTTCAAAAATAAAGAGTAGAAAAATTGATATTCAGTAAAGCTGAATGGCAGGCAGTCTGGTGATTTTAACAGGCTGCCTTTTCAATTCAAACTTATGCAGGTTCATTATCAACGTATTCGTTTTAAATCTGGTATAGAAATCGGGAGATTTTTCAAAAAAATCAAATCCTTTTGGGAATATCTTAAGCTGATCAAAAATAATCCTACCAAAATTGGAATTTTACATATTGACTTTGAAAAAAATATGATTAAAATAAAAATTGTTAGCACTCGGCAAGAGTGAGTGCTAATCATCGAGTAACTTTTTCTGATTTTTAATGGATAACATTAGTGATTGGTGAGAGGAGGCTTTATTTTTATGATGTACCTTAATAGAGTGCTGAATAAAAATTCATTATGACATTTTACATAGAACACTGCAACACCCCAATTCTTACAGGCAAAGCCTGAACTTGATTTTCAAAAAACTTCATAGATGAATTTTAAAGGGGACATCAAAATGAATGACAGCTTTTATGAGGTAGTAATTTGTTTTATGCTGTACTCCTTTATCGGATGGCTTCTTGAGGTTGCGTATGCTTTCTATGAGGAAAGAAGGTTTGTAAACCGAGGCATTTTGGCAGGACCTATCTGTCCTATATACGGTTTTGGAACACTTCTGATTCTAAATATTGGTTCCCTCTTGAAATTACAGCATCCAGGTCTGTTAAGCAACATCATATTCATAATTCTGCTTACGACTATTTTGGAGTACCTGACGGGATATATACTGGAGACGTTCCTTAAGGTGAAAGCCTGGGATTACAGCAATGAATTTTGTAATATAAGAGGGCGGATTTGCCTGAAATTTTCGATATTCTGGGGACTGCTTGGATGCTTTATCATTTATGGCTTACATCCGATAGTGACACAGTTTATAAATGAAGTAAACGAAGATATGAAAATAATTGCCGTTTTCATGCTTCTTGGATTTATTTTGATGGACATGATAAAAGCTATTCTTCCGAGGCTTGCTTCTATGAAGCAGTTAAAATCCCGTGTGAGCCTGCCTGTGCATATCTTCAAGGTGTAATTTGTTTATGAGCTGCTTAATCAAGTAGCTTTACTATAAAAAAACAAGAGTAAAGGAGCTGAACAATTATGCAAGTTAAACCATTAGGAACAAGAGTTCTACTTAAAGAGGTAGAAACACAAGAGACCACAAAGAGTGGCATTGTTCTGCCCTCAAATGCAAAAGAGAAGCCGTTTGTGGCAGAAGTGGTTGAAGTCGGTCCTGGCGAAATCAAGGACGGGAAGGAAATTAAAATGCAGGTAAAAAAAGGAGATAAGGTGCTCTACGGCAAGTATGCAGCGACCGAAATCAAACTGGACAGTCAGAAATATCTGATAGTAAATCAGGAAGATATTTTAGCAATCGTAGAGTAAAGGAAGGTGGAAAATATGGCTGCAAAAATAATTTCGTTTGATGCGAACGCAAGAAAATCAATTGAAAATGGTGTAAATAAATTGGCAGATGCCGTAAAGGTCACACTGGGACCTAAAGGCAGAAACGTAGTATTGGAGAAAAAATTCGGCTCTCCTACTATCACAAATGACGGTGTAACTATCGCAAAAGAAATTGAATTGGAAGACCCCTACGAGAACATGGGTGCTCAACTTGTAAAGGAAGTAGCCAGCAAGACCAACGATGTTGCTGGTGACGGAACTACTACAGCAACATTGCTCGCACAGGCAATCGTCAGGGAAGGTATGAAGAACATAGCTGCAGGTGCGAACCCCATAATACTTAAAAGAGGAATAGAAAAAGCCACTGATAAGGTGGTTGAGGTTATAAAGGGAAACAGCCAGAAAATTAAAGGCAAGAATGATATGGCCTTTGTAGCGACTATCTCTTCTGGAGACGAAAAAATAGGCAGCCTTATTGCCGATGCAATGGAGAAGGTTACAGCAGAAGGTGTCATTACCATAGAAGAAAACAAAGCCTCGGACACAGTCATAGAGATTGTTGAAGGTATGCAGTTTGACAGGGGATATATCTCCCCCTACATGGTTACAGACAACGAGAAAATGGAAGCCGTACTGGAAGACCCGTATATCCTTATAACAGAAAAGAAGATCAACAATGTACAGGATTTGCTGCCTGCCCTTGAACTGGTGGTTAAGAACGGCGGGAAAATGCTTTTAATCGCAGAGGATGTTGAAGGCGATGCTTTGGCAACCCTGGTAGTAAACAAATTAAGAGGCACTTTCACCTGTGTAGCCGTAAAAGCTCCAGGCTTTGGTGACAGACGAAAAGAGATGCTGCGTGATATTGCAATCCTGACGGGCGGACAGGTTGTATCCGAAGAAGTGGGCATGGACATTAAGGATATTAAGCTCGAATGGTTTGGAAAAGCAAAATCGGTAAAAGTCCAGAAAGAAAATACCATTATTGTAAGCGGTGCAGGAAGTCAGAAAGAAATAAAAGACAGGGTTGAATCCATCAAAAAGCAAATAGAGCTTACTACCTCAAGCTATGATAAGGAAAAGCTCAATGAAAGACTGGCGAAGCTGGCTGGCGGTGTAGCAGTAATCCGTGTCGGGGCTGCAACAGAAACCGAAATGAAGGAAAAGAAATACAGGATTGAGGACGCTCTCAATGCAACCAGGGCAGCTGTAGAAGAAGGAATTGTCCCTGGCGGCGGTACAGCTTATCTCAATGCAATACCAGAAGTTGGGAAATTAGTAGATACTCTTCATGGCGATGAAAAGACAGGAGCTGCAATTATATTAAGAGCTTTGGAGGAGCCACTCCGTCAGATTGCTGTCAACTCTGGTGTTGATGGTTCAGTAATTGTTGAAAAAGTGAAGAGCAGTGAAAAAGGAAAGGGCTACGATGCTGCAAAAGATGAATATGTGGATATGTTTGAAGCAGGAATTATCGACCCTGTGAAAGTGACCAGATCTGCTATCCAGAACGCAGCATCGGTGGCAGCGATGATCCTGACCACAGAAAGTGCTGTGGCTGAAAAGCCAGAGAAAAAGAAAGCTCCAGCAATGCCAGCAGGAGACATGGACTACTAAAATAAGGCTTGTGGCCTAAATAGCCTTTAGCCATATATATGGAAAAGGGAGTCAGCTTTGTCCAGCAAAGTCCCCCAAAGGCTCCCTTTCCTCAAATGATTTGTATACGGGCTGCGGAATTTCAACTCCGCAGCCTTTACTATAAAAAATGCATTTATATCATAAGCCAATTCCGTTTTTTTGGGGGTGATGTAATGGGGAAGTGCTTATTATCAATAGATTGGGATTATTTTATTTATACACAGAAAGAAAATTGGGGTTCATATATAGAAAATACTAAAAATGTTATAAATTTGTGGTATAAGCGGTATATCCAGGCGAAGGCACTGGGAAAGGATATAGAAAAGTCGTTTTGGCTTTCTTCGTATATAGACGAATTTTGGGAGAAAATCAAGGAGAATTTTATATTCGCAAAGGGAATTAAAGCCTATGTTTCCGACTCCCATACTTTATCTTATGATATAGCAAGAGAGCAGGGGTGTAATGCAGTATATCTTTTTGATGCTCATGCAGACCTGGGCTATGGAGGGCTATCTTCGCTTGATTTTGAGGTTAATTGTGCTAACTGGCTTGGTAAGCTCTTAAAGGATAATTGGATTGGAGAAGCAAATATAATTTACAGCCCGTATACAGCAGAAAAGCCAGATTATTTTAAACAGATAAACAATGCTTTCAATGTTCGTTATCCAGGTTTTGATGATCTGGATACAGGAATTAAAGTGTCAGCAGTTCATATATGCAGGTCGGGTGCATGGACACCGCCCTGGCTTGATGAGCGATTTGCAAAATTTGTCGATAGTTTAGGGATTTCATATGAGCTTAAGGACTGCCCAACAAGGAAGTGGGATACCACAAATATCAGCTTTTCTGACCAAATCTACTACTTAATGGCATGATTTCTGACAATAAAGTAGCTCTGTGATTATTTGAAACAAAATAAAATAATTGCAACCATATGCTCAATCATAGTATGCAGAATTGTATGCTTAAGCCCATATCCTTATCCCAGCATAGTAGAAACTCCCGAAAATTCTATTATTATATAGGAAATTCGGGAGTTTGCTACATCCGCCCATAATTGGAACGATGAAGATATATGCTTTATCATCCTATTAGGTTTGATTGTACAGAGCGGAGTTTAATCCTTTTTATGCTGGGCTTAAGGTTATACTCATATTATGGCTTAAGCCATATTTTTAACCCAGCATATTTGATTTAGAACTCCTGCGAATCCCATAATTATATAGGAATTGCAGGAGTTTGATTATAATGGGATTGCTAACCATTAAATGATGAATATCGGAGAGAGTAAATTTGTCGCAGAAATTGATTTGGTGATAGAAATTGTATATAAATAATCTACTTTATATATAAAGAGTGATATAATGTCCATAAAGAGTAATTTATGGTAACAAAATGTCATAAATATAACAACAATTAATCATGCTGTAAGTATCAACTTCAGGAGGTAGGGTGTGAGGAGTTACTTTGAAAAACAATATAAAAATCTTAAATTTGTAAAAGAAACAAAAGCATCTTCTGGATTGAGAAATGCACAGATAGGAGCTATACATGCTATTTCTTCATTCTTTACCTTGCGTAAGAACAAAGCGGCAATTGTTGTTATGCCGACAGGATCAGGTAAGACAGCGGTTCTTATGATGACACCATATGTTGTTGGAAGTGCAAAAGTTTTAATTGTAACACCCAGCGTTATGGTAAGGGGACAGATATTTGAGGATTTTTCATTGTTAAAAACTCTATGCCATGCAAATGTTTTTAGTGAAAGCGTTCCAAAGCCTTCGGTGTATGAAATGAAGCATACATATTCCGACGATTATTATCAACATATTGTTGATGCCGATGTTGTAGTTGCCACTCCGCCATGTGCATTATCACTTTCGATGAATGAAGGAATTAAGGCAATGTTTGATATGGTTCTTATTGACGAAGCTCATCATGTGCCTGCAAGGACATGGGAACAAATATTAATGAACATGGACAGATCAAAGCATATTCTGTTTACAGCGACACCGTTTAGAATGGATAAAAAGGAAATCAAGGGGGATATGATTTATACGTATCCACTTTCTATGGCATATAGCGATGGCATTTTTGGAGATATTGAATACATTCCCATAGATGTAGCACCCAATAAAGATTTCCTTATTGCCAAAAAGGCTGAAAGAGTATTTTATTCAGATCGTGAATTAGGATATGATCACTATTTAATGGTTAGAACAGATACAAAGGACAAAGCTAAAGATTTGGAAGACTTATACTTAAAAGAGACAGCGTTAAAACTAAAACGAATTGATAGTTCTATGAGCAATAGTGTAGTTAAGAAGTGTATTGAAGAGTTAAAGAGCAAGTCCTTGGATGGGATTATTTGTGTCGATATGCTTGGAGAAGGATTTGATTTTCCGCATTTGAAAATTGCAGCAATTCATTCTCCACATAAATCTTTGGCAAGTGCGTTGCAATTTATCGGACGATTTGCACGAACAAATGCAAAAAACATTGGTACTGCGAAGTTTATTGCAATGAATGATGAAGAATTGTTCATTGAAAATACTGTTCTGTATAGCAATGATGCTATTTGGCAAGACATTATCATTGACTTGAGCGAGAATAAGGCCAATGAAGAAGAGGAGAATAAGGAGTATTTTAAGAAATTCAAAAAAGGCGAAAAAACGCTAATCGATGCGAATGACGAAATATCTCTTCATAGTATACGTCCAAACTGCCATGCAAAAGTATATAAAGCATCTGGGTTTAATATTATGGGCCAATTCCCAAAAGAATGTAATGTTTCGGATAATGTTTTAATAAATGAAAGTGATAATACCGTTGTTGGAATCGGAAAAGATATTGTTCCGCCCAAATGGGCGACAGGAGATGCTTTGGTGGATATAAGCAATTCACTGTATATGGTTCATTACCAGGTCGAGACAAACTTGCTCTTTATATACTCACAATATAAAACAGAAGCATTGTACAAATCTATTGCAGCAGCCTTTTGTGGATCGTATGAAAAATTACCAAAGCATCAAATGAATCGTGTTCTCGGTGAACTTAAGGATTTTGAAATATTTAATTCAGGCATGCAAAATAGGTATGTTGAATCGGGAGAATCATATAGGATTTCTGCAGGATCTGATGTTAGTTCAGCTATTGATCCCGCTACAGGACGGCTCTATTCAGCAGGGCATGTGTTCTGTAAGGCAATAGCAGAGGAGAGTGCAATAACTATCGGGTATAGCAGTGGATCAAAAATGTGGAGCAGCACATATTTCAATATACCACAATATGTAAAATGGTGTGATTCCAATGGGAAAAAGATCAGCAATGTGGAGATAAAAGTAAAAACAAACACAAACTTTGACTATTTGCCGATTCCGATGAAATTGACCAAGTACCCAGACACAATTTTTCTATGTGACTATGATGCTGATGTGTATAGCTCTCCGCCAGTTGTAAAGAGCACCAGAGAGCAAGATGAAAAGCAAATATTAACAGATATTTCGCCTCGAATCATTAATGTAGAAAATGAAAAAGTTACGATTGAGTTTTGTTTCGGAAACGAAGTGGAGCAAATTGTGTGCGATACAGATGGAGAATATACATCATCTACCAAAAAGATAATGCTTGTTGATGGAAGAGGTGTTGTTCCGTTGGTTGATTACCTAAATGAATATCCAATGCAATTCAAGACCACGGACGATGTGCTTATTCATGGAATTGAATTGCTTCAAGGTAATCCAGATGCAATGGTCTATTCTTCGGATAATATCATAGGAATTGAATGGGAGCTATATGGTACAGATCGGAAAATAGAAGTTAATGATCCAGTGCATCATCCTACGGGCACTTCAATACAAACGACACTTGAAACTATTCTTAAGTCCGATGTAGAGAATAAGTACATAATTTATGATCATTCAAGTAGCGAGATGGCTGATTTCATTACATTAAAGGAAAGTGAACATGTGATGGAGGTGACTCTTTATCACGTAAAGAAAATGTCTTCCAGCACATATAACAGTAGCGTTGGGGATGTTTATGAGGTGGCGGGACAAGCTGTTAAGTCAACAACATGGTTGCGAACAAAACAGTTTTTCAGGAAAAAAATTATAGACAGAAATCGAACTGGGCATTGCCAGTTTAAGGTCGGAGATTTTGAAGACTTTAAAGCTACCATGAGACAGAACAAGCAATTAATAGGCAGGATAGTCATTGTTCAGCCTGGAATAAGCAAAAGCACTCCGATGCCTGATAAAATTCAACAGATATTGGCTGCCTCAAATTTCTACATTAATAACTCTGGTAAAGTAAAATCTTTAGAAATATGGGGGAGCAAGTAAATGAAAAAGCCCCAGCCCAGCGGTTGAGGCTTTCAAATTACGACAAACTGTCTTCCCAGCCATTATCTATGACCATATCTCCGATGTAGCCTTCTACATCCATATAGACTCCGTTCTTAAATTCTTCAATATCGTTCAGGTCGGACACAACCGTTTCTGCATAATTATTGGCAAGGAAATCCTCCCAATCCTCCCCGTACTCTTCGGCTAATAACTCGGAGAGTTTAGGATTAATATGCTCTGCAAAATAATCCAAAGCGGTCTTACGCAATTTTTCTGCAATGATTTCATTGGTTGCTCTTTCCTCTGGTAATAATGAAAAAGCGTATCTTTCCCAATTGCTGCCTTTGTAGTCTTCTCCTTCGGCACGTTTGAAGTTACTTTCTGGATGGATGACGCTTAACGTAATGTCGCATAAAATTGATAGCAGTGAATTAATGGTGTCATCAATATCCAGCGATGCATTCATGCTATCGAACGAAATGGACAAGTCCACGGGCTCACCAGTAATGTTGCTGTACTTGTGGTTGTAAGCAATACGTGAACCAAGGTTCTCGATAACTTCAATTCTTGCGTCTTTAATTTTGTATTCCAGAATTTCTCTATCGGAATCTGTAATTATTTGCTTTTGATGCAAAGCAGAAACACCAGCAAGCAAGATAGACTCAATAGTCTGCTTGTCATATTTTGGTTTTCCATTTTGATCAACAGGAAGAATTATTTCTCCGATTTTTTCGTGGTTTAGCACAGTTGTTTTTGCTTTTGGCATAAATCAAGTCTCCTTCTTCTTCAAAATTATGTTGATTTTTATAATGATATTTTAGCGAGGGATATTAGTGGCTTTCAAGTATTTTGTTGGATTTTTTTGCGTTTTTTAAAGTTGACTGTTTAAGCTGCACCGCCACTGTCGATAACCTGTTTGACACGCCGCATGTACCCATATAGCATCTTCGTAATTTCAAGACACAGAGCATCCAAACGCTCATACTCGGCTTTGGGAACGAAATCCTGATCATAGGCGAATTCCAGCCAGTAGCGGACTTCGCCGAGACTCCCTATGGCAGTACTAATGAAGGTCAATTCTTTTGATGGGTAGATTTGACTGTTGCCCTCTGCTATATTGGCCGCCACGAAGTTGCTGCTCTTCGTATCTGGCTGGTGCTTTCATAGCGTTCGGACGGCGTAAATCTGTCCGAGAGTTTGCATATATCATTAGCAAGTTCTTTGGCTCGTTGGTATACAATCAAAGAACGGAAATCTCTTATGGTTTCATACATAATTGGCATAGCATTACACTCCTTTGAAATTAAAATGTCTTGTTCTGACTACATATTACCTCTGGATGAAATTGAAGTCCAATTTTACTCAAAAGGCCCATAAACAGTGGGTTTGGTGGTATAATGAATTTTGTGGGCATTTGAGGACAAGTTTTCTTTAGAATTTAGTTGAAATGTGATAAAATTACATTTGACTATTAACTGATTTTTACATATATGAGGGGTAAATGATAATGGCAAAACTGACACTGCAAGAACTGGAAGCAAACCTGTGGAAAGCAGCAGACATCCTTCGTGGAGAGCTGAATGCTGCCCAGTATAAGGATTATATATTTGATCTATTATTTTTAAAACGCATGAACGACGAGTTCCAGACAGAAAGAGAAACCAAAAAGCAGGAATTCCTGAAGCAGGGCATGCCTGCTGAAGAAGTAGACGAGCTGCTGGAAGATCCCCAGGTTTATGTATCGTTTTTTGTTCCTGAACGGGCTCGCTGGGACAATCTTAAAAATCTGAATCTGAATATCGGTCCTGAACTGGACAAGGCCTTCAAGGCTATTGAAGACGAGCCCAAGAATGTTGAATTGATTGGCGTTCTGACTACAACGAATTTTAACGACAAAGAACGTGTAAGTGACAAAAAGCTTTCACAGCTACTGTTGCTCTTTGATACCATGCAGCTGGATGCTGACAATTTGGAAAGCTCCGATATGCTGGGAGATGCTTACCAGTACCTTATTAAGGAGTTTGCGGATGAAGGCGGAGCCAAGGGTGGCGAATTCTATACGCCGTCAGAAGTGGTTCAGGTGCTTGTAAATATATTGAAGCCGCAGGAAGGGGATCGCATTTACGACCCGACTGTTGGCAGCGGCGGTATGCTGATTAAGAGCATCGAATACGTCCGTGACCATGGCGGCAATCCTCGGAACCTGTCTTTGTTCGGACAGGAAATCAATTTATCAACTTGGGCGATTTGCAAGATGAATATGATCTTTCACAATGCCAAAGGGGCAGATATCCGCAAGGGTGATACCATCCGCAACCCGATGCATCTGGAAGGCGGCGTACTGAAGACCTTTGATAAGGTGCTGGCAAATCCGCCGTTCTCCCTGAAAAACTGGGGTTATGAAGAAGCCATGGTAGATCCATATCATCGTTTTGTCTACGGTGTACCGCCACAGAGCTACGGCGATCTGGCGTTTGTGTCCCACATGGTGGCCAGCCTCAATGCCAAGGGGAAGATGGGGACAGTAGTTCCGCATGGTGTATTGTTCCGTGGCGGGGCCGAAGGAAAGATACGCGAAGGTTTTGCGAAGGATGACCTGATTGAAGCTGTAATTGGACTGCCAAATAATATTTTCTATGGGACAGGTATTCCTGCGGCACTGCTGATTATTAACAAGAATAAACCGCAGAATCGAAAGAGTAAAATTCTCTTTATAGAAGCCAGTCAGGGGTTTGTGAAGAACGGTAATAAGAACAAGCTGCGGGATGAGGATATAGAAGCTATCACCAAGGCGTTCGATGCCTTTGAAAATCAGGAAAAATTCTCTGCTGTGGTGAGCCTGAATACCATCAAGGAGAATGATTACAACCTTAATATCAGTCGCTATGTGGATACCTCCGAGGAAGAAGAAGAAATCGATATTGAGCATGTACTGCAGGATATTCGGGATTTGAAGATGGAAATTGCGGATACAGAAGAAAAGCTTAATACGTATCTTGAAGAACTGGGATTTGAGGGGATTTAATAGTATGGAAAAAGATAAATTTGAAGAGAGCCTTGAGGAAGACAGTGATGTGGTAGGAGATAACTCTTTTTATATAAACGGGGCTATAACAATTCCAGAAGGTGCTAACTGGGAAGAATTTCTGGACGAAATGCTTCGGTGGCTTGAAAGCAAGGGGGCATGCTTTTTCGGAGGAACCAGCAAAGTTGAGGACAAGGAAGAAGCAGCACGTCAGATATTGAAAGATACGACAGGCATAGATTGGGTGGATGAGAATGAGTAGAGAAGGGTATAAAATGACCGAGCTTGGGGAGATACCGCAGGAATGGAATATATGTAGGGTATTTGATATAAGGGATAAATCAGATAAATATTCGTTTACAGGAGGACCTTTTGGCTCAAACTTAAAATCTTGTGACTATACTGAAGATGGCATAAGGGTAATACAGTTGCAGAATATTGGTGATGGATATTTTTCCGATCAATATAAAATTTACACATCACAGAGAAAAGCTGACGAATTGTTAAGCTGTAATATTTATCCAGGCGAAATTATTCTTGCAAAAATGGCTGATCCTGTAGCAAGGGCTTGTATAATACCTAATAATGAAAACAGGTATTTAATGTGTTCTGATGGAATTCGATTAAAAATCGATAATAATGAATGCGATAACAGATACATTATGTATTCTATAAATTCTGAATATTTTAGGAGAAGTGCTATTGCAAATAGTACTGGATCAACACGTTTAAGGATAGGATTAAATGAGTTAAAGAATCTTCAATTAATTATTCCTCCACTCAAAGAACAGCAAAAAATAGCAGATATCCTCTCTACTGTTGACCAACAAATCGAACAAACTGATGCACTGATCGAAAAAACAAAGGAATTAAAAAAAGGTTTGATGCAGAGGCTTTTGACGAAGGGGATTGGGCATATCGAGTTTAGGGATACGGAGTTAGGGCGGATTCCTAAAGGGTGGGAAGTAGTTCCGCTGGGCAAAGTATGTACGGTTAGAAGTGAAAAGTATACACCGTCTCAAGATGAGGATAGGCAGTATGTTGCATTAGAGCATATCGAGCAAGAAACAGGACGCTTACTTGGAATAGGTAAATCCAGTGAAACAAGCAGCCTCAAAGCAATATTCAAAGAAGGCGATGTGTTATTTGGGAAACTTCGCCCATATCTGAAAAAGTATTACTTGGCAGATTTTGAAGGGGTTTGTGCGACCGAGATTCTTCCTATAATGGTAAACGATAAATGTTTATCGAAATTCCTTTTCTATATAGTGCAGCAAGAAAAATTTATAAACTTCACTGTTCAGGGATCTTTCGGGACAAAAATGCCTCGAACATCGTGGGGAGAAATTAAGGAATATTTGATAGCATTACCCTCTATTCAGGAGCAAAAAGACATTACGGATGTATTGTACATGGTCGATACAAATTTAGAGCAATATCAAGAAAAGAAAAAAAATCTTTTGCTTGTGAAAAGTGGTTTGATGGACAAATTGCTAACTGGAAGAGTTAGAGTGAAGATATAGCGGGAGGATTTTGAGGATGGATTTATGTTTTACAGTTGTAATCAAATGTGAAAATGGGTATCAGGCATCTTATCAATTAGCTTATCAGCCCTGTCCAGTTTGGATGCAAGGAGATAAGTATGTGGTAAATATGTGTGACGATGGAGTTCATTATAAAAAAGGTGCTTTTGGGAAACTTCTCGAATTCCACGAAAAAGATAACGGCAGGGTTATTCATGCAGATAAGCAGTGTTTGTTAATTTGTGATAAAAAATGGACAGAAAATGCAGGATATGATGGCAATGATACTTTAAATCGAATAGCTGAAGATATTGAAAGTGAAGGGTTCAGGGTTACTGTTATTCAATTTTAATTTTACAGGGAATAGGCCATATAGCCATAAATTCAGGAACAAGTAAGTATGAACAACCATGGAGTATTAAGGGGGGACATCACATGGAACTTATAAATATCAAGTTTGACAGGGTTGATGAAGAACAGAATGGTAAAGCGAAGTATAAAGTGGACGGCAGAGAACTGTTTGCAGAGGAAACCGTTATGTACCATTATAAGCAGAATGGATATAATGCCATCTGGTGTGAAAACAACTACTGGTGGTGCCTCCTCGGTTTGCTTTTTTGGGATGTTATTTTTGCAAAAGTTAAAGGAGCCGTTCAAATCAGCAGAGGCGGAATTGACGAAGAATTATATGTTGACTCACCAAAATTCAACGAGCTTTTCCAATGGACTATAAGCACAAACGGTATGCCAGCAGACTTCTTCACAGTTGATTTCTACAAAAACAGAGAAGCAATGATAAATAACCGTATAAAGGAGCTGTCGAACTCAAATATTGAGTCGGTGCTACGTCAGTCTTATCAAAAGCATCACGGCCAGAATTTCAGAATGATTGAAAACTGGAACAGGTTCAGCATTGAAGAACTATGTGTAGCTCCAAGAATGTTGCCAGGTGAAGCAGTAATTAAAATTTTAGATAGAATTCTACGGAATATTAGCGAAAATCGGTCAGGCTTGCCTGATTTATTAGTATATAACGACTCCTGCCTTTTCATGTCGGAAGTAAAAAGTGAAAAAGATAAATTATCGGAAGGACAAAAGAATTGGATAGACTTTCTGGAATCAACGGGTATTAGAGTGGAATTATGCCTTATAAACCACACAGAACGCCAGATCGCTAATCTCAAAAAGAAGGAGCAGGAAAACAAAAAAATGGTCACAGTATCCTTTGGTAACTCAACAAGCAAGAAGAGGGATGAAGCTATTGAGTTCGTAAAAAAGCAGCCTACATATTTTTCTTCTGGTGAAGGAAAAGAACAAATTTACGGTGCGATATTTGATGTTAATGATATAGAAACTCTTTATACCATGTTGGACCTGACAAGCGGTTGGAAGAGCCAAAGGATTGAAATTGACGGCAAAGAAGTAAAATCAACCGAGTTGAGAAGCGTGCTGTGGTGCTTTAGAGAAAAGAACAAACAAGGAGCTTCCCTGGATTACTGTAAGCATGGCAGGTACGATGGTGATAAAAATAATTTTGGTTGTAGGATGGTTTCCTTGGATATAGACCGTTGGACTGAATACGGGTATATCAGTACCGATTCGGGCGATTGGATTTTTGATAAAAAAGAACTGGAGGAGTACAAAGACAGCCTACTTCAAAATACAAGCTATTGTCCGCTTTTTGATCCTAAAAAGGTAGAGAAGGTGTTTGAAAAAATACCTGAAAGAATAAATCCAATTAGGGATAAAGACTGGGCATACATATCAAGTGAGCATAATGAGTGGTTCAATCATAACGGTAAATGGTATACAACATGGGGAAACACTAACTTTCCTGGGATTGCTGCTATGATTGGTGTATGCAAGATGAGTAGAAAAGAGATTAATGACGCCATTCGGGATATAAATGAAGAGCAGAAAATGGATAGATACCTGTCAAACAGCAGGACTGTACCAAAGCCTCAAAAGAAATCTGGATGTTTTATTGCTACTGCTGTATATGGCGGATATGACTTGCCAGAAGTGATGACCCTTCGTAAGTTCAGGGACAAGACACTAAACAAAAATCCTTTAGGAAGGCTGTTTATCAGGATTTACTACCGCTTAAGCCCACCGCTCGCAGATTATATAAAAAACAAAGAAAAGCTTCGCAAAGGTGCAAAATCAATACTTGATGTAATTGTTAAACGGCTGAATGATAGATAACAAGGATTATGATTTCGGTGGTGAGAAATATTGAAAACTTATTTAGGCAACGAAGAAATGCTGGTGGAACTGCCAGCGGTACAATACATAAAAGATAAACTGGACTATGAATTTGTGTATGGAGACCAGCTGAACCCTGAACAGGGAGAGAGGGATTCCATGACGGAAGTGATTCTGGTCAAGCGTCTGGAGCGTTCTTTGAAACGGCTTAATCCATGGATGGATGAGGGCAGTATCAATAAAGCGGTTCGGCTTTTAGCTCGTCCTGAAAATCTGGGAACCAATCTCCTGGAGATAAATGAGAAGATCTATGATGTACTTGTGAACCTGACCTTCGCTCTGGATCAGGATCTGGATGGTAGTGGGCAGAAGAAGTATCACACCGTGACGTTCATTGACTGGGAGAATCCGAGTAATAATGAATTTCTGATAACAAGGCAGTTCAGGATTCAGGGGCCCAATGAAAAGGCCATCCCTGATATCGTACTGTTCGTCAACGGTATTCCTGTGGTCGTCTTGGAATGCAAGTCACCGTTCTTGGAGCAAAGCAAGAATGAGAAGATGGGCAAGCATGAGGCCTATGAGCAGCTCCGCCGATATATGGATGCCCGTGGTTCAGAGAAGGTCGAAGGTGTACCAAGGCTGTTCTATACCAACTTTTTTACTGGAATTTTGAACAAATACCATGCTTATGCGGGAACGATTAGCTCCAAGTATGGTCATTACGTCGAGTGGAAAGACCCGTATCCTTTTAAGAAGGAATCCATTGAGGATGTGGGGAACAACGGGCAGAACCTGTTCCTACAGGGACTGCTCGAAAAGAGTAACCTACTGGATGTGATGCGGAACTTTCTGCTTTTTGAAGCCGACAGTGAAACAGGCACAAAGGTCAAGAAGCTCTGCCGTTATCAGCAGTATCGTGCGGTCAACAAGGCACTGGATAGGTTGATTCATGGAAAGGACTCTGTTAGCCGTGGTGGGGTGGTTTGGCATACACAGGGTTCAGGGAAATCATTGACCATGGTGTTTCTTGCACGAAAAATCCGACGAGTTGCCGAGCTGATGGATGCTACCATTGTTGTAGTTACTGACCGTATTGATTTAGACAAGCAGATTTACAATACCTTTGTACGTACGCTTTCCAGCATCACGACTCCTGTCCGAGCTGAATCTGTCAGCGAGATGAAGGATCTGCTTTCCAAGGCACAACCGCAGATCATTATGACCACCATCCATAAGTTCCAGTCCGAAAAGGAAGCTTCGGAAATTATGAACGACAGCAAGCAGAGAGCTGCTTTGGTGTTTGAGAAGGAATTCCCTGTACTGACTACCAAGTCCAATGTCATTGTTCTGGCCGATGAAGCTCATCGCAGCCAGTATACAGGCATGGCTAAAAATATGCGGGATGCTCTGCCCAATGCAGCCTTTGTCGGCTTTACTGGAACTCCGATTGACAAAGAAGATAAATCGACTCCACGTACCTTCGGGAGTTATATTGATAAATATACTATCCAGCAGGCCGTAGATGACGGAGCAACCGTCAAAATCGTTTACGAAGGCAGACGACCTGACCTGCATATCAAGGCGGATACGCTGGAAGGTCTGTTTGATCAGGCATTTGAAGATAAGTCCGATGACGAAAAGGAAGCCATCAAACAGAAGTATGCTAATAAGCGATCCATTGTAGAAGCGGATAGCAGGGTGGAGGATATTGCAAAGGATATGCTTCAGCATTACAAGGAACAGATTTACCCCAATGGCTTCAAGGCCCAGGTGGTCTGTGTGTCCCGTGATGCCTGCGTGAAGTATTATAATGCCATGAACAAGCACATGAAGGCTATCACAGGGGAAGAGCTGGAGGTAAAGGTCATTTTCTCGGGCAACTTGAATGACCCGCCGCATTTGAAGGCACATTTTACAACCAAGGAAGAACAGGATGCCATCATCAAGCGGTTCACCAAGCCTCTTGATAAGGACAAGCTGGCCTTCCTGATTGTCAAGGACATGCTGCTGACGGGGTTTGATGCCCCTATCGAGCAGGTCATGTATCTGGACAGGCCTCTCAAAGAGCATGGACTGCTTCAGGCTATTGCACGAGTGAACCGAACCTGTGGTGAAAAAAAGAAATGTGGCTATGTAGTCGATTATTACGGCGTAACGGACTTTCTGGAGGAGGCTCTGGCCATTTTTGACCGTGAAGAGCTGGGGCAGCCCATGGAGTCACTGGATTCTATATATAAGCAAATGCTGTCGTACCGTGAAGCTGTTATGGCTATGTTTGTCGGCATAGAGAAAGATGATCTGGATGCCTTGGTCAGAAAAATCGAGCCCGAGGACAAACGTGCCGAGTTTGAGCTTGCTTATAAGCGATTTGCTTCAGCCATGGAACAGATCCTGCCTGCCCATGTTCCGACCGAGCACATTAACGACCTTCGTTGGCTGGGCTATATCAGAGCAGCGGCGAAAGCCCGCTTTGAGCCTGGAAAAGAACTCGATATTGCGGACTGCGGTGAAAAGGTTAAAAGGCTGATTTCAGAGCATCTGGAGTCGCTGGGGGTTCGTCAGTGGATTGCCCCTGTCACGCTGTTCGATTCAGACTTTTCTTCCAGGATGAAGACTCTTAAGTCGGATGAAGCTGTGGCTTCAGCCATGGAACATGCGATCAAAAATGTTATCCATGTCAAAATGGATGAGAATCCAGTGTATTACACAAGTCTGCTGGAAAAGCTGCAGCAGCTTCTGGAGGAAACCAAGAATAACTGGGTGGAGCGTAAAAAGCAGCTCGAAGAATTCATCAATGGACATGTGGAGAAAGGTGAGCAGCATGAAGCGAAAGCTCTTGGATTGTCTGTGGAAGAATATGCTTTCTTTGAAACAGTGAAGAAGTATTTGACTGATACGGAAGAAACATCAGCAAGCATTGTAAAGGAAGATGCAGCAGAATACATAAGCCAGGATGTAATTGAGCTCTCTAAAGGCATTGCAAAGGATGTTGCCGACATTATCCGACAAAACTATGTTGTGGATTGGACGACTAACCTGACAAAGACAGGGGATATTGAACGGGCCATCTACATGCTGCTCAATACACAGTACTTTAAACAAATAAAGATAAATGTCAGGAAACAGCTTGTGCAGCCACTACTAATACTGGCAAAGAAGCACTATGCTGTCTTGGATTGAGGTAGATAGATGATGCAGATGTCCTTTCAGTACGGGACAAAGACAATTATATATGATGTGACATATTCCTCCAGACGCAGGACTATGGAAATCAGTGTTGAGCCTCCTGATTTGGTTCATGTTGTGGCTCCAGAAGGTGCAACCGAGGAAGCAATCCTGAACAAGGTTAGAAGTAGAGCCAGCTGGATTGTTCAGCGGCTTTTTGCAATGCGGGATATGGCGTATATTCCAATTAGGAGAGAAATGGTCAATGGAGAGTCGCTTATGTACCTGGGGCGGAATTACTCTATGCAGGTGATAGTTGAGCCTGGGATTGAACGCCCAAGAGTAGGGCTCATCAATGGAAAGTTCCAGGTTTCTGTGGAAACCAGGGATGAAGTACAGATACACAAGGCTCTGGAAGACTGGTATAAGCAAAAAGCCTTGGAGAAGATAAGGGAACGTGTAAAATTGTATGAGAGTAAATTTCATATAAAACCGACGCAAATACGGGTCAAAGATCAGCAAAAGCGTTGGGCCAGCTGTACCAGCAAGGGTGAGTTGCTGTTCAACTGGAAGAGCATCATGGCTCCATCGCCTGTTCTGGACTACATCGTGGTTCACGAGATGGCTCACTTGCTGGAGCATGGCCATTCACAGAAGTTCTGGGATATCGTTGCTGCGGTGCTGCCTGATTACAGCAGCAGGAAAGAATGGCTGAAAAATAACGGGATCAAGATGGATTTGTAGTTAGTGACACGTTGAAATGTTAGGTGGAGAATCGTTATTTATGATAAAACATCTTTTTCTGAATTTAAGCAAGAAAATGGGCTTTTTACTAAATGGATTGAGAAGTCGTATAGACGGAAGAGAATTTTCCGAAAGCCAATACTATCCTAATAGACGTATTAAGTCAGAAACAATTTATAAGTATGATAAAGAACTAAAACGATACATATTTCTCAAAGAAACCGACTACACGGAATCAGGCAATATTGCCCGATGCGATGAAGTAATAAAGCATGGCGAAGGAACGAAAACGATTAAAACCACAAAATTTATCTATGTTGTACCTCAAAGTATGTTTTGTTCGGAGATTTTTGTGCGGAATGGGTGTATAAACGCATCAAAATCAGAATTACTTGTATTTGACCTTGGACTGGGTAAATATACAAGCAAGGCATCTTCGACATTTCTTTCATATACAGGTAAACTTGATGGGGAACTGAAGATATTTGGCCATAGCAATAATCTTCTTTTCGATGGAAGTATCCGAAATGGTGTTCCTTTTGGATATGGAGTTCAGTATGATTCGAGCGGAAATATCCTCTATCAAGGAGCCTTTGGTGGCGGGTTTGTACAGGAAGATCCAATAATTTCGGGAATGGCTTCAATAACATCCGAATTTGAAGGATTGAAGAAGCGTTTTGATGTTATGGAAAATCAAATTAGCAGTATTAATGCAGATATTCAAAATCTCCGTAGCCAGTTTTCTGAAACAATGGAAAACATGGCATTGAAGGACGAAATTATTAATAAACTTGTGAACCTGACGCAAAATAATGCCTTTCAGCTGATGCAGGATAGCTTTGATAAGAATATTTTTATGGAAGCAGATTTGTTTTTAAGAGATTTATTTGGGGAAGCCTGGTATAAACTGGAGGAAGATTCAAAGAAGTTTCTGTATAGCTCTGAATACTTGTTTAAAACATATGGGGAAAAAGTAAATGACCAATTTGATTATTCTCCGTTATGTATACCAATAACAAAAGCTTTGGAAGTGGAGTTGAGAAAATACATTTTTGAACCTATGTTGAAGTATTGCGTTGAAAAATATGGGGATTGGAAAAATAATAGAACCAATTTGGACAAATATCCAGATCAAATTAGGCATTGCATGAATACAAGAGAAATTAATTTTACATTAGGAAAAGTATATCATCTCCTTGAAGATAATGAATGCAAGAAGATCTTCAAAAGTTTTGCTCTTAATAATTTTAAACCAGGAATTCTTGAATCAGAAGAAGATATACAGGGATTCCAAAAAGAATGTACGAAAATTACGAATAAATATCGAAACAAAGTTGCACATGGTAATGGAATATCCCTTGCAACAGCCAAGGAATGCCGTGAGTATGTAATAACCGTCAGAATGTTTTTCGTAGAGTTTATGAAGTGTATAAAATAGAAGTGATGTTAATAGAATTACATCTACACGCCCAGTCAGATTTGTGACTGGGCGTTTTTACTGCTTTTTTTGATGTCTTGGATCTGGTCTCTGGATATTCCGAGCATGAATGAAAGATCTATTTCTGATAATATGCAACATGACTCGGCAGCTTGCTGACGGAGTGATTGAACTGTATTACTGATATGATTCTTAATCCGAACACCATCAAATAATCGAAATCGATCCGAGGAATATAAATGCAAGTTGATTGGACTTCTGGTTGCTTCGCCAGTCGAATCCTCTAAATTAGTCGCTTTTGGATATCGAAATAGTGAAGTTGACATATCTTCATTGCCTAATATATTTCTATCAATGGCTTCGTTGTATTGCTCGAATATCTTGATCATTGCAGTTGTTCCAATAGGATCTGGACTGCATGCTGTAGCTACTGATGCGAGTAATCGGATGGGAACGGTATGTTGGAATGATTCCTGGAAGAAGTCATTATAAAGGGGATTGAGCTTATGAGCATAATTTTCAAATAACTTGATGTAATCAGCATATTGCGATTCATTTATGTAAAGGGCTTGTATGATATTTTATGCTGCCGAGGTCATATATGTATTGTGCAGCTTGCAGATTAGCATCTCACAAAAGAACCATCGCCGTTCTGATGGAAAGGTATATTGGTTTTGATAGTTGAATCGAACTTTATCTGTAATTTTCCCTTGGAAGCATTCAGCATCTAAATATTGCTTCAACACAACAGTCCGTCTGGCTGGAATATAATTATCGGAAGGACTTAAGGAATAACCACATAAACCAGCATCAGTAATCCATTTAGCCACGGTGTTTTTGGTGGTGAAATGAAGATAGGCAATATCTCGGTAAGACAATGGTTTGCCTTGTTGTAATGCTGATTCGTAAGTTGTTACGATTCTTCGCCTTCGCACCATGGACATCTCGCCGTACTCATATAACACTTCAAGATCAGCATAACTGAAAGGTGTCAGAATGACACCTTTATATTTGATCTGTGTTGGTGTAAACCAGTTAATCAATCTCGGAATGATTTCGGTAAGAACATAGCGAATAAACCAATCATTGGGATTGATGCCTGCCTTAACTTGCCAAGATAAAGATGGAAACATTGTTAAGTACATGTGGTTGAGCATTATATTGTATCTTTCATATGTTGGATTAGCCATATAGTATTATTTCACCTCAATGGTAAGTATACCATACATTTAAAAATCGTACAAATATGCCGCCGTGAGTGAAATTTGAGATTCATATTGCCTTTTTGCTACTATGAGAATGTCAAGAGACACAGATGCTTTGTTGTTGAGATGGCGAAGAAGAAAGCAAAACAAATGGTAACAAAGTCAACAAAATACTTGAAAAGGGAGGGAGTCTTTATGAAAAATAGAATTATGAACTGATTGATCAAATAAAGATAGCCAGTCAATCAATTATCAGTCGCCAGTCGGCGGTGAAGTAAGTTCCAAAGAAATAGGCAATTGAACATACGAATTTGGCATATGCCAAAATTCAAAAAAGCCCAGTATACATGGGGTTTATTAAAGTCACCCATTTTCAGATGAATGGGAATCGTCAAAAAGAAAAGGAGCGGATGTAAGATGAACAAATTTGGATTTATATTCAAGGAAACAGAACAGAAAGTAAAGGCATACCCAAGAGGGGAAATGCTGCCCTCCGAACCTGAAGACAGGGAGAAAATGTTTGATTATAACATGAGAATGTTTGTTGAAGAAATGATTGGCACTCTGTATGACTTGCATGAGCTGACAAAAAAAGAGCTTACAAACCTTCTTACCAAGGAAGAAGCCCTCGTAATAATGAGAGCCTTTCACTCTACACGCTATACCGTTGATGGAAGATCGCCTAAACAGATTTTGCTGATGAATTTAGGGGCGATGAATTGTTTTGAATATTGCGAGGACGGACTCAAGGGTGCAACTCGTACGTTGGTTGAAAAAATCAAGAAGCTTTCGGAGTTCCAATGCCACGTTCTCATTATGATGAACTATGAGCTCTTGAACTCAAGAAAGCATTGCTTTGAAATATATGATGAAGAAATAAACAAGGCATTTCTCATTGAGAAGTAGCAGTTAATTAAGCTTTTGCATACAGACAGATACTTTCGGAAAAACACAATTCCGAAAGTAGTACATAGGTTGCATTCATGCAGCCGAATCAAAAATAAAAAAGGAGAGTGATCGATATGAAAAAAGTGATTGAAGGAAAGGTATACAACACAGCAACCGCAACAAAGTTGGCGGAATACAGTTATGGATACAGCTCGGATTTCTCTTATATTTCCGAGGAGCTTTATTTAACAAAGAAAGGAAAGTATTTCCTTGCAGGGGAGGGCGGGCCATATACCTGCTATGCCGAACGTGTAGACAGCAACACCTATTGCGGCGGCGAAGCCATAATTCCAATGACAAGGCGAGAGGCATTTGAATGGTGCCAGGAACATGATTGTACGGAAGCGATTGATGAACATTTTTCCGATCTGGTGGAGGAGGCTTAAAGCTTGATGACTGAACGGAATACTGTGTTATATCGTGCGGGGAAACCCGCACGGTGACAGAATCAAAGAAAGGGAGATAATGAATGGAAGGAAATGATGCTATAACATTCCGAAAAAATACCAATGAAGAGTTGCTGGAACTATTTCTAAAGCACTTTTCAAAAACAGGCAAGACACCAACAACTCGGGATTACAGAGCGATGGGGATTTCGGCAAAACAAGTATGTAAAATCTATGGAAGCCACAATAATGCTGTCATTGCAGCGGGGTTGCCACTGAATAAGAAGCCGCCACACGTAGATTCAGAAAATGACGCAATGCTTGATGGATACATTGAGGGCTCATGGGATAAAGGTGCTCCGCTCTACGCAGATGAGATCAACCGTGCTTCGGGGTTATACAGCTCATCTGTTTACAGCATAATTTTTGGCGGAATGAACGGCTTAAGGATTGCTGCGGGATTCCAGCCATCCCCAGTGGATCGCACCAGATACCAAAAAGAGGATGTCCAACGCAGACTCAAAGAGGAAGTTGCAAAGGTGGGACGACCGCTCAAGGCCAGAGAAATCAATGACAATCCAAACTTGCCGAGCGTAACCACGGTCTTGAAAAGTTTTGGCACAACCAGTCTTTATAATGTTTGGCACATGATTGGGATCGCATAATTACCAACAGCCATATCTTAATCCAGTGCATGACAAAGATTTCAGCATTACAAGTCTAAAGCCTATCTATGAAATTTCCAATAATTAGTATACTAAAACAGTCTTTTAGAGAGAGGCTTGGTTTTGTATTGCCAAAATCAGACCAGGAGACCGCTCTCCTGGCTACATATACGAATTGAAAGGGGTGATGCAACATCAATGAATATAAACAATATGAGATTGAACGGTGGAGTTGGGAACGGTACGGATACTACGTCCGTGTAGAGATGGACCATGAGGACCCTGCGGTGGTTAGCTATTTTACATGTGGACTCCTGCATAGCAGAGGAAAGCCTAATCTTCAAATCAGGGAGCCCCTTGATCCATTTATGGCAGTGGCGATTCTGCGTGAAATGGTTGAGCAGATGGACCAAGGAGTGGAGATCAATCCAGGACAGCGATTGGAAGATGTTGTTCCAGGCGTTATTTTGGAAGTATCTGAAGCGTCTGATGAATCAGATATGCTGACAATCTCCGTAAGCGAAGCCAGCTTGGCCGATTGATGGTCAAGCTGGGATGCGACTTAATTGACACCCATAAGGATGTCGTAAACGGCCTCGGAAATTAAACCATTGGTAAGTAAGAGTTCTGCAAGATCGCTTGCGAAAACGACGGGATCATTCGAGCGGCTGGCTATTGCTACTATTTCATCAAGAACATCAGCCTTACTTTGAAAATCATCAGCCTTCATACGGGCACCTCCATATCAATTATGATGTATTGATTATATCAATTCAGTCACATCCAGCATATGGGAGTTTGGAGGCGTTTGAAGGCATTTACATAATTTTTTGTGAAGGAGGATAAGGAAATGTATGGAAAAGGTATCGAAGGGAAAACAAGATACGCTTTGAATCAAATCATCGTGAAAGATGATTACAGATATTTGGTTAACAAAGCCACAGGAAAAATAGTGGAGAGATTGCGGTCGTACGGTGTGTTCGTTGGGGAAGAACATGAAAGGCTTATAAGAGAACTGTGCAGTGTGGTTACCAATCAGTGGAGAGAAGAGAACCGCATCGTCGTTCACCCTGGCGTGTGTGGCTTTGGAAAGACGACCGCCATTATCGAATTGGTCAAAATATTGGCAGATGCCTTTCCTGAAATGGGAATTGTGATTGCAGTTGAGCGGGTTGCAGATATGCTGCGAATGGAGAACGAGTTGGATGGAAGAGCAATCCCTTATTTCAGCTTCCATGCGGATTTATGCTTGCAGAGATTATCTAAATATGACCCAAGGGCATGTCGAGAATGTCCGCATTTTTGCAGAAAAAAGCAGGCAAGAAAAGAGCATGAAGATTACCAGGTATTGATTATCAGCCATGAACGTCTTCGGATGCGAGCTTTATACGGTGAGGATCTCGGTGAACTGGCGTACTTTGTGGACAGAAACGGTAATAAAAGAAAGCGTTCATTGATGCTCATTGACGAAAAGCCACAAATAACTATGAATCAATGCCTCTCCAGAAATGATCTATCTAAACTTCGAGAATTTTTGATCAAAGTTGATCCTGAATCACCACTCTACAGTGAGGCAAAGCTGCTTGAGGGATATATCCATCATATTAATTTGAAAGTATCGGAGCTTAATGACGACTATATTATTGCAGATCCCATCGACGCATCATTTCAATTATCGGATGAAATGAAAGGGTACTTCTTTCAGGCATATGAGGGTGAGGACTTTGCAGTACTGGGTTTACTGGTAAGCTTCATTTGCAAGGGGGGTATTGTGCAGTTCACAAGTTATAGAAAAAATCAGCCCATACCAGAGAAGATATTTACAGCTGACATTCTGCATCCCGACTTTGATATGAAAATTGTAATTTTTGATGCAACTGCAACTGTTGATAGGGATTACCAAGGTAAACGGTACCTGATTCTGGATGCACCGCAAATTCGTGATTTCTCCAACTTGACAATAAATGAACACAGAAACATAAACTTGAGCCGCACAAAACTTTTGAGTAATGAGAAGCCGATCGATCCCAGAGCTTTACTCACCGATGTCCTTACTGATTTTTCAGGCGAAATGCTGCTGTTGACATACAAGGATCGGGTTGGGGAGTTCCGTGCGATTTTAGATGAATGGCAGGATAATAACTTTAACTGTAACGTCAACTATTATGGGAATATTAAGGGGGATAATCAATACGCCAATGCGGAACGGGTTTTGCTGTATGGACTTAATCACAAACCTGATGCTTATTATGCTGCCAAAGCGTTATCTCATGGCATTCGGACCGAGTTCGGCACATATCCCTTTACCAAAATAGATGGGCGAGTTTATCAAGATGAAAGGCTGCAGGAAATATTTGAAAGCGAGATGGCTGCGGACTTGATCCAGTGCATTATGAGGACAAAGTTACGGAAGCATACAAAAGAGCCTGTTGAGGTATACTGCTTCATCCAAAGCAACCGCTTGATGTGCGTCCTCCAGGAATATTTCTGTGGATGCCTGACGCAAGATTGGCACCCATTCGCATTTTGCGTGAAACACCAGAACAATAATACCAGAAATGGACAAAGAATCAGCGAGTTACTTGCATATTTGGAGAAGAAATTCGGTACGGCTGAAATCGGGACATCTGTTGAAAAACAGGTGATTCAACGTGAGTTGACAACGTGCAATGGTAAAAACACACTCGGGACAGATTTAAAGAATGACTTGGTGCGTATTGCACTCAAACGACTCGGCGTGTATGTCGGACATCACAAACTTATAAAAAATGAAAGGGGTTGGTCACATGACAAAGATAACACGAATCAAAAACAAGTATGTTAAAGCATACAAGATTATGGGAATGTCGCTGGAGGAGGCTGTGAGCGGAGCGATGCAGAACCTCAAAAAGCTGGACCATCGAAAGAACTACACCATTATGCATGACTGTAATCGGGAAAGCTGTATCGATGTGCCTATTGCAGTTAATGGAGCCGAACAGTATGCAGTAGGCAGCATTGATGAGACCGATGTTGTCAATTTTGCCTTGCAACTATTTTTGCCGATTGCACGGCTGGACCGATTCAAGCGGCTTTTGAAAGATAAACTGTCGGAAAAAGTGTTCTTCGATATGCTGGAGCAGCTGGACATTTCGGTTGATGACCAGGAAACTGACAGGGAGAAGGGGCGGGTGTATGCTTACACCGACTGCCCCAAATGCGGAGAAAGGCGTTTTTACTTTTCATGGGATCAGGTGCGTAAAAATATCTTTGCGGGTTGTTATAAGCCAGGTTGTGAGATGCATGACGTTATGGACATCATCACGTTTGTCCAGAAACAGAAGGAAGTGGGCTATAAGGAGGCTGTAGCCTTACTCACTGATATGCTACAGCAGATAACTAAAGAAACGAGAGAAAATGAATCCAGCATAATTCCAAGTATTCCGTTGGAGTACTGTGAAATCAAAGCAGAAGCCCAATACTGCATTGTGGTTACAGCAAAGGCGGATTTGCTAACAGTCTGTCAATTCATGCAGTCTGAAAGTATAATTTTGATTGAACCCCATCAAATGCCGTATCTAAAAGATATTATTGTATCGATTGTTCCTTCCGAGCAAATTTTGATACTTCTGTGCGAAACATCTCAATGTGAACAGTATAAGTTGGCTGCTCGCCGAGCTTGGAAGGGTGATAGGAAAGTGATAGTGAAAGGACTTCCTGAAGAGCGGCATGGGAAGCGATTGTTGGGGCTTACCGCAGTCAAATTGCTGGCAAATGAATTCAGCATTCGGATGTAATCAATTCGTGCAGAAAAATATTTGACATTGGAGAGAGTCATTGATTATGCTTAAAGCATCCAAGATAATCTTACAAGATGAACTGGAGCTATTGATCATCATAATAAAAATCCTTTGTCAACAAGGGGTGTCTTCCCATACCCCTTGATTTTTTTAATATAACGCTGGATTGCCAGCTTTATATAGATCCTTCTTCTTCTGTAAGATCTGACGTGCAAGCCTATCAAGGCTTGTACTACATATTTGGCCATGTACTTTAATGAGGTACATGGCTTTTTTATGCCCATTTGCGGGAGTTTGCAGGAATACGTTTTTAAAAACGTATTTAATTTAGGAATGAAATGTGATAGATTGTCAATTCCGCTGTTGTTTATAGAAGTGAGGAATGTTTGCGTGGGAAATATTGTAACATTCAGATTAAGATGAATTAAAATGAATTAATTCAAATTGCGACAAACTAATATGAATTAATCTTTACGTTCAATCTACTCAAAAAGGCTACATATGACCCAAATCGGTATAGGACTTGTTGGACTTTTTGGCGTCCACGTTTTTAAAAACGCAATAGTCTTATAGATAGAATTTGTTGAGAAATTAGAAAGACCGCAGGAACGTGAGTATACCTGCGGTCATATTGCTAAAAACGTATTTATTCGTCTCTTATCACAGATAATTCCTGATAACTGTCTCTAATCAGGAATTGCCATTTCACCTGTCAACACTTCAATCTATATGCCGTTAAACCCTGTCTGCTGCAAATTCTACGACTTTTTGCAGTGGGAGTCCCATAAAGAAGGGCACATTCCGAGTAATTGTGCGAATTCCAGACTTGATTGGGTAGCGGATTGTTAAACTATCCAACAGTCCGCAGCGAGTGCGGAAAATATGATAAAAGCGGCCATTTCCCGCCCATACGATTTTGGTATCTATTACTTCTGTTTTCATTGATAATCCTCCTTGCTGGGTGTCTTACCCATAGATTTTATTTTGATATTTGGGACTCAAAGCGGTTATATATTGCCCAGTCAAATGGGCCGATTTTCATTATTAAGTAACGATGCTGGAGATAGTATGCTTCCAGCGTTGGAACGGTTGGATAAAGACTGAAACGCAGCTCTGGTTCTGGCGATTCCACCAGGAAGCCTAACAAATATCGTAATTTTGCACGCAATATTTTTGCGGTATCTGCCAACTTTTCTGTGTCCGAGTCAAGTCCGCCTATGACATGGTAGTAGTTATCTATAGGTAGCAAGACATATTTGCCCATTCGGGTAATAGCCCGATAATTCACTGCTTCATCTTGCTCATCCATCAGTACAATTCGGACGGCTTCCAGACATCTGTTGTAATATTCTGCGGTTTCGGGAGTTTCGCTGGGGACAAGCTGGAGCATAGTTTCACCTCCAAGGGTAAGTTGTTATGCTATTAGCATACAATAAAAATTATCCTTCAGCAACAGAAAGTTTGACTGTTTATTTGAATGTAGATTATTATATAAACGATGATTATCAGAATCGAGGTGAAAAAATGGATAAGCAGAAGGTTTGGTTTGCTCTTTCAGAGTGCGTATATGATGGGATGAAAGCATATTATTCGGTTGGGAAAAATATGCCCAAAGTGCGGGGAAAATTCATCATGTATGTAATGCATAATTTTTCACCTGATGAAGTAATGACAGATTATTCATTTGAACATTCCCGCAGGAAGATGATTTGTGTAAGATTACGAAGCTCCGACATTGAATTCATCGAGAGTCTTGAAAAAAAGTATGGTCGCAATACCAGCTCTTTAGCAAGAGATTTGCTATATACATTTCTTAAAGAAAAGAAGATTATTGGATAACTTTAAGATTCAGTCTATGTTAAGGATATTAACGGACTCCGCCAGCCTGGATGAATAACCGTAACACAGTATAAGCTTAAGCTATAGCATAATCGCAGCATAATGGATATTTGTGGAACTCCCGTTTTTCCTTTATATATAAAGAGAACTCGGGAGTTTGTGACCGTAAAGGGATGGCTAAAGATATGCTTTATCTTCCCATTAGGGTTGAATAGACAGAATAGCGATTTTATTCAATATGCTGGGCTTGAGATATGCTTGAGATATGGCTTGGATATGCTTAAGCATATAGGAGTTGTCCAGTGGATATCTAAATATTTGTTACTCTAATCAGTTGGATATATATCTTTGACTTGGCTACTGACTGGGCATAGATTATGCTAATAGCATACTAATTAACATTGCTATTAGCATTTAAATATTGTAATATAATACCATGATGTAAATGGCGGCAAGGTCGCCACCAAATTGAATATGGATACTTTAGTAAATCTGTCGAAAGGCAGAGACACAAAGCCACGAGTCTAAAGCATTGCTGCCATGACAGTCGGGTTGCAGATTGATTGTGAAAGCTGTGGCACATTTGCTGCGGCTTTTTGTATGCGTAGGGGAGGGAAGGCTGAAACCGCTTAAAACATTATTTCAAAGAAGTGCTATTTATAAAATGATAACGGAGTGTGTATTTATGAAAAAGAAAATTACGAGAGAGATTCTGGCCCTATTTATGGTCTTTACGGTGATGTTTTCGGCAGCTAATATTACGGTCGCCAGTGCAGCCAGTGATGAAAAGGTTCCAAGAAATGCTTGGGATGTAACAGATGAGGAAGAAGCAAAGCCGCCAGTTGCTAAATATACCGACTGGGCTTTCAATGATGATTTCACCAAGGTCACGGTCGAAGGAAAAGAATATGATAATTGTGTAGTCTTGACGAGATCGGGAACGGAATTAAGTGTCGTAAATTTATGGGCTTCTTACTTAACTAACCCATATAGTCAATTGGATATGACACCAGATGAATTTGCATTTGGAAGTGAAGTAGGTTCTCTACAAAATGAATTGATGGGTCTTATGACTGGAAGTGAATCAAAATATCCGAATGGCTTTGAATTGATAGCTATCAATTGGGAGCAATGGCAGGATACTAAATATAAGGACTTATATCTCGATATGTTTAAGCAATATTATGATCCATATCATAAAGATATTTTTAAAAGCGAAAACGATATGATTTCATATCTTGAAGACAAAAGTAATAATGGTCTTGCTTTAGGTATTCTAAAAGAAAAAATGACCAAGGAACAGGCTGCAGCAAAGTACGATTTGTCAAAAATGAAGGTTTCAATCAATGAGAATGAATTTTTGAAGACTTCCGATGAATACTTGGCGGTCAGTGGTGGCAAGGCATACTTTGGCGGAGTGCTTTCATTTGATAATATCAGCGACATCAAGTCAAAAATGGCTTCCAGTACCGAAATTTCTATAAAAACAACGGTTGTTCTGCATCTGAATAATACATCGATGTCCGTAACAAAAGGTTCTGAAACCAAGCTCATAACTCTTGAAGCAGCTCCAGTAGCTCCAAAGGGTACAACTCTGGTTCCTGTCAGAGCTATTACCGAGGCCTTTGGCTCTACAGTGGAGTGGAACGGTACTACCCAGGAAGTGTTTATCACAAAAGACAATACTACCATTAAACTCAAGATTGGCTCCAAAACAGCATATGTAAATGGTAAGGCTGTAACAATGTTGGAAGCAGCACAGACCATCAATGGAAGAACCATGGTTCCTCTGCGGTTTGTTAGTGAAAACATGGGGTACTCGGTACAGTGGAACGCAGAATCCCAAGAAATAGTTATAAATAACAAATAATAAGGAGACACACATGATTAATAATGGGATAGCTGAAACTTCAATTGTAGAAAACAAGAAAAAACGCAGCATGGGAAAGTTTATCATTGGGACTGCTCTGGTATTAATAATTATTGCTTTGGGATTCCTTTTCTTTACTGGTAAAGCTTTTATGTTCATTGCAGATGGATATTATAAAGCACATAAGTTTCCAGAGTCAGTACTTTATTATGAGAAAGCTGCCAGTTTGGGCAATAGTAAGGCACAGACAGGATTAGGTATGCTTTATGAACTTGGTGCAGGTGTCGAAGTTGACATTGAGAAAGCACTTAAATTTTATACTGAAGCAGCAAATAAAGGCGATGCAGAAGCACAAAATAGACTCGGAGATATTTACGATGGTTACGAAGGATATCCAGTTGATTATAAAAAAGCATTCCAATTGTTCTCAAAGGCTGCAGATAGAAATTATCCTGATGCGATAATGAATCTTGGTTGGATGTATTTAAATGGATATTCGGTTGACTTGGATTACAATAAAGCAAAAGAATTATTTGAGCAGGCTGCGAAAAAGGGAAGTGCTGCGGCATATTGCCAGTTAGGGGATATGTATCTCGAGGGCAGAGGAGTTCAAATTGACTTAAAGAAATATCGAGAATATTATTCGGAAGCTATTAAGATATATGAAAAACAAGCTTCTGAAGGCGAAGTTGAAGCTTTAAATAAATTGGCAAACATTTATTTTGGAGGAACAGGCGTAGACGTAGATAATGAGAAAGCCAAAGTTTATTTTGACGAATTGATGAAAATAGGGATTCCTGCTGGATATAAAGGGATGGCTTTTTTCAATTATCAGGGAAGAGAAGGTAAAGTTGATATACAAAAAGCAGTAGAATTGTATACTGCTGTAGCAGACAAGGGAGACAGTGAAGCACAGTATAGTCTGGCAAATTTACTTTTTGATGGAAAGGGTATTGAAAAAGACATTAATAAGGCAATTGATTTCTATAAAATGGCTGCTGATAATTATAATGTTTTAGCATGTAAAAAGTTGGCGGCTATCTATTTGAAGGGTGAAGGTGTGGTGAAAGATTCAACCCTGGCGGAGAAGTATGAAAAGCAAGTTGTCGAGTTTTATACGAGGTCAGCAGAGCAGGGGAACGCAGATTCAATGTACCAGTTGGGTATTTTTTATGGCACAAAAGAAAATTTACTTTATGATGCAAAAAAATCAGCGGAATACTACAAAAAATATACTGAACAATGTAATATGCAGATACAGAAAGGATCTGTTGAAGCAATAAACAAGGTGGCAGTTATTTATGATAAAGGCTTGGGTACTACGGCTGATATACAAAAAGCTGTAGACTATTATAAACAAGCAGCAGATAAAGGACATTATATTGCATCGAAAAACCTTGCGTATAAATATACGGATGCTGGCAGCAAGTTCTATAATCCAAATTTGGGGTACAAGTTAATGAAGTATGCGTCAGAGTGTGGAAATGCCGATGCAATGAATAGATTTGGTGTATTGAATTACAAAGGAGAAGGAACAGAAAGCAATATTGCCGAATTTATTAAGTGGATAAGTAAAGCTGCGGATGCAAGTGACGCAAATGCTTTATATAATCTCGGACAGGCATATTATTATGGCGTTGGAGTTGAGAAGGATGTTATAAAGGCGAGTAATTTTCTTGAGCGGGCTGCAAATTTCGGAAATAAAGACGCTGAAAAATTATATTTTGATATGAAAAACAAAGGAGAAATATAATTTATCTACTGCTATGTGCTATAAGCATATAAAATTATTATGCTAACGGCAGGTTTATCATTCGCTAATATCCATATAAAGTAAAAGTGATGCTGGCTGCATCACTTTTTGTGAAGAAAGAGTGGATATAAAGTGAATGAAAAGGTGCTGGATTTACCAGGAATAGGAATACGAATTAGGACAGCAAGAGAAAAAATTGGATTGACCCGTGAACAGTTTGCCGAAGCTGTGGATTTAAGTGCTCTCTATATCGGCCAAATTGAACGTGGACAGAGAACGATGAGTTTAAATACGTTTGTACGCATTTTGGAGTGTTTGCATGAAGATCCAAACGAGATAATCTTTGGCGAACAAAAGGAGCGGCAGATTGACACCAGTGGTGTTCAGGCTTTGCTTAAAAAATGTAACGAGCGGGAAATGAAATTGGCAGAAGAAATGCTGAAACTTGTTTTAACCTATGTTAAATGAAAAAATCTCGATGCCTGGCGATTAGGGTATCGGGATTTTTGCTTTATTGGGGCTGCTGCAATGGTGAGGACAAGGTTGTTTTGTTTATTTGATTATTGGATGAATATAATGAAGGATGCGGATTCCTATGGTTAATGGTTAACAGGAATATTCATTGAAACATAAGCTTAAGCATACCTAAAGCCATATCAATAGCCATATCTTCAAGCTGACGGAAATATCCTTAAATTATAACTTCATCACAGCATAATGGATATTTATGGAACTCCCGAAATCTCTTTATATATATAAGAAACTCGGGAGTTTGTACCATAAAGGGATTCCTACAGATATGCTGAAGCATCATCCTTTTATGGGATGAATGGGCAAGCTACGGTCACATCATTTATGCTGGACTTAAGGATATGCTTGATATAAGGCTTAAGATATGGCTAAAGTTAAAGCTTAAGCTTAAGCATACCAGAGTAGTCCGTATGTTTATTCCTCAACAGTCAGATAATATATTTCTGTAAGTACTGCAAGAATCAAGAAAGCAGAAACAAACTGTATATGTATTTTATAATAACTTCTCCACTGCCGCTATCTTGTCAGTGCGAGGGGTATGCACATAGAAGCGTGTGGTGGTTTCTACGGAGCTATGGCCTGCCAGCCTTGATACGGTTGGAAGTGGTACACCTTCCTGAATAAGCTTGGTACAAAAAGTATGCCGAATGACATGGCTGCTGATTCTATCAATCCCAGCGTCAATACAATACTTTTTTAGTATTTTGTCTACGGCTTCCCTTCCAAGTGGGCCACGCTGACCGACAAAAACTCGGTCGATAGTGGCAGAGCGGATCTGTAAATATGCCTCTATCGCCGAGCGGGCTTGGGCATTGAGAGGACATTCTCTGTATTTTCCACCTTTGCCTTGGCGGACGATGATGTGGCTAAAATTATGACTTCCGTTTCTTGAGGTCAAAATTATGTCGGGGATTGTTAGGGATACAAGCTCTGAAACCCGTAACCCGCAGTTATAGAGCAACTCAAAGATTGCGATATCCCGTTTGGAGTCAGCAGCGTAGATTGCCCGCTTGAGCTTATTGAGTTCTACACGTTCCAGCGTTTTGATTTCACGGTCGGATGGATCGGCCATTATCAATCCAGAAATGGGTATGTCCTTGCTCAACCCTTGTTCAACCAAAAACTGGTTGAAGCTTTTCAACGCTGCCATTTTCCTGTTAATAGTGGCAGGCCTTCTTTTTAGGACATTGAGAAGGTAGCTTCGGAACTCCCGAGCGTCTTGCTCCAATATCTTTCCGTCAAATTCCTTGCCGTATGTAATTGCGAACCATTCGAGAAATTCATGCACGTCGGAGGCAAAACTGCTGACGGTATTCGGACTCTTCTGTGCCAACTGCAGGTGGTTTTCATATTCGGTCATCCAATACAATTCGATTTCCCCTTTCTACATAATAGGAATGATTAAGCATACTGGTCATATAATCTGGCTTCATAAGTATACATTATGTAGCCAGTTGACGATTTGCCGAAACGAAAGTATGCTGTTTTCCGTGCTTCAAAATAAGAATAAGATTCAGATATCTGGTCACATAAGTTTTTTATGATTCACTTTTACTGTCTTCTGGCATAAATATTAGTTCCAGTAACTTGTTTAAATTGTGAAACGTATCGGCGGCGATAGAACTATGCAGATCGAAAACTTGCTTGTTAAATACAGTAGTCTCCCGTCTCAATCTATGCAAGTCATTAAAGTAAACTGTCATATCGCTTATCATCCGAAGCAGATGCTGCAATTCATCTTCTGTTGCCTCTTCGCATTTAAATAGATCAAATGAGGCTGATAGATTCTCTAACAAGGAGTATGCATTGCGGATGTTCCCCATGGAAGCATCATCCAGGACGCTTAAAAATCCACTCAAGTCATTTGTTCTGTTTACTATGCTTGAATCTCTTATATTTGTCCTGCAAAACAAAAAATCCAACGATACCTCAAAGTATCTGCTCATCTTATCAATAACATCATAGGATGGGTAGGATTTGTTTTTTTCGTACTTATTAATTGCCCCGTCTGAAACGCCAAGTATTTCTCCGAGTTCACGCATTGAAAGATTACGTTCTTTCCTCAACATATTTATTCTTTCACCAATCATTGGAAATCCTCCTTTTTTATGAGTATATCATAATGGAAAACAAACATGAAGTTCATTTAAAAAAAATACGAACTAAAACTCGACATTACACATGAACACAGAGTAGAATTATACATATAAAAGGAATTAAAGTTCATAAAAGGGAGGTGAAGCCAATGGATGTCTATTACCAATTTAGGTATCAATACGATCTTGATAAACTCAAGATGGAACGCATCAGACAAGGAATGAGTATGCGAGAAATGGCAGATAAATCAGGGCTTGATATAAAGACGGTTATGCGTGTAGAACAAAAGCAGGTTACTCCACGGCCTCAAACCGTAGGTAAAATGATTCGAGTTCTTGGAATGGAGCTGGAAGACTTCATCTTGAGATAGAAGCTGGAATTGAAACTATGGGGCAAGCATCGAACTTCTTGGCACTGCAGGATATGATATAGAAGCCATCCATGATTTTGAAGGTTTTCGGTGTCGGTTCCTGAAAGCGAAAGAAAGACGGGAATTAAGTGGACGATAAAGGATAAAGAAATCAACGAAAGGATGATGTGAAATGGCAGGTTATATTGATAGAATTCAAGAAAAAGCAGTAGAGACATGGAGCAAGTATATAAGACTTGATGGAATTACTCAAAGGCTTACTCCAAAAGAGTTCTATGCTGAAATGCAGTTAGAAAGAAATTGGGTATTGGAAATCATTAAAAGCGGTATCATAAGCAACTTTACAACAGCAGATTCACTTGAGGGTGGACTTAAAAACTACTTCATTATTAATGATTTAGGCGAAGGAGTTGTATGCGAAAAATGCAGATCGACAGGTGCAGTAATCTTGTTGATGGATGAAAATTATCTTGATAATTTGGGAAACAAGGTTTTTCGCCCAAGTCTTGAAACCTATTATTTAAAAAGAATTCAGCCCGAAAGTGACGAATTTGTTAGGATGTTTCCTGTGCCCGTAAATGCCGAGAGTGATTACTGGTACTGTCCCAGATGCAATCAGCTCCATAGATTTGGATATACAGAAAATAAAAAAGTAATATATGAACAGAAGGTAATACCAGTGAACATAAATGTTAAAGAGTATCAGGAAAGAAAGGAAAAAGAAATGAAAGCCCTCTTAAAAGATCCATTTGAGGCTTGGCTTAAAAATTTATAGACAAGTCTGCTTAAAAGGCCGAGGGTATGTGCGATTAAGATAATTCAGTAGGTAAAAATATTTAATGAAAACTGGAGGAGACAAAAATGGTGAAACGGAAAATTGATACTCTAAACGACACAGGGTTTCTGATTGCATGTGAGATAGTACCATATTTATGTAGGGGCAAAACGGTTGAGCTTATTGCCAATTGCATGGTGGACGGCTACATGGCAACTGAAGCAATTATTCTTTTACCAGAGATATTAGCGAAAATTGAGTGTGGTATCCATTTCCAAATGTCATCAAAAGATATCACTGCTGATGGTTCACCAAAAGATGGAGACGAACAGATTCGTTATAGAATCAAATTAAAACCAGGCTGTAAAGCAATCGCGTGATCGGGAGGTATACGATGACGGAAGAAGAATTATACGATGAAATCGTCCGACTCATCACAACGGGTGAAGTAGAGCGTGTAAGTATTGTTGGACAGTCAGCGAACGATGCAACTCTTGATCCACTGACGGATGCTGAAGAAATTATAAAGGTAATGGGCTTAAACTCAAATATAATAATTGAACAAGATGCAAAAACAAACCAAATTTCTTGGACTGTCCACTCCATCGGGACTGCTACAAAGGGGGGATTAAAGGATGGTAACGAAAACTGATAAAGAAGGATTTGTCGATTACGATGAACTGTTTGATAAATTGCTTAACATGAGTATCGAACCTATTTTCCGAACAGCATATGCAGGCTGGAGTTTCAGTGAAAAATCTGGGGTAGCACTCATGGATCTGCGGACTGGCGAACTGGTCACAAAAAGCGTAAATCTGGGAAAAGAAAGAGAATCTGCTGCTGACCACGAGATTGTTGTTTATTACATTCCTGCAGATCAGGATATCATAAATTGGGACAACGTACTGATTCCAAGTGAAATGTTGACTTGGGGATATATAACTCCAGAACAATACACTGAAATTATGGCTGGCGGTGGAGAAGACATTATCGAAGATGTGAGGCGAAGGTATCTACAGAAAAGAAACAAGACCTTGGAAGAGCTCGCAATTCTGGAATACACTCGCAGTGAAGAACTCGATTGGGTTTTTCTTCATTTTCAACTTCGAGATCGGTACCGAGAATAGATGTGGTTACATGACTAAAATTGATTTGGTTGTGATAACGAGGGATTGATTATAACCATTTAGATGTTATAATAATGGTACAAGGTTGAAACTCCATGTCCCAGGGCAATCCCGCTTTCCCTCCAAAGGGCAAACCGTGGTTCCCTGACCCAACTGAAAAATAAATGAAGATGAGACCTTGAGATAAGCAATTTCGGCTTATTTCAGGGTCTTTTTTATTTATCTGAATGGAGTATCAAACCCTTGATTCTACTGGTGTTACGGCAGTTTTGATGAGTTGCCTGACCCCCGCCTTCCCCAAAAATGTGTGTGCCTCTCGGTTTTGGGGGCCTGTTTTTGGGAGGGAAAGCGAGTTTGCCTTTTTTGGGTGGATGGAGGGAAGGGGGGAGTGACCCTATACACGCCGAGCGCTGCCGGTGGCAGAAGAAGCGAAGGCGATTATTGAGCAGCGCAAGGAGCAATGCGACCTGGAGGGAGCAGAGCGACTATGCGGCAAGCCGGGTACATTAAAGAATGCCGAGCGCTGCCGGTGGCATTAGTGTTTTTTGCTTATTAGCAAAAAGGGTTTTATGATTTTAAATTTCAGATGATTATATATAACCGTGTCAGATATTCACCGATTTTAAGGTATATCTAAGACGGTTTTTTTATTATTTCTCAAGCCAAGTTAGAGCATTTTACTCCATGCATTTCATTTTTAGAGAGAGCAGGAAAATATAGACTTTAATTACAAATTAATATAATATTATACAGTAAAATACATATGTTTATAGACGGAAAAAAGATTAAGGGAGTGAGTTCTTATGGCATGTATTCAAACAAAGAAAAAAAGCATTATCCAAAAGCCTGTTTCTTACCTGTGTACAGGGCTAATCTTAATAGTTGCAGGATATATAACGTTTAATTATTCATACTCAATTGTAAATGCTTTAAAAACATTTTTCAGAGGAGCGGTTACGGTACTAAAGGATTTCATTAATCCTTTAAGTGGGATTAACATTCCTTTGAATGTTCCTACAATGATAACTGCTGTTTTGTTAGCATTAAGCGCATGGTTTATCGTAAAAGGAATCAAGAGTATCATACATAACTATAAAGATTCTGATGTTATAAGGTTTTTGTCAAAACTCCCCAGCGATTATTATTTATTTAATGATGTTAAAATTGAAAACAACTCAATTGACCACATCGTGGTTTGTCCCAAAGGCATATTTACTATAGATACAAAGAATTGGAAGGCTTCTGCTCAAAAGAATCTAAAGTATAATAAGCAGTATAATATGATAAAGCAAGGAATATTGAATTCTAAACTTTTAAATGATTTTCTACAGAAGAACCAAGCGGGAAACTATTTTGTTAATACAATTGTTGTATTTGCTGACTGGGATGAGAAACTGAAAGAACATTTCTCTGATATACCGGTATTACAGCCAGAACAATTGACCCAACATATTACCAGTTTCCCGGATAAGTATTCTTTCGATGAATGCAAAAAAATTGCAGGTGCACTGAAAATTAATCTATTTCCACAGGTAAGTCCTGCAGAAGAAAAAAGTCAGAATAAAGAAGATACTTCAAAGAAGAAATCTGCTCAAAAGGTATAAAGGATTAAACATCTGGAGGTAATTCAGATGGTAATATCAAAGTTAGTTAAAGTATTTTTTTAGAAGTTTATATGGCTTGATGGCTATAGTATAATTGGGTAGTATATAGTTATGAATAAATTTGTATGTGAAGTGAAAATTTCAACTAACCAAGGATGAATCAGCCCAACATTTTGCATGCAGGGTTTAGAGTTAAGCATATCTTGACGATGTAATTTACACGATGCTGAATTTTGGATATCATGCTGTCTATGGACCAGCAAGTTATTAAAAATAAAAGTCTGCTTATTGATTACTATTGTAGAAAGTATTACATCAAAACGTATCAATATTCAACAAGACGTAACTTTTTAAAATATTTTTATAAAACTGACAACATTTTACATGAAAATCTATTTACAATATTATACATAAATGGTATTATTAATTTGAGGAGGAATTTACAATAATTTACATTTGGGAGGTGGAAAAGAAATATACCGATAGTATTTTTCTTATGAAAATTTTCCTTACATATTATCTTATTAAGTCATTCTTGTTCACAACTAAGTAATTATCAGCAATGTGTTTTCCTTCGAAAAATTTTTCATAACTCAATCAAAAAGTATTTTACTAATTTCCAGTAACAGAAGAAATTCTATTTCAATATGAATCCAATTAATAAATCTATTAAAAAAGCGGAGCTTTTATAGGCTCAGGCAACTATGCAATAATTTTATGTAAATATTTATTGCAGGTATATTTAGTTTACCATTTTTACCGGTTTCCTTCTATTTTGAATTTCAATTTTATGTTTTCAAGTGAGAATATTTTCTCAGTAAGGAGGTGACAGTCAGATGTTAACGGTATACGACACAGGATAAGTAATGTCCGGAAAAGTGAAGCAGCCGTCAAAAACATGAAAGGGAGTGGTTGCTAAAAAAATATTTAAAAAATATCAAATAGTACACAGACAGGTATTGACAAGTAAAATTAAAAATTTTAGGAGGGTTATAGTATGATTAAATTAAATAAGAAGGCTTTGGCATTATTTTTTGCCATTACAATGAGTTTTACATGCGTATTTGCAGGAACTGCATATGCTGCTACAGATTACTGGCAAAATTGGACGGATGGGGGCGGAACAGTAAACGCTACCAATGGATCGGGCGGCAATTATAGTGTTTCGTGGACAAATTGCGGAAATTTTGTTGTTGGTAAAGGCTGGAACACCGGATCGGCATCCAGAGTGGCAAACTACAATGCCGGCGCTTTTTCGCCTTCAGGCAATGGATATCTGACTCTCTATGGATGGACGAGAAATTCACTCATAGAATATTATGTTGTTGATTCCTGGGGCACTTATAGACCTACCGGTACGCATAAAGGCACAGTGTCCAGTGATGGAGGTACTTATGACATATATACAAGTATGCGTTACAACGCACCATCCATCGATGGTACTCAAACTTTCCAGCAGTTCTGGAGTGTCAGACAATCCAAGAGAGCAACCGGAAGCAATGTTCAAATCAATTTTGCCAACCATGTCAATGCATGGAGGAGTAAGGGAATGAATCTTGGAAACAGTTGGTCCTACCAGGCATTATGCGTAGAGGGATATCAGAGCAGCGGCTACGCCAACGTAACTGTATGGTAACAGCCTGCCTTTTGAGCAGGTCTGCTTATGGAAACCTGGTGTTTCCGGAGTATTTGGAATTATTTTAAACATTATTTTGCTAAGGCCTGCCGGTTTCACAGCCGGCGGCCTCATATTAAAAAGCATTGGAAGTACGTTACGGTCTACAATACTTCCTGTCAGGTTAAAGGAGAGATATCATGAGAAAACTATTTATTTTCCTTTTATTAACCATAATGATTGTTATCAGCGCCTGTTCGCAAGAAAAGACGGACAGCTTTGTATTAGTCAAGGGCGGGACTTTCATAAACACGAAGTCCAATTACTATAAAAAAAGCGTATCAATACCAGACTTTTATATGGGCAAATATGAGGTATCTCAAAAAGAATGGACTGAGGTAATGGGAAGTAATCCGTCACAATTCAGGGATAATGATTTGCCGGTAGAAACGGTGAGCTGGTATGACTGTGTGGAATACTGCAATAAAAGAAGTGTTAAAGAGGGCTTGCAGCCGTACTACAATATAGATAAGAATAAATTGGATCAGGATAATAAGAGTGAAAACGATGATATAAAATGGACGGTGACTACAAATCCGGAGGCCAATGGTTACCGGCTGCCCACCGAGGCTGAGTGGGAATATGCCGCAAGCGGGGGTCAGTTGAGCGGGAGCTGTACCTACAGTGGAAGCAACAATGAAGAAGATGTGGCATGGTATTGGAGAAATGCAGGCAATAAACGCCTTTCAGGGGATTGGAGCTGGCCTGCGATAGAAAACAACAAAAACAGGACAAAAACTGTCGGCGCCAAGAAAGCCAATGAGTTAGGACTTTACGATATGTCTGGCAATGTAAGGGAATGGTGCTGGGATTGGTATGGGGACCCGGACAGCAACAGTGGTTCTCAGCGGGTCTGGAAGGGCGGCGGTTGGCTCGGGGACGTCAAATGCTGCGAATCGTCTTACAGGGGAAAGTTCGAGGCCAATGGAAAAGGCGCCGATCAAGGTTTTCGCGTGTGCCGCGGGGGGCTTGAGGCAGCAGGAGATTCTGGAGAATAGGAAAATAAAGTTTACAACAGATATATAAATAACCGTGTTAGATATTTCTAAGACGGTTTTATTATTGCCTTTTTACGATGTTTTTCCGGATTATTGGAGATATTAAGTATTCAAAAACCGAAGCATAATTGGCAGTTATTCCTAAAAAAACTTCCAAAAAGGGAAGGGCATTGATATAATATTCATGTTGTACCAAAATATCCGGTCCGGAGGAAGATGAATTGAAGAAAAGTAAAAGACTTTTAGCACTTATTGTTGTATTTTGTTTTGCAATAAGCTGTTTTTCACCCATTCATTCGTATGCTCAGACAAATACGGTTACTTCAGACAAGACAGCTGCAACAGGCCAGACTGCAAATCCGCAAAATACACAAGATACAAAAAATGATAAAGACACCAAAAATGAAAACAATACAAAAGAATCAAACAATGCAAAAGAATTAAAAGATACCAAAGATACCAAAGATACCAAAGATACGAAAGATACAGTAGTTACACAGGATGCAGAAGATAAAAAAACTGCAGAAAACGGAGAAGATATTAACAAAGCTGATGATAAATCCGGAATAAAAGGAGCAGAAAATCCAGCCGATCCCGGCCCGGAAGTGGAGACTGCCGCACCTCCTGATGCAGAAGCGAAAGACAAGAATGAAGATGAAGAGGATTTATGGTTTAGGAAGCAGAATCCAATGAAAAAGGAGCATCAACAGCTGCTCTGGGATTATTGCAAAAAAAGAAAAGTAGACTATATAGATATGCTTGCACTGATTTATACAGAGAGCAATTTCGATGAGAAGTGTTCTACAGGCAAGTATTACGGCTATTTTCAGATCAGCCGGGGGAATTGTGCAAATCTTGCGGCAGAGCTGAAAACAAAAAACAAACCTCTTGACGGTGCTGTAAATATAAACTGGGGTACGGCCATGTACAGCTGGATACTGGCGGACAAGCGAGTCAAGGATGCTGCCGACGACAAGAAACGTGACGTGGCGCTGTCCATATACCAGAGGGGACCCGGGGGGTACGACAAATACGGCATCAGTACAAGTTTTCTTAAGATATATTACAAAAAAAGGAATAAAGTTCTGGAATGGTATGAAGAAAAAAATAAATAAAGGTTATACAGGATGGAAATACAGATATATTTGTTTTTAGCAGTATCAGGAGCATATTTGATTAAAAGCCTGACAGGTTTTGGCAACACACTGATAATTAATTCACTTCTGTCAATAGTCAAAGAAAACAGGTTTATAACCCCTGTAGATCTGCTGTTGGGTCTGCCTGCGAACATATACATGGCGTGGAAGGATAGAAAAGCCATAGATGTAAAAATTGTTGCGCCTTTGTCAATAATGGTGCTTGCAGGGAATATTCCAGGCATATTACTGCTCAATATGGGCGGGGATAAGCAGTTAAAAACCATTTTGGGGGTAGTGCTTGTTTTACTGGCAATTGAAATGTATGTCAGAAAGCCTCAGCTGTCTGAAGCACAGGGAAGCAAAGCCAACGGTTCCGCTATTTACATGGTTGGAATTATTTCAGGCGTTTTAATGGGGCTGTTTGGTATCGGTGCGCTTCTGGCTGCCTTCATTGGAAGACAGACCGGCGGCAGGAGTAATTACAGGGGTAATTTATGCTTTGTATTCGTAATTGACAATCTGTTCAGGCTTGTGATGTACTGTATCAACGGTCTGATTAACCTTAAGATTCTGGCTGTAAGCTTAAGTTTATTGCCTGCGGTGGCAATCGGAATGTTTTTTGGAAGGAAGATAGATTCAAAAATAAGCGATAAGGCTGTAAAAAATGCTGTTATTGCCCTATTATTTATCTCAGGTATAGTTTATATTGTAAAAAACCGGTTTGGGATACTATAACCACACAATACACGTATATTGTATATAGGGGTTTATGATACGACAGCCAATAATGGCCGGGGATAATGGTTAAATGTTTATGGTCTGATCATTGAAATGGAATGGAACGGAGCAGTGAGGTTGTGAAAATATTGCTATTGAACAGCAGTTACAGGAAAGAGGGCAATACGGCAAGAGTGCTGGAATGCATAAAAGAGGAAATACTTCTGACAGCAGGGCGGCAGGGTTTAAGTGCTGAGTTTGAAACTGTGTCCCTGGCGCATGCGGATATACAAATTTGCCGGGGCTGCCGCAGGTGCTTTGACAGGGGAGAAAAGAGCTGTCCTTTAAAGGATGAGGTTCCGGGAATAAAAGAGAGGCTGGATAGTGCTGACGGTGTTGTTCTGGCAAGTCCTGTTTATGTGGAGGATGTCAATGGTATTATGAAAAACTGGATTGACAGGATGGCTTTTAACAACCACCGTCCCGCATTTAGCGGGAAACCGGCCATAATTCTGACAACTTCGGGCACATATTCCTCAAAGCACGCTCTTAAAACCATGGAAACGGCTTTTAATGCCTGGGGAGGCATATCTGTGGGAAAAGACAGGTTTAGAACGGGAGCTTTCACAGGTAAAGAAGATATAAAAATTAAGAACCTCAAGAAGATCAAAAAGCTGTCTGCCAGGCTGTACAATGCAATTACACACAAAACTGAGAGGTATCCGTCGGTTTATTCTCTGATTTACTTCAAGGTACAGCAGAAATACTGGCAGAAAACCAAAGACACCCGGACATTTGACTATACCTACTGGAAGGAAAAAGGCTGGCTGAACAACGACTGCAGCTATTATACCCGGAACTCTGCGGGGTGGATCAAGATAAAATTTGCACGGCTGTTAGGCAGTATTATTTCAGTATTGTTTACCTGAATTATTTATTTAATTTAACTCGTTGTGCTAGTTATTCTATATTTGCTTTACCTGTATAATTTTTTATATCAACTGGTAACTTCCGTACTAACTTCACGAAATAGGACGCACCAAAAACAATTACGAAAATTGTATCGCCACAATTTCAATTTGCACAACATGTTAAATTAACCGTCATGCGGTTAAAACTGCCTCTCAACTTTGAAGTTTGTACGGAAGTGCCGGTATATTAGTATTGATTTCATACGGGAAAAGTTTGATCAACTAACCCGCACAACAGGTTAATTTAAAAAAATGCCCCCGGCGCCATAAGGCCCGGGGGCATTTTTCCAAACGTGCTGCTGTTTGTTTAATGTAATGAGTTCTCAATATTATATTTTGCCGGTACTAAAAAATTCTGTATGCGCATTCGAAATGATTTATCCAATAGGATGAATTAATAGAGGTAATCCTTACCCTTCCCTGGCTGGAGGATGCATCTACCATCTGACCGTTGCCCAGGGCAATACCCACATGGCCCCGGTAGGAAATTATATCGCCGCGCTTGATGCTTTTCATGCTTGAAATTCTCTGGAATTTGCCTGTATTCTGCCAGGAGTAGGAGGTCATATAACTTTGTCTGATACCTGCCTGATTCAGCACCCAATATACAAAACCGGAGCAGTCAAAAGTGTTAGGCCCCTTTGCACCGTATACGTATCTGGAACCGATTTTTGATTTTGCTATTGAAATTATCCGTTCTACCGTTGAACTGGAGGAATAGCCGGAATCATTGCCAATGCCGCTGTTTCCTCCTGAATTGCTGCCGCCCGAGCCTGAATTTGAACCGCTGCCGGAAGAGCCGCCGTTCCAGCTTTTTGCACTGTCCGAAAGAAGCTTGCTTATGGTCTGTGATCCGACTTTACCGTCTGCGGACAGTCCGTTGCGTTTCTGGAAGTTTATTACAGCGTCATTCGTATCCGAGCCGAAATAGCCGGTTACACTCTTAAGATATTTCAGTTTTTTCAGATAGGTTTGAATATTTTCAACATCCGAACCCTTGTCACCGGTTTTAATGCAATATTCCTGGGCATCACCGGACATTAACAGTTCCTTTGTGGCAGGTCCCATATATCCGTCTGCTATAATGCCGTTGATATCCTGGAAGTGCTTTACAGCCAATACCGTATCGTTGCCGTACTTTCCGTCGGGCTTCGTTGTCAGATAACCGAGCTGACCAAGTCTTTGCTGGAATTTCAGTATTTCGTCGTTTTCGTCACCCAAATAGAAGGAGAGAGGTACTGCTTCAGCAGAATATAATTTTTCACGGGTATTTTTACCTACGTTTCCATCATCAAAAAGACCGTTTCTCTTTTGGAATTCTTTTACTGCAGCTTCAGTATCCGTACCGAAATAACTTGTGACCTTATTCAGGTAGCCCAGTTCGTACAGGCGCGTTTGAAGCTGTTCCACATCTGTGCCCTCAGAGCCTATGTACACAGTGTATTCTTTTGCGTCGTCGGACATAAGCAAATTGTAGGTTTCAGCGTTGACTTCGCCCGTTATTTCCAGCTCATGTTTTCGTTGAAACAGTTTTACGGCTGTTTCTAATGCTTCACCGAATTCCTCGGTAGGTTCGTCCGACTCCAGGTAATAAAGCTGAACCAGTCTTTGCTGGATAACGGTAACAATTTCGTCTTTTACTCCAAGCTTTATTATGTCACCTTTTGAAGGGTCCATGGGCGCTTTTTTGCCGCGGGAGACCTTATCTGCTGAAAATTTACCTGCTTCCGCACTTGCTTCAGACGAAGCGCCCTTTACAGCTTTTGCCGGGGTGCTGTCAGAGGCATGGAGTGCAAAAGTATCTGAGGTTTGGTTATCCGCCGTGGATAAAGGAATACTTGGGCCGGATGGAAGAGAAGTGGCTACGGCAACTGCGAGGGTTATCACCAAGGCTCCCGAGGCTGAGATCAAATAATATTTGAATTTTCTGGGGTATTTTTCTTTATATGCTTTAATCTTCCGTGTAAGATTGCTATAAAGGTGTTTTGCATTTTTATTTTTTTTACTCATGTTTTCTCCAATAAATTATGTATTATATTAAATTTTGTATAGAAATGGTTTTTAAAAAACTACGTATTCTTTTTATTTTTCACGCAATAAAAAACCACTTCCCACATAAAAAAATTGCAACAGGAATTGGTAATAGATTTGAAACAAAAAGAATTAATTACAGGATAATGCAATCAAAAAAGAAAGTTTTAAAAATATGTTTTACCAGACAAAACTTTATGTAGGCATTAAAATTCAATTGTGACAATTCCTAGTATACATAATTTTTTTAAATGCATGGTAACATGATAACACAATATTAAAACATTTTCATTGCACATACATTACAATGTGGCAGGATTAGACATTATCTCGTCTGTAATACGTCAAATTTCGGGGAATGTCTCCTTATTTTTACTCTATCTACAATGAATATCAGGTAGCCAAGAACTAAAAACCCAAAAATCAACAGACAAGCATTTTTGATAACCTTAATCCAGCCAAGCAGCTCAACGTCAATAAAGAAGTATGGATAGGGACTTTTAACAATTTCAATAACGCCTCCGAATCTGGCGCGGATTAGAATAAATATAAAATAAGCAATAGGAAGCATCAGCCATACTATGGGATCAAACCAACGGAAATTGAGCTTTTCATCAAAAACCAGCCAATCGGTTAAAGCCGCAATCGGAACAAAATAATGGACCAGCATGTTTTGCCAGTTGAATATAGTGTAAGCAGCAGCTGCGGCACTCAAAAACTTTGGAACCAAAACAAACTGATAAATTATGAAGGTCACGGCTATAGCCATTGTAACCGCACCCTTGAAATGAGGAAGAAATACCGTCGTACCCTTGATACCTTTGTTTTTTAAATCCAGGAAAGTTTTAATTATGAGGATGGCAAAGAAAATAAAGCATAAGGCATTGCTTTGAATAGTATAAAAAATCAGCATGTAAGGTGCGGGCTTCCCGCTGGGAAGGCCCGAGTTGAGGTAAAGTCCGATTCCACAACCTGCTAAAAACAGAATTCTAAAAATTAATGCGAACAAGCGATTATGAATGCACATGACATTTCCTCCGCATGAAGCTAATTTTTAATACTGCAACGCCGACAATATTTACTTTTATATTTTGATTATATCATCAATGTATTTTATTTAAAACAATTTGAAGATATGTATACAATATATTTTTTAATTTCATATATAATACTGTATTAATATGGTATAATTAAGCATATGTAACAAAACCACTGTAGAAATTACATAAAATACAACTCCTATTTGTCACAATATAAAAATTATCATAAAAATCCTTATCTTCTTTTGTTTAAACTTTGGATTGCTTTAAAAATCAAAATATATTATTATAAATACATTATTAAAAGACATTTATAAAACTGGGTGATTATTATGACGACTGGTAGAGTAAATAGTATCGAGGTAAAAAAAATAAATAGAAATGCCATATATAATTTCCTATATATGAGAGAACCAATTTCTATCCAGGAGATAGCATACTCTTTAAATATGAGTCTGCCAACCGTGACTCAAAATATAAAGGAGTTATATGAACGCGGGTTGGTCATAGAGACAGGCCTGTTTGAGTCCACAGGAGGACGCAAGGCCAAGGCCATATCCTATAACAGTACGGCCAAATATGCAGTTGGTCTGGACATAACAAGGAACCATGTGGGTATTGTTATGATAGATCTCAGTGCCAAAGTTATCAGGAATTATAGGAAGTTGTTTCCGTTTGTCAACTCAAAGGAATATTTTAAAGGTGTAGGCCATCTTGTAAACAGCTTTATTCTGGATTGCAAAATAGAACCTGAGAACATATTGGGTGTCGGTATAGCATTGCCTGCTATTTTGTCCGATGACAGCCGTTCAGTGAGCTACGCCCAGGTTATTGACTTTGAAGGCGGCAGCATTACTGCCTTTGAAGAGTTTATTCCATACAGATGCACCTTCAGCAATGATGCAAATGCTGCCGGTTTTGCCGAAAGATGGGGGGATAAGACAGACGAAAGTGTTGCATATTTATCTCTGAACAATTCTGTGGGCGGATCCATTATAATAGGCAAAAACATTTACAATGGTCAAAATCAGCGGGGCGGCGAATTTGGGCATATGACCATCGCTCCTGCCGGGAGAACCTGCTATTGCGGACAAAAAGGCTGTGTGGATGCCTATTGTTCTGCGAAAATATTATCTGACAGCACAAATGGGAATATTGCGGAGTTTTTCAGACTTTTAAGATTGGGGAAGGAGCCTCAGAAAAGTATATGGGAGGAGTATGTATCATATCTTGTGGTAGCCATTAACAACTTAAGGATGCTGTTTGACTGTAAGGTAATCCTTGGGGGGTATGCCGGTGCATACATGGACGAATATATTGACGAACTGAGACAAAAGGTATCAAAATACAACACCTTTGAAGTGGACGGAACATATTTGCATGTATGTAAATACAAGCTGGAAACAACGGCAGTGGGAGCAGCTCTGCTCCATGTTGAAGAGTTTATAAAAAATATCTGATAATTCAAAGATTTTGTATTTTCTTAAATAAATTCTGAGATTTCTGGAAAAATAAAGTGTATGTATCCTTCATCAAATTGATGGTATTATGGGTTACGTACCTTTTTTTTATTAATTCATAATTTCCGTTCAAAATAATTCTAAAAAGTGGGTTATGAGGATACATATAGGAACAGCTGTATAGCCGCATGGACGCTTTATGCAAAATTACTAAAAAAAAATTGATTATTTTAAAATTGTATATTGACTTTGTATAAAAACACGATATAATCTTATTAAAAGTAATTTATAAAAGTCTTATATAAATATATTCGCTGAATGTGTTTTAGAAAACGTTTGCGATAAGTGTATATTTGTATAGGAATTCATAATTGCCATTTTGGCTCTGAATTGCAGCTGTCAATTTAGAACAAATCTATTCAGGGGAGTTTACGGGGAGAGGGATATGAATCAAAACATTAAATTAAGAGTTTCACAAATTGAAAAATCCTTTCCAGGGGTAAAGGCACTTGATAAAATCGATTTTACTGTAAAAAAAGGCTCAGTCCATGTTTTGTGCGGTGAGAACGGTGCAGGAAAATCAACATTAATGAAAATAATTAATGGTGTTTATCAACCTGACGGCGGTCAAATATTCATTGATGAAAAACCGGTAAAAATCAGTAATCCCATACAGGCAAGAAGCCTTGGGATTTCAATGATATTTCAGGAAATGAACTATGTCCCTGAAATGACGGTTGAGGAAAATATTTTCCTGGGCAATCTGCCTGTTGGAAAACTTGGAAATGTTGATTGGAAGGAAGTAAGGCGTCGTACCAACGAATTGCTGAAAAAAGAAAATCTGCCATATTCTCCGACGACGCTTCTCAAGGATCTCACTGTTTCAGATATACAGATGCTGGAGATAATAAAAGCCGTATCTTATAATTCTGAGATCATCATCATGGATGAGCCGACATCGGCCATAACCCTAAAGGAAGTAGAAAAGCTGTTTGCGAAGATCAGAGAGTTAAAAGCAAGAGGTGTGAGTATCATATATATTTCTCACAAACTTGATGAAATATTCCAAATAGCTGATGAAATTACAGTTTTCAGAGATGGTACGGTAGTTGAAAGCCATCCCAGGGAAGAACTGGATATTGAACAGGTAATAGCGCTTATGGTAGGCCGTAAGCTTACAAACACTTATCCCAAGGAAGAAGTGAAAATAGGGGAGGACATCCTCAGAGTTGAGAATCTGAATAATGGTAATGTATACCACGATGTGAACTTCCACCTTAAGAAGGGTGAAATAATCGGGTTTGCAGGTTTGATGGGAGCAGGCAGAACAGAAGTCATGCGTTCTCTGTTCGGTCTTGATCCAATTACTGCCGGCAAAGTTACCATCAAGGGTAAAGAGGTCAAAATCAAAAATGTAAGGCAGAGTATTGAAAACGGATTGGTAATGCTTTCAGAAGACAGGAGAAGATATGGAATAATTCCTGTAAGGTCAGTAAAGGAAAATACCACATTGTCTTTCCTGCAAAAGGTATTTTACCGGTTCAGGCTTCACCACAAGACAGAGAAGAATATCGTATCTGATATGTTTTCAAAAATGAAGGTAAAAACTCCATCTTTGGAAACAACTATCCAGTCCTTAAGCGGAGGAAATCAGCAGAAGGTTGTTCTCGCAAAATGGATGATCAGAAATCCTGACATACTGATATTGGATGAACCTACAAGAGGTATTGATGTCGGAGCCAAGTTTGAAATTTACAAGCTAATGACCAATTTGGCACAGGAAGGTAAAGCAGTCATAATGGTTTCTTCGGAATTACCTGAATTGATTGGTATGTGTGACAGAATTTATGTTATGTGCAAGGGCACAATTACTGGTGAGATTTCAAGGAAGGATTTCTCGCAGGAACTGATAATGAAGTATGCTACCGGAACTTTAATATCTAACGAGGTGAACTAAAATGGATTTAAAAAATGTTTGGAGTACGGCTAAAAAGAAATACAGTATTTTTATGGTACTATTTGTACTATTCTTTATTTGTTCAATAATAAATGAAAACTTCTTAACACCCAATAACCTGACAAATATATCCAGACAGCTGGCAGTTACAACAATTCTGGCTTTCGGACAGACAATGCTCATCATATCAGGCATGCTTGACCTGTCCCAGGGTTCGGTACTTGCATTGTCGGGAGTGTTTGCCGTATCGGCTTACAAATCAACCGGTTCATTGGTAATAGCCGTATTGGTTGGTATTGTAACAGGTGTTGTATGTAATATTGTAAACGCCATAATGGTAAGTACCTTCAAGGCACCTCCGTTTATTGCAACGCTGGCAATGCTTACGATGGCCCGAGGTGTGGCACTGTTGTTTACAAAGGGGCAAAACTTACTGCAGCTTGGCAATTTCGTAGTATTTGGTCAGGGTTCAGCCGGTATTATTCCCATACCTATCATATTCCTTGTAATAATAGCCATCTTTACGTGGTATATCCTGAAGCACACACGGTTCGGAAGATCTCTGTATGCTGTGGGAGGAAATGAGGAAGCTTCAATTGCATCAGGTATCAATGTTCACAAAGTAAAATATACGGCCTTCATTATCAATGGTATATTTGTGGGTCTGGCAGGCGTATTGTTCATGTCCCGTGTTAATGCAGGTCTTCCCAACGGAGCCGTAGGTTATGAATTCACAGCCCTGACAGCCGCAATCATCGGCGGAACAAGCTTCTCAGGCGGTGTCGGTACTGCTGCAGGTACTTTGGCCGGTGCCTTCATAGTGGGCTTCCTGGATAACATTATGAACCTGGCAAGTGTGGATTCCTATATGCAGCAGATAGTCAGAGGTGCCATTATAGCCCTTGCGGTTATTTATGATATCCGTTCAAAGAACAGAAGAACAAAGAGTGCAATGGGAAGAATCGAAGACAAGGAAAAGCCTAAAGCCATAAAAGCAAAATAGTTTGAGGTATTTTAGCTAGAGCATTTTATTTATAGTATTTTATTTAAACTTGTTATCAATAACACAAAACAGTATTAAGCAGCACAAAGCTGTTTAAAATAAAAAAAATTATGCGAAAAGGATGGTCAACAATGAAGAAGAGACTGATTAGCGTACTTTCAATGTTACTGGCAATTGTTTTACTCGCTGCTTGTGGTAAGACAGCTACACCAAACGCTTCAAACAGTACAGCTGCAGGGACAACAACTGGTAATGGCGGAGCAAAAACTTATAAAATAGCATATATTGCTCGTGCACAATCAGATTCCTTTGCTGCATGGCTCGCAAATGCTGTTAAAGATGAAGCCAAGAAGTATCCGGGCATAACTCTTGATGTATTTGACGGTGAAGCAAACGATGAAAAAGAAAACTCCATGATAGAAAATGCTATCACAAACAAATACGATCTGGTTATAGTACAGCCAAACAATGGTGAAGCACAAAGACCATATGTTGAAAAGGTTGTTAAAGCAGGAATTTTCGCAATAACAACAAATGCTCGTATTTCAGGTATTGAAGGAGCATCTTCGGTAGACGCAAATCCATATGAACAGGCAGCCGTTAATGCTCGTGCAGCAGTGGAGCAAATCCCGCAGAATGCTAAGGTTGTTGTATTAAAAGGACCTTCAGGTAACTTCCACGCTGATGAAAGACGTGCAAGCTGGCAGAAGGAATTCTTTGACAAACGTCCTGATGTTAAAATTGTTGGAGAACAGATTGCAAACTGGAATAAGGATGAAGCCATGAAGTACATGGAAGACTGGGTTCAGGCCAATGATAAGATCGATGCCGTTATCTCAATGAACGATAACATGGCAGCAGGTGCTATTGAAGTTGTAAAAGACAATGCAAAGTTCAAAGACATGCTTGTTTACGGTGTTGACGGAACTGCAGAAGCTCTTCTCTTAATACAGGAAGGCAAGATGACTTCAACTTGTATGCAGAGTGCTTATGACCTTGCAACAAAATTGATGGAAACAAGCAACAAGCTTTTAACCGGAGCAGAAAAGCAAATTGATACAGATATCGGAAACCCATTGGTTAACAAGGATAATGTTCAAGAGTATATTGATGTATTGAAGAAAGCCGGAGCAATAAAATAGTAATTAATTAATGAGATCTATTGATTTAAGTGCACTGAAGATGCGTGAAATGTGTTTCACGCATCTCAGGTGCAATATTATGTATCACAAATAACAGGCTGCTTATAAATATTTACTAAAAGATAACTATAAAACTTTTATAAAACTATATAATAAAACTATTTACTAAATGCAATAAAGTATTTAAAATTAAAGTTGAAAACAATAACAATTGAATTTATATACATTTAACATTGTTAAAAAATTATCCAAATCTAATTAAAAGACTTCTTAATATACATTATAATAAGCGTGATTTAATGACAGCTAATATTTTAAAATCAAATTACAGGAGGGTTTAATGATGAAAAACAGAGCAGCATATATGACTGGTATCAACAAGATGGAAATCAGAGACATTGAGATGCCCAAACTAAGGGACAGGGATGTAATGGTAAAGCTTGAATACGTTGGGATATGCGGTTCGGATGTACACTATCTTGAACACGGAAAAATAGGTGATTTTATTGTTAACGGTGACTTTATACTGGGTCATGAGTGCGCCGGAACTATTGTCGAGATAGGAAGCGATGTCCAGAATCTTAAGGTTGGAGACAAAGTAGCACTTGAGCCCGGCATTACCTGCGGTCAGTGTGAATTCTGCAAAACAGGTAGATACAATTTATGTCCTGATGTGGAGTTTTTGGCTACACCCCCATACCACGGCTCCTTGATGAATTATATTGCTTTTCCGGAAAATATGTGCTTCAAACTTCCTGACAATATAACAACTAGGGAAGGTGCACTTGTAGAGCCTTTAGCAGTCGGAATGCATGCTGCAATTCAGGGAAATGTGAAGCTTGGGGACTCAATAGTAATATTGGGAGCAGGCACCATCGGACTTGTAACCCTTTTGGCCTGCAAGGCGTATGGCGCTACTGATATCACAGTGGTAGATGTTATACCAAAGAGACTCGAATATGCTAAAAAGCTGGGAGCCACTGCAACAATAAATGCTGCTGAAACCGATGTTTTTGCTGAAGTAGAAAAAATGACCGGTAAAAAGGGTGTGGATACGGTAATTGAAACCGCCGGCTCTGCCCGGACAATTTCCCAGACTCCTTACCTGATCAAAAATGGCGGAACTATTGTACTGGTAGGCTTGGCTCCACAGGATATAATAGAATTCAATTTTGCAAAGATAATGGCAAAGGAAGCACAGATAAAATCTGTATTCCGTTACAGAAATATTTATCCTACAGCTATAAAAGCCATAGCAAAGGGTATAATTGATATTTCGGGTATAGTTACTCATGAATTTGATTTTGATGAAGTTGCCAAAGCATTTGATTACGTTATAAATAATAAACAGGATGTTGTAAAAGCTGTAATAAAAATCTAGATAAATTGTCTCCTTTAAATATATCCTCTTATACGGCTGTCGCAGACGCGGCAGCCATTTTTTTGTCCGATTTTACCGGCGAGTTTAATGGATTAACTGACACAGTAGTTAATTTAACGCATTGTGCTAATTAATTTAGATTTGCTTTACCTTTATAATTCTTTATATCAACTGGTAACTTCCGCACTAACTTCATGAAATAGGGCGCACCCAAAACAATTACAAAAATTGTACCGCCTCATTAGTAAAGCGATTTTGTCGTCGCTCAAACTCGACATCCTGTCTCGATTTGAAGCTCAAAGCAGCGTCCTGCTGCTTTGCCGGCAAAACCGCTTTACCTTCGTCGACAATTTATCGTAATTGTTTTTAACCATGCATCCTATTTCATGAAGTTGTCCTCGCGTACCAGTTGATTCCAAATAAATTATCTGTAAAGCAAAACAAAATTTCAACTAGCACAACAGATTAATTTATGCACATCAGCAACTAAAAAAATATCATCTCTTGGCCAAATAACAGTTTACTCAAAAAATATTGAAAATTCATTTATTAAATCAGCTCTAAAATTTACTATTCAATATAGGAATAAATTTTAGGAGTTGAACAGGATGTACACCAGAGCCCCGGATAAATCGGCAGCGGCACAGAACAAAAACCTTCAGAACTCATCATCCAGGCAAAAACCCCTGGTCAAGCAGCCCAACTACATAGGAATAATTCAACGTCTCAAAAGACTGCCCAATTCATTGACACAGCAGGATATAAATATCCTACAGAAAACCATCGGAAACCAGGCAGTTATTAAGCTGCTTACCGATATAAAAAAGATACCTCCAAAAAACAACCAACCCGGTCAAGACAAAGAAACTACTCCCGGCACACAGGACAAGCAGCCGGATTCTAAAATGCAGCAATCGGAAAAACAACAGTCGGAAAAACGGCAATCCGGATTGCAGCAGCAGGATACCGGCAGCAAGACCGTGGAAAAAAGCGGAGAACAAAGTGACTCAGGTGACCTGAACAGTAAGTCGTCAGAGGCATCCGGGCCGGCTGAACAAAAAGTTGAAAAACAGGAAGCAAAGGAAAAGGCTGCTCCGGTAACGGCAGAAAAGTCCAACGCTGGCACTGTTTTAAGTAAATCTGATGCAGGCAGCAACACCGGTAAGCAAGTAAGCCTAAAAGAGAGTGAGCAGGCAAAGGAAAGCTCTTTACAACAAAATAAAGAGCCCCTCCAAACAAAACTTGAAAACGGGGGCAATACCGATCTCCAGACAGGTAAAGAATCAAAACCTGCTTCCCTCAAGGAAGAAAAAGCTGCTGAAGGCGGTAAGCCAGTAGAAAATAAAAACGTGGTGAAAACAGCCGGCAATGGAGCAGAAACAGCTGCTAATAAAGATGCCCAAGCCAAACAGGAAGCCGTGTCACCGGTGGAAGATGTCCCAACTCCAGCAGGCTCTGAAAAAGCAGGCGGCAAGGAAACCGGACAGGCCCAGGGCGACAGCAAAGGCGGCAGTAAATCAGAAGGCGGAGGAGACTTCTTCGGAACCGTCAGGAGCGGCATACATAACAATCTCATGACACTAGGCCTAATAAATCTGAAGAAGCTTGGAATGCAGATACTGGCAGCCGGAGCAGCAAAAATATCAGGAGCCATAAGAAAAATGCTCACTTCGAAGGTCAAATTCAAGCTGGGCAGCGAAAACCATGAGATGTGGGTAGAAAAAGGCCAGAACAGAAATGTTGTTATGATGGCCAGTGGAAAAGGAGAACCATTTGGCGATCAACTTAAAAGGAGGAATATTCCAAATGATGTAGAAGTAATTAGAGATCAAAAAGAAGCGGAAGCTCCAGAAAATGAAAAAATAGCTGAACCTAAAGTGAGGAATTTGGCAGAAACGACAGAAACTGTTGCTTCCGGGACCGGGCTAATTACCACATCGGGTGGAAATAAGAAAAATAGGAGTCCTGGGGGAGATAGACTTAAGGATGGAGAGAATCCTAAGGGAGAAAATGATGTTAAGAATAGAACAAAAGCATCCGTATATGCTGATGAAGTAAGGGATTTACCAAGTAGTAAACGTCCAAATACCGTTGCTGTTATTGAAATTAGAGGGGGACAAATAATATATGGGTACAATAGCGAAGGTGTATACAATAAAAGTATTCAGGATATTTTAAATGCTCTAGGCAATATTTCTTTTCTTGAAACATATGTATTTGAATTATTAAAACACTGTGGTTGGTACGATGGTAGAAAATTTGATATATCATTTTGGATAAATGAACTAACAAAAGAAGGATATGAGTGTTTCAAATATGCCGAAGATATCTTACAAGAGTTAGGAGATATAAAAGTAAATGTGGGAAACAATAAAGGATATAAAGGTGCTATGTTTGATTTTAATCCATATAATGCAGCAAGTGGAGAATATGACAGAATTGAAGCATTTCAAGTTGCAGCAGGAGATAAGTTGTTTCCAATAGGTAGTATGTGTGATGCTATTGTATATGTTGGACAGAAAAAAAATATATATTTTGGAGATTGGAGTACATTTTTTTGGCATGGTAAAAATTTAGAGGATTATTTAAACAGATTATTTAGGGAAGACTCTAAACCAATACAACTAATTTAGGGAGTGTCCCAAATTTTGTGTTTTTACTATTTTTGAAGGTTGTCAGAGTTTCCATAATGCCATATCAAGAAGCAAAAATTCTCCTTGCGTCAGCTGAATTTTTGCTTCTTATATTAGAAGTCCTTTTGTAACAGATATTATGGATTTTGTTAGTTATAAATAATAAATAGCTTTATATTATGTTGTCTCAACGCATCATCTATTTATAACAACAAAAATACTTCTACATTTATTCCAACTGTTACCTACAATAGAATTAGTATAACGAAGATAAGACGTATAATCATGTGATGAGCTTATATCCAGTTTAACATTTCAGTTTGCTTATTAGTGAGTGCGTGCTATAATATTTTTTCCAAGTCGTGGTTAATCTTCTCGAATTTCCTGTACTCATGCGGGATATTCAACGAATTCAAATATAAATGTAAAATTTCATTATCACAAAATAATATGTCAGCTGTGCCGATATGAATATCAATTTTTAGTTTGCCTCGAATTTTTTCCGCGTTTTGCCATACCAAGCATAAAATATTGTTTTCCTCCAAATACCATTCTTCTCTCATCATATCTTCGTATAACTCGATGACTTTTTCCGGTGCTACCCCCACAGTACGGTATTCTTTGAGATAGAGATGGTGATAGGTTCCTGCGTAAGGGGTTACGGAACCAAACAGCTCGGGGTGCTTAACTGCATAATAAAACGCCATGTTGCCGCCCATCGAAAACCCTGACAGCATTCTGTTCTCACGGGTTGTGTCTGTTCTGTACTGACCGTCGATATGGGGAATCAGTTCCTTAATAATGATGGATTCAATTTGCAATAAGGCATCGAAATAATTGTCTTCCGACGAAATGGCGTTGACAAAAACAGTAATGGCTCGTCTGTTTTTATAGACCTTTTCCAGCGGCCATATCTCGGAGGATTCGTTGCCCGTCCATCCGTGAATGTGGTACGCAACCGGATATTTTTCGCCGCAGTCTTTGTACTCGGGTGGAAGATAGATATTATAGCCTATTTCGTGATTTAATACTTGGCTGTAAAATGTTTTATGAGTAACATATTGAGGTGATTCTGCTGGTGGGTTTACAAAGTTCATTCAACACTCCTTCGATGCCGACTAATATAAATTATATCATTGATCTTAAGAAAACAATTACACCTTAGAAAATATTTCTACTATTTGATTATATTACTAGACAGACAGTTATTCAAGTGCAAGGTAGACGGACTCACCTCCTATCTCAAGAATTGTCTTGAAAACAGAGTAGTTATTTTTTTTGCGGTTCAGTCATTTGTGGTGTGGTTCACCGTATCATTTTACAACTAAATGAAAAGATATTTGAAATAAGAATAGTCTGCAAAATCCAATATCACAAAAACCCAGTGCTTTTTAATTCGTTTTCAACTATAGTGATACTTGTTTTTGGATTTGTAATGGGCTTCAGAGCTGGTGCAGGTATTGCCGGTTGGCTTCTTGCCGCCGTGATTTTACTGCTTTTTACTCTGGCAATGACCTGGACAGCAGTTATGTTTGGCCTGCTGGCCAGCAATGCCGAAGGCGCAGGAGTATTCAGCTATATTTTGTTGATACTGCTTTTTATTAGCTCAGCTTTTGCACCAACTCAAACCATGCCCCCGGCGGTGCGTATATTTGCAGAAAATCAACCCATGACACCCATTATTGAGGCGGTCCGTTCACTGCTCCTGGGTGGAAGTGCCGGAAATAATGCAATAACAGCGATACTTTGGTGCCTTGGAATTCTGATAGTCACTTATATTGCATCAGTACGAATTTACAAGCGAAAGCTGCTTAGTCAGCATCATATTAAGATGGGTTTATGATGTTTCCATACTGTCTCTCATACAAGCGGTTGAATTAGCCTCCAAAAATATGGAACTAATTAGTTAATATGTGATATATTTAATTAAATAAATCTAATTAAGAAATCATAATCAAGAAAAATCCTTGGAGGTGAATATATGGAGGCAATTGTATACCTGTTTTTTATTGGTATCGGTATTATTATAACCATACTTGCTGTCAGGACAGCAATAGACTATTCCAAAACAGCGGGAGATATAGTCGAGATAAAAAGACTGCTTCAAACTATTGTAGAAAATGGTGTGGTAACAAAAACTGATGCCGAAAGAGAACACCGAAGAGAAGATAAAAAAGAAGATAAAGTAAATTAAATCAGAGAGCCGTGTACATTAAATTGCAAATTGCATGTAGTAAATATGTATTTAGCTATGGACTTTAACAGAATAAAGTAATAAGATTATATAATAAAAGCGGCTGTACAGGTCGCTTTTATTATATCTTTGCGACAGACCTTGACCTATTTTCGGAGGCAGACAATGAACGAAGTAGAAATTATTCTGAAACAGATACTTATATTAACTTTACTGGGTGTAACCGGCTTTGCTGCGGGAAAGGGAAAATTCCTGCCGGAAAATTCCCACAAATACATCTCGGCTCTGATATTGAAAATAACAATGCCGTTTTTAATATTTACAACCATGGGAAACTACTCCTTTACCGGTGAGACCCTGAAAAACGGTTTCCTCATATTTGTTCTCGGTATATTTTTTATATTGCTGGGCGGGTTTATTTCACTGGGACCGTGTAAATTGCTGGGTATACGCGAAAAGACAAAAAATATATACATTGCACAGTCAATGTTCGGAAATGTCATATTCATGGCTTATCCGCTGCTTAAAGCAATGTACGGGGATGAGGGAATCGTATATGCCATATTCTTTAACATTGCAAACGACGCTATCCTCTGGACACTGGGAGTTTACCTGTTCAACAGGCATAATACGGAAAACTGGAAGGACAATCTGTCACATCTGGTCAATCCCAATACTCTGTCTTTTATGGGCGGACTGCTCATTATCCTGTTGAAAGGGATATTTAACTTTGAAAATACCCTTGTTTATAAGTCAATCTGGGATATATTCTATTCGGCTTTCTATAATCTCGGGCACATTACCATCTATTTGTCCATGATATTTATAGGACTGATACTTTCCGGAGTGAGGCTCCGGGGGATAAAGGATATATTTGACAGGGCAATATATCTAGTCTATTCACTGTTCAAGCTGATTATAGTACCAGTGGCGGCAATATTGTTTTTCAAGGCAACCGGCAATTTCTTTGATTTGTTTGTAAAGAGGATTGTAGCCCTGCAGCTTGCCATGCCGGCTTCTACCATAGTTTCGGCACTGGCGCTGGAATATGATTCCGACTATAATGCAGCTACCGAAGGCATATTTGTTTCGACCATTCTGTCCATATTTACACTGCCGTTGATAGTTTATCTGCTGACGCTTTAAATGTGAATTTTAAGCAGGTAATGTATGAGCAGATCACTTGAGGATATTGCAATAATCCGAATATTTGGAGCGAACAATTGAAAATTGTTCGCTTTTTTAATTGACAATGGTCTTTGTTCTTTGATAATATTATTGTATCAAAAGGCGAATAATTTTTTTAAAAATGTTAAAAATGTTCACAATTAATTAATATTATATTAACAATGGAGGCAAATAGCATGTGTATTTCTAAAGATGCCAGGGTAGCGGTAATTATGGGAAGCGATTCCGATCTTTCGGTAATGAAAAGCTGTATTAAAATTCTAAAGGATTTTGAAGTTCAATGTGACGTAATGGTATGTTCAGCTCACAGAACACCTGATAAGGCATCCGAGTTTGCACGGAATGCGGAAGCAAACGGAATCGATGTTATCATAGCTGCGGCGGGAAAGGCTGCGCATCTTCCGGGAGTGTTGGCTGCCTACACCCCGATTCCTGTTATAGGAGTACCCATAAAGTCGTCAACACTTGACGGACTTGATTCACTTCTTTCAATCGTCCAGATGCCATCTGGAATTCCCGTTGCAACGGTTGCCGTTGACGGAGCCGAAAATGCCGGATTGCTTGCGGTTCAGATCCTGTCGGTAGCATATCACGGTTTACGGGACAAAATGCTTGAATATAAAAAATCCCTGGCTGTAAAAGTAGAAAAAAAGAATAAGGAACTTCAGAAGAAACTTGAGGAAATATAAACCAATAAGGCAATAAAAAGGAGTTACTCATGTGTGAATTTGGACAATGCATGCAATGCGAAAACCTTGACTGCTTCGATGACAGAATGGACAAAATGCATGAAGAGTGCGGAGTATTCGGGATATATTCAACTGATAACAATGATGTAGATGTTGCAGGAATGACTTATTACGGCCTGTACTCACTTCAGCACAGAGGACAGGAAAGCGCCGGTATTGCAGTAAGTGACAAGGAAACCATCGTATTTCACAAGGATATGGGTCTGGTTCCTGAAATTTTTGACAAGGTGCTGTTAACCCATCTTCAGGGTACAATGGCTGTGGGGCATGTGAGATACTCCACCACCGGCGCCAGCAAACGTGAGAACGCACAGCCCATAGTTGTAAGATCAAGAAACGGACAAATTGCCCTTGCACACAACGGTAATATTGTTAATGCCTCAATTCTCAGAGAACAGATGGAAGACAACGGAACCATTTTTCAAACCACCAATGATACAGAAGTTCTTGTTAACCTGGTTACAAAGCACAGTATTACTTCAGAGACCTTAGAAGAAGCGGTTGAAAAAATGATGAAGGACGTTAAGGGCTCTTACGGACTAATTTTAATGACCGCAAACAAAATGCTGGGTGTCAGGGACCCATACGGCATCAGACCGTTATGCATCGGCAGGACCTCGTCCTCCTATGTAATCGCATCAGAATCCTGTGCCCTTGACGCGGTCAACGCCGAATTTATCAGGGATATCGAACCCGGGGAAATTGTAACCATAGAAAATAATGAAATCAGATCTATAAAAGTTTTCAACAACAAGGATACAAAGCTCTGCATATTTGAATTTGTATATTTTGCAAGACCCGACAGCGTAATTGACGGGGCAAGTGTTCAGCAGTCCCGGTACGAAGCTGGAAAGCTCCTGGCTATTGAGCATCCGGTCGATGCAGATGTTGTAATAGGTGTACCTGATTCAGGCATATCCGCTGCTATCGGCTTCTCAAAGCAGACAGGAATTCCATACGGCGAAGGTATAGTGAAGAATAGATATGTGGGAAGGACCTTTATTCAGCCCAGTCAGGGTATGAGAGAGGTGGCTGTCAGAATAAAGCACAATGCCATTAAAAAGACAATTGAAGGCAAAAGAGTCGTGATCATAGATGATTCCATAGTCAGGGGTACTACTACAAGAAGAATAGTAAAGATCCTTAAAAAAGCCGGAGCAAAAGAGGTACATATGAGAGTGAGCTCACCCCCTCTTAAATTTCCATGCTATTTCGGAATTGATATATCATCAAGAAAAGAGCTTGTAGCAGACAAGCTTTCCGTCGAAGAGATAAGAGAAATGATTTGTGCCGATTCATTGGGCTACCTGAGCCTGGAAGGACTCCTGCAGACTCCTGTTGATTCCAGATGCGGCTTTTGTTCTGCCTGTCTGACGGGTGACTATCCCATAGAAGTTCCGGCCGAAGGAGACAAATTCAGCTGCGGCAGCTGATGCAAAGCCGGTGTGGGAGAGAGTAAATTTTCATCAATAATATTTTGTGGCCGCAATGCGGCTCATGGAGGTTAGCTTGAAAGACTTCACTTGCGTTCGTCTTCCAAGCAAACCTGTGAATTTATGGCCGTGCGAAATATTCAAAGTATTTACCAATACTTTGAAAGCGCACATGGCCAATTAACCTCCTTTATTCGCCACATTGCGATAAAGGATATAGGTTTTCATTACATTTTGTGGCCGCAATGCGGCTCATGGAGACCAACTATGAATTGTCAAGTGAAAAGTGGATAAATTTGTATAAGTAATTTAGAAATGAAAAAAGAGCATACTTTAATAAGCCTATGTGTTGATAGACTTTTTGACTGAATGATTTTAGTCTAAGTTGAAAGCAACATTGTCTTTAAGTATTTTGAAGATAATGCGAATCAGCTTATGAGCTACATGACCGAGTGCTGTATAATGGTTGTTACCCTGAGATTGTTTTGATAAAAAATAATTTTTAAATGTCCTGTTATTAAGTGAAACATTCCAAGCAGCATTGATTAAAGCATATCGAAGAAGTTTAGAACCACGCTTGGACATTCTGGTACTTTTAGCATTAAAATTGCCGGATTGATTAACCGCAGGATCTAAACCGGCATAGGCTAAAAGCTTTGAAGGATTTGAAAATCTTGATATATCACCAATTTCGCTGAGTATCATAGCACCATTAAGATATCCGATACCAGGTATGGTCAAGATTACAGAATCCATTTCAAGCATTATGGATTTAATGGTTTTATCTAATTCAGTAATTTGCTTTTCTAATAGCTCAATTTGTGAGATGGATTGAGTTATTTGAATAGAAACCGAGGTATTGCCAGTACCAACAGATGATTTTGCCAGACTTTTTAAAGCGATAGCTTCTTCTTTACCAAAGCGGCCGTGGGAAGCCTTTTGAAGAAGATTACCTAAGTATGTAAGGTGTAAAGCAGCAATATCATTTGGGATAGAATGCCTCTTTAGCAGTTCATAGCATGTGTTGATGTGGATACCGGATTTAAAGAAATATTGCAACTCAGGGAACAATACATCAACATATGATACGAGCTGGATTTTAAGGCGGGCTTTGGACTTTTTGATTTTCTCTCTGAAGCGGCAAAGGCTTTTCAGATGCAGTAAATCAATATCGGTTTTAGTAAAGAGCCTATAACTATTGACCATCATTGATTTAATGATTAGCATGGCATCAACCTTATCAGTCTTAGTTTTACGAATATTTGTCTTTCGCAAAGTGGCTGTTTGGATAGGGTTGATAACTGCAACATGATAGCCTAGATCAAAAAGATAGCCGATAAGGTTTTCACCATAATGGGCAGTTGATTCAAGGCCGATTAGGAGATTTTCCTTATCAAATGTTTTGAGTTTGGATAGCAAGAAGGTGAAACCCTCAGAGTTATTAGTAAAACCAAAAGATGGAATTAAGACTTCGCCATCAGCGGTCATAGCAGCGGCAAAGTGTTTTTGTTTGGCAATATCAATGCCAATAAAAATCATGGAACCACATCCTTTAATAAAAAAATCAGACAACTGCTTTGACCCACTTAGTCTTATTCTCATAGCCTTGCAGGAGATAAAAGTTTAAAAACTTATCCAACTATAAATGATTTAAATAAGACAGTGGCAATACACTCCATCGAATAGTCAAGCTATAGGTTAAAATAAAAAGTCCACAGTGTCTGAATCAATTATAGCTAATAAAAAAATAGTGTATATAAAAAATGAGCAAATTTTAGAAAGGAGCGTATGATTTAGTTACTAACTATATCATACAAGGTTAATATGACCACTTACAGAGATGCAGGTGTAGATGTTGAGGCAGGTTATGAAGCAGTCAAGTTAATGAAGAACCATGTAAAACGTACGTTCAGACCGGAGGTAATGACTGAGCTGGGGGGCTTCGGGGGCTTATTCAGCCTGGACAAGTCAAAATATGAACAGCCTGTTTTGGTTTCAGGTACTGACGGAGTAGGAACAAAATTGAAAATGGCTTTTCTATTGAACAAACATGATACAGTGGGTATTGACTGTGTTGCAATGTGCGTGAACGATATAGTATGCAGCGGTGCAGAACCGTTGTTTTTCCTGGATTATGTCGCTGTCGGAAAAAACTATCCCGAAAAGGTTGCAGAAATTGTAAAGGGCGTTTCAGAGGGCTGCCTTATGTCGGGCTGCTCGCTGATCGGAGGGGAGACGGCCGAAATGCCGGGCTTTTACCCTGTTGACGAGTATGATCTGGCAGGCTTTGCCGTTGGGATAGTGGACAGGAACAAAATCATTGACGGTAAAAAAATAAAGGCGGGAGACAAGCTGATAGGACTTCCCTCCTCGGGTATTCACAGCAATGGTTATTCCCTGGTCCGCAAACTGATAAATCCTACCGAAAAGAACTTGAAGGAATATGTAGAAAGTCTGGGCTGCACCCTGGGGGAAGAACTCCTCAAGCCCACCAGAATATATGTGAAAACAGTACTGGAATTGATCGGAAAATACGAGATAAAAGGAATTTCACATATAACAGGCGGGGGCTTTATCGAAAATATACCAAGAATGTTACCTGACGGTTTAAAAGTTAATATTGAAAAGGGAACCTGGCCGGTATTGCCCATATTTGAGCTTTTGAGAGGCTTGGGCAACATGGAGGACAGAGATATATACAACACCTTCAATATGGGGATAGGGCTTGTTATGGCAGTAGACGGCCAAAAGGCTGAGGAAATTACAGCTTATCTTAAATCGGCAGGAGAAGCGGCATATATTATCGGAACTGTCACTGAAGGCGAAACAGGAGTTGAAATCATATGCTTAAAATAGGCGTATTGGTGTCTGGAGGAGGTTCAAACCTTCAGGCCATAATTGATAAGATAGAAAGCGGATACATAAGGAATGTTGAAATTGTAACTGTTGTATCCAGCAAACCCGGCGTATTTGCTCTTGAGAGGGCAAAAAAATACGGAATAGAGGGCACATGTATTTCCAGAAAGTTCTTCAATAATATAGATGAATACGACGAAGCGCTGATCGGCCATTTTGTTGAACATAAGGTGGAGCTGGTTGTTATGGCGGGTTTTCTTTCCATTCTGGGAGAACGTTTTAACAAATATTACACAAACAGGGTTATAAACATTCACCCCTCATTGATTCCCGCATTCTGCGGAAAGGGGTTCTACGGGATAATTCCCCACAGACACGTATTGGAATCAGGTGTTAAAGTCACGGGAGCAACAGTACACTTTGTGGAGCTTGAGGCCGATACAGGACCCATCATACTTCAAAAGGCTGTTTATGTGGAGGAGGGTGACACTCCGGAAATTCTTCAGAAAAGGGTTATGGAGCAAGCCGAATGGGAAATACTGCCCGAAGCCATTAAACTGTTTGCTGAAAACAGATTGGTTATTGAGGGAAAGAAGGTACTGATCAAGAAAACAGCTCCCGTCCTATCGGCGGCGAGTAAAAAATATTCAATTTAAAATTTCGATTGGAGGACTGGATAATGATTAAACGTGCACTAATCAGTGTCTCGGACAAGACAGGCATAGTTGATTTTGCAAAAAAGCTGGCTGCAAAAGGCGTGGAGATAATCTCTACCGGAGGTACGGCCAAAACATTGTCTGACGCAGGCTTAAAGGTTATAAATATCTCTGATGTCACAGGTTTTCCCGAGTGTCTGGATGGAAGGGTCAAAACACTTCATCCCAAGGTTCACGCCGGACTGCTTGCCATCAGAAGCAATGAAGAACATATGAAACAGATCAGGGACTTGGGCGTTGAAACCATTGATATTGTTGTTATAAATCTCTATCCGTTCAAACAGACCATATTAAAGGGAAACGTGGAGCTTGAAGAAGCCATCGAAAATATTGATATCGGCGGACCTACCATGTTAAGAGCTGCCGCAAAGAACTATCAGGACGTGGCAGTTGTCGTCGATCCTGCAGACTATGAAAAAGTACTTTCGGAATTCAATGAAACTGGTGATGTATGTGTGAAAACAAAATTCAGACTTGCATACAAGGTTTTTGAACATACAAGCCACTACGACACACTTATAGCCAAATATCTCAGAGATACCCTCGGTGACATTGACTTCCCGGAAACCCTTTCACTTACCTTTGAAAAGGTCCTGGATATGCGCTATGGTGAGAATCCCCATCAGAAGGCTGTTTTCTATAAGGAAGTGGGAGCCAACAGAGGGGTTCTGCCCAGTGCTGTTCAGCTTCACGGAAAAGAATTGTCCTACAATAATATAAATGATACAAACGGTGCAATCGAACTTGTTAAGGAATTTGACGAGCCTACGGTTGTTGCCGTCAAGCATACCAATCCATGCGGGGTGGGCAGCGCAGCAACAATATATGAGGCATACCTGAGAGCCTATGAATCCGATCCCGTATCCATTTTTGGCGGGATCATCGCTGCCAACAGGGAAATAGATGCAAAAACAGCTGAAGAGATCAATAAGATTTTCGTTGAAATAGTTGTCGCACCATCCTTTACTGATGAGGCTTTTGCAATCCTTTCACAGAAGAAGAACATCAGATTGCTCAAGCTTGAGGGAATCTCGGAAAAAGTTCCTGCAGACACGCTTGATATGAAAAAGGTATGCGGCGGTCTTCTGGTTCAGAAGTATAACAGCCAGCTATTTAATGAAGAGGAGCTGAAGGTTGTCACAGATGTTGAACCTACCAGTGAACAGCTGGAAGATCTGGTGTTTGCCATGAAGGTGGTCAAGCACACAAAATCCAACGGTATAGCACTTGCAAAGGGGAAGATGACAATCGGTGTGGGCCCCGGGCAGACAAACAGAATAGTTCCTACCAGAGTCGCAATTGAATATGCCGGCGAAAGATCAAAGGGTGCTGTTATGGCCTCGGATGCCTTCTTCCCCTTTGAAGATTGTGTTGAAGCAGCTGCGGCGGCGGGGATCAAGGCAATAATACAGCCCGGCGGTTCATTGAATGACCAGAAATCAATTGATGCCTGCAACAAGCACGGCATAGCAATGGTATTCACAGGAATGAGACATTTCAAACACTAATGGTCAATAACATCTAAGATGTTACAAACCACTAAGAAAATCAGGGGGGTTCAAATGAAGGTTTTGGTAGTTGGCGGGGGTGGAAGAGAGCATGCAATAATATGGAAGCTTTCTCAAAGCCCGAAGATAAGTGAATTGTTCTGTGCTCCCGGAAATGGCGGTATCTCCAAACTTGCTTCCTGTGTTCCCATTAAAGCCTCGGATATCGGGGGGATAGTTAATTTCTCCAGAGAGAATAAAATGGATCTTGTTGTGGTGGCACCCGATGATCCTCTGGTGGCAGGGATGGTAGACGCACTTGAGGCTGCAGGCATCAGAGCCTTTGGCCCGGTCAGGGCGGCAGCCATTATAGAAGGCAGCAAATCCTTTTCAAAGGATCTGATGAAAAAATACAATATACCCACTGCGGGCTATGCGGTTTTTGAGAGCAGTGCCGAGGCGCTGAAGTACCTTGATACCTGCAGCGCACCCATTGTTGTCAAAGCCGACGGCCTGGCACTGGGAAAAGGTGTTATTATAGCCCGGTCCATAGAAGAAGCCAAAGCTGCCGTGAATAACATCATGAATGACAGGGTGTTCGGAGAAGCGGGAAACAAGGTTGTCATAGAGGAATTCATCGAAGGCCCCGAAGTGTCCATACTGGCCTTCACAGACGGAAAGACGGTAGTGCCCATGGTTTCCTCACAGGACCACAAGCGCGCATATGACCATGATATGGGGCCGAATACAGGCGGCATGGGAACCTTCTCTCCCAGCAAGCTGTACGACAGCAAGCTGGCAGACCAATGCATGAAGGAAATATTCATACCCACCGTTGAGGCAATGAACAGGGAAGGCCGCAAATTCAAGGGGATACTGTACTTTGGTCTCATGCTTACCAGGGAAGGGCCAAAAGTACTTGAGTACAACGCCCGTTTCGGGGACCCTGAGACACAGGTAGTGCTTCCGAGACTTAAAACCGACCTGCTGGACATATTTAATGCCATAATGGAGGAGAAGCTTGCCGATATAAAAATCGAATGGAGCGACAATGCCGCAGTATGCGTTATAGCAGCTTCGGGCGGATACCCCGGAAAGTATGCCGCCGGTCTTGAAATAAACGGTTTGGAAGAGGCAGAAGCAGATGAAACCATAACTATCTTCCATGCGGGTACAAACTGTGAGGACGGCAGGTTTTATACTGCCGGAGGAAGAGTTCTGGGTGTCACGGCAGTGGAAGGCAACATGGAAAAGGCCATCAGCAAAGCCTATGCAGGGATCGGGAAAATCAGCTTTGAAGGTATGCACTACCGTAAGGATATCGGAAGAAAATAAATTCGGAACACTTATTCCCGAAGCCTTTAAAGGGATTATTATTTAAGCAGGCTATATTTTAAACAGACTCAAATGTTAACAGTGCCGTATCAAAACAGGAAAACTTAAACCTGATCTGATACGGCATTTTTATTCCAATTAAGGAGTATGCATTTATTCCATTTATACAATAATATTACCGACTACACATAACGGAAGGTATAAAAAATGAATGAATCGCAGACTTTTCAGCAGGTCATAGACACTCAGAACAAGTCCATCCTTTTACAATTTGAGCATTGGTGCAGATTTGAATTATTCTCATTTCAGTTCTGGCTGTTGCTGGCCATGCTGATAATACCATGGATAATCTGGGTAAGACTTGCAGATAAAAAAAGACTTGCAGAGATATTTATATACGGGCTGCTTGTGATGACGGTGGTCACATTTCTTGACGAATTCGGATGTCAGCTCAATTTATGGGAATACTATATTGATATAGAACCATATTTTCCAAGACTCATACCTATGAACTTTTCAATGCTGCCGGTATGGTACATGCTGGTTTATCAGTATGCTTGCCGCTGGAAATCATTTTTGCTGGCCAATTTTTTTTCAGCAGCGTTCTTTACTTTTGTCGGCGAGCCAATGCTTGTCGCTTTAAAAATATATGTTTTATTCACCTGGAAGCATATATATTCATTCCCGATTTATATAATTATTGCGGTTTTATTAAAGGCGCTGACGATGCTCGTTATGAAAAAGTACCGGCAAGCTCAGGAATAACAGGCCATTTCGTATAGGTACATCTTAAAATTTCTATTATTTAACACCGTGTTTTTGTATTTTTTAATAAATAGTTAATATTTTTATGCTATAATATCACTTGTATTATAATAATCAGCAGTCTGTGATATCTAAAACGTTATCGTCCGTTGGGGGAATTTGGATATTACGGATTACCGGATACCGGCATTTATAAAAAGGAATTTCCAGATGGGAGATACACGCTTGAAAATTGGCATTTGCGGAGGAACTTTTGATCCGATTCATACAGGGCATCTTGCCGTTGCAGAATTGGTAAGATGTGAATATGGGCTTGACAGGGTATTATTTATTCCATCAGGTATGCCCCCGCATAAAAGTTTGGAAGATGTCACGGCTCCTGTGCACAGATTAAACATGGTCAAATGTGCTGTCGGTTCAAATTCAAGCTTTGAAGCTGTGGCAATGGAAACAGAAAGGTCAGGCTATACCTATACTGTCGATACATTAAGAGAATTACACCGGCTTTACCCTGAGGGAACAGAATTTAACTATATAATCGGTGCAGATGTGCTATTGGATCTGTTGACCTGGAGAAATGCCCGGGAGGTTTTCAAACTGACTGATTTTATTGCCGTCATGAGGCCGGGCTTTTCGGATGAAGCCTTCAACAAGCGCTTAGCTGAATTGAAGAGAGAGTATGAAATAAATATAAGAAGCTTTGAAATTCCGCTTCTTGACATATCCTCAACCTTTATCAGAGACAGGATCAAGGCTGGAAAGTCGGTTAAATACCTCGTCAAAGAAGAGGTTGAAGAGTATATTATTAAAAACAAACTATATCAGCAGTAAAATTATTTACTGATATTTTTGAAGGTAAGTAAACGCAATTGAATTATAAAAAAGGAAAATGACTATGAAGCTGGACCAAATGGATCTCTTGTTAAAACAAGCCTTGAAGCCGGGAAGATATATTCATTCGGTCAATACCATGAAGGCAGCTGTTTCGCTGGCCGAACATTATGGTGAAGACGTGGAAGCGGCAGCCGTAGCAGGCCTCCTGCACGATTGTGCAAAAAACTTGAGAGATGATGAAACACTCGAATATTGCAGGACTCATGGAATAGAACTAAGTGAGCTTGAAAAGCGGCAGGTGTTTTTAATGCACGGTGAAGTGGGTGCGATATTAGCCTGTGAAAAGTATGAAGTCAATGACGAAATTGTATTGAACGCCATCAGATATCACACTACGGGATATCCCGATATGAATATGATGGATAAAATTATTTTTCTTGCAGATTACATAGAGCCTGGAAGAACACACAGTGAGGTCGACAATGTGAGAAAGCTGGCCTATGAAGATATAAACAGGGCTTTGATCAGTTCTTTTGACAATATAATAAAATATGTCATTCACCAAAGGGGATTGATCCATCCCAATACTATTAAAGCCAGGAACAGTATTTTAATGATGATTTCTGATAATAATCAGAATTAGAATTTAAGGGGTTAATTATTGAATTATGAGTAATATGAGTAAATTTATAAAGATTGCATTTTATACAATTGGAACTTTTTTATTGTTATTTTCATCAATTATAGTAGGTGCTAATTTTACCAGGGATTCCGGGGTATTTGACAAGGAAGTTGTAGAGGTAAAAAAACAGCCGCAAAAAGAACAAGCGTCGGAAAGCAGCACTCCCAAAAAAATAATCGTTGACAGTGAGCCCACGAAAAAAAGTGAACCGTCAAAGGATACTGTGGCTCAATCCACGGTTGACAATAAGAAACTGATTATAGAAGTGTTAAACTGCACCGACAAAAACGGACTGGCCGAAGATACAAGAGGTATGCTGGAAGCTCAGGGCTATAAAGTAAGTGCAGGCACAAATGCGGAAAAACAGGGCACATCACAGATTATAATCAGAAAAAAAGGTGTAATACCGGACGTTATTAAGGATGTACTGAAGATTTCGGTGGTTAAAGAGGAATTACAGCCGGATTCCAGGTATGATGTGACAATTATTTTAGGAAGTGATTTTAATCCGTAATAAAATTAATTTTTTCATTAAAAATTTAGCTTAGGACGAGGTGCAAACATTTGGATTCTAAAAGATTGGTAGAGAAAATCGTATCATTTATGGAAGAAAAAAAAGCAAGAGATATAAGTATAATCGATATTGAAAACATTACTGAAATTGCCGACTATTTCGTCATTTGCAGCGGAACCTCCACAACCCATATAAAAGCAATAGCTGACGAATTGGACTTCAAGCTGGGCGAAATGGGGCTTCATGCACATCACAAGGAAGGCTATGAAACAGCAAGGTGGATACTGCTGGATTACTCCGATGTTGTAATCCATGTTTTCCATCAGGAGGACAGAGGCTTTTACAATTTAGAGAGGCTTTGGTCAGATGGAGTATTGACTAATATAAGATAAAAATGGTTGTAGATGAGAATAATATTAGAGGAAGTATTTTTAAAGTAGCTGTTCCAGCTGTTGTGGAACAGCTATTGATTATGATTGTAGGGGTTGTTTCACTGGCTTTTGTAGGGCACTTAAGCAATCAGGCAGTTGCGGCGGTAGGCTTTATAAATTCCCTGTTCGGTTTTATTCAGGTGTTTTTTGTAGCCCTGTCCACCGGATGCACGGTTATTATTGCCCGGCTGATAGGGGAAGGTGATACTGAAAACGCAAAAATGGCAATAAAGGAATGTGTCCTTATCGGCTTTGCGGTGTCTTCAGTGATGGCCATCCTGCTGATCATTTTTGCGGAACCGGTAATTTCGGTATTCTTCAGCGGTGCCGAAAGATCGGTGGTTGAGATGGCTGCCGGCTACTTTAAGATAACCTTGATAACACTGCCTTTAATGTTTTCCAATATAATAATCAGCGGTTCACTGAGAGGGGCAGGCGACACAAAAACGCCCATGCTCATTGCAAATGTGGTAAATATATTGAACATTGTTCTAAGTTATGTTTTAATATATGGGGTTAGTATTGGTAATTTGACAATTGAAAAAAAAGGTATCACAGGTGCGGCAATTGCTGTATGCGTATCAAGAGGTGTGGGCGGGCTGCTTAGTCTGCTTGTAGTTCTGAGCAAATCCGTTGCATTGTCCTTCAGCCTGAAAGGAAAGCTGACTTTTGATTTTCAGCTGCTTAAGAGAATTCTTCATGTGGGGATACCGGCTTCAATGGAACAGCTTATTATGCAGGGCGGATTTCTTATACTGCAGGTCGTAATATCACGGATGGGTACTGAAGCATCAACTGTCTATCAGATAGTAATGTCCATTAATTCCATGTGTTTTGTTCCAATATTCGGTTTCGGCCTGGCAGCAACGACTATTGTCGGTCAAAGCCTGGGGGCCAGGCGGATAGATCTTGCAAAAAAAGCCGGTTGGAAAACCATTAAGATATGCCTGATGATCACTGTTGTAATTTCAAGTCTTCTGTTTATCTTTGCCGGAAGTTTGATCAGAATATATACAAATGATCCTGGAATAATTTCCATCGGAACAGCGGCTATAAGGATTTTCAGCTTTTCACAGCCCTTTGTATCTATTGTAACAGTGGTATCCAATGCATTAAGAGGTGCAGGGGACATAATATATGTCATGATCACAAGCTTTGTGGGCATATGGTGTTTCAGGGTATTTGTAACTTTTATTCTGGGATTGCTGTTTAACACCGGAATAACTGCTGCATGGATAGCCTTGGTTCTGGATTTTTCCATCAGGTCGGCAATGTATCTGGTAAGATTTAAAAAAGGTAAATGGGCAAATATTACAATTTAAATATAACAAATGGAGGTGAATAGCGGAAGAAATTATTCCGCTGTAAAAAGAAAAATGATTAGTGCAAACGGTATTTCCCTGAGATACGGGGGACGGGCTTTATTTGAAAACGTTAATATCAAATTTACAAAGGGTAATTGCTATGGTTTGATCGGGGCCAACGGATCGGGAAAATCAACCTTTTTAAAGATTCTTTCGGGTGAAATAGAGCCCAGTAAGGGAGATGTATCCATTACACCCGGTGAAAGGCTTGCAGTACTTAAGCAGAACCACTATGAATATGATGAATTCGAGGTTCTGAAGACTGTGATCATGGGTCATAAAAGACTCATTGAAATAATGGAGGAAAAAGAAAAGTTATATGCAAAATCCGAATTCACTGAGGAAGAGGGAATCCGCCTCTCTGAACTGGAAGCTGAATTTGCAGAATTAAACGGGTGGGAGGCCGAATCAGATGCGGCTATTCTGCTAAACGGCCTGAATATAGGTGAAGAGTATCACTACAAGCTGATGAAAGACCTTGACGGTACCGAAAAGATAAGGGTTCTGCTGGCCCAGGCACTTTTCGGAAACCCTGACATACTGCTCATGGACGAACCGACCAACCACCTTGATGTGGCTTCAATAACCTGGCTGGAAAACTTCCTTGCAAACTTTGAAAACACAGTAATCGTTGTTTCCCATGACAGACACTTTTTGAACCAGGTTTGTACCCAGATTGCGGATATCGATTTCGGTAAAATACAATTATATTTCGGAAACTATGACTTCTGGTATCAGTCAAGTCAATTGGCCCTGCAGCAGGCAAAGGATGCAAATAAGAAAACCGAGGCAAGGATGAAGGAACTGCAGGAATTTATACAGAGGTTTAGTGCCAATGCTTCCAAATCAAAGCAGGCCACTTCACGTAAAAAACTTCTGGATAAGCTGACTTTGGAAGACATAAAGCCATCTTCCAGAAAATATCCTTTTGTGGATTTCAAGCCTGAAAGAGAAGCCGGCAACGACCTTCTTATGATAAGCGGCATATCAAAGGAAATTGAGGGCGAGCAGCTTTTAAAGGATGTAAATATCATAGTAAACAAGGGTGATAAAATAGCTTTTGTGGGAACTTACGGAAACGCAAAAACTGCGCTGTTTAAAATCCTTATGGGTGAGATGGAAGCCGACAGCGGGGATTTTAAATGGGGAATAACAACCTCGCAGGCCTATTTCCCCGGAGATAACTCGGAATACTTTGACGGAGTTGATCTGAGCCTTGTGGACTGGCTGAGACAGTATTCCAAGGATCAGACCGAAACCTTCCTGAGAGGCTGGCTTGGAAGAATGCTGTTCTCGGGCGAGGAGGCATTAAAAAAGGCTTCGGTACTGTCCGGAGGAGAAAAGGTCCGCTGTATGCTGGCAAAAATGATGCTTTCAGGAGCAAATGTCCTTTTATTCGATGAGCCTACAAACCACCTTGACCTGGAATCCATCACTGCACTGAACAATGGCCTTATCAACTACAAGGGAACAATAATGTTTACCTCCCATGACCATGAATTTGTGCAGACCATAGCAAACAGAATTATTGAAATAACTCCAAAGGGAATCATCGACAGACAGATGACCTATGACGAGTACCTTGAAAATGAGGATATTCAAGCTCTCAGAAAAGAAATGTGGTCATAGGAAACTCTTTAGTACAATAAAACTATCCGCATAACAGAAGGGTACGGAACATTGCTTCCGTACCCTTAATTTTAAATATCTGTTCTCATATTGGTTTAATTTATCATATATCTGTAAAATATCTGTAAAACTAGCCTATGTTTTCAACATATCTCTTGATTTTTTTAGTAGTGGTTTTGGCAAACTCTTCCTCACGGATGGTGAAGTCCTTGATTCGTTTGTACATAGGCATTTGCTTGTTTATTTCCTTTATTTCGGATTGAATAAGCTTGTATACCTCATCATTGGAAATAATATTCAGGCGGAGTTTTTCTTTAATTTCATCAATATCCACTACAACCTGTGCATTTACCTCAGTCTCGCCCGACTCTTCATCAAAACGGCCCCATACAAGGCTTTCCTTAACATACGGACACTTTGCAAGGTATGCTTCAACCTCTTCAGGGAATATGTTTTTACCGTTTTTAGTTACAATCACATTTTTCTTTCTTCCGGTTATATAAATATATCCTTCTTCATCAATATAGCCCAGGTCACCTGTATACAGGCGGCCGTTTTTCAGCACCTTGCTTGTAGCTGCCGGATTTTCGTAATAGCCCAGCATTACATTATCCCCGGTCACTACGAATTCTCCTATGCCATCTTCGCCTATATCTTCAACCTCGATATCTATTCCGGCAAGCGCCTTCCCGGCAGAGTCATGTCTGAAGCCGCGGTCGTTGTTAACCGATACGATAGGGGCACATTCTGTGAGTCCATAACCTTGAACGATCCTTACTCCCATTGCGCATAAATCATTTGACACATCGGGGTTTATGGCGGCAGCTCCTGAAATGACAAGCCTGACTCTTCCTCCGAATATATTATGAACCTGCTTGAATATTTTCTTCCGTATGTCAATTTTCAGGAAATAGTAAAGGAAATTACTTATTTCCAGGGCAACATTCAACTTTATTTTGCTCAACATATTCTTTGAGGCCTGTTTTATTATCTTCTTATGCATATTTTCCAGAATCAGCGGCACCAGCATCAAAATTGTCGGCCTGGTTTCCTGCAGGTTCTGTACGATATACTTCAAGCCTTCATTAAAAGAGAAGCAGCAGCCATTGTACATCATTACAAGGAAATTGGCGGTACATTCATAAGTGTGGTGGAGCGGCAGTATGGAAAGTCCGCTGTCGGTTTCATCCAGATACAGCATGGAACATACCGATATGACGTCGGAAACTATGTTCTTGCTGGAAAGCATAACACCCTTTGCCAGATCTGTGGTTCCTGAAGTGAAAATCAAAGCCGCCATTTTGTTTTCGTCTATTTCGGCGTCCAGATAGCGCCTGTCACCATTTGCCAGCAGTGATTCACCTTTTTCAATCAATTTTGGGAGTGAAAGAAATTTGTTATCGTCATCCGCATCCAGGTCCATATCAATAAAATACTTAATATCCGAGGTTCTGGAAAGCTTCAGCATGTCACTTCTGTGTTTTGAAGAAAATACAATGGCGTCCACGCCTGCTCTTGAAGTAAGGTTCTCAACTTCATTGTAGGGAAGCTCCCTGTCTAACGGAACAACCACACCGACCCCTCCGGTCACCGTTAAGTAGGTTGTACACCACTCGGCCCGGTTTTGAGATAATATAGCTATTTTTTTGTCCTTTAAACCCATATCAATTAGAGCAGTTCCCAAAGCATCAATATCATTTTTCAGTTCCTTATATGTTTTTGCGTAATATTCTCCATTTTTGCCTTTGATTAAAAATGCATTTCTTGATCCGAATAAATTTGTACTCTGAACCATCATATCTTTTAGATCTTTGACTTTTCTGAGTTGGTAAATCGGTTCGGCTCTCATTGATTACACCTCTCTTAATAAGCAATAAATGCTGTTATTTTAACTTCTAATCGTTTCCGATTGAACCATTCCAAGCTCCAGAACCCACATAACCAGTCATAATGGTTCATTCCATATATTACTATCAAACATATACTATAATATAAGTATATTGAAATTAAATCAATATATGAAGTAAATAAAAATCAAATAAATTACCATTTATGTCTTTCTTTTATCTTATAAATCCTTCTTCTGGATATTTTTCTTAATATCTTTCTTAAAATAAAAAAGCATATTACAACGGCCAAGGCTATTGATCCAAATTTGAACCAGGGAGAAGAAGTAAATTTATTTACATAAGCTTTAATCTTTGCGTTCATGCTCTGATCGATTGTTCTGGAGGAAACAATATCAACCTTGCCTATGTTTACTCCATCAAGTGTATATGCTATATTTCCCAGAACGGTACCCTTTGTGACCGGAGCTTTTAAATTCTCCTTTATGGTCACTTTTTCATCAATCTTCCAGAGCTTTTTGTCATTGGGTAAAATTGCCTCTACCTTGCCGTTGGTCACCAGATCCAGCTGGCCGTCATCTGCCGCATCCTTTACGACAACTTTTTTTATTATTTCATTTCTGTCAATTATCAGCTGGTTTGAGTAATTTTCGTACCCTGCCCGAAGCAGGGTTTCAGTAAAATCAAAAACTGTCCTGCCGGGTTTGTTGTTTACTCCCAGTATGACTGAAATAAGCTCCAGGCCATCCTTGTTTACTGCCGATGCAATGAAGTTGGCACCTGCACGCACGGTTGAACCGGTCTTTAAACCTGTTACGGTAAACTGATTTCTGTCATCTCCCGTATCCGGACCGTAGTTGTATGACTGGCCCAGCATTTTGTTGGTGTTGCTCAACACATTCCATTTGTTATGCTTATTTGTAGGACTGAGCATGTCTAATTTCTTCCGGCCTATAATATCCCGGAAAGTTGGGAAGGTTAAGCATTCTTTTGCTATCAGAGCCAGATCTCTTGCAGTTGAATAGTGCTCCGCATCTTTTTCATATTCGTCTATACCGCAGGGGTTGGTGAAAGTAGAATTTCTTGCACCGGCCTCGGCAGCCATTTTATTCATTTCCTTCATAAACTCTTCTTTACCGGAGAAAAGATTTTCAGCTATAATATTCGCAGTTTCGTTTGCCGATGCAATTAACAATGCATGGAGCAAATCATCCAGCGTAAGTTGTTCACCAGGCATAATTCCTATATTCATTCCGCCGACTCCGATATCGGAAACGGCTTCCTTGCTTGCAGTCATAACCTGACTTAAATTACCTTTTTTCAGAGCGACAAGTGCAGTTGCTATTTTGGTTGTACTTGCGGGTCTCAGACGGGCGTCGGGGTTGTATTCATATAAAACACTTCCGGTCTTGGCGTCCATCAATATGTAGGCGGCTGCATCAATATCCAGATCTTTGCAAAAAGCGGGTGAGATTTGAAATGCAAGAATGATGGCAAGTATTAATGTAACTAGTGCTTTCTTCATATTTCCTCCTCAGTAAAATACATCTTATATAAGTATAAAACAAAAACCAAAAATATGAAACCTTTCGACAACATTTGTTATATATATAGTAATTTGACAGTAATTGTATTATAATGTTAATAGATCAATTCTTTTAATTCTTAAGCTGCTGAAATTCGTGCATACGGCAGTGTTTTCCAAGTTATTTCTAAAATTTCGCGTATCCAAAAAAACAACCTTTATTAGATTAATATGCGCTATTCTTCTGATTTGTGCCATTAAAATTGGGTTAAAGCAAGAAATCAATACTTAAAACCATGTCATTTTATTCAAAAGTATTAAGGAGGTATTATGGAAATATGCATATTTGGAAAGCAATACTTTATCAACAAGGTGTTGCTTTTAGCAGTCATTTTATTGATGGTTGCCGGCTCAGGCCTGCTGGGATACTTTTTAAAGCAGGTATATCAGCCGTTGAAGGAGCCGGTGGTAGAAAGAGCGCCAATAACTGCGGGGAGTGAAAAAAGCGGTATTGACCGGGAAAACAGGGAGGAGGAAACAGTCGAAAACATTAAGATTTATATTGTGGGCTGTGTAAATAAACCCGGCGTTGTGACGCTTGAGAAGGGCAATGTCATAGAAGATGCCATAAGGCTGGCAGGAGGAGCCACACAGGAGGCTGATCTGGATAATATAAATCTGGCTTACCGGCTGGAGGATAATACCATGCTGAGGATCAAGGGGAAGACAGCTGCCGTTGTTAAGAATACTGCTCAGCCTGAGAACAAGACAAAAACTGTCGCCCCTGCTTCAGACTCAAAAGCAAAGACACCGGATGTCCTGAACAGCGGTGTGGACATTATCAGTGACAGCCTGGGGGCAGTGATTTCGGATGAACAGGTGAAAGCCGGCGGAAACGGAAAAAACAATCTGGTAAACATAAATACGGCAACCCAGGCTGAACTTGAGGGATTGCCCAATGTTGGACCTGCCACTGCAAAGGCCATTATTGAATACAGAGAAAAAAACGGCGGATTTAAGAAGGTTACCGATTTGATGAAAATAACCGGAATAAAACAGAAAACCTTTGATAAAATAAAAGATCATATATGTATTTAGTACGATATCGTTTTAGATGCTGCAGAACGCTAAAATCCGGTGAAACAAAAACCGGCTTGTATAAGCAAGCCGGTTGTAAAATAATTTAAAGGAGGAAAATATAATTAAATTTTCACTATTTATTATAGTATTATAATGAAGTATTTCAAATGGCATTTATAAACGATTTTATTGGTCGAATAATGTAATATTATATACAATATTAACAATCACCTTGTTAATGATGGCAGTATCAGTACTGAAACCAGTATATATGCCAGCAGCAAAGAAATTAATGGCACCAAAATACCGAAAAGAATTATGCTGAATAGCTTTTTATGTCTAAATTTTTTAAATCTTTTGAATCGGGTGTTTCTCAACTTTGCCTCCCTAAATTACCTTGCAGGGTACTAAATTGCATCAACAAATATTATCTCCAAGAAATTAAGCGAGTAGTCAGCAGAAGGACATCATATACGGATTTTTTGTTGCAGCAGAAAATATGCTGTGCTATAATTGCTCTCAATAACACTCAAACAAGTAATCTGGTTTTAATTGGGCATGTGACTCTGCAAGCCGCGGAACGGGGGTAACTGATATGAAGTATTTAAGATTTTTAGCCGATGGAATGGAAAAGTACGGAATTTTAGACGGAAATGAGATTACCGAAGTACAGGGCAGTATTTTTGAAAATCCGGCAGTGACCGATAAAAAGTATAATTTGAGCCATGTCAGGCTTTTAGCACCCTGCAAACCTGGCAAGGTTGTAGCTGTCGGGCTGAATTATGCCGATCATGTCAAAGAGTTTTCCGGCCGGGATATACCTGAGAATCCTGTCATCTTCATAAAACTTCCTCATACCGTAATAGGGCCGGATGATTCAATTATATTGCCGGAGATATCCAACCGGGTTGATTACGAAGCAGAGTTTGCCGTAGTTATTAAAAAATACTGCAAAAATATTGAGCCTGAACAGGCCTCCGAATATATTCTGGGAGCAACCTGCCTGAACGATGTTACGGCAAGGGATATCCAGAAGTCGGATGGACAGTGGACCAGAGGAAAAAACTATGAGACCTTCTGCCCCATAGGGCCGTATATAGTTACTGATCTGGATTATACCAAACTGGATGTAAAGCTGATTTTGAACGGGCAGGTCAAGCAGCACGGGGATACTTCCATGCATATATTCAAGACCGATTATCTTATCAGTTTTATTTCAAAGGTCATTCCTCTTGAACCTGGAGACGTTGTTACAACAGGAACACCGGAAGGTGTAGGTCCCATGAAACCGGGAGATGTAGTGGAGGTGGAAATAGAGGGGATCGGCAGGCTGATAAATCATGTAAAACAGGCCGATTGCTGATACAGGCAATATCTGGCAAAGTGCTGCGGCCTATTGGAGTATTGACACATAAATTGTGTGAGAATATAATTAATTATATTGTTGTTATATTGACAAAGGCGTTGATGAGAAGAGTAAGTAAAAAATGGGGTTTCAGAGACCGGATACAACAGCTGAAAGTAACCGGACCTGCACTTTACCGAAAACCACCTCTGAGCCTGATCGGTGATTACGTTATAATCTGCACTATCAAAATTTTGATATGCAACGAGCTGCAAGTAGGGTGGAACCGCGAGATAACTCTCGTCCTTATATAGTCAATTTATGATTGACTTCAGGACGGGAGTTTTATTTTTATAATAAAATAGAGAAAAGGAGACAGCATATGATTAAAATAGCATTAAAAGATGGAAGTGTTCAGGAATACCAGGAGGGTATTACCATACTTCAAGTTGCCGAAAGTATCAGTGCAGGCCTGGCTAGAGCCGCACTTGCAGGTGAAGTGGACGGAAAGGTCAAGGATCTGAATTTCAAGCTGGAGAAGGATTGTTCCCTGAACCTGCTCACCTTCTCGGATGAAGGCGGAAGGCTTGCATACAGGCATACGGCCTCGCATGTACTTGCACAGGCTGTTAAAAGACTTTTCCCCAATGTAAAGCTGGCAATCGGTCCTGCAATAGATAACGGTTTTTACTATGACTTTGACGTTGAAAAGAACTTCTCACCCGAAGACCTTTCAAAGCTTGAAAAGGAAATGGAAAAAATAATAAAGGAAGATCTGCCCCTGGAAAGATATACTCTTCCAAGAGAAGAAGCAGTCAGATTCATGGAGGAGAAGGGCGAACCCTACAAGGTTGAGCTTATAAAGGACCTCCCCGAAGGAGAGGAAATTTCCTTCTACAAGCAGGGCGACTTTGTAGACCTGTGTGCCGGACCACACCTTGCTTCAACAGGAAAGCTCAAAGCTATCAGGCTTATGAGTGCCGCAGGTGCTTACTGGAGAGGAAATGAAAAAAACAAGATGCTCCAGAGGGTATATGGTACTGCTTTCCCAAAGAGGAGTGAACTGGATGAATACATTACCAGGCTGGAAGAAGCAAAGAAGCGTGATCACAACAAGCTGGGAAGAGAACTGGAATTGTTCACAACCGTGGAAGAAATCGGTCAGGGTCTGCCGCTGCTTATGCCTAAAGGTGCCAAGATCGTACAGACCCTGCAAAGATTTGTTGAGGACGAAGAGGAAAGAAGAGGCTATGTTCTTACAAAAACTCCTCTTATGGCCAAAAGTGACCTGTACAAACTATCAGGCCACTGGCAGCACTACAAGGACGGCATGTTCATACTGGGTGACGAGGAAAAGGACGATGAAGTAATGGCCCTCAGACCTATGACCTGTCCCTTCCAGTTTATGATATACAAATCAAAGCTCCACAGCTACCGTGATCTTCCAATCAGGTACGGCGAGACTTCGACTCTTTTCAGAAACGAGGCATCAGGTGAAATGCACGGCCTTATCCGTGTCCGCCAGTTTACAATTTCCGAGGGTCATCTGGTATGTACTCCTGAACAGCTGGAAGAGGAATTCAAGGGTGTTGTCGACCTTATCAAATATATGATGGAGACTTTGGGCATACAGGAGGACGTAACCTACAGGTTCTCCAAATGGGATCCCAACAACAAGGAAAAGTATATCGGAAGTGCGGAGGATTGGGAGGATGTTCAGGGCAAGATGAGAACCATTCTGGATCATCTGCAGATTGAATACAAGGAAGCTGAGGGTGAGGCTGCCTTCTATGGCCCCAAGCTGGATATCCAGTTCAGGAATGTACACGGAAAAGAAGATACAATAATAACCGTACAGGTTGATTTTGCACTTGGAGAACGCCTGGATATGGTTTATATTGATAAAAACAATGAAAAGAAGCACCCGTATGTTATTCACAGAACCTCAATCGGCTGCTATGAAAGAACTCTTGCGATGCTGATCGAAAAATACGCCGGTGCCTTCCCGACCTGGCTGTGTCCTGTACAGGCCAAAATACTTCCATTGGTTGAAAAGCATCACGACTTTGCTCAAAAGGTTGCGCAGATGTTGAAAGACAGAGGTGTAAGAGTTGAAGTTGACTACAGGAATGAAAAGATAGGTTACAAAATAAGGGAAGCCCAGATGGAAAAGATACCTTATATGCTGGTAATAGGCGATAAGGAAATGGAAAACGGTGCTGTGGCAGTCAGATCCAGAAAAGACGGAGACCTCGGAACATTGGCAGCCCAGGAATTTGTCGACAGGATCGTGGAGGAAATCAGAACCAGGGCTAAATAATAATATAAAAGCAGTTTTCTGAAATTTATATACGAAGCACGTGGTTTAGCTGGCAAACCGGCAGGAGACCGATTTGCCAGCAGCTTCTTTAAACTTTAATCAATTGAAAAAGGCAGCTACAACTTTTGTTAACAGATCCTTTTCAATCCTGTTAAGTGATTTGCTCTTTAACATACTTAATATTTCACTGTATTCCCTCTCAAAATCACTGCCGGCAACAGCTTCGGTTTTTATTAAATTTTTGCTGTCCCTGCTTTCCAGAGTTTCAGTGATATAAATCATTTCTCCTGACATATCAATGGTTACATTTTTGGTCAGGCAGCAATCCTGGCTGACTTCCCAGGTGGTGACACATTCAAAGACTCCTTTTCTTAATTCCGTTAAAGTAAGTATATTGAGTACTTCGTCAATACCTTTTTGTGAAATGGCACCCATGATCTCGGAAGAATTCTTATAAAAAGAAAATTCAATGTAATCTGCAGTTTCCTTTAAGTATGAGATTAGTTCAAGCAATTCCATAATATCACTCCCAATATAATTTATATAAAAAACCTGTTAATCTGTTATCGGCTAAATCTCCCCATAATCTTAGGATCAGATGAAATGAGTCCGGGCTGGAAGGAAAAAAGACAAATATGTATTAATACCGTCTAAAAATGTAAATAATCTCTATTGGGATACTCTGTGAGGATGCAGATTTCAAGAGGCCACAGATAATATATTCAGAAGAATTTATATTATTTGCGGCACATTATTTGCTATGTTATAATATTTTTTAGTGCTTTGTTGGCTTAATTTGGAATTTTATCATATATGAATATAAGCTAAGCTCTTTTGGAGCTTGTGGAGGATGGTATGGCAAACAAGCTGTTGTCGATTGTAGTACCTGTTTACAATGAGCAGGAAGTGATAGACGAAACCTACAGACGTCTATCGGAGGTTTTTAAAGATTACTTTATGGATGTGGAATATATATTCATTAATGATGGGAGCAAGGATGATACATACTTCAAGCTGAAGGAAATTGCCTCCGGAAATAAAGAAGTACGTGTTATTAATTTTGCCAGAAACTTCGGACATCAGATCGCAATTACTGCCGGTATGGACTACGCCAAAGGTGATGCCGTCGTCATAATAGATGCGGACCTGCAGGATCCTCCGGAAGTTATTCTTCAGATGGTGGACAAGTGGGAGGAAGGCTATGAAGTGGTATACGGAAAAAGACTTCAGAGAGCCGGGGAAACTTTCTTTAAAAAGTTCACTGCCAAGACCTTTTACAGGTTTCTTGACAGTATGACCGATGTAAAACTTCCTGTGGACGTGGGAGATTTCAGACTGATTGACAGAAAGGTCTGTGATGCCATGAAGTGCCTGCCTGAGAGGTCCAGGTATGTGAGAGGGCTTGTAAGCTGGGTAGGTTTTAAGCAGACCAGTGTTGAATATCAGAGGGAAAAGAGATTTGCCGGTGAAACCAAATACCCTTTGAAGAAAATGCTGAAGCTTGCAGGGGACGGGATTTTTTCATTTTCCTACAAGCCGTTGAAACTGGCTACTTTTGTGGGAATGCTGGTATCGGTATTTAGCTTTATATACCTTGTGGTCGTTCTTGTACAAAAATTTATAAAAAATGATGTTGTCTCGGGCTGGGCTTCCTCCATCGCGGTGACATTGTTTTTAAACGGTGTAATGCTGATAGTGATAGGTATTATGGGGGAATATGTGGGAAGAATATATGAAGAGGTAAAAGCAAGGCCGCTGTATATTGTCGGTGAATTAATGGGTTTTGATGGGGATAATAAGAATAAATGAAGATGACGTTAAAAAGCAGAGGTAATTGATGGAGCCCAGACCCGCATCCGTATTAAGCAAGCTTATAATTCTTATAACGGCTATATTTGTGACATATATAATAATTCTCAATTTGTGGTTTTCAGTATATACAAATTCCATTTTGTATGCGCTGATCACAATTCCGGTTTTTGCTGCTGTTTTGTTTTTATCATTAAAAATGAATATTTTACCTGCCAGTTTCGCCATTATGGTTTTTATAATGGCGTTTTTATTTAAGGGAACCCTGGCCTTTTTTGCAGATACCAGACCTGTCTCGGATTTTAGCTTATTCTATAAATATGCTGTAGACCTGATACAGGGGAAAAAGGCGTTGGAGCAATATCTGTATTTTAAGACCTGGGCCTATCAGACCGGACCTGTGATATATTACGCAGGGATTATGAAGCTTTTTGGAACAGGACTCCTGCCGTTGAAACTGGTGAACTGCTTTTTCATGGCAGGTTCGAATATGCTGGTATATCTCATAGCGAGAAAGGTGTCCAATGATTTTACCGCCAGATTTGTTTCGCTTTTGTATTTGATTTATCCCGCACCTTATTTTCTGGCTGCTGTTCTGACAAATCAGCACTTTGCAGCCTGCATGTTTTTAGCGGGGATTTATCTGTTGCTTCTGGAACATAAAAATATCCTTGCCAGAGGAATTGCGGCAGCTGTTTTCATTGCGGCCGGCAATGCGGTCAGGCCCCTGGGGCCGGTCATCATCACAGCCGTTGCCGTGTGGTGTATCGTAGAGGCGCTGAACCACAAAAGCGTGGCAAAAATTCTTTTGTCTGCTGTTCTTGTGGCGGTTTATCTGACTGCCAATCTTGGACTGTCGGCAGCTGTAAAAAGTACCGGAATTAATGCCGAAGGCCTGAACAACAACTTTCCGCTCTGGAAGTTCGTTGCCGGTTTGAATCAGCAGTCGAAGGGGCAGTTTTCCTATGATGACCAAAATAAAATATATATGATAGAGGATTTTTCAAAGAGGAATGAAGTGGCTCTAAAGACCATAAAGGAGAGAGTTTCGGTTGAACCCCATAAATTGCTGGAGTTTTTCGGTACAAAGGTTCTTGTAATGTGGGCTGAATTTGATACTCTTGCATGGGAATTTTATGAAGATGACAACGGAACACTCAAGGCACCGGCGCGGATAGAAAAGATAGAACCGGTTGCTGTAAGGGTTGAAAAGATGTTTTATATACCGGTGTTTTTGCTGCTGCTCACGGGATTGATCAAAGCGCTGGCCGGCCGGGATATCCCTTCCGGAATAAAGCTGCTTTCAATAATCCTGCTGTGTTACTTCGGAGTGCATTTGTTTATAGAGATTCAGGTCAGGTACAGATATTTTGCGGTATTGATTGTGTTTATACTGGCTGCTGCCGGCAGTGAGGTTCTGTTCACACCGTTTAAAAAATATAAAAAAAGCAGTATGCTTTGACGGATAAAATGATAAAAAACAGCATTGTGTTTAATTATTAATTATGAAATAATATGTAGTAGCCGGCGGCACGATATATGTTTTAGTGTCGGCGGCTGCCTGAACGGGTTTATAGAGAATTCTACATATATTTAACGGGGGTTGGGTTATGAAACAATATCTTGATCTGTGCCAGTACATATTGAAGAATGGCACAAAAAAGGAAGACAGGACAGGAACGGGCACAATCAGCACCTTTGGGTATCAAATGAGGTTTGATCTGCAGGAGGGCTTCCCTCTGCTGACTACAAAAAAACTTCATCTAAAGTCTATAATTCATGAACTTCTATGGTTTATAAAGGGGGATACAAATATAAAGTATCTCAAAGACAACGGCGTTTCCATATGGGACGAGTGGGCTGATGAAAACGGTGACCTGGGGCCGGTTTACGGGCATCAGTGGAGATCCTGGGGCACTGCCGACGGCAGGCAGATAGACCAGTTGGGCCAGGTGATTTCACAAATAAAGAAAAATCCCGACTCCAGAAGACTGATAGTGTGCTCCTGGAATGTGGGGGAAATAGAGAATATGGCTCTGCCGCCATGCCACTGCTTCTACCAGTTTTACGTGGTGAACGGCACGCTTTCCTGCATGCTGTACCAGCGAAGCGCCGATGTGTTTATCGGTGTGCCGTTTAATATCGCCTCTTATGCGTTGTTCACAATGATGGTGGCCCAGGCATGCGGCTTAAAGCCCGGCGAATTTGTCCACACTTTGGGTGACGCACACATATATATCAATCATGTCGAGCAAGTGAAGCTGCAGCTTTCCAGAGAGCCCAGAACGCTGCCAAAGATGGTAATAAACCCCGGAGTCAAGGATTTGTTCGACTTCCGGTTTGAAGACTTCACACTGACGGAATATGATCCGCATCCACATATAAAGGGAGCTGTTGCAGTATGATTTCAATGATCTGGGCAATGGGGAAGGATAATGCCCTGGGCTGCAGAAACAGGATGCCCTGGTATCTGCCTGCCGATTTCGCCTACTTTAAAAAAGTAACCCTGGGAAAACCTGTAATAATGGGAAGGAAAACTTATGAATCCATAGGAAAGCCGCTTCCGGGCAGGAAAAACATAATAATCACCAGGGACGGGGACTTCAAACCCGAGGGCTGCATAACTGTCAATTCCATAGACGGGGCAAAAGCATATGCGGCTGAAGGTGAAGTTTTTATAATTGGCGGAGCTGAAATTTATAAAGCATTTCTGCCGCTGGCCCATAAGCTGTATATAACCGAAATCGACCATGCCTTTGAAGCAGACACATATTTTCCTGAGATTGACTACTCACAGTGGAAGCTCGTTTCAAGCCAGCCGGGACCCAGGGACGAAAAAAATCCATATGCTTACAAATTCCTGGTGTATGAACGCAATTGAAGATCTGCCTTTTAGCGGCAATCCGGCTAAATTTATAAGAAAGCGTTTCAGCGATGATAAGGTTCAGTTTTTGCTATTTGCAGATTTTAAAAATAATTTGACAAGTAACTTAATTTCTGTTATCATATTCATGCAAAACAAGAAGAAGTTTTCCACTTCTCACCTGGCGGACTTAGATTTGCAGGGTTAATATCGGTTATTAAGTGTGTATTTTTGCGCATTGACTGAGATTACTGGTGGATACTTGCTTCTATCCACTTTTTTTATTGTTTTTTTATTATTGAGGACTTGAAGTTAACCTTCTGCCTATTATTTTTCGGAGGTGTCAGTTATTAGCAAAAATGAATTAATGATCAATGAGGAAATCAGGGAGAAAGAAGTCAGACTTATCGATGCGGATGGTACTATGATTGGTATCATTGCAGCTAAGGAAGCCCAGAAGCTTGCCAATTCTAAAAATCTTGACTTGGTTAAAATTGCTCCACAGGCAGTACCACCTGTTTGCAAGATAATGGATTATGGTAAATACATGTTCGAGCTTGCCAAGAAAGAGAAGGAAGCAAGAAAAAATCAAAAGATCATAAGCATAAAAGAAGTCAGAGTATCTCCTTCGATTGAGGATCATGACTTTGAATTCAAGGTTAAGAACGCATACAAGTTCTTGAAGGATGGAGACAAAGTTAAGGTTTCTGTAAAGTTCAGAGGAAGAGAAATGCATTACACCTCAATAGGCAATGAAATTCTTGAAAAGTTTGCTGAATCAGTAAAAGACGTTGGAGTGGTTGAAAAGAAACCCAAACTTGAAGGCAAAAGTATGATAATGATACTTAATCCAAAGCAGTAGGATAGGAGGAGAATAAATATGCCAAAGTTAAAGACTCATAGTGCATCAAAAAAGAGATTCAGAGTAACAGCTACCGGAAAGATCAAAAGAGGACAGGCTTGGAGAAGCCATAGACTCGTTTCCAAGGCAACAAAGGCTAAGAAGCACCACAGATTGGGTGCGTACGTTTCAGCTGCTAATGAAGCTGCGATTAAAAAACTTATTCCATATAAATAAGAGGGAGGACGAAGGTTTATGGCAAGAGTTAAAGGTGCGATGAGAACTCGCGCAAGACATAAAAAAATATTGAAGCTTGCAAAAGGATATTTTGGAGCAAAGAGCAAGCTTTTTAGAATGGCTAATCAAGCCGTTATGAAATCTCTGACTTATGCTTACAATGACAGAAGAGCAAAGAAGAGAGACTTCAGAAAGCTCTGGATAGCTAGAATAAATGCTGCTGCAAGAATTAACGGTTTATCCTACAGCAGATTTATCAGTGGATTGAAAAAATCAGGGATTGAACTTAACAGAAAAGTTCTCGCTGATATGGCAGTAAACGATGCGGCTGGATTTGCTCAGCTTGCTGAGATGGCTAAAGCCGCTAAATAGGAATACCGTATAGTTTATAAGGAGTATCTTTTTGAAGCCAAAAAGATACTCCTTTTTAGCAGTGTAACTTGAGGTGAGCAGTTATGAGCAGAGTTATTTTTTTGGTTGATATGAATGCGTTCTTTATTAGCTGTGAGATGTCCAGAAGGCCTGAAATTATTGGAAAGCCGGCTGCGGTGGCAGGAGACCCCAGAAACAGGTCGGGCATTATACTTGCTGCCAATTACGAGGCCCGCAAATTTGGAGTAAAAACAACAATGGTCGTTCACCAGGCTTTAAAGCTATGTCCCGGCATGCTTTTCATCCCGCCCGACCATCGATATTATGAGGCCAGGTCAAGAGAAGTAATGTCACTGCTCGGAAATTATTCACCGGTTATTGAGCAGAACAGCATCGATGAGGCATGGCTGGATATGACGGGGACCGAAAGCCTGTTTGGAAAGCCGGCAGAGGCTGCCGGTAAAATCATGGAGGATATAAACAAGGGCCTTGGTCTGTGGTGCTCCATAGGTATTTCAGAGAACAAGCTGCTGGCCAAAATAGCTTCTGAAATAAAGAAACCTATGGGGATTACCGAATTATGGGTAAAGGATATAAAACAAAAGCTTTGGCCTTTAAAAGTAACCGATATGTACGGAGTAGGGAAGCATACGGGAGAAAAGCTTAATAATCTGGGAATCCTGACCATAGGTGACCTTGCAGAATATGATCCGGCAGCGCTTGCCCGGGTTCTGGGGAAAATGGGAGCTGAACTTCAGAACTATGCAAACGGACGTGATGATTCTCCGGTGGCACCTCATACCTCAGGGGAGATGAAATCAATAGGCCGCTCTACAACTCTGTCCGAGGATGTTACCAATGTTGAGGCTGTCAGGAACTTATTTCTTGAGATGTGCGAAGAGGTGGGCTTTGACGCCAGAAAGCATGACAAAAAGGCCGGAACTGTTCAAATAACCATAAAGTATTCGGATTTTCAGAGCATTACAAGGCAGGTTGGCATTGAGCCCACTTATCTGACAAAAGAAATTTTTGAAACAGGTTTTGCGCTGCTCGGTAAAAACTGGAACAGCTTAAGGCCGGTACGGCTCATTGGTGTGAGCATAAGCAGTTTTGAAAAATGTAACAGGTCAAAGCAGCTGTCACTCTTTGAAGAGGATGAAATTGATAATAATTCTGAAAAAGAGGAAAAACTTGAAAAAACCCTGGATGATATCCGGAACAGGCATGGTTTGTCCTCTGTGACAAGAGCGGTACAAATAAAGAGACCGCAATAAGAATGCAGCTGCAGCAACGCAGAAGCTGCATTGAATAGGTGCAGTGAATAAGATGAAATAATAAGCTGTAATGAAGAAGGCCATACAAAAATGGCCTTCCGGACTTCAGTAGACTATTTTAATTTTGCTTGCATGGTATTTTTTAAAATCTGTCTTTGTTTTTCAAATATATATCTGGTCAGAACATCAGAATCACGTGGTGAGATTTTAATGTAATGCATGCCGGCCTCGAATTTTTTATTTTTTTCACTGGAGTTGCGTATTACCTGAGCAATAACCCTGATTGTGGCTGAACCCTCCAGATCAATACTTATATCAAGAACTGCACCGGAATTGAGAGGCTCCTCAAGAATCATGCAGAATCCGCTGCCGCTTATGTTTTTTGTGTAGGCAGTAGTTAATTCGGTATTGCTGAGATCATCGAACTGGTAATTGTCGGTACTGATTGGCTGGTGGTCAATTACTCTATACAGACAGTTCAGAACAACATCAAGTCTATAGAAGCGTCTCCTCTGTATTTTATTGAACTCACTGACAATCTCTACGTCAAATACATCCAGAGCCCCGCTTTTTCTATGGCCCTTTACCTGGCCCTTGAAGTACAGGAGCTCCTGTCTTTCGTTTAAATAGTAAATAATGATAGTTAAATTTCTTGACAGGAATTTTAATCGTCCTTCACTCATAGGTGAAACAATGCATATGGTTTTGTCATCTATAACATCAGCCAATTGGCTGATGTAACTGGTTGTTGACTCATCAGCTTTTCTATCGTATTCAGGTATTTCAACTTCTAATTTGGTTCCAACTTTTATGTCTTTCGCGTTCATTAAATATCTCCATACCAATATTATTATAAATTTAAATTTTATGTCTTATTACATTATATTCTATAAATAGGGATTTTTCAGTAAAAAAATCAAAATATTTATAAAATATTTGCAGGGTTATTTTTGGAGGAAGAAAACATATACTATACTATGCTTCCATGGATAACTGGACATGGAATAAAATGTGATATATAATAATCCCTAGCGTTAAAATAGTACATGTCAATCAAAGTGTTGGGTGTGATTTTATAATGAAACCTTTTTTTAATGAAAACAAATATGAAACCGGCCGGGATAAAAGAAATATATTTGATAAGCTTTTTTTAAATACAAGATGGTATTTTGTTTACGGCTATGGCAAAGAAGTCATAAATGGCAGAAACCTAGCGGTGAAAAACGAATACGACACTGAATCCTGGGCGCAGTCCAGCTACAGGATATTACAGGATATTGAGAAAAGCGGCGGCAGAATCTTTATTGATGGTATTGATAATATATTAAAAGTGGACGGACCTGTGGTTTTTGTGAGCAATCACATGAGTACGCTGGAGACCTTTGTTTTCCCTTGTATAATTGCTCCATTGAAAGAGGTTACTTATGTTGTCAAGGAAAGTCTCATATCCATGCCGCTTTTCGGGCATGTTATGAAGAGCCGGAACCCCATAGTTGTTTCAAGAAAAAATTCCAGGCAGGATTTGCTGAATGTTATCAGCCAGGGCAAAGAGAAAATTGAAAAAGGTATCTCCATAATTTTGTTTCCTGAGGGAACCAGGCAGGAAGTGTTCAATCCCGAAAAGTTTAATTCACTGGGAATAAAGCTGGCGAAGGAAGCAGGTGTACCTGTTATACCTGTTGCCATAAAGACTGATTTCTGGGGTAACGGAAAAATTATAAAGGACATCGGCCCTATCCGCAGAAAAGAGCCGGTATGCATTTCTTTCGGAGAACCGGTCAGCATAACCGGTAACGGCAAAGCTGAGCATAAACAGGTAGTAGAATTTATTTCTGGAAAAATAGACGAGTTTAAAAAAATAAAATTATAAAAAATTTAAAAATAATTTGATTTAACAAATATTTAGTCTTGTCAAATTGCAATCTTCGTACTAAAATATATAAATGTAGTATTCGGGAATTAGCGCAGTTTGGTAGCGCGCTTGGTTCGGGACCAAGAGGCCGGGAGTTCGAGTCTCCCATTTCCGACCACTGGGAACAGCAGGTTTGAATGATATTTCAAACCTGCTGTTTTTGTGTTACGCCATTATAAGCGGCAGATGCTTTTTTTGATCAGCTCACCTGATGTTTATGTTATAATGAACGAAAGATTGTGGAACAAAATTTATAGCAAAACCAAACGAGCATAATATTTCCTGCATCTGTTTAACCTGGCTGATTTATTCGTTCCAAATTTTCTTGACACGGGAATAAAATAAGTTGATAATTACATACGTGTGGCCAATACCAAAATCTGATGAAATATATGCCGCTAATTTTAAATTTCAAAAAATGAGGGAATATTATAAATACAATTTAATTATTTTAACTGTTACAAAAATTATATTATCATATTGTATTTGTTCTGATATAATAAATTCTGGTAACAGTCAATATTTACCGAAAGGTTTTTAAAGAATTTATTTTGTTCTTTTTTTTTGGCTTTTTGTTTATATGAAATAATCCTATTAGGTCAATAGAGCCTATTTTTGGGTATATAATTGAGTATATAATAATGTAAAAATATTTAATTGAGAATGGAGCTTGATATGGGGATAAAACTCTCGGACGGATTACTGAAAAGTGTTGAAAAACCATCCAGATATACCGGAAACGAATGGAACAGCATCATAAAGGATCCGAAAAGCATTAATATACGATTCGCATTTTGTTTTCCAGACACCTATGAAATAGGAATGTCACACCTTGGCATGAAAATTCTGTATCATTTACTGAATGAAAGACAGGACTGCTATTGTGAAAGAGTATTTGCTCCGTGGACGGATATGGAAAGCAAAATGAGGGAAAACAACATACCGCTCTATTCACTGGAAAGCAAGGACCCAATTAAGGACTTTGATTTTGTGGGCTTTACCCTTCAATATGAAATGAGCTTTTCAAATATAGTAAACATGCTTGACCTTGCCGGGGTTCCCATTCTGGCAGAAGAGAGAAATGCCGGGGCTCCCTTTGTCTGTGCAGGTGGACCATGTGCATACAATCCCGAGCCCCTGGCCGGCATAATTGATTTTTTTATGATGGGTGAAGGTGAAGAAATAATAAATGAAGTTATGGACGTATACGGCGGGTGGAAGGGGACAGGCAAGCCGAGAGAAGCTTTTCTTGAGGAAATTGCCAAAATAGAAGGTATTTATGTCCCTTCCTTCTACGAGTTTACCTACAACGAGGATGGAACCATAAAGGAATTTCTGCCTCTTAAGCCCCATTATCCCACCAGGATAAGGAAGCGTATTATCAAGGATATGGATAAGGCATACTTCCCTGATAAAATTGTTGTCCCATACACAGATATAGTTCATGACAGAATAATGCTTGAAATATTCAGGGGCTGCACAAGAGGCTGCCGTTTCTGTCAGGCAGGCTTCATATACAGGCCTGTCAGGGAAAAAAGTCCCGAAAGGCTGCTGGAACTGGCCAGGAAGCTGGAAGAAAGCACCGGTTATGAGGAAATATCCCTCACTTCTCTCAGCACCAGTGACTATACGGGACTGGAGCCTTTAACCACAGGTTTGCTTGAAGATATGGAGGAAAGGAAAGTTAATTTATCACTTCCTTCCTTAAGAATTGATTCCTTTTCACTGGATTTGATGGAAAAGGCGCAGAAAGTGCGTAAGAGCGGACTTACCTTTGCACCCGAGGCCGGGACGCAAAGATTGAGGGATGTTATCAACAAGGGCGTAACAGAAGAGGATCTTCTGAGGGCGGTATCCCTGGCTTTCAACGGCGGTTGGAACGGTGTCAAGCTGTACTTCATGCTGGGTCTGCCTTCCGAAACACTTGAAGATGTTGAAGGGATAGCTGATTTGGCCTATAAGGTAGTTGATGCATACAAAAATGTTCCCAAAGAGAAAAAGGGAAAGGGACTCAATGTAACCGTAAGTACTGCAACTTTTGTACCAAAGGCCTTTACGCCTTTTCAGTGGGAGCCACAGGACAGTATTGGAAATGTCCATGAAAAACAAATGCATTTAAAAGATAAAATACGTTCAAGGCAGATCACATATAATTATCATGAGAATAAACTCAGCTTTATGGAAGCTGTATTTGCCCGCGGAGACAGAAGGGTCTGCAAGGTTTTGATCAGGGCCTGGCAGATGGGCTGTAAATTTGACGGTTGGGGAGAGCATTACAAGTATGATGTTTGGATGAAAGCCTTTGAGGAATGCGGTGTGGATCCGTATTTTTACGTTACCCGCAGGAGACAGTATGACGAGATTTTGCCCTGGGATCATGTGGATGTGGGAGTATCCAAACAATATCTGATAAATGAGAGTAAAAAGGCTCTGGAGGGAAAGATCACTCCCAATTGCAGAGTTGACTGCGGAGGCTGCGGCGCTGCCGCTCTGAACAACGGAGTATGCGGATAAGGTGTTAATTATATAAATTGCATGTAAGAGTGTGATAGATGGAGGTTAATTTTGGTTAATATACGGGTAAAATTCAGGCGTGGAGAAGAAGTAAAATTTATTTCACATTTGGATCTGATGAAAGTGTTTGAGCGTGCCATAAGAAGGGCCAGACTTCCCATCGCCTACTCACAAGGCTTTAATCCCCATCCCGGCATGGTGTTCGGTCTGCCCCTGAGTGTAGGGGTTACAAGTGAAGCGGAATATGGAGACTTTGAAATTACTGATGACGCCCTGCCCATGAATGAGTTTGTTGAGAGGCTTAATGAACAGTTTCCCCAGGGGCTGGAGGTTTTAGCAGCAAAACAGAGGCAGACAAAGCAGAATATAATGGCTACAATTTCAGCTTCTGAATACATTGTAATAGTCGGTACCGGGTATGAGTGCACTGAAAAGAGTCTGAAAGCCGGTATAGGCAAATATCTTTCACAAAAAGAGATAATAGTAAAGAAGAAAACTAAAAGCGGAGTCAAGGATACCGATATAAGAAACATGATTTTCGACCTGGATTTTGAGCTGCAGCCCTGCGGAACTTTTAACATGATAAAGCTCACCATGCTGGTCAGTGCCGGCAGCAAGGCCAATTTAAAGCCCGAATTGCTCGTGGAATCTCTGTTTGAAATGTTGGGAGCCCGATACGAAATAGACAGGATTCATAGATCCAAACTTTATGTCAGGGTTCAGGAGGAATTGCTGGACCCCATGGATGGAAAGGTTTTGTAAGTTGTGTTTGGGAAAAACCCGGATACACGTGAAATAGACAGACGTGATTGGCACTAATTCCACGTAGGAATGGAGATTTGAATGATTAACGAGATTATTGTAGACGTCGGCGCCGGTGAGATAAGAGTGGGTATCCTTGAGGATAAAGAGCTGGCTGAAATTCACATTGAAAGAACTAATCATCAGGGGCTTGTAGGAAATATATACAGGGGTAAGGTCAGCAGTGTCCTGCCCGGTATGCAGGCGGCATTTATCGATATAGGCTATGAAAAGAATGCTTTTCTTTATGTCGGTGATGCCGTACCCCAGAAAGAGTACACTGATGATGAATTAGACGTTTTTCGTGATTATACCGGGTACAATATCACAGATATACTGAAAGTCGGGCAGGAAATAACTGTCCAGGTTATCAAGGAGCCTATCGGAACCAAGGGACCAAGGGTTTCAACACATATTACACTTCCGGGACGTAATCTGGTTCTTCTTCCAAATGCCGATTATGTGGGCATATCCCGCAGGATTGAAAGCGATGACGAAAGACAGAAGCTGAAAAAAATAGCCGAAAAGCTGAAGCCCGAAAATATGGGGCTTATTGTCCGTACGGTATCGGAAGGTAAGGATGAAGCTGATTTTATTGAGGATGTTTCATTCTTAACCAGGTTATGGGCCAAAATAAAACAGTCGGAAAACAGCGGACCGGTCCCGAGATGCATCCACAAGGATATAAACCTGATATACAGGTCTGTGAGGGATTTATTTACCTGGAATATTGATAAATTCATCATAAACGATGAAAAAGAATACAACAAGGTGCTGGAGCTTGTGGAAATGATCTCTCCCGTACTGAAGAACAGGGTTGAACTTTTCAGCAAGGATTATGCCATTTTTGACTATTACCAGATTGAAACAAAAATAGAGAGAGCCCTGTCAAGAAAGGTATGGTTAAAATGCGGAGGGTATATCATTATCGATAAGACAGAGGCGCTTACAGTAATAGATGTTAATACCGGAAAATTTGTGGGGGATAATAACCTTGAGGATACGGTGCTGAAAACAAATATTGAAGCCACAAAGGAAATCGCAAAACAACTTAGGCTTCGGGATATAGGCGGAATTGTCATCATAGATTTTATTGATATGAGTGACTCCGAGCATCAGCAGATGGTTTTGGATTCACTGCGCCAAAGTCTCAAAAGCGACCGGACCAAAACCATCGTTTTGGGAATGACTGCTCTTGGACTTGTGGAAATGACCAGGAAGAAGATCCGTCAGGAGCTTGCAACAGTAATAAAATGTGACTGTCCCTATTGCGAAGGTACCGGTAAAATAAATTCAGCCGATACAAATGCGGTTAACAGGCTGAAATCAAATACTGATCAGAAAATATAACAGGGGTGTTCTCTATTTAAGTGAATGTGAATTGCAGGATCAATAATTACACAGAGAAAATAACCGGTTCAAAAAAGGTTGATGAAGATAAAAAGTATTCATCAACCTTTTTTTATTCTTTTGTGCCTCCTGAGCCTGAATATTCGTATATATAAGCGGTCATAATACTTTTGTCCCCCGGATAGCTTGATTTGTCCTCTGAAACTTTAACTTGTGCATACAATGCATTGAAGTACTATATACCATCAGCTGTTAGCTTCTAATACCTGAGTCCGAACGGCAAGCGGAATACAAATCGGAGTATGCGTCGCATTGCCTGTAGGAAGTGCTTTGTCCGGATATGGAAAAATGTATTGATTTTTTTACAAATGGGATATAAAATTAACTTATAACATGTGCATACAAGTTTAACACATAGGGAGGAGTTAGAATAATATGATGAATTATAAGGATTTTGAATTTTGGTTTATAACAGGGAGTCAGCATTTATACGGACCCGAAACCCTGAAGCAGGTTGCGGAACACTCAAAGGCAATGGTTGAAGCTTTGAACAGGGACTCTGCCATCCCCTATAAAATTGTTTATAAACCGACGGTTACCACACCTGAAGAAATAACAAAGGTTCTCACCGACGCAAACACAGATGAAAAATGTGCCGGTGTCATCACCTGGATGCACACTTTTTCACCTTCAAAGATGTGGATAGCAGGTTTTTCACAGTTGAAAAAACCTCTGCTGCATCTCCATACCCAATTCAATCAGGCACTTCCGTGGAATGATATAGATATGGACTTTATGAATCTGAACCAGTCGGCCCATGGGGACAGAGAACATGGCTTTATCGGTGCGAGAATGCGTTTGTCCCGTAAGGTAATTGCTGGATACTGGGAGGACGCAAAGGTCCGCGAAAGGATCGGAGCCTGGGAAAGAACAGCAGTCGCATTTATATGGGGAAGGCAGCTCAAGGTTGTAAGATTCGGAGACAACATGCGCGAGGTTGCAGTTACCGAAGGTGACAAGGTTGAAGCCCAGATTAAATTTGGCTGGTCGGTTAATACCCATGGGGTCGGAGATCTTGCAGCCAGAATAAACAGCGTTACCGATGAGCAGATAGATGAGCAGATGGCTGAATATAAAAATAAATATGATATTGCAGATTCTGCAAAAACGTATGAAAAGCTGCAGGTAATCAGAGAACAGGCAAGAATTGAGCTTGGCATTAAAGCAATTCTTAAAGAAGGCGGTTTCAGTGCATTTACAACCACCTTTGAAGATTTGCATGGAATCAAGCAGCTGCCTGGTTTGGCTGCACAGGATCTGATGGCACAGGGCTACGGCTTCGGCGGAGAGGGAGACTGGAAAATTTCTGCTCTGACCAATGTAATGAAGGTAATGTCAGATAACAAGGGAACTTCATTTATGGAGGACTATACTTATAATCTGGTGCCCGGTGAGGAAATGATTCTCGGAGCTCACATGCTGGAGGTTTGCCCTACCATAGCCGCTACAAAACCGCGTCTTGAGGTACATCCGCTTGGTATAGGCGGTAAGGCCGACCCTGCCAGAATAGTATTTGACGGTGCTGCAGGGCATGCTGTTTGTGTATCGCTGATTGATATGGGAAACCGCTTCCGCCTGATTATAAATGAAGTCGAAGCTATCCAGCCCACTGCCCGGATGCCGAAGCTGCCTGTTGCAAGAGTACTGTGGAAACCGGAACCATCTCTTCAGGTAGGCGCCGAAGCCTGGATTTATGCCGGCGGTGCACACCATACGGTGTTCTCCACGCAGGTTACTGCCGAGCAGCTTGTTGACTGGGCTGAAATGGCTGGAATCGAATATGTGCTTATCAATAAGGACACTACTATTCAGAACCTTAGAAATGAATTAAGATGGAATGAAATTTCGTGGAAATTACTGTAAGTAAGACGAAAAAAGTATGGCGCATAACCTGTGCCGTACTTTTTTCGTCCTGTTATATGCAGGTTTTGTACTGTTGATAATCGTTGACAAGACTACCTTGTTGTGCTAGAATATATCGGTAACCGCTCGGCCAGGGCTTTCAAATATAACGGGTCAATAATAATTCCATTATTGGTTTTAATAAGGTTATTGCCTGTGATGAACATATTTTATGATATGTATACGTCATTCAGCCGGCGAGACTGTTAGTAGGAGGTGTATCATGTACGCTATTATAATGACTGGTGGAAAACAGTATAAGGTTCAGGAAGGCGATGTGGTTTTCGTAGAAAAACTCGCCGCTGAAGAAGGTTCGGCCTTTACTTTTGATAAGGTTCTTGCAGTATCAAAGGACGGTAAAGTTAACTTTGGAGCTCCATTATTGGAAACTGCCACTGTTAATGCTAAAGTTCTCAGCCATGGTAAAGGTGAAAAGATTATAGTTTTCAAATACAAGGCAAAGAAGAACTACAGAAAGAAGCAAGGTCACAGACAGCCTTACACAAAAGTTCAGATCGAAAAGATCAACGCGTAAGGGTTAACTATTGATGATTAATGTAAATATATGCAGGGATAAAGCAGGAAATATTATAAAGTTTGTTGTCAAAGGACATGCAGGTTATGCAAGAGAAGGCAGAGATATAGTGTGTGCGGCGGTTTCAGCTGTTGCGTATACTGCGGCCGGTGCTCTTGGAGACCTGATAGGGATAAAGGACTTTTTTGAAGAGAAGCATGGCTTTATGACATGCTCTGTCGATGTTGATATTTTGCCTGAACTTAGGCATGATGCCGAAATAATTATGGCTACTGCCGAAATAGGTTTTAAACAGATAGAGCTTGCTTACCCCAAACATGTAAAGGTAATGGATGAGGAGGTGTAATCTCATGTTAAAGATTAATTTACAACTTTTTGCTCATAAAAAAGGTGTTGGTAGTTCAAGAAACGGCCGTGACAGTGCGGCTAAAAGACTTGGCGTTAAGAGGGCTGACGGTCAGTTCGTTTTAGCCGGTAACATTCTTGTTCGTCAAAGAGGTACAAAGATTCATCCTGGCGTAAACGTAGGAATAGGTTCTGATGATACCTTGTTTGCACTTAAGGATGGAAAGGTTAAGTTTGCAAGACTTGGCAGAGATAAGAAGCAGGTTATGATAGTTGCCGAGTAAGAAATTTATCGCATTAAAATAATTAAAATAGGAAATGTGATATGCATTTTCTACTTTTTTATTTGTGTTTTTTAACGTTAACTGACTTATATTATCAAGATAATATTTTAAATATGCCGATACTTGGGTATAATAAATTCAGTTTAACAAATTGCGGTTAATAATGCCCGGCTCATGGCGGATAATTGAGAGATTTCATTGCAGTTTTGTGGCCGCTATTGCGGCTAAAAGCCATAGACATGGCTTAGGAGGTTAATATGTTTATAGATAGTGCTAAGATATATGTTAAAGCTGGTAATGGCGGTAATGGAATGGTATCCTTCCACCGTGAAAAATACATAGCAGCCGGAGGACCGGATGGCGGGGACGGCGGGAAAGGCGGAGATGTTATCTTCCAGGTGGATGAGGGATTAAATACCCTGATCGACTTCAGATACAAGAAGCATTTCAAAGCCGAGCCTGGACAGGATGGAGGCCCGTCCAACTGTTCGGGTAAAAACGGTGAAAACATGATAATCAAAGTTCCTCTGGGAACAATGGTCAAGGATGAAATGACAGGAATGACACTGGTTGACCTGATAAAACCCGGTCAGACATGTATAATAGCCAGAGGAGGTAAGGGCGGAAAGGGTAATCAGCATTTTGCCACACCCACCAGGCAGGTGCCTAACTTTGCCAAAAGCGGTGATCTGGGAGAAGAGCGCAACCTGATTCTGGAAATGAAAATGATTGCCGATGTGGGTTTGCTGGGCTTCCCAAATGTTGGCAAATCAACAATTCTGTCAATGGTTTCTGCTGCCAAGCCTAAAATAGCCAATTATCACTTCACCACATTAGTACCCAATCTTGGAGTAGTGCAGATTGAACAGGGAAAAAGCTTTGTTATAGCGGATATACCCGGACTTATAGAAGGGGCCCATGAAGGTGTCGGCCTGGGACATGAGTTTTTGAGGCATGTTGAAAGAACAAAGCTGCTTGTACATGTTGTTGACATTTCAGGTGTCGAAGGCCGTAATGCCATTGAAGATTTCGACACAATAAATGCCGAGCTTGAAAAGTATAATGCGGTGCTTGCTTCAAGACCTCAGATTGTTGCCGCAAACAAAATGGACATACCCGGCTCGGAGGAGAATTACCAGGCCTTTAAAGAAGAGTTTGAGGGCAGAGGCTATAAGGTGTTTGGAATATCAGCGGCTACCAATAAGGGATTAAAGGAGCTTATGTATTATGTTTCCGATATATTGAGCACCCTTCCCGATACCATACTCCTTGATGAAAGCAGGGAAGAAGAGGTGGTATATACTGCCGAGGGAGAAAAACCTTTTGAAATCCGCATTGAAGACGGTGTTTATGTTGTGGAGGGCAGCTGGGTGCGCAAGGTCCTGGGGTCTACGAACATGGCCAATTATGAATCCCTGCAGTATTTCCAGAGAGCTTTGAGAAGGAAAGGTGTTATTGATGCTCTTGAGGCTATGGGTATAGAAGAGGGAGATACCGTACGGATATTGGATACGGAATTTGATTATACGAGATAAATGTGCTGAAATATATTTCAGATCCATAAGGAGGATATATGTTAACAGGAAAACAAAGGAGTTACCTGAGATCATTAGCAAACAACCTTCAGCCTATTTTTCAGGTGGGAAAAGGCGGAATAAATGAAAATATGATCAAACAGTTCTCAGAGGCCCTCGAAGCAAGAGAACTGATAAAAGCCACTGTACTGAGAAATGCCGAGTGCGATACCAGGACCGTTGCCGAAGAACTGGCCGAGTCTGCCGGGGCCGAGCTGGTTCAGGTAATCGGGAATAAGTTTGTTCTGTACAGGGAATCTGTAAAAGCACCTGTAATAGAATTACCTTAACTGAAATAGGAGCAAATCAACAACCACTTACATAATCTGGGAATGAAATGCTTTTAATATGAATATAATATTAAGTATTTCAATAATTACTATTTCCGGAGGTAAGCATGCAAGAAGGAATTGATTTAAATAATTACAACTATGAATATCTGAATATTGAGGATATCAAAAAAATCAATGACAAAGCACTTCTTCAAAGAGTGGAAAAGACATATGAATTCTTAAAACTTTGCGAAATATATCTTAATGACGTAAAAGATGACTATGGAAAAAAGAAGATAGCCAGTCTTAGAGTAGATATTATAAGATATCAACTGGAACTTTTAATTCGGGAATGTTTCGCAAGGGGTTTGAAGCATGGACTGAAAATGGCGTAAAAAAAAGCAGTACTTCTCAGAAGTATTGCTTTTTTGGTGGCTGTTTCGGCAATTAGTTTTCATCCAGATCGGCCATAATCTTTTTATAAAGCTTTTCGGAATTTACAGTCCAGTTATTGCATAGCTTTCTGGCATCATTTCTGCTTCCGACGGTTAATTTCAGATCTATATATGTAAAACTTCCTTCGCAGATTTTTAAATTTGTAATATACTCGTTTTCATTAACTGCGACAAAATCAGCAACGACACTGGTTTCATTCTTTATCCTTTTTCTGTAGTCCAGAAGTGCCTCATCTATGCGTGACTTGGTTCCGGCAGGTATCAGGGAAATAAAATAGTCAAGGCCCTGCCTGCCTGCAGGCGAGATCCTGTAGGATTTCTTATTGTCCGCATCCAATTTTTCTAAAAATTTACCGTCACAGAGTTCATCAAGATATTGCTGCAAAAAAATATAATTCATTAGTTTGTTTTCAAGTATTATTTTTGTTATAAGAAGATTTGAAACCGGGGGTTCAATATTATTTATAATATAAAGTAATATGAGCTTGTTTTCAGCCAGTTCTCTGTTGCTCTCTACCGAATTCATAAAACCTCCTTGATAGTATGGGGAATTAGCAAATATACAGTAGGGGACTTTATGCTATAATATATTTGCTGCGTAAAAATATTTATTTATTATAACATAGTAAGCTATAAGCCGCAACATATTACCGGAAGCTGATTTTACCGGTCAATGCACCGGTGAAGCGGATAAGGACGGACGGTAAGACGTTTCCATAATATGCTTAAAATTTTAGTAAGCCGGAAAGGTAATATATCAAATGGCAGTGGATATAAAGAAAGTTCAAGAACATATAAGGGGTATTTTGACAGCCATAGGTGAAGACCCTGACCGTGAAGGTCTTAAGGATACTCCCTTGCGTGTTGCACATATGTATGAGGAGATTTTTGAAGGTATAGGTTATTCAAATGACGATATAGCTGAAATGTTCAACAAAACCTTTGAAGATGATTTAATTATACCAGAGGACAATAGGGAAATTGTACTGGTAAAGGATATGGATATATTCAGTTATTGTGAGCACCATTTGGCATTGATGTATAACATGAAGGCTGCAATAGCCTATATACCTGTCGGAAAGGTTTTGGGTCTGAGCAAAATTGCCAGAATTGCAGATATGGTTGGAAAGAGACTCCAGCTTCAGGAACGGATTGGTTCGGATATAGCAGAAATAATGCACAAAATAACCGGTTCGGAGGATATTGCCGTCATTATCGAGGGAAAGCATGCCTGTATGACCACACGCGGTATAAAAAATACCGGATCATTAACAGCAACTACGACTTTACGCGGAAAATTTAACACCGACAGCAATTTGGTCAACAGATTGATGCTGCTTTTAAAATAAATGTGATACAGGTGACTATTTCATGGAAATTGTAAAAAAGGTGCTGATGCATCCGGATTTCATAAAATATGTGCGGTTAAACGAAGCCGCGGAGAAGGAACGAAAATTTTGTCGTCATGATTTGCAGCATGCTGTTGATGTGGCAAGGGTGGCTTATATTATTTCACTTGAAAGAGCTTACGGCTTGAGTAAGGAGCTTATATATGTCACGGCACTGCTTCATGATATAGGGAGATGGAAACAATATGAGGATAAGTCGGACCATGCTGAAGAGGGGGCAAAGCTGGCGGGAAAGATTCTTGAAAATTTAGATTTTGATAGACGGGATATGGAAATGATTATAGAAGCAATAACCGGTCACCGCAGAAGGAAAAGAGGGATATCACTTTTGGGGGAGGTAATCTATGAAGGTGATAAATCCTGCAGACCATGTATTAATTGTGTTATGGTAAATGAATGTAACTGGTATTCTGATGGTGGTCAACCTGAATTATTGTATTAGTGGTCTGTAACATTTAAATTTGCACTGGTTGAGTTTTGTAAGGATTATTGGGATATGCTGACCGCATGTCACAAACGGGCACATGGAGGCAGATATGGAACAGAGATTCATGAAAATATGGAAAAACATCTGGGAATGGGGCAAAAAAACATATATAATGGGCATCCTGAACGTGACGCCGGATTCATTTTCAGACGGGGGATGTTACGTCAGCCAGGACGCTGCAGTCAAACAGGCAATTCGCATGTACAATGAAGGAGCAGACATTATAGACGTAGGAGGGGAAACCACCAAACCCGGAGCTGTACCTGTTGCCGCAGAAATTGAGACTGACAGGGTGATACCTGTTATCGAAAGCCTTTCAAAAGCAATTAGGATACCTGTTTCTGTAGATACATACAGGGCTGAAACAGCAGAGCTTGCAATTAAAGCCGGAGCAAGCATGGTAAATGATGTTTGGGGGCTTAAATATGATCCGGATATGGCGGCTGTAATAGCAGCATACAGAGTGCCGGTTTGTATTATGCACAACAGGACCGGCGGAACAGATTATGGAGATGATTTAATAGGTAAAATTTTGCTTGAACTGGAAGAAAGTATTTCAATAGCTAAAAACGCGAATATACCGGATGAAAACATAATGATCGATCCCGGAATAGGTTTCGCCAAGACCTGGGAGCAAAATATTACGGTTATGAGACACCTGGAGGATTTTAAAAAACTTGGATACCCGGTTCTTTTGGGTGCTTCAAGGAAATCCTTCATAGGAAAGGTACTGGACCTGGAAGTTGCCGACAGGCTTGAAGGAACTCTGGCTGCTACTTCAATCGGTATTACAAAGGGAATTGACATGGTAAGAGTACATGATGTTTTGCAAAATTCCAGAGTAGCTAAAATGATGGATAGTATGGTGAGGTAAATATGGATAAAATAATTATTGAAGATTTGGAAATATACGCATATCATGGGGTCGCAGAAGAGGAAAAGAAGCTTGGGCAGATTTTCATCGTGTCTCTGCAGGTGTCGGCTGACCTTAATACCGCCGCGGTCAACGGTGATATCAATGCAACAATAAACTATGCCGATGTATGTAAGGCAGTCCAAAAGGCTTTAAATACCAAAAAGTACGATTTGATAGAGACTGCAGCATTAAAAGTGATAGATGAGATTTTTAACAGCTTTTCCAATGCATTGTCGGTTAAAATATTGTTAAAAAAACCATGGGCTCCTATGGGATATCACCTTAAATATGCCGCTGTTGAGCTTGAACGGAGAAGAGGCGATTAGTTTGAGTGATTCAGGAAAGGTAGTAACAGCTTACATTGGGATTGGATCTAATATAGGTGACAGAGCGGCACTGTTAAATGCTTCAATTGAACTGCTGAGTAAAAAGGAAGGGATTGAAGTTACCTCGGTATCATCATTTTATAATACTGCACCCGTTGGCTACTTGGAGCAGCCTGATTTTTTAAATGCAGTTGTAGAAATAAAAACCGTATTATCTGCAGATGAGCTTTTACAGATATGCGGGCTAATTGAAAAAGTGCTTAAACGAGAGAGATTGATACACTGGGGACCAAGAACCATTGATCTGGATATCCTGCTGTACGGAAATCAGATTATTAACAAGGAAAATTTGAATATACCTCATCCCAGAATGCATGAGAGGGCCTTTGTACTGGAACCGCTGAATGAAATAAATCCATCGGCCATACATCCTGTATTCAATAAGACGGTTTGTGAACTGTATGAAGCAATGGCACAAGATGATAGATAAGAATATACTTTGGTTTGCTTGAAAAATATAAGTTTTTTGGAGGAAATGTATATATGAATAGGACAGGTCTTGTACACATTTATACCGGTGAGGGAAAAGGTAAAACGACAGCCGCCGTGGGGCTTGGCCTAAGAGCCTGCGGCAGCGGACTGAAGGTGCTGCTGGTACAGTTTCTGAAGAGTGCGGCTACAGGTGAACTTGAGGCTATAAAAAGGCTGGAGCCTGACTTTAAGGTGATCCGTGGGTTTACCTGCAAAAAATTTTCCTGGGATATGACCGGCGAAGAACTTGAGCATACCGCCCGAGAAGCGGCTGAAATGTTTGAGCAGGTTAAAGCTGTGGTTCAGACGGGTCAATATGAGCTTGTAATCCTGGATGAGATACTTGGGACTGTGTCACTTGATTTTTTGCCTCTGGAAACCGTATTGGACTTTGTTAAAAACAAGCCGGAAAAGGTGGAGCTTGTGATGACGGGAAGAAATGCCCATAAGGCATTTGTCGAAGCTGCCGATTATGTCTCGGAAATCAAGGCGGTCAAGCACCCCTATGAAAAGGGCATGGCAGCACGCAAAGGAATTGAGTACTAGGAATTTTACAAGAGCCCCGCTTCAGGTATAAAGATTTGAAGCGGAGCTCTTTTGCAGATTTTCTATTTATGCAGGGTTTCATGATACATCTTCATGTATTCCCTTGCGGATTTATTCCAGCTGAAGTCGGCCCTCATGCCTCTTTCGACGATCAGCTTCCAGATATCCTTCCGGTCATAATAAAAGCTGACTGCTCTTCTGATGGTATTTAACATATCATGCGCATTATAGTTGGCGAAGGTAAAACCGTTTCCGGCGCCGGTTTCCTCGTTGTATGCAAAAACAGTATCGTTAAGTCCGCCTGTTTCGCGGACTATTGGGACAGAGCCGTACCGGAAGCCGAATATCTGACCCAGGCCGCAGGGCTCGAACAGAGACGGCATCAGAAACATGTCTGATCCAGCGTAAATACGCTGGGCGAGGGTGTCGCTGAAGGTTATGCTGGCAGAAACCTTGTCCTTGTGCCGGGAGGCTGCATCTTCAAAGACCTGTTTGTAATGCTCGTCACCTTTTCCAAGCAGCACCAGTTGGATATCCATTTGTATTAATTCTTCAAGCACGTACTCTATAAGGTCAAAGCCTTTTTGTGCAGTGAGCCTTGAGATTATACCAATAACTGGTACTTCAGGTCTTACAGGTAAGCCCAGCTCCTCCTGAAGCTTCTTTTTATTTTCATATTTTAATGAAATACTGTCGGCAGAGTAGTGGGCATATATTCTCCTGTCGGTTTTGGGATCATTTTTGTCATAATCTATTCCATTAAGAATGCCGTACAGGTCTTTAGAGCGTTTAACCAATATGTCCTTTAAACCCTCACCGTAAAAATCGGTTTTAATTTCCTGAGCGTAAGTGGGGCTTACGGTGCTGATGGAATCCGAATAAACCAGACCGGCCTTCATGTAGTTAACGCAGTCATGATATTCAATTCCGTCTGGAGTAAAATATTGCCAGTCAACATTCATTAAATCCGACAGGACACTCTTCGGGAATATTCCCTGATATTTCAGGTTGTGAATGGTAAAGACTGTTTTGATTTTGCTGTAGTGAGGCTCTTTGTAGTTTGCTTTCAGGAGAAGGCTGACAATGCCGGTCTGCCAGTCGTTGCAGTGTATAATGTCCGGCTTGAAGCCGATCAGAGGGAGCATTTCTATAATGGCCTTGCTGAAAAATGTAAATTGCTCCGCTTCATCAAAATCGCCGTACAGCTCATTCCTGCTGAAATAGTACTCATTGTCCAGAAAGTAGTAGGTGACATCCTCGTACACAAGCTTCAAAATGCCGCAGTATTGATGTCTCCAGGAGAGATCTACAAATATATAACCCATGAACTCCATTTTATCTTTATACGCTTGCGGGATACCTTTATAGTTTGGCATAACAACCCGGATGTCGGCACCAAGTTTTGAAATTGCTTTGGGAAGGGAGCCGGAAACATCCCCAAGCCCTCCCGTTTTGGCGAAAGGGAATACCTCGGAAGATGCAAATAGAATATTCAAGTTATTCATTATAAAACCTCCTAAGCAATGGATAAATTATAGCTTTAGTTTAGCAGAATTTACATTTCGGTACAATAACCATACTTATTATTATATTGGGACGTGTTGGTTTTGAATTTTTACGGCAAAAATTTTTAAATTTAAAAAATTTCTTAAAAAAACACATATGTATTATATCAATTTCCAGGTAACTGTCGTATAATGATTTTGTATAGGTAATCTGTGGTAATTATTTAATAGATAAGCAGAGTATTTATATAATTATTTTGTAAGGAGGTCAGATAAATGGACTTAAAGGACTTATTAAAGAAGAAGAAAAGATCGACTAAAAAACAAACTGCTAAGAATGTAGCTATTGGAGCAGGCATTGGTACTGCTGTTGGTGTAGCTGCAGGAGTTTTACTGGCTCCCCAGTCTGGAAAAGAAACCAGAGAAGATCTTGTGAAGACAACCAAAGAGACTCTTGAAACTGTAAAAGAGGGCTTAAATGTTGCAAAGGAAAAAATAGAAGAACTGGTTAAAAAAGAGAAGACTTTTATTTGCGGAGAAGATAAGGAAGAAGAAGCAGAAGAAGTTGAATAAACCGGAATATAAGTCATAAATGCGAAAGGAAGTTGTGTATGTCTGTTACTGTAGACCTTAGTGTTGTGGCATGGTTTATTATTTTCTGTATCGCTGTAATTATTGGAGTATTTTTAATAATTCTTCTGAGAAATTGCCTAAAGGTAGTAGACAGGGTCAACAAGATACTTGACAAAAAATCCGAAAGTATTGAAGAAACTCTCGAAGCGCTGCCGTCAACTGTAAAAAGTATTGATGAACTTGCAGTTAGTGCAAAAGATACTTTTGATAAAGCAACATCAATTGTTTCTACAGTTGAAGATACAGTTACCGAAACCATAGATTCATTCTCGTTTAATGCTGAGAACGTGCTGAGTATTATCAATGTAGCAAGCTCGGTTGTCAAATCCATTATTAACGCGTTTTCTTCAAAAAAATAATATTATTTTTAATAAAAAACGAAAGGGCTTACCTTTTCGTTTTTTATTATGCAGGCAAATTGGAAATGAGTTGAGAAATTTGTCGGCAGCGCTTTATATTACATTATTGAAACCATTCTATTGTTGTAATAATCAAGCGTGTATGATATTATTTAGTTACGCGGTCCTGCCAACAAAAGACAAATTTTTTACATTGAATGGCAATAAAAATGTCATTCGTTAAAAACTAAAATACGATATGGGGTGAAATCCTGTGGATGGAAATGTACGATTGAGTGCTACAGTAATAAGCTGTATGGGCAATGACTCAGAGCAAGACGACTTTTATTTTAATGGAAGTTTTTCCAATTGTCATAGTACGCAGAGTATACAATTATCCTTTGAAAAAGCGGCAAATAATTATGTCTTTGCCATATCAGATTCCATGGGCCTTGAAGATGGGGATTTTAATGGAATATCAGCCATAAGGGAGATTAAAAAATATCACGAAAGTGCAAAGATTCAGCAGTTTTCTCTTGAGACTATTTCTGAAAGAATATATGAAGCAGTACAGTTGTCCAGCAATTTGATATATAGCAAATCGGTAATTGCAAGTCAGAATTCCACCAGATTGACAGGTTTTTCTTCACTAATCATTGATAATAACAGAGCGGCAGTTATGAATTTGGGCAACAACGGAGCCTTTTTATTCCGACAGGGCGTACAAAAGGATATCTTCTCAAGAAATAACGGCCGTAAAACCGAAAAATTAAGAAGTCTGGGAATAAATCCTACTATGCCTGATTTGCTCAATGATACCGAGCAGATTCTAAAACTGGCCGAAGAGGAATCCAAAACAAAAATAAAATTGTCACCGAGTTTTGAGCTGGAAGAGGACGATTTGATCATTTTATGCAGTGACGGCCTTCTGAACGGCATAACCAGAAGCAGGCTGGAGGCTGTGGTGGATGCCGGTTTCGATCCTTCCAAGATGGCCAGTGTCCTGTATCAGGAGGCACTGAAGAGCGGGCTGGAGGATGGAATAACCATTATGGTCATCAAGGTTGATGAAATCAGAAGCCTTGCATTTGGTTATGGCAACAGGCGGATAAACCCGGTGGGTTATGAGAATGAAACTGAGGGAGAAGAGGAAGAAGAGCACAAGGAAAGCAATATTGTAAATTACATATTAGGGTTTGTTTGTGTTTTGGTAATATCGGGTGTATTGTTCATGGGGTATCTTATATTATCCAACAGCGGTATTTTTGGCTCGGATAAGGATAATAACACCTCTCAGGCAAGTATGACCACCAACAGCCAGGAGGACAGCGCGGACCTGACCCAAAACGGCGGGGACGATGCCGAGAATTCTGATGCCGTTGAAACTTCCACAGCATCAGTTGATTCACAAGGCGGCAGGGACAACAGTTCCTCCGGCAACGGCTCGGGCAATAATTCCCCGGGCAGCCAGCAGGGTAATTCCGGACAAAACGCAAATTATGATTATGATACATATATTGTAAAGTCAGGAGATACCTTCAGTGGAATAAGCAAACAGTTTTACGGAGATTTTAACAAATACAATATCATCATGGAGTTTAACAATATAAAGAAAGACAACAGCTTATATGTAGGGCAGGAGCTTAAAATACCAAAAATAAAATAGCCTGGGCCTGATTGCTGAAGCAACTTAATATTTTTACTAATAGCAGCTTTTAAAACGGCTGCTATTTTATTTTTAAATATTTGGTGTAAATACTGGAACATTTTAAAATCGGGCTACGTCTATTAGATATGTTGGCAAGATTTACTATCATTTATTAAAACGAGGGGGTATTAGATTGAAAAAAATAATTTCAATGCTGCTTGTAGTCACATTATTGATTACATTTATGACACCGGCTATGGCGAGCAGTTCCGCATCAAACGACAAGGGACTTGAAAATGCCATCAAGGCCGTAAAGGAAAAAATAACAATTCCGGCTGACTGCAACAAATTTAGTTATAATATTTATAATCAGGATGGTACGGTAATATGGAACCTGGGTTGGAGCAATGAAGCTGATCAAAAGTATATCAACGTTACTATTGATGAGAACAATTTCATATCCGGCTATTCATCATACCAGTACTCCTCGAATTATGACAAGAAAATTCCAAAATACTCAAAGAGCCAGGGCAGGGAGATAGCGGAAAAATTCATTAAGCAGCTGAATCCTTCTCTTCTTTCTGAATTCAAAGCTGTAGATAACAACAATTATTCACAGGACAGAGAGTACAATTTTAACTATGTGAGACAGGTTAACGGTATTGACTATCCCGGAAATGCAATCAGTATAAGTGTTAATAATTATACCGGAATAGTTTCCAACTTTAACTGCACCTACTCCAAAAATACCAAGTTTGAGTCTGCGGATAAGGTCATAAGCCTTGAGGAAGCAAAGAAGGCATTTACAGAGAAGCTTGGATTAAAGCTTGTATACAATTTCAAATCCGACAAGGATAAAATTGTATCATACCTGGCTTACATTCCGAAGGATTCCAACAAGTATATCGACGCAATCACCGGAGAAGTGGAAAAAACAACAAGCAATAACAGGATACTCTACAGCAGTGACATGATGGAAAAAATGGCTTCTTCCAATGCGGGAGCGGCAGTGGTACTGACTCCGGAGGAAACAGATGCCGTCAAGGACATGTCAGGACTTAAAACAAAAGAAGAACTTGATACTAAAGTACGGGCTATAGCACAGTTCAAACTTGACAGCGGCTTCACCCTGTCAAGTGCCGAACTCAGGAAGGATTGGAGAAACAGTGATTCCTTCATCTGGTATTTGCGCTACACTAAGGTTGTCAACAAGGAGACAAACCAAATAAGAGAAGTATCGGTGTCATTGGATGCCAGGAGCGGAGATATGATTAATTTCTGGACATATTACGATTCTCCTGCAGGTACCAAACCTCAAAAGACAAAGGATGAGGCAAAAAAAATCAGTGACGATATTTTACAGAGCTTGATACCGGGTTATTATTCTCAAGTAAAATATGACGATACCTATTATGCTTATGATGAAACACAGAACCAGCAGTTTACCTTCAGATATGTCAGGATCCAGAATGGTCTGGAGTGTCCCGACGACTACCTCACAATAACCTATGACAATCTCAGTGCAAACGTTACAAGTGTCAACTCCAATTGGACCAAGAATGTGAAATTCGATGATCCTAAAAAGGCAATTGCAATTGAGAAGGCATATGACATACTCTTTGATAATGCAAAATTGGGATACGGTATCCAATATGTCAGTGATTACAGCAATACTTCTCTGAAAGATATAGTACCGGTAAAGCAGGATTCTGACAAAGCCGTACTGGGATATTTCATAAACAGCAGCAAGCCATGCATTATCAATGCCGAAACAGGTGATATTCTCAATTATTCGGGAGTTGTATACAATGAGAATAATGTTTCGGATTATACCGACATAAAAGGTCTATATGCTGAAAACCAGGTAAAGATACTCACTCAGCTGTCAATCAGATATCAGGAAAATGAACTGAAAGCAAATGACCAGCTGCTTCAGAAAGATTATTTCATTTTATTATGCAAGCTCAATGACCTTTATTTTATTGATTCAAACTCAGATAAGGAAACGGCTGTTGACAGAATGTATACCAATCTTATAAATTCGGGAATCATTACAAAGGCTGAAAAAGCTCCAAATTCTTCTTTAACCAGGGAAGAAGCGGCGAAATTCTTTGTAAAATTCCTTAAATTGGGCCAGGTGGCTGAATTGAAGGGGATATACAAATCCGATTTCAAGGATGCCGCAAAGATTAACCCCGACCTTCTGGGATATGTATGTATAGCATCGGGATTAAAAGCAATGAACGGTGACAACAATAACTTTAATCCACAGAATAAAATGACCAGATTGGAAGGACTGCTTTCAATATACAGTTACTTAAGCAATAAATAAACAAAGAAATATAGCTAAACAATAAATAAGAAATAAGTAAAAATAATGAGTAAGTGATATGAGCAGGCACAAAAAAAGCAGGGGAACGGCGGTTAAGCTGCCGTTCCTGAAACATTAAAAAAAAAGAGGGGACTGACCGAGGTCAGTCCCTTAAATAATAGGGATTTATCAAAAAATAGATATAAGCTGATTTAAATGTATTAATAAACACGGTTATTGTATAATTATACGATATTATAACCAATATTTCAATAAGAAATTTTAATAATTTATCATAATAAATTGCTAAATTATTAAAACCTGACAATTATTTTTTTGTACAATTTTATTTTATCCATTTACAACTTTTTTCGGTAAGCTAAATATATATATGCCGATTATTGGTTTTTTATATTTGACTATTTATTGTCGGAAAGGTTAAAATTAAATAGACAAAATATTTTCGGAGGTAATTTACTGATGCTTACACATGTAGTATTTTTCAAGCTGAAGGATAAAAGCAAGGGAACACTTGAAAAAGTAAAAAATGATCTTCTTGCGCTGAAGGAGCAAATTCCATTGATCAGGTCAATAGAGGTCGGTATGGATATTTTACAGACTGAAAGATCTTTTGATGTTGTACTTTATTCAAAATTTGATTCTTTAGAGGATATGAAGGCCTATCAGGTGCATCCTGCACATGTTAAATTTGTGGAGTATATTGAAACTGTAAAGGATATCATTTATTCCGTGGATTTTGAAAGCTGATTTTAGCTGCTGCTGCTGATTGGCATTGGGTAAAATAATAAAAAAGTCAATTACTGTCGGCTGAAAGCTTAATCCGCCTGGAAAGCGAAGGCTTTAAACCGTAATTGACTTTGTTAAAATTGACTAAAGATGAGACTTTGGAGATTGGGATTATGAGAAAATTATGCTCTGTATTACTTGTATTAACTTTTATGGTGACAGTTTTTACAGGATGTTCAAACAATAATTTGTACACCAATAAAACAACCGTTGAAAATTCTGCCAGTACGCAAACACAAGCACCGGAACAGGCCGGGCAATCGGAACAAACGCAGTCCTCCGACAGCAGTCCTGCTGCCGAAACTGAAAATTCCCAGGCTGCACCTGCAACGGATACAAAAGGAATAGATGTTATTGATTACACCAAGGTAAAGCCAAATGAAAGCGGACAGATTATGGTTGTAATGTTCCATAATTTTGTAGAGTCCTATCCCAAGGGGAATAATGAATACACGACAACTTTTGATGAATTTGAGAAATTGCTGCCGGAATTGTATGAGAAGAAGTATAGATTGATCAGTCTTACGGATATGCTCAATAACAACATAAATGTGCCCGCGGGCTGCATTCCCATTGTGTTTACCTTTGACGACGGTACTTCCGGACAGTTCAATATGATTGAGAAAGACGGAAAGCTGGCGGTTAATCCAAGATCAGCCGTAGGGATCATGGAGGAGTTCTATAAAAAACACCCCGATTTCGGGTTGCAGGGCACCTTTTACGTTAACCTGGGAGTAAAGACCTTCCAGGGTTCGGGTAATATGACCGACAGGATGAATTACCTGATTGAAAAGGGCTTTGAGATTGGAAACCATACAAAAACACATGTGTCGCTGCCTCAGGTCAAAACTGTTCAGAAAATGCTTGAAGAGGTGGGCGGGAACCAGGTGTTGATGAATGAAATCGTGCCAGGATATGCTTTTAATTCATTTTCACTGCCTTTCGGAAATGCCTCAAAAGATCTGAAGGAATATGTAATAAAAGGGAATTATCAGGGTGTTGATTACAAGCATTCAGCTGTTGTGCTGGTTGGTGCAAATCCGGCGCCGTCACCGGTATCACCGAAATTTGATCCGCTGGCGCTTCCAAGGGTCAGGTCAACCGGTCAAAAGAAAGTGGAATGCGACCTGGCCTGGTGGCTCGATACTCTGGGCAGGGGAAGTTCACAATATGTCAGCGATGGAAATCCTGATACCGTCACAGTACCTAAAGACAAGCAAAAAAATGTGGATATGTCCAGGCTGAATGGAAAGCAATTGATCACATATTAGGAGCTAGCTCCAAAGTACCCCGAGGAGGCAGAAAAACTGCCGGCACGGGGTACTTTTTTATTGTCCGGGAAAGTATGATTTTTTTGCGCGTGCCGACTTTGTTCCATAGCGGCAGATATTCTGAAATAAGTTGTGTTTTCTCTCCAAAATGCAGGTATATTTGCATGCAGGAATGTTTACAATAAGCAAGGGAATATTATATAATTAATGTAAATTACTGGGTGTAACATTTGTACAGTTTGTATTAATAATTTCAAAGGGAGAGGGAAACAGAGTATGAGTCAAAGACAAATAAAAAAGATGCAAACCGATACTGATGTCAAGCGGAAGGCTATTAAACAGGTAGTTGCCCATATAAGAAAAAAAATCACTTCCGAATACGTGGGCAGTGAACATTTAAAAGAGTGGCTTACTGAGATAGAAAGTATAATTGCCAAGGAAGAATTCGATATCAAAGATTATATCCATGCCAGGAAGAGCCTGAATGACATAATTGAGAGGACTCTTGATGAGGAAATGCGTTTTAAGCTGAGAGACTCATGGTTCAGCCTGGGGAAGGCTTTGGAGAAAAAGGCAAAAATAAATTAATACTGGGTTTGGAGGGCAGTATATGCTGATTAAACAAAAGAAAAAAGTTGAAGAGAATAATGATTTGCTGGAAAGAATCAAAAGTGAAATACAGTCTCAGCTGGGTGACAGAGGAGTGGCTGTATCAGGTATAAATATGCAGATTAATCCAAACAACATATCTCTCAGTATTTATATAAGCGGATCTAAAAGATTGGCATAAAAAGTTGAAACAAATCCCCTGATCACAGAAAAAGACCAGGGGATTTTTATTATTTGAAGGAGTTTATATAATCTCTAGCCTTTTGAATAGCCATGAGAACAGTTTCGGCTGCCGGGCCCCCAGGCAGGTTTCTGCCCGAGACACACTTTTCAAGGCTTATCTCAGTATAGACATCCTCTTTAATTTTATCTGAGAAACTCCTGAATTCCTCCAGACTCATTTCATCAATAGCCTTGTTTTTTTCAATGCAATAGAGCACCATCTTGCCGATTATTTCATGGGCGCTTCTGAAGGGTATACCTTTTTTTACCAGATAGTCTGCAATGTCTGTGGCATTGGTAAAACCTCCCCGGGCGGCCTTATACATGTTTGCCTTGCGGAGTTTCATGGTAGCCAGCATGTTGGAGAAAACAGGGAGGCACATTTTTACCGTATCAACTGCGTCAAAGATTGCTTCCTTATCTTCCTGCATATCCTTGTTGTAAGCCAGCGGCAGAGACTTCATGACCGTAAGCAAGGTCATAAGGCTGCCATAAACCCGTCCGGTCTTTCCACGGGCCAGCTCTGCCACATCGGGATTCTTTTTCTGCGGCATGATACTGCTGCCGGTACTGTAAGCGTCGTCAAGCTCGATAAAGCCAAATTCGTGGGAGGACCACAGAATGATTTCCTCGGAGAGTCTGCTTACGTGCATCATAAGGATGGAAAGGCAGGAGGCAAGCTCTATGGCAAAATCCCTGTCGCTTACCCCGTCAAGACTGTTCGGGGTTATGTCGTTAAAGCCCAGCTCCTCGGCTACCATGTATCTGTCCAGCGGATATGTGGTGCCGGCCAATGCACCTGAACCCAAAGGGAGTATGTTCATCCTGGAGCAGCAGTCGCCCAAACGCATAAAATCGCGCTTGAACATTTCAAAGTATGCCATCATATGATGTGCGAAGGTTATGGGCTGGGCTCTCTGCAAGTGTGTATAGCCGGGTAATATGGTAGCTGTATTTGCTTCCGATATATTTAAAATAGTGTTCTCAAGAGAAAGAAGCATTTCACTTATGACTTTGATCTCATCCCTTAAATACATCCTGATATCAAGTGCAACCTGATCGTTTCGGCTCCTTCCGGTATGCAGCTTCTTTCCCGTGTCGCCGATTCTGGAGATGAGGATTTTCTCAACATTCATATGAATATCTTCAGCATCTACTTCGAATTCTATCTTTCCGGCTTCAATGTCGTCGAGAATATCCTTCAGGGTATTTTGTATAAGGGTGCTTTCCTCCACGGAAATGATGCCGCATTTGCCGAGCATGTTGGAATGGGCTATGCTTCCCAGTATGTCCTGCCTGTACATTCTGCAGTCAAATCTTATGGAGGAATTGAAATCATCCACCAGTTTATCAGTTCCTTTTTCAAATCTTCCGCCCCAAAGTTTCATAAAAACACCTCAATTTATAATTAATATATATGATCGATCAATGTATTATCTGATAAGGGGACAGTCCGCTCCGGATTGTCCCCTTAAATGAGAAAGTATTATTAATTGCCGGGCAATTATTTATTTTCCTTGTTTTGAAGCATTTGAGCCCTGACCTTGATAGGAAGGCCAAACAAATTGATAAAGCCTTCGGCATCCTTCTGGTTGTAAACTTCGTCCTTGCTGAAAGTAGCTATTGCTTCATTGTACAGGGAATACTCCGATTTGGCACCTGCAGGCATGCAGTTTCCTTTATAGAGCTTCATTCTTACAGTACCGGTCACAGTTTCCTGTGTCTTGTCTACGAAAGCCGACAGGGATTCGCGGAGAGGAGTGTACCACTGTCCGAAGTAAACCAGCTCGGCAAATCTTTGAGCAACTATATCCTTATAATGCAGGGTATCCCTGTCAAGACAGAGCAGTTCCAATTCCCTGTGGGCAGCATAGAGAACGGTTCCGCCGGGAGTTTCATACACTCCTCTGGATTTCATTCCAACAAGCCTGTTCTCCACCATGTCCATTATTCCTACGCCGTTGGCACCGGCGACCTTGTTAAGAACATCCATCAATTGTACGGGGCTGTATTCCACACCGTTAACTTTTTTAGGAATGCCCTTTTCAAAGTAAATTTCAACATATGTGGGAGCATCGGGAGCTTTTTCAGGAGAAACCATAAGCTTGAGCAGCTTGTCATACTGCGGTTCATTCCAGGGATCCTCAAGATCGGAGCCTTCATGGCTCAGGTGCCACAGGTTCCTGTCCATGCTGTAGTTATCCTTTTTGGTAACAGGAATGGGAATATTTCTTGCTTCGGCATAGTCTATTGCGTCTTCTCTCGATTTGATATCCCAGATTCTCCAGGGGGCTATTATTTTAAGGTGGGGAGCCAGGGCTTTGACAGTCAGTTCAAATCGCACCTGGTCGTTGCCCTTGCCGGTAGCACCGTGACAGATGGCGGTACAGCCTTCCTTTAAGGCTATTTCAACCATTCTTTTGGCAATGATGGGCCTTGCAAAGGAAGTACCGAGCAGATATTTTCCCTCATAAACGGCGTTTGCCTTTAATGTCGGGTAAATAAAGTCAGTTATGAATTCTTCCTGTAAATTCTCTATGTAAAGCTTGGAGGCTCCGGTTTTTATAGCTTTTTCATGTAACGGCTCCAGCTCTTCTCCCTGTCCCACATCTCCTGCCATTGCTATAACTTCATATCCATAGTTTTCTTTCAGCCACGGAATTATTATTGAAGTATCAAGTCCACCGGAGTATGCCAGTAAAACTTTTTCCTTTTGAGTACTCATTAACCCCATCCTTTCCGCTGCCATGCAGCAATACAAAATAAAATAAAAAGCGTACAAAACTCTAATATGGAAATAAAAAAAACAAGCTTTGAAAATTATGCTAAAATATATTATGAATGCCCCCTGCTGAGATAGTATTTCTCCGCCGGGGGTAGCAGCTCGATAGATGTATTATATAACATTATGCATAAATATGCAATATGTTATATAATTATGCATAATAAAATTTGATATTGAGGACGTGGAGGGTAACATGATTATTATGGGCATTGACCCCGGGTTTGCAATTACAGGCTTTGGTGTTGTAAAATATGAAGGGAACAAATTTTCGGTTTTGGATTACGGTGCTGTTACTACCGAGGCCTCAATGAAGCTGTCCCAGAGACTTCTGGTGCTTAACAACAGGCTTGAGGAACTGATTGAAAAGTACAGTCCGGATGCAATTTCGATAGAAGAATTATTTTTTAATAAAAATATAAAGACAGCGCTTACAGTGGGACATGGCAGGGGTGTGGCAGTGCTGGCAGCCGCAAAGTCAGGAGTGGATATATTTGAATATACTCCGCTGCAGGTCAAGCAGTCGGTGGTTGGCTACGGAAGGGCTGAAAAGGCTCAGATACAGCAGATGGTAAAGGCCATATTGAATTTGCCGGCTATTCCCAAACCCGACGATGTGGCTGACGCACTGGCAGTGGCCATATGTCACGGCAACTCGCACAGAATGGGTGCGATACTTGGGAACAAGGCCTACTAAAAGAAACGTACATAACGGAGGTTAAAATGTTTGCATACATAAAAGGAACTCTTGAAGCAAAAAGCAATGACAGCATCATAGTGGAAGCCGGCGGCATCGGCTACAGGATTTTTACAGCTCTTTCGACAATAAATGGTGTCGGACAGCTTGGCTCCCAGGTTAAAATATACACACATTATTATGTCAGGGAGGATATTGCCGCCCTGTATGGCTTTCATACAATGGAGGAACTGGGGTTGTTCGACATGCTCATATCTGTTTCGGGAGTTGGCCCCAAGGCAGCAATATCCATGATTTCAACGCTTTCGCCATCAAGGTTTGCTCTGGCGGTTGTTTCGCAGGATACCAAAACTCTGTCCAAAGCCCCGGGCATCGGTCCTAAAATGGCTCAGCGTATTATTCTTGAGCTGAAGGACAAGATATCCAAGGAGCAGCTCACTGCGGGCAGCATGTCCGAGGACATTCCAGCTTTTGAGAACGGCAGTCCGACGCCGGCAGCCGAAGCAGTCAGTGGCCTTATGGTTTTGGGCTACAGCTCCTTTGAGGCTTCGGGGGCCGTCAGCAAGGCATATCAGGAAGGAATGGGCGTAGAGGAATTGATAATGAAGGCTTTAAAGTCATTGTCCAAATAGTCTGAAGGTAAATAGAGAGAAGTTATTTCATTACAATTTGCGGCCGCTATGTCGGCTCATGGAGGTTAGCTTGAAAGACTTCACTTGCGTTCGTCTTCCAAACTAACCTGTGAATTTATGGCCGTGCGAAATATTCAAAGTATTTTAGCAATACCAAAGTATTTATCAAATACTTTGAAAGCGCACATGGCCAATTAACCTCCTTTATTCGCCACATTGCGATAAGGGATATAGTTTTTCATCACTTTTTGTGCCTTGAGCACAGCGAAAGGAATGATAGTTAATATGTCCGAGGAAAGATTAATTGACAGGGAATCGCGGGTTGATGATTTTGATGAAGTCAGTTTACGCCCCAAAAAACTGGATGAATATATAGGCCAGTCCAAGGCCAAAAATAATCTGAACGTGTTTATTGAAGCAGCAAAACAAAGAAAGGAAGCACTGGACCACGTTTTGCTGTATGGCCCTCCAGGTCTGGGGAAAACCACCCTAGCCGGCATTATCTCGGCCGAGATGGGGGTCAATCTCAGAATTACTTCGGGTCCGGCCATTGAGAAAGCAGGTGACCTTGCAGCCATACTGACGAATCTCGGCACCCATGATGTTCTGTTTATTGATGAAATCCACCGTCTGAACAGGAGTGTGGAAGAGATATTGTATCCTGCAATGGAGGACTACGCTTTGGATATAATTATAGGAAAAGGACCAAGTGCCCGTTCCATTAGACTTGATCTTCCCAAGTTCACTCTCATCGGTGCAACCACCAGGGCAGGGCTGCTGACTGCTCCCCTGCGCGACAGGTTTGGTGTAATCAATAAACTTGAAATGTATACGGCTGACGAATTAAAGCAGATAGTAAAGCGGTCGGCCGGAATTCTGAACATAGAGCTGAAGGAGGACGGCGCTTATGAAATTGCCAGAAGGTCCCGCGGCACGCCGAGAATTGCAAACAGGCTTCTGAAAAGGGTCCGTGACTTTGCACAGGTCATGGGCGGAGGCGTTATAGATCTGAAGGTGGCAAAACATGCCCTGGATGCCCTTGAGGTGGATGAGATAGGACTTGACGGGGTGGACAGGAACATGCTGCTGAGCATTATAAACAAATTCAGCGGCGGGCCTGTAGGACTGGATACATTGGCAGCTTCCATCGGTGAAGACCCCGGTACTATTGAGGATGTCTACGAGCCTTATTTAATACAGCTGGGTTTTATAAACAAGACTCCAAGGGGAAGAATGGCCACAAAGAATGCTTACAGTCATTTCGGACTGGAATTTGAGGATTAGCAGCTGTGACACTTAAATGCATAATTCATATATTGCCGGCGGTTAAATTCCCCTGGGACAACAGCGCTGTAGTTATTTGAAATAAAGAGGAGAAATATTTTATGGAGAAGGATATGAAATTACTTTTACACATATGCTGCGGACCTTGTTCAACCTATCCTGTACAGGAGCTGTTAAAAGAGGGCTTTGAAATTCAGGGCCTTTTTTACAATCCAAACATACATCCCATTGAGGAACATAAGAGAAGAAAAGAAAACGTTGAAAAAATGAGCTCCATTACCAATATTCCTGTTGTATATAATGATGACTTCAGACAGTCTGAATGGGAAAACCTTGAGGACAAAGGTGCGGCCAGATGCACCGGGTGCTACAGCCTGAGAATGGAAGAGGCTGCCCGCTATGCCTCGGAGAATGGTTTTGAGGCCTTTACAACAACTCTTCTTGTCAGTCCCTATCAAAAGCATGAGCTGATAAAAGAGCTTGGAGAGTTTTATGCCGAAAAATACCGAGTTGCTTTTGCATACCGCGATTTCAGACCTGGTTTCAGGCAGGGGCAGCAAATGGCAAAAGAAATGGGGCTGTACAGGCAAAAATATTGCGGATGCATATTGTCGGTAAATGGCTAAGACTGGCAGTTTTTTTACAATTTAATTACAATTCTTTTAAAACTCCAGAAATATGTATATCACTCTGTCAACTAATAGTATAATTGATGTAGCAACAGAATTTTTAATAAAATTTGACAGAAAAGTTTGACGGGGTGACAAATGATAAAAAGAGCGGGAATGAAGAAATTTATTACGGGTATTATTTTATTCTGCATAATACTCATATCGCAAAATGTGGTTTTTGCGGCACAGCAATTAACACTGAACTATGACAACAAGTCAGTCAAGTATTCAGGAGTCTCATACAAGATAACCATCAATGACAAGGAAATAAAAACTGATTTTCCCGGAATAGTGTTCAACAAGGTGACAATGTTTCCATTAAGGTCTGTATTCGAAAGCCTGGGAGGAACTGTAATCTGGAACAGTAAAACTCAAATAATGGATATTACATATAAAGGTGAAAAATATCAGTTCGAGAATAACAGTTCAAATGCAAAAATCAACGGCAAGATCATAAAAATGACTTCACCTGCAAAGAAGATAAACGACAGGCTTATCGTTCCTGTTGATTTTCTGAAAAATGTCAGAGGTCTTGTAGCTTCAACAGATACTAAAGCCAATGTAATAAAGATTTCAACCAATTACACCGGTTCTGTAAAGGAAATAATCAGTGCCGATTCCGGGGAGAAGACCATTGTTACATTAAGAATGGACAATCATAAGGGGTATAAATATTACCGTCTTACAAATCCGGACCGTATAGCTGTTGAATTTAACAATATAAAATCAGATCAGAAAACAATAGAGACTGCTTCAGCTCACATCAGTGGCATAAGCGTTGAGGCTATCTCAGATAATTCAACCAGGGTAATAATAAACCTTAATGAAATGGCTAATTTCTCGGTGGCCGATTTGCAGGATGGCTGCAAAATAACAATAGAAAAACCGATTAATACAAATCTTTCCTATGAGAACAGTTATGACAGGGTATATTTTTCACTGAAGAATATAAGGCTGGCAGATATTAAAGAGGAAAACAACAGGAGTTATATTGCAGAGAGGTACAAGCACGAATATGATGCTGAGAACTTTAAATACACCATTACAATCGATGCTGCCTCCTCCCTGAGTTTAAAGGATGAAGTCTACAATATCGATGACTCGCTGGTAAGTACCGTTGAAATATATAGGGATAAGGAAACCCAGGACACAAAGATAACCATTAATGCCAAACAGGAGTTTGTTTACCTCACGTCCTATAATGACAAGCGCATGCAAAGTGAAATTAATTTGCTGACTCCTGCAAAAGAGGGGGAAGCCCTGGTAGTAATTGATGCCGGACACGGTGGCGAGGACCCGGGGGCCAATAATGGGAAGATACTGGAGAAGGACCTTAATCTGGCAATTGCTCTGAAACTGGAAGCACTTTTAAAGAAAAACAATGTCAAAACATTTATGTTAAGGCAGGATGACACTTTTGTAGGATTATACGACAGGCCTTACATAGCAAATGCCTTGAATGCAACTTTATTTGTAAGCATACATAACAACGCCATAGACAGTGCAAAGACCAGCGGTACCGAAACTCTGTACTATCCTGAAGCAAAAGGAGATACGGCTTTTACAGGTGAAAAATTTGCAAAGATGGTACAGGACGCTTTGATTGAAAAGCTCAAGTCTGTAAACAGAAAGACTGTGCAGAGGCCCGGACTTGTTGTGCTGAAGTATACCAAAATGCCGGCTATACTGGCCGAAATAGGTTTTTTAACCAATGCTGCCGAGGTGAAAAATCTCACCAATCCAGAGTATCAGCAAAAAGCGGCTGAGGCGTTAAACGATAGTATACTTAAAGCTCTGGATATAATAGCAAGTGAAAAAAAAACCGAAGATAAATTGGAAAATGAAAGCAATAATGAGCCCGATCCCGATGCAGAAGCAGCTCAAGACATTGCTGACGAACAAGCTGCAGAGTAGTATTGACAACATAAATCAAAACCGTTATTGAACGGCTGAAAGGTGCAGCAATAAAGAGTTTTCGGGAAATAATAAAAAATCATAATATAGTCTATAATTATTTTATGGAAATTTTTTCTAAAATAAGGAGGACTATTTTTTATGAAAAGAATTTTGAGTATGGTTTTAATCGTTATGCTTATAACAACCGGCTGCTCCTTTATAGGGCAGAAAGATAAAGGTGATGATGAGCCAATTATACCTGTGGCAATCGATTCGGCCGGCAACCAGGATATACAGGCCAATGCAGCGGCAGCTTCCGTTCCCGGAAACAGCAGTAATGAGGAGACGGCAGCTAATCCTACGGCATCCAGTTCGGCCTCAAGTGAAAATTCCGGGGATTTATTGGGCAGCGGTGTTTTGATTGATAATGGCACGGGTAAAGGTGTAGCATCCAATTCAGGCGATAAAAACAGCATACTGTTGACCTTGTACTACCGGGACAAGGATGGCCTGCTGATACCTGTCACAAGAAATGTCCTGAAACAGGAAGGTCTTGCAAAGGCTGCCGTCAGCGGATTGGTCAATGAACCGGTAACCAGGGAGCAGCTGGATTATTACGGACTTTATCCCGTACTTCCCCAGGGGACAAAAATAAAGGGCATGACTATAAAGAACGGAAGCGCAGTTATAGATTTTTCAAAGGAATTTATGGATTTTGCCACCAAAGAGGATGAAAAGCTTGGCATTACTTCGGTGGTGTATACTCTTACCTGCTTTAAGACAATTTCCGATGTGAGTATAAGGGTTGACGGCAGAACAATAAATACACTGAACAACGGTACTGATATATCGGGAATTAAAAACAGGGACAACACTTTTATAAATTCCGGGGAAACAGAGGTACAAGCCGGTTATGTCAAGTGTGACCTGTATTATATGACAACGGGCAATGAGAAGTACAATTATATGGTGCCTGTTTCAACACTGGTCCAAAAAACGGATGACAGCCAGATGCCGGCTGTAATATTTGCAGAACTCACCAAAAAACCCGATGGAGAAAAATACTATACGACTTTACCGGAAGGGACCAAGCTGCTTTCATGCAATATGCAGGATAATTTGGCTGTTCTTGATTTCTCCTCCCAGCTCACCAATTATGGAGGAAATGAAAAAGAGAACGGACTGCTGAATCAGATTTACTATACCCTGAATCAGCTCAGGGGCATTGCTAAGGCAAAAATACTTGTAGACGGAAAAGAAACCACCCTGCCCGAAGGATCGGAGATAGCATTTGCAAAAACTCTTCCCGCCACCTTTAACGCTGTGATGGATAATTGATACATGTTTTAGTTACAATATACAAAACAGATAACTTTTTTACTGTTTATTTATCTAAATAGGCCGATGATTTTTGAAGAATTTTAAGATATTATTTATACAGCATTTTAATGGAGGAATTATGTTGAGGCAGGACGGAAGAATACATTCAGAGCTAAGACCGGTAAAAATTACAAAAAATTATATAAAACATGCAGAAGGTTCGGTACTTATTGAAGTAGGAGATACAAAAGTTATATGTACCGCATCGGTTGAAGAGAGGACACCTCCTTTTAAAAAGGATTCGGGAGAAGGATGGGTTACCGCCGAATATTCAATGCTTCCAAGAGCAACCGGCGTACGGAATCCCAGGGATATTTCAAAGCTGAAGCTTAATGGAAGAGCTCAGGAGATTCAAAGACTGATTGGCCGTTCATTAAGAACCATAGTAGATTTGAAACTTTTAGGTGAAAGGACCATAACCATAGACTGTGATGTCATTCAAGCCGACGGAGGTACCAGAACTGCTTCCATTACAGGAGGATATGTGGCCTTGGTGGATGCGTGCCGGAAGCTGAAGGAAAACGGTTTGATTTCAAAAATGCCTGTAACCGGCTATGTAGCTGCTACCAGCGTAGGCGTGGTAAATGAACAGGAACTGCTTGATTTGTGCTATGTGGAAGATAGTGCGGCAGAGGTTGATATGAATGTCATCATGTCAGACAAAGGTGAATTTATTGAAATTCAGGCAACAGGAGAAAAAAGCAGTTTCAGCAAAAAACAGCTGGATATTCTGCTCATAATTGCACAAAAAGGAATAGAGCAGTTGATACAGATTCAGAAGGAAGTACTTGGGCAGAATTGAATGTCCATGGCTGCTGTTGGTATAGAAGAATGAAAGAGATATAGAAAAAAGAAATGAGTAGTCGGATACTTCAGGGGAGTAAATGATGGAGAAATTGGTTGTAGCAACAAAAAATAAAGGTAAGATTGCAGAAATTAAAAAAGTATTGCAGACAATGCCTTTTGAAGTATTATCCATGGGTGATATCGGTATAACGGTAGATGTCGTAGAGGATGGAAAGACCTTTGAAGAGAATTCTCTTAAGAAGGCTGTGGAAATATGCAGCATATGTAAAACAATTGTAATAGCTGATGACTCAGGGATCGAGGTTGACTATCTGGACGGCGCCCCAGGAATTTATTCCGCAAGGTTTGGCGGTCCGGAAGCTACCGATGGGGACAGAAATGAAAAGCTGTTGCATATGCTCAAGGAGGTACCATTTGAGAAAAGGACCGCCAGGTTTGTATGTGCAATAGCTGTGGCCTTTCCCGACGGAAGGTCTTTTGTGGTAAAAGATAACTGTGAGGGCTTTGTGGATTTCAAGTGCAAGGGTGACAATGGTTTTGGATATGATCCGCTTTTTTATGTCCGGGAATATGATAAAACGATGGCTGAGCTAAGTATGGATATTAAGAATAAAATAAGCCACCGCGCCAAGGCTCTGGAAAAGATGGCAGATAAGATCAAGGATTATTTGTAGAATATTCGCAGTTAAATTATATTTTGTTATTTATATATTTATATTTATTTAAAGTTGATTAAGAGTTGATTAAGAATTTATTTGAAGATATTTTAATGTTATTTTGACTCTATGGGGGAAGGACATAATGAAAGTGCTTGTAATGAGTGATACTCACGGTTACATATTCAATGCAAAGGAGGCTCTGGCCAGACATCCCGAGGTTGAGATGGTCTTGCATCTAGGAGATTATTGCAGAGATGCATCACAATTGAGCCAATTGTATCCCGATAAAAAATTTGAGTATGTATACGGCAACTGTGATATCGGAGTAGGAACCATCAGTGCCGATAAGACAATTGAAATTGACGGTGTTACCATATTTATGACCCACGGGCATAAATACAGCGTAAAGTGGGATTATAACCGTATATTATCAAAGGCGAAAGCTGAGAATGCTTCGGTTATCCTGTTCGGTCATACACATGTGGCTGTTATTGACAATGTTGATAACAAGCTTGTAATAAATCCGGGAAGCATGAGTGAATCCAGGAGCAGCAAATCCGAATCCTATGTGATTATGGAGGTTGCCGGGGGAAAGGTTAATGCGGATATTTATTACGTTTAAGGTTATCCAAAGGTCTGAGGAAGGCTTGAACATGCCCAAAAATGCGTTGAAAAAGGCGATTCTGGAGCCGTTTAATAATGGGTTGAGAAATACTTAAATTTAGTAAAAAATATAGTTTTATGTGTTGACAAACTAAAAAGTACCCTGTATAATATCAAGAGTCGGCTGGCGATAAACACTCTCAAATGCTGATGTACCAGGGTTAATGCGGGTGTAGTTCAATGGTAGAACATCAGCCTTCCAAGCTGATTGCGTGGGTCCGATTCCCATCACCCGCTCCAATCAAAATTTAATATGTGCCCATAGCTCAGCTGGATAGAGCAACGGCCTTCTAAGCCGTAGGTCTTGGGTTCGAATCCCCATGGGCACGCCAATTAGGAAAGCATCTACATTTATGTAGATGCTTTTTGTATATAGTTGATTGGGGATTCGAACCTGGAAGGGCGCGAGCGTGAAGCAAAACGACCTGAACGGTCGTTTTGTAGTGAGCGTAGGAGCCCGGCATCGTAAGCGAAGCGACTTACGGGTGGGACCAGTCTCCCCATAGGCCCCTCTGGCCTTCCGGCGGGGATTTAAATAATAGATGGATTCGAACCTGAGAGAATATGGAGTGTTAATTTTATGCTCAAACCCTTTATTTATAATTGATATAATATTTTCTTTTTACTTAATTTCTATGAAAAGCAAAATTAAATACATGGGATAGCATCAGTAGAGGCATAATGTGTGACAAAAAGATAAATATTATTGGTATAGAAATATTCATTACTACCATCAATGAATTCATAATCTGCCTGATAAAAGAATTTTAGCGGCTTAAAAATGAGTTAATGCTATCGACCAGATGAAGCTCTATCGGAAACTATTTAGGAGGGAGATGCATAATATGGAACGTTATAAGGGTAGTGACGGCGAATCTGGCATCATTGCGTATGAATCTGGGAATGATTATATAAGAGTTCAGTTTTCCACCGGGACAATATATCGCTATACCTATAAAAGTGCTGGTTCCTATAATATAGAACGTATGAAAGTTCTTGCACGAAGCGGCGGAGGGCTTAATACATATATAAATACAAATATCAGGAAAATGTATGAAAGAAAAGAACGATGATTATTCTAATGTTTTCTTTCGTCTCGATTTTCTTTCCCAATGTTGTACTGCGGTGGACAATGTTCTATACTAAAAATGGTTCAAATATTTGGACCATTTAACCGAGAGGAGTACGCTATGGATTTTGATAAACAGATAGATATCATCAAATCTGATTTTGAAGAAAGTCGTCGACTGCTTCTCGCCATCGGGGATGAGACCCGGCAGTCCATTATCATTACGCTAATGAGTGCTGGATGCGACGGAATGCGAGTAGGCGAAATTACAGCAAAGACACACCTTTCCCGCCCGGCAGTGTCCCATCATTTGAAAATCTTGTTGGACGCAGGATTGGTAGATGTATGGCATGAGGGCACTATGAATTTTTACACGGGTAACTTTGGAACCGAATTTCAGCATTTGTGCAATTTAGTGCATCACATCGAGGAGTTTCGCACAGCGGTGACCGAAACCTTTGGCAGTGACACCTGTTACAGCGTTAAATAAGGAGCGTATAATCATGACAATCTTCTATTTTACATCCACCGGCAACTGCCTTGCAGTGGCTAAGAAAATCGGCGGTAATCTTGTTTCTATTCCACAGGTTATTGATTTACCCGATCTTCATTTTAAGGATAATGTCATTGGCCTGATTTTCCCTGTTTATGGCTTCGGAATGCCCAAAATGGTCCGTAAATTCCTGGAAAGAGCCACATGGGAGGCCGACTATTCCTTTGCCATCGGTACCTATGGAAATTTGCCCGGTGCGGCCATGGTGGATGTGCAAAAATTTGCGAAGAAATATGGACAGTACTTCGATTATGCCGAAAGCCTGTTGATGGTAGACAATTATCTGCCTGGCTTTGATATGAATGACCAAATAGCCAAGCTGCCGGAAAAGCATATTGATGAGAACCTTTCCCGGATTATTGCGGATATTCAAAACTGCAGAACTTTTGATGCAGTGGCAGGACCTGCCTGGAAAGCCCTTACCGCAATGATAAGAAGCGGTGAGAATCTTTTTATGAACGGCAAACAGGGGCAGCGTTACATGATAAGTCAAGATTGTACCAAATGCGGTATCTGTGCTAAAAGCTGCCCTGCCGGAAACATTGCCGTCACTGATCAAGTAGTATTCAAAAGTCAATGTGAGGGGTGCCTTGGATGCGTCCACATATGCCCCCAAAATGCGATACATATGAAAAATGAAAAGAGCATTGCACGGTGGCGTAACCCCGATGTTTCACTGAATGAAATTATCACTGCAAACAACAGGCAGAAAGGAAACACAAAATGAACAAAACAATTGCAGTCACCGGTGGCACAGGCTATATTGCCGGATTTGTCATTGCCGAATTTTTAAATCACGGCTATATGGTACGAACAAGCGTGCGCAGCTTATCAAAAATCGAATACTTAAAAAAAGAGCTATCCACTTTTGTGAATGAAGAAGTCTTATCACGTCTTTCGGCGTTTGAGGCTGATTTAACTTCGACAGAGGGCTGGGCAGATGGTTTTTCCGGTGTAGACGGTATTATTCACGTTGCTTCTCCTTTGGGACACGGTACAGAGTCAGCAGAAGAATTGCGGCATGTTGCTGAGGGCGGCACGCTGAATGTCCTGCAAGGCGCGTTGGATGCCCGAATAAAGCGGGTTGTCATGACGTCCTCCCAAGCGGCTTCTACCCCAAAAATATCCGCAGGGAAAGTTGTGCTGGATGAAAGATTCTGGAGTGATGTCAATAATCCTGAACCTAGTAATTGAATTTGACTTCTTGGGTTATATATTTAAAATAGTTTATTTAAGGTGGAAAAGATGGAGTGAGGAGGCTGGATTAGTTACTTTAGTAAATTCATAGAATGATGGAAGGCAGCAGCAATATATGATATGATAACGATAAACAAGAATTTGCCGAGTAGCCCAGAGCTATGGATTATTTATATTTGACAAAGGAGCTATCAATGGATTTCCATTTACTTGACATGGAGAATTGGGAGCGAAGAGAATACTATACGCATTATATTAATGAAAGGTTATTAATATAACACAGGAAGGATAAATCAATGAAAAAAGATAATGGACTATCTGCATGGGAAACCAATGCTGAGTTTTGGGATGATTTTATGGGGGAAGAGTCAAATCATTTCCACAGGGATTTGGTCAGACCTTTTACTGAAAAATTGCTGGACGTAAAGGCGGGTGACTTGATATTGGATATTGCCTGTGGAAACGGAAATTTTTCACGGAGACTTGCAGAAAACGGTGCTAATGTTGTTGCGTTTGATTACAGTCCAAAGATGATTGAGCTTGCCAAAAGGAGACGTGCCAATTTTCTCGATAAGATAAATTTCAATGTATGTGATGCAACCAACTATGACGAGTTGCTGACTTTAAAACAGGACAGGCCGTTTGATAAAGCGGTTGCCAACATGGCGATTATGGATATTTCTGAAATAAGTCCTCTTATGAAGGCAATTTATGAGATGTTGATTCCAAATGGTGTCTTTGTTTTTGCAACGCATCATCCATGCTTTACGTATCCTAACAAGGATTATTTCACCTCCTGTATCGACGAGGGTGAAGCAATTGCCGGTCAGCCGGTTCTTCAAAACTACTATCACCGTTCCATGGAAGATATTTTTCGTGAAGCTTTTGATGCAGGTTTTTTAATAGATGGATTTTATGAAGTGCCCTTTAAAGACCAGAAAACCCCTATTATTATGATTGTTCGCCTTAGGAAATTATTGAATATAATATTATAATATGACCCTGACAAATTTGTCGAGCAGGCTGACTCCTTGTGAAAAGAGTCAGCCTGCTTTTTTTGCCTGCATCCCAAGTGCCTGCCGGCTGATACTCGCAAAGTAATGGCGGAATTCAAAAAATGTCCAATCAACGGAACAGAAATTGGCATGGGACAGCTGCGCTGACGGATATTGAAGGCAATTAACTTTTACTACATGTGAATATTCTATTCATATTCTGGAATACTAAATGTTGGAATACTAAATACAAGAATATAATTGAAAGGAGTTTTTTGATGTCACAATTAAATCAAACTGAATTGCAGAACTTGCGCCATCTTATTGGTGCTCACGACACCGCTTATCAAAAATTACAGGCTTATGCCCAGCAAGCAACCGATCCTGAAATTAAGAAGTTTTTTGAGGATGGAGCACAGGGTGCCATGAAAACTAAACAACAGCTATTAGGCTTTTTAAGCTAAAGGAGGAAGTAAGAATGATACAGGAGAAAATAATGGTAAACGATGTTCTTTCCTCTGTAAAGAGCAGTCTGACGTTCTATGCCAACACCATTTCCGAATGTGCGAACCCCACGCTGCGTGCTGCCATTCAACAGATTCGTAACAATGATGAAGTATCCCAGTATAAGCTGTTCCAGATGGCACAGGCTAAAGGATATTATAAGCCCGCCCTCATGGCTAAGGATGACGAAGTACAGCAAACCAAGTCCCAGCTCACTGAACAGCAATAAAAAACCTTTAACCGGTTTCGGTCAGAATTCAATAAGTAAGTAAAGCCAGCTGTATGCTTTTATATAGCAAAAAGAATATGGCTATAAACAAAGACCCTGTAGGACAGTACTATAAATGCCCATCCTGCGGGGTCTTTGCTTTTTGAACAGAAATTACTTGCCTGGCGGCTTTACAGCTCCAGCATGCTTTAGTATAAGGCTTGCATGACCCCGCTTGGCGCTATTCCAAGCACGATTCTGTGTAATTGTTTCATCACATTATAATGAATTGTTGGCTATAAAGAGGGTATTATTCGAAAGAGTATAAAATCAGCCGCAAATTTTACAGGAAATTAGTATGTTATATTAAAAATTAAGATTCGGTTTATTGAGAAAGTTACAGAAAGTATTACAACAAAATACATCGATATTCAACAAACTGTAACATTTTTAAATATTTTTATAAAACTGACAACATTTTACAAAAATACATATTTACAAAAATAAACTTAAATGGTATCATTAGGTTAAGATAATTTCCATAAATTTACATCTTGGGGAGGCGGGAAAGAATTTTATTGAATTCACTTTTTCTTATGAAAGTTTGCTTTATATGTTATCTTGCTAAAGTTCCATTATTTCATTTACACCTAAAGTAATTGTCAGAGATGTGTTTCTATGAGATTTTCCACAATTCAATCAAACAGAAATTTACTAATTCTAAGTAACAAAAATATTCTATGTTTATTTATGAATCCAATCAATAATCTACTTAAAAAGTGAAGTGGTTTATAGCAGTATGCTAATTTTACAATAATTTTATGTAAATTTTATTGTGAGTGTATTCAGTTTACTATTTTTACCGGTTTCGTTCTATTTGGTATTTTAATTTTGTTGTTTCAAGTAAGAGTATCTTCTCAGAAAGGAGGTGAAGTCAAATGTTAACCGAATACGACACGGGATAAGTAATGTACGGTAAAGTGCACAACCGTCAAAAACATGAAAGGGAGTGATTCCTGGAAAAAAATATTTGATTTGTATACAGGTAAGTAGTAACTAATAACTAGTAAAATTAAATTTAAGGAGGCTTATATTATGTTAAAGATTAAAAGATTAATGTTATGTTTGGCAATTGTAATGAGTTGTTCTATGTTTTTTGCATTAATTGGAAATGCGGCAACAAACTATTCACAAAGCTGGACTAATGGTCAGGGAACAGTAAATTACCAAAATTTATCCGGTGGACAATACAAAGTTAACTGGAGTAATGTCGGGAATTTTGTTGCCGGTAAAGGCTATAATCCATCGGGAAGCAGAACTATGAGCTGGTCCGGTTATGCCAGCGGTGCTCAATATTTTGGTGTCTATGGGTGGCTTACAGGACCGTTGGTTGAGTATTACATCGGTCGTGGCGGCGGTAGCAGCAAAGGCTCCTATAGTACCAGCAAGGGTACATACACCTTATATACACAATCGGTAACAGGTCCTTCAATTCAAGGAAATACGACTTTTACACAGTACAATTGCAGCGGTAGCGGCAGTAGCGGCATAAATCTTGCAGAACACTTCGCAGGCTGGAGAACATTGGGGCAACCTGTAGGCAGTACAAATTACTGTATAGTAGCGGTAGAAGGATGGGGAGGCAGCAGCGGCAGTGCTGATGTAACAGTTAACTAAGTCCTTTGCCAAGGGTAATTAAGTCAACTTTATTAACCAGAGGCCGTCTGGTGGATTCCACGAGGCGGCCTTAATCGTACCTTTTCAGGTTTAATTTGTTAGCCATAACTTTTAAAGGAGATATATTAATGAAAAAACTATTAATTATTCTTTTTTTATCAATACTAGTTGCTGGCAGTGCATGTTCTCAAGCAGGACCAAATAACCAAGAAAAGCTTGAAGATCAAGAAAGACTTGGTAATTTTGTATTAGTCAAAGGTGGAACTTTTAAAAATACAAAGTCAAAATACTATGGAAAAAGTTTAAATATATCTGACTTTTTTATCTGTAGATATGAGGTAACTCAAAAAGAGTGGTTTGATGTAATGAAGAATAATCCCTCGGAATTCAAAGACAAAAATTGGCAGGTAGAAGTTGAAAGTAATCCCTCAGGATTTAAGGGCAATAATTTACCGGTAGAAATGGTAAGCTGGTATGACTGTGTAGAATACTGTAATAAAAGAAGTATAAAAGAAGGGTTAAAACCATATTACAATATTAACACGGATAAAAAAGATTTAAAAAATAAGAATGATAATGATAATGTAAAATGGACCGTAACCACCAATATAAAAGCTAATGGCTACCGGCTGCCGACGGAAGCGGAGTGGGAATATGCTGCACGTGGAGGTCAAATGGGCAAGAGTTATAAATACAGTGGAAGCGATGATGTTAATAAAGTAGCATGGTACTGGGTAAATTCAGGAGATAGAAACTTAACAGGCTTTTGGTCCTATTCTGTAATAAAAAGCAACAATAATAGGGCAAAACCTGTTGGTACAAAAATACCTAACGAGTTAGGCATATATGATATGTCAGGTAATATAAGGGAATGGTGCTGGGACTGGTATGAAGACCTGGATAGTAATAGCGAATCTGTACGGGTTATAAGAGGCGGCGGTTGGCTTGGTGACGGTTTCTGCTGCGAGCTGTCTTTCCGGGACAAGTGGAATGCAAATAGCAGGGGTAACGATACGGGCTTGCGTGTGTGCCGTGGTGAGGCTTAAGCATAGCTGAATATCTTTTACCACAAACAATATAACTAATGCTGCATGGGTTCACTGGGATTGTGATAAAAGGAAGGAATATTATAATATATCCCTTCCTTCAGAGGTCAGCAGAACAGGTGAATCTTTCAGCTCTTTAAGAAGTTGGTCTATTGCCCTTGAGTTTTCGGCAATTTGTCTTTTCAGTTCATCTTCACTCAGATGCGAAAATAGTTTTTCCATAAAATCACCACCTTTTAGTGTCATTTTACATTTTGAGTTTTAAGGAAGGATTTTATTAATGTTAAATCTTTATTAAAAGTTAATTCGATAAGATGGTAACTATGGGAGATTTTGCTTCCATACCGTATTTTTAATAAATAAAAGTGCGGTATTTTTTTCTGTCCGGTTTTAAAAAGCACTGTTTATTTTACTTATTTATTATAGGGTATTTTCCCTAAATAAAACTGAATATTCAAAGGGACTAAAGGCAAGAGGGGGTAGACGGATACTATCTCCTTTTTGCCGCTTTACCGGAATTATGCTGGAGATTGGCCCATTGTGCGAATATATATTTAAGCTGCCTTTAATTGAAAAATGAGGATTTACGGAATAAAAATTTCAGGAAAGCATACATTATGGAAAATAAACTGGTTAAGATGATCGGAAGACAGACGAAGGTATTGTTTAAAAATATACAGATTACCTTGGATGAAATAGAAAATGGCCGGCTTTTAAAGGTTTGTCGGAGCTGATTGATTCCGGGAACGAAATTTAAGTCACCTATTCGAAAACAACCTCTGCACGGTGAGGCAGAGGTTGTTTTTGTTCAGGAGAGAGATTCAATTATTTTTAGTATCAGACAAGTATCATAGCAAGTATTATAATAAGAAAGTAATAAATTTAATGGAAAAGAAATCAGCAGTCATTACATCGTCACTTTCTATAAGTCTTAAATTGATATAGTTTGCCCCAACGCCAACTAATGTTCCGGTTCTGTCCAATAGAGTCCCGGTTCCTATCAGGAATTCCACCCTCACTCTTCTTCCTAATTGAGTACGTAAAAAACCATTTAAATATTCTGTACTGGTTAATGTCAACGGCTCTGGCTGCGTCAAGGGAGTAATGGGTGCAAAATCCTGCGGTCCTCCTGTGATGGCTTGTGTGGGCTGACCTTGAGGCAGCATTGGCTGTCCCTGGGGAAATGCCGGTTGACCTTGAGGTGTGGTCGGCTGACTTTGAGGTACCATCTGTGTAGTGCCATCCGGTCTTTCTTCATAGCAGCAGGGCAGAGTATAATATGGAATCGGTCGGTTTGTCATAAAATTCGAACTTCCTTTCATGATTAGAATTTATTATGGTCGGTATTATGTCTGAGCGTATTTTTGAGTCGGGGTGTAAAAACAATGCTGGGCTATTCGTGTAAATATTACACCGGTATTACCGGGCGGAAAAAATGAGCCGCAGGTTGGCCTGAAGGGATTATAGTACCACAGGCAATCCGCCACCGCTCCCAGTATACCTCCCGTCAGTGCCCAATCAGCTATATCATAATGAAGTTGCTGCGGATTCATGTTATATATATTCTGAGGATTATATTGACCGCCTACGACTTCCTTCACACATGTAAACTGACCTGCCTGAAGGATTGCTGCCCGTACGTCGCCGTGAAGTTCCCTGAAAAACTGGCCATATGGTACTGTAGTTCTGTTCATGATTACCGACGCTACAGCCCTCATACCGTTATCACCTTCGCCTTCGGCTTCACATTGTATTATTCTGGCCATTAATTCCCTATTTGTGTATGGCATTCATTATCACCTTAAAGCAAATATTTATCACTATTTATTCTAATAGCAGTATATTAAAGGGTATTTGATAATGTTACATAATTGAAGAATTATGTAAATTAGCCGGATTTTCGGACTTCTATCAACCAATATACTTCGCAGAGGATATTTTCACATAAAAATACCCGGTACAAGAACCATGTATGATAATTGTTGAGAAAGCAGTCAAAACTTGTATATTCTTGATCTCCAATAAAAATTAATCAATTTCTGAAATGAATTGACGTACTATACCACGTGTGAAATGGCTGGCTGTTTTTTCAATAAACAATGGAAAATTAATGCTTGCATGCTCATCGGCCTTGTCGGATATTACTCTGAAAACAATATAATCAATTCCATGCTCGTAGCAGACCTGGGCTACCGCGGCTCCCTCCATTTCAATACACTTGAGGTCAGGTATATCCTCTGTCAGACTTCTGACTTTACTGCTGTCGGCAATGAATTGGTCGCCGCTTGCAACAGTGCCCACGACAACTTTTGGTGTTGTAATGCGGAACTCTGTCAGGGCTTCCTGTGACACATCTTCTGCCATATAATGTGATACATAATGCCTGGCGGATTTCGCCCCAAGAGCTGTAAGCCTGCTGTCGGCCTTGAATATGTCAACTCCCAGCAGAGGTATCTCGAACTTTTTACATCCCGGCAGCATGCTGGCGTCCATATCATGCTGTACAAGCCTGTCGGCAACTACTATATCGCCGATATTCAATGCTCTGTCTGCTCCGCCGGCAACTCCTGTGAATATGACCAGATCAACCTTAAACACCTCAATAAGACAAGTAACCGCAGATGCCGCAGCAACCTTGCCGCATTTTGAAAATACCAGGACTGCGTCCTTTCCGAAAAGTTTTCCTGTATAATAGTCTCTCATACCGATGGTTTTAGTTTCAGTGATCTCCATGCTTTTTGTGAGCAGCTTGATTTCCTGCTCCATAGCTCCAATTATACCAATTAACATAGGTTTCTCCATTTCATAAAAATAATAGGTCTGTGAAGCGTAGTGCCCACAGACCTATTATAATTGAAAAATTCCATATTTTAAAGAGGACTTGAATCAGTTTTGTCTGATTTCCCCATCCGTTCCAATTATTACAATACTCCAGGGAATTATTTTACCCGATTCCATGAGTGCTGTCTTTACTGCATTTACTATGCCGCCGCAGCAGGGAACTTCCATTCTCAGGATCTTAACGCTGTTAATATTGTTATTGGAAAGAATGGCTGTAAGCTTTTCGGAATAATCCCCTTCATCAAGCTTGGGGCAGCCGATGAGAGTTATCCTGTTCTTTATGAAGTCCTTGTGAATATTGGCATAGGCAAAGGCTGTGCAATCGGCTGCAATCAGCAGATCGCAGTTGTCAAAGTACGGTGCATTCACAGGAACCAGCTTTATCTGGCAAGGCCACTGCATAAGTTCGGAAGTGAGAGGCTGGGCCGAAACAGGAGCAGACACATTGCTTTCTGCTGATCTCTTTATTGCCATTGCCCTTGAACCGGGACAGCCGCCGTGCATTGGAGGGTGTGCATGCGGTACATGTGTTGCATGTGGTGCATGTGGTGCATGTGGTGCGTGTGCTCCATGAGATATATGCGCTGCAGCGGCTCTTTTCTCCATGTTCTCTTTAACAAGTTCTTCATCGTAGGCATCGGCCTCGCGTTCTTCAATTGTGATTGCATTTGTAGGACACTCTGGCAGGCAATTTCCCAGTCCGTCGCAGTAACTGTCGGATATCAGCCTGGCTTTGCCGTTTTCTATAACAAGTGCCCCCTCGTGGCAGGCATTTACACAAAGGCCGCAGCCGTTACATTTTTCCTCATCAATCCTTATAATATTTCTTTTCATAATATCCTCCTCTTGAGCTTGTGCTCCCTTAAAATTTATAGTTGGGTAATTGTATACTTATTAACATTTATGACTTACATTTGTGATTTATATATTTGGTATTGTTTTTTAGCTTATGGGATGATTATAAGGTATAATTGTATATAAATCGGTATCCTGAGATACAAAAAATAAATTTGGAGGAAAACGAGTTGAGTAAATATGAGATTCTTGCCAGGACCTTGTTAAAATGTGAACTGTTTGAGGGTTTTAACCATTTTCAGCTCAATACCATGTTGGAATGCTTCAGTCCAAAGCTGCATTCTTATAACAAGGGTGATTTTATTGTTATGGCGGGCAGCAGGTACCACGGTCTGGGAATCATGGTAGAAGGGAGTGCCGTCATTACAAAGGAAAACGCTGCAGGCAGCAGGGTTATGCTGGGTGTGGTCACAGCCGGAGAACTTTTCGGTGAAGTAATTGCATTTTCGGGAAAAGAGCAGTGGCCGGCGAATGTGCAGGCTCAAACCGACTGCGTGACAATATTTCTTGAAAATAATGCAATTATAAATCAGTGCAGTGAGGCCTGCAGCTTTCACTCACAGCTGATAAAAAATCTGCTCAAGACAGTGTCAAACAGGGCAATCATGCTCAACAGAAGGGTGGAGTACCTGTCCATGAAAAGCATCAACTCAAAAATAGCCTGCCTGCTGCTGGAGCATATGGAGAAGTCGGGCAGCCACACCTTCAGATTGCCCATGAACAGAAATGAAATGGCAGATTTTTTGAATATATCGAGGCCCTCCATGTCTAGAGAGATGGGAGTAATGCGGGATAGGGGGATAATTGAATTTCAGAAGGAGGCAATACGGATTTTAAAGCCGGATAAACTAAAGGATATGATCAATGAATAATTTAAAGTAATGAATAGATTTATATAACGAGTGAATCCATATAACGAGTAAATTCAAGTAATTGACTTCTTCATATTAATATGATATCATTTAGATATCATATTAATATTGTTCTTATATGGAGGGATCGATATGAAAGAAATAATTGGAAAGACCAGATCGGGAGGATTTATTCTATTATTATCATTTTTGATTTTGATACTTAGCGTTGTCATTTTTGTAGAGGCTATAATAATAGGACCTGAGTTTTTGGCAGCATTAGGTATCTTGCTGTTTATTGTATTTATTTTCATGCTGCCGGGCTTCTTTACCATACAGCCCAATGAAGCAATGGTACTGATTCTGTTCGGTAAATATTCCGGCACCATAAAGAAAGCCGGATGGCATTGGGCAAATCCGTTTTATACAAAGAGAAAGATCTCACTGAGATCCAGAAATATCAACGGAGATAAAATAAAAGTCAATGATGAAATGGGCAATCCCATCGAAATCGCTGCTGTTATAGTGTGGAGGGTGGAAAATACCGCTGAAGCCGTTTTTGATGTAGATAACTATGTTGATTACGTAAATGTACAGAGTGAATCGGCCTTGAGACATCTGGCAGGCATGTATCCATACGATAATACCGAGGACAGTCATACAATATCGTTAAGAGGAAGCGCGGATGAGGTTGCGGAAGCTCTGAAAAACGAGCTGCAGCAGCGTTTGGGAAAAGCAGGTGTGGTAGTTGAGGAAGCAAGACTTTCACATTTGGCATATGCACCGGAAATTGCAGCAGCCATGCTCCAGAGGCAGCAGGCGGCGGCAATCATAGCAGCAAGACAAAAGATAGTTGAAGGTGCGGTCGGTATGGTTCAGATGGCATTAAATAAGCTCAGTGAAAATGAGATTGTGGAACTGGATGAAGAAAGAAAAGCTGCCATGGTCAGTAATCTGCTTGTAGTACTTTGCGGCGAAAAGAATACGCAGCCGGTCATTAATACCGGAACTTTGCACAACTAATATAAAGGCGCTGATATTATGGCAGAAAAAAAATCAATACTATTGAGGCTGAGCCCTAAAATGTGGGAAGAAATATCAAAATGGGCCGATGATGAATTCAGATCGGTAAACGGTCAGATAGAATATCTTATAAGTGAAGCACTCCGCAAGCGGAACAAAAAACTGCCCGGTGAAGAGACTGATGAGAGCAGCCCGGACGGGAATACTGATAGTTAGCTTTAATACTGAGTTTTAGAAAGGTATAAGTTCTATATAACTATATCGAAAAAAGCAACCTGCAGCTTCGATGCTGCAGGTTGCTTTTTTATAATTTTGTAATCTTAAAGTCGGTTCATGATTTATCTTAACTTGTATTTCTTCAATTTCAGATCGAGCTGTTTAACCAGCTGATTAAGGCTTTCCGACGCAATCTTCATATCGTCAAGAGTCTTGAGCTGATTTTCAGTGGTTGCAGCAACTTCTTCGCTGGAGGCTGCAGTTTGCTGGGAAACAGAGGAGATGTTTTCAATTGCACTGATAACTTCACCCTTATCTTCCTGCATTTTAATAACAGCCTTATTTACATCATTTATCTTGGCAACTATGTAATCAATGGCATTTGCTATGTCTGAGAAGGAACTGTTTGTCCTGTCAACTGCAAGGTTCTGTTCCTGAGATACTTTTTTCATTATTTCCATTGAGGAGATGGCTAAAGCAGACTCTTCCTGAATACTCTGCATCATATTATTGATTTCTTCAGTGGACTTTCTGCTCTGATCGGCCAGCTTGCGGACTTCGTCGGCAACAACTGCGAAACCTTTTCCGGCTTCACCGGCTCTTGCTGCTTCAATTGCTGCATTGAGTGCCAGCAGGTTTGTCTGTTCTGCAATGTTTTCAATAGATTCAACAAATAAACCTATATCTTTTGTTGTATTGGTAAGATTTTCAACAACGGCGAAAATCTTTTCAGAGGTTTCGTAGGTTTCTTTGGATTTGTCTCTCAAGGTGGTTACCGCCTTAAGACCCACAGTGTTAAGATCAATTATCTTGTTTGTCTCATTTGTGATACCACTGTAGCTTTCATATACGAAATTTATCTGATCTGAAAGCTTGTCTACTACCTGAACACCCATCTGCGCTTCTTCAGCCTGTGAAGATGCACCCTTAGCTATTTCATCAATAGTCTTTGCAATCTCTTCAATTGCATTGGAAGCATTTTCGGAAGTCGAGGTCACTTTTCTGGAAGCCTGCGAGATGGAAAGTGAGAGATTAAAGAAGCTTTCTATCAGTGAACGCACATCACTGATAACCAGGTTGACGATAGAGGCCATATGACCCATTATTCCATAAGCCTTTGGTTCGATCATGTGTGAAAAATCGCCTGACTTAAAACCATCCAAATCTTTAGAGAACTGCGTGATAGTTTTTTTGTACTGAAGCCCTGTAAGAATTATAAAAACAACACAGCTCGCCAAACTTGCAAACAGCGTGTAAAAGGCAAACTGTACTTTACCGCTTATAATACCTCCAATGATACATAAAACAACACTGATTACAGCACCAATAACATAAAGATTACTGGGCTTTTTACCATTTGTCTCTTCTGTTTTTTTCATAATACTCCCCCCGAAAAATAGAAATGTTGAAAATGAAAACCGTGCAATCTATTTCATTCCTCAAATATAATAACATTATACATTGGAATATACTACTATTCTACAGATATTCTACAAAAAGAAATAAAATCCTTCTTTATTTACCATAGTTAGGCAGTTATTTTTAATGAAAAAGCACTGAAATCTAAAATCAATTATGAAAAAATTGGAGTAATTTGAGGATTTATAAATTATTGACACGGTGTGTATAATTGTATACAATTATACACATATACATAAATACGATTCTAAAGAGGTTCTGAAGCTAATCAGAACCTATCTTTATAAATTTTTATTCAGCATTTGTGTGGCTGCGCAGCAGCAGAATGGAGAGGTCAATATGATAGAATTTAACAGGAAATCCAACACCCTGGAGCAAACACAGTACAGGTATGCGTTGCAGGACATTGCCGAACCCAATCTCTACAGAGAGATATATAATTATGACGAGGTGCCCAAATGTGCTTTTAACCACCGCCGGGTACCGATGAACCCGGCAGACGAAATATGGATAACGGATACCACCTTCAGGGATGGACAACAATCAAGAGCTCCATATACGGCGGAACAGATAGTAACTTTATATGACTATTTACATAAGCTGGGCGGCCCGAAAGGTATCATCCGTCAGACCGAATTCTTCCTTTACAGCGACAAGGACAAGGAAGCGGTATATAAATGTTTGGAGAGAGGCTATCAATTCCCTGAGGTAACAAGCTGGATACGTGCGTCCAAGAGTGATTTCCAGCTTGCCAAACAGATGGGCATGAAGGAAACCGGCTTCCTGGTAAGCTGCTCCGATTATCATATATTCAACAAGCTCAAAATGACAAGGAAGCAGGCCCTGGACAGCTATCTCAGTGTAATTAAGGAAGCTATCAGTGTGGGTATCAAACCGAGATGCCACCTGGAGGACATTACAAGGGCAGATTTTTACGGTTTTGTGGTTCCCTTTGCACTTGAACTCAGAAAGCTTATGGATGAAAGCGGAGTGCCAATAAAGCTGAGAGCCTGTGATACCATGGGTTATGGCGTCTCCTATCCGGGTGCGGCGCTTCCGAGAAGTGTGGGAGGAATAATTTACGGTTTGAGACATCACGCCGGCTTCCCCAGCGAATTGATCGAATGGCACGGACATAACGATTTTTACAAGGCTGTCTGTAACTCAGCCACTGCATGGATGTACGGCTGTTCCTCGGTAAACTGTTCACTTTTGGGAATAGGGGAACGTACCGGAAATACACCTCTTGAAGCTATGGTGTTTGAATATGCGTCGCTCAGGGGAACCACCGACGGCATGGATACTACGGTTATTACCGAAATAGCAGAGTACTATGAAAAGGAACTTGACTATGAGATCCCGCCAAGGACACCGTTTGTCGGCAGGCACTTCAATGTGACACAGGCCGGAATACATGCAGACGGACTCTTAAAGGATGAAGAAATATACAATATATTCAATACAGGCAAGCTGCTGAACAGACCTATAGGGGTGGCCATAACACAGACCTCCGGCCTGGCTGGGATTGCATTGTGGATCAACAACTATTTCCGCCTTTCAGGGGACAGCCTTATAGATAAAAAAGATGACAGGGTAGCTGTAGTAAAGGAATGGATCGACGCACAGTACAAGAGCGGAAGAAATACCTCCATCAGTGACAAGGAAATGCTGAAGTGTATAAGGGAACTGGCTCCTGACTTGCTTCCGGAAGGCAGATAGTGTCTGTTTGTCTGTTGACTTTTATTTCAGCTCGACCGGCGTATATTAGTAGACTTAGTAAACTTAATAGAATTAATATAATTGATACTTCTATTATAAGTGAAAAAGGTATGGCTTTTATATTGAAAAATAGTTATTAAATAGATATTATTATATAGGTTTTATATTATTTTATTAATTATTTATTATATGAAACCGGTCAAATTGATATCATTGATTATGAATATGTATATTTTTTAAGGGGGCTTTATAAAAATGGGTTTGAATTTAGCACAAAAAATAATAAAAAATCACCTGGTAAGCGGTGAAATGGTCACAGGCAGTGAAATATCCATCAGAATTGACCAGACACTCACGCAGGATTCCACCGGTACAATGGCATACCTTCAATTTGAGGCAATAGGTATACCTAGAGTAAAGACAAAAAAATCAGTGGCATATATTGACCATAATACTTTACAGGCCGGTTTTGAAAATGCCGACGACCATAAATACATCCAGACTGTGGCTTCAAAGCACGGTGTATACTTTTCAAAGCCCGGAAACGGCATATGTCACCAGGTACAGCTTGAACGCTTTGGTGTTCCCGGAATGACATTACTTGGCTCGGACAGCCACACTCCGACAGGCGGAGGAATCGGTATGCTCGCCATTGGTGCCGGCGGCCTTGACGTAGCTGTTGCAATGGGAGGCGGACCGTACTACCTGACAATGCCAAAAGTCTGTAAGGTGGAACTTAAAGGAAAACTCAATCCGTGGTCGGCTGCAAAGGATATAATACTGGAAGTTTTAAGAGTATTGTCTGTAAAGGGCGGTGTCGGCAAAGTTATCGAATATGCAGGAGAGGGAATCAAAACTCTTACCGTTCCCGAAAGAGCAACCATCACAAACATGGGAGCAGAATTGGGTGCTACCACTTCAATATTCCCAAGTGACGATGTGACTCACGAATTTCTCAGGGCACAGGGCAGAGCTGCCGATTGGGTGGAATTATTGCCTGACGCCGATGCAAATTACGATGAACATATAGTTATTGATCTGGCAACCCTTGAGCCAATGGCTGCCAAACCTCACAGCCCGGATAATGTCGAGAAGATCTCAACAATAGGCAAAATCAAGGTTGACCAGGTTGCAATCGGAAGCTGCACAAACTCATCATACATGGATATGATGAAGGTAGCCGCCATTTTAAAAGGAAAGACAGTCAATCCCAATGTAAGCCTTGTAATAGCACCCGGTTCGAAGCAGGTCCTTACCATGCTGGCACAGAACGGTGCTCTGGCCGATATGGTTTCGGCAGGGGCAAGAATCCTTGAATCTGCCTGCGGTCCATGTATAGGTATGGGGCAGGCTCCATGTACAGATGCGGTATCCTTGAGAACCTTCAACAGAAACTTTGAAGGCAGAAGCGGAACAACCTCTGCCAGGGTGTACCTTGTAAGCCCTGAAGTTGCAGCAGCAAGCGCGCTTACCGGAGTACTGACAGACCCCAGAGAGCTGGGAGAGGCTCCTAAAATAGAAATGCCTGAGGAATTTGTCATAAATGACAACCTTGTGGTGGCTCCTGCACCTGAAGGAAATGATGTGGAGGTAGTAAGGGGGCCTAATATAAAGCCCTTCCCTGTTAATAAGGCATTGTCCGATAAGATTTCAGGAAAAGCTTTGATAAAGGTTGGAGACAATATCACCACCGACCACATAATGCCTTCAAATGCAAAACTGCTGCCATTCAGGTCAAATGTACCTTATCTTGCTGAATTCTGTCTGACTCCATGTGATCCTGAATTCCCTGCAAGAGCAAAGGAAAACGGCGGAGGTTTCATAATCGGAGGTTCAAACTATGGTCAGGGTTCAAGCAGGGAACATGCTGCATTGGCACCGCTTCAGCTAGGGATCAAAGGTGTTATAGCCAAATCCTTTGCCAGAATCCATATGGCAAATCTGATCAACTCCGGAATAGTTCCGATGACCTTTGAAAACGAAGCGGATTATGATACCATAGATATGAATGATGAACTTACTATTGAGAATGCCATAGATCAGGTAAAAAAGGCCGGTACTGTCATAGTAAGAAATCTTACTAAAAACAGAGAGATAAAGGTCAGGGTATCTTTGTCGGACAGACAGGTACAGATGATACTTGCCGGAGGTTTGCTGAATTTTACAAAGGTAAATAACGGCTGACATATATAATTATTTAATTAAAAGCGTGTGGGATACCCCGGCATTTTTACACGCAGATGGGATATCAAAAAATGGCTAGGCTGGAATATGACGAAAGTGAAAACCTGGTGAATTCTCTTCGAGGGAAGGTTTTTAATCAGCTTCGGAAGCAAATCCTGACCGGGGTTTACAAGCCCGGTGAGAGTCTGATTGAGTTGAGACTGTCGGAGGAGCTTGGAGTGAGCAGAACCCCCATACGGGAGGCTATAAGACAACTTGAGCTGGAAGGACTGGTTCAATCCATACCCAACAAGGGAGTTATAGTTAAGGGAGTATCCGAACAGGATGTTGAGGATATATTCATCATACGGACAATGATTGAAGGACTGGCGGCCAGATGGGCGGCAGAGAAGATTACCGATGAAGAGATCAAGGAACTGCAGGAGGCTCTTGAGCTTGAGGAGTTCTATACCATTAAGAACGATGCCCGGCATCTGATGACTTATGACTCCAAATTTCATGATATTATTTTCAAGGCAAGTAAAAGCAGGCCTCTGATGCATATGCTAAGCACCTTCCACTTTTATATCCAGAGTGCGAGGAATAACTCTTTTGAGACTCCGGGAAGACCTGTAAAAGCGCTTGATGAGCATAGAGCCATATTTGAAGCCATCAAAAACAAGGATGCGGATACTGCCGAGAAACTAACAATCCAGCATATAACCAATGCCAGCATGAATTTTAATAAGACACATCAAAAATAGGTTTTTATTAGATCATTATTTATCTGTAAAAGACACAAAGTTGAATGATTAGCTTTGTGTCTTTTTGTGACTGATTTAGTAAGGTAGACTTGACATTAACCTCTAAACTGATATACAATTAATGTAAGGTAAACATGACAGTGCGATAAAGGCAATACGAAGAAAATGCAGGGCACACGGAGGTAAAGATGAAAAATAAAATCAGGGAACTGCGTGAAGTAATGGGCTTGACCCAGGAACAGCTGGGGGAACTGGTGGGTGTATCCAGACAGGCAATAAATGCTATTGAAACGGAAAAGTTTGAACCTTCAATATGGCTGGCCTATGATATTTGCAAAGTATTTGGCAGCACAATTGAAGATGTATTCAACTTTGAGGAAAGTGAAAGAAAATCAAGAGCTCAAAAAAGCAGAGGTGTTGTTTAATGGCAATAAGGCAGATCAGAACGGTGGAAGATGAGGTATTAAGAAAAAAATGCAGGCCTGTGGAAAAAGTAAATGACCAGATAAGACAGCTATTGGATGATATGGCCGAAACAATGTACCACACCGAAAATGGGGCAGGTCTGGCAGCTCCGCAGGTGGGAATTTTAAAGAGACTTGTTGTATTGGATATGGGGGATGGTCTGATTAAACTGGTTAATCCTGTAATAATCAGTCAGGAGGGAAGCCAGGAGGTTATTGAGGGCTGTTTGAGCATTCCAGGTGTTGCCGGCAGATTAATACGCCCGGCAAAGGTTACAGTTGAGGCACTGAATGAAAAAGGTGAGAAAGTCAGGTATATTGGGACAGGAGAGCTGGCCAAGTGCTTCTGCCATGAACTTGACCATCTGGATGGGGTATTGTTTACAGATAAAGTGACCGAATATATACACCTTTAATGAAATATAGATATGTCCTGTTAGACAGGACATATACCCGAATATATAAAAACAACTTTGCAACGGCAAAGCTGTTTTTATATATTCATTCAAATCCTTCAAAATATTAATTTTTAATCAAGTCATGAAATCAGCTTGTATATAAGTATTATTGGAAAGGAATATTGTAAAAAAGTGCAGATCGTGTGACGCTTTGCCAAAGTTATATACATATTGTGCTTAACCGATCTCTTCATACAGTTTTCCTCCTTGATGTATTTATTTTATCTAATCATATAATAAATTCCAAATACTGTAGATACCTGGTACTTAAATTTGCTGTTGGATAGCTTGATTATAAACAAATATTAAAAAAATGTTGACAGTTACGCTACGTAATCATTTACACTTAATGTAAAAAGTACTTCTTAATAATTTTTGGAGGAAGGAGATCGTACAATGATGGCAGCACTTATTAAGATAAGTGACGTATCAAAAAAATACAATATAACAAAAAGAACTCTCAGGTTTTATGAAGAAATCGGGCTGTTAAAAAGTATTAAAGATGAGGCATCACATGCCAGATATTATGACGAAGAGGGAATTAACAGATTGGAACAAATTCTTCTCCTCAGGAATATTAAATTAACCATGAATGAAATTTCCAGGGTGTTGCTGTCCGATAATGGCAGGCAACTATCCCATATTCTCCTTAGCAGGCTGGATGAAATAGAAAATAAAATATATGAACTAAAATACAGCAAGTCTATTATTCAGTCGGTTTTAAAAATGAGTGAAGATATTGGAATCAGCAATGTTAATATTTATCAGTTCCTGCGAGAGCAAATATTATTGCATAGTACTGATGAAAGGATGATAAGCATGGAAAAGAGCTACAAAGGCGATACAGTCAGGCTCGAATTTGGAACAGGAATTATTCCTTATATAAATACCATTGGGCAAGAGAATTTTATTGATTTGTTTAAAGGCATGAGAAAAAAGCTTGAGCTGGAACTGAAGAAAGGGATTCCCTTAATCAGGCTTGTGGATAATGAAGGACTGGATGAATTCCAAATCAGAATAAGTGTAAAGGATAATGTCTTGATTGATACAAACCTTCAGGCAATTTCCGATGAGGACAAGCTAAAAGAAATGGTACATTATCTTGAAGGTATTGTAAGAGCTAATATTGATGAAATTTCTTAATTTGCTAAACTAAGATTATAACTAAGATAAGTGTTTCTGATAATATGATTTCGAATATGGTTGGGAGGAAAGGGCGTTGGATAAATTGATTGCGTATTGTGGTATAAACTGTTTTACATGTCCATTATTTATTGCTACATCAACTGAGAATATTTCGTTGAAACAGGAACTTGCAGACAAATGGGGAGAGATTTACAAACGTACATTTGATATTGAAGAAATGAAATGTTATGGCTGTAAATCCGGCAGGAAGTTTTTTCTGTCCGACAAATGTAATATTACGCAGTGTAATACAAGCAAAGGCATACATACATGCAAACAATGCAGTAACAGCCCCTGTAAAAGGATTAATGAATTTTATGAATGGCAGAAAAACAACAAAACAGGGGTTGAATTTATATAGATAACAATACTTATTTATAGGTCAAATCTGAAATGCCACAATAGATATTATTGATAATAGGGTTGAAATGGATTTGGAATTTTATATATTACTGATTAGATAGATTGAACATTGCCGCTACATTCAGGTAAATTGGATAGCGGCTTTTTTGCGTACAATCCTTTATTGAAAGTCTGAGCGATCTAAACTTGAGATGGGGTGACTCAGGAGCTTAATCCTGTCGAAGGGAGGAGTAGTCCCCAAAGGAGTCCGAAGAACTCCTGATATTAATATTGCAAAAAGTTGTATTATATACAAAATTACTGTTGAAAATATGGGAAATATTATATATAATTGAAATAAATGTAAATAGTCACAATGGTTATTGAGTGAAATTGGACACATAAATGTTTATGTCCAGAATAATATCCTTAAATTTTAAGGAATAAATTCTATATGCAAAATAGTCTGAGCAGTTTTATGTATTTTTTCATAGCAGTGTTTCCACTTCTAAATTAATACATATGCTTTTGCATTTGTATATAAATATTTTATAGGAGGTTGTTGTTGTGAAAAAAAGGGTTATTTTTTATCGGATTATCACATTAGTAGTTATTAGTGCATTTCTAAGTTTCAATTTAGTGCCTAATGTTGCAAAAGCCACATCTGATGAAGCTTCAAACGATGCTCAGAGTGCTGCTGCAAGCAAAATTAAAGGAAGTGAAGTTCTTGTTATCGGGGATTCATTCCTAGCTTTGTCACGTGATATAGTAACAAGGCTGCAGCAAAATGCTAAAAATGAAGGAGTCCTGGATTCAAGCGACAAATTCAGGGACAACTCGGTAAGTGGAACCATGTTAAGCGGCGGAATATCGCCGGACATTCCCACCCAATATCAAAATGGTGTAAATGCAGGTACTGTAAAGTATGTTATAATGGACGGTGGAGGAAACGACTGCCTTGCAGGTAATGTTGACAACGCAGTCGCGGCGGCAAGAACACTGTTTGGACAAATGGGAAGAAGCGGAACCGTCAAGGTTTTCTACCTGTTTTATCCTGATCCTGTGGGGGGGTTGGCCGGTTCGTTAAAACCGAAACTGGATACAATGAGACCGCAGATAAGTAGTATTGTAACTAGTTCTGCTGCGCCTAAAGGATACTTTCTTGATTTAAGGCCTACTTTTGAAGGAAAATATTCTTCATACATTTTGTCCGATGGCATACATCCTACACAAGCAGGAAGTTACGCGGCAGCCGATGCCATATGGGCTGAAATGAAAAGGGTCAATTTCTTTGAAAGTACCGCACCGGTAAAATACGGAGATTTCAACGATGACGGAAATATAGATTCGCTGGATTTTGCTCTATTTAAGCAGTATTTGATGGATTCCCAAAATAAATATAATATAGTTCTGGATTTGAACGTTGATAATACTGTAGATTCTGTTGATTATGCTATTATGAAACAATACCTGCTGGGGATCGTTAAAACACTGCCAGTTAAATAATGCTGCCTGAGTATAAATATAGCAGATAAAATAAAGTTAGTTTTGTTCAACTCTACAAATGTACAAAGCGAAGGAGTGCCGTAGAATGAAAGTACATTCATTCTATGACACTCCTTCTTCTTTTAAGTTTATTTTTCTTCAAATATCTCGAGTTATCTTAGTTTTTTACATACTATGCAGAGAACCTAGTGCATACATATCCCAAATCAACATAAAAATGTAAGTCCATCGTCGACCTAATAAAAGATGCATCATTTTTACAGTAAGAGTTATATACCATCTTGAAAAAACAAGACAGGCTTATATCAAAGCAGCTTAGTACTTTTTCATTGGTACTTTTTTCTTGAGCACCTTAACAGATGATCTACTCGTCATGCAGTTTTCAAAGTTCATAAATATCTAACATCATCTCTGCACTTTATTCTAAAAATACTAGTTTAAGACTTGACTTTTAATAGTTAGTCTTTTTGGGCGTATAGGAACTTATAACTTTTTATTGGAAGTCTAAGCGCAGTTAAACCTGGAATAATAATTTTAAATGCTGATTTGCATATTTTGGTTGACTGTTTCAGTATGACAAGATACTATTTACTAATAATGGATATTTATAATGATTATTGTGAGTGACTAAAAAATAAATGGTATTGGATGGGTAAGGTTATATGGAGCTTGATTTTGGTACTGTCTTAAATTTATTGGAAAAAGAAAAATTATTATACTTGGCGACTACAAACAAAATTTATCCGGATAATTCCGCTGTTTGTTTTGCATATGATCAAGACTTGCACTTATATTTTGGAAGCTATTCAGATACATTAAAATGCAGAAATCTGGCTGAAAATCCGCATGTTGCGGTATGTTCCGGAACATTACAGATTCATGGAATTACCAGGTTAATACCCTATGGCAGTGAAGCTTATAAATATAAAAGAGAAATTTATGACAGGCGATTTCCTCAATATGCATCAGTGTTTGAGAGGATTAATAATGAATTATATGAAATTACTCCTTTGGTAATATGGCGGTATAATCCCTCTCTCGGTGAAATGAACAGGGATGAGTTAATATTGGAGCCTGGATATTATAATTCAATTGCACCTTATAAATTTCACATATATGAGCAGCGATAGAATATATTACTGATAATTATATTTATATTTGGTTCGAATCCCAAAATAAAAAAATTAAAAGCACCTGCATAAATGCAGATGCTTTTTGGTGACCCATAGGGGATTCGCCGCATGCTGTGCATGCTAATGACGTCGCCCACCGCGCACCTCTGGCTTGCGGTGCCGGGCTCCTACGCTCGCTGCAAAACAGCCATTAAGGCTCTTTTGCTTACGCTCGCGCCCTCCCGGGTTCGAATCCCAAAACAAAAAAATTAAAAGCACCTGCATAAATGCAAATGCTTTTTGGTGACCCATAGGGGATTCGAACCCCTGTTACCGCCGTGAGAGGGCGGTGTCTTAGGCCACTTGACCAATGGGCCATTAACATGTTTTCAAGTTTAATGACAAAAGCTATTATAGCATGGGTAATATTGACTGTCAAGGAGTGTGTGGAGGCAACATTGTTATGTGTGGCAGCAATATTGTCATGTGTAATAGCAATATTGTAATGGGGGATACTGCGTTATTATAAATATTTTTAAATATTTGAATCCGGAATGAGTTGTTTATGGTCTAATATATAGAATTAAAGAATAAAGGGCTAATGAAAATCAAGGAGATACTTATAAAAAGCTATGGAAGAATTGGTAAGAAAGGCTCAGCACGGGGACCGCGATGCCTTCTACGAAATAATATCCGCGTCCAGGGAAAAATTATATAGAACAGCATATTCGTATCTGAAGGATGAACATGCCGCACTGGAGGCTGTGGCAGAGACTACCTGCAGAGCCTATATTTCCATAAACAGGCTCAGGGATTCCAGGTACTTTACAACCTGGCTGACAAGAATACTCATAAATTATTGCATTAATGAGTTAAAATATCTTTCAAAGCACACTTCGGAGGATATGGCATCCATTAAGCATATTTGCATAATGGATGCGGACGGCGGAATAGAGGAACGGCTTGACCTGACCGACGGTCTCACAAAAATTAAACCCAAATACAGAGATGTATTAATCTTGAAGTACTTCGAGGATTTTTCCACAGAAGACATAGCAAAAGCATTAAACAAACCTGTCGGTACTGTTAAGACCTGGATAAACAGAGGTCTCAAACAGCTGAGGGATAACATGAAGGGGAGTGAACACTGTGTTTGACAATATTAAAATTCCTGAGGATATAGATAAATATATAAATAAAGGCATTGACCGGGGACGGAGGAAAATGGCCGCAAAAAGGATAAAAATGTTTTCTGCGGTTATGGGCAGCCTGCTGCTGGCCATGTTTATTACCGGTATTAGAGTCTCTCCTGTTTTTGCTTCCAATGTAGCCAGGATTCCGGGGTTAAATTATATTGTTGAACTTGTAGGTTTGGATAAAGGACTCTCGGCAGCAGTTGAAAATGAATATATCCAGCATATAGATAAATCCGTCGAGTATGAAAATATCAAATTCACAATAAAGGATATTATTGCCGACAACAGCGGAATTATTGTGTTTTATTCGCTGGAAAATAAAGGCAGTCATGTTATGCCCCGTATCAGAGACGTTAAGTTAACTGATTCCAGGGGCTCGGATTTGAAGATGAGTATAGGCTACGACGCGGCACGGTATGAAGGTAAAAAATTTGAGGGAAAAATAGAGTTTTATTCAAATGAAAATCAGGGTGAAGTAATACCTGACAATCTGGTTTTAAAAGTAAGTTTGGAAGAACAAAAAAAGCTAAAAGAAAGTGAAATATCCGCAAAGGACAATATTTTGGAACAGGATATGGGCATACCTGGCGAACCTGAAGTTATAAGCGGAAGCTGGCAGATTCCGTTCACCATAGACAGGGAGAAATTATCGGGTGCTGAAAAGATATACAGTATCAATCAAACTGTCGAGGTTGAGGGACAAAAGATAAAATTCGAGGATATAAGGATTTACCCAATAAAAAGTATTCTGTCGGTCAGCTTGGACCCAGCCAATACAAAAAAACTATTTACTTTTGAAGATTTGAAGCTGATGGATGAAAACGGAGAAGAGTGGGGGAGGATAGTAAATGGGTTATCGGGCTCCAATCCGGGAGGCGATCGTCAGACCTTGAATTTCCAGAGCAACTATTTTACAAAACCGAAGGAACTGTACATCACAGGTAATTACATCAGAGCCCTGGATAAGGACAAGTGCTATTTTACCGTGGATACTGCAAACGGGAAAATATTGTATTCACCATTTAATTTATTGAGTTTAATGGATATAACTGTCGGCAAAGATCAAATGTTTTTAAGTGCTGAAATGAAAAGAAATGCTCCATATTCAGATAAAAATTTTTCTATAACCAATGAAGCGTTTGATTCCAATGGACATCCTCTTACTATAATAAGTGAAGGGATGGAAGGCGGAGACAAAGTATGTTATTACCATTATAATTTGAAAATTGGATCAGGCTTTAAAGGGCCTGTAACCTTTAAATTATGTGATTATCCCAGCAGGATAAGCGGCCGCTTTACGGTAAAGATACCTCTGGACGGCAAATAGTATTTATTTGGCAATAAGGACAAAATAAGTGATATGGAAGCTTTAAAGTGCCATATTTTGTGGTATAATAACTCCTGTATTAAGAGGGCTTTGCAAAAGATCTCTTTATTCAGGAGTTTATTCTAATTTACAGGAGTTTATTTTTAATATATGAAGCTGCCCGAAGAGTTTGTGAACAAAATGCAGGTACTGCTGGGTGAGGAATTCAACAGTTACCTTGAATCCTATAATAAGCCGAGATTTTACGGCTTGAGAGTAAATACGCTGAAAATTTCAGTGGACGAATTTCTAAAAATATCACCCTTTCACCTGGAACCCGTTCCATGGACCACCGATGGCTTTTATTACAGAGAAGGTGACAACCCGGGAAGACATCCGTATTATTATGCGGGACTGTATTATATACAGGAGCCCAGTGCCATGCTTCCGGGGGCTGTTATAGGTGTCAGACCCGGGGACAGGGTTTTGGATCTGTGTGCAGCGCCCGGCGGGAAATCGGTACAGATGGCTGCACAAATGAAAGGTCAGGGTCTGCTGGTTTCAAATGATATCAATGCCGAGAGAGTCAAGGCACTGGTAAAAAACATCGAACTTTGCGGAGTCAGGAATGCCGTTGTACTCAATGATACTCCCGACAAGCTTGCCAGAAACTTTGAAAGCTTCTTTGACAGGATCATGGTAGATGCTCCCTGCTCGGGTGAGGGTATGTTCCGGAAGGACGAGGATGCCGTTAAAAGCTGGGAAAAGTTCAAATGTGAAAAATGCAGCTGCATGCAGTGGGATATATTGCAGCAGGTGGACAAAATGCTGAAGCCGGGAGGAGTGATATTATATTCCACCTGTACCTTCTCCCCGGAAGAGGATGAGATAATGATAGAAAGGTTCATGGACCAACACCCGGGAGGCTATGAATTGCTGGAAATACCTAAAACCGGCGGCATAGAAGGCGGCCGCAGGGAGTGGTCGGCCGGGAAATACGATTTTTCAAAAGCTGCCAGGCTGTGGCCCCACAAGCTGAACGGAGAAGGTCATTTTGCCGCCATTATAAGGAAACTTGAGCACGGCATTAATGGAGACAATGATATTAATTCCCCGGCCCTCCAAAGGGATGGAAGCTGGGAAAAGGCATACCCCGTCAACAGCTTTGAGGGCTTGGGAAACTTTAACAGGGAACTGGCGGAGTTTATAAATAACAGTACAACCTTGAGCCTGAAAGGCCATGTGTTTCAGAAAGGGAACAATTTTTACCACCTGCCCCAAGCCTGTCCCGACCTGTCAGGCCTGAAGGTGGCTAAATTCGGGTGGTATCTTGGAGAGAACAGTCCGAAGGGTTTTGTTCCTTCACATTCTCTCGCAGTATCCATGAAAAGTGAGGAAATGAAAAGAAAAATCAACTTTGCTGCCGGGGACAGGGAGACAAACAGCTACCTGAAGGGCGAAACTTTAATTGATTCGGGTGAAAAGGGCTATACCGGTATTTGTGTTGACGGCTACACTCTGGGCTGGGCAAAGCAGACCGGGGACATGCTGAAAAACTTGTATCCCAAAGGCTGGAGAAAGATGGCGTGATAAAACATCATATGAGATATGTTATTTCAAGGAGGTTTGACTTTTGAAACAAAAGCAGAGACTGGACAAGGTGTTATCCAATTTTGGGTTTGGCTCACGTACTGAAATCAAGAGTGCCGTAAAAAACGGCCTGGTCAAGGTTGACGGTACTGTAGTCAAGGACAGCGGTTTGCATGTGGACCCTGCTGAGAGCACCATCCTGATGAACGGTGTAAAACTCCAGTACCGTAAATACATTTATCTCATGATGAACAAGCCCCGCGGAGTTATTTCTGCAACCACAGATACCAGGCAGAAAACAGTATTTGATATCCTGCCGGAGGAATACAAGTGCTTTGACTTGTTTCCAGCAGGCAGGCTGGATATAGACACGGAAGGGCTTGTTCTCATGACCAATGACGGTCAGCTTGCACACGAAATTCTGTCTCCCAAAAAACATGTTACAAAGCAGTACTATGCTCATGTACAGGGGCGGGTGGAGCAAGCCGACATTGAAGCCTTTGAAAGAGGAGTCACACTTGATGACGGATACAAAACCCTTCCGGCAAGGCTGGAAATACTCAGGTCGGATGAGATATCGGAAATCAGGCTGTCCATAGTGGAAGGTAAATTTCATCAGGTAAAGAGAATGTTTGAAGCTGTGGGAAAAAAAGTAATTTACCTGAAAAGGCTCAGCATGGGAAAGCTCAGGCTGGATGAAAATCTTGGCCTGGGGGAATGCAGGGAATTGACCGAAGAAGACGTTGAATTGCTGAGAACTCCTGTTCAAAAGCACTAATAGTGGAGGTAACATGAATAAACAAAGCATCTCAAAGCTGAGTCTGTTTTTAACGGGACTTGAGCAAAGAATAACCGAAAATGCGGATTTTTTTAAAAAGATAACAATCAGATTCAAGTCGGGAACAAAATTTTATGAGGCAGTCGTGACTTTAAAGGAAAACAGATTGTTTTTACAGTATAACGGCCGAAATGACAGGATGGAGATTTCCTGGCTGGGGGCCAGAATTGCAAAAATAGCCGAGCAGTACGAAGCAATGAATCTGATATATGAAGAGCGGGGCACGGCAATCCATATTGATGCCGATGACAGGGGCGTTAAGATGAAGACAAGGGACCAGGACGCTGCCGATGCCGGCAAAGGTCATAATGAAACCTCCCAGATAACCAACAGGGATTATTATATAAAGGTGGGACATGCCGATGCTGTTCTGAAGGCAATAGGCATACTTGGAGAAAATGGGAAGATAAAAAATGATATGATCAGGAAATACAACCAGATCGACCATTATATTGAACTGGTGGATGATATGCTTAGAAACCTGTGCGCCAGGTACGGAAAAATAAATGTTGTCGACTGCGGCTGCGGAAAATCCTATCTGTCCTTTGTATTAAACTACTATATAAAAGAAGTGCTGAAAAAGAACTGCCATTTTATCGGTCTTGATATTTCCAAAACAGTTATTGATGCTTCAAAAAAGATTGCAGAGCAGTTGGACTATAAGAATATGGATTTTAGAGTAACCGATATCCGAAACTATACCGCCGGAGAAGATATACATCTGGCAATAAGCCTGCATGCCTGTGATACTGCAACGGATGAGGCAATAGCTCTGGCTGTTAACAACAATGCGAAAGCAATTGTAATGGTTCCCTGCTGCCAGAAGGAGATACTGAGCCAATATTCTTTTGATATTCTTCAGAGTATAACCAGGCATGGGGTTTTAAAAGCAAGGCTGGCAGATGTGCTCACCGACGGAATCAGGCTGATGCTCCTTGAGGCAATGGGCTATAAGGTGTCCATCGTAGAATACGTATCCCCTCTCGAAACACCGAAAAATCTGATGATCAGAGCTGAAAAGACAGGCGGTGTGAACAAAGCCGTGATAGAAGAATACAAGCAATTGAAAAAACTTTTAGGGATCAGCCCCACTCTGGAAAAATTGATAATGCCCTATTTGTAATAAAATTACATTAATGTAAAATTGACCAAGTGCATTGTCCGTGGTATAATGTTAAAAATTTCATTCCAATGTGAAATTGCAATTATAACGGGTATAACATAAAGTACGGAGGTGGCAAAATGGCAATAAAATCATATGAGGAAAGTGGAGTAAGTCTATCGAAGAAAACCATATACGGCGGAGACAGGATTAAGATAACCTATAAGGGGTTACTTGCAGAGGCAGGGGCTGAAAGCATATACCTTCATTCCGGTTATGGCAGTGAATGGTCAGGCAGTACATATACTCCCATGCAAAAGGGAACTGACGGGTTTTCAACGGAAATACAAATTCTAGAGGGAAAAAGTCTGCAATTATGTTTTAAGGACCCGGCTGATAACTGGGATAACAACTCGGGAGAAAACTATGTATTCAAAATATCGGCCAGGCGTTCAAAAAAGGCTTAAAAGCAAAAAGGAGGTGCTTTTCCGGTATATCGTAGTATAATAGATATATAATTCTTTCCAAAGGGTACATACATGCTAAAAAAAATATTGCATAGACTCAACATATACGAGAAATATAACAGGCTGATTACAGAGGAAGGCAAAAGAATATTTATCCGTACCGTCTATACTTTATCCATATGCACTGTGGCTATAATACTGATATGGTACTGCGGCATTGTCAATATGGCTTCAAAGAACCAGATTGGGTTTATTCATGATGGATTTCTAAAAAATACCGTTCAGAGCTCAAATCAAAAAATAACCTTTTCTGCCAAAACAACGGGAGAGGAAGCTGCGGAAAACGGCTTACAGGCATCAGCCGATGATTTATCACCGGATACGGGTAAAAATACATCTGATGGCAATAAGACAGAAGCCCCACCTGTAAAAGAATCCGAAAACAAACAGGAGAATAAGCCTGAAAGCAAACCGGAAGACAAACAGGAGAGCAAGTCTGAAAACAAGCCCGGAAATAAACCAGCGGATAAGCCGGAGAACAAAACCGAAAGTAAGCCGGAAACAGGTAAGAATGATAAAAATACTCAAGTACAGCCTGAAAAAAACAAGGATACAGATAAAAACAGCAGCAACAAACAAGCTGAAAAAAAGCCCGATAAAAAGCCTGAGGTAAAGAACGATGATAAGGCTCAAACCGCAAAGAAAGCCAAGGTGGTGCAAAAAACCATCTTCAAGGGTGCAAAGACATCTTACGTGGCACTTACCTTTGATGACGGCTACAACGAAAAGACAATAATAAAAACTCTGGATGTTCTCAAAAAAAATAATATAAAGGCAACGTTTTTCATAATCGGAAGTGTGCTGGACGATTATCCCCAGGTGTGGAAAAGGGCCATAAATGAAGGACACCAGATATGCAACCACACTCTGAATCATGCCACACTGACAAAACTGTCCGATCAGCAGGTAAAAAACGAGATATTGGGCTGGGAGACCTGTGTGAAGAAGGTGCTGGGAGAAGAGTATTTGAATAGGATGAAAAGTGAATTCCCATACCTGAGACTGCCCGGCGGGAACGGAAACAAGGAGGACAGGATACTTTCCATCGCCCAGGACTGCGGCTATCAGGTAATCGGATGGAATCTTGAAACCTATAACAGTGTCATAAGCCGCATGAGGAAGAATTATTCTACAAATGAAATAGCAAAAAAGATCCAGCAGCACGTAGTTAATAATTGTACCGGCGGTTCCATCATACTTCTTCATTTTAACCAATATGACATAGCCAACATCGAGGAGATAGTTGCAGGCATCAAGAACAGAGGATACAGCATAGTGACAGTTACTGAATTATTGAGCAAGAAGTAGGATTTAAAGCTTACATACATACCCTATGCTAACAATGTACATTTTTAATAGAGGGTAAGAAAAATGAATAAAAATAAAATGTTGAAACAGGCTATAATGTGTCATATAATTTTAGTGGTAAACCAAACACAGATGGGGGATATTTATAATGAAAAGTGTTATACGTGATATTTCTTTGGCTGATAAGGGAAAACAAAAAATAGAATGGGTCAGAAGAAACATGCCCATCCTTAGAAGCCTGGAGGATGAATTCAGAGCAACAACACCGTTTAAAGGTGTCAGAGTAGTTGTATCTGTGCATCTTGAAGCTAAAACTGCGTACCTGGCAAAATTATTTGCAATTGGAGGCGGAGAAGTTTCTGTCACCGGAAGCAATCCCCTCTCAACACAGGACGACGTGGCTGCAGGTCTTGTGGCCGACGGATTGGATGTATACGCCTGGTATAACTCAACCAGGGAAGAGTATGAGGAACATCTCAATCTGGCACTTGGCTACAAGCCCAATATAATAATAGATGACGGCGGAGATCTTGTTAATCTCCTGCACACAACAAGAAAAGAACTTATACCTCATATTATGGGAGGCTGTGAAGAAACCACAACCGGTGTCCTGCGACTGAAAGCGATGGAAAAAGAGGGAGTGCTCAAATTCCCCATGATTGCGGTAAATAATGCAAACTGCAAATATCTTTTTGACAACAGATACGGTACCGGTCAATCTGTATGGGATGGTATCAACAGAACCACCAATCTCATAGTTGCCGGTAAAAATATAGTAGTTGCAGGCTATGGCTGGTGCGGCAAAGGTATTGCCATGAGGGCAAAGGGCTTCGGTGCAAATGTGATTGTTACCGAGATCGATCCTGTAAAAGCGGCAGAGGCCATAATGGATGGCTACAAAGTGATGAAAATGTCGGAAGCGGCCAAGGTCGGAGACCTGTTCATAACCGTTACCGGCTGCCGCGACGTAATAACGGAAGAACACTTCAAGAGCATGAAGGACGGGGCTATTCTATGCAATGCAGGCCACTTCGATGTGGAAGTATCGGTAGAACAGCTGGAGAAGATAGCTGTTGAAAAGCAGGAGCAGAGAAAAAACATAATGGGTTACAAATTGGACAACGGCAGGTGGATAAACCTTCTTGCCGAGGGAAGGCTTGTAAATCTTGCGGCAGGAGACGGGCATCCCGCTGAAATAATGGATATGAGCTTTGCTTTGCAGGCACTTTCCGCAAAATATATGCTTCACAACTTCCGTAAGCTGGGAAATAAGGTTATCGACGTGCCTGCTGAAATCGATAAGGCAGTGGCCGAAATGAAGCTGAAATCCTGGGGAGTTAAGATCGACAGGCTTTCGAAGGATCAGAAGAAATATCTTAACAGCTGGGCGGAATAAGCGAGGGAATGATGAATCTGGATTTATTAATAAAAAATGTTGATATAATTACCATGGATGACCAAAATTCGGTCATCCATAATGGTTTTATCGGAGTTTCAGACAGGAAGATCTGTTTTGCAGGCGAAAAACTCCCTGAAAATACTGGCTTCAAGAAGGAAATAGACGGAAAGGGCGGGCTTGCAATGCCCGGTCTGGTGAATGCCCACAGCCACAGTGCAATGACCCTGATGAGGAATTATGCGGATGATATTGCATTGGAGAGCTGGCTTTTCGATAATATCTTCCCTATAGAGGCAAAGCTTACGGACAGGGATGTATACTGGGGAACCATGCTGGGCATAGCTGAAATGCTGAAGTCGGGAGTTACTGCTTTTGCAGACATGTATATGTTTATGGATGAAGTGGCCCGGGCTGTGACCGAGACAGGAATAAAGGCAAATCTTTGCAAAAGTCCGGTTCAGTTCTTTGAAGGCGGAGAATTGAAACGCCTGGATAAGAGCCAGGGAACGGTGGATTACTACAATCGGTACCACAACAGTGCCGAGGGTCGTATAAAAGTATTTGTTGAAATTCATTCTACATACATGTTTAATGAACAAACTCTGAGAAATGCGGCTTCGCTTGCCAGACAGCTCAATACAGGCATCCATATCCACCTTTTGGAAACCACCGCGGAGGTTGAATCCAGCAAAAAAGACTATGGAATGACCTCAATAGAAATATGCGAAAAGACAGGAGTGCTGGATGTACCTGTTTTAGCGGCACACTGTGTGCACATGACCGACAGCGATCTGGAGATAATGAAAAGAAAGGGCTGCAGTATAGCCCATAATCCTTCCAGCAATCTGAAGCTGGGAAGCGGTATTGCAAGAGTTCCCGAGATGATCGGCATGGGTATTAACGTTTGCCTGGGTACCGACGGTGCTGCCAGCAACAATAACCTGAATATGTTTGAGGAAATAAATCTGGCGGCACTGCTTCACAAAGGTGTTGCCATGAACCCGCAGCTGATGAAGGCCGATACTGTGTTAAAAATGGGGACTTATAATGGCGCCCGGGCTATTGGCTTTGACGATACCGGAAAAATTTCAGAAGGTATGAAAGCGGATATAATACTTATAGATACCGACAAGCCTCATTTCTATCCCAAAAACAATCCGCTGTCAACTGCAGTTTATTCAGCCCAGGCATCGGATGTGGATACTGTCATAATTGATGGAAATATTATAATGCAGAATAGAGTATTCACCGGTATAGATGAGGAGAAAATCAAGTATGAAGTGCACTCCCTATCCAAAAGGTTATTGGGAAGGTAATCATTGATAGGTGACATAACGTATAAAAAATTATATAATTAAACCCTGACACCTGCGATTGTCGGGGTCTTTTTGTACTGTAACAATTTACATAAAGGGTTTTTAATCTCAACGTCAAATAGTATAATAGTTGGACAATTTTAAATGAGCATGGGGGAAATATAATGTCGGTAACATTGAGTTTGTGGTCAACCAAACAGGGGGAAATAAGAAGGTTTTTACATAGTTTTTATCAAAAGGATTATATAATGGAAGAGGATTCACGCCGATGGGTCAAAAAATTTTTTAACCCGATGGATTCAATAGATATGATAAGTGCCTTGATGGACAATTATGAATCCTTTGGTGTCACACTGTACATACATATGGAAAATGGTTATTTACATAAAATTACTGAAGAAAATTACGATGATGTTATAAAGGGCCTGATTGGGATTTATTATCTGCCTGTGAATTGTGAGTCGGGCCTGGAGATTTCGTAGCGGTCTGTAACATCTGAAATCAAATATTCCATCCATAAGCCGGATATGGTTAAAAATAGATAAATAGTCTTATTTCTATTTTGTCACATTATGGTATAATATCACTGATAAAGAGGATGATGGCTCATGGAGGTTAATCGGATGGAGCAGGAACATATACAGGAAGAATTGAGCGAAGTTAACGAAATTAACGTTAAAGATGTTAATGAAGTGAATGAACACCAAAAAATGCAAAATGTTTCAACTGTTTCACAGTCATATAATAACAGCCAGCAACAGCTTCTATGGGCGGACAGACAGGTGACGTCTCTCGAGAGACAGCTGCTTTTGAACAATTGTGCACCAGCTGCCGGCGGAAAGCTTATGAGTAATTGGGCAAAAGTATTTCTTTGCGCATTAGCTGTAATAATTCCAGGTATCGGTCAGATAATAGGTATAATAGCCGGCTTGATCATGGTTTCCAACGACAGTGATTCTGATAGAAGATCCTATGGAGCTGCATTGTTGACAGTCTCTTTGATAATCTTTGTAATGCAGTTAATCTTCTGGTTCATATTTGCATTGGCTGTGGGACCTGATTTTTATTATTAAAGCACGGGAGAAGCCGTTTCTGTTATATTTTTCGTTACCGGCAGGTATTTCAGGGGGGAGTTATTATGACAAAGAGTCAATTGAGAAAACAATACCTTGAATATAGAAACAATATGGACAAACAGGAATTGCCTGGCTGGTCCCGGTGTATAGCAGAAAAACTGAATGGGCTGCAGGCTGTAATTGAGGCTGAAAACATTATGTGTTTTGTCAGCTTTGGAAGTGAGGTTGACACCCATGGCTTGATAAAGGAATGGATTTTGCAGGGTAAAAATGTAAGTGTACCCCGTATAGAAAAATTCCCTGCCGGGGATAGTGTCATGCATGCTGTTAAAATTAAGGATTTTAGTGATCTGAAGACAAAAGGCAGCTATGGCATTATGGAACCTGAACTGAAAATTGACAGTATTGTTGCTCCGGCAGAGCTTGATGTGATAATAGTGCCGGGCAGCGCTTTTGATATTCAAAAAAACCGCATGGGCTATGGAGGCGGCTTCTATGACAGATATCTGGTGCGGACGTCATGCAATTGCAAAAAGATTGGGGTGTGTTATGACTTCCAGCTGCTGGAGCAAATACCTCACGAGGCTTACGACATACCGGTGGATTTGGTTGTCACTGAGAAGAGAACGGTATGACCGGACTAATTTTGCAAAAATGAAAATGAGAGCCGCCTCTCAATAGAATTTCAATTTCTATTTTAAGGCAGCTCTTTTCTTTGATTGACAATTTTGGATTGACAATACAATTTACAATTCAGACAGTCCTAACAGGTAGCTTCTCAGCCTGAGCAGATCCAATGCATCCACCGAACCGCTGGAATCCATATCCGCGGCCTTGAGGGCATCTCCCGTCAGGAGCTGGCTTCCCAGAAGGTGCATCTTTAGAAGTGTAAGATCCAGTGCGTTTACTTCCTTATCACCGTTCAAGTCACCTCTCATGATTGTTGCCGGCCCGGCAGGTTTGGTTCCGTCAGGCTCGGTACCGCCAGCCAGAACGCCGGAATCATAGACACAGATATTATCTGTTTTGACAGGGGTGCCTGTCCAGTTGCTGTCTTCAATTTTCAAGCCCTGATAGCTCCAGTCATCGGACGGATTCCAATAGTTCTGCCATGCATAGGTACCCAGTGCGAACTGGTACTTTTTGTTGGAGTTGGCTATGGAAAAACCATCCCAGGTCACTTCCACATAGTATATTTTATTTTCTCCCAGTTTGCTGCTGGTGTATTTATGGGGTCCCGAAAGTATGGCATTATAATTTGTTTCTGCAGCCGTCTGGTCGTATAACTCCCTCATTTCAATACTGTTTGGATCAAGGGAGGTCATTCCGGTTGCGTCAAAATAGTATCTTACCGAGATGTTTTTTGAAGTCTTTGGAGCATTGGAACGGACATAGAAGGTTACTTCGGTGGCTTTTGGGCCGTCGGACTGCACTATGTTCACACCGAAGGCTTCAACCCAGTATGAGGTTTCCTCCTCTTCACCGCCTGTTTCCTCAGGAGGGAAGTTGGGGGTTATCTGCATTGAAGAATCCCCGAAGAAGCGGTAAAGACCGGCACAGGCACCCACAAATGCCGCATTGTAGTCAATTGTTACTTCATTGTATACATAGTCCGATGTAACATCCTTGTGCTCATCCTTTGAACCGGGACCGCCCACCAATGCACCGTAAAGCACATGCTTGTGGGGCGCGGGATCTTCAGCCATGGAGGTGCCCGAAGCCGCCCTGTGATGGGGGTATTTCACCGATATATCGCTGTAGCCTACTATATAACAGCGGTTTAAAGGATTGTTGCCCATCAGGTAATCCATTTGTGATTTTGCCCACTGGCCGTATTTTGAGGGGGTATTGCCATGATGCTTGTCGTAAACCACGGCCAGCAGCTGGGTGGCAGTGTTGTATCTGGCAGAACCCCATTGATTGAGAAATGCATATCCGCCGGGGGTTATGGTTACGGTTTTGCCTGTCATCCAGCTGTCAAGAGTTTTGGCAATCTGTCCCCAGAAATTTATCTCCTCATAAGGACTCTTGTTTGTTGCGGTCCTATACCTATCTTCAAACACCTGACCGTTTTTGTCATATAAGTCGTCTATTTCGGCAATGATACATGCGGTGCCGGCCCAGACATCGTTCCAGCAGTGCGTCCAGGAGGGAGGGGCATAATAATCAAAATATTTGAAAACTTCGCTTAGATAATGATCTTCCTGTGTTGCCAGGTAAAGCCATGACCCTGCCCAGCAATAATCATCCTGCCACTTTGAAGAGGTGTAATAACCCTTGGGGCCGTCGGCATTACATGATTTGGTGGGGCATCTCTCGGCAAATTCAAACAGGGCCTTTGCATATTTAAGGCTTTTAGCCGCATATTGAGGGTCTTCATCCTTGAAATTCATATAGTTGACTGCAAGTGAAGCCGCTGCGGCAGACACACAGTCTGTGGAAGGCAGTTCTTCAGTGGCAAACCAGCCTCTTCTGAACATTTCGTCGTTCTCAGGCGCATTCCAGTAAGCGTGGTCTACGTCACCGTCCCCAACTTGGTAGCAGAAGGCTATTGCCTTGCCCGAATTATCCAGGTATGTACACTTCATGAAGTAATCATTAAAATATCTCAGGATTGTTTTGGCATGGGCGTCCTGGCCGGTGGCTTCATATTGCTCCCTGAATTCATAAAAGCCCCAGCCCAATGTAGAACCTGAATATGCCTCGGGCATACCGAATTTTACATGGTCGCCCGCATCGTGAAAGCCTCCTGATACATCAAGCTTTCCATCTCCGTCAGGATCAAGAATGCTTTTATTTTTGGTGATAAAGCTCTGTGACATATTTGTGTTGGTGGTATCAAGGGGAAGCTGTTCGTCATAGATATGGCAATCATCTCTCCATTTGTATTGGCTGTTTTCGCCGACGCCGGTGCCGCACATGTTTGCATCATAGAAATATTGGGAATACTGCAGTGCTTTTGCATAATTGTACTCCGCACCGGCAGCACTGACATTCATATTTGCGGCAGGGAAGACCAATGCTGTCAGAATTACGGCACTTATGGCCGAACAGCCTGCTCTCCTTAAGAAATTAAGTTTCTTATTCATAATGGTTATTCCTTTCGAAATCAACTTATTTTATGATTTATCAGATTACCTGCTTGTTTACTGGAAATACCGATATTTGCCCGAGCAAATACTGCTTGATGAGGGCGAGATCCAATGCATCGGTTGAGCCGTTGCCGTCCAGGTCAGCAGCTTTGATCCCCTGGTTGTTATCCAGGATGCATTTCTTCATCAAAGCCAGATCCAATGAATCAATTGACTTGTCTGAGTTCAGGTCGCCGTATAAAATATCCTGGCCGTCAGGTACCGGATATGTTTTCAGGTCGGGAAGCTCATCGAGGGTAATGCAGTATTCGCTTTTATATATTTCGGTAAGCCAGCTGACAGGATTGTTCTGCTCTCCTGTGAGATACCAGCCGTACCATGGACAGAAATACAGCCAGGCGGCTTTTTCATTTATTAAGTTTGAGACCTGCGGGATGGTATCATTTTCGCTCATTGTAACCAGCTTTTTACCGCCTGTGGACTTTACGAGATTGTAGAAGGTTGAGGTTATGGCACTTCCGTTGGGCAGTCCGTCCTTGGCATTGTACTTGTCATAGCCCACCATGTCTACCACATCATCGCCTGGATACCATTGGGGTGACGTTTCATAGGTATAGGAGGTCCACACCCATATGAGATTATTCAGCCCGTATTCGTTTGTGAATTTATCATATAGAAGTCTGTAGAGCTTTACACAATTCTGGGGACCTTCGGCACCCCACCAGAACCATGCGCCCTCTGCTTCATGGAGAGGTCTGAAAAGTACGGGAACTCCCGCGTCCTGAAGCTGCTTGAATTTTCCTGCCATGACTTTTATATCATCCAGCAGCGCAGTATTTTCTGCAGTTCCCGGAGTCAGGGCTTTTGATATGCTGAAAGTGGTACTGTCGGTATAAAAGCTGTTGTCGGCTTTCTTCCCGATATTCCCCGGTGAGAACCAATGCCAGCAGACAGTTGGGATTCCGCCCTTGTTGTTGTACCAGTCAATAACCCGTTCGGCGCAGAGATCATCCCAGAGCAAGCCGTTTCCGCGGTAGTTCATGAAATCAAAACCCCTTACAGCGGGCAGCTTTCCGGTTTTCTCCCTTATGTAGGTGAATTCGGCCTCGGAACCGTCGTAGTTGTGAGAACCGCACAGTTCCTGCTGGCCTGAGAGGATATGTTTACCATAAACATCAACAAGATAGCTCATGAGAGCTTTGGCTTCCTTGGTAGCTTTGGGATTTACCAGTTTTTTTTCAACCTTGAGGCCGGTGATGCTTTCATCGGCGGGTTTTACCACAAGGTAATCAAAGAAGGTATAACCCCAATAGCTTTCAAATTCAATATTGTTGGTACCCTGATTAAGTTTGACAATTCCTGCCGACATCTCCTTCCAGGTGAGTGTGTAAGGAAAACTTACCTCACCCTGGTTGGAGTGGTTAACATTGAGATATTGTACCTTTTTGGTCTTGTCATAGGGCTGGGCATAGCGGACAATCAATTCATACAGCCCGGCCTTGTCAATCTCAACATTGACAGAAGTACTTGTACCCTTCTGGGCGATAAAGGTGCAGGTTGCCCCGGTAAGATCGATTGTCTGGCCGTCTTCGGTTTTTCCCACATAGTCGGTATGAATTTCGGCATTGTTTTGAATACCGTTTTCAAATTCATACCTGACACCCTCCGGAGGTATGGAAACTGCCGCGACTTTGATGAATGGCACCGCAGGTATCAATAACGCTAGTGCCAATACTAAGAAAACATATTTCACTGTTTTCCTACCCATAAAAACGCCTCCTTTTTAAAATTAAAGTAGTATGCCGCAGTATTTATTCATTTTACATAAATGTAATAAAATACTTATAAATACATAATATTACATTCTATTCCAAAATACAATTGATTTATTATCACATTATATTTATTAAATGTATTTATTAAAGGATATTTAAGGGACAAATTTTAATATCTTGATACAGCGAATATAATTTATATAGATTGATGCAGGTAGTGAAAAGAGGTTATGTACATGCCAAAAGTTAAACCAAAACGCATCATAAGTGTTTATAAGGGAAAAATTGAAGTAAAAGACCTGATATTCAAAATAATATCGCTGACAGCAAGGAGATAGCCGACAGAAACAAAAGCAAGCCGGTAAAAACATTCTTTACCGGCTTGAAAAAACCAACTCAAGTATAATTAGGAATCCTCTGCGGGATCAGGTAAACTTTTTCTTTTTATAAAAAACTTTTTTATTTCAAAAAATAGTAAGGTAATAACGGGTAAAATGACCTCGAATGGAAAAGCGTAATATTTATAGATATTGTTGGCCCAATCGAACATTTCAGACGTATTTCTGTAGAATATGACTGATAAAAGCAGCATGGAGAGCCCGAGTATCCCCACTACCTGTCTGTAATTCTTAAGCCCGAACAGATTTGCTACTCCAAGGCAGGAACTGTATAAACATACATTAATTTTAATGAAGCCCGCAAAAAGGAAAACCATTGCAACCGTTATTTCAATTCTCTCCAGGAAGTCGCCGATATTAACCAGCCGTACTGAAGAATAGGTCGGAAAGAACTCAATTGATATATTCGGCACTCCCAATGAGAGAAGTGTCCGCACAGATACCAGCACTATGAACAGGCCGCTTATCAGCAGATTTAAAAAGTAAACCTTATAAACACTGGCTTTAGAATTAAGTTGATTAAAAAAGGCCAGAAAAATTACAGTCTCTGAAAGAGGAAATGCGAATACTGAAAATGCACTGGCTATTACAGGCTTAATTCCATAAAAAAGTATGGGTTTGAAGTTTTCAAAATTCAATATGGGTGCGAAGAGGAAGGTAACCGCCAAAATTACGATAATAGTGATTGGAAATATAATGGCGGTCCACCTGCAGATGACTTCAATACCTGCCTTTACGGCCCAGATGCACAAAAAAATCATAAATAAACCGACAATGCTCTGCGGAGTTTGAGGCAATGAAACACTTACAATGAACTCGGTAAAATTTCTAATTACAAGTGACCCAAGGTGAAAAGAGTACCAGATAAAAAGAACTGACAGGAGTTTTCCTGCCACTTTTCCAAATACCGTCTCAAAAATTTCATATATGTTCTTAGCTGGGTAGAGCTTTTGAATCTTGCAACAAATCAATATTATAGGAACTTCCAAAAGCATTGAAATTAAAATTGCTATCCAGACATCATTTTTTGCAGTTCCTCCTGCTCCAAGCACAAGCGTACTGCCCAGTGTAAACATGATCATTACAGCTAATCCCTGTTTTTGAGTAATCAGTTCTTTTTCCATATTACCATTCCTTTCTTTACAACTTAAAGGATAAATCATCCCAGGCTCCATATAAGACTGATTAATTTCTTCAAGGGCTCAGAGGGACTGGGGATACTTATTCCAATTGCAATCAACAGAAACATAATAAATATAAGTATCGTCAATGAGGAAAAAAGCGAAAAAAGCAGCCACCTCTTTTCCCTGTACATCTGGACAAGGTCTCTTATATAGAAAGCAAGAACAATTGTGAACAATAGTAAAAAAGTCAAGTTCAGTCCCCCATCATAATCGGGTTTGAAAGCAATCCGGCATGTTTGATTCTAACCTCTGCATTTGCCTTCACCTGTACATTTTTAAAAAGATCATCCCAATCAGGCTTAATTTTCTTCCACAATTCCGGCATATCCTGCTTTACTTTCAGTCCGAAGCCAAATATGTCGATATCATACCCGGATTGTACTGCCTTTATAACTCTTTCAACATTCTGCTTTAACACAGTCTGGGCTTGTTTTTCCAATTTCTCAATTTCAGATTGGCTGGTAAATTTGATTTTATTGTCATCAATTTCACCCAAAGTAGTTTTGGTTTTGATACTGATCTCAAAAGAAAGTTTACCCTTTGAATATACAGGTTTTACATACGTTTTATTACTGTCTATATCCAGGGTAAAATTACCGGCATTACTACTGTTTTGTGTTTTATTAACAACTAAAAGGCCGCCTTTAATTTTGTCCATTACAAAAAGATAATATTTAGTATCATCTTCATCGAACATGTATTGAAGCTTATCCTGTTTGAAAACTGCGGTCCCTGCCAATTGGGATGTCGCTTCCCCGGAATTCTGAGTCAGGCCTACAACCGGGAGCACTGCAGAAATACCTTCATCTCCCAGAGCATTTATAAACTGATAAATCTCAACCTTTGGCGATTTGGACAGTTTTTTTTGATCATCAAGCATCTTATTTATTTCATAAGTACGAATCTCGGTGGAAATGCTCTGTGAATCAAGTATCTTCTCAGCCGTATCTTCATTGGAAATCAGAATATCTATCGATAATCTGGGTTCGGCATCCCTGCTTAAGAAATCAATAATCGGCAATATGCCTTCCTTTGCAACATCCTTGCTTATTATAATGATCTCAGCATGTCCCCAATATAATTTCTGAGAGCTGATCTTGATTGAGTTGCGTATGGCATCGAAAACTGAGTCACCATAGCTTTCCAATTTCTTTGAGTGAACAGGTGCTTCTTTTCCTCCGCCTTTCAGGTCAATAATTTCAATACTTAATTTGTATTTGCCGTCAGGGGTTTTATCAACTGCCGCTCCCGACACTATGGACATCAGGTTGATTTCCCTGTAGTCCCAGCATCCGGTGCAAAAAATTGAAAGTACAGTAATGACTAATAGAGAACCTAATAATCTTCTTATCATTTTTTCTCTTTTCCTTTTGATTGTCGTAGCTTGTTATTTTGTGACAGCAATTTAGGTCTGTAATTCATATACCATAATGGTGCCCTTATTAAAGTATCCTTCAGGTCTTTCGGCTCCATTGAGGTCAAATATAGTAAATATGGTACTCCAAAGGATCGGATTTCACAAAGGTGTAACATGGCACCTGTAATTCCAAAAATAAGACCATAAAAACCCATAAATGCGGACAAAGCTAAAAATACAACTCTTAAAATCAACGCCGGCCCTTGTATTTTCGGAATCATAAGACTGGTGATTCCGGAGATGGCAACTACAATGACAATCGGAGCACTTACTATTTTTGCCTCAACAGATGCCTGGCCCAACACCAATGCGCCGACTATGCTCAGAGCCTGACCGATATTTGTTGGCATTCGGGTACCGGTTTCTATCAATATTTCGAAAACCATTAGAAGAAGAAATGTCTCAACAATAGTGGGAAAAGGCACACCCTGCCTGGCAGCGGATATACTGATGAGCAAAGGGGTAGGTATCATCTCCTGGTGGAATGTCATAAGTGCTACATAAACTGCCGGTACACATATGGTAAGAATAAAACCAAGTATCCGGAGCATCCTGCTGACTGAGGAGAAGTAAAAATTAATATAATAATCTTCATTTGCCTGAAAATATTCAAGAAACAGGTATGGAACAGTAAGAGCAACAGGAGTTCCGTCTACTATTACAGCTATTCTGCCCTCCAATATTTTTCCCACTACAATATCGGGCCTTTCTGTGCTTCCTACAGTTCTGAACGGAGATAACGGTGCATCTTTCATTAAATCAGAAATATATCCGGAGGCTAATATGCTGTCTATTTTAATGCTGTTTATTCTGTCTTCCAATTCTTTAAGAATTTTCGGATTGACAATACTGTTCATATAACAGAGACAAATCCTTGTCCTGGATTTGACACCCACAGTCATAAACCTGAATTTGAGATCAGTGGTTTCCAGTCTTTTGCGCAACAGGGACAAGTTGGTCATTATTTGTTCCGTAAATCCTTCCCTGGGACCTCTTACTACCTTTTCAGCCTCCGGTTCCTCAATGGCTCTGCCTTTGACTCCAATAGAACCGATAATCAACGCCTCTGATGAACCCTCCAGTAATAATACCGTATTCCCTTTGAGTATCGAATGTGTTAAAGTGTTTATATCAGGACTTTTCTGTATATGACCGGCATTTATTACCATATTTTGTAATTGCACTATAGTATCACCGCTGCTTTTCAAACTGTCATTCTGTAAAACAGGGCGGAGTATATTATCATTAATAATTGAGGTATCAACCATTTCTTCCATAAATAACACGCTGCATTTTATTGATTTGTTATACTGACTTTCGATATTTCTGACAATGAAGGTATCTTCATCACAGAAAATACTCATAAAAAGTTCAATGTTTTTTGAAAGCGATGAGTTGATATTACCTTCTACGGATTGATGGTCCGGGTATGTCAAACACTCACTCTTACTCTTGTTTTTATCCTTATGTTTATTCCAGAATACCAATTTGATCACCGCTGATAATAATTTTTTATTATTGTGTGCAACTTATTTTAGCTTATGCAGGCATGCTGATTCTGACCTGAATATTAGCATTACTAACTATCTTCTTTTCATTCCCATCTTATTTACTTATATTTTAATCGAGCATATCAATCTCAAGAACACTTTTTACAAATACATGATTTTATATTTTTTACCATTATTGTATAATTTTTGTTTAAGATATGGTATAATTTTGACAAATAGTTTGACAATTACCATTTGGGTTTTAAACATTTTTGTAAAATAAAAATTGAAAAGGAGGCTCTTAAAATGAAAATTGTAACAAAAAGATTATGGGTTTTTGCAATTTTATTTGCAATAATGTGTAATTTAAGTTTTGCTGCTTCGGCAGCAGCGTATCAGTCAACATCAGCTACATATGATATCTATGATCTGGTCCGCAGCGCGGCTAAGTCTGGAGGATGTTCTCAAATGGTCCCGCAAGGAATTACTTTTGCAAGTGATTACCTGTTGATTTCTGCGTATTGCGGAGACGAAACCGGTACTCATAATTCGGTTATATATGTATTTAATGAGAGTGATAAATCTTATTATGGTACAATCAAGTTACCCGGTACCGCGCATGTAGGCGGAGTTGCTTATGACTGCAGTACAAGTGGCAACATATGGGTTTCAAATGGGAATTCTGTCGGATGTTTTAAATATTCAAAACTGGCAGATTGCAAAGGTAAAGTTTTAAGTGTTACATATAATAGAGTAGCAGATTTGAGCTATTCTGCTTCAACAATGTGTTATGATGCTGTGAATGATTATCTTTGGATTGCACAATTCAGCGAAACTGACTCTGAAAAATCATTTGCACGCTGCTATGCGGTAAACAACAAGACAACAACCAGCCCGACACTGCCGTATCAGTTTCAGATTTCAGTTCCACTGAAAACACAGGGTATTTCAGTCAGAGGAAATAGAATGATGATTTCATCGTCTTATGGAAGGACAAAGGATTCCCAGTTGTACTCATATACCTGGGATCAGAGTAAAAAGGTAAATACTCTTAAAAGTACCACAACACTTCCTCCCTTATCGGAAGGTGTTGTAATGGGTACGACTTACGCATATGTTGTATATGAATCTGTATCACCTGTGTACTACGATACTTGTACCAGCCCTGTGCGATATTTTGCAGCTTATGATATAACAAAATTTGGGATATGATTTTTTTAAATGACAAAATGAATTTGAAAAGCAAGAGGGGCATTATCTCAACAATAATGCCCCTTATTTTATTCTCTCATATTATATCTTTTTATATCTTTAGTACTTGGTTATTCAAACAACAATGAATTGGCATTTAGGGTATTTGATTTTGCCACTTTTTTTCGTAAAAACCAATTACCAGTCAATGGAATCAACATACATTGTAAAATTACCTTGCTCAGAGGTTTCAACCTGAATGCCGAACTGGCACTGCGTCAAATTTACATCCGATGTAAGAGAACGGGTGACTACAAACTCGTTCCATTCACCCTTCTTTACCATGTCATAGCTCTTCCAGGCAGAAAACCATTCTGTTGTAGTCCATGAAGGATCGTGAGGCATGACAAATGGTTGAATTGTTTTTATTGGAGCGTCTGCAGGTATCCAGACTCTGAAGGTCATGGTTTGTCCGGGGTCAATTACCGGTACACTGCTATTTACTACAGCATCCAGCTTTCCGTCTGCTGTGGAGGTTGCCTCCCATTTAAGCGCTTTATTTCCCTGGAAGGCTTTATCTGATGTGACAGATAGGACTGATGCAGTACTGCTGGAGACAAAACCGTTAAGAGTTCCGTCCTCAAAATTAATATTAGAATTGTCACCAGTAGCAGTTGAAATGGATACGGAATCTGTTGCCGAGGCTGACAGGCCTTTGTCATCAATAACTGTCAACCTTACGGTATAGGTTCCGGGAGCCTTGTACTTGTGAATAATCTTTGCCCCAGTACCTTCGGAACCGTCACCGAAATCCCATGAGTAAATAGAAATATTTCCGTCAGGATCGATTGAAGCTGTGGCATCGAAACTAATATTATCCCCTGTAAAGGCTTCCTTTGGTGATACACTTATAGCCGCTACAGGCGGTTTATTTTCTGAAGTATAAGGCAGACTGTGTATTATATTAAGCAAATACTGTTTCATAATGCTGAAATCCACTGCGTCCACAGTCTTGTCCAGATTTAAATCCAGGGCTTTGTTATATTCAATATCAGGGTTCATTAACAGCTTTTTAAAATAAGAAAAATCCAAAGCGTCAACTGATCCGTCATTGTTAGCATCACCATACAGTATCGGAGCAGCATCAGAATCGAGAACAATATGGCATACCGTCAATGCAGGGATCGTGTAAGTTAATTTATTGCTGTTAATAGCTTCTATAGGGGCTTTTTCAGTAATATTAGCACTGCTTCTGTCAAATGACCATACCCTTCCTGCAGTGTAATTCTTACTGCTGTTAATATCGAAATTTACTGTCATCGGACTGTCATAATTTTTATTTATTAAAATAACATGTAATTTTGAGTCGTCATTTTCATCAACTGATGCGTAAACCGAACTGTTTTCAACATCCGAGGTTTCTGCTTTTACCTTTGTATTACCATATGCCGCACCATTTCCGTCATAGTTGGTATACATATTTATGCCGGCTGCCGTGTAGCTTCCGCCGCCCCATACCGTGGCAAGGTATACACCGTATTTTCCCATTATACCCAGAACATCGGCTTGGGCTATACCTCCGGTTATATGGTTGTCCGCGCCATATGAATACTCGGTGAATGCAAGCTTTGTTCCGGGATTGTATTGGTCAATTGAAGCCTGTACCTTCGGCAGCAAAGGCAGCCTGGAGCTGAAATACTGTGCAATCCAGCTATTTTCTGTATATGTAGGGTCCCATAATGTTCTTGGCGCCTGAAGACGTGCTTTGTTGCACTCAATATTTGAGGGGTCTTCATTAAAGCAAATTCTCTGTCCGCCGCCTTGGGCTTCCGGATACCAATGCAGGTCGAGTGTGTCAATCAGTCTGGTACCTTGCTGGGTTGAGGCCTTTTTCATGCTGTCAAGATAATAATCCAGGAACCATGCATAGTTTCCTTTAACATCTGCCCAATCAGTTGCGGTCTGGAAGTCGTTATATTCTGAAAATCCATATGCCACCAGGCCAAAGGTTTCGGCATTCGGGTCGATGCTTTTAACCGCCTTTGCAAGGTTGATGTTTTTGTCAACCAGCTCGGCACAGGTGGGTTTCTCCGGGTGAATTCTAGGATGTGTGCTGGACCAGAGAGCTGGTTCGTTGTCTATGGCATATCCTTTTATACCGGTAGGTGTCGATGCACGTCCATACTTATTTACAAGGAAATTGACGAATTCATCCATATAAACGTAATTGTCGGTTGTATCAGGAGTAAGAGACAGAGGTGCATCCTTTTTAAATTTAACCTCTTTCCATCTGCTGGATGGTGCTGTATCGCCGGCTGTTACCGTACCGTTGGCATCCGCAGAAACATAGCCTGCAGCCTGCAGAGTAACCAATGAGTATTTTTCACCGGCTGTAAGGTTTTTGTCCTGAAAATCGGATACAACTACACCTGGTTCACTCCATCTGTCTGTTGGGATATTATTGTTTGTCAGCAAATAGGTATCATTGGAATGCTGCCAGTCACTTCCCGCACTTGAGTAGTTGTTTTCCCAGTTGTAGCCTGTCGTCCTGTTACCGCCGAATCTTTTCGAGGTCAATTTTGCATTGTTAAATTCCCAGTTTCCACCATAAATATAAGGGCTGATAACAGCTCTTTCCGCTGTTGTGTCAATACTTACGTTTATCGTGCCGTTGGTATCGGCGGATGCGCTGCCTGCCGGAATTAAAGCTGTCAGCAGCAATGAAAAGCCGACAACCCATGCTCTGAGCCTTATTCTCATATTTACATTCACCATTTACTTTACACTCCTTCTGTTTTGATTTTGCGCATTTTTCTGATGCCGGATATGGAATATTCAAACAGCACAACCCCCCCTTTTTCTTTTACATATTTACCCAACACAGTCAATGCTGAACTAAAAATTGTCATATTAGGAAAAATTAGCATATTTAATTAGATTTTAACATATTTTAAAAGGAATAAATTGTAATATTTTCTGTTTTTTACATTATTTATGAAATTGGTGAGATTAGATAAATAATTTAGAAGGATAAACTAATACGCTAATTTATTTAGGACAAATTTTAATATTCAGTGAATGTGAATATAAATGAAATAGAAGTCAGCTCCTGATTTAAAGATGCTATGAAAGAAATTTCAACAAATGCAGCAAGGAGGTAACAGGGCAATGCTGGGATTCAACAAGCCTGATATCAATTATCACATAGGAATATATGTTCGGCAGAGCAGAGATGAAAATGAAGAAAATCTTGAAACAATTGAAACTCAAAAAAAACTATTGGTTGATTATGTAAAAAGAAATAATCTGGGGACAATATACAAAACGTATGTCGATGATAATGTGTCTGGGTCAGGCTTTGAGAGAGATGCTCTGGAAGAGCTGAAAAAGGATGTGTTGTCCTGCAACATTAATCTGATAGTACTGAAGGATTTATCAAGACTGGGAAGGAATAATGCCAAAACATTACTTTTTCTTGACTTTCTTGAGGAGTACGGTGTGCGTGTAATAACCTCCGACGGGAGATATGACAGTTTGAAGGATAATGAAACGGTGGGTATTGATACGTGGTATAACGAGTGATATGTATAATCATAGACATATTACTTGTTATACCACTAAATGTTTTTTATATTTGCCGCAGCATTTTTCAATTTGAGCCTATCTATACTTTTGAATATCCGGTATTTGCAATTTTTATAAAGTTACGGCTTTTCTGTCTGTCAACAAATTACCTTAATGTTACAAATAAGGTAATTTGTTGACGATGAATATTTAAATAGTTTATAATGTAAAAGGTACTAAAGTTTGTAAATACACGTTATTGGACTTTAGTATTTTAAAACACATGAATTGTTTAATAATATTGACATCAATAAAAATTATCTCTGCTAATTTCAGAACAACAAGAGGTGTAGTATGAAATTAAAGTCAGGTTTATTAATAATTATAGCTATTATTACATTATTTAGCTCAAGTTGCTCCAATAATTCTGAGAATTTATCAACCTCAACAAGTAGTAATGAAATCACAATCCTCTCAAATTATGAAACTTTGTCTGTTACTTATACTGGATATGAAGAAAGTTACAGGTTTGTAAGCAAATCTGCTCCGGTTTTATGGATGCCTGATGACAGCAGTCTCAAAGTTTGTGATCTTAACGATACCTTGGTAGAAGTAATATTTGCAGGCTATACCACTTACGATACTACGTGGTTGTTTGTAGTTTTTAGAACGTATGATACACCTACAAATAATCGAGGATGGATACGCGAATCAAATACTGAAAAATATACAAAAGAGAACCAAAAGCTTATAAAAGATATCATTATCCCTAAAGGAACCCTGGGAGTTGATAAAAATGAAAACTATGTTGAAAGCTACGATCAGTTTGGATTTATTGAAAAACAAGAGGAAGATAAAGTACTTATAATGTTTGCCGGTGGAAAAGAAGCCTGGTATTATAAAAAAGACATAAAGTACCCGCCTTTGGATTGATAGGGGTTTAATAAAAGGTTTAGTTATCACAGTAAAAATGATTTAAACTTAAAATAAAGGATAAATCTTTATATCAAAATTATCATTTCTACAATCTTTACCTTTCAAGTATTCAACCTTTTCAAGAACACTTTT
>NZ_JHYD01000001.1:408155-418518 GCF_000621505.1 Ruminiclostridium cellobioparum DSM 1351 = ATCC 15832
TCAATTTTATGAGAGCTTTGCCTTAAAGTCTTTTGATACATAATGGTAGTTTCAGCCATGGATTTTTGAAGCTCTTCAATTTTTGCTGCAATTGCGAAGTAGACAGAGCAGTAATAAATACCGGGACAAGCTATCTGCATACCGGTATTACAGCAGATACAACTCTTACATTCAGGGTAAGAACCAAAAATATAACAGGATAAAGTGAATGGAATGAAACAAAAACCTTAAGCTCGGTACAGACTTATGAAATCAATTCGGTCCAGAGAGAAGAATTTGATCTTGTACTGACGGCAGTGAGCATACAGGATTTGGATATATACACCTTTACAATCCAATCCAATACTGATGACTTCGAAGTAATTGACCTGCGCGGATTAACAGCAAAGATGGACACTGTTGAGGGGGACATATCAGGAATTGATATAATAGTGAAGCAACTGGTATCCGGAACAGTAGTATTTATAAAAGCCGTCTCGGCACAATCCTGGCAGGTGTGGCAAACAGTATTACCTTTAAAGCTAAGGAAAATGGCAATTCAACAATTACTTATACAACACAGTAAAACATGCATCAGATCACAGAAAATCTATAGAGATAGATACATTCTATCATTCTTAGATTCTTTTTTATTTATATTATATTCTAATCCTTAATACTCTGTGATAATATGGAAAAGTATCATAAATTTACATAACTCCAAAAAACAAGGAGAATATTGTATGAATTTACATGTGAAGTATAAGAAGGTCATAGCCATTTTGTTGGCATTAGCAATCATAGTAACTGGAATGAATTTTATATTTCCTACAGAAAACGGACATTTTGTTGAGGTTTGGGCAGGAGGTTAAGGCGGCGGCAAATTTACTGGATGGATGAACTTTAGAAGCTACAACAAATTATGATATGTCAGAAGAATCTATGAGGAGAGTACATTTAAGATTTTCATTAAACAATGCTTACATTACATTTGAAGTATATCCAAACCCAAATCAAGAAGTTAAATTTCTTAGGGCTGATAATTTAGACTTCTCGCTTTATGATTATTGTTTTGTTGCTACTCATAAAGAAGGTGTGAATGCAGGAGCTATATTTTGGTATTATGAATTTCAGGGTACAGTTGGCTCATATAGTCCGACATTTCCAGAATATGATGCTCATGCTGATAATATCTATACTTTTAGTTTTTATAAAAAATTAAAGAACAATGTTCCAACGATTACAATAACAATTCCAGGAAATACAATATTAACTGAAAAAGATACAGGATATATTCCTCAAATATCAGTTTTAGATCCCAATGTACAATGGACATGGAGATGTCACAGCTTTGTTAAATGAAGATGGAACAATCTCAGGAACCTACTACTATGATGCCTTTGGAAACATAGTCGAACAAACAGGAAACATAAATAATAACATAACCTATGCCGGTTACCAGTATGATAAAGAAACAGATCTGTATTATTTAAATGCACGTTACTATTACAGCAAGATTGCAAGATTCATAAATGAGGATACATATACAAGTGATCCCAATGATCCACTTAGCTTGAATTTGTATACTTATTGTCATAATGAACCTATGATGTATACTGATCCAACTGGGAATACTGCTGTAAAAATTACAGATTTAGCTAAAGTGTCAAATGGTACCGCAAAATGGAATGCAAGTGACAGTTCTGTTACTGTAACTGATCTTTAGGTGATGAAAAATAGCTATATGCTTCAGCTATAAAGACTAACCAGTATTAAAAAAATCTAATTAGAAAGGAAAAAATCATGAATATTAAAAGATTATTATCAGTCGCAATCATTATTACACTTTCCTTATGTTTAGCATCATGTAGCTCTTTTAGGACAGACGCATTTACCAGAGATGATAATAAAATTGCAGATACACGTTTTAAAAAAATCATAGAAGCTTTAGAAAATACAGACAAGGAAGGACTGAAAAAAATGTTTTCCACTAAAGCTGTTGAAGAGGCAAATGATATTGATGGTGGTATTGAGTACTTAATGGAACTTTATAAAGGTAAAATTAAATCTAAAGACGTTGCTTTGGAAACTTCGGGTTCAAAAGATAATGGGGATAAAACAGTTGAATTGAAATGTTATTATACTGTTACAACGGATGAGGAGACGTACATAGTTTTCTTTATCGAGCAGATACAGGATACTTCAAATACTGATAACGTAGGGCTTTATATGTTGCAAATAATTAAACAAATAGATGAAGATAAAGAGTTTGACTGGGGAAGCAAGACAAGGTGTGCCGGAATATATCGCTCTACTATTACAAAAAATGAAATGTAAAACAACCAATAGGTTAACAGGAAAATGCAATCCTGTTGGCCTTTCTTTTTGGTATGCCTGATGGATACAAGATTAGCAACTACAAATATTCGAATTCAGCAATGGGCAGCTGTTTTCAAGGCAAAAGCTGAGTTAGGATTGACAGTAGATGAATACTGTGACCAGAATGGTATTACCCGGAATGCTTATTACTACTGGCTCAGAAGAGCCAGAGCTAAATACTCAGACAACCTTTGTGGAATTGAAAGCTCCAGAAACAGAGGCTTTTCCACAAATACCAACGGCTATTCATTCTTTTATACCCCAGCTTACCATAGAGAAGAATGGTCTTGTTATCCGGGTCAATTCTAATACACCCAAAGAGCTGCTTGCACTGGCATTAGAGGCTGTCTCCTATGTTTAATGATGCAACTGGCTTCAAGCGCATCTTCATTGCCTGTGGATATACTGACTTACGGCGTGGTATTAATGGTTTGGCTGCGACTATTAAAAATGACTTCCACATGGATCGCTATGAACAGGGAAATATTTTTTTGTTCTGCGGGCAGGCGTACCGACCGTATGTAAGCATTGGTTTATGAGGGAGATGGATTCGTCTTTGTGTATAAGCGCTTAGCCAACGCACGATTTCAATGGCCCCGAAACGAGGCTGAGGTAAAAGCAATTACTCTCAAGCAGTACCGATGGTTGATGTACGGCCTTGCCATTGAGCAGAAAAAGACGATTAAAAAGGTAACTCCAGCCTGATTTAACGGCTCGGTCATGATATATATTTGTACCTTGCAGCTTCATATTTGTTATCTAATCCCATGTATTTGTTATCCTTAAGTCGCCTGAAAATACTGGCTTTTAGGCCGATCCTGTGGTATGCTTGAGCCATGGAAAAACAAACAACGAGGGATGAACTTCATAAGGTACCACACGATCTTCTGGTTGATATGTTTCTTCAGTTGAACTCTTCTTTAACGATTATGTAGCAACAGAACGAGACACTGATAAAACAGATATCCAACCTTCAGGAGAGCATTGCCGTACTGACACAGCAGCGCTTCGGACGTAAGACAGAAAACTGTCGGCAATATCCGGGCAGCTGTCTCTGGCATTTGATTTCTCTGATATAGGCAATGAGGCGGAAGTACTTAACGATGACGGGATTCAGGAAGAACCGGAAGTCCAAACGATAGTTATCCGCCGGAAGTCCAAAACCAAAGGAAAACGGAAAGCGGATCTGGCTGTTGTAGAAATGATTGTTGAACCTGCCATTACACGACTACAGAGCTGTTCCCCAAAAGGTACCACCAGCTCCGGATTAGGTCTACAAGGATATATTGAGTACCAGCCGCAAGGTTTGTTGTACATGAACATCACATCGCAGTCTATGCCGGAAATGGGGATACCGGTGTTGTCCGTGCAGACAGACCGGAAAGCTGCAAAAAACTAGTAATTTGACAGCCGCCCTCATGGCGGCGATTTTTAACTACAAGACAACTGGTTTACCGTTTACAAGGGATACTCCTTTTTGGCGAAAATTAAAAATAATACCTGTAAAAGATATCATTATCCCTATAGGTACTCTGGGAGTTGATAAAATATTTAAACTTAAAATAAAGGATAAATCTTTATATCAAAATTATCATTTCTACAATCTTTACCTTTCAAGTATTCAACCTTTTCAAGAACACTTTTCAGCAACAGGTTTTTGTCGTCGGCAGACTTAAGTGTGGAATACTCATTGACAATTTTGGTGACTCTAGGAATAAAGTCAATTTTATGAGAGCTTTGCCTTAAAGTCTTTTGATACATAATGGTAGTTTCAGCCATGGATTTTTGAAGCTCTTCAATTTTTGCTGCAATTGCAGTAGATCTTTGAGTAAAAATATCTATGGAATAAACTCCTTTTTCCAAAAGATCATAAATATTGTCTTTTTGCAGATAAGCTTCATTTAACTGTTTTTCCAAAAGTGATATACTGCTTTTTAAAGCAAATTCATTACTTTTTGATTCATCCGCTTTGGTGCTAAGATCAAAATTATACTCGTCAAGATATTCTTTAAGAGCTGCAAGAACCCGTTTCTCAACATATGCATACTTACTGCTTTTATTCCCGCATTTATTAATGCAGATAAGATGAGGCTCGGATTTTAAATAAGTCCGATAACGCATTTTAGAACCGCATACACCACAGACCACTAAACCCGCAAGCGGGTTACAGAGTTGGGTAGATGGTTTTTTGTGAGTTTTTATATGTGATTTCATTATACTTTGGGCTCTTTCATAAACTTCATCAGTAATAAGAGCCGGATGTTTACCGTCTGAAATGATCCAGTTCTCTTTTGGCTGAAGCCTGGTAGCACCTTTTTTCTTTGCGGTCCGGTAACCAAGTGTTTTACGCCAGGATATTTTTCCGGTATAAACCGGGTTTTTTAATATTGCAGCAACTGCATGGGAGGTCCATTTATTATTTCTGTTGGTTTTTACCCCCATATTATTTAATCTGTCGGCAATTATCTGACTGCCAACCGATTCATTTATGTACCAGTCAAAAATACTTTTCAGAATATCAGCTTGGTCAGGATGGGGCTCCAGAGTGCGGCCCAGTTTTTCTTCCTTTATCAAATAGCCGAAGGGGGGACAGGCTGAGTTATAATTGCCGCTTTTTACGGAGTGAAGTACTCCGCGCTGAAGACGCTTGTTAATCATTTTGTATTCCTTACGGCTCATAAATGCCTCAAATTCACTGTATTCTTCGTCAAACTCGTTGGACAGATCATATTCCTTATCCGGAGTTATGATCTTTGTATCAGTGTTTTTGAAAGCTTTAAGAATTATACCCTGCTCTTCCATATCTCCGCGGCCTAATCTTTGCAGATCCATGACAAGTACAGCATTATACAGGCCGGACTGGACGTCTTTTAAAAGATCGAGCATTGCCGGTCTGTATAATAGACTTTCTCCCGTTACCAGCTCTTCGTATATTTTTACAATTGTCAGTTTCTTTGCTTTAGCGAAACTTAACAGGTCTTTTCTATGTTTTGAAAGGGTTTCACCCTTGCCCAATTCCCTTTCCATTTTTTCATCTTCTCTGGACTTTCTTAAATAAATGCAGGTTTTAACCATTATACAAACTCCAATCAACGTTTAGGTGTATTTTCTAAAGGTTTGAATACCGGTATAAGCTTGTTTTACTTATACCAGTGGCCTTGGAAATCTCGGCTATAGAATATTGTTTACTATTATACATTTTAATTGCAAGGTTGACGGATGATTCCGGTATTTTTGGACGTCCTCCTTTTCGACCCCTGGCGCGAGCACTGGCTAAACCTTCCTTTGTTCTTTGAATAATGAGATCCCGTTCAAACTGACTTATTCCAGCAAAAATAGTAAACACTAATTTCCCATGAGGTGTAGTTGTATCAACCCAGGATTCTTTAAGGCTTTTAATGTTGCAGCCTTTCTGATCCAACACATCAACTAGTTGGAAGAGATCCTTTGTAGATCTGCTTAACCTGGTGAGCTCACTGATGACGATTATATCGCCGGTTCGAATATTATCCAAGAGCCGGTCCAGCTCAGGTCTTTCTTTTTTAGTTCCTGTACATTTTTCCTGGTAGATTCTCTCGCAGCCATATGCGGAAAGTTGATCTATCTGCCGGTCCATATTTTGATCTTGTGTAGATACTCTTGCATATCCAATAATCATAGTCTCACCTCATCAATACTATATGTTTATCGTACCAATAACCAAATAAGTAGTCAATATTGGTAATTTGATTCTGGAAATAGTTTTGGGAAGAACAGAGGTCACTTTTTGACATGTCTAATCAAATATCATTACATGTTCCAAAAATGAGGGTTTTTAGTAAATCATTTTAACTTAAATTTTATAAAATTAAATGTAAAAAAATAAAAAATTTATAAAGGATTTGCCAGATTATAGTAGAATAATAATATGTGTTGAGAATGGGATTATGGCTTATAATGGGAAGCTAATAACAATTTTTGGAGATAAAAGATATCTGGTTGCTTTGGGTTATGTTGTAAATATATGACACGATCTGGCTAATATGCGATAAAATATATAAGTTTAAAATTTTGTAAGACTCTAATTATATAAACTTATAGTGATTTATGTTTATTTGGAATAAATGTGATTATTGTAATTAGGCAAATAAGATATATATAGTTTTTAAAATGTTTAATTATAATCCAAAAAAATATGAATGGGGGGCAAAATAATGAACTTTGAGCCAATAATTAAAACTAAGATAGATCATTTTAAGAGCTCATATGGAATTGAATTTTTACCAGATAATGAGGCTTTTGAAAGATTTGTGAACAATTCCATTATGCGCTTTCATCAGCCTGATGCGTTTAGTACGAGTAATGACTTATTTTTTAAAATTTGCGTTGGTGGACAAAATGATATGGGTATTGACGGTCTAGCCATTAAGGTTAACGGCATAATTATTAACTCAAAACAGGATGTTGATAATATTATTAAATCTCAAAAGAAAATTCATATTGAATTTATTTTCATTCAATCAAAGTATAAAGAGAAAATTGATACAGGAGAGTATGGAAAGTTTATTGATGGAGTTGTTGATTTTCTGAGTGAGGAACATTATGAACCAAGAAATGATAAAATCGATTTTTGGATAGAGTTAAAAGAATATCTATTTGATGATGAAGTTATGATTTATTGGGATACATCACCTGATATACGAATGTATTATGTCTATATGGGCAAATGGAGCGAAAATGAACATATACTAGCAAAATCCCAAAAGGCATGTCTTGACTTGGCAAAAACAAAAGTATATAACGAACCGGCAATTAAGTATATTGACAGTTCATCTTTAAAAAACATGTGTGATGATATTGAAAATCAATTTTCTGTGGTTATGCGTGTTATTGATAGCTTTGACCTAAATGAAGTAAGTAATGTTGAGAATTCAATGATCATTCTATGTAATGCAGAAGAAATTATTAGTATGCTTTTAACTCAGGACGGAATCATGAGAAAAACTCTTTTTGCAGATAACGTGCGCGATTACCAAGGAAATACAGATATAAACACTGAAATTATGAGTACTATTGAAAGTTCACCAGCAACATTTTCACTATTAAATAACGGAATAACAATTGTTTGTGATTCTCTTATGCCAGGAAACAGAAAAATCACTATGAAAAGTCCTCAAATTGTAAATGGATGTCAAACTTGTAATGTATTATTTATGGCACATAAAAATTCATATGATCTTTCTAATGTAACCGTGGTTGTTAAAATTATTTCGACACGAGATAATAATGTAACTAATTCGATAGTAAAAGGAACTAATAGACAAAATATTGTTTATGACGAAGCATTTGAAATAACAAGGAATTTTCATAAAAATTTGGAAGAGTTTTTTAATGTTATGCCAGGCAACAGTGAAGGAGAAAGATATTATTATGAGCGCCGTTCCAAACAATATTTAGATAACCCTAAAATTAAAGCTACTCAAAAAGCTAATTTGCGAATTTTAATGCAAAGCTTTGTAAGTATTTTTTTAGCTTCCCCACATGAAGGACCTGTTCATGAATCAACATTACTTGAAAAATACAGGAATAAAATATTTATTGATGAACAGTCATTTTTACCCTATTACTGTGCTGTAGCAATGTGTCTAGAAATTGATAAAATATTCAGGCAGAACATGGCCAAGTATAGGTATTCTATTACATACAAATATCAAATATTATTACTTGCATCAGAAAAAATTACTGGCAAAGTTGTCCCAGATATTAACGGAAAAAGTATAGACGAATTTTGTAATAAACTGCTTGAAGTAGTTTTAAATATAGGACGTTTTACAAAAATAATTGATGAATGCATTTTGGACTTTGAAACAATATGCAAAAAATGGATTTCAATTAAAGGTGAGCGTTATAGAAGTGCGATAAAGGATAATCAGGAATTTACCAAATTCATGACTGCAGTAAGCCGAGGTGGAAAACCAGAAAATAATATTGAATTGCATAATACTCAAGAGAATTTAAGAGGGAAAGTTACAACTGTAAAGAAAGACCGGAATAATTTCAATTATGGATTTATTAGTAGGCATCCAGAAGATGTGTTTTTTCACGAAGATGATAATCCTAAAATACGTTTTAATGACCTTGATGGTAAAGATGTTGTCTACAAGTTAATGGAGAATTCAAAATTTGGAACACCAAGGGCAAAAATAATTTATGTAGTTGCAAATGATTAATTACTTTGTTCTGTTTAACAACATATTCTTATTTTAACCAATGTAATATGTTCACGGACTCGGAATTGGGTAGACAAAGAATTTAACCGAAAGTGACTAATACTGCCATTTTCAGGTGAAATAAAATTGATATAATTCTATGAATATTTTGGAACTTTGCATTTCCATATAAATTTATTGTACGAGAGACTTCTAATTAGATTAACCTGATAAATTCAACTTTTGTGAAGTTATACACTTCATATTAATAAAAATTATAGAATAAATTGATCTTTGACACTTGAATATGTGAGTTACTTGGCCATTTTTGACCTTCAGGCCATTAATTTGGCTGCTTGCCGTAGATTATGGGCAAAGATACCCAGACCAGTCCACATTTGTGTTTTCCGGTATCCACTGAGCATGCTGCGATTTAAACCAAACCGACGCTTCAAACAACTGATTCGTCCTTCAATGCCTGAACGCCATTGTTTTAACCGTCGGAATGCTGATGTTTTTTCAAAGGCTTCCCGTTCCTTGGATTTTCTTCCGATTTTGGGTATACAGACATTTTTGACTCCTGCTGAATATGCCAACTTTTCGTTTCCTGAATCGTAATAACCTCGGTCAAGACTAATTTCCAAGGGGGTTTTCCCAAATACATCTACATGCTTTTTTAATGCATCGTTTACCAGGGTTTTATCGCAAGGATTGCCTTTGTATACTTGATAACCAGTTACTATGCCGCTTTCTGTTTCTTGTATTTGAAGCTTGTATCCAAACTCTACACGCTTGCCCAGCTTTCCTTTGACAATTGGTCGGGCATCAGGGTCCCTTAAACTGATGAGACGGTCTGAAAGTTTTGTATTGCCGTTGTTGACTGCTTCGCTTTGATTAATGATTTTCTGAACCTTATTGACGGTGTCTAGAAGAGTTCCTCTGAGTTTGATGTCTTTTTCTGTCTCAGGAATAAGCTTCTTTGCCAAGCTGGTTGCTTTGCTTAATACCTTGCGAGCTTCCTCTGCAATCATTCCAGTAATTTTACGAACTTCAGTGCGTGAATCCTCTGATCTTCGGCGAAGAACTTTGTTAATTGAAAGCATATGCTCCTTCATTTTACGGTTCGATTTCGTACTTTGTTGGGAAGCCTTTCCACATGCTCGTTTTATGCGGGTGACTGCTTTTGTTAGCTTTTTTACACCTTCGTAAAGCAGGCCCGCATCCGTGGGGTGGACGATATTTGACTCCACTACGGTTGTATCAATGCGAGTTTTTCTTCCTTTAAGAAGTTTTTTCTGTACTAATGATTTTAATAGTCGCTGATTCATTTCATCGATGACTTCTTCTCCATATTTGGTGGTGATTTTCATCAGTGCAGTTGCATCGGGCACCTTTTGTTCGATGGGTATACGGCAGAAAAAACGAAACATTAGATTATGAGTTACTTCCGGAACAATATCTTCATAACTCAGGCCTGTATAATGCTTAAGAAACATCAATCGAATATAAACCCTGACGGGAACCGTAGGACGGCCTCTTTGAGTATTAAAGCTGCCTACAATGGGTTCTTCAAAGGATTCGTCTTTGAGCAATTTGTCTATTTGTTCAAGTTCAGGGGTCAATTTATACGCCACTTTAGGAATAAAAACTTCTGCAACAGATGGCTGCGTCCATTCTGGATAATCGAGTATAAGCATAAGATATCACCTATTGTAAATTTTGTATTATGCTGTATATTTCGACATTCAGCATGCTAATTCCTGCCACAAACTCACTATATTCAAGCTTTTCAAGGAACAATTTATCAGGTGAATCTA
>NZ_JHYD01000002.1 GCF_000621505.1 Ruminiclostridium cellobioparum DSM 1351 = ATCC 15832
AGTTGCAGGAATGACCCAAAGTATGTCAAGAGTAGCAAAATGCATTGATAATGGTCCTATGGAAGGTTTCTGGGGTATCCTTAAAAGAGAACGATATTATGGGAAGCGATTTACCAGTAGGGAATCGGTAGTAAAAATGATAGAAGAGTATATTGAGTACTACAACAATAAACGATTACAAAGAAATCTTGGTGTATTAACGCCAATGGAGAAACATGATATGTATTTACATGCAGCATAAAAACTGCCAGCAGGTTATACCTACTGGCAGAAAAGATTTTTATTTTTTTAATTGTCTACTTGACGGGGAGCGGTTCAAAATCTGGAACATCCTCTTTTGTTTCATTAATTAACACGTTGTGCTGGTTATTCTATATTTGCTTTACCTGTGTAATTTTTTATATCAACTGGTAACTTCCGTACTAACCTTCAAGCAAGCTCTTTTTGTGCAATCCTGCACAATCAATAGTGCTCCCGACCGCTATCCACCAATGGATCGCCTCCGAAGTTCTTGCCTGAAATAGTATGGCTTACTCCAAGCACCTCTTTGCCGTCGCAGCGACTCGACCATCCGGGTCTCGTGTGCTGCTAAAATTGACCTCCTGTCAATTTCCCGGCATGATGCACTTGGATTAAGCCTACAAATTTCAAGCAAGCTCTTCTAATCAGGCTTCTCATTGGTGGATACGTTCTCGCGCACTATTGAAGCACGGTTCTTTAAAATTGTTCCCAGTGAGGCAGCAGCTGTTTATTACGTATAATACCTGCGCTTTTAAACTAGCACAACGCGTTAAATTAACACGTTGTGCGGTCAAAGCTGCCTCTCAACTTTTTAGTTAAACAGCTTATGCGGATTATACCGGTACTTCCGTACTAATTTGCAGAGTACAATTTTGTTACAAATATTTGTAATTTGTCATATTTTTAATATTTTATGGAATTTATTTAAAATATTGATAAAATATAGATGGTGCACAAATAAAATAAACAGAGGAGGTGCTGCTGGGTTGTCATTTTTTAATTCGTTGTTCAGAAGTGAAAATACCATTGAAAATAAAATCGATAAGATACAAAAAGGTGATGAAATATTAAGAGAAATATTAATTCAGGAGTATATACCGTTTATTGTTAAAACTGTTTCACATAAGCTGGGAAGGTATGTTAGTATAGAGAATAACGAAGAGTTCAGTGTAGGGCTTTCTGCTTTTAATGAGGCCATAAACAGCTTCGATATCAAAAAGGGAAATAAATTTTTGGCATACAGCAAAAAGGTTATTAACAGCAGGCTTATTGATTACTATCGAAACAGTAAAAAAACCAGGGATATTAAAGTTTATCCATTTACATATTTTGATGAGGAAAAGTTTAATGCGTTAGAGAAGAGATATATGATGGATAATGCCGGCGAGCTGGAGAAAATTGAGACCGCTGACGAGATATCTTCATTTAAATTGTGCCTGAGTGAATATGGTATAAATTTTGATGATCTGGTTTTATTTTCTCCCAAACACAAGGATTCCATCAGACAGTGTGTAAAAATCGCAAGAATGATAACGGATAACGATAGACTATACGACATGATGACAAAAAAGAAAGCCATACCATTAAATGAATTAATGAAAATAGCTGATGTACATCGCAGAACTATAGAGAGAAACAGAAAATTCATCATAACGACGTGTCTTATCATAAGGAGTGACCTCGATGTTTTGAAAGCCTATGTGGTGAGTGTAGAGGAAGGAGGGACGCTCAATGCATAAATATGGTACCGTACTGGAATTGAAGAAAAATAGTGCGATAATTATGTCTGAAGGGTTCAGGTACTTTTACGTAAAAAAGCGTCCCGGAATGTATTTGGGACAGAAGATAATGTTTCTGGATGAGGATATTATCAAGCCCACGTCTGCCATCCTGAAGTATTCTGCTGTGGCAGCGTGCTTTGTGCTGATTGTCCTTGCAGTATTTTTGTCCCGGATTACACTTTTTGACAACGACAGAACATTTGCATATGTTTATCTGGATATTAATCCAAGTGTGCAAATCACCATTGACAAGAATAATACCGTGTTGGATACAAGTGCGGTTAATAGTGATGCAGATGAACTTTCAGAGGGATTGGACACAAGAGGAATGGATCTGAAAGATGCCTTGAAGATTATATTTGAGAAATCGGACAAACTTGGATTTTTTAAGGATGATACCGACAACTATGTACTTATCTCAGGTGTCATAAACCCGGACAGCAGGTTATACAAAAAAAATAAAACTTACGAGGAAACAGAGTTTCAGAAATTCCTCAGCACCCTGAAAGGAGTATCGGGAGAGAAAGGACACAAACGTATTATTACCGAAGCAATTAAAACTTCCCCCGAAATCAGAGAGCTGGCCTTAAAAAATCAGATGTCACCCGGAAAGTACTATTTGTATGAATTGGCGGCAGAGAAGGGAATGGATTTATCAATTGATAAAGTCAGGGAAAGCAGCATAAATGACATTATGAAAGTACTTGACTATGTTCCTCAAGACGTAAATGAGAGTAAAAATAGTTCCTTTAATGATATTAATGAAAATGACTCCGAAGCATCCGATGATCCGCCGGCTGCGCCAATACAAAAGCAGGAAGAGGATGTAACATTTTCTGAAGAGGATACTGGCGCACAGAGAGGCAGCCAGACGGTTCAAGGCAGGCAAATGGAAGAAAGCGAGCCAGATGCGCAGCCTGAGATTGCCACTCAGACAAAGGAGGAGCGGCAGCCGGCACACGAAACGAAACCGGATGGCGGCGCCGGACCTGAAGCTCAACAGCCGGCTGAAAATACAAATAATCTAAAAGCTCCCGGGGCTGCGGTAATTTCTGTTGATAAAGCCTCCAATACGGGAGAATATCAGCTGACAATAGTTATAGGAAATGATAACAACGCAGCTGAATTTAAGCTGTATGAGAATAACCGTGTAATAATGTCTTCTGAAACAGGTTCCAGGGAAACGGTCGTTAAATCCTTTAGCGAAAAGGAAAACGGCAGCTATACGTATATATGCGAACTGTCAAATTCAGCAGGAAAGTCAATGAGCAATGAGGTAAATGTGCTGGTACAAAAAACAGTCAATAAGGAGGCGGCGGTATGGGATGCAGGAGTAATGTATTCAGTAGGAGATGTTGCAGAGTACGGGGGAGAAAAATACAAGTGTATACAGGCTCATAAATCCCAGGCCGATTGGACTCCGGAGAGGGTACCGGCACTATGGCAAAAGCAGCTCGGTTCTGCCGAAAAGAATTCATGGCAGCCCGGCAATGCATACCGGACAGGAGACATCGTAGTGTATAAGGAGACCCAGTACAGATGTCTGCAGGCACATACGTCCATTGAAGGCTGGGAACCGCCTGTTGTGCCCGCACTTTGGGAAAAACAACAGTAAATTTTCTTTAAATTTGAGATGTACCCTGACGGTGTACATCTTTTTTATTGTCCGAAAAAGTATGATTTATTTTGACAGAATAAAAACTTTTTTGTAAAAAATTTTGTTGACCCACACAAAAAGGAATAATTTTCACGTAATAATATATTGATTTCCTAAAAGTTTACTTAATATCCATTCGACGGCATAAAAAATATGTTAAGAAAATAAAAAAACCGGCAGATAAGCTTTTTTAAGAGTATGGTTTCTTGGGGATTTATCACTACAAAATTATTTGTGCTGCTGCTTATGGATAAATTTTGAAAGGAGTGTATTATGCGGAGGAAATTTAAACTTAAAAGATTTTTTGCAGTAACCCTGGCTTTTGCACTGCTGTTTACACAGTTTGCGACTTTAAATGTAAAGGCTGAAACCGGAAGAGGAAAGAACATTGTGGCGTATTTCCCGAATTGGGGGACTTACAATGTAAACCACAGTAATTTTTCTGTTGAAAAAATACCATGGGATAAAGTTACAGTTATCAATCATGCCTTCTTTGAAGTTGATTCCGGTTTCAAGCTGGCAAGTACCGACACCTTTGCCGATTTTGACAAAATGTTCACCCATTCCGAAGGCTGGGAGGCAAATCAAATCAGAGGGCACTTCGGAGAATATAAATACTTTAAGTCCAGGTACCCTGATGTTAAAGTGCTTGTATCTGTGGGCGGATGGACAAGAGGTCAGAATTTTCATGCCATGACGGCAACATCTTCCACCAGAGCTGTATTTATAAAAAGTGTTGTAGAATTCCTGAAGAAATATCCATTTATCGACGGTATAGATATTGACTGGGAATTTCCCGGAATAGACAGGAAAGCCGACCCTAACGATGAGTATGATAAGGGCTGTCCCGGGGGACCGGAGGATAAGCAGAACTTTACCGCACTGCTGAGGGAAATCAGGCAGGCATATAATAATAACGGGTTATCGGGAAAGATGCTGACTATAGCGGCTCCAGCCGGTTATGACAAGGCTGTTTACCAGGAGCCTGACGTATATGCTCAGTATCTTGACTTCATAAATGTTATGACATATGACATGCATGGTGCATGGGAGACAACCACCAATCACCATTCGGGAATATACGCGAATCCTAATGATCCGTCAGACACTTCACCGGTGGATATTAAAAACAGATATAATACCGATTCGGCTATGAAGTTGTATAGAGATGTATACAGGATTCCTGCAAATAAGCTTAATGTAGGCACTCCCTTTTATTCAAGGGGCTGGAAAGGTGTAAAGAATAACGGAGGAGCTCTTCCGGGATTATTTGCCCCAGCTTCCGGTGCACCCGTGGGAACATGGGATAACCCCCAGTCTCCGGGAGGCCAGAATCCATATTTCAAGATGAAGGAGCTTGAAAAAACTGCAGGATACATAAAATACAGGGATCCCTATGGGAAAGTGCCGTATTTGTACAATGCATCCCAAGGTGTCATGTATACATATGAAGATGAAGAATCTCTGGGTGAACGGTGTAATTATGTCATAAACAACGGATATGGCGGAATGATTATATGGGAAATCTCAGGTGACAATCCTTCGGGTTTTCCAATGACCACACTGATATCTGAAAAGTTCAAGGGAATCAACCAGGATGACGGTAATAATAAATTACCTGCGGCGGCAGCTTTAAGCGCGGACAGCACTACCAACTCGGGAAGCTTCACGGTTACTGTTACCGTACCTGCAAACAATACTGCAACGGAATTGACCTTATACGAAGGAAATAATGTTGTTAAAACCCAAAACCTTACTGCAAATTCATCTGCGGCACAGATAATTAAATATGACGTAAGCGGTAAAAGTGCGGGTACATATTCATACAGGGCGGATTTGTCCAATCAGCATGGGATCACACCCGGTGCAAGTCTTGTAATTACGGTAAAATCCAATCAGGACGGCAATACAAACCCTTCAGGCGGTTACAATGTCATAGGCTATGTTTATGGTACGCCAAATAATGTAGATGCAACAAAGCTCACTCATATCAACTATGCTTTTGCACAAATAGTAAATGGAAAAGTAGCAGTCAGCAATCCGGGTGATCTTGCAGCTTTAGTTGCCCTTAAAGTAAAGAATCCAAATTTGAAAGTAATACTGTCGGTAGGCGGATGGGGAGGAGACGGCTTCTCTGACGCAGCACTTACCGAAGCTTCACGCAATACTTTTGCTGAAAGCTGCTTAAAGGTAATAAGTGACAATAAACTGGATGGAATAGACCTGGACTGGGAATATCCCGTTAATGGCGGATGGGGTATGATAAAATGCCGTCCTGAAGATAAAACAAACTTTACACTGATGCTTCAGGCGGTACGCAATAAAATAGGAAACGGAAAGATTCTTTCGATTGCCTCAGGTGCAAGCCAGGAATATGCCAACAATACCGAACTTGCTAAAATAGCAGGAATATGTGATTTCATAAATATCATGACTTATGATTTTGGAGCTTCAAGACATAATGCAAATCTTTATGAATCCTCAAATTATGGTTACAGTATAAGCTGTGATTCGGCAGTTAAAATCCACCTGGCTAATGGAGTTCCTGCCGGGAAAATCAATATGGGTATGCCTTTCTACGGCCGAAAGGGAAATGACTGGCCTACATATTCTGAATTAGTAGAAAACTATATAAACAAAAATGGTTGGACACGTTACTGGGATGAACAGGCAAAGGCATGCTATCTGCTTAATCAGGGTCAGTTCCTGACCTATGACGATGTAGAATCTTTTGGTTACAAGACAGCCTACATAAAGGAAAAAGGTCTGGGCGGTGCCATGTTCTGGCAATATAATCAGGATTACAAAGGGACACTTCTCGGTAAATTGTGGTCGGACCTTGGTACGGCACAGGAAGAACCCGGTACGGTTCCCAATGTCCCTCAGAACCTGAAAGTGACAGTTGACGGAACATCTGTCATCAATATATCATGGAATGCTTCAGCCGGTGCAACAGGCTATGACTTAAAGATAGACGGAGTTGAAACAAGCAATGTAACCAGCCCATATGCCCATACCGGTCTGGCTGCAAATTCGACCCACACATATGCAATCAGGGCGAAGAATGCAAAAGGCGCCAGTACGTGGAGTTCCATTGTAAGTGCAACTACAAAACAGGCAGATAATGATACGTCCGGAAGCTGGGGGAGCAGAATATTCGCTCCATACGTTGATGTTATGCTCTGGCCTACCTTCAGTATTAATGATTGTTATGAAAAAACAAATCAAAAGTTCTATACTCTTGCATTTATCACGAGCAACGGAGCAGGAAATCCTGCATGGGGCGGAATAACAGGAATAGATACTGATTTCTATGCAGATGAAATTAACAATATACGAAGCAAGGGCGGCGATGTAATAGTGTCCTTCGGAGGAGCAAACGGAATCGAGCTTGCACAATCCAATACTGATGCTGCTGCACTTCAATCAAAATACCAATCTGTTATTGATAAATATAAACTTACCTGGATAGATTTTGATATTGAGGGAAGCGCAGTTGCGGACAAAGCCGCTGTAGACAGGAGAAATAAAGCAATAAAAGGCTTGCAGGCCCGGAATCCGAACCTTAAAGTTGCGTTCTGCCTGCCCGTGCTTCCATCAGGATTAACCGATGACGGGCTATACGTGCTAAAGAATGCAAAAGAAAATGGAGTAAGAATAGACGTTGTGAATGTTATGGCGATGGATTACGGAGATGGGCAGGCGCCAAACCCTGACGGAAAAATGGGGGATTATGCTATCCAGGCTGCCAGGGCTACTTATGACCAATGCAATAGTCTGGGCATTTCGGTTAAAATAGGTGTTACGCCCATGATTGGCAAGAATGACGTTCAGACAGAGGTATTCTATCAGTCTGATGCCAGAAAACTGTTGTCATTTGCACAGTCCAACAGCTGGGTAAGGTTACTGGCAATGTGGTCTGTGAATAGGGATAATGGAAGAGGCGGAGCATTATACCAATCCTCAAACATAACACAAACTGACCTTGAATTTACCAATATATTTAAAGTATTTAATACAGGAAGTGAACCTGGCGACGATGACACCAATCCGCCTGCAATTCCGGCGGTGCCAACCGGTCTGAATGCAGCTGCCGCAGGAACTTCGGTCATAAATATAGCCTGGAGCAATTCAGCGGGTGCGACAGGCTATGACTTAAAGCTAGACGGAGTTGAAATAAGCAATGTAACCAGCCCATATGCCCATACCGGTTTGGCTGCAAATTCGACTCACACATATGCAGTCAGAGCAAAGAATTCATCTGGGACCAGCGCATGGAGTTCGACAGTAACTGCAGCCACAAGGCCGCAAATAGTTGACGGTTCTGCATGGGAAGCGTATAAGGCATATAATGCAGGGGATGTAGTGACATACAATGGAACTGCCTATAAGTGTATTCAAAGTCATACGTCACTGCCCGGGTGGGAGCCGTCAAATGTTCCCGCATTGTGGTCCAAAACAGATTCTGCCCCGGGAGTGGATCCCAGGCCGCAGCCTGAGCCTGATCCCCAGCCCGCAAAGCCTGTATGGGCTGCAAATGCGGTATATAGGACAGGGGACCTGGTCACATATAACGGTAATTTATATGAATGCATACAGGCACATACGTCCTTGCCCGGATGGGAACCTTCAAATGTTCCAGCATTGTGGTCCCAGGTTTGACAGGACAAATAAAGCTGTTATTTAAAAAAGAAAATTAAATAATATCTCCCCAAATACCCCGCAGGACGAGATAAATGTAGAGTAGGACCTACATTTATTTTGTCCTGCGGTCCGGCATGGGTATGACAGGAGTATGATGGTGCCGATAAGCACATTAGCAAAATCAGAGGTTCAAAGGATTTTTTTAATATTTCAAAGTGTTTGACATAAAATAAAAGTAGAAATATGGAGGATATTAACATTATTAGTAGAATAATAAAAATATTACTTCATTTAGAAGGAAAATATTTAGGAACTGGGGGTAGAAGAATTGAAAAAAACAGTATTATTTTTATTAGTTTTTACTATTTTGTTGGTACAATTACCAATGGCAGCTACTGCCGAAACAACAACAGACACTAAGACGGCGAAGGTTTCGCATGACGGATTTGTGGACATTACATTAACGACTGATGATAAAAAATTCGTTGTTCATTCACTTACAAAAAGTTTCAGCGTAGCTCCTTATATTAATCAGGGTCAGCTTTTTGTCCAAATTGATCAAATATTGCCATGGATTGGGTATAAGGTTAATTTTGATAATAAGACCGGATTAATGACTGCATCAAATGGTGCAAGTAACTTATCATTAAAGGATAAAAGTCTGCAATATAAGATAAACGGAAAAGAATTTAAGTTTACAAAAGCACCGAAAATAGTATCAAACAAACTTACTGTTCCGGTAAGTGATGTGTTTAAGTCTCTGGGGTATGAAGTAACATATAACTCCAAGACTAAAACAACAAAAATACTAAAAAGTACCGATATTGGAATAGGAGGTTTTACTTTTTTTAACAAGCAAATAAATTTACCCAACTTTTTCACGGTTGACAAGAAAGGCATATACAGTGATATGCTCAGCAATACTGAAATAAAGGATATATACAGTCAGGAGGGCGCAATCATTTTATATGTCTATGACCAGGCCCTTAGACAAAACAAGCTTGTTAAACGTGAAAACGGTAAATTTGTTGATCTAAAGCAGAATTTTGACATTGTTGATACATATATATTCGGCGAATGCAGAGTTTTTTACGGTTATGATAACAGTGATAAGAAATATAAGCTTTACAGATTTACCGGGAACAATTTGTCTTTGGTAGTGGGGGACTGTTACAGTTCGGTTCAGGTGAACTTTAAGGATAGTATAATACTAAATAAATATGACAGCAATAGAAACTATACTATTGTGAAAATTGACCCCAAATGGAATGTACGCCAGCTATATACAAATATGACCATGACAGAGTATTGCATCACTGATGACTGGCTGTATATGAAAACCCGGCCGCAGGAGGGTACAAAACAATATCTGCTGGTTTCAAACGGGGCTTCGGTTATGATGGTGACATGCACCGACAGTAATGCAAAAGACCTATACAGTATTGATTTTGATGATGTCAGGGTGTGCGGCGGAAAAGTCTATGCCATTCTTCAGGACGACAAAAAGGTTAGGAAGCTTTATCAGCTCGATGTTGACAAGGCTAAGAAGATGCCGGCGGATCCGTACGGCTTGAATGTGGAAGTCATGGAATCATATAATGGAAAGATCTATATTTTTGGAACAGACTCCAGCAAACAAAAGTTAAACCGCATAGTTGAGTATACTCCCGGAGGGAACTATTCAACAGTTAATTACGGTAAATTATCCGGCAAAAACGTGAAAATTGCAAAAACAATGGTGATAAACAACACGATGATATTGCTGGGTAAACAGGCTGTGGGCGTGGAAGCTCCGAAGGAGGAAGTTCTGTATACCTTTAAAACAGGAACGTGGAATTACGCACTTGACGTTAAAAGCATAGATTCCTATATAGTAACCGAAAAGGGAGTCTACCTGAAAGTTAAAGATTTTGACAGGGCGTCGGTGAAGTCTACAACGAGAAATTCTGTATTATTTATAAATAATTCAGGAAGCATCAGCAATGCGGCAATAGATTTTAATATTACAAACCAGTCAGTTGTGGGTGATTCGCTGATATTTGCAGGAGCCAACAATATTACAAACCGGTATGACATAAGCAGCCATGATTCAAAGTACAGGGAACTTGTCACAGGTATTACGGTAAAGTATTGGAATCTTGTTTCAGATCAGGTATTTGCAGGAGGACTGCAGGATAAAATACAAACTTTATATAGTTTGACTCCAAAAGCATCCAAACTTGTTAAAAAGGACTTCGAGGTAAAATCAGTTCTGGCTACCAAGGTTCCGCATATCTATCTGATTTACGGCATCGAAGGTGACAAGACATCAATCTACAGCGGCAGTAAAGTTCTTTACTCATATAATATGCAGACAAATACTTTTGTATTGTTAACTGCCGGAAAAGATATCGAGAAGATAATTTCTTATTAAAAAGGCGTGCTGCAAAACTAACAGAATTTATTATACATGTAAAAATTTTATTGTGTACCTTTACCGATTTTAATAAATGGGTTGACGACAAAGTGTATGCCTGAAGTTTGTAAGGCTCATCACAAGTATTTTTGCTGATGCAGAACACTCAGCACCCTGTTTCAGGGCGAGGTTTCAAACCGGTCAATGTAACAGCAAAAACACTTGTGTATATCCTGCAATTTCAGGCATGTACTATTAATAGTACTTGTAATCTTATGAAGGGGTATTTAGTCCTATGACTATTAGCTAATTATTTTTAGGACCACTTATTGTCATAAGTTAAAATAATTCCAAAATAATATCTAAAAGTATACATTTTACATAAATCTTAGGAGGGTAATTAGCATATTCTGTCAAAAGTTACTAAATTATGTTGATTAGTTAAAAATATTATGTTAATATATAATTACCATACGATACATAAAATTACATATAAAGAAAATCAATTAAAAAATATAAAAATACGACATAAATTACTATTAAATTGTGACCATGGAACCATATACAAAATATGGTATTATATAGAATAATATATATGAGGTGAAATTATGGCAGGAATAGCAGAAAAAGGTATTGAAGATATACTTCTTGAAGAAGGCCTGATAAATATGGCTCAATTGAAGGAGGCTTGGAGTCTTAATATTACATTAAACAAGCCTATTCTCGATATTTTAATTGAACATGGTGCAATAAATGAGAAACAAGCTATGTCCGTCAAGGCCAAAAGTATGAATATCGAACTTGTGGATTTGGAAAATTTTGAGTTCGAAGATATGAATATACCTAAAATAATTCCGGAAGCTGTGGCCAGAAAACATTGCGCCATACCTTACAAATTAGATCAGAACAATGTTTATATAGCAATGAAAGATCCGTCGGACCTGTTTGCTCTTGATGACTTGACCCTTTCCACAAAGTATCAGATCAATCCGGTATTCGGCAGTGAAAAAGAAATTGAAATGCTTATTGAAAAAGCATTTAAAAAGGAGAATACAAAAGCAAAACATGACAGAAATGCGAAAATATGTCTGAGCGAAGAGGACATTGCCAATCTGGATAAGGACAAAATACGCAAGGTATTGGAAGCCCAGAATCAAAACAATTCGCCTATTTTCAAAAGCCAGTTGGGAGTCCTTTTGGTAAACAGCGGAATCCTCGCCGAAGAAAAGCTGGAGGAAGCTTTGAAAATTCAGTCTGAAAGAGGCGGTAAAATAGGTGAAATACTGGTTAGTGAGAATTTTATAAAAGAGGACGTACTATATAAGTTTCTGGAAGTTCAGATGAATACCACTTATGTAGATTTAAGAGAAATTGATATTCCGGACGGGGTAATAAATTTAGTCAAGGATAGTCTGGCAAGGAGATACAATTTGATTCCCGTTGAAGCGGATGGGGATATTCTAAAAGTTGCAATGGCAGACCCCTTGGATGTATTTGCTCTGGATGACTTGAGACTGTCGACAGGTCTGGAAATTGTATCACTGTTGGCAAAGGAAGAGCTAATAGCAGAAAAGATAGAAAAACATTATGGAAAAGCAGTTCAGCCCAAGCCGGCAGTAATAACTTCCGAGCCCATTCAAAATACTGCGCCCGATAGTAACAGCTTCACTTTCAATGGTGATCTGGATGAGGAAATGAAGAAAATAAATGAAGAAATCGCAGTTGAGATTCAATCTGTTCAGCAGGATGAGGATCTGAATGATATAAGCGATGTTTCAAATGCCCCCATAGTTAAAATGGTTAATATAATCTTTCAAAAGGCTGTTACTCAGAGAGCCAGTGATATACATATTGAGCCTTATGAAGACTGCATAATTGTCCGTTATAGGGTTGACGGACAGTTATTGGAAATAATGCGCCATGATAAAAAAATATTATCGTCGATGGTTGCGAGAATAAAAATAATAAGTGCGTTGAATATAGCCGAAAAGAGGATACCGCAGGATGGAAGAATAACCGTAACCATCAATAAAAAGAATTATGACATGCGTGTATCGATTCTTCCGACCGTGCATGGCGAAAAGGTTGTTATCAGAATTGCAGACAAGGAAGCATTCAATGTTTCAAAAAAAGACCTGGGACTCTTTGAGGACGATTTGGAGAAATTTAACGATATCATGGACAACCCTCACGGGATCGTACTGGTTACTGGTCCTACAGGAAGCGGTAAATCCACAACCCTGTACACTGCACTCAGGGAGTTAAGCAAGCCGAATGTAAACATTCTCACAGTCGAAGATCCTGTTGAGTCTACCATCAGAGGCATAAACCAGGTGCAGGTAAATTCAAAGGCCGGACTTTCCTTTAGTTCGGCATTGAGAGCATTCTTGAGACAGGATCCGGACATAATCATGGTAGGAGAGATTCGCGATGGTGAAACTGCTGAAATTGCAACCAGAGCTGCTATTACAGGACATCTTGTTTTAAGTACCCTGCATACAAATGATGCGGCAAGTTCAATTACAAGAATAATAGATATGGGTATAGAGCCGTTTATCATTTCGTCTTCCGTTGTCGGAGTTATTGCTCAAAGACTTGTGAGGCGTTTATGCCCCGAATGCAAATCCGAACACACTCTTGATGAAAATGAAAAGCTCTTGCTGAAACTGGATCCGGAGGAGGATGTAAAAATCTATGAGCCTAAGGGCTGCACTGCTTGCAATGATTCAGGTTATAGAGGACGAATAGCGATTTATGAGATCATGAAAATTACCAGAAAGCACAGGGAGATGATAGCTAAAAATGTAACCTCCGACGAATTGAAAGAGCTTTCCATAAGCCTGGGGATGCATACTTTGAGAGACAGCTGTATAAGGCTGGTTAAGGAAGGCACAACCTCCCTGGATGAAATGTTACGAGTTACTTACAGCAAGGATTAATATATTAATTGATAAATTTTTGTTAAGGTGATGTTTATGGATTTGAATGAGATATTAAATGAATGTTTTATAAGGAAAGCATCCGATGTACATATAACAACCGGAATACCGGTTGTATACAGGATTAACGGAGAACTGCTCTACAGAGACAATCGTAATCTTACTGCAGACGATTGTGAAGATCTTGCAAGGCAGTGTGTAGGAGATAAGGCCTACAGTGTTTTTGTCAGTCACGGTGAAATGGATACCTCCTATGCGCTGTCCAGTACGGGAAGATTCAGGGTAAACCTGTTTAAACAGCGTGGTTCGGTGGCTATTGCCCTGCGTAGTATCGCATTTGAAATTCCCAGGATAGAGATGCTCGGACTTCCCCCGATAGTATACCAGTTTGCTGCAAAATATAGAGGGCTGGTATTGGTAACCGGTCCAACAGGAAGCGGTAAATCCACTTCCCTGGCAGCCATGATAGATTACATAAATACAAACAGAAAGTGCCATATCCTCACAATTGAAGATCCTATCGAATATATGCACAGGCACAAAAAAAGTGTTGTCAACCAGAGAGAAATAGGCAACGATACGGTTTCGTATGCAAAAGCATTAAGAGCAGCGTTAAGAGAGGACCCTGATGTAATACTTATCGGAGAAATGCGTGACCTTGAGACGATTTCCATAGCACTGACTGCAGCTGAAACAGGCCATCTGGTATTTTCCACGCTGCATACCATAGGTGCGGCAAAAACCATCGACAGAATTGTTGACGTATTCCCGCCCCATCAGCAGCCGCAGGTAAGGAATCAGCTGTCAACGGTTTTGCAGGGAATAATATCACAGCAGCTGATCATTAACAGTGACGGTCACGGGCGCTGCGTTGCAACAGAGGTTATGACATTAACTTCGGCAACATCAAATTTGATCAGGGAAGCCAAGACACCTCAGATAAACAGCTGTATATATAACGGTGCACAACATGGGATGCATTCAATGGACACCAGTCTGGCAAATCTATATAGAAGCGGGAAGATAAGTTATGAATCTGCGTGTCAATGTGCCATTGATGCAGACAACTTAAAAAAGATATTAATAGTTTAAAAATAGCTTATTTTATTTGATAAATTCGTTAGGGGGGATTGCAGTGGCATTTTCGTTTTTTAATAATTACTTTTTAACAATCGACATAGGATTTAAATTAATTAAAGTTTTACAGGTACGTAAGAAGGAAGATGATGCTATTGAAGTTGTCAACTTCGGCATCGGAAACACTCCCAAGGATTGCATCAAAAATGGTGCAATAAGGAACAAGGCCCGTGTTATAGAAGAAATAAAAAGGTTGATGCGGGAAAACAACATTACTGCCAAGGAGGCAAAAATAGTAATGTCGGGAACAAATATCATTACAAGAATAATAATGATTGACGATGTACCCGAAAATCAAGTCGAAAATAAAGTAATGACTGAAATCGAAAGTTTTATGCCCATAAACATGAAAGAGCACAGAGTGGATTTCAAAATACTTGATTATTTTTATGAGGGCGGTATAAAAAAACACAGAATATTTGTTACGGCTGTTAAGCAAAGTATTATCAACAGCTATGTTGAAATATTGAACAGTCTCAATCTTAAGCCTGTCGCCGTAGATACTCCCGCCAACAGCATTGCAAAGCTGTTTAATAACGAAATATGGCTGAAGAAAACAGACGACAGAATAAGCGTCCAGCGCAATCAAAGGTTTGACACAGGTACAGTAGCGGTATTGGATTTCGGTTCCGAAACCACAATAGTTAATATTTTGAGAAACAAGGTCATTGAATTCAACAGAGTAATTCTCATAGGCAGCAGCAATATTGACAAGGCAATTTTTGATAACATTATAATTGATAAATTGAAGGCCGATTTTGCCGAAATGTATAAAAAGAAATACGGCATTATACTGAACCGCGATTATAATAACGATTTGGAGTGGAATTGCAGTGAGATCACAAAAGGTGTTGTAAATGAAATAATCAAAAATATCAATACCTGTTTTGACTTTTACACAACCAGATGCGGAGGTGACAAGGTAACCAAAATACTTATTACCGGAGGAGGATCGCAGCTTATACATCTCAATGAGTATCTGGAGAGTATTTTCAAGGTGCCCTGCTACCTGATAAACTCTGTTGATATTCCAGGTGTTGAGTTTGCTGTGAACCTGGATGTAAACAGGATAAATTACCTGACAAATGCACTTGGCATAGCGTTATAACCGAAGTCCGAATCCGGTCCTGCATAATAGAACTAATTCTGTCAAAGGAGGAAGATATGCCTACATATGAATTTAAGGCAAAAAATTCGGAAAGCAAGATCATTGAAGGAAGAAGCAAATTCAAAAACAAGGAAAGCCTGACCGAGCAGTTGGAGCTTAAAGGGTACACCCTGGTAGAAGCCAAGGAACTGAACGCATTTACAGACATATCGCAGATATCGATTTTTAAGGCCAAGGTAAAGGTAAAGGATCTGGCCGTATTTTGCAGGCAGTTTGCCATAATACTCGAAGCAGGTGTTCCCATAGCGACGGCACTGGATGTGTTAAGGGAACAAACCGCAAACCCTACCTTAAGGGAATGTATCTCTGATATATATGAGGATATACAAAAAGGAACAGCACTGTCGGTATCCATGAAAAAACATGATGACCTTTTCCCGGAAGTACTGATTTACATGGTTGAGGCCGGTGAACTCAGCGGTATGCTGGATAAAACCTTTTCCAGGATGGCCGAGCATTTTGAGAAGGAAAACAGACTGCACCAGAAGATAAAAAGCGCCATGACCTATCCTGTTATAGTACTTATGGTTGCCGTAGGAGTAATATTTGTATTGATGGTAAAGGTGGTTCCGTCATTTTCCGGTATCTTAGGAGGGTTTGGAGTGGAGCTCCCTATATTTACAAAAGTACTAATCAGTATAAGTGAATTTTTTCAAACCTTTTGGTGGGTGATTCTGGCAGTAATAATAGCAATGGTTATCGGTTTTGCACGGTTCAAAAAAACCACTCCCGGGCGACACTTTTTCGGCAGCCTTGCCATAAAACTGCCGGTTATGAAACAGGTTACAAAGAATGTCATAACTGCCCGTTTTTCCAGAACGATGGGAACACTGATGGCATCAGGAGTACTTATAATCCAGTCGCTGGAAGTGGTCCAGAAGCTGCTTGGCAATATCATTATAGAAGAGAAAATAGATTTGGTCATAAATGATATCAAGCAGGGAAAGGGTTTATCCCAGCCCCTGACCGCAATGAAATATTTTCCGCCAATGATGGTTTCCATGATCCGTATAGGCGAAGAATCAGGAAATCTGGACTATTCCCTTGACAAGGCCGCCGATTTTTACGACGAAGAGGTTGAAACCTCGGTCCAGCAGCTCACATCTCTAATTGAACCAATCATTGTAATATTTCTCGCAGTAATCGTTGCATTCGTTATTTTAAGTATCCTCTATCCTATGATGAGTATCTATCAGACAATGTCGGCTTAATGCCATCTCTTATATTTTTCTGCTAATGTTCAACTCAAAATTGTATAGAATGCGTTTAGTTAGTGCTAACCGCTTTTTATAATACCAAAAAACAAGCAATAGAAAGGAGTTTAACATTATGAACAGCGTTGTATTATCAACATCACAGGAAATTAAAGGGGGTGAAAAATTGAAAAAGCTGAAAAACAATAAAGGTTTCTCACTGGTGGAACTTCTCATAGTTATAGCCATAATGGGCGTTCTGGCAGTTATAGCTTTCAATATGTTCGGAGGAGTTCTGACCAGCAGCAAGAAGAAGGCCGACGACCAGATGGCGCAGAACATATCAAAAAGCATACTTACATACTGTATTGATTCCAATGACTGGACACTGGCGGAAATTGAAGGTAATGGTGCAAATCCGATGGATTTTCTTATAAAACTTGGAGGACAAACAGATATTGACGGTAAATTATATGGCCCTTACATAACTTTGAAAAATCCCGATGAACCAACTGATGATGCTAATAAAACTGCTTTAGCTCCTCAATGGAATAAAAACGCCGGAGGAGACCATACCGGCTGGGAGATCACGGTTTACACGAAATTACAGAATGTAAAATGCGTACCTTCAACAGAAGATGCTGAATCGCTAACAGTTAAAGTAGACGAGACTACTGGTGGAGCTGCCGAAGGAACCTGAGAATAAAGCCGGCAGCAATCGATAACAATGCAACACACTTATTCACCTATAGATTATGATGGCTGTCAAATGCATAAATAATCTATAGGTGAATAAAAGAACAAAGTAATATGGATCAGCCATTTTAATACGGGAGTTGATCGAAAATGAAAAAATCCAACAACAGGGGTTTTACCCTTATAGAAATGCTGCTTGTACTGGCCATAATATGCATAATGCTGCCCCTCATATACCAGCTGTATAGTTTCGGGCAGGAGACCTTTACCTATAACAGCAGACTGATTGCCCAGCAGTACACCGTGACCAATGTCATGTCACACATCCGTGGTGACATAAGAAAGGCGGCAGTTGTTTCGGTAGAGAACACGGATGATGAACACAGCTCGGGTTATCCCAAAATAATTACACTGAAGCTGGGATATATAGATACCGATCCGGGTTCGCCGGCGCAACCGGATATATATAAAATAAAATACTGGAGGTTTTACTGTGAGAAAGAAGGAGACGAGGGAGTGCTCCAGTACAGCGGAGAAAAAGCCCTCGGCGATGCTGTAACTGACGGTGACTATAACACCGTTGTGACAGGCCTTGATATAATGAACTGCAAATTTGAGAGATTAACGGAATCCAGCCCGGAATGCGATTATCTGACAGTTCAGATAAAGCCGCTGGAAACAAATACAGGCAAAGCAAATGCCAGAAATGTGAGAGAGCCAATAAAAACGGAAATTTCTGTTTTATATAAAGATGAATTATAAATTTTTAATTTGCCGTATAGGAGGAGAACAATGAAGGATATAAACCTTATACCGGAAGAAGCAAAAACCAATACCGTAATAAAAGCCGATGATGAGAAGAAAAGTTTATCGGTTAAGTCGGTATTACTTGCCGTAATCATACTTGCGGTTGCCGCCGCCGGTCTCATAAGTCCCAAGCTGTATGTTAAAACACTTGAAATCCGGGCTGAGTCTGTCCGGGATGAGCTGGCAGGCGAAAAATATGCCGAAGTAAAAAAAGTAAATGATCAGATTACTGCCGCTCAGAATGAAATTTCGGCAAAAAAGACAGCTATAGAAAATATATCCCAAAGCACGGCGCGGATATCCGAAATGATTGATTACGTGGAGAAATCGGCTCCGGTGGGTTTATCGGTTAACTCAATGCAGCATGCAAACGGAAAATTGACCATTAAGGGATTTTCCAGGGACAGCACTGCCGTAGCCGAATATATGGCAAACCTGACAATGGTGGATCTTCTTACCGGCTACACCTCAAGTGCCAGATTTAACTACCAAAAGGCCAATGCAAACCTGGAGTATACGCTTGAATTTACCAATAAATCAACAAAAGCCAAGTAGGAGGAGCAGACTATGAAATTTGCGCTTAAAAGAAAAGAAATAATGCTTATAAGTGTTCTTGCCTTATTAGTATACGCATTTGTGTTTTATAAATTTGTATGGACGCCTGTGATACCTGAAATTGCTTCTCAAAATGACGAGATGGGCAGGCTTCAGAGTGAAAAGGCCGCATTGGATTTAAATTTGCAGGAATTGGAGTCCAATAAGGCAAAGGTTCTTTCCATAAAAAGCGGGAGTGAAAGGCTGGATGGCTATCTGAGCAGCGAAGCCAATGTTATGGATTGCATAGAATATATGGATAAGCTGGCGAAGATTGCGGGAACCGATATTACCAATATAAATATAGCGGCTCCGTTAAAAAAAGAGGCCGGTAAAGCCGTCTATTATGAAATCAAAATCGACTTTACTACCACGCAGGATATAAAAGGTATCAGGGATATTGTGGATTTTATTGAAAACAGCTCAAAGCTCATAAATATAAGCAGATTTGAAATAAAGCCCGAAAAGGAAAAGGCAAAGACCGGCACTCCTGTGACGGCTGTTAAAACTCCGGCTTCCGCCGGAACGCCCGCAAATCCGGCAAATACAAATGCCGGAGCCGGTGAAACGCCCAAAGAAAATTATGTAGCAAATATGAGCATAAGCATGTATGCAATGAATCTTGAATCTGCGGATAGGTTCTACGAATATGGTAGGCATAAATTCAACAGGTATCAGTACGGCAGTATTTCGCCCCTGGAGCTTACAGCTCTCGATGTGCTCTCGGGAAAAGCAAACAATATAACGCTGGGGACAAATACGGCAGCGTCCGATTCGGATACAAAGGATTTCGAAATAAATCTGAACAGCTTCCTTTCAGCCGGAGACAATTTTACGGTATTCGGCACAGACAAGCAAAGGGATAAGTACAGCAGCAAGACAAACAAGTATATAACCATGTCGGTTAATATAAACAAATCCTCCTATACGGTAGGAATCACCGACGCCGCGGGCGTGTCTTCAAGCTTCAGCGGTGCGGCACCCGACAGGGATCTGAATATGACCATCAGCACTAATCTTTCTCTGATACCGGAAAATAAAGGACTTGGTTTGAAAATTAAAATTTTTAATAATTCCGGCAACAAACTCAATATAGTGAAAAAAGATGTGACAAAAAAAATAATACTGACCGACCGTAACGCAAGGGAAATCAAGGACGGCAACAATCAGGAAAAAGTCCTTATTAAATAAACCGGGCGCATGGACATTATGTGCAAAATGGGGAAGGGATTTGATATGGGTAAAATATTGAAAAATATCAAGGGAATGACCTTGACCGAGGTTATAATAGCGTTGGCGGTATTAGGCATTATCTCAGTCCCTCTGATTGCAGTTTTTTCAAACTCGGTATTGATTACTCAACTGACCAGAAATCAGCTGGAAGTTAATGCGGTGGTGCAGATAGTAAAGGTTGAGGTCACCCAAGCCGTAAAAAACGGCAGTCTTATTAAGGATGCAGAGGAGCCTGGTGATATTTCCAAGGCAATTGATATCAGTCCCAGGAGTGTAGGGGCCGAATCTTTGTACCTGGAGCCGGGGAATGAAACAAAGTTTTTGCATATAGATAACAGCAATCTTACCGGCAGGTATAAGTATAAGGTCAGATATATGGATAAAGCGGGGGCTACGCTGGATACCTTACAGCCCGAGCCCGATACGGTGGAATTGCTTATAATGCTGTATTCGGCCGGTGAAAAACATTTAAAGGATCTGAAGGTAGATATACATTATTAATTTAATAAGCGGGATAAGGTTCAGAATCCGTTCAAGCCATAAGGAAAGAGGGGTGAAGCGGTAATAAATGAGAAATAGAATAAAGAATCAGAAGGGCTCGATCATGATAACAGTTATTGTGATTCTGGCAATACTGGTTGTCCTGGGAGTAGCTCTTATAGACAGTTCCACCAAAGGGTTCGGAATCAGCAAGCATGATGAAACTGCCGATATGGCATATAATGCGGCTGAATCGGCCATAGAAAAATGCTTTGCTTATATGGATTTTTTCTGCGGTAATCCGGACAATACCAAGGACATTGACTTCGACAGCGAAGAAGATTTTGCAAATAAGGCTATCTTAAAAATCCAGGCTTCATTGAAGGGTTATACATCTCCAAAGTACGGTACCGCCCCGGACAGGATAGCTTATAAAATACAACTCGGCGGCTCAGGCTCAAACGAAGCTACTGTTGAAATAAACGACATCAGATATCTGGGGTGGGAGGAAATCCCGGGTGAAAAGGACAAAATAAATGTAACTATAGGAGTTACGGCAATTTCGGACTTCAACAGAGCCGGTGACAGCACTGTGAACAAGGAAATATTTTCAAAAAGAAAATTTGCAATGACAATACCGAGAGGGTTTGAGCTTAAGGCCGCGATATATTCCATAGGAGATCTGATGGTTGAAAACATCAATGCGCAGGTTGAGGGGGATGTCTTAGCCTTCGGCACTTCGCCCGAATATACAAAACAAACTGAGCAATATTATTACGGGGGTATTTATTCTAAGAACAGAGGCCATTTGTCGGTACGCGGGAATGCGTATACCAGAGGGCTTATCAGAACAGGGATGTACACAAGGGAAGACGGTATTCAGGACAACAGTTATATATACATATATAAGGATGCAATTGCGAATGGTATTCATATTTTTGGAAGGGGAGATAAAATCTTCGTTGGCAGAAATGCCTACACCTTTGATGACCTTGAAATGAATGGGGTAGATTCGGTTATTGCCGTAAACGGAAGCTTTGTAGGACTTTCCAACAACCTGGCAGCCTCCAACCATGATGAGAGCAGTGCAATCGTAAACAGTGCCGTCATACATCACTCAGGCTCTTTGCTTTCGGAAAAGTCACGGATAGTTATAAACGGAGATGCCATAGTCAACGGAGGAACCTTCAGGGTAGATCCGGCCTCGGGAAATACCGATATACATTTTCCACAGATAGAGGATGCATCTATTATCTCCAGAGCCAGCAATTCAGCGCCTATGTACAGGGAGTTTATGGACGGAGTCCAAACGGGAAGCATTACCATACCTGATGGCATTGCTGAGGCCAGCTACTATCACCAATGGCTGTATGAGAACAGGGGAGCGGCAATAGGTTTTGCAAACCTCATACAGTGCTGGAAACCGGCAAATTTTACCGACGATGCCGGTATCGGATTCTGGATGGCCAGCATTGACGGTGCAAGGAAAGAGGGCTTTAATGATCCAACATTTTATGATCCGGCTGCAGATAACGGAAGAATATCAGGTTTCTGTAACTATGAATTCGGTGCGAATGACAGAATATATTTCATGAATAAGGGTATCAATGAAATCAGTAAAGTGCAGTTCATCAACAACAATTTTATACTTGACAATATTGATGAAAAACCCGATATAAGCGATTGGACTGACTTCTGGAATGATTTGCCGAGTGCTGAAGATTCCGGATATAAATCGTTCTTTACCGGAAAACTGGCAGAATTGAAGGAGTTGCTTCTGCCTAAGACCCAGATATTCTCTTCCAGGGAATATACATATTCGGCATTGGGCAACTCCCCTATTAATAACACCCTGATTCAGGCACCTGGAGGCTCTTCCTCGGATAATTTGTTTATGTATATCAATGATATGCTCAATGACAAGTATCCGGGCGGAGATACCGAAGCTACCGACAGATTTGTGTTTAACCTGAGTGAGGAACTGGGTTCAGATGTTTACCTCAATGATGTAATAAAAGAAAGGGCTGAGTCCTATGGACTTTTGCCTGATGATGAATACTATAAAAGTTACTTTTTAATTTATAACTCAAAGCCCGGCATTACCATACATGTCAATACAAAGTTGAACGGCATTATTTTTTCCGTGGGACAGGTTGTAGTTGAGAAAGATGCCGATGTCACAGGCTCAATTCTTGCAGCCGGAAAAGGCTTTTCAAAGGATGCTTCAGATTATTTGCTTGATAATAAGTCTATGGCACATAAGAGTGAGGATCCGGATATTCCGAATTATCTTCCGGTTGTTTTAAAGAATGGAGAAAATCTGACAAAATTGGATGAAGGAAAGTATGCAGGAGTGCATTTTAAGGGTGCTTCAAGCAGCGAAATTGCACGAATAACATTTCCGGGCAAGGATGAACTATTGGGAGAATTTAATAAGCAGGGAATGGATTTATATTCAATATTCGATTTTTAGAGGTGATGGAATGAATAAAAAATTAGCAATAATATTAACAGGATGTTTAATTGCAGCAGTAATGATGTCGGGCTGCAGCTCAGCAGGAGACGTGCAGGTGGCCGCAAACAGCAGTCAGAGCGGCAGTACTCCAAAGGTTTCCCAAACTGCGGTGAGCCAGCAGGAAGATACTGAGATTAAGAACCTGATATCCGATTATTTTGTAAAATTGTATTCGGGATATGCCTTGAACTATCAGAAAAATCTGGCGACAGGCAGCATTCCCGAAGATTTGAAAAGCTTTTTAGCCAAACGTGCCGTGGAAGAGGGGAACAACAATGCCGAAGTGGGATTGAATTTCCCGAGATTTGTGGGCATGAACGGGATTACAATGGTTTCTTACAAAATGCTTACAGAGGGTAAAGAGCCTCAGATTGATTCCACATTTATTGAAAATGTGGATGGTACGGTGTTGTATTTCGTAAAGGTCAATCTGCTGGCAAGCTGTGTACCGGACAGTACCTTTGATGCCCATTTCACGCTGGATCCAAACACCAATACATACCAGAAAACATCCGATATTGCTGCCGACCAGGTGGATTCAATCAAGGTACAGGCAAAATATGATGTGGAGCTTGTAAAGGAAAAGGAAGACAGCGGATATAAAATAATCAGAGCCAGGGAATCGGCTTACAAACACGGTGCAAAAAACAGGCTGTTCAGGTACAATAATGATTTTATTACCCGGCTGCCTTATTTGAATCTGGAGCAATCGGACGACAAGACAGGAGTTGCAAACAAGGAAGACACTGAAACTTACAAAGGTGAATGCACTGTTATAACATCCTTCCTTGACAATATTTTGAGCATGGACGGTGAAAGAAGAACACTGCTGGGCGGAAGCTGGGACGACAGCTATTCAAAATTCTGTTTGCTTGCAGAAACCATCGGAATAGACAAAGACAAGGACAAAAATGAGATCCTGTTGATCAATGACAGATATAAGGAGCTTTTTCCAAAAGAGGCACTGCTGCTTCAAAGTGACATAATGAGCATCAAGAAAAAAGGTGATTATACCATAACAATGCATCCTGCCTATTCAAAACTTAACAGGTGGTACATGGTGTCATTTAACGGAACAGTAAAAAAATCCATCGGTTCGGCTTATGCCCAGGAGTATTCGTTTGACTTCTTCATCAAGTTGACGGCGGGTAAAACCACAAAGGTGTCAAATGTCAAATTAAATAAGATGGCCCCCATTGTAAAAACAGAAAGTAAAGAAGCAGCAGGCAGCACTGAATCCCAAAAAACTGCTGCAGCATCAGACAGCACCACAGTCTCCGATTCTTCCGGAAGCAGCCAGGCAAACAATGCTGCAGGAAATTCCGTTGATGTGCAGTAGTAAGATTCTAACCCGGCCGGAATATATGTACTGAATATTATTACCTGGCATTGATTAACACCTGGGAGGTAGTTGTTTGGTTATATTTATTACTTATTTATATGTAGCTTTAATAGGGTTGATTATAGGGTCTTTCCTGAATGTATGTATATACAGGATACCCAGAGGGGAATCAGTAGTAACGGTACCCTCACATTGCACCGGCTGCGGAAAAAAGCTGGGAGCATTGAATCTGATCCCGGTGTTTAGTTATCTATGTCAGCGGGGCAGGTGCACCGGCTGCGGGGGAAAAATATCCCCCAGGTACATGCTGGTGGAAATTTTAACGGCCGGATTATTTACAGGTATGTTGTATAAATACGGTATCAGTCCTGAGTTTTTCTCAGCCGTATTTTTATCTTCCATATTAATAGTAGTTTTTTTTATTGATCTGGAGCATGGGATTATTCCGGATAGTATTGTTGTAACAGCAGCAATAGGAGGGCTTGTATTTTTTGTGATCAGCTTTTTCATCCCATCTGATATTTATGGGGATGAAAAATGGTGGAACCCCATATTGGGTGCCATTTCAGGCAGCGGCATTTTGCTGCTGGTTTCCATTGTGGGTTCCAGAATTTATAAATCCAAGGAAGTTATGGGGGGAGGGGATATAAAAATTCTATTTCCCATAGGTTTGCTCCTTGGATGGAGATTAATGATAACTTCGCTGTTTTTGTCAATTCTGACAGCGGCAGCAGTGAGTGTTGTACTGATATGCTTTAAAATAATCGACAGGAAAGCCACTGTTCCCTTCGGGCCTTTTATAGCAATAGGTACAGTGCTTGCAATTACCTTCGGTTGGCAGCTCCTCGAAATATATTTCGGGTAAGATAGCTTTAAATTAGAAAGGATTAAGTAAAATTATGGAGGTGTGTAATGAATACGCAAAGTAAAAAAAGAAGAAAGGTATATTGTCTGGCAATAGCGGTAATGTTTGTATTAACAACATTCCTGCCGCTTACTGGCAATGTAGCCCAGGCAGCCAATCCTCCCCCGGTAAAAATACTGGAAATTCAGCCTTCAACGTCGTTTGATATCACAAGCACAATCAAAGCATCGTTGAAGAATGAGTTAGGCAGGGAAGTCGAAGTAACAACAATGCCAATGCCCTTGTTCATATCAAAGGCGGAGGAGGTCAACGGATGCTATGATATTGTGTACATAGGAAACAATAACGCAACCACTGACAAGTACAATAGCAATTACAACGGAAACATTTACAGCAGATTCGGACCCCAGGTAAAGAATAATTGGTTTTATGCTAAAACAGTAGCGGGTAATAAAGAATTTTATGCCGGTAACGATATATCGGACATCGCTGCTTTAAAGCTCAAGAGTTTTATTGAAGCGGGACAGCTGATGATATTTGACAGTGGTATTTTCAGCTCAGGTATGAAGGATACCAAGCTTTATAAAAATTTTATCAATTATAAAGATAACAGCAAAGCCTATACAAATGTACAGATCGGGAATACGGGTTCTCTGTCGAGTATGCTCATAAAATACAAGAATACCGAAATGAAAAAGAGGCCCACACTTGTACTGACACAAAAACCGGTGGAATACAACGGAAATAACATTGCTGAGAATGCCGGTCTTATCAGCTTTGCCATGAATCTAAGAAACAACAACAGTGCGGCAAAGATGTCAATTAATCTTTATATTGACCAAAATGGAGACGGAGTTTATAAAAGTGATGAAATAACATCCACATACAAAGATATAGGAAGTATGGACAACTACTCTGTCAATTGCCATCTTCCCAGCAAGTTTACCGGTTTAGTTCCCTGGAAAATAGAAGTGGTTGATGATTCAGGAGCAAAAGCTTATGAAACTGGGTTTACAGCCGTTAAAGGCGATGAACAGAAAATCAGGGTTCTCCAATTGCTTCCGAATAACAATGATAATTCCGCTACCCTAAAGCTTTCTACACTGAGTAATTTTGATAATCAGAATCTTCTGTATAAGCAGGGTGAGTACAATATTATTATTACCGAGATGAAAATCGGTGATTTTAACACAAATTACGGAAATCAAGTCAATGGTAACCCTACAACTCTTAACGGAAATTATGATATGGTAATATTCGGTTTTGAGGACTCATATACCGGCGATCTGTCGGGTAAGGCACTTAATGACATGATAGCATTTGCCGATTCAGATCAGGCAATAATGTTTACACATGACACAATAGGCTTTACAAGCAGTGAAACAAATCTTACCAAGAATTTCAGAGATAGGCTCGGAATGAATGCTTTCGCAACAGACGCAAGCAAACCCTCCGGTGTAACTGCATCAACTGGCTTGACAAGGCTGGCCAATTTCTATCAGAATGGAGCCCCAAGGTTTCCGGATACGATAAAAACAAGTAAAATCAATGAAAGTAATCTCACGAAGTACCCGTATATCCTGGGAGATATAACCGTTTCGCCCACGCATCTGCAGTACTTGAGACTTGATCCAGAAGACCCCGATATTGTAACTGCATTTACTTACAGAAATGAATACGTTTACAGGCATGGCTCCAGAACAGCCACGCTGGTTACACCTGTATCAAATGAGGATATGTACCATGAGTATGACGGTCTCAACGACTATTATACATATTTTAAAGGAAATCTTACCTTTTCGGGTACAGGCCATAGTTTTATCAAATCCTTGGAAGAGGTAAAGATGTTTGTAAACACAATGCTTAAAGCATCTGTGGGTGCAAACCATGCACCTTCGGTAGAAATATTAGGTTTGAATGACGGACAGGATATTGCAAACACTCTTGAAAAACTGAATTTCAGTTTGCTTGCAAGAGACCCGGATATGGATGATAAGAATTTGAATTGCAAAGTGTACATTGACAATGACGGTGACGGAAAATATGAAACAAGCGAGAGCGTACTTACTTTGGAAGGTGCCAATGCCCTGGAGAATGAATTGGCAAGGGCTGTAGAAATGGCGAAAAATGTAAATAATAAAGTTACGCAATTTAAAATAAAAGCTGTTGTTACAGACCAGCACGGAGCACAGGGCTCTAAAGAAATAACAATAAACAATAAAGATGTTCCTGTATTGAACCTCGGTCACAATACGGTAAACCGTCTTGTTGGAGACAGGGCTGACTTGAATCTGACGGTGACTGCTCAAGCTACCAAATTCAGTACGACTTACAGTAATCTCGTACTTCAAATGAAACTGAATACTTCAGCATTTAAAGACATAGCTGCTGTGGGAGGCGGTTCCGTTGACGGCTCTGGGAACTATTCCAGGACACTGAATTCGGTAATTTTCAATCCGGCAGCAAACATTGCATCACAGAACGGGCAGCTTCAGTTTGTATGCAAAACAGAAGGAGCATTTTCTTCAACTGCAAAACTTTCATATAAAGATGCTCAAAATACGGCAAGGACAGTTGAAGATCCGGTTACTATAAATGTTAAGAACGGAACTGTCAATGTGGAACTGAAGGACAATTTTGGGGCTGCCATAGGCGGTCATGAAGTCAAACTGCAAAAGTATACCGGGGATTCTGGCACACTTGATACCGGTTTTGCCGCTCTGACTGCTTTAACTGATGAAACGGGTATAGCCAGGTTCACTTCGGTACCCACCGGATATTACGGTGCCACAATTGTATTGCCTGAAGGCTACATGCCTGTAGATAACAGCAATATAGGAAACAATGTTACCAAAAAAGGCGGGTCCCAGCTGAACTATGAAAATAATTCAATAGTTATTGCTTTTCCGGCACTGTACCGTGTTCCGGTAATAAAAATCGAAGGAAAACCTGGCATGGATATCTGGACAAAGCAACAGCTGACAGCAACGGTAGCTCCGGACGGATTATACGGTGACTGGCAGGTAAAATGGCAGGTGGCCCCGGCTTCGAACGATCCCGGAGATGCGGTTATAGATCCCGATACTGGTATTTTAACGGCAAAGAAAGTTGGTAATGTTGTGGTGACCTGTACGTCTGTCAATACCGATCCGGGCGGCAGACAGGCAAGTGCTCAATATACAGTAAAAATTGAGAAGAATAATGTAGATATCAACTGATACTATTGTTATGATCCTTCTTTGTGATCAGAGGGCGTACTGTTCAATACAGTGCGCTCTTTGTAATTTGTTAAGGAAACACCTTGTGAAAATGAGATGCAATTCATATTGGCAGTATACAAGTATATTTATATAGTAGAAAAGGAAATTTATTAGTAAGAAATAATTTAACCTGTTGTGCTAATTGAAATTGTGTTCTGTTTTATTGAAATCAACTGGTAACACGAGGACAACTTCATGAAATAGGATGCACGGTTAAAAACAATTGTGATAAATTGTCGACGAAGGTAAGGCGGTTTTGACGGCAAAGCAACAGGACGCTGCTTTGAGCTTCAAATCGAGACAGGATGTCGAGTTTGAGCGACGGCAAAATCGCTTTATAATGAGGCGATACAATTTTCGTAATTGTTTTGGGTGCGTCCTATTTCATGAAGTTAGTACGGAAGTCACCAGTTGATATAAAAAAAGCAAATATAGGATAACTAGCACGATGAGTTAATTTATGCTTCTATAATTTAAAAGCGTTAAATTAATTCTCAGCATTATAGTTGAATTTAAAAAAAATCCTTGCAAAAGTGTGTAACATGTAGTAAAATATTGAATGTTGTGGCGAAGGCATACGATGACGCCGGAGATTGCTACCCAGGGAAATCCCTTTGGAACTAAAGTTCCCGGACTTGATAACAAGTTCGTAAAGAGGTAGGTAACTTCTGCTGAGAATGTCCGATTCAAGAAACCGGGCGACAAGTCACTGTACATTTTGCGTTATATATATTGCTGTGTAATATAATCGCTTTAAATGCCCAGGTTAAGTTTGTCCATTAGGATAAGAACGATCCTGGGTTTTTATATAAAACGTTATGAAACACCCGGCATAGTGTACAGACAAGAACTTGTTGTACGTGACAATAATAAAACGTACGAGGAGGTTTATGTATGTCAAACAAACAGAAAATACGCATCAGACTAAAGGCGTTCGATCATCAGGTGTTAGATCAGTCAGCTGAGAAGATCGTTGAAACTGCTAAGAGGACAGGAGCAAAGGTTTCAGGACCTGTGCCGCTGCCTACTGAAAAAGAGATTATTACAATCTTAAGAGCTCCGCACAAATACAAGGACTCAAGAGAGCAGTTTGAAATGAGAACTCACAAGAGATTGATCGACATTCTTTTGCCAACACCTAAGACTGTTGACGCATTGATGAGACTGGATCTTCCAGCTGGCGTAGACATAGAAATCAAACTTTAATATTTTCGGATATTAAGGAAGTGCTGTTGATTTCATCGGAGATCGGTTATAATCCGAGAAGCCAGGGTAAAAAAGGTCATGTTCATAGCGTGTAACCGCACGCAGGGTGAATAAAAAATTCACGGTGTGTATTTCAGACACACGGAAGTATGAACCAATAACCATAGGAGGTAATTTAAAAATGAAAAAGGCAATGATAGGCAAGAAGATCGGAATGACCCAGATATTTGACGAAAATGGTCTGGTAATACCAGTAACAGTTGTTGAAGCAGGCCCATTAACTGTTGTTCAAAAGAAGACAGTTGATACCGACGGATACGATGCCATAAAGGTTGGATATGAAAAGGTCCAGGAAAAGAAGCTCAGCAAACCGGCCTTAGGACAGTTTACAAAGACTAAGCTGGCTCCAATGAAACATTTGAAGGAATTCAGACTTGAAGATGTTTCAGGTTTCGAAGTTGGACAGGAAATCAAAGCTGAGGATATGTTCCAGGCTGGAGATAAAATAGACGTAAGCGGTATCTCAAAAGGTAAAGGATTCCAGGGTACCATCAAGAGATACGGACAAAAGGGCGGTATGGAAACTCACGGTTCCATGTACCATAGAAGAGTCGGTTCCATGAGTGCCAACACCAATCCTGCAAGAGTATTTAAGGGCAAGAAGCTGCCGGGCCATATGGGTTTGGACAACACTACAATTCAAAACCTTGAAGTTGTCAGAGTTGATGCTGAAAGAGGCCTTATCCTTATAAGAGGTGCTGTTCCAGGACCTAAGGGCGGATTGCTTGTTATTAAAAATACGGTTAAATCCGGTAAATAATAACGTTGAAGGGAGGAAGTAACACATGCCAAAGGTTGATTTATATAACATGAAAGGTGAAGTAGTTGGAGATATCCAGCTCAGCGATAATGTTTTTGGTACAGACATAAACAATGAAGCACTTCACGCTGTAGTAGTTAATCAGTTAGCAAATAAAAGACAGGGCACCCAGTCAACAAAGACCAAGAGTGAGGTTAGAGGTGGCGGAAGAAAGCCATGGAGACAAAAGGGAACCGGTCGTGCAAGACAAGGTAGTATTCGTTCGGCTCAGTGGATCAAGGGTGGTATAGTATTGGGACCCAAGCCGCGCAGCTATAGATACACTCTTCCAAAGAAGGTTAAGCGTATAGCGCTGAAGTCGGCATTGACTTCAAAGGTATCGGCCAATGAGATTCTGGTACTTGATAATCTGGCATTGGAAGCTATAAAGACAAAGGCAATGGTAGGAGTTCTCAACAGCCTGAAGGTTGATTCAAGTGCTTTGATAGTAATTGATTCAAAGAATGATAACATTGTTAAGTCAGCAAGAAATATTCCTGGTGTTAAGACTGCATTTGTTAATACAATAAATGTATTTGACATATTAAAGTATGACAAATTCATAATTACCAAGGAAGCTGTTGAAAAGGTTGAGGAGGTGTACGCGTAATGAGATTACCACAAGATATAATACTAAAGCCGCATATCACTGAAAAAAGTAATATGGAGATCGCTGCTGGTAAGTACACTTTTGTTGTTGATATAAATTCAACAAAAACCGAGATCAAAAAAGCAGTTGAAGCATTGTTTAGTGTAAAAGTACTTCAGGTTAACACTATGAAGTATGAAGGTAAAGTAAAGCGCAACGGTGTTCACGAAGGACCACGCGCCGACTGGAAAAAGGCAGTTGTTAAGATAGACACCGATCCAAAGCCGGAATCATATCTGACCAAGGGCGGTAAAGCAGTATCCAACAACAAGAAATACAAGAGCAGTATCGAAGAATTCGGAGTTGCTCAGTAATTAATTGACTCGTTATAACACATAAATTCAGATAAAATTCTTTCGACTATAGAAAAATTTTATTACATTTAAGTGTTTCAACGAGGTAGGAGATAGTTGATCACTGTCTCAAAATAAAGAGGTACTCGCCACCTGTAGAGGTGGGAAAATAATTGACTCGTTATAAAGGAGTGAGAAGAAATGGCAGTAAAAAAGTATAGTCCTATTACCCCGGCTAGAAGGTTTATGACGTCACAGGACTTTTCCGAATTATCAAAAGTAGAACCTGAAAAGTCATTACTACAGCCTAACAGCAAAAACGGGGGAAGAAACTCATATGGTAGAATTACTGTTCGTCACCAGGGCGGCGGTAACAGACAAAAATATAGAGTTATAGATTTCAAAAGAGATAAAGACGGAATAAAAGCAAAAGTTGCTACGATCGAATACGATCCAAACAGGACTGCAAATATTGCACTTCTTAACTATGTAGATGGTGAAAAGAGATACATTCTTGCACCGGTAGGTTTAAAAGTCGGTGATATCGTAGAATCAGGTGAGTCAGCGGATATCAGATCAGGAAATGCACTTCCGCTTGCAAATATTCCTGTAGGTTCAATGATTCATAATATCGAACTCAAACCCGGCAAGGGTGGTCAGATGGTAAGAGCTGCCGGAAATGCCGCTCAGCTGATGGCTAAAGAAGGCGAATATGCGCAGGTAAGATTGCCTTCCGGTGAAGTTCGTATGGTCAGAATCAACTGTAAAGCTACTCTCGGACAGATCGGCAATATTGAACACGAAAACGTTAAGATAGGTAAAGCCGGCAGAAAGAGATGGATGGGTGTCAGACCTACAGTACGCGGTGTTGTTATGAACCCTGTTGACCATCCGCACGGTGGTGGTGAAGGTAAATCACCTATCGGCAGACCAAGCCCGGTTACTCCTTGGGGTAAACCAACTCTTGGCTATAAGACAAGAAAGAAGAAAAATAAATCAGACCAGTTTATTGTTAAGAGAAGAAATCAAAAGTAATAAAAAGGACCGGGTCTTTAAAAAAGACATGGAAGTGAGAGCGGGATAACCGCTCCGCCAAATCCTTTGATATGGCGGCGAAGGGAGGATTTAAGAATAATGAGTAGATCAGTAAAAAAAGGGCCTTACGTGCTTGATTCATTGCTCAAGAAGATTGAAGAAATGAATAAGGTCAATGACAAAAAGGTTATCAAAACTTGGTCAAGAGCTTCAACCATATTCCCTCAGATGGTCGGACATACAATTGCTGTTCATGACGGAAAGAAGCATGTTCCGGTTTATATAACAGAAGAAATGGTTGGCCACAAGCTTGGTGAATTCGCACCAACAAGAACATATAAGGGACACAGTGGAAATGAGAAGTCAACTTCTTTAAGATAAAAAATGCAATTTAAAAGCAGAATTGCACGCAAGTTGCTTATAACTTACGAAGAATTTCTTCGAAATTCCTCATGACTGAAGGTTAAGTTTAGAATTAAAAACTGAAAGGAGGCTATTCAGTTGGAGAAAAAGGTATTGTCCAAAGAGGAGCTATTAAAAAATAAAGATCAGATTTTAGCTGAACAAAATGCAAAGCATAGAAAGTCAAATAAGCCTGCACTTCTTACCAAGAAGGAAAGAAAAGTTCTCGGAGTTGGTAAGGACGAAGGTAGAGCGGTATTAAAATATGCACGTATTTCCTCAAGAAAAGTTAAAATAGTGCTGGATTTAATTAAGAACAAAGGTATCGATGAGGCTTATGGTGTTCTCAAGTTCACTCCTAAGGCTGCATCAGAAGTTTTGTACAAGCTTCTTAAATCAGCAGAAGCAAACGCTGTAAACAATAACGGTTTGAATCATGATGAACTGTTTGTTGCAGAAGCATTTGCAACCCAGGGACCTACATTGAAGAGAATAATGCCACGTGCACAGGGTAGAGCATTCAAAATTCAAAAAAGAACCAGTCATATAACATTGGTTGTTAAGGAAAGACAATAAGCGAGAAGGAGGTTGGATGATGGGCCAGAAAGTTAATCCACATGGATTGAGAATTGGAATAATAAAAGATTGGGATACAAAGTGGTACGCTAATGACAAGACTTTCAGCAGTTATCTTGTTGAAGATGTCCAGATAAGAAAGTTTATCAAAAAGAAACTCTATATCTCCGGCATATCAAGAATTGAAATAGACCGTGCGGCAAACAAGGTTAAAATCAATGTAAATACTGCCAAGCCAGGTCTTGTTATCGGCAAGGGCGGCCAGGGTATTGAAGAGCTTAGAAAAGAAGTTGAAAAAATGACAGGTAAAAGTGTTCTGATCAACATTACTGAGATCAAAACTCCTGAAATGGATGCTCAGCTTGTTGCAGAAAACATAGCTTCCCAGCTTGAAAAGCGTATTTCGTTCAGAAGAGCTATGAAGCAGGCAATGTCAAGAACCATGAAGCTTGGAGCAAAGGGTATAAAGACTTCATGCGCAGGCAGACTTGGCGGTGCTGAAATCGCAAGAACAGAGCACTATCATGAAGGAACTATTCCACTTCAGACACTTCGTGCTGACATAGATTATGGATTTGCTGAAGCAGATACAACCTATGGCAAGATCGGTGTAAAGGTATGGATATATAAAGGAGAAGTTCTTCCAGCTGTTAAAAGAGAAAAAAAAGCGGAAGGAGGAGTTAAGTAATGTTAATGCCCAAAAGAGTAAAACGTAGAAGGGTTCACAGAGGCAGAATGACCGGTAAGGCTACAAGAGGTAACGTAGTCAGCAACGGTGAATTCGGTATTCAAGCCACCGAGCCCGCTTGGATCACAAGCAACCAGATTGAAGCTGCCAGAATAGCGATGACTCGTTTTATCAAGCGTGGCGGTAAAGTTTGGATAAAGATATTCCCAGATAAGCCGGTAACAAAGAAGCCTGCTGAAACTCGTATGGGTAGCGGTAAAGGTTCACCTGAGTACTGGGTAGCTGTAGTTAAGCCGGGAAGAGTATTATTTGAAATTGCGGGAGTACCGGAGGAGACTGCTAGAGAGGCATTAAGACTCGCTATGCACAAGCTTCCTGTAAAATGTAAATTCGTAACCCGCGAGACAGAAATGGGTGGTGAAGCAAATGAAAGCTAGTGAAATCAGAGAAAAGGATATAGTTGAGTTAAACAAGGAATTGGGCGATTTAAAGTCTGAACTCTTTAAGCTTAGATTTCAGCTTGCTACAAATCAGCTTGAAAACCCAATGAAGCTGAAGGATGTTAAAAAATCCATAGCTAAGGTAAAGACCGTAATAAGGGAAAAAGAGCTTAGCGGAGCTGAAAAGTGATAGCATTTACTCTAAGCTATGAAAGACCTTAACCATAAAAATGTGAAGAAACACCAGTGAGTACATCAATAACTTAACATGTGAAAAGCCATTAAAGTGCTTTTTAAAGAGTGAGTTGAAAGTGCTGGCACTGAGGGCTTCACACAGTGAAAAGTCACTGACGTGCCTTTTCAAGAGTTAATCACAAGTGTAAACATTGTGGACTTCATAGTAGTCACACCGTACAAGTATGTGATGAAGGTTGGTGTAGAGTATTCGAAAAGGAGGTAATTCCACTTGGTTGAAAGAGCGTTAAGAAAGACTAGAGTTGGCAAGGTTGTCAGCAATAAGATGGACAAAACTATTGTTGTTGCTATAGAAACTAGTGTAAAGCATCCGTTATACGGAAAAATAGTAAAGAGAACTTACAAGCTTAAGGCACATGATGAAGAAAATGTGTGTCAGATAGGCGACAAAGTAAAGGTTATGGAAACAAGACCATTGAGCAAAGAAAAGAGATGGAGACTTGTTGAAATCGTTGAAAAGGCACAATAATTTGGCTGCCGTATCAAAGAAAAATTCAATTGGCGGGCATAGACCTGTGCAGAATTATTGGAAGGAGGTACCAGTATGATTCAAGTCCAGTCTAGAATGAAAGTAGCTGATAACACTGGAGCTAAAGAACTTATGTGTATAAAGGTTCTTGGCGGTTCTTGGAGAAAGTATGCTAATATTGGAGATATAGTAGTAGCTTCTGTTAAAAATGCAACACCCGGCGGTGTTGTAAAGAAAGGTGACGTAGTAAAGTGCGTTATCGTACGCTCCAGGAAAGGCGTAAGAAGACCAGACGGTTCTTACATCAAATTCGATGAAAACGCTGCAGTAATTATAAAAGAAGATAAGAACCCAAGAGGTACTCGTATATTTGGACCTGTTGCGAGAGAATTGAGAGATAAAGATTTCATGAAGATTCTTTCTCTTGCACCAGAAGTATTGTAAGGAAGGAGGCGGCTTAATTTGGCAAACAAAGTTCATGTAAAAAAGGAAGATACGGTTCTTGTGCTTTCAGGTAAAGATAAAGGCAAGAAGGGCAAGGTATTAAGCGTAAATCCTTCTACTAATCAAGTACTTGTTGAAGGCGTAAATATGTCAACAAAGCACAAAAAACCAAGAGGCAGATATCAGCAGGGTGGAATCATACATCAGGAATCACCTGTTAACGGTTCAAACGTTATGCTGGTTTGTGACAAATGTGGCAAGCCTACAAAGGTGGCCAGGAAGATTCTTGATAATGGACAGAAGGCTAGAACTTGCAAAAAGTGTGACGAAATAATTGATGTTATCCTAGAAAAGAAAGAAGTATAAAAGCTTGACTGAAAGGAGGTATTGTGGATGGCAAGGTTGAAAGAAAAATATTTAAAAGAAGCAGCTCCTGCTTTGCATGCAAAGTTTAAATATAGCAGCAACATGCAGATTCCTAAGATTGAAAAAGTCGTTCTTAACATGGGAGTTGGAGAAGTCAAAGACAATCCAAAAGCTATGGATTCTGCAGTTAGCGATATGACGCTGATTACTGGACAAAGGCCTATTGTTACAAAAGCTAAGAAATCAGTAGCGGCATTTAAATTGAGACAGGGAATGAATATCGGTTGTAAGGTAACATTAAGAGGCGAAAGAATGTATGAATTCGTTGATAAACTCTTTAATGTAGCCCTTCCAAGAGTAAGAGACTTCAGAGGCGTATCCAACAACTCATTTGACGGCAGAGGAAACTACTCCCTGGGTGTCAAGGATCAGTTGATATTCCCTGAAATCGAATATGACAAGATTGACAAGCTGAGAGGTATGGATATAGTTTTTGTAACTACGGCTAAAAGTGATGAAGAGGCTAAAGAGCTCCTGAAATTACTTGGTATGCCATTCAGCCAGAACTAAGGAGGGATTGAAGGCATGGCAAAGAAAGCTATGATAATAAAGCAGCAGCGTACTCCTAAGTTTAGTACTAGGGGCTACAACAGATGTAAAATATGTGGAAGACCACATGCATACATTAGAAAATTCGGAATTTGCCGTTTGTGCTTTAGACAGTTAGCGTACAAGGGACAAATACCTGGCGTTAAGAAAGCAAGCTGGTAATAGACTTTGGAAGGAGGTTAAACATATGCAAATCACTGATGCAATCGCTGATATGTTAACCAGAATTAGAAATGCAGGTTCTGCTAAACATGAATCAGTTGATATACCCGCTTCCAACCTTAAGAGGTCCATAGCAACTATATTGCTGGAAGAAGGTTATATTAAGAGTTTTGAAGAAATAAACGATGGTAAGCAAGGTGTTATAAGAGTCAGCTTGAAGTACACTGGAAACAAGCAGAACGTTATAACCGGAATCAAGAGAATAAGCAAGCCCGGTTTGAGAGTATATGCCGGTAAGGAAGAGCTTCCTAAGGTATTGGGCGGTCTCGGGGTAGCTATAATCTCAACATCAAAGGGAATCATGACTGATAAGAAAGCTAGAACTGAAGGCGTAGGCGGAGAAGTACTGGCATTCGTTTGGTAAAAAAGTGTTTTATCTTCGATAAAACACTTGGAAAAAACCTATCGGTTTTTTCGCTAAGGCTGACAGGTTTTTTCAAAGTGCCACCTTTAGGTGGCGGTAAAAGGTCTGAAAAGGGCGCTTGGTTCGCTCATAATTTTAAGAACTGGAGGTTACGACATGTCAAGAATAGGTAAGTTGCCGATAGCTGTTCCCAAGGGAGTAGATGTCAAGCTGGGCGGCGACAATGTGTTGACAGTAAAAGGATCAAAAGGAACTTTAACAAAACAGTTCCACAAAGATATGATCATCAAAGTGGAAGGTGAACAAATAACAGTTGAAAGACCTTCTGATTTAAAAATGCACAAGTCACTTCATGGTTTAACCAGAACACTTGTAAACAATATGGTTGAAGGTGTAACAAACGGATACCAGAAGGCTCTCGATATCAACGGTGTTGGATACAGAGCACAGAAGCAGGGTAAGAAGTTGGTATTGACATTGGGATATTCACATCCTGTTGAAATGGATGATCCCGAAGGAATAACTACTGAAGTACCTGCACCTAACAAGATCATTGTTAAGGGAATAGACAAGCAGGTTGTCGGAGAGGTTGCTGCAAAGATTCGTGAAAAGAGACCACCTGAGCCTTATAAGGGTAAAGGTATCAAATACGAAAATGAAGTAATCAGACGTAAAGAAGGTAAGACCGGTGGCAAGGGTAAAAAGTAGAAAGGAGATGAGAGTAAATGATTAAGAAACCAAATAGGAACGATATAAGACTTAGAAAGCACGTAAGAGTACGTAAAAAAGTCGCTGGAACTCAAGAACGTCCCAGACTGAACGTTTTTAGAAGTTTAAAAAACATTTATGTTCAGATTATTGATGATTCAACCGGCAATACTCTTGTATCCGCTTCAACCCTTGATGCTGCATTAAAAGGTAAGGTTGCTAACAGTGGAAACAAGGAAGCAGCTAAAGAAGTTGGAAAATTAATAGCTGCAAAGGCTATTGAAAAGGGTATAAAGCAGGTTGTATTTGATAGAGGCGGTTATATCTATCACGGTAGAGTTAAAGAGCTTGCAGATGCTGCTAGAGAAGCAGGCTTGGATTTCTAAGAGAAGGAGGGGAATACATTGCAACGAATTGATGCCAACACTTTGGGAGAACTAAAAGAGAAAGTCGTTAATATAGGTCGTGTTACAAAGGTTGTTAAAGGTGGTAGAAACTTTCGTTTCAGCGCTTTGGTAGTAGTTGGGGACGAAAACGGTTATGTTGGAAGCGGAATGGGAAAAGCTGCTGAAATACCTGAAGCTATCCGCAAAGGTATTGAAGATGCCAAGAAAAACCTGATAAAGGTTCCATTGGTGGAAACAACAATACCACACGAGGCAACAGGAGTATTCGGAGCAGGTAAAGTATTGCTCAAACCGGCAGGACAAGGTACTGGTGTTATCGCCGGCGGTCCTGTTAGAGCCGTGCTGGAGCTGGCAGGAATACGTGATATCAGAACGAAGTCATTGGGTTCAAACAACCCTATCAACATGGTTAATGCAACTATAGAGGGTCTTGCTCAGTTAAAGACCGCTGAAGAGGTTGCTAGACTTCGCGGAAAAACTGCAGAAGAGATTCTGGGTTAGGGGGGACATTAATGGCTAAGTTAAAAATAACTCTGAAGAAGAGCATAAATAAGGCCGTTGAAAGCCAGGCAGCTACAGTTAAAGCTCTTGGCCTGGGCAAAATCGGTACTTCAGTTGAGCACAATGATAACCCACAAATCAGAGGTATGATCAGAAAAGTTTCACATCTTGTTTGTGTAGAAGAAATATAAGGGAGGTGTAGTCAATGAAATTATTTGAATTACAGCCTGCTCCTGGATCAAAGAAACTGCCTAACAGAAAAGGTAGAGGTATAGGTACTGGTAACGGTAAAACTGCCGGCAAAGGTCACAAAGGCCAAAATGCCCGTGCAGGTGGTGGTGTTAGACCTGGTTTCGAAGGTGGTCAGATGCCATTATATATGAGATTACCTAAAAGAGGATTTAACAACTATGAGTTTGCTGACAAGTACACAGAAGTTAATGTATCTGCATTGAACATTTTCGAAGATGGTACTGTTGTAACCCAGGAGTTGCTTAAATCATCCGGCCTTGCCAAAAAGATTATTGATGGAGTAGCTATTTTAGGTAATGGTGAGTTAACTAAAAAGTTAACAGTTCAGGCGGCTAAATTTACGAAGACAGCTACTGCTAAGATAGAAGCTGCGGGAGGAAAGGTCGAGGTGGTATAACGTGAGTGGTATGTTGGATACACTTAAGAATTCCTGGAAAATTCCTGATTTAAAAAGAAAACTCTTGATAACAATAGGTCTGCTCCTGATATTTAGATTAGGATCCAGAATTCCGGTTCCCGGACTTGATCCTACTTACTTTGCCAGCCTTATAGAAAAAGGCGGACAGCTGTTTAATTTCCTGGATGTGGTTGGCGGAGGCTCATTCAAATCTGCGACAATATTTGCTATGAGTATTACACCGTACATCAATGCATCCATCATAATGCAGCTTTTGACCATAGCCATTCCGAAGCTGGAACAGCTCTCAAAAGAGGGTGAGGAAGGCAGAAAGAAAATCGGCCAATGGATCAGATATGCTACGGTTATACTGGCGTTTGTACAGGCGACAGCAATAGCTGTTAGTTTAAGAGGCGCAATTATTTCGGGACTTAACGTTATGACCTTCATCACAGTTACATTCACACTTACTGCCGGAACTGCATTTTTGATGTGGCTTGGTGAACAGATCACCGAGTATGGTATTGGTAATGGTATTTCAATGCTGATTTTTGCAGGTATCGTATCTGCCGGTCCAAAAGGCTTGAATTACCTTATCATGAACTATCAGGCTGGAAAGCTTGGAAATGACTTTGTTGGAATACTTAGTATAATTGGAATTTTACTTGTGTTTGTTGCAATAATAGCATGTGTTGTTTTTGTTAATCAGGCAGAGCGCAGAATTCCGGTACAGTATGCTAAAAGGGTTGTTGGCAGAAAGGTTTATGGAGGACAGAGCACTCACTTGCCGATCAAGGTAAACTGGGCAGGTGTTATTCCTATAATCTTTGCAATGTCAATAATGTCACTTCCATCAACTTTATTTGCATTTGCAGCTCCAAGTACTAATACAGGTTTTATCGGATTCATGAAGAACTGGCAGTCACATTGGACTTATTCCATACTTTATGCTTTACTGATTATCGGATTTACCTTCTTCTACACTTATGTACAGTTCAATCCTATTGAACTTGCCAACAACATGAAGAAGAACGGTGGATTTATACCTGGTATCAGACCTGGTAAGCCCACATCGGATTACATCCAAAAGGTATTAAACAGAATTACATGGTTTGGTGCATTATTCCTTGCCCTTATCTCCATATTCCCATATGTAATCGTATGGATCACCGGAGTACAGGGGGTATGGTTTGCAGGAACAAGCGTTTTGATCCTTGTAGGTGTTGCACTTGATACTGTAAGACAGATTGAGTCACAGATGCTTATGAGACATTACAAGGGCTTTCTTGAATAAGCATCATTCATATAAGCTTAAATAGATAATATAAAAAGTTTGGGGTTTATGATACGTCATAAACCCTTACTTTAAATTCATATGATTTTATTAAAGGGTATGCTTAAGGCGCGTCCTATAAGCAGGTAGAATGGAAGAGAGCCATGTAGAAGAATGGCTTGGGAGGTAGATAATATGAAAATCGTACTATTAGGAGCTCCTGGTGCAGGTAAGGGAACTCAAGCTAAAACAATATCTGAAAAATTATCCATACCACATATATCGACCGGAGATATTTTCAGAGCGAATATCAAGGGAAATACACCTCTTGGAATCAAGGCAAAGGAATATATGGATAAAGGGCAGCTTGTTCCCGATGAACTCACTGTAGAAATAGTTAAAGACAGGCTTGCCAGTCCCGACTGTGAAAAAGGATTCATTCTTGATGGTTTCCCCAGGACGATTCCACAGGCAGAGTATCTTGACAAAGTTCTTGATTCTATGAACATTGAACTTGATGCTACATTATTAATCAATGTAAAGGATGCGGATATTATAGAAAGAATGTCCGGAAGACGTACCTGTCCAAACTGCGGTGCATCCTATCATGTTATTTTTAATCCTACAAAGGTTGAAGGGATTTGTGACGTATGCAGCACACCTGTTATTCAAAGGGCTGATGATGCTGCAGAAACAGTGCTGAGCAGGCTTGAGACCTATCACAAGCAGACCCAGCCGCTTATAAGCTACTATGAAAAGGCCGGAAAGCTCAAGGTTGCCGACGGTGCCGATGAGGTAGAACAGACAACTGCAAGAGTATTCAGGGCTTTAGGAATTTAAAATTATGTTTACAATAAAATCGCAGGCAGAAATAGATAAGATGAGAAAAGCTGGAGAGGTTCTTTATGAGACCCTTCAGCTGCTAAAAAAGAATATTGCTCCCGGTGTCACAACAAAGGAACTGGACAGGATAGCATATGAAAATATCAGGAAGTACAATGCAATTCCGTCCTTTAAGGGATACGAGCCGGGCATACCCGGTGTAGTGCCGTTTCCGGCCAGTATTTGCACTTCTGTCAATGAGGAAGTTGTTCACGGAATCCCAAGCAGTTTAAATCGTTTAAAAGATGGCGATATTATTAGCATAGATGTTGGTGTTTACCTGAACGGCTATCATGCCGATGCCGCCAGAACCTACGGGGTGGGAAAAATATCCGGTGAAGCGCAGCGGCTGATAACCGAAACGAGACAGAGCTTCTTTGAAGGTCTGAAGCAAATGGAAGTGGGCAAACACATCCGGGATATTTCCGAAGCAATACAGAGTCATGCCGAGAGTAAAGGTTTTTCTGTTGTAAGAGATTTTGTGGGGCACGGTATTGGAAGAGAGCTGCATGAGTTGCCCGAAATTCCAAACTACGTTACAAAACGCAGAGGAGCAAAGCTGGAAAGCGGAATGACCATTGCCGTAGAGCCTATGATAAATGAAGGCACCTACAGTGTCAGAGTTTTGGATAACAGCTGGACGGTGGTGACCTCCGACGGGTCACTTTCAGCTCATTATGAAAATACGGTAGCAATTACAGAAAATGGACCACTAATTTTAACAAAGTTTTAAAAAGTTTTTTAAATAAATGTATTGTTATTATTATAGTTTTCCTGTATAATTTATATTTGGTTTCACCAATGTCAAATGCATGTTGAAGTTTTGCTTTGATCAGTGCAGTTGATAGTGTAAATTTTATGCGTAGAGGTGACAGGGCTTGTATAACGCGAGTAAGACGTTTTGGGAGCGACATGTTTGCCCCTCGCGTGGCAAAAGGCCGCCGGCAGCTTTTTGGCGGTTTTACGAACATGTAAGTGATTTTTATGATTTTAATTTCATTTTGTGTCGCCGGTTCCTTTTTATGACATGGAGGTTAGCATGAATATAATACTGGGACAGGTTGTTTATTCAAAAGCAGGGCGGGACGAAGGCAGGATTTTTATTGTGAGCGGGATTATTGATGACAAATATGTATTTGTCAGTGATGGTGATCTCAGACGGTATGAAAATCCGAAAAAAAAGAAGATTAAACATCTAAATATTACTGCAGCAATTATTGAGTCAATATCACAAAAGCTCAATTCGGGCATAAAAATTACAAATGCTGAGATCAGAAAGGCGCTTGCCGAGACAAAAGCAGCCGAGGCGGTCAAAGAATGATTATCAGTTGAAAAGCAGCTAATTAATATATAAATCCAATTGATTGAATATCAAGTGATATTTGATTGAAAAGCTCTGGAGGAGGTGCTAGTTTGGCAAAAGACGACGTTATTGAAGTGGAAGGAACAGTTGTTGAAGCATTACCAAATGCTATGTTCCAGGTAGAACTTGAAAATGGACATAAGGTTTTGGCTCATATTTCAGGAAAACTTAGGATGAACTTTATCAGGATACTTCCCGGTGATAAGGTGACAATTGAATTATCCCCATACGACCTTACCAGAGGAAGGATTACTTGGAGAGCAAAATAATACATACCTCTGCCGGCTTGCTGTATGGGAGTGGTATTATTAAATATAAATCAATTAAAATAATTAAGCTAATTTGTTTGTTACTATAAGGAGGCTATAGCAATGAAAGTTAAACCATCAGTTAAGACTATATGTGAAAAATGCAAGATCATTAGAAGAAAAGGCAGAGTTATGATCATCTGCGAAAATCCAAAGCACAAACAGAAACAGGGTTAATAATTAATAACCCAAAATTATTATTACTTTCGTAAAATCTCAACAAGAAGCGGCTGAACATAGAATTTTTCAAATTCATTTGAATCATCCCAATTCTTTGTTATTCTTGATGATATTTTAAATATTTGACGATATCGCGTGGATTAAGATGCCTAGGGGAATGGCAATATTTATTACATCTGCATCCTGCGGTGGAGAATTAGCACGAGTTGCGCGAGACTGCGTTCAATGTGTTATTGACGTAAGTTGCGCCAAAAAGGTCTGATGGCCTTTTACAAGAATAAGTTTATGAGAAATTATTTGGAGGTGTAGGAAAAGTATGGCACGTATTGCCGGAGTAGATTTGCCCAGAGAAAAAAGGGTAGAAATTGGTCTCACTTACATTTTTGGAATCGGAAGATCCAAGTCAAACGAAATTCTCGTTAAGACTGGCATCAACCCCGACACAAGAGTAAGAGATCTTACTGACGACGAAATCAGCAAACTCAGAGAAACCATTGACAGAGAATATAAGGTTGAAGGTGATCTTAGAAGAGAAGTAGCGTTGAACATCAAGCGTCTTATTGAAATCGGATGCTACAGAGGAAGAAGACACAGAATGGGTCTTCCGGTTAGAGGTCAACGTACAAAGACTAACGCAAGGACTAGAAAAGGCCCTTCAAAGACCGTTAGCGGTAAAAAGAAATAGTTAAAGGAGGTTTGCGAACACATGGCAACAAAGACTGCTGGTGCTAAAAGGACTACCAGAAAAAGAAGAGAACGTAAAAATATTGAACGTGGAGCTGCTCATATCCGTTCATCTTTTAATAATACAATTGTTACCTTGACAGATACTGCCGGTAATGCGCTTTCATGGGCAAGTGCAGGCGGGTTGGGTTTCAGAGGCTCAAGAAAGAGCACTCCATTTGCTGCTCAGATGGCGGCCGAAACAGCTGCTAAAGCTGCAATGGAACATGGACTGAAGACTGTTGAAGTATACGTAAAGGGACCTGGAGCAGGTAGAGAAGCAGCAATCAGAGCATTGCAGGCTGCTGGTTTGGAAGTGAGCCTTATAAAGGATGTTACACCAATTCCTCATAATGGCTGCAGACCGCCTAAGCGTAGAAGAGTATAATTGATTATTATGGAGGTGTAAATTTAGATGGCAAGATATACTGAAGCAGTTTGCAGACTTTGCCGCAGAGAGGGCGAAAAGCTCTTTTTGAAGGGTGAGAGATGCTATACTGATAAATGTTCCATAGCAAGAAGGGCATATGCTCCCGGACAACATGGACAGGCAAAGAAAAAAATGTCTGAATATGGTATACAGCTTCGTGAGAAGCAAAAGGTTAGAAGATTTTATGGCGTATTGGAAGGCCAGTTCAGTGAATACTTTGAAATGGCTGCCAGACGTAAAGGAATTACAGGTGAAAACTTGTTGCAAATACTTGAAACAAGACTTGACAATGTAGTTTACAGACTGGGTCTCGGTACTTCAAGACCAGAATCAAGACAGTTGGTAACTCATGGTCACTTTACAGTAAACGGCAAGCGTGTAAACATTCCTTCCTACCTCTTGAAGGTTGGAGATGTTATAGCACTTGCTCCGAAGAGCAGAAGTTCAGAAAAAGTCAAAGCTATCGGTGATATCACAGGTGGCAAGGTAGTTCCAAAGTGGCTTGAATATGATGCTGAAAACTTTACAGGAAAAGTTGCCGCTCTTCCTGCCAGAGAAGATATAGATTTACCAATCAAGGAACACTTGATCGTAGAGTTGTACTCCAAGTAATAATAAGTAAAATAAAATTCACTTGGAAGCAACTGAAAGGATTATTTAATATAATAATCTCTATGATAATGTATGTTAGAATCAGTTGCCCTCAAAAAATAAAAAGTTGTTAAGGGAGGGTTTTTGGTGATAGAAATAGAAAAGCCTAGAATTGAATGTGTAGCTAATAGCGATGACAACACGTACGGCAAGTTTATAATTGAGCCTTTGGAAAGAGGCTATGGTATTACACTCGGTAATTCATTGAGAAGAATATTGCTTTCATCTTTACCGGGTGCGGCTGTTAATTCAATCAAGATAGATGGAGTATTGCATGAATTCTCCACTGTTCCTGGTGTAGTAGAGGATGTAACAGAGATAATACTTAATATCAAGTCTCTTTCTTTAAAGATGCACGGTGAAGGATCAAAAGTTATTTATATTGATGCAAATGGTGAAGGACCTATCACCGCTGGTGATATCATAACCGATCAGGATGTTGAGATATTAAATCCCGAGCTCCATATTGCAACATTAAACGGTGACCACAGATTCTATATGGAACTTGTAATCAGCAAGGGCAGAGGATACGTATCGGCTGAAAAGAATAAGCAGCCGGGACAGCCCATAGGTGTGGTGCCTGTTGACTCGATTTATACTCCTGTCAAAAAGGTAAACTACACTGTTGAAAACACCCGTGTTGGTCAAATAACAGACTATGACAAGCTTACTCTGGAAGTGTGGACTGATGGCAGCATCAATCCCGACGAGGCAATAAGCCTTGGCGCAAAGATATTAAGCGAGCATTTGAATCTGTTTGTTGATCTGTCAGATCAGGCTAAGCACACTGAAATAATGGTAGAAAAAGAAGAAACCAAAAAGGAAAAGGTTCTTGAAATGACAATTGAAGAACTGGATCTCTCAGTCAGATCCTACAATTGTTTAAAGAGAGCCGGTATCAATACTGTTGAAGATCTTACCAACAAAACCGAAGAGGATATGATGAAGGTAAGAAATCTCGGTAGAAAATCTCTTGAGGAAGTTCTTCAGAAACTGCAGGCACTTGGGCTGGTATTGGCTCCAAGTGAAGAATAAACGGATATATCAGTATTTACTATACATGAGTTATTAAGTAAAACATCGGGTAAGGAGGGATAGGTAATGCCAGGTCAAAGAAAGTTAGGGCGTGCGACTGACCAGAGAAAGGCAATTTTAAGAAATCTTACAACAGCTTTATTTGTAAGCGGAAGAATTGAAACTACTGAAGCGAGAGCTAAAGAAGTTAAAAATATTGCAGAAAAACTTATCACTATAGCGATCAAGGAAGCAGACAACTTTACTTCAAAGCAGGTAAAGATCAGTTCGGCCAAGGTTGATGCCAAGGGTAAGAAGCTCACTGATTCCAAGACTTCCAAGAATGGTAACAAGTATTTGGTTATCGACAGGGAAGAGAAGACCGACATGGTTTCTGTGGACAGTCCATCAAGACTTCATGCAAGAAGACTTATAATGAATTGGGTTTACAGACCGTCAACTGCTGACGGAGAGAACGTAAATGTCACAGATAAGCTTTTTGATGAGATTGCTCCGAAGTACAAGGGCAAGAACGGTGGTTATACAAGAATATACAAGCTTGGACCAAGAAGAGGCGATGCCGCTGAAATGGTTATCCTTGAGTTAGTATAATTCCGGTATAAATAATTAAACCAAAATATTATGATATTGGGGATTGGACACGCTGGCAGCAAATGGTGCCGGCATGTTTGATCCCTATATTTGTATAAGGTTTTGTGTATGAACTCTCTCGCCATGAAATTGCTAGGTGAGGTTTTGCATCAGATACGAATTTTACGCGTATTAATCATTTGGAATATTGCAGTTTGAGCGACGGTAAAACCTCTTTAAGTGAGGCGATACAATTTGTGTAATTGTTTTGGGTGCATTCTTATTTTATGAAGTTAGTACGGAAGTTACCAGTTGATATAAAAATTACACAGGTAAAGCAAAAATTAAATCAATTGGCACAACGAGTTTATGTTAAGCAATTAATTGTAATATGCATAAGAATAATGGAGGGTTGCATGAGTATATTTTTTGATGTTCAGGAAGTGAGTTTTGCATATAGTTCTTACGGCGAAGTGCCTGTAGAGGTCCCAGCGCTGGAAAATGTTTCAGCAAAAATAGATAAAGGGGATTTTGTTGTCATTCTGGGTAGGAACGGTTCAGGCAAATCTACATTTTCCAGACTTCTGAATGCTCTTTTAGTCCCCAAAAAAGGAATTGTACTCGTAGCGGGTAAAGATACCTCCAATGAAGATAACGTCTGGGATATCAGGAGTACGGCAGGTATGGTATTTCAAAACCCGGACAACCAGATAATTGCAACAACGGTGGAGGAAGATGTAGCTTTCGGTCCTGAAAATCTGGGTGTTGAGCCCTCTGAGATAAGAAAAAGGGTTGATGAAGCACTGGAGACAGTGGGAATCAGTCAATTCAAGCGGAATGCTCCTCACCTGCTGTCGGGAGGACAGAAACAGAGGGTGGCTATTGCAGGTATTCTGGCTATGAAGCCTGAGTGCATTATACTGGATGAAGCTACTTCAATGCTTGATCCTGTGGGTCGCAGAGAAGTAATCAAGGTCCTCAGGAAGCTGAACAGGGAAGAGAATATAACGATTATTCATATAACACACCATATGGACGAAGCTGCAATGGCAGACAGACTGATTGTCATCGATCATGGTGAAATTGTTCTGGACGGTACCCCCCAGGAGGTTTTCAGCAATGTGGATAAAGTCAAAAGCCTTGGACTGGACGTGCCCCAGGTTACAGAGCTGATGTATGACCTGAAGAAGCAGGGTGTTAGTATTGATAGACTCCCATTGACAGTGGACGAAGCATTCGAAATAGTAAAGGCTTTGGTAAGGTAAGAAGCAATCCATTCAGGCAAGTTTGTACGGAAGTACTATACGGCTATAACCTGAAAAATTATTATAAAAATGTCCTATTTTTTTATGGCTTTATATACCCTGATGCCACCGCTTTTATCAACATCATCAACATTCCCGAAAACGTTTTTCATTATATCCTTCAGTGTTGAACCGCCCTTATTATGAAAGGCAACCAGCCACAAGGAGCCATTTGCCGTTAAATGCCCATAGGCTTCATTTATCAGCCTGGTATTCAACTCCTTTCCTGCTGCAAAGGGAGGATTTGAAACTATGTCATCAAAATACCTGTCTTGCAGGGCTTCATAAAGGTTGCTGTGCAGAACTTCAACCTCCAGCTTGTTGGCCGAGGCATTTTTTCTTGTATAATCCAGGGCTCTGTTATTGATATCAATCATTGTAACTGTCTGGGAGGCAAAAAGAGCCTTCAGAAACAAACCGATAGCTCCGTAACCGCAGCCCACATCAAGTATTGAGGAACCGCCGGGAATGAAGTTCTTTATAAGGTTTTGAGATACCTTGTCAATCCTGTTTTCAAAGGAAAAGACACCGCTTACCGATGTAAAGCTCAATTCCTTTCCGTTTATATTTTCAATAAAGCTTTTCTCTTTAATTTCAGAATCGGGATTTTCAGTAAAGTAATGCTGGCTCATGGGTATTGTACCTCCGGGAACAAATTAATCCGGCTTTATTTCATATGTTAAAGTATTTAATAACCGGCATTTTTTATATTTTTTATTATATATAAGATTTTTATAATAACTATTATTATAATATATATTTGGAAATAATCCTATAATTATGCTGTTATGGCGGACAGTGCTTCACAGGCAGCAAATAACGGCTATATTTGAGGACTTGCATATACTTTTTCTATTCACTATTTATGTATAGTTGTGGTAATATTAATTGATGTACAATTATTTGATTGAATTTATAACCGGGAGTAAACTATGCCTATTAATATAGAAGGTCTGAAATTTACTTATTCAAATGGAGGACCCTTTGAAAAAAATGCACTGCATGATATTAATATTGATATACAGGATGGAGAGTTTATTGGGATCATCGGACATACCGGCTCGGGCAAATCTACGCTCATACAGCATTTAAACGGGATACTGAAGCCAACGGCCGGAAGGGTAATAATAAACGGTATCGATACCAAGCAAAAAGATTTAAAGGAATTAAGACGACAGGTGGGAATAGTGTTCCAATATCCCGAGCACCAATTGTTCGAGGATACGGTGAAAAAGGATATCTCCTTCGGACTGCTGAAGCAGGGGCTTTCGGATGAGGAAATACAGCAAAGAGTTATTTCTGCGCTTCATTCAGTAGGCCTTGATGAGTCGATCCTTGAAAAGTCACCTTTTGAGCTCTCAGGAGGTCAGAAGCGCAGAGTCGCAATAGCAGGTGTTGTTGCTATGATGCCCAAAATCCTGGTTCTGGATGAACCGACGGCAGGCCTGGACCCCAGCGGACGTGACGAAATATTCGGCTACATTAAAGAGCTCCACAGGGATTTTAATATGACTGTAATACTGGTGTCCCACAGTATGGAGGACATAGCAAAGCTGGCAGATAGAGTTATAGTGATGAATGAGGGTACGGTTTATATGGATAAGCCTTCGGGAGAGGTATATACACAACCTGACCAGCTGGAGAAAATAGGCCTTTCGGCACCGCAGATCACATATCTGATGAAGAGGCTGAAAACCATATTGCCCGATATTGATGAAAACATATTCACCGTTGAAGCGGCGGTCAAAGAGCTGCAAAAGCATTTGAAACAATAATGGAGGTTTAAATGATAAGAGATATAACAATAGGTCAGTATGTACCGGGCGATTCGCTGCTTCATAAATCGGACCCGAGGACAAAGATCATACTGACATTTGTAATGATGATATTCATATTTTTAATAAATACCTATTGGGGTTATCTGCTGCTCACACTTTTTACGGCATTGATGATTGTGACGTCAAATGTTCCCGTCAAATTTATATTAAAGGGTTTGAAGCCTGTAATATTTATAGTTGTTTTTGCCGGTGTGATAAACATGTTTACCATCGGAGGGAGAATAATTTTTGAATTTGGTTTTATAAAGATGACCTATGAAGGCGTGGATATGGCCGTAAAAATGGCTATAAGGCTTTTCCTGCTGATTATAACAGCCAGTATGTTGACATACACCACAACGCCCATTGCATTGACAGACGGGATTGAAAAGCTCCTGGGACCCTTAAAGAGAATCAGGGTACCTGTACATGAAATAGCCATGATGATGACCATAGCTCTGAGATTTATACCCACGCTTCTTGAAGAAACGGATAAGATTATCAAGGCACAATCCTCCAGAGGCGCTGATTTTGACAGCGGGAACATGGTAGAACGCGCAAAAAGCTTCATTCCGGTACTCATACCTTTGTTTATCAGCGCATTCCGCAGGGCCGATGAGCTTGCCACCGCAATGGAGGCAAGGTGCTACAGAGGCAGTGAAGGCAGGACGAGAATGAAGCAGCTGAGACTTACCAGGTATGATTTTATTACGTCGGCCATAACTGCTGTCTTTATGGCCTGGGTGCTGGCAATGCAGTATATGGTGTTCTAGTACAATTTTCAAACTAAATATTTAATTTTGAAAATTGACTATTATAATCAAATAGAAAGCCTTTTAATCATTACTATTTACCCTCTATTGACAATGTACAATACGTTTTTGAGTGGTTAATTTACACTAATTGCACATAACTAATTTGCACATATAAATAGAGCAGCCTTCCTAAATGTTGGTTGCTTTTATTATTTTACATAATTTCCATAAAAAGGAAAAGAAAAGTGGAACAATCCTGTTATGAGTGACTCACTGAAGAGATTTCAGGAACTCTACAAGAAAACCGTAAGCGCAAAATATAAGGGCGTTCCCATGGGTTTTCCATATCAGCAGGGTTTGTTTGCAGTCTTTGTTAAATTTGATTTGACAAACATCCAACAGAGCGGTATTTTATTTCGTAGTTGGATATTTGATCAGGTAAAAGGATAAAGATATGAGGAATATTAAATTAACCATAGAATACGACGGAACCAATTATCACGGCTGGCAGATCCAGAAAAATGCCGTTACAATTCAGGAACATGTTGAAAAAGCCCTATGCAGGCTCCTGGGAGTGCAAACCGGGGTTACCGGCTGCAGCAGGACCGATGTGGGGGTTCATGCCTATGGACAGGTTGCGCATTTTTTTACAGACTCAACCATCCCCGGTGAAAAGTTCTCCTATGCATTAAACAATCTGTTGCCTGAGGACATAGTTATTCAAAAATCAGAGGAGGTTCCTGAGGACTTTCATTCCAGATATTCCTCAAAGGGCAAAAAGTACAGATACCTCATCTGCAATTCGGCGCACCAGTCGGCCCTGATGCGCAACAGAGCATGCCATGTGAGGCCGGAGCTGGATTTTGAACAAATGAGAAAAGCTGCGGCACATTTTGTGGGAGAGCATGATTTTGCAGCTTTTCAGGCCACAGGCGGGCAAGTCCGCAGCACTGTCCGTGAAATCTACAGTATGAACGTCAGCAGGAAAGAAAATAAACTGATTGAGCTTGAGGTGAGCGGAAACGGTTTTTTATACAATATGATCAGGATAATTGCAGGTACATTGATATATGTAGGAATGGGAAAGCTAAGGGAAAGTGATATTCCAGGAATCATTGGCGGGCTCGACCGGACGAAGGCCGGGAAAACAGCTCCGGCGCGGGGGTTGTACCTGATGGAGATATACTATTAATTTAACCTGTTGTGCTAATTGAAATTTTGTATTGCTTTACAGATAACTCTATTTGGAATCAACTGGTACGTGAGGACAACTTCATAAAATAAGATGCACGGTTAAAAAGATTGTATAGTGTAGGAGAATTATGTACATCAAATATGAATGGCAAAAAAAGTATAACTCAAAGTCTACTGATTTTTTGGAAATGTCATTGGAGAGGATTTTATACTATGAGTTGGAAGCAAGGTTTACAATAGAAAGTGATGATAACCAGAAGTTTTCAGAGGATTCGGTTCCCATATATTCAATTGTAAAAGCGTTTAAAGATGATAAATTGGGAGATTTAGAAATAAATTTGGACGGATGGGGCTGTAATCCCTTTCTTGTCATTAAACAACATGGTTCAAAAATCAGGGTAAAGAATAGTTTTATAGATTTTGAATGTGAGAAAGATGACTATGTATTGGAACTTGAAAAATTTATAAGCTGTGTTGAAAAAGATATTAACAAAATGGGTTTTATGCCGGAATGGCCGTAAATATGACGAAGAACACCTGTGATATCAATTGAACTGGCTTATGCTTAATAAAGGTCCATTTTTCCATTGATTTATACTAATAACAAAAAAGTGAAATCAAAAACGATTATATACGAGTGATCGAGATATATCGAGAAAGAACGAGAGATAATGAGAGGTAAATTAAATTTTCGGTAATTTATACTTGACATAGTTAAATGTGTATATTAAAATGTTCTAGTGTCCAAGGCACATATACGGTAAACACTGTTTGACATAGACAGTATAGATTTTTAAGGAGGTAGTGTTAAGAAATGAAAACTTTCATGGCAAAAGCGGAACAGATTGAAAGAAAATGGTACATTATTGATGCTGAAGGCAAGCCGCTTGGAAGATTGGCAAGTGAAGTTGCTGCTATTCTGAGAGGAAAGAATAAGCCGATATTTACACCACATGTTGATACCGGTGATCATGTAATAGTACTGAATGCGGAAAAAGTAGTTTTGACAGGTAAGAAACTTGATCAGAAGCTTTACAGAACTCACTCTCTTCATCCAGGCGGATTGAAGGAAGTCAAGTACAAGCACTTGATGGAAAAACACCCTGAAAGAGCTATTGAGATAGCTGTAAAGGGAATGCTTCCAAAGAACAGTCTTGGAAGACAAATGTTCAGAAAGCTCAAAGTTTATGCTGGAACTGAACATAACCATCAGGCACAAAAACCAGAAGTACTTGATTTGAACATTTAATGGAGGGAGGACAAAATAATGGCTAAGGTATACTACTATGGTACAGGACGTAGAAAAAAATCAATAGCAAGGGTAAGGCTTGTTCCTGGAGAAGGTAAAATTCTTATTAATGATAGAACATTGGATGACTACTTTGGATTGGATACTTTGAAGGTTATAGTTAAGCAACCATTAACCCTCACTGATACATTGGCAAAGTTTGACGTTATATGCAAGGTTATCGGCGGAGGTTTCACCGGCCAGGCTGGTGCAATCAGACACGGTATTTCAAGAGCTCTCTTAAAGGCTGATGAAGAACTCAGACCTGCACTTAAGAAAGCCGGTTTCCTGACCAGAGACCCAAGAATGAAGGAAAGAAAGAAATACGGTCTCAAGAAAGCAAGAAGAGCGCCTCAATTTTCAAAGAGATAATAGTGTCTTTCTGCGAAAGTCACTTCAAAAACCCATGGAACATTTGTTCCATGGGTTTTTTGCAATGCTGCAACCCTCAAATAGTAATGTTTTGGGGTTTTTGTGCGACAGGCAGTCGCATAGGGGAAGTCGTAGGCTTCCCCATTCCATGTGTTAAAGACACCGAGAACGATGTCGAGACAAGAACGACTCCAGAGTCTGGAAGCATGGAAATTCTCGAAGATGAAAGTCCTTCCCCCGATAGTGCTGGTACAAACCGGGAAGTTTAATCCAGGGCAGTATCGAGAGGTACTGTCTGAAGGGGATGTGGAGGCCGAAAGGCCCATAGTACGGCGGTTGATATTCCTCTGGTCCAGAGTGTAGAACCTATGCTCTCAGCATTCCGGCTGCAATATTTACAGCTTCCGGTGAAGACCGCAAAATAGAGGTCAAAACGGAATTCGGAACAGTCTCACTGCCGTCCAACATGCTGCAGACCGATTATAAAGCAGCAAAGACGGTTGAATTGGTGATAGAAAATGTTGATAAGTCACAGCTGAGCAAAGAGAACAGAAACATGATCGGGGATAAGCCGGTAGTGGATATAAGCCTTAGAGTTGACGGAAATATAATCAAGTGGAGTAATTCCCGACAAACCGGTAACTGTAAGTATCCCTTATACGGCTACGGCTTTTGAGGCTAAAAATCCTCAGTTTATTATTGCCTGGTATATAGATGATAACGGAAACAGGATAGTTGTTCCAGATTCCAGATATTCAGCTGATAAGAAGGTTGTATCTTTACCGTCACTCATTTCAGCAAATATGCCGTAGCATTTATTATGAAGAGCTTTGAGGATGTAAAGAGTGAAAAATGGTACGCTCCTGCGGTTGTAACCGTGGCCTCATACGGCTTTGCCCAGGGAACTTCGGATACTGTTTTCAGTCCGGACAAGGCTGTAACCAGAGGTGAATATTTAGGCTGGCTCATAAGAACTCTGGGTCTTACCTCTGAGGCTAAAGTCCAACTTCAGCGATGTGCCTGAAGCGGCACAGATACTCTATAAGCGCTTTTGGTTTATTATTTCGTTATACTTGGTTATGGCGGCATTCAGCATTTGGCTGGCTGAGATTATTTCCGGATCAGTCAGATTGATGCCTTTTTTACTTATAACCGCATGTAAATTTTCACGCAATTTATCTATATCATCCAGGAGTCTTTGAAGTTCGCTCATATTTATTTCCTCCTCCAAAGACAGTATTTGCAAGCCGGCAATTAATATTCACATTATGATGAATATTACTGAGTATGCCGGTGTACTCAAGGGTTTTGTGAAAAAGTCTCATAAATATGCCAGAAAGCTTCTATTTCAGGCATTATTAATTTGTTTTTATGGATAATAATCTGTGACATAATGGGAAATTGCATACCACCCCATTTAAGTTTTACAAGACTATGATCCGCCAATTCATTTTGTGCTGTGATGGAAGGGATGAAAGCAATACCATGACCATTAGCGGCAAATTGCTTAAGAATCTCTTTACTTGATGTCTCAAGAGCTATTTTGCAGGTGAGTCCTTTTCTTGCCAGGTCGGATAAAAGCATAATACGAAAATTGCAATTTGCATCGGTAAGCAGTAAAGGATACTTTGCAATATCTTCTTCGACGACCATTTTACATTGGGTCAGCGGGTGTTTGGGAGAAACCAGAAAGTCAAGGGATTCCGGCTGACTATATGGAATCAGGAAATTATCGTCTTTATATGCTGTATTTATTGTATAAACAAAATCCAGCAGTCCCTGCTGCAGAAGTTGGGGAAATGTAGTGTGATTTATAAATTTAAGCTGAATATCAACATTTGGATACAGACTTTTGTAATCCTGCAGGAGTTTTGGAAATTTTGTATAGCATAGAGATTCTGCAACTCCGATTTTCAATGTACCGGAGGGCGATTCTGATTCCGGAACGTGGGATATAATTTTATGCTCTAATTGAACCATATCTTTTGCATAGGGAAGTAATCTCTGACCGGCGGCAGTCAGGACAATGGTTTTGCCAAGGCGTTCAAAGAGAGGGGTGCCCAGCTCCTCCTCAAGTAATTTAATCTGAGTGGTTATAGTGGATTGTGCGTAACCGATCTGTAAAGCTGTTTCTGTAAAATTCATTTTTTCTGTAAGAACAAGAACAGTTTGCAGTTGTTTAATGTTCATTGGGTACCTGTCTCCGGTGTATCAATAAAATCGATAGTTACAATTTATTAATTCAATTTTACTAATAGTATTTACAATGCCATTATAATGTAAAAGCGGAAGGGGATTAATACAGTATGGGAATTAATGTGGAGCATATTTCAAAAAGTTATCATGTTGTGAGAGAGAAAAGGGACTGCTTTGTTCGGTAAAGCAATTTTTCCAACCGCACTATACAATAATCAATGCGGTAAAAGATATTTCCTTCAACATTGAAACCGGTAAGATTGTTGGGTTTATTGGTGAAAATGGGGCAGGCAAGTCAACAACAATTAAGATGATGGTTGGAATCCTAATATGAATTCTTGTTTCTATTCACCACCAACTGGCTTACGTACTCAATAAGCAGCTTCCTGTTATGGCAGCCAATGAAGGATATGGGGGAGCTGGTGAGGAGCGGGGGAATGGATTCGTATCTGATTCGTCCACTCAATCCGCTGGTTTATCTGGTAGTACGGCAGTTTCAATATACCTTTTGCCAGTGGTACATAGGAAAATTTAAAGAAATATACATAGTATGCAGATACACCATGGAAATTAATGAGAATCTGTTATATAATGGGGAGGTAAAATGTCCAGTAGGAAACCGTGAAAAAGCAGCTGTAGGACAGTTTTGTTTTATACATACAATATATATTTAAATTACAGATATCAAAGGGACTTTTAAACAGTCTCTTTTTTTGTAACTTGGTAACAGAAATCCGCAACTTAGGTTGTGCAGACTTGAAATAAAGAAATACCGGAGATATTATAAAAGCGATATGGAGGTCAGTAAATGAAGATTAACATTCAGACTTTCAGCGATGTACAGGAGACCGAGATAAATATTATCTGCAATCAGCTGACACCGGAAATTGAAAGGCTTGTCTCGCTTATCCGCATTATGGATATGAAGTTTACCGGAGAGAAAAACGGGCAGATACATATATTGGATATCAGCAAGATTCTATATATAGATACGGTGGATAAGAAAACTTTCTTTTACACCAAAACTGACGTTTATGAAACTCCGTTGCGGCTTTATGAGCTGGAGGAACAGCTTGGAGGAACAGAATTTTTCAGGGCGAACAAATCCTGCATTGTCAATTTTGAGCAGATCCAATCCCTAAAATCAGATCTGGACGGGAGGATTCTGCTTACTATGAGCAATAATGAGAAACTGTATGTTTCAAGGCAGTATTCACCTTTTGTAAAAAAGAAACTGGGGGTGAAGTAATATGGAGAAAAGGTTTACTATATTTGATTTTTTTTCAGAGGCATTTAACACATTTTCCATTATGGTGATCTGTATTGCATTTACGGCCCGTTTTGTGGGAAAGGACGCCGGTGCCATTTCATCGCTTTACAGTTTTGGAAGTGACGGTATAGCGGTTTATACAATAGTTCAATTCCTGCTGGTATCTCTGGTTATGGAAGGTTCAAAAGTATTTTGGTTTTCTGAAAAGCTGCTTAAACATATGACTGCATTTTGGAGAACAGTGGGCATGGTATTATCGGTAATACCGATAATTACCGTTTTTGCCGGTGTATTTGACTGGTTCCCTCTTAATAACCTGTATGCCTGGTGCGGTTTTCTGACAGCCTTTTCCAGCTGCTTTGCTCTGAGCCTGCTGGTAATATATATAAAGACAAAACTGGAAAACAAAAAGATTGAGAAAGGCTTTGAACGTTACCGTAAAGAGCATGGATTGGAGGAAGATGATGAACAGTCTTGAGATTGAGAAGCTGGAAAAAATATTCGGAGAAAAAAAGGTTCTGGATAATATCTGCCTGACTGTGGCCTGCGGAGAACTTTTTGGACTGCTGGGGCCTTCGGGAGCAGGTAAGACCACCCTGATCAAAATATTGACGGGACAGTTGAAGTATGGCGGGCAGGCCAGGGTATTGGGAAAGGACTGCAGCAGGTTCGGCAATGAAATTTATTCGAAAGTCGGGATGGTACTGGACAATTGCGGAGTATATGAAAGATTGGACTGCTATGACAATATGAAGCTGTTTGCCCGGATATACAGGATTGATAATCGGACAATCCATTCTGTCCTAAAAAGGGTTGGGCTGTCGGAAGCCGTGAAAACGCCTGCGGGACGGTTGTCAAAAGGCATGCGGCAGAGATTGCTGCTGGCCAGGGCAGTGCTTCATAAACCGGAAATTTTATTTCTGGATGAGCCCACAGGCGGTTTGGACCCTGCGACGGCCCAGGAAATCCACGAATATCTGAATGAACTTAAAAATGCGGGAACAACTATATTCCTGACAACTCACAATATGGAAGAAGCCTATAAGCTATGTGATAATATTGCTTTGCTGAACGAAGGAAAAATTGTTGAATACGGAGTTCCCGGAGAGTTATGCCGGAAATACAACCGGGAAAATACGGTTGAAATTATATTTAAGAATGGGGAGACAGTCAGGATTCCAAACAGTTCAGCTTCAGCAGAAAAAATAGCCTCATATTTCAGTGAAGATAAGGTGGAGGCCATCCATTCCTCCGAACCCAATCTCGGAACTGTATTTATGAAATTGACGGGGAGGGGCTTGAACCTATGATTCAGATAAACCATATGACTGCCATACTGGCAAAAGATATAAAAGATGTGATCAGGAATATCCAGGTGCTTGTTTTGTTTATTGTATATCCGGCTGTGGCCTTTATAATGACACAATCCATTGGAGGAGAAAAGTTATTTTTCATCGGAGTGTTTGCAACAATGCATTTCGTGTTTACACCTATTGTAGTGGCAGCAAGCATGATTGCCGAGGAAAAGGAGAAAAATACACTGCGTGTGCTAAGGATGTCGGGCATTTCATCCCTGGAATTCTTTTTGAGCACGGCAGTATTTGTGGTGGTTCTGGACTGCTTGACCGGAAGTTCTTTTTTATTAATGCAGGGAGACGGCTCAATCAATGTGGGGGTGTTTTACTCTGCCGCAATTTTCGGAAGTGTCATATCGGTATTGATAGGAATGTGCGTGGGAACCTATTCAAAGAGTCCCAGTGCTACAAACGGTCTTGCGGTGCCGCTGGGAATGATCTTTTCCTTTCTTCCCATGCTTTCATACTTTAATAAAAATCTGGAGAGCATATCAAAATACCTTTTTGGGCAGCAGATACAGTATTTGATAGGGGGACAGAGGTGGACGGCAGAGGCTGTTATTATCTGTTCAATAAATTTTATAATAGTCACAGGGCTTTATATACTGCTTTACAGAAGGGCAAAAACAGACGAGTAAATTAATAAGAATAATAAGAATAATAAGCATAATAAGAATTACAAACTTACAAAAATCACATGGAGAAATTAATGAATTATATTATCAAGCCCGGTAAAAACCTTGCGGCAGTATCTGATACCGTAAAGGCCGAAAATCATAAGCACTGGATGCTGCAGCTGTTCCTTAGCTGTGCCGGGAACCTGGATATCAATGTTGAAGGAAAGGAAATATCCTGCAAATGCATAGTTGTTGATATGGCTGCCCGGCATGAATTTAAAACGGGTGAAAAGGTACATTTTACAATTCTTATGGAACCTACCACTGAAACGGCCAGACAGATAAGAAGGGATTTCCTGGAGAATAAGCCGTACTTTATCCTGCCCGGTGAAACGGCTGACCGGCTTCAAAAGCAAATAAACGGGATATTGGGAACAATGAATAAAGACAATCTGCTGGGATTTATAGATGGGGTATATGAGATTTTTCATACCGGTAAATCCTTGCCTGACTTTGATGTAAGAATATATGAATTGTTGAAGCTGCTTGAAGCATGTAAGTATGATCAGGGAAAATATAATTTAAGGTATTTTTCGGATAAATTGTCACTTTCGCCCAGCAGGCTGGCGCATCTTTTTAAGGAGCAGACCGGGATACCTCTGAAGAGCTATATGGTGCTGAATAAATTACTCAGGGCTTACACAGTGCTGTTCGAAGGCAGTAATATAACCCAAGCTGCCATGGCAGCAGGGTTTGATACTCCTGCACATCTGGCCCGCACAAACAGGGATATGACAGGCATGTCGGCAAGCGGTATTCTAAAAGACAGCGAGTTTTTAAAAGTTTTTTTCTGATTTGTGTGATACCATATAGCCAAACTTGAAGGGAGGTCAATATGGATGAATAATTATCTGGAAAAAACAAGAATGCTTGATTATGGAAACAAAGCTGTTCAAGAGCTGATACAGGGCCGGGGATGGGCTTCAATGGACACCTTCAATAAAATCCGGGAAATATATAATTTTGTGAGAGATGAGATTAAGTTCGGTTATAATACCGATGACAATATACCTGCCTCAAAGGTACTTGCCGACGGTTATGGACAGTGCAATACAAAAGGGACCCTGTTTATGGCAATTCTGCGGGCTGTTGGAGTTCCCTGCCGGATGCATGGTTTTACCATTAATAAGGAACTGCAGTTTGGCGCCATGACAGGCATAATTTACAGATTAGCGCCAAAGAGTATCATTCATAGCTGGGTTGAGATACTATACGAAGGTAAATGGTTCAACCTGGAAGGTTTTATTCTGGATCAAAAATACCTGTCCAGTCTTCAGAAAAAATTCGATAACTGTCAGGGCAGCTTTTGCGGCTACGGAGTTGCGGTCGAAGATTTTAAAAATCCCCACATTGAGTGGAATGGCAATGACACCTACATTCAAAAGGAAGGTATTAACAATGATTTCGGTGTTTTTGACAATCCCGACAGGTTTTTTTTGGAGCATTCCCAGCAGTTAAGCCCTATAAAAAAAGTGATATTCAGGTACGTCGGAAGGCAGCTGATGAACCGCAATGTTGAGAAAATCCGTAATTTTTAAGCTAAATGCCTATTGAAGCATATTTAGTTGTATTGTCTTTTCATACCCTCTATTGACAATGCACAATACGTGTTATACGTTGTCAATAGAGGGTATGAAATCACAGGGCTATTTCCTCTCCGTCCCGGGGTATAAATATCCTATCCTGCATATTATTTTCCAAAACATATCTGCCCAGGTCCTTTCTTGTGAGTATGCAGTGATTCCAGCTTTCCATGTGGACAGCGATTATTTTGGAGGCTGGGGAATGCCGGTATATTGCGGCAATATCTTCAATTCCCATGGTAATGGGTCTTCCGGAGGAGAAGGTGGCTTCTCCGGCGTTACATATAACTATATCGGGCTTATACCTGTCCAGTACCTTCCTTGTTGCCGAATAAAATATGCTGTCGCCGGTAATATAAACGGCAGACTCCCCGGTGGCGCTTATCACGAAGCCCGACACAGGTGCAAACATAAGGGCGGCTGCTCCGTGGCCGTGCCGGGCAGGAGTTCTGGCAATGCACATACCTTCCCAGTTGATGTGCCGGCATATGGCAGTAACATTTTCAAATCCGTAATTCAGTAATTTATCCCTGTCCCGGGGCTGACAGAAAATCTGCTTATCTCGGGGCAGCAATCTGGCGGCCGCTTCATCAAAATGGTCCCTGTGGGTATGGGTGACCAACACGGCATCACAAGCTGTCAGCATTTCCCCGGAAACAGGAAGCTCCACCAGAGGATTCCTGTTTTGACTTTCAGCAGGTTTTGCAGGTTCCATACTTCCCTTATCTGAAAAAACAGGATCAACCAGCAGCTTCCTCTTATTTATTCCAAGTATTATTGTGGCATGGCGCACAAGTCTAAAATACATATATTTATCAGCCTTTCGATATGATATACTTAACAAAAATATATTTAATTTGATTATATAAAATTATAATGCAGGCAGCACTTTAATGGGCCAAGAGTTGAGGCTTGCATATTTTCAAAATTCAAAATTTATTGGCGGATTTGTTGAGTTTATAAAGGCCAAATTAACCTCCTTTATTCGCCACATTGCGATAAAGGATATAAGTTTTCATTACATTTTGTGGCCACAAATGCGGCTCATGGAGGTTAGCTTGAAAGACTTCACTTGCGTTCGTCTTCCAAAACTAACCTGTGAATTTATGGCCGTGCGAAATATTCAAAGTATTTACCAATACTTTGAAAGCGCACATGGCCAATTAACCTCCTTTATTCGCCACATTGCGATAAAGGATATAGGTTTTCATTACAGTTTTGTGGCCGCTATGCGGCTCATGGAGGTTAATATGTTTGATGAAGTGGATATGGAAATAATTAAAATCCTGCAGAACAATTCACGAATGCAGCTGCAGGAGATTGGAAATATGGTTCATTTGACAGGACAGGCGGTCAGAAACAGAATTACACGTCTGGAAAAGCTCGGTGCCATTGAAGGCTATACTATAAAGACCAATATGGCAAAGCTTGGCCTGGGGCTGACCGCTTATGTCACTGTATACATGAAAACCAACAATCATGCGGCTTTTCATAAATATATAAGAGACAACACAATGATCACAGAAGCCCACAGGGTCAGCGGAGAGGGCTGTTACAGCCTGAAGGCCGAAGTTGCAAGCCATGGGATGCTGGAGGAGCTTCTGGACGGAATACTGCAATTTGGAAACTATAAGGTCAACCTGTCCATAAGCAGGATAAAGTAAAGCTACGGGAGATAATATATCTGGAAGGTTCGGATAACACACTGGATTGTCCGGCCGTTAAAAAGTAATTGACAAAAAAATTGCATACGGCATATAATATATAAAAGTTTTATTGGTAAGAATATTAATAATTTTATAGTTTCATGCAAAGACTGCGAAAAGAAGAGTAAGTACCGGATACATTTACAGAGAGTCCTGCTGCTGAGAGAGGATATGGTTTGAAGATACTGAACATGGTCTTGGAGTTGCGCACCGAACACATTTAGAATGAAGCCTGCCGTCATTATGAGGGCTGTGGGGATTTCGTGCCAGGCTGCGACGGTTTCGCCCGTTATAGTGATAGAGTATAAGGTAACAGGTCTTGCCCGGCAATTTCCGGAGCAGGAATTTGACCCGTACTCGATGAGGTTCCTGCCGTGAGGCCGGAACAAATTTGGAGTGGTAACGCGAAGTCATACTCTCGTCTCCGAAAATAATATTTTCGGAGGTGGGAGTTTTTTTATGCATATGAAAATATATATTTTTAAATTATGTTAAAGGAATTTGCAGACCGTATAGAACGGTTTGGGCCGCCATTGAGGCTCAAAGCCATAACATGGCTTACATAGGTTAGCTTGAAAGATTTAATTACTGTTTGTGGCCACAAATGTGGCTCATGGAGGTCAATATGAACAACGGAGATTGCAGAAATATTTTGATCGGAGGCGCATGGCCTTACGCAAACGGCTCACTTCACATAGGGCGTGTCTCTGCGCTCATACCCGGAGATATACTGGCAAGGTATCACAGGGCAATAGGAGACAGGGTTTTCTATGTATCGGGCAGTGACTGCCACGGTACGCCTGTGGCCATAAGGGCAAGGCAGGAAGGGAAAACTCCCGGGGAAATCAGCGACCATTACCACGAGGAATTCAAGGAGTGCTTTGACCGGCTTGGTTTTACCTATGATTTATACGGCAAGACTTCCTCGGAAGAGCATAAAAATTTTGTAAAAGAGTTTCATAAAACCATGTATGATGGGCGATACATCTATGAAAAGAATGTACCCCAGGCATACTGCAGCACCTGTAAGAGTTTTCTGGCCGACAGGTTTGTTGAGGGCATATGCCCCGAGTGCCGACAGGAGGCCAGAGGGGATCAGTGCGATGCCTGCGGAAAGCTGCTGGAACCGGAACTGCTCGAAAATCCCAGATGCTCGGTATGCGGTACAACTCCCGAGTTCAGGGAGAGCAGACACCTTTATATCGCACTTTCCTGGCTGGAGGAGGAAATCAATGCATATATAGGCAGCCACCCCGGCTGGAGAAAAAATGCCCTGGCATTCTCAAAGAAATATATCAATGAAGGCCTGAGGGACAGAGCCGTTACAAGGGATCTGGACTGGGGGATAGACGTCCCCAATCCGGATTTTGAAAACAAGAAAATCTATATCTGGGCCGAAAATGTTCTGGGCTACCTGTCAGGCAGCTATCAGACGGCCCTGAAAAGAGGTGACGACTTTAATGAATTGTGGTTTGGGAATAATACAAAACACTACTATGTACATGGCAAAGACAACATACCCTTTCACTCCATCATACTTCCTGGTCTGCTGCTGGCAAACGGCAAAGGCTGGCATTTGCCCGATGAAATTGTATCCTGTGAATATCTGACCCTGGAGGGCAGAAAAATCTCCACCAGCAAAAATTATGCCGTATGGGTCAGGGAGATGCTGGACAGTTTCGACCCCGATTCCATAAGATATTTTCTGATTACAAACGGGCCTGAAAAAAGAGACACCGATTTTACCTGGAGGGAGTTTGTAAACAGTCATAACGGGGAATTGCTGGGAGCGTACGGAAACTTTGCAAACAGGAATCTGGCATTCATAACGAAATATTACGGCGGTGCAGTGCCGGAAGGTATCCTGGATACTGAAATCTTTGCAAAGCTTAATGCCTTGTTCGCGGATACGGGAGAAAGGATTGAAAAGGGGGCCTTTAAGGAAGCCCTGGACGGAATATTTGAATCGGTAAGGTGGTCAAATAAATATTTTGATTCTCAGAAGCCGTGGGAGACAAGGACTGTCACTCCCCGGAAATGTGAGGATACACTTTTCAACTGTGTGCAGCTCATAGCAAACCTGGCAGTCCTTTTAAAACCCTTTCTTCCTTTTTCCTCGGCGAAGGTGCAGGGGTGGCTGGGATTAAACGACCTCTGGAAACCGCAATTTGTAGCCTCCGGCTATTCCTTGCCCGAAACGGAAATTTTATTTGAAAGAATTGATAAAAGCCGTGCCGACGAGGAATTGGAAAAACTGAAGGTACTTACAGGCTGATTGGCAAAAGGACACTTATCCCGGCTGTTCAGATCCCGCCGCCGAAGGTGAGGACCAGCAGGACTGCGTTGGCTGCAATTATTATGCCCGCAATGATCCAGCCTGCTATATTGGTCATTGATTTATTAACCAGGGAACCCATCAAATCCTTGCGTCTTGTTATCAAAAGCATTGGAATAATTGCAGCCGGGAGTATGAAACTCAGCACTACCTGGCTGAATACCAGTGCCTGCATGGGGTTGATGCCCAGAATAATTATCAGCATGGCCGGCAGCATGGTCACCAGCCTTGTTACGTTATCACTTATTTTAAGTCCTACAAAGCCCTGCATTATGGTTGTGCCGGCCATGGTCCCCACCACCGAAGAGGACAGTCCCGAAGCGATGAGAGCCAGCCCGAAAGCTCCGCTTGAAGCGGCCCCCAGCAGAGGGGCCAGGGATTGGTGTGCCTGCTCTATGGTTTCGACAGCCATTCCGTTTTTATAAAATACGGCTGCCGAAACTATTACCATTGCGGCATTTATGACGAAGGCTATATTCATGGCTATGGTTATATCTATCCTTTCCATCTTCAAATGCTTTTTCTTCTGCTGCTCGGTCAGGTTTTCGTTTCTCTGCTGCACCAGCTGCGAGTGCAGGTAAATGACATGGGGCATGACGGTGGCACCCAGCATGCCAACGGCAATCATCACAGCTTCGCCGTTGGGCAGTGACGGCATCAACACATGAAGACCTGCCTGTGCCCAATCAGGTTTTGCCAGAAACAGCTCAAGAGTATATGCTACGCAAATCACAGCCACCAATACGGATATAACTGCTTCCAGCACTCTTTGGCCGTATTTGCCCAGGTAGACTATAAAAAAGGTCAGGAAAGCTGTTATGAGACCGGCCCAGGCCATGGGAATACGAAAAAGCAGATAAAGGCCAAGGGTACAGCCAAGAAATTCGGCAAGATTGGTTGCCATGGCTGCTATTTCGGCAACAACCCAGAAGCCCCAGTTGGCCTTCCTGGAAAATACTTTTCCGCACATCTGGGGAAGGTTATAGCCTGTTGCAATACCAAGTTTCGCAGAAAGTGACTGCAAAAAGATGGCCATAAGATTGCTCCATAGAATGACCCACACAAGATTATAATTAAACTTTGACCCGCCGCTGATATTTGTGGCAAAGTTTCCGGGGTCTACATAAGCTACACTTACAATAAAGGCAGGACCCAGAAATTTCAGCAGTGTTTGCACCTTGGAAAAGGGTTGAGCCTTTCTGGTGAATATTTTTTCAAAACCCAAAGAATCAGCCTGTGATCCGGCTGCGGGTATGTAACTTTCGTCCAGCATTTCAGCACCTCAAAGTATGTTTACAGCAAGCTAATAACTTTAGCTTAGACTAATTTCGTTTACCTAATCTAAAATATGTGTTGAATGAAGGAAGTGTTACATAATGATATCAGAAAAAATTGCGGCAGCAAAAAAGCCGCCTGTTTTGTACAGCCGGCTGAAAAATACTCATTAAGCCATGAATATCAGGCGACAATTTCAATATTTTCCTTCTTTTCCTGCTTCGACAGGTAATCCTGATAACTCATATCCCGGCAGGGATAATATTTCATATCCGATGGGTTTTTTACAAATAAATGATCGGAGAACAGGCAAACCCTTTTACCTTTTTCCTGGGAATAATAATCGCATAAACTGCAGTCCAACATTGGGCACACCTCCAAAAACTGAATCGTTAACAACCTAACACTAATTATAAAATTGCTGCGGCTGTTAACAATGCTTTTGTTTTTGTGCCCGGGACGAATATTTTTGCGGCAGTATTATTAATACGGTTTTTATGTGTGTTCTGAATTGAGCTTTATGAACTCGCTCAATTTTCTGCAGACTTCGGGATTGTTTATCAGAAACTTATTAAAGAGACCGATTTTGCTCAGGGTTGTCAGCGATACGTAATGCTCTATTAATTCCGTTTCGGTCAGTATATCCTCGGACACTCCCAGGTTGTTAAGGAATTCCTGAATAGTATTGTGCCGCTCCAAAAGAAACTTACCTATTTCACGTCCGTTTTCGGTAAGAAATATTATGCCGTATTTTTTATAATCCAGCAGTCCCAATTTACTCAGCTTTTGAACCATTTTTGTTGCTGATGGAGCGGCAACATTTAAGAGCTCTGAAAGGGTATTGACTCTCATATAGCCTTCCACAAGACTATTTCTGTAAATCATCTCAAGGTAGTCCTCCATAGCGGAAGTGAGGAGATTCTTGTTCTGTGAAAGGAGCTGGTAGCCGCGCACAGTATGAAATTTTGAGATTTCTTCCACCATGTATCACTATCCTTTTTTGCAGAGTTCCCATAATAAATATATTCAAAATCCCGGGAGATATAACTTGCATATTGGAATAAGCCATATTAAATTAACGCGCTGTGCCGGTTAATTTAATTTTTGCTTTACCTGTACGATTTTTTATATCAACTGGTAACTTCCGTACTAACTTCATGAAATAGGATGCACCCAAAACAATTACGAAAATTGTATCGCCTCATTAATAAAGCGATTTTGCCGTTGCTCAAACTCGACATCCTATCTCGATTTGAAGCTCAAAGCAGCGTCCTGCTGCTTTGCCGGCAAAACCGCTTTACCTTCGTCGACAATTTATCGCAATTGTTTTTAACCATGCATCCTATTTCATGAAGTTGTCCTCGCGTTACCAGTTGATTCTAATTAAATCTATTTGTAAAGCAAAATAGAAATTCAATTGGTACAGCGCGGCAATTTAACCCGGTGGCCGCACAATGCAAGACTTGAAATTGTATTTGCTTCTATAATATAATAAAATTAATTATGCTGGAAAGCAGAAGGGAATATATGGTACATGTAGTCCTGTCACTTGAAGGACATTTTAAAAAAAAATCAGAATAAACGGGGGAAATATGCTTTTAATATATAATGGAAAAATAATGACCATGACAGATACGGAATATGACAATGGATATATTTTATGCGATAAAGATAAAATAATAGCTGTGGGCTGTGATATGAATGAAATTGACGGACTTTTAACTTCTGAGGTGAACAAAATCGACTGCAGAGGAGGCTATGTGCTTCCGGGCCTCATAGACGCTCACAGCCATATCGGAATGTGGGAGGATGCCGTGGGCTTTGAAGGTGATGACGGTAACGAATCCACAGACCCTGTCACACCTCAGCTGAGAGCCATCGATGCTGTTTATCATGCCGACAGGGCTTTTGTAGAAGCCTATGAGGGGGGAGTTACCTCTGTTGTGACCGGTCCGGGGAGTGCAAATGTAATAGGCGGCCAGTTTGCTGCCGTCAAAACCTTTGGACGCAGTGTGGATGAGATGATAATAAAGCAGCCCGTTGCCATGAAGGTCGCTTTCGGAGAAAACCCGAAGACGGTTTATAATGAAAAGCACCAGTCACCTATGACGAGGATGGCAACAGCCGCAATTTTAAGAGAAAACCTCTTCAAGGCAAAGGAATATAAGGAACTCTGGGAGGAATACAAAAAAAATACCGCAGAACTGGATAAACCCGAATTTGATTTCAAACTTGAAGCCCTGGTTCAGGTGCTCAATGGCGAAATACCGCTCAAAGCCCATGCACACAGGGCTGATGACATTATTACCGCTATGAGGATTGCAAAAGAATTCAATTTGAATATTACCCTTGATCACTGTACCGAAGGTTATCTCATTAAGGATATTCTTGCAGAGGCCGGCCTGCCTGTTATTGTTGGCCCGATGCTGACTGACAGGTCAAAGATCGAACTTAGAAATCAGAACCTTAAAAATCCGGGCATACTATCAAAGTATGGTGTAAAAGTTGCCATAATGACCGACCATCCGTGTGTTCCGGTTCAACATCTATGCATGTGTGCATCTCTTGCTGTAAAAGAGGGCATGGAACCGAAGGAAGCGCTTAAGGCCATTACAATCAACGCCGCCGAAATAGTGGGAATCGCTGACAGGGTAGGCTCTCTTGAAAAAGGGAAGGATGCCGATATAGTCATTTATGACGGGAATCCCCTGGAAATGATGACAAAGGTTCAGAAGACCATAATAAACGGAACAGTGGTATATGAAAGGGTTCGCAATGATTAATACCGAAACGCATTCTTTCGAAGAAACCGTAGAGTTGGGAAAAAAATTCGGAAGGATACTTAAACCCGGTGACGTAGTTTGTCTGTCCGGGGATTTAGGCACGGGAAAAACGGCATTTACAAACGGAATAGCAAAAGAACTCGGCATAGATTCCTATATAACAAGCCCAACCTTCACATTGGTTAACGAATATCAGGGAAAGTATCCCCTGTACCACTTTGACGTATATAGAATAGCTGATCCCGAGGAGATGTTTGACATCGGCTTTGAGGAATACCTGAACGGAGAAGGGATCACCATTATAGAGTGGGGGGAATTGATATGGCCCATACTGCCCTCTGACATAATCAGGGTGAATATCGTAAAAAATTCCGGCAAGGGCCTGGACATCAGAGAGATATCTATAGACTTTATCGGCGGCAAGTATTCCGGGTATGAACTGAAAATCTAAAAACTGTTGGAAATTTACAGGGCCTGTCCGGCGGACCCTGCTCATATGGGATATGGAGGATTTAATGAAAATTCTAGCTTTGGATACATCAACTAATGCAGCTACTGCGGCAATACTTGAAGATGGCATAATAATAGGTGAATACAGCTGCAATAAGGGAAAGACCCATTCGCAGAGGCTGATGCCCATGATACAGAGCCTTCTTGACGCTGTTGGTTCAAGTGCCCTGGACATGGACGCCTTTGCAGCTTCCATCGGCCCCGGCTCCTTTACAGGTCTCCGCATAGGCGTCACCACGGTCAAAGCTATGGCTTTTGCAGCCCAAAAGCCCGTCATAAGCGTGTATACTCTGGATGCCCTGGCATATAATCTGGCAGCCTCAAAAGCCATAATCTGTCCTGTTATCGACGCCAGAAACGATCAGGTATTTACGGCTGTATATAAATTTTCTGGAGACAGACTGGAAAGGCTCACAGACTACCTTGGGATACATATTAATGAATTAGCGGATATTTTAGAGGCTATGGAAGGTGATGTGATTTTTCCGGGAGATGCCGCCTTCATGCATGAGGCTTTCTTCAGGGAAAGGCTGGGCAAGAGGGCTTCGGCAGCACCGTCCAATACAGCTCTTGCCAGAGCTTCATCAGTTGCCTTACTTGCAAAACAGGCTTTTGAGGAAGGCCTTTATGAAAACTGCTACGACATGAAGCCCTTCTATTTGAGAAAGTCACAGGCTGAAAGGGAGAAGGGTCAATAGAATGGTTAATAATATCGAAGTGGTTCAAATGACCCCGGAACATTTGGACGGCGTAATGATCATTGAGAACCTGAGCTTTAAGATACCCTGGTCCAGAAATGCCTTTATGGATGAACTTTCCACCAACCAGATGGCATTATATGTTGTGGCTGTTTCAGGCAGTGAGGTCATTGGTTACGGCGGTCTGTGGAGGATACTTGACGAGGGGCATATTACCAACATTGCAGTACATCCGGAATTCAGACGCTGCGGCGCAGGCTCGCGTATTCTGGATAAACTTTTGGAAATTTGTGACATCAACGGGATCAGAAGTCTTACTCTGGAAGTTAGAAAAAGCAACCTTCCTGCCCGGAAGCTATATGAGAAATACGGCTTTAAAGCCGAGGGGCTCCGAAAGGGCTATTACTCCGACACGGGGGAAGATGCCCTGATTATGTGGAGACACACTGCCGGTTAAATTATATAATGAGCTGTTTGAGCGGTTTCACATTGAGAAGCCGCTCAAAAAATACGAATGTTTTTATAACTATATTTATGTGTGCAAAGCATACAGATGGGAGAGTGTATGAAGCCAAAGGAACTTTCTTATAAGGATTTGGATTACAGGTGCGGTGAAGCCGTTTTTCCTTTCAAGAGTACTGCGGAGCTGGGAACTTTTGAGGGGATAATAGGTCAGGAGAGAGCCTCTAAAGCTATGAAATTTGGCCTCAAAATGAAAATGAGAGGTTACAACATATACATGTCGGGTCCCACGGGCACGGGAAAAACAAGCTTTGCAAAGCAGATAGTGAATGAAATGGCCTCAACAATGAGCGTTCCAGATGACTGGTGTTATATATATAACTTCACAAAGCCGAATCAGCCCATGGCGATAAAGCTTCCTGCCGGAATGGGCAAGGAATTTCAGGCTGATATGGAAGCCTTCGTAAAAGTGATCAAGCAGGAGATAGTGAATGCTTTTGACAATGATCAATACGAGAAGGAAAAGGCTGAGATCATGGAGGAGTATGAAAGTAAAAAGGATGAACTGCTGGATAAGCTCAGCGAGGATGCTGAAACCCATGGTTTCAAGGTAAATACAGGTACCGCCGGAATATACTTTTTGCCCATCGTGGAAGGCAAAGCCATCAGTGAAGAGGAATTTGAAAATCTGGATGATAATATCAAGGAAGAAATAAATGAGAAAACAAATATCCTCCAGCAGGACACTCTTGAAATAATAAGAAAACTCAAAAACAACGAGAAAGAAACAAAGCAAAAGGTATCGGAGTGGGAAAACAAAATTGCGCTTCTGGCACTTGGAGTACAGATGAATGACCTGAAGGAGAAGTATAGGAAGTTTGACGTCATCATGGAATATCTGGATAATGTCCAGAAGGATATACTGGATAACCTTGACGACTTCCAGGAGGAAGAGGTCAGCGAGGAGCAGCCCCAATTCATCATTCCCTTTATGCAAAAGGAAGAAACTCCGGTATACAAGTACAAGGTAAACGTACTGGTGGACAACAGCAGTCTTAAGGGTGCGCCGGTTATTATAGATTTCAATCCCACCTATCCCAATCTGATAGGTAAAATAGAGTACGAAAACGAATTCGGTTCTGTCTCAACCGATTATACAAAAATCAAGCCGGGCCTGTTTCACCTGGCCAACGGCGGGTATCTCATACTTCAGGCAAAAGATGTACTGGGCAACCCCCAGGCCTATGAGGCAATAAACAGGGTGCTCAAAACAAAGAAAATAAACATTGAAAATATGAAGGACCAGGCGGGAGTGGTCGCAGTGCCGGCATTGAAACCTCAGCCCATTCCGGTGGACATAAAGGTTATTCTGGTTGGGAATACTCAGATATATCAGCTTTTATACGAGTATGAAGAGGATTTCAGAAAACTGTTCAAGGTCAAGGTTGATTTTGACGAGGAGATGGAGCGCAGCGAAGAAAATATATTGAAGCTGTCATCGTTCATCAGCGGTTTTTGCAGAAAGGAAGAAACTCTTCATTTTGACAGATCCGGTGTAGCCAGGGTTGTGGAGTACGCTTCCTGGCTTGTGGAAGATCAGAACAAGCTCACTACCAGATTCAATGATATTGTTGAAATCCTGTGTGAGGCCTGTATGTGGGCCGAGGATGAACGGGCCAGATTTGTAAAGGCAAAGCATGTAAAACAGGCTATAGTCGAGAAGGCCGCCCGGTGTGACCGGGTTGACAAAAAAATGCTGGAAATGCTTGAGGACGGAACCATAATGGTGGACACCAACGGCGAAGAAATAGGCCAGATAAACGGTCTTACGGTTATGGACATGGGGGACTATTCCTTTGGGAAGCCGTCAAGAATCACCGCTTCCACCTATATTGGAGAAAGCGGTATTGTAAATGTGGAAAGGGAGGTTGATTTGAGCGGAACCTCACACAGCAAGGGAGTTCTGATACTTAGCGGATACATAGGACAAAAATATGCACAGGATTTCCCACTGTCACTTACCGCCAGCCTATGTTTCGAGCAGCTGTACGGAGGGGTTGACGGAGACAGTGCTTCAAGTGCGGAATTGTATGCTATTTTGTCCAGCCTTGCAGAGGTACCCATAAAGCAGTATATTGCAGTGACGGGTTCGGTGAATCAAAAAGGAGAAATCCAGCCCGTAGGCGGTGTTTCATATAAAATAGAAGGCTTCTTTGAATTGTGCAGGCACAGGGGACTTGACGGGAAACATGGAGTAATAATACCTCACCAGAATTGCAGAAACCTTGTCCTCAATGAAGAAGTTGTTGATGCGGTACGAAAAAAACTGTTCCATATATACCCCGTTAAAACAATTGATCAGGGAATACAATTGCTGACAGGGTTGGAGGCCGGGGATAAAAATACCGACGGCAGCTATAAAAAAGGAACGGTCAATTATCTGGTCAACAGCAAGCTGGAGAAGTTTGCAAGAACTGTTATGAATACTGCCGGAAGGAGAAAATAATTTCAGACAAATTTAAGATTCGAACGTAACTATTATATACTGCGAACATGAGTTGCATGGCATTTTTCTGTGTAAAGGGGGTGTATCGAGCTTTGGTGCTTACAGATGCAGAACTGGTATCCCGATGTATAGACGGTGATAGTAGTGCGTTTGAAGAAATAGTGATAAGATATAAAAAACTGGTTTACAGTGTTGTATATAAGATGATATCGGATAAAGAAGAAGTCAACGATGTATCCCAGGAGGTTTTTATCAGATTATACAAATCTCTTCACAAATATAATCCGGAATACAAAATGTCAACATGGATAGTAAAGATTACTTCTAACTTGTGTCTGGACACCTTAAGAAAGAAAAAACAGGATACTGTTACACTGGATGATGCCATCGGGGTTTCAAGCGATATAGATACACCTGAACAAACCTTGATAAAAAATCAAAGGTCGCAATTGATTAACAAAGCTATTAATGAATTACCTGAAAAATATAGAATACTGATAATTCTTTTTCATAACAACGGAATGTCCTATGAGGAAATGACAAAGGTATTGAATGAGCCCATGTCCATAATAAAAAACCGGCTTTACAGGGCGAGGCTCATGTTAAAGGAAAAACTTGATAGTGCAAGAAAGGAGGAGGTATTATGAAATGTAACGAATCACGGGATTATATGATGAAATTCTTCGATAGAAATATCAACGACATTGAAGAGGCCCAGTTAAAACAACATATCAAAAGCTGCACAAAGTGTTCTGAAGAATTTTCAGCCCTGAGTGAAATATTTTCTGAAATAGAGCAAGACTTGGCAATTGAGCCTCCGGAGGATTTTGAACTACAGGTTATGAGCAGGCTGGAAAGAGAAGTGGTAATGTATACCAAACCTGCCGAAAAAAATACATTTGTATATGATATTTTATTGGTTGCGGTATCCTTTATCTTTGTGATTTTATTCGGAGGGATCCTTTACGAAGCTGTAAAGTACCCGCTTGGCTTTTTTCAGAATGTACAGATTGCAACCGATCTTGCAAAGGAATTTTTCTCTGCCGCGGTTACGATGGCAAAAGGGATTGGTATTGCTGTGATGGGTGTTGCCGCATCCGTTTACAGGACTTATTATTACTTGTACATTTTACTTGGAGTCCTGCTGCTGGTCATTCAGGGAGTATTTATAAGAATGGTCAGAGAGGGTAATGGTGCGGTACAATGAAAAAAACGATTAAACTTGTGCTGGTATTGCTCATATTCACATTATTGATTCCGGGTGTGGTGCTGGCCGCCAGGAATGATCTGACCATCAGCAACCTTATAATATTGGAAGATAAAAACATAGATGGTATAAGCTGCGGAAATGTCACTGTTGTTCTGGGTTCCACCGACATAAAGTCAAATGTGCTCGGAAGTGTGATAGTTGTATTCGGAAAAGCCAATATAAGCGGAAAAGTGAACGGTGACGTTGTTTCAGCCTTCGGTGAAGTTTATCTGAAAGGCGATACCGAGGTAATGGGAAATTTGGTTTCGCTGGGGAAGCTTGAAAAAGACAGTGATGTAAAAATCAGAGGAACCAAAGTCTCAATGAACTTCGACTTTATCTCAATGTTCAAATCAAACGGAATATTGATCAATGCACTTATAGCAGGCTCAGTGTTCACACTTGTGGCAGGTCTTATATTGATAACCATATTTGCCGCCAGATTCAGAGTAATGTCATATTCGCTGAATAACGCCCTGCCCAGGCGGATGGTGCTGGGAGCACTGGTTGTAGTGAGTATCACCATAGTCCTTGCATTCCTCATTTTCCTGCTGGTGGCTCCTGTTTTATACCTTCTGTTTATACTGCTGGCCGATATTATCGGCAGCATATATCTTGGAACGGTTATATTCAAAAACAATTATGACAGATCTGCCATTTACATTGAGTTCTTTGTGGGACACATACTCATCAGCATTATAAAAATAGTGCCTTTGATATTTATCCCTTCAGGTTCCTATACGGCACTGATGATTTATGGGATATGTTATGTCATAGTTCAATTGTCCCTTTCCTCCTTTGGTATCGGAACGGTGATAGATACCGGTTTTGGCAAGAATACGGAGCTTTTAAGGAAAAGCGGCAAGGTATGATCGGTAAAATTTTTTACTTGAAAATTGATCAGGTAAACAGCACAATGCGTTAATTTATTTCCCCCGCAATTTAAAGTTTGATTTGTTTGGCTTTTATTTGGTATAATACTATATATACAGTTGTCAAGATAAATAGACGGGGGAGCGAAAGATGATTTCAAATAAAGTCGTTATAAATTGTCCATCAGGTTTGGATTCAAAAGCAGCAGCATTGCTTGTACAAAAGGTATCAAAATACAGCTCAAACATCTGGCTCGAAAAGGGAGAGAGAAGAGCCAATGCGAAAAGTCTACTCGGCTTGCTTTCGTTAGGAGTTGAAAGACAGGCAACAATAACAGTTATCACTGATGGGGAAGATGAAGAAAAGGCCTCCAGAGAGATTTCGGAATATTTCTCCACTGGATTTTAATTAATTTGTAATCTAGACTATATTTAAATATGCAACATAAACAGTTGTGGCTTTTGCGAACCTGTGAGTTCGCACAAACCACTTTTTGTTTATGTTAAGGAATTTGACAAGGTGTAAATGCAGGTGTTTTAATTACTATTTTCCGGCGTGCACGGCACGCAGATGGGGACCAGGATGTTTGACATACAGGAAGAATTAAAAAAATTGCCCGACAAACCGGGTGTATATATAATGAAGGATGTTAACGGGATTGTTATATATGTAGGAAAGGCCGTGGTACTCAAAAACAGGGTAAGACAGTATTTCCAGAATTCTGCAAACCATCCTCCCAAAGTTTGTGCAATGGTTTCAAGAATTCATGAATTTGAGTATATTGTCACCGATACCGAAGTTGAAGCCCTGATGCTGGAATGCAATCTCATAAAGAAATACAAACCCAAATATAATATACTTCTCAAGGATGACAAGCATTACCCGTATATCAAGGTCACAATGAACGAACAGTACCCGCGTATTTTAAAAACGCGCAGGGTGGAAAAGGACGGTGCAAAATACTTCGGGCCGTATTCCAGTGCGTTTGCGGTCAATGATGCCATTGACACAATCAAAAAGCTTTTTCCCATAAAAACCTGCAACAGGAACCTTCCCAGGGATATAGGAAAATTCAGGCCCTGCCTGAACTATCACATCAGGCAGTGTCTGGGCCCCTGCCAGGGCGAGGTGAACAGGGAAGAATACAGGAATATGATGAAAAAGATTTGTTCCTTTCTGGGAGGCCAGTACGATGAGATCCTGAACGATCTCAAGGGCCAGATGGAGACTGCCGCGCAAAACCTGGAGTTTGAAAAGGCGGCACAGCTGAGAAACAAGATCAACAGCATCGTCCAGCTCTCAGAAGCGCAGAAGGTACTGTCGGCAGACGGACAGGACAGGGATATCATCGGCTTTGCGCAGAATGCTACCGACCTGTGTATTCAGGTATTCTTTGTGAGGAACGGCAGAGTGGTGGGAAGAGAGCATTTTGTTTTTGAAGGAGAGGGAAATGAGGATGTGGGATACTCTCTTTCAACCTTTATAAAGCAGTTTTACAATACGGTGCAGTTTGTGCCTTCAGAGATAGTTATACCGCAGGAAATAGAGGACAGCAGTATCATAGAGCAATGGCTTACCGGAAAGAGGGGATTAAAAGTAAGTCTGAGGGTTCCTCAGAGGGGTGAACTTGTAAAATTTGTAAAAATGGTTGTACAAAACGCAGAAATATCTCTTAAATTGTATGGTGAGCGTCTCAGGCGGGAAGGCTCTATTCATGAGGAGGGCCTGAAGGAACTCACAAAAGCCCTCAGGCTTGAATGCATTCCCGACAGGATAGAATCCTATGATATATCCAATACGGGTTCTTCGGAAATAGTTGCATCAATGGTGGTGTTTGAAAACGGCAGGCCCGCAAGGGATGAGTACAGAAAATTCAAAATGAAGTCGGTTGAGGAACAGAACGATTATGCAAGTATGCAGGAAACTCTGTACAGAAGACTGTCACGGGCCAGAAGAGAGTCCGAGGGAGAGGCTGGGCATGCCAAATTTTCAAAGCTGCCCGACCTTATTCTGGTGGACGGAGGGCTTGCCCATGTCAATGCCGCACAGCAGATAGCCGATGAACTGGGTTTTGATCTGGTCATAGCAGGTATGGCAAAGGATGACCGCCACAGAACCAGGGCTCTGGTTTACAAGGGCAGCGAGTATGAACTGTCCTCAAACATGCCCATGCTGAGACTGATTACCGAGATTCAGGATGAAACACACAGGGTAGCAGTACAATATAACAGAAAGCTGAGGGAGAAGAGATACACACATTCCGAGCTGGATGATATTGAAGGCATAGGAGATACAAGGAAAAAGGCGCTTATAAGACATTTTAAATCCCTGGCTGCGGTTAAAAAAGCTGAAATATCCCAGCTGCTTGAAGTGGATGGAATAAATCAAAAGGTGGCCGGAAAAATTTATGAGTATTTCAGGAAGTAGGTACAAAATTTTATGTCAGTCTTTGCAATAGCCGATCTGCACCTGGCTCTGGGAATAGATAAACCCATGGATGTATTCGGGGGCAGATGGTCAAATTATATGGAGAAACTTAAAAACAACTGGCTGGAAACTGTCAGGGAATCCGATACCGTCATAATTCCGGGTGATATATCCTGGGCTACATATATTGAGAATGCCTATGAGGATTTCAAATATATAGATGTCCTGCCGGGGAAAAAAATTATTTCCAAAGGAAATCACGATTATTGGTGGACAACCGGTTCAAAACTGAATAAATATCTGATGGAGAACAAGTTTGAAACCATATCCTTCATGCATAACAATGCTTTTGTAGCTGAAAATTTTGCCATTTGCGGTACAAGGGGCTGGAAATGTCCCGGAGAAGATGATTTTAAAAAGGATGATGAAAAAATCTATTTAAGGGAAATCGAACGTCTGGAGCTTTCCATAAAGGCTTCCATTGGTCTGGAGTATTCGGAAAGGCTGGTTTTTATGCACTACCCGCCGGTAACTGCCAAAAGCCGGACATCGGGTTTTATGGAGGTCATGAAAAAACACGGTATAACCAGATGCTTTTACGGACACCTTCACGGAGAAGGTATTAAAGGTGCCGTAGAAGGAGAATATGAAGGTGTTGTCCTGAAATTGATATCTGCCGATTATTTGAATTTTGTACCCATGATGGTAAATAGTCAGCAGGCAGTTGACAGGACATTGATGTCGGGGTATATTGATTCTTGAAATATGTGAACAATATGATATAATTGAATGGTTAATTTTTAAACCAGTAGTTTTTTGTGCGAAAAAACAAGCATACAAGCTGAATGTATAAAATTATACAAAACTAAATACCGGGAGGAAGTTTACGAAAATGAAAGTTAACAAAATGGAAGATGTTGAAAAGAACGTTGTGCAACTTGAGATTCAAGTTGATGCAGCTAAATTTGAAGAAGGTATGCAGCAGTCCTTCAAGAAGAACGCATCAAAGTTTAACGTACCAGGTTTTAGAAAGGGCAAGGCTCCGAGAAATATAGTTGAACGTTACTACGGAGAACAGGCATTATATGACGACGCAATCAACATAGTCTGCTCCGAAGCATATGACCAGGCTGTGGAAGAAAAGAAGCTGGAGCCCGTAGACAGACCTGAAATTGACATAGTGCAGATCGGAAGCAAGCAGGATCTTATATTCACTGCAAAAATTACCCTCAAGCCAGAGGTTGAGTTAGGCGCATACATGGGCGTAGAGGTTACCAGGGCTGATGCTACTGTAACCGAAGACGATGTTGAAAACGAATTTAACAAGGTAGTGGAAAAGAATTCACGTCTGGTAACTGTTACCGACAGACCTGTTCAATCAGGTGACACTGCTGTTATCGACTTTGAAGGCTTTATTGACTCAGTGCCTTTTGAAGGCGGAAAAGGAACGGACTACAGTCTTGTAATAGGTTCAGGTTCATTTATTCCAGGTTTTGAAGATCAGCTGATCGGCAAGAATGCAGGAGAAGAAGCAGAGGTTAATGTCAGCTTCCCGGAAGATTACAGCAAGGAAGAATTGAGCGGAAAGCCCGCATTGTTCAAAGTAACGGTTAAGGAAATAAAAGTAAAAGAATTGCCTGCCGTTGATGATGAATTTGCAAAGGATATAAGCGAATTTGACACTCTTGAAGAATATAAAAAGGATTTGAGAAATAAATTAGAAGAGACTGCTAAACACAAGGCAGAACATGAAAATGAAGAAAGTGTCATCCAGAAGGTAGCAGAGAACGCAACTGTGGAAATACCAAGGGTTATGGTAGAAAAGCAAATAGATTCCATGGCAAGGGACTTCGATATGAGACTCCGTTACCAGGGACTTGATTTACAGAGATACCTCGATATGATGGGAATGGATTTTGAAGCCTTCAGAGGTCAGTTCTCAGCAAGAGCTGAAAACGAAGTAAAAGTACAGCTTGTAGTTGAAAAGATAGCACAGATTGAAAATGTACAGGTGTCCGAGGCCGAAATTGACGAAGATATTGCAAAAGCTGCCGAAGCATACAAGCAGTCGGCCGAAGATTTGAAAAAATCCTTGAGGCCTGAGGATATGGAATACATTAAGAAAGATGTTGCTTTCAGAAAGACTATCAAGTTATTGGTAGAAAACGCAAAGCTGGCTTAATCAGCCGGCTTTATGCCTTCTCCGTCAACGGCCGTACATTTATGTGAAAATAGCGGTTGGACATTGCCGGAAATGGGTAACAATATATAAGGGTAACTAAATGGCAGGGATATTCGGAGCAATTAAAAAAATTTGATTGGCATTGAGTATCATGAACAAGGAACGGTTATAAATCATAATCTGTTTTAGCGGGATATATTTTTAACCGTTGCAATAAAAATAACATATATTAATAAGGGAGGTATGGTCATGAGTTTAGTACCTATGGTTGTTGAACAGACTAATCGTGGTGAGAGGTCTTATGATATTTTTTCCAGACTGTTAAATGATAGAATTATTGTGTTGAGCGATGAGGTTAATGATGTTACTGCAAGCCTGGTTGTTGCACAGATGCTTTACCTGGAAGCCCAGGATCCCGACAAGGATATACAGTTTTATATAAACAGCCCCGGAGGAGCTGTACATTCCGGTTTTGCAATATATGATACCATGCAGTATGTTAAATGCGATGTATCAACCATATGCATGGGTATGGCTGCAAGTATGGGTGCATTCCTGCTGGCTGCCGGAGCAAAGGGTAAGAGATTTGCACTTCCTAACAGTGAAATCATGATCCACCAGCCTCTTGGCGGTGCAAAAGGTCAGGCTACTGACATCAAGATCCATGCTGAAAATATATTGAAGACCAAGGATAAATTAAATAGAATTTTAAGCGACAGAACAGGTCAACCTCTGGATAAGATCGAAAAAGATACCGACAGGGATTATTTTATGTCTGCAGAGGAAGCAAAGGCCTACGGACTCGTTGACGACATTATGGTTAGAAGATAATAGTTGAGGTGCAATGATGACCAGATATGATGAGAAGAAGCAGTTAAAATGCTCTTTTTGCGGTAAGTCTCAGGAGCAGGTAAAGAGACTGGTTGCAGGTCCTGGAGTTTACATTTGCGACGAATGTATTGAATTATGCTCTGAGATTATAGAAGAGGAATTTGAAGATACCAAAATAGATGCTGAAATTAACGAAATACCGAAACCAAAAGAGATCAGAGAGATCCTTGACCAGTATGTCATAGGTCAGGAAGCTGCAAAGAGATCCCTTTCGGTAGCGGTTTACAATCACTACAAGAGAATAAACAGCGATTTAAAGTCCTCTGATATTGAACTACAGAAGAGCAATATCGTGATGCTGGGGCCTACAGGCAGCGGTAAAACTTTTCTGGCACAGACTCTTGCAAGAATACTGAATGTCCCCTTTGCTATCGCGGATGCTACTTCTCTCACAGAAGCAGGTTATGTAGGAGAGGATGTTGAAAATATCCTTTTAAGATTGATCCAGGCTGCCGATTACGATATAGAAAAGGCTGAAAAGGGCATTATCTATATTGATGAAATAGATAAGATAGCCCGTAAATCTGAAAATCCTTCCATAACCAGAGATGTCAGCGGTGAAGGAGTACAACAGGCATTACTTAAAATATTGGAGGGTACGTTGGCTTCCGTTCCCCCCCAGGGAGGAAGAAAACATCCTCATCAGGAATTCATTCAAATTGATACCACAAACATATTATTCATATGCGGCGGTGCATTTGACGGAATTGACAAGATAATTCAGAACAGGATAGGCAAAAAGTCACTTGGCTTTGGAGCTAAAATTGAAAGCAACAAGGACAGGGATGTGGGAGAGCTCCTGAAGGAAATACTTCCCCAGGACCTGCTGAAATTCGGGCTTATTCCCGAATTCGTGGGAAGACTTCCAATAGTGGTAACACTGCAGTCTCTGGATAAGAAAGCTCTGGTGCAGATACTTACCGAGCCAAAGAACGCACTGGTAAAACAATACCAGAAGCTGCTTGAAATGGACGATGTGCTGCTGGAGATCCAGGAGGATGCCCTTGAACTGATCGCACAAAAGGCAATAGCCAGAAATACCGGTGCCAGAGGGCTTCGTGCCATATTGGAAGAAATAATGCTCGGAGTGATGTACGATATACCGTCCATGAACAATGTTGAGAAATGTATTATCAGCAAGGCGGTCATTGAGGACAATTCCCAGCCTGAGCTCGTATTGAACGAGAACCGTAAATCTTTAAAAAAGCCAGGTTCCAAGAAGGCAAGAGTAAAAAAGGAATCTGTATCGTAAATTAATAGCAATATCACAGTAACTGCCTCCGGATAATTTTTAAAATGCCGGAGGCAGTTTTTTGTTATTCAAATTTCTCCAATTACTTGGATAAAATATAAATCATTGCCAATAATATTATAGGTACGCAGCAAATAAGCTTAGGAGGTAATGTATGTTTACAACCACGATGTTTATCATACAGTTTTTCTTTTCAGTTATTATTGGTATATATTTTTTTACTTTACTTAAAACACAGCAGGGCAATAGAAGCGCAATCGACAAGGAGTCCAAAAAGGAACTGGAGAAGCTGAGGAAATTAAGGGATATCCACTTGACCGAGCCCTTATCGGAAAAAACAAGGCCATCCACCTTGAAGGATATAATAGGCCAGGAACAGGGAATAAGGGCGCTCAGGGCATCCCTGTGCGGCTCAAATCCCCAGCATGTGATAATTTACGGACCTCCCGGGGTGGGTAAGACCGCTGCTGCCAGGGTGATCCTTGAAGAAGCAAAAAACAATGGAATTTCGCCTTTTAAAAAGGAGGCCAAATTTGTTGAAATGGATGCCACAACCTTAAGGTTTGATGAGAGGGGAATTGCAGATCCTCTGATAGGTTCGGTACATGACCCAATATACCAGGGAGCGGGAGCCTATGGAGCGGCAGGTGTTCCTCAGCCCAAGCCGGGAGCCGTAACAAAAGCACATGGCGGGATACTGTTCATCGATGAGATCGGAGAACTGCACCCCATACAGATGAACAAGCTGCTGAAGGTTCTGGAGGACAGGAGGGTTTTTCTTGAGAGCGCATATTATACCTCTGAGGACAGCAACATACCTTCACATATACATGACATATTCCAAAAGGGTTTACCGGCCGATTTCAGGCTTGTAGGGGCCACAACCAGGACTCCTGATGAAATACCTGCGGCTATCAGGTCCAGATGTGTAGAAATCCATTTCAGGCCTTTAAGGGCGGATGAAATCAGTACCATTTGCGAAAATGCGGCCCGGAAGGGCGGATACGTCCTTGCGGAAGGCTGCAGTGAGCAGGTTGCCAGATATGCGCAAAACGGAAGGGATGCAGTGAATATCATCCAGATTGCCGGCGGTATTGCCATGCTGGAAAACAAAAATGCCATTGATGTAAAGGATATAGAATGGGTTATAGAGTTCGGACATTACAGTCCGCGCATTGAAAAGAAAGTCAATTCCGACGTACAGATCGGCTGCATAAACGGTCTGGCGGTTTTCGGAAACAGTACGGGTATGGTTATTGATGTGGAGGCCACTGCAATGGAGGTGGCAAATGGCAACGGCGGCATAAAGATAACCGGAATTGTGGAGGAAGAGGAAATGGACAACAGGGGCCATAAACTAAAGAGGACCAGCTCCGCAAAGGCCTCGGTCGAGAACGTCCTGACAGTTCTAAAGAGATACCTGGATATAGATTTCAAGAACTATGAAATACACCTCAATTTTCCGGGAGGCATACCCATAGATGGGCCCTCGGCCGGAATTACAATAGCAACCGCAGTTTATTCGGCTGTCAGGAATATACCGGTCAGCGGGGATATAGCCATGACCGGTGAAATATCCATAAAGGGTAAGGTCAAGCCGGTCGGTGGAGTTGTCGCCAAAGTGGAGGCAGCCAGAGCGGCGGGAATAAAAAAAGTATTCATACCCAGGGAAAACTACCAGGAATTATTTGATGACATGGATATTGAAGTAATTGCCGTGGATAACATCGGGCAGGTAATGAAGTCGATATTTGATGCGGATGTCATAGAAAGAAAGGATGAAGCCGTCATAAACAGCACGGTGCCCGTCACGGTGCTGACGGCCCAGGGGACATGAATCGGGGAATTTAACCTATGAAATTAAGTCTTAAGTGATATCGGCCAATACACTTAATGAAAGAACAGCCTGGCGGACATAACATCCTGCCGGGCTGTTTTTTTAACCATATGCCGAATTTGCATGCTCTGTGGTATAATTACCTTTGCAAACAAAATGAAAGGTGAATCCCATGAAGAAAAAAACCATATCAGCACTTGCAACATTAGTAACAGCCGCAGTCATTCTAATCGGAGGTGTAATTAACGAGCAGGGGGATAAAAATTCTCTTGACAACTTTTTTCATGAATCAGGCAGTGTAAAAGCAAGCCGGGTTAAAGGCAGTTCACAGGAGGGTGCCTATCCGGCTTCAATAACCTTTCCTGAAAATCTCTTAAAGGCAGAAACCGAAGGTATAGCCCCATTCGGCTATATTGAAGCGACAGTGTCAAAGGTCACTGATGGTGATACTTTTCATATAACCTATGAAAACAGGGACTACAAAGTCAGAATGCTGGACATAGATACACCTGAATCGGTCAAGGCAGGGGTCAAACCACAGCCCTTTTCAAAAGAGGCTTCGGGGCTCACGGAAGAAATGCTGGCAGATAAGAATGTCAAGCTGATTTTTGAAAAAGATACCACTGACCAGTTTGACAGACTCCTTGCACATGTTGTTCTTGAGGACAATACATATTACAATGCCTATATGGTCGAAAATGGGTATGCAATATGCGTTTTTTACAGTCCAAATACCCTGCTGAAGGAATACTTCAATGAGCTGCAGGATAATGCCATCAATGAACAGAAAGGCTTCTGGCAATTACCTGAAAAAGACAGGCCGTTTATAAAGGACAGTAAGGGTAAATATGTGGCAGCCTATAAATCCAAAGGTAAAGCCGCTTAATAACCGCTCAATAATATTGCAAATTTCCGCAAAGTACCTAAAAAAAACGGGATTTTTGTCGGCTGATCTTCCTAAAATCCAAGTGGGACTTTGGGACTAGTCCTATTGGTAGCTATTGTCTATTTTCAGAATGGTATAAAATTTGGTAATATTAGGTTGAACATTAGCATTTCTCCTTTTAGGGGCATGGAGCCCGTAAGGCTCCATGTTTTTTTTGTACCCTTTTGTATCCCTGTTGGCGCCTGCCTTGATAAAATACCACCATTAAGCTATTATATTTTGTATAATGTTATATTGTTTACGGAGGCTGACGCAATATGGATACACTTATTCTTGGGATAGAAAGCAGTTGTGATGAGACTTCTGCTTCAGTTATAAAGAACGGCAGATATATATTGTCAAATGTAATTTCCTCACAAATCGACCTGCACAAAAAATATGGGGGCGTTGTACCCGAAATAGCATCCAGAAAGCATGTGGAGCTTATTATGCCGGTTATAAACCAGGCTCTGGAGGAAGCGGGAGTTACGCTCAATGATATTGATGCAATAGGGGTTACTTACGGACCGGGACTTGTGGGTGCTCTTCTGGTTGGTTTGACGGCGGCCAAGGCCATAGCTTTTACAACAGGAAAGCCTCTTGTAGGAGTCCATCACATAGAAGGGCACATAGCGGCCAACTATTTGCAGTATCCCGAACTGGAACCTCCCTTCGTATGTCTTGTGGCTTCGGGAGGACACAGTCATATAGTTCTGGTTGAAAGCTATGACAAATTCGAAATATTGGGGCAGACAAGGGATGATGCCGCCGGAGAAGCCTTTGATAAAATTTCCAGAGCCATAGGGCTGGGATATCCGGGAGGACCTTTGATTGACAAGTATGCGGCCCAGGGTAACAGCAAAGCGGTAAAATTCCCCAGGGTTCAGTTTGAGGACGGATCTCTGGACTTCAGCTTCAGCGGACTGAAGACGGCAGTACTCAATCATCTGAACAGGCTGGAGCAAACAGGAGAACAGGTCAATATACCCGATGTGGCTGCAAGTTTTCAACAGGCAGTAGTTGATGTACTGGTGAAAAACACCATAAGGGCGGCAAAGCAGAAGGGTGTGAATAAAATTGCACTGGCCGGAGGTGTGGCGGCCAATTCCCAGTTGAGAAGCGAAATGAAAAGCCAGGCAAAAAAGCAAGGAATAGAAGTCCTGTATCCCGATTTGATCCTGTGTACCGACAATGCTGCCATGATAGGCTGCGCAGCATATTTTGAATATAAGAACGGAAAACGCTCGGGTATGGATTTAAATGCCATTCCTGGTCTTAAATTAGGATAAATATACAGTCTTTGTCAAAAGTTATCCACAGGCTGTATAGAAAATGAAAAAAACTTGTTTTACTGTAATAATAACGGGTATAAGGTCATAAGAGTTTTTGACATATAATGTAAAAAAATCTGCAACCCCCTGTAAAATGTGGTTTCGGGCTGCGAATTTAACCAATGTGAATAATTTTCTGTGAATAAATTTGCGGTTCTGTGGAAATATCTCGAAATATAACAGCCATAAGTATTACAGAGCTGTGGATAATTATGTGGATATTGTGAATAATTTTTAAGGATAAGTTCTATTTTTCAGGAAATATAATAAGCCGCATCAGCGGCTTGTTAACATTTTATACTGGTTATAATATTCGGTTACCTTTTGGACATAGTCATGAGTTTCAATAAAGGGTGGAATGCCGCCATACTTTTCAACAGAATTCGGTCCTGCATTATAGGCGGCCAGAGCCAGGTCTAAATCGTTGTCGAACCTGGAGAGCTGATCCTTTAAATACCGGGTTCCTCCGTTAATGTTCTGCACTATATCAAAGGGGTCGGAAACATTGAGTGCATCAGCTGTTCCGGGCATTAACTGCATCAGTCCCTGTGCCCCCGAAGAAGATATGGACCTGGGATTGAAGGAAGACTCCTGTTTCATGACAGCCCTTATGAGATCCTTGTCCACTCCGTACCTTTGCGATGCATTATCTACGGCAGCATTTATTATGCTCATGAGCTGTGTTTGATCGCCCGGTATGTAGGCTGTGGATTTGGAAAGTGCCAATTGGGCTCTCAATACATTTACTGAGTCGGAATCATCATCCCTGTTCAGATTTCTTAGCAGGTTTGTCCAGGTATCTGAGTTTGTCAAGGAGGAGCCGTCTGTGAGTGGATTGTCCAAACCCAGCAGTGAAGCGTCAGCCAGATATTTTTCAAAAGGGATATCTGAAGTTCCGGCATCCTTTGCAGTTAATCCTGAATCTATACCGGACAGCCGGCTCTCAATTTCAGCCAGCTTCTGGTTAAATATAGCGTTTATGTCTAAATTCATACAACCTCCCAATACCCATGATAAAGACTATTATAATATAAAAGCCCGGGGAATTATAGTCAAAAAATATAAACCATATAATCTATATCGGAAGAATGTACTGAAAAAATTAGACTTAAGCGGAATTTTTGCAAATAATTTTGAGTAACGTATAAACTTTACGATACTTCTATAAGCATTTTCCTGGAAAATTTCGAGCATGCATTTCTTTTATTTCCGTCATATTCTCTTGCCGAGAACAGCTTGCATTTGCCGAAGTCCTGATCTGGAGAATCCAACTCCACAAGGAAGTACTCACAATGGATGCACTTATAGCTGTTGTGCCGGTCAGCTGCGGTGTCGGCAGAACCTTTATATTTGAAGCAGCAATAGTCAGGAGTGACAACTCCGTGATATTTGCACAAAATGTCCCTGGTCAGGTGCATAGGTGTCCCACGTTCACAATTATTACAGCATTTTGTCCGCTTCATAAATCAGACCACCCTTTAGTTCAAAAGTTTTTCTTCATTATAACAAAACATATTCCTTTAGTAAAAAATTGGGAAATAAAAACCCCTGTAAAAAGAAATTTGCATATGCCTTCAAAAACAGCCGATTCTAATGTATAATAGCCATAAGCAAATTTTGACGATTTTAGGAGAAGATATGAATAAACCAAGTATTTTAAGAACCAGATTTATTCCATTTGAAACAGTTGATATTTCCAGCGATGAGGTACTATACATTGATGAAGAGATTTTAATCACGCGGTGGAAGGCAATCAGGCCAAGAGCAGATATATCGGGTGGAATTTCATACACCTTCTTGAAGGATGGCATTAAAATAAGCAGGTTTTACGATGCCGGCAAAAAGTTTGCCTACTGGTATTGCGATATAATTGATGTCAAGTACGAAAAGGATTTAAACAGGTATACATTGATAGATCTGCTGCTGGATGTCAAGCTGATGCCCGACGGTACAATGAAGGTGCTGGATGCGGATGAACTGGCGGTTGCTCTTGAACAAGGTCTTATTACACAGGAGCAGGCCTGCAGATCCTTAAAGAAGATGGATACCATACTGCAAAGCATATATAGTAATACCTTCCCGCCTGCAATTTGTATGGAACAGAAATACTGGGAAGTATAAAATAGTGGTCTGTAACATTTAAACTCATATATTGACGGCGGTTAAATTTCTCCAGGACTGCGTTGCCGAAAAGTACTGTTCACGTACTTCGCTGGAATAGAGCGATTATTCCGCACTTCTCCGTCTTGTCCCGAGTAAATTTTCCCCGCAGGACCATATACGCTGTAAGACGTTACAGACACCAGGGACTTGGAGGAAAAATTGAAAAATAATACGACAAAGCTGATTGATTTGCATACACACAGCACTGCCTCCGACGGAAGCATGAGTCCTGCCGAAATTGTCCGGCTGGCCCGTGAAAAAGGTCTTTCGGCAATAGCTTTGACAGATCATGATACCGTTGACGGGGTTGAGGAAGCACTGGAAGAGGGAAAAAGATCGGGAGTGGAAGTGATTCCCGGAATTGAAATAAGTGTGGATTTCAAGCCCGAGATGCACATATTGGGCTATTTTCCGGATATTAACGGCTATACCGGCATCAGGCAGGAGCTTGAGGTTGTAAAGCAGGGCAGGGAAGTAAGGAATAAAAAAATTATAAACAGGCTTAATGAACTGGGGATGGATATCACCCTGGAAGAGGTAAAAGGCGTGGCCCTGGGGGATATAATGGGGCGCCCGCATATTGCAAGGGTTTTGGTTAACAGAGGTTTTGTTTCATCTATAGATGAAGCCTTTGACAGATACCTGTGCAGGGAAGGCCTTGCTTACTTCAAAAGGGTTGAGCTGAAGCCTGAGAATGGAATAAACGCTATCCGTAACGCAGGCGGACTGCCCGTACTGGCACATCCTGTATTTTTGGGAAAATCCCATGGTGAACTGGATACGCTGCTGGCCGAGCTTAAGGAATTCGGCCTGGCGGGTATTGAGGCCTTGTACAGTGAAAACTCCAAAGAGGATACCGGTAACTTTCTGAGACTTGCCATCAAATATGAACTGTTGGTTACCGGAGGAAGTGACTTTCATGGAAGTTTTAAGCCGGGGATCGAACTTGGAAGGGGAAGAGGAAGGCTTGAGGTGCCGTATGAGCTCCTGGAGAAGCTTAGAGGAGCTGTAAGGGCATGATTCAAATCCACCTTTTGAGACGGATATTTTCGGGCAATATCTCATTGGCCAATGTTTCGATATGCAATGCTTGGCGCTAATGTTTGACACCCAGTGCTTGGTATCCAGTGCTTGGTATCCAGTGCTTGGTATCCAGTGCTCAGCATCCATAGATTGGTATCCAATGCTTCGTTGTTCAATGCTTTTTTACGTCAGCAGCAATAAGGGCAATTAATGTGCCTTTCTATGTCCTGCCATGTCGGAAAATATTCCGCATAAAATCCCGCATTAAGATGAAGTTTTATTGTCTAATATTGTACTAGAAAAGTTTAGAAAGGCTTAAAACTTCTGGAACTTGACCTTTTGGTGCTGCGGTGCTATAATATGTTCTGTCAGATGAATACTTTAGAAGAAGCCCTTTTTCGAGAGGGTTATTTTTGTCTGATATTGTTTATAAATTTGGCAGTGATCTTTAAGTATATTAACCTTGTGACGGAACTTGATCAATTATGTCTGATAAGGTTTTTGCACAATGGAATTGGTGGTAGGAATGGTAAAGGAAGCATATAAAGTTGTTGCGCAAAATAAAAAAGCTCGTCATGATTACTTCATTGAGGAAACAATTGAGGCAGGTATCGTTTTGTCCGGAACTGAGGTCAAGTCCATCAGACAGGGCAAGCTGAACCTGAAGGAAAGCTATGCCTCCATTGTGGGCGGGGAAGTAATCCTGAGTGGGATGCATATAAGCCCATATGAGCAGGGCAACATATTTAACAAGGATCCTTTACGTGACAGAAAGCTTTTGCTGCACAGGTCGGAAATAAACCGGCTCATTGGTTTGACACAGCAGAAGGGCTTCACTCTGGTACCTATCCAGGCATACCTGAAACGCGGTATGGTTAAAATAGAACTTGGAGTTGCCAGAGGTAAAAAATTGTACGACAAGCGTGATGATATTGTCGCACGTGATGCAAAACGGGAGATTGACCGCAAGCTGAAGGAACAGCAGAGGTAGCAGGAAGTTTGTACCTGGCATGATGTGCCGGAGAATTGCTGAGTTTGCCGAAAGTAATGCTAATGGATACCGTTGAAGTTGAAATACAGTAATAGATACTGTTGAGGCACTAATGAGGGATTACTGTCTCGAAATTATGTAAACTGATATTTGACAAGTAAATATTTTTGTAGTAAGCTTATAAGCCCAATTTGATACAATAATTACAAGGCAGGAACAGTAAAAACTTTTATCTGCCGGGTAATTTTGTCAGGTACGCACAGCGTACCATATATACATGGGGGCGTAATGGTTTCGACGGGATTGTTGAGACTTGATAAGCGGGTAGAGGATTCTCGTTGGCCTCTTAAAAAACGAGAACTTAAAATTAAACGCTAAAAACGATAATTTCGCTTTAGCTGCTGCCTAATATGGCAGCCCGTCAGTCCCAGGTTGCTGCACCTGGGGTAGCTGGCGTCGACAAGTCAGCCCTTTTGCATAGGAAGGTTAAATGCTAGCACTGATTTGGCCGTAGCCTTGAGCCATTTCGGAACTTAAAGGCTACCGAAAGCGGCACCTTGCCTGTGGGGGGCCGCTGTAGGGAAACGTAAGGTTATCGTCCCGCAAGGGATACGTAACTTTGCACAAAGCATAGGCTACACCCGTAGAAGTTCTTGAGGATATGGTTTCGGACAGGGGTTCAACTCCCCTCGCCTCCACCAAAATTTGTCTGAAAAGCCTGATTTTATCAGGCTTTTTGGCGTTTTATACATAAAATTTTAGTGCGTTTGCGGGCTTTTTTCATTATAATTTTCCAATAAAAAAGAGTTTCCTCTTGTTTATACCTGCATTGCTTCTATTAATTTCTTTGTTCCTATGATATTTATTGCCCTTTTAATTTATGTAGTAAAATACTACGGATATATATATTGTTTATATGCTGCATACTGATTTTGAAATGCAGATGTGGTAGAAAATGATTATAACCGTCCTGTAGATTGCTTTCTCACACGATCAGCCATAAAATATTTATTAATTACAGTTCATATGATTTATATTGGTTATGCCGCAAAGAAACCTGAGATGTAATAATTTGCTGTAATAATTTATAGAGAGAAAGGGTGTTAAAACATGAAAAACATAGTTATGGTTACCGGAAGCGAATCAAGGAGGGTGACTATACTTTAGCCCTCCTAATATGGAGGATTGCATGAGATTAAACAAAAAAACCAAAAGAATACGTAAATTTCTATCGTATTATGCGCCATATAAAGGATTGCTGATTGCTGATCTCTTTTCCAGCATTTTTATTGCAGCTCTTGCGCTTATTTTACCTGCCTGTGTAAGATACATCACAAAAGACGTTTTGGAAAACGGTACACAAAACATTTTAGCCACTATTCTACAAATGGGTGCGCTGATGTTGGCCATAATCGTGGTTCAGACCGGATTTGCAATGTTTTTTGACTACAAGGGCCATGATATGGGCGCAAAAATTGAGCGTGATATGCGCATGGAACTGTTTGAGCATTTACAAAAGCTCTCATTTGGTTTTTACGACAGCCAAAAAACTGGTCAACTGATGTCGCGTTTGACAAATGACCTTTTGAACTTAGCGGAGTTGTATCATCACGGGCCGGAGAATCTCGTCATTTACGGTACACAATTTATCGGCTCACTTGTTATCCTGCTCCACATCAATTTAAAATTAACATTGGTTATCTGCCTGTTTTTACCCTTTATGGCTATATATTCGTTTGTTTTTTATCATAGGCTCCAAAAAGCCTATGCAAGGAGTCGCAGTCGTATCGCCGATGTTAACATGCAGGCAGAAGAAAATTTATCTGGTATCCGAGTGGTCAAAAGCTTTGCTAACGAAGAATTTGAAATTAAAAAGTTCTCTGCGGGGAACAGCCATTTTTATCAAAGCCGTGCAAATATATATAAGAACGAGGCACTGCATTTTACGGTAATAGAAAAATTTTTCACGCAGCTTATTACGGTAGCGATTATTGTAGTTGGCGGAATTTGGATTGCCGGCGCTGCACTGGATGTGCCCGATCTTCTGGTATTCATCTTGTATGCCGCCTATCTTACGTCGCCCGTCCCAAAGCTAGCATTTATGGTACAGCAATATCAGGATGGATTATCCGGCTATCGGCGTTTCCGGGAGATTATGGATACGATTCCTGAAATACGTGATGCCGAAAACGCTTTAGAAATACAAATTACCCGAGGGCGTGTGGAGTTTCGCAATGTAACCTTCCGATACAACGAGGAACAGGATTATGTGTTGAGAAATGTCAGTCTTGACGTGCAAGCGGGTGAAACTGTTGCCATTGTGGGGAGTTCCGGCATTGGAAAATCGACCTTGTGTTCGCTTATTCCCAGGTTTTATGACGTCATTGAAGGTGAAATCCTCATTGACGGAATAAATGTCCGGGACGCGGCATTATGCTCGCTCAGGCAACAAATCGGCGTAGTGCGGCAGGAAACATTTTTGTTTGGGGGCACGGTTATGGAAAACATTTTATATGGCAGACCCGGCGCTGCCGCCGATGAAGCCGTTGAAGCTGCGAAAAAGGCAAACGCGCATGAGTTTGTTATGGAACTGCCGAACGGATATGACACCGACATTGGACAGCGCGGTGTAAAACTCTCCGGCGGACAGCAGCAACGTATCAGCATAGCTCGGGTTTTTTTGAAGAATCCTCCCGTTCTTATTTTTGATGAGGCGACCAGTGCCTTGGATTATAATAGTGAAAAAGCCGTTATGGATAGCCTGAGGACATTGGTGAAAGGACGCACGCTGTTTATCATTGCACATAGGCTGAGTACGGTGAGAAGTGCTGACCGTATAGTGGTCCTAACAAAGGAAGGGATTGCAGAACAAGGTACGCATGAACAGTTGTACGCGCTGGACAGCGTATATGCAAAGCTCTACAATACACAAGACCTATAAAATCATTCACTATAAAATCACTCTTTTGCATTTTCGCATATAAGAATTTTCTTAAAAAAGCTTTGCATCTTTCTAACCTAACTTTCCGCAATTTGACCTAAAAGCCTGATTTTATCAGGCTTTTAGGTGCTTTAATAAGAAAATGGCACTGGATTTAACGGAATATTTCCAGGGATCGAAGTAAGCTCACATCTTATGTTTTCATGTTTTCGTGCCTGAATACATCCATACATCCTTACAGGGTTTAAGAAGAGTTTGAGGATCGTATGGAGGTCTGCCGGCAATATTAAGTGCGGCTCTTTTAAAACCCGCTTCATCAAGGTTAATTCTACCAATAAATGCATCAATAACTCTAACAGGGTTATCTTGACCGCTCGCCGTCATCAGCGGCTCCTATCAATCTTCTCTATTTTTGTCAGGCACCTGAATATTTTTTTGAAAATGTATTGACGAATAGTTCGGTACCTGATATATTATTATCAGGTACTGGAAAGTCAGGTACCGAACAAAAAGTCAACGGAGGATTTAATCATGGAAAACAATACGAATTTAACGGAGCAATTCTCTCGTGCGATGATGCTTCTTCATAGATATCAGCACCACAGCAGGAAAGAACAGGGGCCGTTTGCAGACCCGCACCGTGGCCAGGGGCGGATTTTAGCGCTGCTTAAAATGCAGCCGGAAATCAGCCAGAAAGACATGTCTTATCTTCTGGATATGCGGAACCAGTCTTTAAGCGAGCTGTTGACCAAACTGGAAAAAGCCGGGTTTATAACCCGCACGCAGTCGGAAACAGATCGCCGTGTCCTGGACATCAGGCTCACAAAAGAGGGCGAAGAGGCGGCCAATCAAGCTGAGCAAGGTAAACAGGATTCCGGCCAGATCTTCGACTGTTTGAACGAAGAGGAACGTAAAAACCTGAGTGAATATTTAGCCCGGATTATCACCCAACTTGAAAAGCAGATGGGCGGCGAAATCGATTTTCCCGATGCCTGGGGCCCACGAGGCTCGATGCCGGAGATGATGCAGCGTTTAAGAGAAAGTGGCGGTTGGATGCCGGGAATGATGTTTTTCGGCAATAAACAGAGAACGCCTCCACCGCCAGCCCCGCCGAAAGGTCATGGGGTCGGTCTTAGTCCCGACGATTCAGACGACGAATAACTGAATACCATTAGCAGAATTAAAGTGGTGCTGCTGTAAAAAAAGCCAAACGGCAGTACCCTTTCTTTTTTTGCGCCAATTTTACCCTGAACCAATACAAAACAATCAGAAACGGAGGTTTTTTCATGTTTAAAATAATCAAACGTCTGCCGCCAGCCCAAACGCTTGCAGCCATTGCATTCCTTCTGGTTCAAATCGGTTGCTCGCTTTATCAGCCCTATGTGACGGCGCATATCATCAACAGCGGCGTTGTCAAAGGCGACACGACCTATATCTGGTCGCAGGGCATGCTATGGTTGGCGGAATTTTGATGACCGTCCTGCTTTCCCCGTCTTTAGCACTGATTTTCGTATGTATGATTCCGTTCCTTGCGATTGCCTATTTTATCATTAATAGATTTGCAAGTCCCCTTTATGCAAAAATGCAGCAGTTGCTTGACAAACTGAACCTCTATTTCAAAGAGGGGCTTACCGGAGTAAAGGTAATTCGTGCTTTTGATAAGGAAAAGCAGGAATATAACAAATATCTTGAAGTCAACCGCGAATACACCCGCGCTTCAATCACAGCCGGTACCATTATGAGCTTTTTTATTCCGGTTCTCACTATGCTGATCAGTCTGACCAAACTTTATGTAACCGACCAGCAGGGACATATATTTTATCCGGGGGAAGCGTTGGGAGAGCAATTCAATATCTCTGCATCCGAAAGGATCAAGATTGAAGGCATTAACTATATTGTTGCAAGCAAAATGTCAGACTACACAGGACTAAATATAATCGGCATTATGGATGAGAGGCAATTTCAGAAAGATGCCATGGCACTGATAAATTTTACTCTGGTTATTTCAATTGTTTCCATATTTCTTGCCATTGTGATGGCGGTATTTTTCTCCAACAGCATCGTAAAGCCTGTGCGGCATTTGAAAGGTAAGGTGAAAAAGGTACAGGCGGGAAATTTTAAGGAGCGTGCCGAAATTTTCAGAAATGATGAAATTGGTAGCATGGCAGAAGGTTTTAATGTTGTGGTCAGTGAAATTAACCGCTTGGTAATGGAAGTGTATGAGACCCAACTGAGAGAAAGGGATGCCGAGCTGTCGGCATCACAGAGCCAGATTAATCCGCACTTTCTACATAACACTTTTGAGCTTGTGAATATGATTGCCATAGAGAACGATCAGTTTGAAATTATTGCAGCCGGACGCGGAGACAACCTGTTCATGCCAGGCGAGAGTGTAACAAGAGCCGAATTCCTGGCAATGCTGTTGAATGCCTTTGATTTGACGGATGAGAATACTGATTGTACATTTAAGGATGTAAACGATGGAAAATGGTATTACAATGCAATAGCGACAGCTCAAAAACTTGGCATAGTACAGGGAAAGACAGATGGAACCTTCGGAGTCAATGATGCGATAACCAGACAGGATATGGCTGTAATGACAATTTTGCTCCGAAGAATAATGCAACAAGAGCTCAAGCAGCGGTAATTATATACCAGGTGTTCAAGCTGGCCAAATAAGTTTTAGAACTAAAAATGAAAAGATTGTTGCACTTTTGATAAGATACCCCTAGAGTAGACAATGAAAAAATCATTGTTTATCTCCGGGGGTGTTTTTATACAACAAAAATCTGGATACGAAATGACTATTGGTAAAGGGAGAAATATTTTAAAAGGTGCGGCAGACAGGATGACACAGCCCTTACTTATCAGTCGGTTGCTTTGCTGTATTTATAAAACGTTTTTTTATAAAGATTGCTCCTGCCAATGTTGCAATCAACACAAAAGCAATAAAAGCTACCATAGTGTAAAAATCAACATAATTGGCGATTGTTTCCCAAGCGTTTCCTGCAATTCTTCCGAGAAAGACTAATACAACGTTCCAGATAAAAGTGCCGATAATTGTTAAGATCAAAAAGGAGCAAAATTGCATTTTCGCCACCCCTGCTGGTATGGATATCAAGCTGCGGACGATAGGGACAAACCGGCAAAAGAAAACCGCTTTGTTTCCATGTTTTAAAAACCATCTTTCAGCTTTTCTTGCGTCTTCTTTTTTTAGACGTAGGAGCTTGCCTAATTTGTTGTCAAAAAGCCGTGAAAGGCGTTCGGCGTTGAGTATACGCCCAATAACAAACAGAATGATTGCGCCCACCACCGAGCCAATTGTTGCCGCTATTATAACACCCCAAACATTCATGTTGGTATATGTTGTCAAAAATCCGCCAAAGGTCAAGATAACCTCGGATGGTATAGGTGGGAAAATGTTTTCAATCGTTATCAATAAAAAAATACCGAGATAACCAAATTGATTGATAATATCCAAAATAATTTCTTGCATGAATGCTCCTTTACTAAATAATATTTTTTACATAATAATGTTAAGTACTTAGTTAAAATAAAAAGTAACCTCTCAAATGAAAAGTTACCTTTTCGTACTTTACTTTTTCGCAATCATTACGTCTATCAGCTTATAGATAAAGAATAGACATATAAATGCGGCACTGAACAACATAAACATAAAACTCATCGCCAGAACGATAAACGGCAGGGATACAATCAAGTCAATACATTGTATTACGATGATAAGCCCTACAAAGATTGATACATAGCCCAATAAATAGAAGTGTATCTGAGTTTCAAATATATTGCCTTGCGATTGGGTAAATTCCTTCACTTGAAAATGACTGATAGCTGTTTTTACAGCTTCTTCATGGGTACTGCCGTGTTCTTCTAAATCCTTGACAAAATCATTTAGATACTCTGTAAGTCCAGCCTTGTCCTCCTTGCTCATTGTAAGCCTTTTGATAAAGCCGTCTATGTTGTCATGCTTTTTATAAATTGTGCTTATTTGAAGATGACCTACATAATTCAATATACTCCATAGCAGGGCGATAAGAAAAACCGCGCTGTAAACCACTATTTCAATCCTTGTAAAAGCCTCAGAATAGGATCTGTTAAAACAGAGGGCAATAATGAACCCCAGCATTGAAGCCAAAAGCAACCAGGGATATTTTATATCGGTAAGGTTGTAAATCCTTTTTATTTTGTTCATAGAAAAGCCTCCTTAAATGAACTTATCAACGAGCTGTACAGTTTGTTTCCAGTCAGAAGTCAACTGGTCTAATTGCTCGCTGCCCAGATCAGTTATTTTAAAGTATCTGCGCCTGCCACCGCCTCTCTCAGTACCCCAATAAGACTCGATTGCGTTTTGATTTTCAAGCCTTTTCAACGCAAGGTACATAGTGGCTTCCAGTATTTCAAATAAATCACTTGATTTTGTCTTGATAATTTTTGATATTTCGTATCCATAGTTATCATGCTCCTTGAGGACACTCAGGATAAGAATATCTATTGTACCTTTCAGCATTTCTTTATTCAAAACTCTCACCACCAAACAATACTAAATGTTATTAAGTACTTAACACTAACAAGTGTATGCCATCTACTTAACATTGTCAAGTACTTATAAAAGGATTTTTTCAGTACCGATTGTGCCAGGATACAAAGATATACCTTGACACCAAGGGGTTACCAGATACATACAGCATCTTTTTTGCACACTCAAGGCACGTAGAAGCGATAATTCTGATGACAAGATGTGGTTCGGAGGAGAAAAAGTAGGGGTTGACCACAATATGTAGTGGTTTCAGAGCGAAAAATGAGCAAAATTTTGGGCAAAAAAGTGCCGTTTTTGAGCCTGAAAAAAGGGCGAAAATATAGATGACATAGAGTTAATTTTGCTAATTAGAGCAGTTAGGTAATATAGCTAAGCAATAATTAATGACAAAACCAAGAACAGATGAATTGGAAGGTGAATAGTTTGATTCCTTTAAATTATAATATTTCAAAAAGTATAGAGAAGAAGATAAATAGAAATATTTATTATGTAATCGAATTATTTAAGTCTTCATGTGATGGACTTGATTGGGAAACATTTCTACAAGATATATTCCCAGAGTTTTATTTGCGAAAGAATCCTGAAAGATGTAAGGAAATTATATTTTGAACTTGAGGAAATAACTAAAGATGATTTCAAACGAGATTATTTAAGCCCGATACATGAGTATGCTTTATATCATTTATTACAATGGTGGATAGATGTAACAGATGTTGAGATGGGCGCAGTGATTAATGGAGATGAAATTGTTACTGAAGACGATGAATTTTGGTCTGAAGAAATTAATGACATTGAAGGATACAAGGATATATGTTTCCCGTGTACGGCGGAAGCCAGAAAAGAGTTTGACAATGCGGTAATCGGTGCTTATGGACAAGCACTTACACAGGGACAGAGCCAAGTGCAGAAACAGGAAATGCCTGTGGGAACAGAGCAGTGCAATGCTCACACGATGACAATGTAATCAACAATAATAAAAATAATATTAAGAAAGAATGAGGTAAATGAGTATGAAAAAATTAATGAGAAAAATGAATAACTTTGGAACAGGACAGATTGTAAAAATGCAGATGGAGTTAAACAACAACAGAGGGGACGGATACATAGACACGGCGGTTAAAATTTTGATTGCGGTAGTACTTGGGGCATTGCTGCTTGCAGGTCTTTATGCATTGTTCGGTGATGTGGTAATGCCGACACTTACAAATAAAATAAAGGGTATGTTCAATTATGCAGGTTAACAGTATCGTTCAGGCGGTGCTGTTTTTTTGTCTGATGGTATGCACCGCCTGTATAGATATCAGAAAAAGAGAAATACCGCCGTATATATGTATCTCGGTGGCAGCAGTATCCTTCCTGGACTTTAAAATAATTAATCTGTTGGGAATATTGGCGGCACTGCCGCTTTTTGTAATTGCGGCATGGATAGCACCGAACAGGTTAGGCGGCGGTGATATAAAATTTACAGCTGCTGTTGGATTGATTCTTGGACTGCAAATGACGAACTGCGGATTAATAATAGGACTCACATTACAGGTACTGGTATTTATTGCTTATACACTTATAAAAAGAATGAAAAAACAGGAGGCAAGGAATCTTTCCCTGCCTCTTGCACCATGCCTTGCATTAGGCTTCTTGGTCATATATCTAATGAAATTGGGAGGAATTATATATGAGTATATTTAAAAACAGAACAGTGGTCGGAGTTTTTTGCATTGTGCTTTCACTCCTCATCTGCTTCGGCATTACACCGCTGTTTAACAAAGGAATTAGTAAGAAAACAGAAATTGTCCGTGTGACAAAGGATATCAAGACAGGTGATGAAATCACTAAGGACATGGTACAAACGGTGGAAGTAGGAGGGTACAATCTTCCTCAAAATGTAATAAGTAAGAAAGATACTGTAGTGGGCAGTTATGTGCTTGCGGATATGTCGGTTGGAGATTACATATTAAATACAAAAGTATCAAAAACTCCTGCAGCTGAAAATGCATATTTATATAATCTGGATGGAAGCAGACAGGCTGTTTCAATAACTATCAAGAGCTTTGCAAACGGTCTTTCAGGAAAGCACAAAAGCGGAGATATAGTGTCGGTTATTGCACCGGATTACAAAAAGCAAGGGGCAACAGTGATTCCGCCAGAGCTTAAATATGTGGAAGTGATCTCAGTAACTGCATCAAGCGGCTACGATGCCAACACAGGAGAACAGAAAGAAAAGTCAAAGGCAGACGAAAGAGAACTTCCGTCAACAGTTACCCTGCTGGTAACACCAGAACACTATAACTATATAATACGAGGAAGTGGAGAGAGAAAAGGCTTAATTTCGGATGTTGTAATTTGTAAAATAATAGAATATATGGTCGATTTTACTTGTAAAAAATTTCCTATAATAGTACAATGAGAATAACAATACTGCTGATACTGTTATTCCTATTGGGAGGAGAAAATGCCAACTGTGAATGGATTATTGGATATCGTAAAAGCTGAACTAGCTAATCTCTTGCCGGAAGAAGTATTCAGAGGATATAGATGGAATCGAATATTTTGAAGCTATAGGTTACTCCTTGGCACCTTGTTCCTCAATCATATCTAAGCAAATGATATTAGAATTGTTCCGATTGAAAAGACTTCATCAGGACAGGAGAGATATAGGATGGATGAGAAGGGGCATTATGAAACACTTTTATATTAATCTTACAGGGAGAATCAATAATTTTAATGTGCCTAAAAACAAGCAATTATTACCATTATTTGAGGTATTGTCAAAATTATAACAAGCATAAAGTAGCAATAACAACTCAAAAAAAAGTATAGAGATGATCATAGGTATCTACGGAATTATCAAGGCAGGAGGGGCATATGTACCAATGGACCTGGCTATCCGGGAGAAAGAATCAAAATATATGCTAAAAGACTGTAAGCTAAAGTGATCCTTTTGGGGTAAGCAGAACTGCTGGTAAAAACAAATATCCCGGTAGACCTTTTTGACAGATGGGAAATTCTGTGGTGGTCATTTGTAGGGGCAAAAGTTATTATGCTTAAGCCTAGTGACAAAAAGAGCCTTTATCAATTTGTAACGTAATAGAAAAACACCAAGTATCTAACGGAATATACCCATATTCGTTGGAACTGGAACAGGAAAGCACCCGGCAATTGTAGTATGAAGCGGGTAAAGCATACGGAATGGAGATCAACGACCTATTGCTGGCGCCGCACTTGGCATGGCAGTGAAGCAGTGGAACAGACAAAATTGCGTTGCAGTAGAAATGGAGGGTCATGGACGTGAGGAGCTTCACAAAGCAGTGGATATTAGCCGGACCGTCGGTTGGTTTGCCAGCATCTACCCAATCGTACTGGAAACATCGATAGATATCGAAGAAATGATCATCAACACCAAAGAGATGTTAAGAAGAATTCCGCATCACGGGGTCGGATACGGCGTCGCAAAACACCTTGGACAGTATGAATGGGCGAATGTAGAAGCGGACCTTTGTTTCAACTATCTGGGACATCTGGATCATGAGCTTGGTGCGAATGGAAGAATCGCAGCATCAAATCTGTCTTGCGGAAGCAGTATTCCCAGAGAAAACATCTCCAAGCAAAGCATCACCATGAACGGGAGTATTACTGGAGGTAAATTGCGGTTTGACGTTGCCTACAACAGGGGAAGATACAGCAGGCAAAGCATGGAGCAGTTCTGCCAAAGATACATTGAATCAATTAAAACAATTGTCCAGTATTGCATATCTCAAGAAAAAGTTGTAAAAACTGCATCGGATTATGGGATATTCGATGTCTCCCAAGATGTTTTGAAAGAACTTAATGATATGTTCAATTAATACGGAGTAATTGAAGTGAGATAATGCAGAATTAGCAAAAATCATTAAAAACGGAGCTAACTTTGCAAATTATGACTGTTTTGAACATAAGAATGAAATACGTGGCTGGGTTTAGGAATAAGAAGAGAATGATAGATTATTGGAGGTAAATATAATGGGGAAAGGAAATAATATTGAAAAGATCTACTCTCTGACACCAATGCAGGAAGGAATGCTGTATCACAAACAACTGGACGAGCAGTCAACAGGCTACGTACTGCAAGCTAGGATTCACATAACAGGTAAACTAAAAATTGAGAAGGTTAAAGAAAGTTTGGTGTTATTGGCAGAAAAATATGATGTATTGCGCACGGTAATTGTCTTTTCTAAAAAAAGTAATAAGCCTTTACAAGTTGTACTTAATGATCGTAAAATTGAATGCAATGTAATCGAATTGCCTGATAGTACAGAAAAGGAAAACGAGATTGTGAATATCCAGCGGGCAGATATCCGACGAGGATTCAATCTGTATAAAGACAGTCTGCTTCGTGTGACAGTTCTCAGGAAGTTAGAGGAAGAGTATGTCCTTCTATGGAGTTCTCACCATATCATTATAGATGGCTGGTGTATGTCGCTGCTGTTCCGAGATTTCATGCAGTATTACGAGGCATTGGCGGAGGGAAGCTCATTCTCTTCCATGCAGGAAAGAGTGCAGGAAGAGAAAAAGGATATTGCATCCTACGACGAGTATATTCGCTGGCTGAAGAAAAAGGATATGGAAGAAGGCCTTTCTTACTGGGAAAACCTTCTTGCAGATTACAACGAAGCTGCGGATATACCGTCACTAAGCCCGAGCAGGAATTTTGAGGAACAGGTTGAAGAAGAAGTGTATGCTATTGATAAGGAGTTGACAAGACGATTACAAAAGCTTTCCGGTTCTATCAATGTAACGATGAGCACTGTAGTTGAAACAGCATGGGGTATTTTGTTGCAAAAATATAACAGGAACACTGATGTTGTATTTGGAAAAGTGGTATCCGGGAGAAATGCTGATATACAGGGAATTGAGAAGGCTGTGGGACTGTTTATCAATACAATACCGACCCGGGTGAAATGCGAAGAAAGTACAACGGTGGAAGAAATGCTCGGGCAAATGCAGCAACAGGCAATTACAAGTATGAAATATGATTATTGTCCACTGGCGGAAGTACAAGGAAGAAGTGCACTGGGCAGCAATTTGATCAGGACATTGTTTGCATTTGAAAACTACTATATAGACGAATCGGTCAACCAAGGGATCCGTGGATTTAATATTAACATGGAAAGTTCCAGGGGGCAGACAAACTATGGAATTTCATTAAATGCATTTATACGAGAATCACTGACGCTTAAGATCATGTATGATCCTATGGAATATGGGATAGAGGAAATCAGGACACTGCTGGGAAGAATGGAACTGCTATTGCAACAAATTGTTGCAGATCCAGGGAAAAAGATTAGTGAGCTAAGTGTAGTAGGCGAAGAAGAAGAGAATCTTATCCTGAAGACTTTTAACTATACAGCAGTAGAATATCCGAGTGGTAAAACAGTGGTGGAACTTTTTGAAGAGCAGGTAAGCAAAACACCGAATAACATTGCTGTAGTATACGAAGAAGAAGAGATGACATATGCGGAGCTGAACTCAAAAGCGAATCAGATGGCATATAAACTAAGAGAACTCGGTGTAAAGCCGGATGATAAAGTTGCAATAATAACTCAAAGAAGTATAGAGATGATCATAGGTATTTATGGAATCATCAAGGCAGGAGGGGCATATGTTCCAATGGATTCGGACTATCCAGAAGAACGAATTAAATATATGCTGGAAGACTGTCAGCCCAAAGCAATCCTTGTAGGTAAAGCTAAACTGCCGGTAGAAACAAATATCCCGGTGATAGACCTTTTTGATAGGGAGATTTATACAGGGGAGATTGAAAATCCTGAGCATGTGAATACCCCAAATGATCTTATATATGTAATTTACACATCAGGGACAACAGGCAAGCCCAAGGGGGTTATGATCGAGCACCGAGCACTTAATAATTATGTAAGTTATTATATTAATAATAGAATAGCTATTGAAAGTTTTCCCCTATACACTAAAATATCTTTTGATTTGACAGTAACATCTATATATTTACCGTTACTTACAGGAAAAACAATATATGTTTATAGGGAAATGGATTTAGGTTCTATGCTACCTATAATGGAAGATATATTTAATGGTAAAAGTGGAGCAATTAAAATTACTCCTGCCCACTTGAGTATTGTTGGAAATTTACATATTGGCAAGACAAAAATTAAATACTTTATTGTAGGAGGGGAAGAACTAAAGATCTCTTTGGCAAAACATATATCAGAGCAAATTAATCATGCAGTAATATTAAATGAGTACGGACCAACAGAATCTACGGTTGGATGTATTGAATTTGAGTATAAATATGCAGAAGCCGATATAGGGTGTGCTTTGATAGGTAAACCTATTAGTAATATCAAAGCATATATTTTAAATCATAACAAAGAAGTATTACCAATAGGGATACCTGGTGAACTATATTTAGGGGGAGATAGTCTTGCAAGAGGGTATTTAAACAAGCCTGAACTTACTGCGGCTAGATTTATCGACAATCCATTTATTAAAGGTACAAAGATATACAGTACCGGGGACCTGGCAAGATGGCTGCCGGACGGGAATATCGAGTACCTGGGAAGGATCGACGAACAGGTAAAGATCCGCGGCTTCCGTATTGAGCTCGGTGAAATCGAAAGTGTCCTGCGTAAACAAACCGGTGTCAGGGATGCGGCAGTGGCGGTCAAAGAGAAAAACGGGGACAAAAGTATTTGCGCCTATGTAGTATCGGATCAGAATATCCAGACAAGCGACATCAAAGACAGCCTTAGAAAAGAACTGCCGGAATATATGGTACCCGCATATATTCTTCAGATCGAAAACATTCCGGTTACGAGGAACGGGAAACTTGACAAACGTGCTCTGCCGGAACCGGAAGCAACAAGCGGGCAGGAATATATTGCACCGCGAAACAAGACGGAAGAAACCATTGCAGGCATCTTTGAAGAAATATTGGGCGTTACTCCGGTGGGGATTGAAGACAGCTTCTTTGAAATGGGTGGTCATTCCCTGCGTGCTACCCGGGTTGTCAACCAAATTGAAGCCAAGACTGGTGTCCGCCTGCCATTAAAGACCATATTTACTGCTCCTACCGTCAAGCTTCTTGCCAAGGAAGTGGAAGGAGCAAAAGCAAAGGAATATATTCCGATCCCACAGGCGGAGGAAAAAGAAATCTACCCCATGTCGTCAGCACAAAAGAGATTATACCTGATCAACCAGATAGACGATGCGGGCATCACCTACAATATGCCGGCGGGACTGGAAATCCAGGGAAGATTTGATTTTGATCGTATGAAGTCCGCATTGGAGCAACTGACCGCACGCCACGAGGCTTTACGCACTAGCTTTCATAGTAAGGAAGGAGAAGCCGTACAGAAAATCGCCAAAGAAGTTAGGGTTGAATTGGAGTATGAAGAATGGACGGATAGAAAGGAAGAAAACCTGCTGTCCGGTTTCGTGCGTCCGTTTGACCTCGGAAAGGCACCTCTGATGCGGGCGAAAGCAGTAAAAACAGCAGAGGACAAAACGATCCTCATGTTCGATATGCACCATATCATCTCTGACGGTATGTCTATAAGTATTCTGACAAAAGAATTGTCCATGCTGTACAACGGAGAGCAATTAAAACCGCTGCATGTCCAGTACAAGGATTACAGCGAGTGGATGCGGACAAGAGACCTATCGGAACAAAAGATGTACTGGCAGGGTGTATTCAAAGAACCAGCGCCGGTGCTGGACCTGCCGCTGGACCACCTAAGGCCGCAGACACAGAGCTATGCGGGCAGCATTATCAACGGAATGCTGACGGCTAAACAGAAGAAAGCGGTGGATAAACTGTGCCGAAAGACAGGGGCAACCGCATATATGGTATTGCTTTCTACGATGATGATACTGCTTGGCAAATACAGCCGTCAGGAAGATATTGTTGTCGGTAGTCCCATTTCGGGAAGGACCCATAAAGATACCGAGCCGATGATGGGCATGTTTGTCAATACGCTGGCAATGCGGGGATATCCCAAAGAAGACAAAAAATATCTGGATTTTCTGAAAGAAGTCAGGGAAAGTGCCCTGAAAGTCTATGAAAACCAGGAATATCCGTTTGAGGAACTGGTGGAATCGGTAGAGATACAACGGGACCTTTCCAGGAATCCACTTTTTGACATCATGTTTGTCCTGCAGAACAACGAACAGGCAAACCTAGAAATGAACGGTTTGAAGATGGCGGGCATGGAAAGCGAACATACCATCGCCAAATTTGATCTCACTTTAGGTATGAGTGAAGCAGAAGACGGCTATGCAATGAACTGGGAATACTGTACCGACCTGTTCGAACAGGGAAGTGTGGAACGGATGATGAAGCACTTCAGCCATCTGGTCGATGAACTGACGGCAAATCCGGAGGGGAAGATCAGTGAACTGAGTATGCTGGATGAAGAAGAAAAGAGGCTGGTCGTCGAGACCTTCAACGACACGGCCGCAGAATATCCGAGTGGCAAAACAGTGGTGGAACTGTTCGAAGAGCAGGCTAAGAAAACACCAGACAATATTGCGGTCGTATTTGAAGAAGAAAAAATGACCTATAGAGAGCTGAATGAAAAAGCGAACCAACTGGCATACAAGCTTCGGAAGCTTGGTGTGGAGCCGGACGACAAGGTGGCTATCCTGACCCAAAGAAGCATCGAGATGATCATAGGAATTTTAGGTATCATCAAGGCAGGCGGAGCCTATGTGCCAATAGATCCGGACTGTCCGGAAGAGCGTATAAGATATATGCTGGAGAACAGCCAGCCAAAGGCAGTACTGCTGGGTAAGATGGAACTGCCGACAAAGACGGGTATCCCGGTAATCAACCTTTTTGACAAGGGGGTGTATGCCGGAGAGACTAAGAATCCGAAACACGTGAATACACCGAATGATCTCATCTATATCATCTACACCTCGGGAACGACTGGAAAACCCAAGGGTGTGATGATTGAGCATGCGGGTGTAGTTAACTTGAGGGAATATTTTATTAAAAACCATGCACTTACGGCATCTGATGTAGTATTACAGTTTGCGAGCATTTCTTTCGATGCGACCGTATCTGAAATGGCAATGAGTTTGCTGTTTGGTGTACGGTTATGTCTGTGCCCGGAAGATGTTCAAAGGGATACGAAATTATTTGAGCAATATGTTGCCAGGCACAATATCACCATTGCTGTTTTGCCGCCCCAGTATCTGACACAGATAGATATCCGGCACTTTCGCACAATCATCACTGCAGGCTCGGAAACCAATCAGGAACTGGTATGTACAAACAGCAAGCATATGAAGTATTCCAATGATTACGGCCCGACCGAGGTAACGGTTTGTGCGACGCACTGGGCATGTAACCCCGGGGAGCAAGTACCAGAGAGAGTACCGATCGGAAAACCGATAGTAAACAAACAGGTTTATATAATGAATGGCAATAACCTTTGCGGTATCGGGATCCCGGGCGAATTGTGCATAGCAGGAGTGGGCTTGGCCCGGGGATACCTGAACCTGCCGGAATTGACAGCTGAGAAGTTTGTCGAAAATCCGCTCGGCAATGGTAGAATGTATTGTACAGGGGATCTGGCAAGATGGCTGCCGGATGGCAACATTGAGTATTTGGGCAGGATCGACGAGCAGGTAAAGATCCGCGGCTTCCGGATAGAGTTGGGTGAAATCGAAAGTGTCTTGAAAAAGCAAACCGGAGTCAAGGATGCGGCAGTGGCGGTCAAGGAGAAAAGCGGGGACAAGAATATCTGTGCCTATATAGTATCGGATCAGGAAATCTGGGCAGGTGACATCAAAGACAGCCTTAGAAAAGAACTGCCGGAATATATGGTACCGTCCTATTTAGTACAACTTGAAAAATTGCCTTTGACAGTCAACGGCAAGATAGACAGGAAAATGTTGCCCGAACCCGATGGCAATATCCATACCGGCGTAGAGTATGCGGCACCTGAGAATGAGACGGAAGAGAATCTAATACAAATATGGCAGAGTGTTCTGAAAGTAGAGAGAATAGGAACAAATGACAACTTTTTTGAACTAGGAGGGCATTCCTTAAAGGCGATACAATTACTTTCAAAGCTGTCAGTAGATTTTAAAGTGAGCATGAATGATATATTCGAATGTCCAACCGTAAAAAGCCTGGCAGGCAGAATATCGTATAGCAAAGGCTACCTGAAAAAAAATATCGAATTGATCAAAGCAAACAGTATAAGTGCTTTCGAGCTTACAATTGCTGAAAAGGGAATAGAATATGATGAGATTAAGGCTGCGCTTGAAGAGTACGAGAAAAAAAATGGAACATACGCGACAATTGGACTTTCTGAAAAGCAGAATTATAAAAGTATCTTATTGACAGGCAGCACGGGATACCTTGGTATTCATGTGCTGCGGCAGCTCCTTTACAGTACCGGATGTGACATAAATTTACTGGTACACGGCAAAAATGAGGATGAAGCAGAGCAAAAGCTTGTAGATAAGTTGAAGTACTATTTTGGGGATAATCTATATGACCAATTCAAAGAAAGAATAAATGTTATAAAAGGGGACTTGACGGAGGATTATTTCGGTCTTAATACAAAAGAGTACAATAATCTTGCAGACAGGGTTGACTGCGTAGTAAATTCTGCTGCAAACGTTAAGCATTACGGTAAATTCGGAGATTTCCATGAGATTAATGTAAAGGGAACCGAAAGACTTATAAATTTTTGTAAGGTTGGCAAAACAAAAGACTTTAATCACGTTTCTACGCTCAGTATCTGCAGCGGCAATGTGAAAGGAAAGCGTTTCGGCGTATTTACCGAATATGATATAGACATAGGGCAGGAGTATGACAATTATTACCTGGCCACAAAATTTGAAGCTGAGAAATTAATAACAAATGCTAGAGCAGACGGACTAAACTGTAATATTTTCAGGGTAGGAAATATAGTATTTGATTCAGTAACCGGAAAATTCCAGGAAAACATTACCGACAATGCCTTCTATAAACTTATAAGGGCTGGAATAAAATTGGGACTAATGACCGAAATGAGCCTGCAGACACGTGATTTTTCATGTGCCGACTATGTAAGTAAAGCTATAGTCTTATTGTTTGATAAATCAAATCTCAAAAATGAGACGTATCATATAAGCAATCCTTACCGTGTTGCCACTTTTGAACTGGAGTCAGCGGCAAAAGAGCTGGGGTATGTTGTTAAGACAGTTCCTTTGGATGAATTTTTAGATTATCTATCTGAAAATGTTGAAAATAGTACAATTGAAACTTACGTAGCAGACATGTTACTGCATGCGCACGTTTTGGCAAATTCATCTAATGTCACGAACTTTAGGATAGAGAGCAGTAAAACCGAAACTGTTCTTAAAGGCATAGGTTTTGAGTGGCTGCAGCTAAACCATGAGCATATATGCAGAATGCTCGAACATTGTAAGAAGGTCGGCTTTATCTAATAGTGTTATAAATTACAGGATGCGGCTTTGTCCGCGTCCTGAGATTAATGACTAACCACCAGGTGCTCTGGGAGCAGCGGATAAGAGAACGGGTTCAATATTGCTTTATTTCCGGATTTGGCTCTTGTATGAACCTCAATTCATTTATCGTCTGTTTGGAGTTTATATAAAGGTCAATAAATAAATCAATGCACTTATTAATAAGTACTTTCGTATCAACTGTCGTTGGGAGGTTAGCCAATTCATCCAATACCGGCCTAAGATGACTTTTTGTAATCCCGATGGGAAGAACGGCAAAAGGATTGCCCCTGGGTATACAAGTGGTTGGAAGAAGAATGCATGAGCATGATTTACTAAAATGTGCAGGAATAATAGCTCAATGAGATATAAATTAGACATGTTGGAACCTGCCGTTAAAATATTCCGTGTCATATTTGTTTTAAGTGTGGTTTCTGCTGTCCTTTATGTTTTTAAGCAAAGAGGATTGGCACTTGCATTTACAGGAGTTGCAGTTGAATTGAAACAGGATAATTATCTTGTCAACCGGTATTATAAGTTAAGAAATGAAGCTAAAATACTTGGCGATTCTTATGAATGTGAGTACTGTGGGTCAAGGTTTAAAATGAAGTCAAGTTTTTGTCCACTACGTGGAAAATCATTAAAAACATGAGATGCCACCAAGGCCCACCAGGCTCCGGAGGCATCAATTTTGTACACTCGAGGCATAGATAAAGTTGAATATACATCGACGGGAAAAGAATATATAAGAATAAGTGAAATGGCAGATAACTTTGATTAGAAATAGTAGGGATAGTAACTGGGATAGAAAGTAAGCTACTGCTCTTAAAGCAATGACAATATGCTAAGGCTATAATCCTCAGGTAGATTGAGGGTTTTATTGTTGACAGATTGAACAAATATAAATAAACAGAATATTTCAAAACATTAAGTAAATAACATAATTTTGTGTTGAGAAATATTGGAATATAATGTATTATGATAATAATATGCTTATATTGTAATTATTTTACCGACGGTAATATAGGTATCCAAGGCAACAATATTTTGAAAGGCAACATCAGCGGTGGAAAATGTACAGGCGGCGTTCATCCTGCTTTGTGGCTAAGGTTGGAATTGTAAGTCTTGGGCACGTTTTAAGTGGTTTTACTATGTAAAACCACTTAAAAATGAAAGGAGAAATTTAAAATGAGCAAATACGAAAATGCCATGAAACTTATGGAGGAACTTTGCGGAAATGGTAAAGAGGAAGTTATTGCACTTGCGACAATATCATTATCCCCGAACGTTGCTGGCAGTCCTCGCCCTGCTGTCCGTATGGTTTGTGCCTATTATGAAAACGGTATATTTTATGTTTCTACGGATGCAAAAAAAAATAAAATGCTACAAATTGAGAAGAACAACGAGGTTTCTGTCTGTGGGTTAGGTTGGTACACTTTCCAGGGCAGGGCTGAAAATCTCGGTTGGGTCAAGGACGAGAAGAATGCGGAAATCAGAGCTAAATTTAAAAAAATCTTTAACTGGTTCGATGAAGTTGGTGATGAGGACAATCCTAACTCAATCGTTCTGCGTATCACTCTAACAGAAGGAATAATTACTGACAACGCAGAAAAATACGGCGAAAAGCAGTATGAAATTAATTTTATCAACAAGACAGTAAAATAAAATATTACTTATAATTTAAAGGGTTAACTACTGACAATCAAATCAGTAATTAACCTTTTTTCATCCTAAATTGGCATGTCTAAATAATTATTCTTTAGACGGCTAAGAAATAAAAGAGATATTGCTTAAAATAATACTGCTTATATTGTCGAGTATGGATTGATTGACAAGTGATTTATCGGTGTCAGTAGATCATATGGCGTGAATGAAAGGCTAAAGAAATTTGGCTGGCATCATCGCTACTAGACCAATATCGATTTATCAAGACAATTCTTGATAGTATGCTATAAGAAATGTAATATTATATACAGGTCTCAAAATAATCAGAGTTAAAAGTAATATAAAAAAGAGTAATACTTCTCCACAAGGGGGGTACCAGATGACTGTGACATCATTTTTGTCTGCTCAAGGCATACAGAAGCTGTAGTCGATAGAAGAATGAGCGATTTTAAGTAATTTTCTGGCGCGGCAAAGGCAGATACTTTTTCCTTGTTAAATACCCTTGTGTTTGCAAAATCCCTGCCTATCTCAAAAAATGGTTGGAGCATTGTTTTCTTTGCTTTTTCTGAGCTTAAAGAAAGCACGAACATACCGCCCTTTATCAATGTACCGATATACTGGCAATTAAGATAACATGGCAAGCGCTCCAGGTAGTGTTCCGCTGTCCGGAGCTGATGGGCTTCCTCAAATCCGCCTTGCAGGATAAATCCGATGCGAGTCGCTTTGATGTCATGTTTGGGACTCAAAAACTCAAAAAATTCCATAACCATTCCTGGTACACATTCCACAAACAGGGGAATAGCGAAGATGATTTCATTGCTTTGTTCAAATATTTCTTTGTAGCTCGCTTTCCTCAATATGATAAGCGCCAAGGGATTTGGAATGGAAATTTAGCGCAAAATGTCCCATCCATTCATTTAGATATAGCTTATCGCCATCTCCCGAATAGACAAGACCGATATTCCAGCCTTTTTTGTACCGTCCGACATGTCGTGCTTCACCATTATAGAATCGGGTATAGGGAACGGCCATCGGCAAAAGGCGGTCAACAATGTTTTTCATTTTATAGGAGATAAAGCCCAGTTTCGCTTCGGTAAGAAGGATAACGGTATCTGCTTTCAAAAAACTTTTAAATATCTGCTCATAGCCGTCCTTTATTGAGCATATGCCAGATGTTTTCAACCAGCAATGTGTACAGCCGATACAATGGCTAATCCCATAATGCGCTGTATGCAATATTAGCAGATCAGTATGCTGAGCGTTTATCTCAAAAATAAAGGAATGGGTTTCCGCATCATTTGGGGGCAGAGTGGAGATTACAAGAATTTTATTCATAACTGTTTTCTACCTTCTGTAAACGGTCGATGAGGAACGAAACAAGGATTACAATCAGGATTTCTGTTCCCCAAATTGCTGCCGTTTTTACACTGACCGGATCGATAAGGGTACTGCGCGTAAACATACTCTGCAGCGTGTTCCCCCAAGCATGCAGCATTATACAGGCTAAGGTGGATCTTGTCAGTCGGTAAAGTAGGCCCAAAACGAAGCTGAATGTGATGCAATAGCATAGGAATGACAGAAAATGCATGCTGGATTGATTGGAGGTTTGAACAAGCCAAAGAGGCAGATGCCAACAGCCCCAAATGACGCCGACTATTAACGCAGATATGGCAAATGGGAACTTCTTCTCCATCTGAGGTTGCAAAAAACCACGCCAGCCAAACTCCTCAATTCCACCGCCGATGATCATGACAGGTTGGAGGGTCAGCCTAAGAATGTCTTTGAGTCCATGTATTTTTCTTTGTTTTTTTAAGAGAATACAAACCGCATAGGCTGGTGCAAAACCCGCGCCTAAGCCAATGAGCAAAAAGATAAGCGTCGAACCGATTACACCTGTGAGGATTTCAAACCTTTCTCCTGCGATAATGACTGCTTCGATACCCCATGCGATGAGAAAGGTAAGCATAAGATATTGCACGATACCGTTTTTTTCTTGATTTTCACACATACGCTATTCCTCCTTTGCGCCTATAAAATAAAGGAGCACTTTTGCAAGTGTTTTGAACATTTCTGTAATGTATGTCTCACTTTCGCTTCCAATGGACTGGATAGCTGTGTCCCGTCAATAGCTGCTTGTGTGAACCGAATAATTCCTCTAATGGAATGATAGGTTTAAAAACACCCTTTTCAATATTTTGCAGTATATATCCGATAATGAGATTTTGGGCGGTGTCAAGACTTTGTTTAAAAATCAGCTTTTGTATCACAGACTCTTTTTTTTGCGAGTCAAAGGCATACAGCACCAGTAAACCAAAGAGTATTTTGCCACCCACCGTTTTTTGCAGATCTTTGATGTATTCACCGACAGCTGTAATGCTTTCAAAAACAATGTTATTTTCTTTTTTATCCGAGGTCAGCAAACGCTCAATATGGGTTTCCAGCACTTTTGACGGTGTGCTTTGATTGACAGAGTCCAGAAAAATCTCGTCAACATATGAATAATAACGGTATATGGTACCTTGACTGAAACCGGTTTTTACAATAATATCCCGCATAGTAATCTGATAGAGCGGCTTTTCCTTAAACGCTTCATTTGCACATTTAATGATGAGATTTCTTTTGTTTGCCGTGTATTCCTCACTAACTTTCGGCATGTATATTCCCCCTACATAAAGTGATGTATAATGACACTGTGTCATTATACATCACTTTAACATGTGCAATCGAGTTTGTAAAAATGACACTATGTCATTTTAGTTAATAAAAGTAAGTTTTTTAAGAACAGTAATATCTTTCAGAATAACATTTCTCATCTGATGAGAAAAAATTGAATCAGAATAGCCGATTTTTTCAAAAGGATACTCTGACGCCAAGGGGATACCAGGCTCAAGCGTCATCTTTTTTGCACACTCAAGGCACGTTGAGACGGTAATTCTGATGAAGAATAGTGATTTCAAGGGCAAATAGGGCGAGTCAGCCACTATATGTAGTGGTTTTGAAGTGAAAATTAAGCAAAAAACGAACCGAAAAAGTTCCTTTGCTTTGCAATAATCCGGATATTGATTGCCTATTCAGTAGCACTTAAGGAATTAAAAACGGTAAAGTATAAAAAAGTGCGTAAAATTATAAATACATCGCTATAGATTTCAAGTATAATTTTTAAGCAATAGAAAATGAACAAACTCCGTAATGTTTTCAAACTGCAGCTCTTATAAACCAAGATTAAACAATAAATGAAAGGATGTGGTCGGCACAAAAGAAATATAATATTTTATTCCAAAATCATTATATGGGAGGGTAATATGCAGAAAAAGTGTAATATATTAAATGTTCTAAAATGTATGCTAGGCAAGACCAAAAGGGAGATAATCAGTGCTTTGTTATTGGTTGTTATGTTGTTTACTATTTGTTCAGCTTACACTACAGAAGCCTTTGCAGAGGCTGGTGTTACACAATCCATAATAAATGCTACTCCTAATGGGCTGGATTTTAGTGAACAGCCGGATCAATCAATTAATATTACTAATAGCTATCCGTCAGAGGAGGAGAGCTATTTAATGGTTGATAAACTATATTCTTTACTCTGCTGTGGAAATGAATGTTTTGCAGCAGAATAAGTCAAGTAGTAGTGCTGAAGCCATAATAGGCTTGATAAAAGATAACGGCAATAAAATAATTTTCAGTCAAAAGGCAAGAGAAAGGATTAAAACAGTTCTGGATAATCTTGACCTTACCGGCGATATACTGAACGATGCGGCACACCCTATAATAAAAAGCACTGCTAATGGTTTGGTATTTTCTAAGGAAGGAAACACGCTTAAGCTATCAAATCCACAGCCAGACAATGTAAAAGAGGAAAGCTATATCAAGTTAGGTGCATTAGCTAATGCAGCAACTATTGAAATGGAAGTTTCTGCTCAAGTTAAAAGTGCTTCTTATACGGCAAATGCCTGTATTGATATCAGAACTGCAGATGGCCTGAACCGGCTTATAATAGTTCAAAGAGCAGCAGGAACATATACAATAGAAGTTTTCCAGGGCGGGCAATCAAAAGGGACGACAACACTTGCGGGCAGTGGGATATCCACTCCATATACAATCAGAGTAAGGCTTGCTGATGGTATTTTAAGCTTTTACCGTGTTAAGGATGGAGTTGAAAGTAGTTGTGGTACATTTGATGTCAAGCCATACTTTGATCTGACCAAAGCATCGGTCTTAGATAGTTTTTCTGCATTTTGCGGAGCAAGGTTAAATACCGGAGAAAGTGTCAGTATTTCTAAAGCTGAACAATATCAGGAGACTGAAGAATCATGCTATGCAGATATTTATAAAAATGGAGCAAAAGTTTACACAAAGAGTTTTTCGGTTTTCGGAGAAAATCCCCCATATTCTGTGAGACTGAAGGTTAATGGCAATACCCTGAATATTTCACGCTTTAAAGATAACAAGGAAACCTATATAGCAACTATTGACATAAAAGATTATTTTAATTTTCTTGATAATAATACCATTGAAGAAATTTCTGTATATGAAGGTGCAAGGCTTGGGGCAGGTGAAAGTATCAGTGTGTCAAAATTGACCAATACAGCGGAAAGCCCGGAAGCATTACCCGACAAAATCACCTTTAATTAAGTTGGTAGATGGAACACTGCACTGCTATGATTCCAATATAGAGCTTCAAAAACTTAACGGCAGTGAGCCTGTTATGAACATCACGACACCGGGCAATACGGTAACTACAGGTTCAAGTATTGAATTAACCAACGAACAGGCCGATATTCAAGAATCTTATGTTAAATTAGGACCTCTGTTTGCTTATGCAGGACAGGATATGGCTGTAATGACATACAAGGTTTCGGAACTGTTAAAAGTGGAGATGAAAGAAAGCAGCAGTCCGGTACAGTTTAAGGATTCCTCCATGATATCGTCATATGCTGTAAATGCAATAAGTGCTATGCGGAAGTCAGGAATAATCAATGGAGTGGGTAATGACAATTTTGCTCCGAAGAATAATGCAACAAGAGCTCAAGCAGCGGTAATTATATACCAGGTGTTCAAGCCAGCCCAATAAGCAGGCTAGAATGAGAACCGGACAATAGGCATTGAAGAAAAGGGAGAACTGCAAACTACTTAAAGTTGGCAGTTCTCCCTTTCGATTGTTACCCGGCATATTATTTTCAGCGCTGAAGTGCAGGGGCGACAACATGCTGGAAATTTAGAGGGTTTATCGGTTGACAGGCCCCCTATCTTATGTAATAATTCAGGTGTTTCTTATATTGTCCAGGAGGGAATATGAAAAATTTCTTATTAAAGCACCATTTATTGCGTACACTTGTGGAACTTCGCGGCAATCCCCGGGCTTGTGTATATACAGAACCCATGTGGGGGCTGTCAATGAATCTCTGTTTGCCATATGCCACGGTATACATGCTGACCTTCGGCATGAGCGACATACAGGTGGGAATAGTTACATCGATTTATATGTTTTCTCAAATGGTGTTTGCCTTCCTGTCCGGTATCATCATCGATAAGATGGGACGCAGGTTGAGCACCATGGTATTTGACTTTCTGGCATGGAGCCTTCCCTGTCTGATATGGGCATCCAGTCAGGGCTTCTGGTTCTTTGCCGTAGCGGCGCTGTTAAACGGTACGATGAAGATAACCACGGTATCATGGGATTGCCTGCTGGTGGAGGACGCACCAAGGGATAAGATAACGCATATCTACTCATGGGTTATTATCTGCGGAAATCTCTCGGCACTCTTTGCGCCGATATCTTCGGTTTTGGTTGCAAAGCTGACTTTGACACCGGCCATAAGAATACTCTATATCAATGCCTTTATTATTATGACGGCAAAACTGCTCATTCTGTACAAATTTTCTACAGAAACGGCTATTGGAAAAGTCAGGCGTGAGACGGCCCGGAAAAAGTCATGGGGAGAAATGCTGTCGGGATACAGAGGAGCGGCACGCATGATACTTGCCTCCCAGGGCACGATATTTGCCATAATTATCAGTGTGCTGGTTGAGATTGTGGCAATGCTTGGAATGACCTTCTGGCAGATTATTGCATCCCGCCGTATTGGAGTTCCCGATACGCTGCTGCCTATCTTTCCGATGGTACGGAGCATGCTGGCTATCCTGCTTTTTTTCACGATAATTTCACGAATCAAGCAATCAAATCTGAAATGGCCGTTATACGGGGGATTTTTCAGCGCCATTATCAGCTGTGTATTGTTGATTACCATATCAAACACCGGGGTCTGGGGGTATGTAATCCTCTCGGTATCCATATTGTTTGAAGCCCTGGGTTCGGCCGTATTAAGCACACTCAGGGAGTCGCTGGTTGCCATACATGTCAATCCCGAGGAGCGTTCGGGAATTATGGCTTTGCTTCAGACGGTGGTTATGCTGGTGAGCGTGCCATTTGGATACATAGGCGGACTGCTGAGTGATATCTCCAGGGCATTGCCCTTTGTTCTGAGTATTGCCCTGCTGCTGCTGGGTGTACTGGCGACTGCCGCGTTTTACCGCAATCAGAACCAGAGAAGGGAACAATTCACAATTATGTTCACTGATTTGGATAAAGATTAATATAATATATTAATTACATTTATCTGGAGGGTAAACAAATGGAATTTTTAAAATTAATATTAAGCTTGAGCCAGGCAGTCCGGAAAAATGATGTTGCCAAAGGATGCCTGTTAGGCGGAGCAACTGCCATTGGTACCGGGGGCGCAGTATACATCGCCAAGAAATTACTTGAGAAAAAGAAGAGTCAGGATTTGAATATAAATATTGATTAAGGCAATAATTGCAAACATGGGAGCATCCAGTCGGCTTGAGAGCGGCTTGGATGCTCTGGTCTTTTCAGGCATACCGGTCCTGCCCCGGTTAAGACATATGGTTTAAAACAATTTGTATTTGGGTTTTTCTTCGTCAAAAAGCCAATACCTGAGCCAATCATCAAATATAATAGCTCCGAGGCTTATAAAAATCCAGAGTACTCCATAGTAAAGGCAGATCTGTCCGTGAAGATTGTACGGTAAATTGCTGTAATCCCATATATTCAGCTTCAGCCATATATTTAAGATAACGCCGCTTACATATTCTACGACGGTAACCATAATGGCTGATATAATGCCTTGCAGCCATAAGGGTATCGACCATGTGAAAAGTTCGTTTATCAGCCCTATGAGTACAAAACAAACACCGCCCACAATGATCATGGGCCATGCGGAGTATCCATTATACATACGTTCAATAAAATAGTAGAAAAATCCTCCGATTGCAAATAAAATAAGCAGTTTTATATACTTCATATTTATCGAATCTCCTGCATATTGTTCCATAATATACTATAATATATTATGCTTTGATCAATGACAGGGTGCAATAATTTAAGATTATGTAAACTGATATATGGGATTAAATGTAAAATTGTTCCTGATTTTGTGACGTTTCGTACCTCCTATGCATATGATACAGTAATATTTGTCTCCGGAGGTATTTCATCATGTTCAAAAAAATAAAAAACTTTTTTAAGATTCTATTTATTAAAAAAGTTCTTAAATATATGGAAAGCGACCCTGTAAAAAGCATACCTGCAATTCTAAAGTGGATTGAGAAATTTGACAAAACCAAAATTGTCAAGGGACAGGTTAAAACTGTCAGGAATGCTATGGAGGATAAAGAGGGAAACTGGTATAAATTAATAATGAATCTTTGGACTGATATAGACAAGGGAGTGCGCAGAAAGGTCTTTGAAAATCTCGTCATCAATTCTACAATAATAGGTAGTCCAAAACAGGATAAAACCAGAGAAGCTAACAATTGCAACATACCATGGACCATACTGATGGACCCCACCACGGCATGCAATTTGAATTGCATAGGCTGCTGGGCGGCTGAGTACAAAAATGGTCTCCAAATGAGTTATGATTTAATGGATGACATTATCCTGCAGGCAAAGGAAATGGGTGTTTACACCTTTTTATTTTCCGGCGGAGAGCCTCTGGTAAGAAAAAAGGATATTGTCCGCTTATGCGAAAAACATGGTGACTGTCTGTTTTTAGCTTTTACAAACGGCACACTTATAGATGAAGAATTTGCAGATGAGATGCTTCGCGTTAAAAATTTCATTCCGGCTATCAGTATTGAAGGCTTTGAAAAGGAGACGGATGCACGGAGAGGATCAGGAGTATACAATTCAGCCACAGAAGCTATGAAAATACTGAAAAATAAAAAGCTCCTGTTCGGAGTATCCTGTTGCTACACCCGTGAGAATACCGAAATAATAGGCAGTGAAGAATATTTTGACGAAATGATTTCACTTGGGGCAAAATTTGCATGGTTCTTTACCTATATGCCCATAGGAACCGGTGCACCGACCGATCTTATGGTCACGGCTGAACAGCGGGAATTTATGTACCGGCAGATACGCAGCTTCAGGTCTACAAAATCCATTTTTACACTGGATTTCTGGAATGACGGGGAGTATGTCGGAGGGTGCGTAGCCGGCGGACGTTATTATGTCCACATAAATGCAAACGGAGACATAGAGCCATGTGCATTCATTCACTATTCCGACTCCAATATCCGGGACAAAACTTTATTGGAGGCTCTGAAATCGCCGTTATTCATGCAATATTACAGGAATCAGCCTTTTAATGAAAATCTTCTGAGACCCTGTCCACTGTTGGATAATCCCGACAGACTGGTAGATATGGTAGAAGTCTCCGGAGCCGTGTCTACGGATATGAGAGCTCCCGAGGATGTAACCGAGCTTGCCGGTAAATGCAGGGAAGCAGCCGACAACTGGTCGGTGGCAGCAGAACACTTATGGCGAAGAACGGATGATATTCAAAAGCAGAAGAGCTGTGCCGAATGCGGGTGCTGCAGAGGCTGCAGTTTTGGCTCCGGGGCTGAAATCTGAGAATTCATGTTAATAATTACAATAAATAATTGCAACAAATAATGATTACGGTTAATTGTTACAACAAATTTTATCAATATTATTTATCTCCTGAAAGCAAAAAAGTTAAGTTGTTTTCAGGAGATTTTATTATACATGATATTTTTCCTTAATTTTCTTGCTCATAACTCCGATAATATAATAGGAGCTTAAAATTTTTTAGGGAAATTTTAGTCTTTGTCCATCTGTTCGGAGCTTTAATGAAAAGAAATTCGTCTTTTATATATTATAATAGGAGGCAGATATTATAACATACTGAATCTAATATATATAATATCTGAAGTTTTAATATGGAGTTAACAGGTTGTTATTCCGAACTGAAAGCTTCCCTTGAAGCATTGAGTAAGGAAAATATTAATGATTTATCATATTTGTATGACAGGGTCATGGTCAAGCTGCAGCTGTTTATGTACACTTACAGGATTGAATTTGACGATCATGACAAGTTAAAAATCACCCTGTCGTCTGAAATAGATAATCTGGATACGAGTGATTCTATAGCCAGGGTGAGCGGAGTATCCTCATTAACTATTTCCGGACTGGCTTTGATGTTTATTTTAATAGCTCTTATGCAAATTGGGATAAGCACTATTTTTATTTATCTTTTATTTTGCGGAGTTGTGATATATATATTATGTCTATTGGATATTTTTTCGACGTCACAACAATATGACAAAAGAAAAAAAATAATTTTTAAAATGTGTATTGAAATACTTGATAAGGAAAAAGAGAAATTGGATATATTGATATGACCCTTTTATCACTGATTTTGATTGAAGCGGGGTAACGGGTAATGGACAGGAGAGAACAGATTCAAATGAAAGAGCGGTTGGCCGGGGCTATCATGCAATGCATGAAAACAACCGCCATAGAAAAAATCACCGTGCAGCAAATTGTGGAAGTATGTGGTACTACAAGGCAGACCTTTTATCGTTATTTTCAGGACAAGTATGATTTAATAAACCGGTATTTTGAAATGCTGCTGCTTGAATCCTTTGCTCAAATGGGCAAAGGTGCTACAATCTATGAGGGGCTCGTCAAAAAGTTCAGGTTTATAAAGCAGGAGCAGGAATTCTTTAAAAAAGCCTTCAAGCTGGCCGAACAAAACTGTCTTAAAGAATATGATTTCCACCTGATATTGCAGTTTTATACAGATAGAACCCGGGAAAGAACCGGGAAACCTCTGGAGGAGGATATGCAGTTCCTGAAAAATTGGCCCGGCTGTTTTGTAACTTTATAATTAATATGAATATGTATATAATGATGGCGTATATAGCAGCTGCTGTAAAGTAAATATAGCGAGGTGGAATATATCATGCCATGTAGAATTATGTTAAATGAAACATCCTACCATGGTCGGGTGCGGTTAATGAAATTGTAAATGAGGTTAAAACAAGGGGCTTTTCCAAAGCCTTTATATGCAGTGACCCGGATTTTGTCAAATTGAATATTACATCAAGAGTTACTGGTTTAATGGAAGCAGCAGGCTTGAAATACGAAATCTATTCCAACATTAAACCAAACCCCACAATTGAAAATGTACAGAGCGGTGTGGCGGCATTTAAGGCTTCCAAGGCAGATTATATAATTGCAATAGGCGGAGGGTCTTCCATGGATACCGCCAAAGCTATCGGCATAATCATAGCAAATCCTGAATTTGAAGATGTGAGAAGCCTGGAGGGAGTGGCTCCTACTAAAAAGCCGAGCATACCTATTATTGCGGTCCCTACCACTGCAGGTACTGCAGCCGAGGTTACAATAAATTATGTTATTACCGATATTGAGCGGAAAAGAAAGTTTGTCTGTGTTGACCCGCATGATATGCCGTCCGGGCAATCCGAAGGATACCTGTGTGGAAGATTTAATCGGCTTGTTCAGAAAGTTGATGTAATGAAAACTTTATACGAATAATTTTAAGGAGTTTACATATGTAGACTCCTTATTCATTTTTCCGCCCTCTAATTCCTTTGGTGCATGGCAAATACAAACCTGTGGGATATATTGTTTTCCTATATGGTAATATTTAACAAAATATGATATAATTATCAAATAAAATGCATTTTATTAATAAGCTAAAGAAAGGAGGTGTGAAAAATGAAACGGAAAATGACGGTAACCACACGGATCATAATGTGTTTTGCCATTTTACTTTCCATGTTTGTATTGAATGTACATGCGGCAATAACAATCACCTCAAATCAAACCGGCACAATTGACGGGTACAACTATGAACTGTGGAAGGACAGCGGGACAACAAGCATGACTCTCAACGGCGGCGGAACATTCAGCTGCCAGTGGAGCAATATCAATAATGCACTGTTCCGGACAGGCAAGAAATACAATGAGACCCAGACCCACCAGCAGCTTGGTAACATAACAATGAACTATGCCTGCAACTACCAGCCCTCCGGCAATTCATACCTGGCTGTCTATGGGTGGACCACCAGTCCTCTTGTAGAATATTACATCGTAGAGAGCTGGGGCAGCTGGAGACCGCCTGGAGCAACGTCAAAGGGCACCATTACAGTTGATGGCGCAACATATGACTTATACGAGACCACGCGGGTCAACCAGCCATCCATTAAAGGCACTGCAACTTTCCAGCAGTATTGGAGTGTCCGGACATCAAAACGCACCAGCGGAACCATATCTGTCAGCGATCACTTTAAGACATGGGAAAGCCGGGGAATGCAAATGGGGAAGATGTATGAAGTCTCGCTTGTGGTTGAGGGATATCAAAGCAGCGGAAGAGCTGATGTAACCAGCATGTCGATTAATATCGGCAACCCTCAGACAAAAGGTGATTTAAACGGGGATGGAAATGTCAACTCGCTTGACTTCGCAGCACTTCGGGCACATTTGATGGGCGCCGCTCCGCTTACCGGAACGAATCTTGCCAATGCAGATGTCAACGGGGATGGGCAGGTAGATGCACTGGACTTTGCAGTTATGAAAAAATATTTGTTGGGCATGATAACTAATTTCCCGGGCTAAGGACGGCATAGAAGCCGTATGATGAGAACTCCAGGTAATGTTTTTTAAAGCGTATTGTTGGCTATGGTTAAAAAATGATATGCAATTTGATTTTTTACTGCATACCTTTGAAGGGTATGCAGTATTATTATGCTGTCCATGATTTTTTGAAGTGTTGTTCAAAACAGAAAATTATGACTTTGCTCGTCTCCAGACAACAATTCAATAATTCAGGGCTGATCCATATATAATGGTGCTTCAACTCCAATAATGGCATTTGACACAATATTATAAATTCTCTTATAATTATTATTTTGTAGGATATTTTTTTCAGGACAGTTTAAAAATGGGGTTAATGATGAAGAAAAAATGGTACAAACTAAACGCTAAAGCGGATAAAGAAATCATATCTATGGCCTGGCCTTCAATAACAGAGCAGATACTTGAAATGATGGTTGGAATGGTTTCCACAATATTCATGGGCCGTATAGGCACATATGCAGTTGCAGCGGTCGGCATGGTTAATATGCTGATGGGGTTCATGCAGACGGTTTTCTCGGGATTATCAATAGGTACAACGGTGGTTATCGCCAGAGTCACAGGTGAAGGCAACAGGGAAGATGCCAAAAGAGCACTTATACAATCGGGCTACATGGCAATTGTTGTGGGATTGATAATGGTAATCCCAGGCAGGTTGTTTTCATTTAATATTCTGGGTTTGTTTTTCGGGGGAGCCGAAGAGGAAGTTTTAAAAGCAGGAATGAGCTATTTCAATATTGTGCTTTTCAATTTGCCGTTTCTTGTGCTTGATATCATAATATCAGGCGCCATGAGAGGGGCCGGGGATACAAAAACTCCAATGGTCATTACAGGCGGAGTCAACATTTTGAACATAATATTGAATACCGTACTTATATTTGGCGTTCCGGTACTTCATATACCTGCCTACGGTATAGTCGGCTCGGCTATAGCGGTAACGGTTTCGAGAATTGTAGGTGTTACTGTGCGAGTGCTGGTTTTGTACAACCGCAAAAAGCTCAAACTCAACCTGAGTTTGAAGGATGACTACACAATCAGGCCCGATATGATGAAGAGGATAGTCAGCATAGGCGTTCCGGGCTTTATAGAGCAAGCCGTCATGCAGGGAGGATTTCTTGTGCTCCAGATCATAATCGTCTCCCTTGGAACTGTTGCTATGGCTGCATACCAGATAGGATTAAACATAAATGCCCTTGCTTTCTTCCCCATATTCGGGTTTGCCATTGCCAACACTACCCTTGTGGGACAAAGCCTTGGGGCAAGGGATTATGAAAAGGCCGAAACCTATGCTTATGACAGCTTGAAGATAACAATGGCTGTGGGTTTTGTCATAGGCATACTCATGGTCATATTTTCAAAACAGCTGGCGGCCATGTACTCCAATGATCATCTCGTAATAGAGGAATCGGTGGCCATAGTTTGCACATTCGGCTTAATAGAGCCGCTGCTTGCGGTTTTGAATCTGTGCTCGGCAACCTTGAAGGCAGCGGGTGACATCAAGTATGTTATGGTCACTTCCTTCGTAGGACTTTGGACGTTCAGGGTGGGTTTGTCCTTTGTACTCATCCACTTTTTCGGAATGGGCTTGTTTGGAGTTATGGTTGGTATATTCTTTGACTTTTGCATAAGATCGGTCATGTATCTGGTAAGGATGAACAGGGGCAGATGGAAGTATATGAATGTATAGGTCTGTTTACAACAGGGTAGATTTAATTTGGAAGACGAATTATGATTTTTAAAAGTTATATAGCAACTCGGCTTGACAAAAAATAAATATGAGTTGATAATAAAAAGGCATAATTGCATTTTCTAATATATTTCAATTATATTTAATCTATTCTTGTGGGAGGTTCTTATGAAGCTTTTGCCACAAAGTTTTACCAGTTTCAGAATGAACAGTATTTACATACGAATATTTTTTTCCATTATGGGCCTTGTCCTGGCATCCGTTCTTATTGTAGCAAGCCTTTCCTATTGGAATTCCACCAAAATGATGATCAGTGAAGTAAAAAGTAATAACATGCTGATTCTGGAACAAGCCCAGGAAAGTATTGACCGGGAGATAAAATCAATTGAAAGCAGCACCATGCAGGCAGCTCTGGACCGGAGACTGCTTAAGGCACTTTATATCTCCCGGCAGGATTCTTATTATGAAGCTGAAATTTACCGCGATATTATTACTTATTTAAATTCAATTAAAGCAAATAATGACTATATAACCGATCTTTGGGTATATTTTAACAAAGCTGATATTGTTTTGGGAAGTGAGGGCAAGTATGATTCAAAACTGTTTTTCAGCAATGTGTGCAAATATTATTCAAACATTGACTGGGAAAATGTCTTTCAAAAGAACATTGGTTTTCGTTCGGCAGGGAGACAGGAGGTGGAGTATGACCTCAACAGGACGCCGGTGGTGGTATTTATAAAGTCAATGCCCATCAATGAGTTTACCCCTAAAGGTACTCTGGTTGTGAATCTGAGCGAGCAGTTCTTCCATAATAAAATGGGAGGAAATAAGGACGGAAAAGTTGTTATCAACTATGTTGTCGACTCTCATAAAAATATTATTTTTACTAATGAGAAATTCTACCAGGAGAATCAGGATCAAAAGTCAGCCAGATCTGTCTTGGACAATTCTGTTAACAGTATGGGTTCCGACAAAGGAACTTTTGATACAAAATTTGACGGAAAACCTTACACAATACAATATATAAAGTCCAGAGCAAATGATTGGAATTATATTTCAATAACACCTACCGGATATATTTCCGAGAAGGCCAACGGTATCCGCAATGTAACTATATGGGTGGCTCTGATTAGTATGATTCTTAGCATTATTTTGGCATACTTTTTGGTCAAACGCCTCTACCGCCCAATAAATGATATTTTAAACTACATAAGTATCATGAATAATAAAAAGCTGGATAAACAAACAGAAGACAGTAAGGATGAACTGAAATTTATAAATAGGATTATAAGCTTTGTTTATAATGAAAACGAAAACTTGCGGGACTCCTTTAATAAAAGCCAGCCAATATTAAGAGAGAAGTTTTTAAATGATATTGCAAATGGCAGTGTAACTCAGGAACGTTACAAAGAGATTGGAAGTGATATAGGGATTGATATGCCGTTCCCTCTATTTCAGGTCATTGTATTTGAAATAGACGAGTATGTGCCGGAGGTATTAAAAAGATATCGAAAGCCCTCCGATTTTATACCCAAAATGTATGAAATTGCAGGTGATGCTTTAAATGAAAATGCCAGATGTTATTCCATACAAAAAGACGAAAATATATTGGTTTCCATAATAAATTCCAATGAAAGTTTTTATGAATCTGAAGGTATTAATGAATACTTGAATAAAGTAAGAGATTATTTTAAGTTCAATCATGAGCTGACATTTACTATTGGGGTAGGGCGACGTTACACAAGCATTGAGGAATGTCCCATGTCCTTTATTGAAGCGCTTCATGCTCTGAAATACAAGATAGTAAAAGGCCAAAACACCGTCATTTATATTGATGAGGTGAAGAATATTTCAGGGAATATTTTTGAATACCCCATAGAAAAGGAAAAACAACTGGTAACCATTCTTAAATCCGGTGACATTGTAGCTACCAATCAAATTCTTCTGCAGATATTTACCGATAATCTGGATAAGCGGCCCATGACTCCTGAGATGATAAATAATTTATTCAGTGCATTGGTTGGTACTGCCATCAGATCTATTTATGAAATGCAGGCTACTATAACAAGGATTTTCGGCGAAGAAGCTGATATTTATGCCGGGATGGCGGAGAAAAGTATTGTTGAGGAAAAAAAGAGTTATATTTATTTTATATTCAAATCCATTGCAATGTACGCAGGTGATAGGAAGCTTAGCCAAAATACCAAGGTATATGATAAAATAAATGCATTTGTTGCCGAAAATTACAATAAAGAGCTGTCACTTGAAAAAGCTGCAGAAGTTGTCAACCTGTCTCCATCTTACCTTAGCTTTATTTTTAAAGAAATCTCAGGTAAGAACTTTGTAGATTTTATTAATGAATTTAGATTGGAAAAAGCCAAGGAACTATTGACAAGTACGTCAATGAGTGTTGCCCAGGTAGCTGAAACCGTAGGGTATATAAATGCTAACAGCTTCAGCAAGACTTTTAAGAAATATATCGGTGTATCCCCCGGACAATTCAGGGGAATGTAGCATTTCGCAGGTGGATAATCTTAAAATCCAAAAACAGCCTCATAGGGGCTGTTTTTTGTTTTTACTGAAAATACGGAATACCGGCATATTCCGGCTTATCCGGATAAATTCAGCATTTTTCAGGCTTACAATCGTAAAAAAATCCATATGAAATCTATAAATTAAACCCGAAATCTAAAAATTGAATGGTTTACTCAAGAGGCGATTTGGGAGTAAAGTAACGACATAGCGAACCACAAGAACAAATCTGAATGGAGGATTGACATGCGTATCACACCTGCTGCTATCGTGGCAAAAGTCAAGTCAAAAAAGTCAAGTAATAATAATCTGAGTAACAATAATTTAAGCAACAGGTCAAGTAGGTTAAAGATGTTAAAAGCAAGTTATCCGTTGCTGCTGATGTTTTTACCCGTATTTGTTTATTATGTTGTTTTCCGTTATATTCCTTTGATAGGGGCACTTATCATATCGGTTAAGAAGTATCAGCCGGCCCTGGGGATAATCGGCAGCAAATGGGTTGGGCTTGAGTATTTTACTCAGTTTATAGATTCCGTATTCTTTTGGAGGCTGTTAAGGAATACACTTGCTATTAATTTTTTTCAATTGATATTGGGTTTTACCGCCCCTATCATTCTTGCCTTGCTTCTTAATGAAATAGGGTCGTCAAAATTTAAAAGACTGGTACAGTCGGTTACATATTTGCCGAACTTTATTTCCAGCGTAGTTGTTGTTGGTATTGTGGTTGTTTTCCTTTCTCCGACCACAGGTGTGGTGAACAGTATCATTTCAAAACTTGGGATGGAAAAGGTTAATTTTTTGACTGAACCTTCGTACTTCTGGTTAATCTATACCTTAATGGTAATATGGCAAACAACCGGCTACAGTGCAATTATTTATTTGGCGTCACTCACAGGAATTAATCCTGAACTATATGAAGCTTCGAAAATAGACGGTGCAGGCAGATGGAGCCAGTTATGGCATATTACGCTTCCGGGTATTTCATCCACAATAGTCATTTTGTTGCTTATGAGGCTCGGAAGTCTTCTGGAGGTAGGGTATGAATCCATAATACTGCTATATAATCCAAGTATCTATTCAACTGCTGATGTTATCAGTACATATGTTTACCGTCGCGGAATACTCAACGGAGATTACAGTTTTGCTTCGGCAGTAGGCTTTTTCCAGTCGGTAATAGGGCTTGTACTTGTAATAACCGCAAACAAGCTGGCTAAAAAGTATACCGAGACAAGTTTATGGTAATGGGAGGGATTTAACATAATGAAAGAGACAAAAGGCCGGATAATTTTTCAATGTATCAACTATACTATTCTCATTATTTGCATGATTGTTGCCTTATATCCTGTACTATATGTATTGGCGGCATCCTTGAGCAGTTATGAATTTCTGGCGCAGGGGAGGGTGGGGATTATTCCCATGGGCTTAAATCTGGAAGCTTACAAGAGGGTACTTACCTATCCGATGATTGGCAGATCTTATATCAACACATTGTTTTACACGGTTGCTGGAACTTCAATAAGCCTCCTGCTCAGTATTTTAGGAGCATATCCTTTATCCAGAAGATATTTTCCGGGGAAGGACTTTCTTACAAAGGTAGTTGTAATAGCCATGCTTTTCAGTGCCGGCATGATACCTACTTTTCTCGTAGTAAGGGGGTTAGGCCTTTATAATACGGTATGGTCCATATTGCTTCCTACGGCAATATCATCCTTTAACCTGGTAATTCTCAAAAACTTTTTTGAACAAATTCCGTATGAACTGGAAGAATCTGCTTCACTTGACGGGTGTAACCACCTGCAGACACTTTTTATAATCATCCTGCCTCTGGCTGTACCCGGACTGGTCACCATAGGATTATTCTATGCGGTTTATCAATGGAACAGCTATTTCCCTGCAATGATTTATCTTCGGGACAGGGAATTGGTTCCTATTCAGATAATACTCAGAGACATTGTTATTCAGAATCAAACAAATGATTTGTCAATTGACCTGGTCAAGGGTTCGGATCAGGTCAGTGAATCCATCAGGTATGCGACCATTATGGTTGCAACCATTCCAATTATGCTTGTCTACCCTTTTGTGCAGAAGTATTTTATAAAAGGCATCATGGTAGGTTCGGTAAAAGGATAAATATATTATCTGGCTTATAAATTTCCAATGTTTGTTTACATAAGGAAATTTGTATAGATGTATTTGTAGTTAAAATTACAAAACAAGGAGGAGTTTTATGATTAGGTTAAAATGGAGGGGAGCAGTATCATTAGTTTTATCGGCTGCACTGTTTATGTCGGTATTGGCTGGATGTGGTTCGAAAAATGAAAACGCTCAGGCCGGCGGATCAACGAGCCAATCAGGAGAAACAACGGCGTCAGGCGGAAAATTGATCGGAGAGCCAATTAAAATCAGCATGTTCCTGCAGGATTCGGCAGATCAGGCAATCAGTCCCGATTTGCCAATTATTAAAGAAATCACCGACAGAACAAACGTATCGTTTGATTTTATTCCGGGACCTGCAACAGAGGCCCAGTTCCGTGAAAAGTTCAATGTAATAATTGCATCAGGAAGTATACCGGATGTTATAGTCAGTCCATACAGAGATGACATGCTTAAGGTGGCCGAACAGGGAATCTTTGAACCTCTGGATGAACACATTACAAACAATGCTCCGAATTTTAAGAAAATTCTGGATGAACATCCTGAGTATATCAAGGATTTGAGGTCGTCGGACGGCAAGGATTATTTCCTGCCTTTCATCGGTGCCGTAAGGACATTTAAAGTGTGGATGGTCAGGGAAGACTGGCTCCAGAAGCTTAACCTCAAACAGCCTGAAACTCTTGATGACTGGTATAACATGCTGAAGGCATTTAAGGAAAAAGATCCAAATGGAAACGGAAAGCAGGATGAGATACCTTATACCACCAGAAACACAAAGGCTGGTGTGCTGTCATTTATGGAAGCTTTCGGAATCAGCGGATTTGAGGCAAACGAACAATTTTTTATAGAAGACAATAAAGTAAAATATGCCTATACCGATCCAAGATGCAAAGATGCCCTTACATTTATCAACAAGCTTTACAAAGAAGGGCTCATAGATCCGGAATATGCTACAAATGACACGAAGGTTTGGCTTTCAAGAATTACAAGTGAAATTGCAGGCTCCTGCCAGGATACAACAGCCCGTGCGTATTCATTGGGAGATGCTATCAGGCAGGCTAGTTCAAATTCAAGTGCAAATCTTGTTGTAGTTCCGCCGCCGAAGGGACCTACAGGAGTACAGATGACTACCAGCCAGATGCAGCCTGTAAGGGGGTACACCGCAATCAGCGTAACTTCCAAGCATAAAGAGGAAATAGTTAAGCTGTTTGACTATTTCTACTCTGAGGAAGGAAGCCTGTTAATGAACTTCGGAATAGAAGGACAGACCTACACAATGGTAAATGGTAAGCCCACATATACCGATGCTATAGCAAAGGATACCAAAGGCAGATCGATACTTTCAATGCTAAATGTATTTGGACATAGAGAATGGGCTTACAGGCAGGATATAGGCTACGAGGATGCAATGCTGGATGCAAGATATGTACAGGCCAGAAATGATATGGAAAAGTATATCAGGCCGACTATTCCCGCACTTTCCTTCACTGAGGACGAAAGAGATGTAATAAACAATAAGTATACTGAAATTCAGACTTACAAGGATGAAATGATCGACAAATTTATAATGGGTAAGGAACCAATTGAGAAATTTGATGAATTTGTTAAAAAGATTCAGGATATGGGAATCGACGAAGTGCTTAAGGTTGAGCAGACTGCATTTGACCGCTACAATAAATAAACTGTAAAGCTCTATTATAAAAGTACATGCCTGGGATTGTAGGTGATGAGCATACAAATTTCAGGCTTGTACTTTATGGGTTATCATTTTTTCGAAGTGATTTTTGATTTAAATTAAACTTTATTATATTAGTGAGGTATTGATATGTTGAATTTGGAAAAATTAAAAAATCCGGTTTGGAAGAGATCTGATAATCTTCGCGATCCTTCTGTATATAAAACAGAGGAAGGATATCATCTGTTTTATTCACGTTATTCAAACAAGGACTGGAGTAAGCCTGAAAACTGGTCAATAGGACATGTATTTACAAAAGATTTTATTACCTATGAGAATGACAGTGATATTTCGCCAAAGGGCTTTGCTTCACCGGGAGATGTTATATTCTGGGGCGGGAGATATATACTTCCTTACCAGGCATACCCCGAACAGCCAACAAAGCTGTGCTTCAGCCAGTCTGAGGATTTGATTTCATGGACAAAGCCGGAATTTTTCCTGGAAGAAGCGGTGAGGCTGCCGTGGAACCAGGCTCAAAGAACAATAGATCCCACTTTTGTTGTGGATGGAGATACATTGCACTGCTATTTTGTTGGAACCGATTTGATAAATTATTCAGGCCATACAAATCTTATAGGCCACGCAGTGACCAGGGATACCCAGCTTCGGGAATGGGAGATCCTCACAGTGGATAAGCCCCTGATAGGTGTTGGAAAGGATGCACCCGACGGAGTGGAAAATGTTGTTGTAATACGTCAGGCCGGCAAATGGATCATGATATACAGCGAAGGGTTAAAGGAGCAGCATCTGGCATACGCCCTTTCGGAGGATTTATATAATTGGGAACTGAAAGGCCGGATTGATATTGAATCCCAGAAGTGGGTTCAAACAAGATACGGAGCTCCTTTTGTCTGGAAGGAAAAGGACAGGTGGCTTATGATACTTATGGGAGAGGATGCCGGGAACAATACAACCTTTGGACTCTTGTATTCTGAGGACGGCTTGAACTGGCGGATGCTGCAGGAAAAATAAAGAAAAAGTAAAGGAGGCTATTGTTATGGAAAATCATTTTCATGTTTCCGCAACAGGATGTGATACATGGGCAGGCTCTGCCACAAGACCTTTCAGGACTATCGGAAGGGCGGCCGGTCTGGCGAAGGCGGGGGATACCATTACTGTTCACGAAGGTATTTACCGTGAATACATAAATCCAAAAAATGGAGGCACAGGTGACAACCTGCGTATAACCTATGAAGCCGCAGCCGGCGAGAAGGTTGTAATTTCCGGCGGAGAAGAGATTAAAGACTGGATAAAGGTTCAGGGGAGTGTTTATAAGACGGTAATACCCAATGCTTTCTTTGGTGATTTCAATCCGTACAAGGAAATTGTCTGGGGTGATTGGTTTATAAATTCCGAAAGGTCTTTTCACCTGGGCGAAGTGTATATAAACGGTAAATCCATGTTTGAAGCCGCCACTCTGGAGGGTGTGCTGAATCCGGTGCCTTTTGAGAAGGCAAGGGAACCCGAATGGTCATTACGCACCTGGTTCTGTGAAACAGATGACGAAAATACAACTATTTATGCAAATTTCGGTGAGTATGATCCCTTGAAAAACATAATTGAAATTAATGTGCGGAGATTCTGCCTCTGGCCCGAAAAAACCGGCATCAACTATATTACTGTCCGTGGTTTTTACCTGACAATGGCTGCTCCCAACTGGGCACCGCCCACTGCACTTCAGGAAGGTCTTATAGGCCCTCATTGGAGCAAGGGCTGGATAATAGAAAACAACGTAATAAGCAATGCTAAGAATTCAGGTATCAGTTTGGGCAAGGAAATATCCACAGGGCATAATGAATGGACAACCGTTGGGACAAAGCAGGGAGCGCAGCGAGAGAGAGATGTTATCTTCAACGCAATACATATTGGCTGGAACAAGGAAAACATCGGTTCTCATATTGTTCGTAACAATGTTATCCACGACTGCGAGCAAACAGGTATTTGCGGGCATTTGGGAGCAGTATTCAGCCAAATATACAACAACCATATTTACAATATCCACCACAAAAGAATGTTTAACGGAGCTGAAGTGGCAGGGATAAAACTGCATGCCGCACTGGACTGTCAGATATACGGCAATCACATTCATAACAGCGACCGCGGTATGTGGATGGACTGGCAGACACAAGGGACGCGGATTTCAGGCAATCTGCTGTATGATAACGATACTGCGGATTTATTCGTAGAGGTAAGTCACGGTCCTTACCTGGTGGATAATAATATAATGCTTTCCATGAAGAATATATTGGATTTGTCCCAGGGGGGAGCCTATGTTCATAACCTGTTCAGCGGATTTGTATCCTTTGCAAGAGTAACCAACCGCTTCACACCATATCATTATCCCCATGAAACAGGTGTTCATGGCCTTATGACCATTCTTGGAGGTGACAACAGGTATTATAATAATATATTCACAGGCACACAGCCTGAAAATGAAGAGCTTGAGAAGAAAATTGACGTAAATGACTGGATTCACCCCGGAATTGTTACCAACAAAGACGGCAGTGTACCAAAAGGACTTGCAATCTACGACGAATGTCCCGCTTATGATGAAACCTGGAACAAGGGCCTGCGTACGGTGGATGAATTCGCAAATGTCCGGCTTCCTATGTACTGCGGCTCCAACCTTTACTTTTATGATGCAAAACCATATAGAAAAGAGAAAAATTCTCTGGTCTATAATTATATAAAGCCATTGGTAAATATAGTGACTGAAGGCGGTAATGTTTACGTAACCTTTGATTTTGAGGATAAATTGGCAGAGGTTGAAACTGTTACCGTTACCACAGACTTGCTGGGAATTGCTTTTGAACCTGAAGTACCCTTCGAAAATTCCGACGGAACACCTCTGTGCATAGAAAAGGATTTCTTTGGAAGTATACGTAAGGCAGGAATGATGACCGTAGGGCCTTTTGAGGGTATTGGAAAGGGACCTCAAAAAATCAAAGTGGCGGAAATCAGATAGTTTGTCCTGTCCCAAATAGGCGAGTAAAGTAGAAAGCCGCACAGGGTGCGGCTTTTGCTGTCTGTAAAATATATATGACCGACGTAAAGCATACTTCCTTGAGGCCGGAAAAAAACAGTGGTATAATTCTTTGAAGAAAGCACATTACAAATAATTTGGAGAAGCGACATGAAACATGCTGTACTTATTGGAATAGCCGGCGGTACCGGCTCCGGCAAGACCACTCTTGCAAAAAGGCTGAAGGCTACCTTTGGCGATGATGTAGTTCTGCTGTGCCAGGATTTTTATTATAATTCCTTTGACCACCTTTCCTATGAGGAAAGAAAACTGCTTAATTTCGACCATCCCGGCGCTTTCGACTCAAAGCTCCTGATAGAACAGTTAAAACAGCTTAAGAGATTTGAACCTGTGGAAAGACCCACCTATTCTTTTGTGGAATACAGAAGGCTGGATGAGACCGTAAGGGAGGAGCCCAAACGTGTCATTATACTGGAGGGGATTTTGATTTTTGAGAATCCTGAATTGGCCGATATTATGGACATCAAGGTATTTGTGGATACCGATGCCGATATCAGGCTGGCCAGAAGGCTCATGCGGGATATTCACGAAAGGGGCAGAAATCTGGATTCGGTAATCAACCAGTATCTGAATACGGTAAAACCCATGCACGAGGCCTTTATTGAGCCCAGCAAAAAGAATGCCGACGTTATTATTCCTGAGGGCGGTATGAACAATGTGGCTTTTTCAATGCTGGTGGACAGGATCAATAACATTATCTGCAACTGGGAAAAACAAGCTGAATAATATTTCATTTCCATATTTGTGTTCTACTGGTTTATATATTATACTATTGTTGGGAACAACACCTAAATGTTTAAAAACGACGGAATATTCCGGCTGAATGGATGTTTGAATGAAACTGAAAAACTTATATTTTTTCAGATGAGGAGAAATCTATGAAGCAGACCGCCAAAGCTGCAATAGCTGAAGCATTTAAACAAATTATTAAAACCAGATCCATAGATAAGATCACGGTAAAGGGAATTTGCGAACATTGTGACTTAAACAGGCAAACCTTTTACAATCATTTCAACGATATTTTTGATATCTTTAAATTTGTGTTCTATGGAGAAATCACAAAGGAAATTGCCCAGAACAGGACTTTTGATACGTGGAGCGGCGGATTTCTGGCTACAATGAATTATCTGAAAAGAAATTCAAAGATGATACTGCATGTGTATTATTCTTCCTACAGGTCAGAGGCAAATACCTTTTTTATAAACATCTCCAACAGACTGCTGGATGACGTAGTGGAGGAGTGCATCGTCAAACTCAAAGTAGAATTAAAGGACAATGACAGAAGGTTTATCGTGAATTTTTACAGGCATGTGTTCAACGGGCTGATGATGGAATGGGTAAATGAAGGAATGGAAGAAGAGCCCGAACTCATACTCAGGAAGCTGCTTGTCATGATAACGGGGAGCATCCCCCGTTCGGTTGCCGCCTTTGCGGAAGAGGGGAAAATGGGATAAAGCCTGATAGAAAAGTATTGATCTAACGATTGATCTAGAAGCGTATGTAAAAAGAAAGTGTGAAATAGACACTTTCTTTTTTTTGTCTATTGAACAGTATTTGGATGAAATTATACAATGAATTTGAAATTATACTAAAAATTAATAAAATTGGGGGTTGTAGTATGTTTGTGTTCAACTATGCGGACGGTGCAACGGCATTAGGCGTATGGGGTGTCTGGATAATCGTCTTTGCGGTACTTTTTGGCTTCAATGAAGCAGCACGGAGATGGAAATATGTTGGATTTGCAAGTTTTGTTATTTTACCTCTGATCCTGTCAATACTTTGGTTTACAGTATTAAGTGATACAACCTATACAGACTGGTTCCACCTGGCCAAGGTTTACTCTTCCACAGCCGGTTGTATAGGCTTCTGGTGCATCAGACATGTCAGCTTCAAAAACAAGCATACCGGCAGGGAATGGAGATTATCCGACAAGAAATGGGCCTTGTGCTTTCCGCCCCTGATTCTTGCCATAAATATTCTTGAGGCGGTACTGCGGGATTTCCAGGTGGGAATTCAATACCGCGGGGGCGGAACACTGGCTGACGAAGCCATGTATGTTCTGGGCGGGCCCTGGAATTTCATGAACGGTATTGCCGGAATCCTGAATATCATAACCATAACCGGCTGGTTGGGGATATGCATCAGGAAGAAGACTGCAAAGGACGGCAGCAGGGATATGCTGTGGCCCGACATGCTGTGGTTCTGGATAATAGCCTATGACCTGTGGAATTTTGACTATACATACAACTGCCTGCCGGGCCACTCCTGGTATTGTGGTTTCGCTCTCCTTCTGGCAGCCACACTTTGCTCCTTTACCGTCGGAAAGGGAGCATGGCTCCAGCACCGTGCCCAGACGCTTGCCATCTGGTGCATGTTTGCACAGACTTTCCCAGCATTTATTGATAAAGGTGCCTTTGCCGTAGCGTCCTCTTATAGTGAAGTGCCGTTGTACGCCTTCAGCATAGCCGCATTGGCTTCAAATATAGCAGTATTTGCCTACATGATTTACAAAGTGGTCAGGACAAGAAGAAATCCGTATCTTGGAGAGCTCTATACCGATTTGAAGCAGTACAAGGAAATAAAGGCACTTGCGGAGGCAAACCTGCCCCAGGCCGTGAAACTGCCGGCAGAGCAGGTTTAATGAGGTGGTGATGCAATGGAACAATATAAGGTTATCGAGATAAAGAAAAGTATTTTTGAAGACAACAACCGTCAGGCCGATATGTTCCGGGAGGAATTGAAAAAGAGAAAGACCTTTTTGCTGAATTTAATGTCGTCTCCCGGTTCAGGCAAGACAACGACAATTCTCAGAACTATAGAAGCCCTGAGGGAGGAAATGAAAATAGGAGTGCTGGAGGCCGATATTGACTCCGATGTGGATGCCGGTACCGTGGCCGGTGCAGGCACAAAGGTCATACAGCTGCACACCGGCGGGATGTGCCATCTGGATGCCGATATGACCAGACAGGGCTTTAACGGGCTTGAAGCAGAGGGGCTGGACCTTGTGATACTGGAGAATATAGGGAATTTGATCTGTCCTGCCGAATTTGACACCGGAGCCGTAAAAAATGCCATGATTTTGAGTGTGCCCGAAGGGGACGACAAACCTCTGAAATATCCTTTGATGTTTTCTGTTGTGGATGTTTTATTGATCAATAAAATAGATGCAAAAGACTATTTCAATTTTGACTTTGAGGCAGTGAAGGAACGTGTAAAAAAGTTGAACCCGGATATCCGGGTCATACCTGTCTCGGCAAAGACAGGAGAGGGTATGGACGAATGGGCAGCCTGGTTGCGTGAACAGGTGGAGAATTGGAAAGACAGGGGGAATTGACATGGTAAAACCAAAAGTTTTGGAGCTGGCCAACAAGATTGCCGGAGGTGTTACAGGCGGGCTGGTAAAAGTCAGGCCCACAGACCCGGAATATAAAATCCTTGAGCCGGTCACCACCGATGAAATGGCAGAAGTGGCACTATGCCTTGAAATACGAAAACCCAGGAGCATCGGGGAAGTGGCTGCGCTCTGCCGGAGACCAGAAGCCGAGGTGGAAAAAATATTATACAGGATGGCTGTGGACGGCTCGGTAAAGTTTGAAAAAGAAAACGGTGAGGATAAGTATTTTCTGGAGCTTTACGTTCCGGGTGTAATGGAATACATGGTTGCAAACAAGGAAAATGTTGCAAAGTATCCTGTGATTGCAGAGTGCTTTGAGGAATACACAAGAAAACTGGGTGTGGTGCTGGCTGGAAACCTCCCGGTGGGGATGGGAGTTATGAGGATTATTCCCATTGACAGTGCCATTGAAGCCGACACAAGAAAAGCCTCCTATGAGGAAATTACCGAGCTGCTCAATAAACATGAGATATTCTCGGTTACCGACTGTGCCTGCCGCACCTCCATGAGAGTCATGGGACAGGGCTGCGGTCATACCATTGAAGACATGTGCATCCAGCTGGGACCAGCCGCCGATTTCTATATCCGCACAGGAAGGGGCAGGCAAATCACAAGGGAAGAGGCAATCGCCATCTGCAGGCAGGCTGAAAGAGAAGGCCTGGCCCATCAGATACCAAATCTCTCAGGTCCGGGAAAGGCCCTTGCCATTTGCAACTGCTGCGGCTGCTCCTGTTTTGGGCTGAGAAATGCCAACCTGTACAGAAACCCTGATTTTTCAAGGTCAAATTATGCTGCGAAGGTGGACAGGGACAAGTGTGTGGCCTGCGGTGAATGCGTAGAAAACTGTCCGGTAAATGCATTGAAGCTGGGTGAAAATCTGTGCAAAGAGCAGAAGCCTGCCGGGGCCCGGGAAAAAGACACACCGTATGATACGGCCTGGGGACCCGACAGGTGGGATCCCGATTACCGGCACAGGAAGGTGGTCACCGAGGACGGCACCAGCCCCTGCAAATCGGAATGTCCGGCACATATAGCCATCCAGGGCTATATCAAAATGGCATCCCAGGGCAGATACAGGGAGGCCCTGGAGCTTATAAAGAAGGAAAATCCCTTTCCTGCCGTCTGCGGGCGCATCTGCCCCAGAAACTGCGAGTCGGCCTGTACAAGAGCGGGTGTTGATGAGCCTCTGGCCGTGGATGAAATCAAAAAATTTATCGCAGACCAGGATCTGAAGGCAGAGCACCGGTATATTCCCGAAAAGAGACCCGGCAGGCAGATAAAGATAGCCGTGATAGGAGCCGGGCCTGCCGGACTGTCCTGTGCCTATTTCCTGGCGGTGGAGGGTTATCAGGTCACCGTATTTGAAAAGGAGATAGTACCGGGGGGAATGCTGACACTGGGGATTCCATCCTTCAGGCTGGGAAAGGAAGTAGTTAATGCCGAGATAGACATTTTGAAGCAAATAGGAGTTGAATTCAGGACCGGTGTCGAGGTGGGCCGGGATGTTACCATACCCGAACTCAGGAGTCAGGGCTATAAAGCATTCTATGCCGCCATAGGAGCCGGGGCCGGCAGAGGCCTGAACCTGGAGGGGGAGACTGCCGAAGGGGCCATGACCGGAGTTGAATTCTTGCGGAAGGTAAATCTTGGCGATGCTCTGAAGCTGGAGGGACCAACCATAGTTATAGGCGGAGGGAATGTGGCTGTCGACGTGGCAAGAACTGCTGCCAGAACCGGAGCAGCCCGGGTGGATATGTACTGCCTTGAAAGCCGCAGTGAGATGCCTGCCCTTGACGACGAAATCCAGGAGGCCCTGTCGGAAGGAATTATCATAAACAATTCCTGGGGCCCAAAGAGGATTCTTACAGAAGACGGGCGGGTTTCAGGTGTGGAATTCAAGAAATGCACATCAGTTTTTGACAAAGACGGGAAATTCAATCCCTCTTTTGATGAAAATGAAACCACTGTAGTCCGGGCCGGAAATGTTTTGATTTCAATAGGTCAGGCCATTGAATGGGGAGAAATGTTAAATGCTTCGGCAGTGGAATTGAATCACAATAAAACAGTCAGAGCCCATCCCGTGACTTTCCAGACAGGCCAGCCCGACATATTTGCAGGCGGAGATGCCCTGACCGGTCCCAAATTTGCCATAGATGCAATAGCACTGGGCAAGCAGGGTGCCGTTTCCATTCACCGCTATGTCAACGGGGACAATTTGACCATAGGCCGGGAGAGGGAATATCATGCACTGGACAGGGAGCAGTTAAACCTTGAGGGCTACGACCGTTTGCCAAGGCAAAGGGCTCTGCACATAGACGGCAGTGAAGCCAGAGAGACCTTTGAGGACTTGCGGCGGACCTTTACCGAAGAGCAGCTCAAAAGGGAGACAGAACGCTGCCTGGGCTGCGGCGCCGTGGTTGTGGACGAATATCAGTGTGTAGGCTGCGGCGTCTGTACCACCAGGTGCAAATTTGACGCTGTTTCGCTGGTGAGGAAATATGACAGCGCAGGTGTTGAGTTCAATAAAATGAAACCCATTGTCATAAAGCATGTCATTAAACGGCAGGGAAGGATTGCGGTTAAAAAGGTAAAGCGGTCCTTCAAAGCTGTTTTTGCAGGTCAAAGCACGGGCAGGGGAAAGTAAAGGACAAATACGGCCGGCCGGGAGAGCTTATCCAGGCCGGCTTGGATATGACAGGAGGGATGGCAGGTGCACGAATTGGGAGTTATACTTGAAGTTATTAAGACAGTAGAGAACTTTGCTAAAAGCAATGGATTGACAAAAATTGATACGCTGGTTATCCAGATCGGTGAACTGTCTTCAATGATTCCGAAATACATTGAAGCTTGCTACCCCGCTGCCGCCGACGGTACGCTATTGAAGGATACAAAACTGAAAATAGAGGTACTGCCAGGCAATGCCATCTGTACAAAGTGCGGCAAGGTATTCAACCTTGTTGAAAACAGCGGCAAATGCCCCAAATGCGGTAGTACCTGCTGGGAGATTCTCTGCGGAAAAGAGTTCGTCATCAAGGAAATCATAGCCTGCTGATCTATATCCGATTTGCTGTAATTTGAATATTAGTTTTCAGTCTGGTAATTTCCGTACTACCCTGAAAAAACTATGCATGACTAAAAAAAATAAATTGAAATTACTTATCCTGGGCGGCAGTGGTTTTGTCAGCGGCCACCTTGTCCAAAAAGCACTGGAATACGGGCATGAAGTATGGGTGTTGACCAGAGGCAGCAAACCTGTGCCGGCCGGGGCAATTTCCCTGCAGGCCGACCGTTCCGACAGCCGGGCCTTCAAAAAGGTGATTGAGGATGCGGGTATCGGCTGGGACGCTGTCCTGGACTGCATATGCATGAATGCCGAAGCTGCCGGGCAGGATGTGGAGGTGTTCAGGGACAGAACAAAGCAGCTTCTGGTCATTTCTACCGATATAGTATATGAACCGGCGGCAAGAAAGTTCCCCCAGGCAGAGGAATGTGAAAACTGGGTTGCGGATGGCTATGCGGGAAACAAACGTCTCTGTGAGCTGGAGCTTTTAAATGCCGATACAGGTGGCATGTCCTGGACCATACTCAGGCCGGGGCATATATTCGGGCCTGGTTCACAGCTTGGCTGCCTGCCTTTGCACCAGCGTGATCCCCAACTGATTAAAAGGCTTATAGCCCATGAACCAATATCCCTGGTCGGGGGAGGACATTTCCTTCTGCACCCGGTATATGTGACCGACCTGTGCGAGCTGATGCTGGACCTGCTTGGAAATCAAAAAGCCCGCAACCGGATTTTTTGCGTGGGCGGCCCGGAGGTAATAGAGTGCAGAAAATATTATCAGATTATTGCCGATATTTTAAAGGTTGATATTAAAATCGAGGATATCCCCATAGAGGATTTTTTGCCTTCCCACCCGGAGGCAGTGCCTTCGGTATGTCACAGAATATATGACCTTTCAGAATTGAAGGCCGCAGGAGCAAAAATGCCCGGGACCTCTGTCAGGGAAGGACTGAAGCTGCACGTGGATGCATTGCTGAAAAACATACTGTTAACATGAAATTAATTGCAATATAAAATCAATAAAGGGTATTAAAACAGAACTTAAAAATGCCGATTTATTGTAAAGGGAAGTCAAAACTATGGAGGATTCACGGATGGATATACGGCGGGTTAGCAGATTCAACATTTATTTAATATGGATATTTACTCTTCTATTGACAGCTCAGGCCTTTGCATTAGCCGGAACAAACAGAGGGCTGCTTGTGTTTGCAGCAACGGCAGGTGCAGGTGTGGTTGCTTCTGCCGTCCATCTATTCAGAGTGCATACCAGGGTGGCAGCAATAATCATTCCACTGTGTCCGGCTGTGGCGGTAACCATTCTGACAATTATAGAAGGCGGTTCCCTGAGGATTTTTATTGTTTACATGGTTACCTGTTGTATGGCGGCACTATATTTTAACAGGATGACGCTGATGATATATATTGTAATACTTGATATTATCGTTGTTACATGTAATTTTGCTTTTAACAGTCCTCTGATGGGAGGTACAATTCCGGCAAAGGAAGCAATTATCCAGCTTGGCATGATAAATATCGGTATGATTGTCCTGTATTTTCTTACAAAATGGGGTAATGACTATCTGAAATCGGCTTCCAAAAACGAGGAAAAAGCCATGACTTTTTATGAAGAGCTGAAGAAGACTTTTGACATGGTTGAGCAGACAGCCGTTACCCTGAATGAAAACCTTTCAAACTTCACAGGCTATACTGAGCTTGCGTTACAGAGCAGTGAGGCTGTGACGAAGGGTATGCATGAAATGGCCAAAGGCACCGAGGAGGAAGCCAATGCTGTTACGTCAATTTCCATTATGATGAAGGAATCCCGTGATAAACTTAAATACATGTATGAGCAGTCCAAAGCCATTGAAGCCATATCCAGGGAAGTTGACGGCATTGCACAGGAAAACGGCAGAGAAATTGCCGATATGAAGGAGGGCATGGGAACAATTAATTCGGCGGTGGAGCAGGGGCTGCAAACAGTCAGTGAACTGGGGGAGAGCATGGAGCACATACGCAATTTCCTTTCTTCAATTACAGGAATTGCAGAACAGACAAACCTGCTGGCGTTAAATGCTGCAATTGAAGCCGCCAGGGCGGGAGAGGCCGGTAAGGGATTTGCCGTTGTGGCTGATGAAATACGCAAACTTTCGGATGAAAGCAATAAAACCGCCAATGAAATAGGTCAAATTGTAACGGCTTTGCAAAAGAAAGCGAGTGTTGCAGTGGAAACGGCACGTATGGGAAATGCATCTGTAATTGAAGGAAGCATTGCAGTGGAAAAACTTAACCATAGTATTGATAATATGGCGGAGTCTTTTGGAAGGATGCAGAATTACATACAGTCTGAATTTGAATCTGTAAATGAAATTGCCGGTTTATTCAGTGAAATAGATTTGCATCTCGAAAATAATGCGGCAATAATGCAGGAGCATTCCGCAACCACTGAAGAGATCACCGGAACTATGGATGAACAGAATATGAAAATAGGTGAAATGGTAAATATAATAAAAAATATTGGGAAATTGAGTGCCGACATGAGAAAACTTGCCGGACAAAAGTAAAGCTACCTTTTCCTGCTGCTTCGGAATTCCTTAGGGGTCATGCTGCTGTATGCCTTAAATACCCTGTTGAAATTTCTGATACTTTCAAAACCGCACTCCAGGGCTATGTTGGAAATGCTGGAATCAGTTCCGGTTAACAGGCTCTGGGCCATGTTGACACGAAGTTTATTTACATAATCATTAAACTGTTCTCCAATCTTGCTGTTAAACAGGCGGGATATGTGAAACTTACTGAAACCCAGGTCTTTTGCAATACTGTCAAGTGTAATATTTTCGTTGAAATGGCTGCCAATGTATCTTAATAATTTTTGGATTGTTGTGTCATGCAGCTGCCTGCCGTCCTTAAATACAAAAATCCTGTCCAGCTTGCCGAAAATGGTATATAGCAGGCCTTTTACAACATATTCATTTCTATTGCCTGAATTTTCTGCAACAATCATGTCGAGCAGGATATTAATATCGTCACCGAAGGAACCTTTTTCAAAAAAGGGGCACTCCAGAGTCTTGCCGGTCCGTTCGCTCAAATATCCCCTTATAATATCCGGAGAGAAAATAAGAATCATTAATTTTGACGGGGCACTGCTGTTATAGCTGTGAATATCATTGGGAAAGCATACGGCTATATCGCCTTTTTCCAGGTCCTTTCTGATGTCGTTTACCGAAACCGTCACTTCACCTTCAAGAATGTAGACAAACTCCATGTGGGAATGAAGATGGGCGGGAAAAGTAAAGTTTTCTTCAAATATTATGGTGAAACCATCAGGTTCCCTGGTACTTATCGTCTCATAATAGGGGTACATGAATTACCTCCGTTGAATGGCTTTTAAAGGCCCATTTACTTTGTCTGCTGTATTTTAAATATACCATTGCACAGCAATGTATGTCCATATCATGTTAATATATTGCGAGATAGTTTATGAAATTGAAGCTATATTAATTATATCAATGATTTTTTTAAGGAGGATACCAGATGAAGTGTAACAAGGAGTACCGTTTAGGATTCACTGAAAAAGCCCGGACAATTCTGTCAGGCTTGACTCTGGAAGAAAAGGTTTGGCTGATGAGCGGGCAGATAAACCTGCAGGATGAATTGGCCAACATACAAAAAGACCCGGATAATCTGCACTATAATTATTTTCCGTATCCGGCAGGGGGTATTGAGCGTGTGGGGCTTCCGCCCATGCTGTTTTGCGACGGACCCAGAGGTGTGGTATGCGGCAATGGTAAAACCACCTGCTTCCCTGTATCCATGTTAAGGGGAGCAAGCTTTGACACCGAGCTGGAAGAGAGGATAGGGCATGCCATAGGAAAGGAAATCCGGGCTTTCGGAGGCAATCTTTTCGGAGGGGTTTGTATAAACCTGCCCTACAATCCCGGTTGGGGCAGAAGTCAGGAAACTTATGGGGAAGAGTCCTTCCATCTGGGGCAGATGGGTTCGGCGCTGGTTCGCGGCGTGCAGGAAGAGGATGTAATAGCCTGTATCAAGCACTATGCCTTTAACCAGATGGAAAATTCCCGCTTCAAGGTAAGTGTGGAGTGTGACAGGAGAACCGAGCGGGAGGTTTACCTTGCCCACTTCAAGGATTGCATTGACGCCGGAGCTGCCAGTGTAATGAGTTCCTACAACCTGTACAAGGGTATCCAGTGCGGCCATCACAATTATCTTCTCAACGAAGTACTGAAGGATGAATGGGGTTTTGACGGTTTTGTCATGAGTGACTTTTACTGGGGTGTAAAGGATACCGTTGAGGCGGCAAATGGCGGTCAGGACATTGAAATGGCACATACCATGTACTTTGGGGATAAACTTGTCAAGGCAGTAAAGGATGGCTTGGTACCCGAAGAGAGGATAAACGATGCGGCATTGCGTATAATCCGCACCCTGCTGGCATTTGCCAGCCGGCATGAAACAGCTGCAGACCAGTCGGTGCTGGCATGCAAGGAGCATATTTCACTTGCTCTGGAAAGTGCAAGAAAGGGAATAACGCTGCTCCAGAACAAAGACAATGTTCTTCCGTTCAATAAAAAGCAGGTGAAGAATTTATTGGTACTGGGGGTACTGGGCGAACTGGAGCCTATAGGAGACCACGGTTCAAGCTGGGTACGTCCCCCATATGTAATTTCACCTGTTCAGGGTCTGCAAATGGTTTCGCCCGAAACACAGATTACCTATGACAGGGGAGATGACCTCGAAAGGGCTAAGACGCTCGCCGGGGAAGCAGATGCGGTAGTATTTGTGGTAGGTTACGACCATAACGATGAAGGGGAATTTGTTTCCGAGGATGAAGCTGAAGGCTATACGGGCACAATGGGAGGAGACCGCAGATTTTCACTGGGACTCCACCCGAACGAGATAGACCTGATAAAGGCTGTAGGACCGGTAAACAGTAATTCGGCCGCAGTATTGTTCGGCGGAAACATGATAATGATAACAGAGTGGAAGGACTGTGTCAGCTCAATACTTATGGCATATTACCCTGGAATGGAAGGGGGAAGGGCTATGGCTGAAATCTTGTTCGGCGATGTCAATCCAAGCGGAAAGCTCCCCTTTGTTCTTCCATATAAGGAAAGTGACCTGCCAAAGGTTGAGTGGGATACCACCTCCCAATATTATGACTATTATCACGGCTATACAAAGCTTGAGAAAGAGGGTGTCAAACCGCTCCTGCCATACGGCTTTGGAATGTCCTATACCACTTTCAGCGTATCGGATGCCTCTTTTGGGGCCGAAGGCAATAAGGTGACCGCTTCCTGCAGGCTGAAGAATGCCGGCAATCTGGAAGGAACAGAGGTTGTCCAGCTGTATGCGGGTTTCAGGAATTCCTCCGTAGACAGGCCGGCAAAGGTTCTCAGAGGGTTTGCCAGAGTGACGCTGAAGCCGGGCGAGGAAAGGCATGTAAGTATTTCCTGCCCTGTAGAAAAGCTGTGCTACTTCAATGAAAAAACAAATCAAATGGAGCTTGAACACATGGAATACGAATTGTATATCGGAACAAGCTCCTGTGATAAAGATCTGATAAGGGGGACTGTCAAGCTTTAAACCCCATGAACTAATGGCAAATCAGCTTGCTGCGGCAATACGCGGTGATTAGGGATAGTAAAAGAGAAGGTTGTATTCGGCCGCCTTTTTGTTTATAATTGTTATGGCCGTGAGCCCATGAAACAGCAAACCGGTGAAAGATATTGCATATGTATTTCCCGCAGATATGATCAAATATAATATGTATTGGAATTGGATTTATATAAAGTAATGATTCGGAGTTAAAACGGGGAGAAATGTAAATGAGTGAGAAATACAGAAGAGTTGTAATGACCGTGTTCGGTGTGCTGACAGCGGGCTTCAGTGTAGGAATGTTCAATTTTTCAGCTTTTGGGATGGATCCGTTCCAGGTACTTGCGCATGGTATTTCAGTGCATATGCCGCTGGGTTATGGGACCTTTTATTCAATTTTGAATTTACTTATGTTAATTGTTATATTTTTTGTGGACCGGCGCAAAATCGGTCTTGGAACCTTTATAAATATTTTTTTGCTGGGATATGTGGTACAGTTTTCATCCTGGTTATTTGATTCATGGATGCCCGAGCCGTCATTTGGAATCAAGCTGTTATTTTTAATTATCGCTATAGTGATCATGTGTTTTGGTTCTTCCTTATACTTTACAGGCGACCTTGGAGTTTCGACCTATGATGCGGTGGCGCTTATCCTGTCTGAAAAGAAGGTTGCCAGATTTCAGTTCTGCAGAATCGGTTCAGATTTCATCTGTACCGTATGCGGATACTTATTTGGTGCAACTGTGGGAATAGGGACACTTATAACTGCTTTTTTCATGGGACCTGTCATTGCGGTATTCAACCGGAAGGTTGCCATTCCGCTCAGGTACGGAAGAAACAGGGAGCAGTGAAAGGTAAAAGGTTTAAAACCATAGGAAACAAAGCTTTGAATATGGAATTAAAATATGGTAAAGTTATAAAAGCCTAAATTATATATTAATAATCCAAATTTAAGTATCAAAGGAGGCTTTTTTTATGCCAATGCTGGATATGCCGCTGGAGGAGCTCCGAAGCTATCAGGGGAGTACGCCCAGGCCCAGGGACTTTGACGAATACTGGAGCAGGGCAGTGGAGGAGATGAACCGAACCGACAGCAATGTGGAGCTTGTTCCGGCTGAATTTAAATCTCCATATGCAGACTGTTACCATTTATATTTTACAGGTGTTAAGAATGCAAGGGTTTATGCAAAATTATTGATTCCCAAAAATGTACAGGGCAAGTGCCCTGCGGTACTGAATTTCCATGGATATACCGGACATTCGGGCGACTGGTTCGATAAGCTGCCCTTTGCCGCTGCGGGATTTGTGGTGGCAGCTCTTGACTGCCGCGGACAGGGAGGCAGATCGGAGGATACGGGAGGAGTCAGGGGAAATACCATGCGCGGACATTTCATCCGGGGTATTGACGGAGAGCCTGACAATATGCTGATGCGCAATATTTTTCTGGATACTGCCCAGCTTGCAAAAATTGTTATGGAAATGGAGCAGGTTGATGAAACAAGGGTCGGTACATATGGTGTTTCTCAGGGAGGAGGGCTTTCTCTTGCCTGTGCAGCCCTGGAACCACGCATCAGCAGAAGCGCTGTGATGTATCCCTTTCTGAGTGACTACAAACGGGTGTGGGACATGGATCTGGCAAAGGATGCCTATGAAGAGCTGCGGACACATTTCCGCTTTTTTGATCCGCTTCATACCAGAGAAAACGAAATTTTTGAAAAGCTTGGTTATATAGATATTCAGAACCTTGTGCCGCGTATAAAGGGTGAAGTGCTGATGGCTATTACATTGATGGACAATATTTGTCCTCCGTCAACCCAATTTGCAGTATTTAACAAAATAATTTCAAAAAAGGAAGCGGTGATTTTTCCGGACTACGGGCATGAGGCGCTGCCCGGTCAGAACGACCGCAGCTTCCGGTTCCTGATGGAGCTGAAGAAATAAATACTTAAAATTTATACGAATTGTACACGAAAGTGCCGCAAAATGATTGTTTTAGTTTTGCGGCACTTTCTCTTTATTCAGAAGTTATTCGAAAAAATTATCTCTGCCATACATAATTTATGATAAAATTTCAATAGATAAATATAGAATATGGAAAGGGATTAATCAAAAATGGATTATGGAATGATAGAAAAATATGCACAGCTGGTGGTAAAAGCCGGTATAAACATTCAAAAGAATCAGGTATTGTTCATCAATTCACCCATCGAGTGTGCCGATTTTACAAGGTTAATTGCCAGGACAGCCTATGCTGCCGGTGCCGGGGATGTAGTGATCAATTGGAGGGATGAGCTTTTTACAAAAATCCGGTTGGTGAATGCTCCTGAGAAGGCACTTGAACAATTCCCGGAGTGGAATAAAGAGCTATATATGTCCTATGCCCGGGAGGGAGCTGCGTTTTTAAGCATCTCGGCTTCCGACCCCGAGCTCATGAAGGATGTGGATTCAGAACGCATTGCCAGGGCAAATAAAGCTAAAAGCACCGCCCTTAAGGAATATTCCAACAGGTTGATGAGCAGTAAGAACCCCTGGTGCGTCATATCGGTTCCGACAATTGAATGGGCCAAAAAGGTTTTCCCGGGAGTACCGGGAAAAGAGGCGGTGGAGAAGCTCTGGGGTGCCATACTGGCTTCGGTCCGGGCAGATGTGGCAGATCCCGTTGCAGCGTGGGAGGAACACAAGCTGAAGCTCAGCAGAAGTCTGAAATTTTTAAATTCCAATGATTTTAAATACCTTGCTTATAAAAATTCTCTTGGAACTGCTTTAAAGATTGAGCTTCCCAAAAATCATGCATGGATGGCGGGCTCGGAGAATACTCCCGAAGGTCAGGTTTTCATTCCCAACATGCCCACCGAAGAGGTTTTTACACTGCCTGTAAAGACCGGAGTCAACGGTGTGGTTGTAAGTTCAATGCCATTGAACTACAACGGAAGCCTAATTGAGGACTTCTCCCTCAGCTTTGAGAATGGGAGGATAGTGGACTTCTCGGCAAAAAAAGGATATGAGGCCCTTAAACATCTCATTGAAACCGATGAAGGCTCACATTATCTGGGTGAGGTGGCTCTGGTTCCCTATGATTCGCCCATATCAAATTCCAAAATCTTATTTTACAATACACTTTTTGATGAAAACGCCTCCTGCCACCTGGCCATAGGGAAGGCATATCCCTGCTTCAAAGATGCTCCGGAACTGAATGAGAAGGATTTGGAGGAGCGGGGAGTGAATGATTCTCTTGAGCACGTGGATTTTATGGTGGGGACTGCCGATCTGGAGATTACCGGAATAAAATCCTCGGGTGAAGAGATACCGGTATTCCGCTCGGGCAACTTTGCCTTTTAAATAAGAAAGTTGACAGCAGTCAGCCATGCCCGATCAGAAGGAAAAATCAGATCCGGGCATGGCTTATAGGCATCATCGCAAAGGAGTGCCGCTCCAGCCGTCCGGGGAGCAGAGGATTTGGTTTACAGCCTGCAGATAATTGGCAGAGGTATGACATTTCTTTATCTTTTTCATAAGCTTGCCGTCCCTGTCGGTGTGAACCGAAATATATGACCAGAACTCTTTCATCTTGTCACACAGATGTTTGTCTCCCGAGAGTATGCTTTGATAATACGTGTAAATTTCATCGTGAAATTCCTTTATCATGCTCATTTTATGGGCGGGAGGAACGGTTTTTCCCTTTATGAGGGCCGGCAGAAAAGGATCACTCAGCGCACCTCTGCCCAGCATAAAGTTCTTTATATATGGGAAGCGTTTACTTACACGTATATAGTCATCATAAGTGAATATGTCGCCGTTATAGGTTATCTGATGTCTGCATGCCGAGGCAAGAGCCTCAAAGGAATCAGGGTCAACGCTGCCGGTATACATCTGGATACCGGTGCGGGCATGTATGATGACACCTCCCAGAGGATATCGGTTGAGAATTTCCATTACGCGCAGCCCTTCTTCGGAACTTTCTAACCCCAGCCTCATTTTAACTGTCAAAGTGTAGGGCTTGTGGGCACAGACAATATCAAGGAAGTTTTCTATCATATCAGGATAAGGCAGGATGCCCGAACCCTTTTTTTTATTTGTTACCATGGGAAAGGGACAGCCGATATTCCAGTTTATTTCTTTATAGCCCATTTCATATATGGCCGAGGAAAATATACGGAAATCGTCCCCGTTGTTGCCCAGAAGCTGGGGGATGACCTTAACCTGAGCAGCATTATGTTCAGGAAGAATATCCTTTAGTAGTGAAGTGCTGATTTTTTTGTGATCGGCAGTGGCAACAAACGGTGAATAAAACGCGTCAATACCGCCGAATATCCTTGCAAATGAATTTCTGTAGCCTGCTATGGTCATTCCCTGAACCGGGGCCAGATAAAGGTTCATATGTTGTTGTTACTCCTCTGATTCTAGAATTAATTCATTCTAAATGATATACAGTTATCGGGATAAAAACAATAGCCAAAAAAATTTTCATATATTTTTCATTTTCCCTAATAATTTCAAGATTAGTGGTCATACTAAACATTGGTAAATACCATAATATTTAGGAGGTATTAAATATGAAAAATAGAAATTTATTGGTTGCAGCAGTATTAGTACTTACAATTTCGCTATTTTCAGGTTGTGCAAAGAAGGAACAGCTGCCCGGTACTTCAACCACTCAGCAAACAACAACGCCGACAACAGCAGCAATTACCACAGCTGCAGGTTCGACAGCCGCCGGATCAACAGCAGCAGCTACCTCTACCGCCGATGCAATAACTTCCGCTTCGATAGTGGATAATGCGGCAGCTTTTGAAAAGGCCATAAGCAGTGGAGGGACCTGGATTATTGCAATTACAAAGGATCTCACCATAAATAAGGACATCTCGCTTGACGGTGAGTACAAGAACGGAAAGAAAGATACCGCCGGTAAGGATGTTATCCAGAGAAAGGTTGCTTTATACGCCCAGGATAAGGATCGTAAAATTACTGCAAGGTATACCCTGACAGCACCGAAGTTTACAATAAACAGCCCGGAAGCCAGTATTCAGCACGGGACCTTCAAGGGAGATCTGTATGTTACCGTTAAGAATTTCCAGTTAGTAGACACGAAAGTTGAAGGCAATGTTTATTTTACCACCGAGGAAGCCAAGAAAACGTTTAAAATGGATGGTGACAGCAAGGTCACAGGAAAGCAGGAAGTAAAGAAAACCTGATAAAAATTTTCAACTAACAAAATAAAAAGACAGGAGCCATTCTAAAGAGACTTCTGTTTTTTTATGCAATAAAGGCTGGATTCTCCGGTTATGAGGAAAAATATAGCTGCAGTATGTGAAAATTTTACCAAAAAACAAAATAATTTGTAATTGTATGTTAAAAATGGTAATATATTGGTATATAAAAGATATTATTCCTTTTCTTAGTATTGACTTAAATCTTTTACTACAATTTGTATATAAGAAATGGTTGAAAGTGGTTCTAGAATGCAATATTAAAATGAGAGGAGTATACATATGATAACACTGCAGCCGGTAGATGAAATTTTCGCTTCCTGGAGGAGATGCGTGAATATTGGGGTTGACAATTCAGCAAGTGTTATGAGCAGCAGTATTAATGAGGAGGGTTTACAAAATGCGCAGAATGAAAACAAAGAACTGGTATCAATATTCGTAAATCTTGAAAGCGATTTCGAGGATTTATCCCTCGAAAGAAATTTAGTTCTTTTACTTGTTAATTCTGAGGGTTTACTATTAAAAAAAAATGCTGCAGGGAGTTAGGAAGAAAAGTTGAAAAACTGGGAATTAAAGAAGGAATGTCTTTTTCAGAAAGGGCAATCGGCACAAATGCCATTGCATTGTCAATCAAGTTAAAAAAAGCGGTTTATACTATTCCTCAGCATCATTATAGTGATCTGCTGAAGGAATTTTTCCTTTATGCCGTTCCGTTGTTTTTTAAGGGAGAGGTATTGGGATATCTGGTACTGTGCAGATTAAATGAAAAAATAGAAATCGATCTTAAGATTGTTACCGATTATACGGCTTACAAGATGGTCAATGAGTTTAAAACTGAAATGAACAATTCACTTATTTCATCCGGAAAAACTTATTCCCTAACAAAAAAGGAAGTGGAAATTCTAAAGCTTATGGCTACAGGTCTGCCTGACAAGATTATCGCCTCAAACCAGGCTGTAAGCATAAATACAGTTAAATACCACAAAAAATTTATATTTAAAAAACTGGATGTGGAGTGCACTGCCCAGGCTGTTATAAAGTGTATCAAGCTAAACCTTTTAAGAATAGATGAGATAGATTGTTAATGAATTGGGAGTATTTTCGGCCTACCTATAAGAGTAGTTTTACGTACTTTTTGCATTTAACTACCCGAATGCATAGTGGCGGTGAATACGATTACTGTTAAAATATGTATTAACACACATAAGTTACAAAATTATGCAAGAGTAAACATATATTTTCAAGAAACCTTTATTTTAGCAATTCAAACCGGCTTTTATAATAATAAGGGAGAGAAGGATGTCGAAAATGCCGCTAATCGAAGTAAACAACCTTGTAAAGGATTATAAGCTGAATGTGAGAAAAAAAGGTTTATTAGGCTCAATACACAGCTTGCTTGTTCCGGAATATAAAATGAAAAGAGCAGTCGACAACCTCAGTTTTTCCATAGATAAAGGTGAAATGGTGGGTTTTATCGGACCCAACGGAGCAGGAAAATCCACAACGGTAAAGATGCTGACAGGGATTCTGGTGCCTACTTCCGGTCAAATTTCAATAGGAGGGCTGTCACCTCACAGGGACAGGAGAAAAAATGCGCTGCTTCGGGCGCAGCGGTATTTCTGGTTGCAAAATTTGTAAACCTTGATTCTGTACTTGTGAACGCGAGATACTACCAGGAGAGGATAACAATTTTAAGTACTGCCGATATACATGGACATATAGTTTACGATGAGGAGACCGGAGGTTATTATACCCTGGATGAAGTCAGTGTAATGGTGGGTATGCCATTGATGAAGCATATAATCGATGAGGTCAGAAACGAAAATAAAGATACTCTTCTGCTGGACTCGGGGGATTTGTTCCACGGAACAAACGAAGCCAATATCGAGAAGGGAAAAGGTGTGGTTGAAGTAGCCAATCTCAGGGGGTACGATGCAATGACACCTGGGAACCACGATTTTAACTTCGGGTTTGACAGGCTGCTGGAAATAAGGGGGCAGCACCTGGGAGATGATGATAGGGAGCTTGTAAAAAAAAGTTGACGGTATAGACCTGATTCTGTACGGCCATCACCATTTCCTGTATGAAAAGGCCGATAAGGTGAACAATACATACCTTGTGGATTCGGGCGGATATAGTACTCATGTGGGCCAGGCAGATATGTATTTCAAGGACGGCAAACTGGCCAAGCTTGACTGGACCCCAAAAAATATCAAGGATAAATCCAAAGCCGATCCTGTTTTGGATGCGGTTGCACAGAAGTATCATTCCATTGCTTTTGAGTCTGCAAAGGAAGTCGTGGCAAAAACTAAAGATAAGCTTGACGGCTTCAGATCCAATATCAGGACCAAAGAAACAACTCTTGCCGATTTGCTCACAGACGCCATGCGTGAGACGGGCGAAGCCGATATAGCCCTTATGAACGGAGGAGGTATTAGAGAGAGTATACCGGCCGGAAAAAGGCTGGTGATCATTACCACCTCCGACGGCAGTGCACTGGATAAGGACAAGTATTACAAGGTGGCCACAAATATTACCTTTACAACGGCGGAGACGGCTATGAGGAACTGAAAAAAGTCAAACTCCTCAACAGCATGGCTGCAATGAACATAAGGCTTGTACTTGTTTTGCAGGAAAACGGCTCCTTCATCATTAATGAATATGAGAACAAAAAGTTTAGGGATTTGCCTGGGATTTCAGAAGATACCTTTGGTATATGCTTTACATCCGGTTCGACATCACAACCAAAGGGAATAGTATTGTCCAACTCAGCTATAACCGGCAATGCACTTGCTGTTGCCCAACATCTTGGTTTTTCATCAGAAGAAAGGACAATTATTCCGAGATCACTGGCCCAGGCGAGCCCTATTTCAGGAGACGTTCCGATGGACATAAGCCGGGGAGGAAGAAGCATACTCCTGAATAATGTATTTCACCCGGCCATATTCCTGAAGGCTGTACAGGAATACCGGGCAACGAATTTTTATATCGTCAGAACCATGCTCCCGCAAATACTTGAGTATTCCCAATTAAAAAACTATGATCTGAGCTCCGTAAGGAGAATACTTATAGGAGGAATGGTAAATCCGCTGACAATATATCAGAGAACAGCCGCCGCCTTTCCCGGGTTGCGGGTATTTAACGCATATGGTACCTCGGAAGCTTCTGACAGAGTTACCTTCGGAGAGCATAAGGATGTTATTTCCCTGCCCTGTGTGATCGGAAAGCCAATGAGGGGCTGCGGTATCAAGATTTACAGGGAGGACGGGACTGAAGCCGCCATCGGTGAGACCGGAGAATTGTACATAACAAGCGATTATATGATGGACGGTTATTACAAATCGGCTGAGCTGACCGGAGAGGTACTGGGATCTAAGGGCTTCCGCGTGAGAGATCTGGGCTACAGGGATGAAGAAGGCAGGTTTTCCGTGCTCAGCAGGAATGACGACATGATAATGCAGGGAGCAGAGCTTATCCCATAGATATTGAGGAAGTGCTGCTGAAAAACCCTGTTGTAAAGGAAGCAGCCGTTATAGGGGGCGACGACGAGAGACTGGGGCAGAAAATAGTTGCTCTGGTGGTTTTGAAGGAGCAGTGTCAGGCAGAGGTAAAGGATATATATAAATGGTGTGTGGCGCGCAGCTTGAAGACAGGAAGGTTCCAAAGGAAATATACATTATTCCCGGGATACCGAGAAATGTAATAGAAAAAATCAGCAAGAAAGATATAAAAGACCTGTACCGCAGTTTAATAACCAGACAGGAGGCTATATGATGAGGAAGGAAGATATATCAATCGAAAGACAGCTGGTGCTTTTGACAGCGGTGGAAGGCTATATGCTGGATTATATAGATAACATCATTCAGCTGTGCTGCTGCCACCTTATACAAGGAAGCCTGCCTCATGATATGGATAGCCAGTTTGAAAGATTTAAATATGCAGTTGAGAGTAAAGAACCGTCAAAATGGCAATTTGATTTCTTTACACGTCTATTTAACGTAAATAGAATATTGAGTATAGATAAAAGCAAAGCAGAGGGTATGAACAGATTCCTTGACGCAAAATTCGGTTGATTAAAAAAAAGTATGAACGCGTTTTAAGTCAAGGAGCGTGAGTAAATGGAAAAAAGAACTGTTACGATACTCTGCTCAGGCTTTGGACTGGGGTTATACATACCCGGTTTGCTGGCTGCCCGGAGACGTGAGGAAAAGAACATTCCAACCTGTGTGGAAGTTAAAGAGAACAGACGGAATTTCATCATTCTTTCAGGGCACTGGCTGTATATTATGGAAGAATACCGAACCAGAACAGCCCCTGGTACCCTGAATGCTGAAATACTGTATGTAGGCTGTGATTTGCCTCCTTCATGAAAGGGCCTGCAGCAGTATGTTCCCGGTTATAATACCCGTTTCAGTGAATTTTGGCTCTACGATTTTGAAAACATGAAACTTCAATACCAGATTTCTGTTTCAAAAGAGGAACCATTACCCTATTCCCAGAGACCGGATAGATTTATTATCCATGGAGTCGGCTGGGGAATGGGAACCTACAGGTCCAAAATTCCACAACTCCGGAGAAGGGGATTGTCCCTGGATATTGTTGCCTGCGAGCTGCAGGAAGCCAGGACAGTACATCCGGAGACAGATGTTTTATGGTTGATCCCAACTGGTGTGCCTGGAATAAAAACAAAAAAGGTGTATTTGAATTTCCTCCCATAGGTGAAATATGTCAATCCAGGCCACCGTTTTTTTTCTAATAAGTACGAATACCATGACCTGTTTGACGTAACGGCAACAGCCAGGGCAAATAAGCTTTTCCGTGGAATAATCAAAAGGATGGATTCCGTCAGACTGCTTACCCCTTAAATTTACAGTTTTTTTAATGGTTTGGCTTCATGCAGGATTACTATTTTAAAATACTTCCTTTAATAAAAAAACAATATATATTACTTATGTTTGATTCTGAAACCAGGTATATAGAAATCAATTTTTTACATAAACCCTCCAAATCCTTCTTATTCACCAGAGAGGAATTAAATACATCTCTGGAATACGCTTGTTTCCAGGCAGTCACCTGCTTTGGCAAGCGTATTCCGGAAAATGTAGATCAACTGCCGCCGGATAAAATAAAGATTTCCATTTACATGGAGGATGATGGGAAAACAGCTAAGCATTGGTTGAAGTTGTACTCGCGTACCTGTAAAATAACAATAATCTACTTAAATGCAAAATTGAAAGCCAATTTTAACCGGCAATGTTAATTAAGGAAAATAGCGTGCAAAAGAGGTAAAATGTATCCATGAGAGCTGGCTCGGAGTACATTTTACCTCTTTAATGTTTTTATAGTACATAAAAGGATATATTACAGCAGAACTGTGAAATACTAAACCTTGTAATTCCAAAGTTTGTTTATGCCAGGCAAAATTACAACTATTTTGTAACTTTCAATTATTGTAAACAATTATCTTGAGGTATTAACATGGAGAATGTATTTGATTATGAAGATATTCAGCTGATTCCCGCAAAATGTGTAGTTGGCAGCAGAGCGGAATGTGATACGTCGGTGCAGCTGGGTGGAATAAAGTTCAGACTGCCGGTGGTGCCTGCAAACATGCAGACTATTATTGATGAGAATATATCTAAGTATTTGGCTCAAAATGGTTACTTTTATATTATGCACCGCTTCTGTCCTGAAAAGCGGCTATCTTTTATTAAAAATATGAAATCGAAAGGGTTGTATGCTTCCATCAGCGTCGGGGTAAAGGAGGAAGAACATCAATTTATTCAGCAGCTGGCGGATGAAGGACTTTCACCAGAATACATTACGATTGATATTGCACATGGGCATTCCAATGCCGTATTGAAAATGCTCAGGCATATAAAAAAGCTTTTGCCCGGCAGTTTTGTTATTGCAGGAAATATTGGGACTCCGGAAGCTGTCAGAGAACTGGAACATGCAGGTGCTGATGCTACCAAAGTCGGAATAGGTCCCGGAAAGGTGTGCATAACAAAAATCAAGACGGGTTTCGGGACCGGCGGTTGGCAGCTGGCGGCGCTCCGTTGGTGTTCAAAAGCCGCCAACAAGCCTATTATTGCCGACGGAGGGATCAGAACGCATGGGGACATAGCTAAATCCATAAGATTCGGCGCAAAAATGGTAATGATCGGTTCTTTATTTGCGGGACATGAAGAATCCCCCGGTGAAACAATCACTATTGACGGAAAGCTTTATAAGGAATATTTCGGTTCGGCTTCCGAATTTCAAAAAGGAGAAAGGAAGAATATAGAAGGCAAAAAAATGTTTGTCGAATACAGAGGACCGTTGAAAAATACATTGACAGAAATGGAGCAGGACCTTCAGTCATCTATTTCCTACGCAGGAGGAAATTCACTCGAGGCGCTTAGAAATGTCGATTATGTGGTAGTAAAGAATTCAATCTTTAATGGCGACCGGGTTTATTAAGTCTTGATATATTGCATAAAAAATGGTATAAGTCAGATATTATGTATTCATGTAGGAGGAAATAAATGAGCAGTATTTCACAAAGAATCGACAGACTGCCTGCTACTCCCATGCTTCGGAGGGTATTGTTCCTAACCGGTTTAGGCTGGATGTTTGATGCCATGGATCAGGGTATGGTGTCGGGTGTTATGGCATCAATCGGAAAAGAATGGCAGCTTTCTGCCACAGATCTGGGTTTGCTGGGAAGCGCTTCGGCTGTGGGTATGGCTGTGGGGGCCGCCGCAGCCGGCATGGTATCCGACAGATGGGGCAGGAGAACGGTTGTCACCTATACGCTTATATTGTTTGGGATAGCCAGTGCCATGTCTGCGTTTGCGCCGAATTTTGAACTTCTTCTGTTTTTCAGATTTTTGACAGGGCTTGGTTTGGGCGGAGAATTGCCTGCCGCCTCAACACTTGTAAGTGAGTTTTCTCCGGCAAAGGCACGGGGAAAAATGGTGGTGCTTCTGGAAAGCTTCTGGGCCTGGGGATGGATTGTGGCCGCATTGATAGCTTACCTGCTGCTGCCGGTATACGGTTGGAGAATCGGGTTCTTGCTGGGAGGGATTCCTGCCTTGTATGCGGCTTACCTGAGAAAAGGAATTCCGGAATCTCCAAGATATCTGGAACAAAAAGGACTTTTGAAGGAAGCTGATGAAATAGTAAGTAAAATGGAACAGCAGGCCGGAATCCAAGATGAGGGTACAACGCCCCAAAACCCGAATAAACAGGCCAAAAAGCAGCGGGTAATGTTACGGGAATTATGGTCCAGGACATACTTAAGGCGGACTGTTGTTCTGTGGATACTATGGCTGGGTATTAATTTCGGCTATTACGGTTTTGTATTGTGGACGCCGACTCTTCTGGTCGGAAAGGGCTTCAGCCTTGTAAAGGGTTTTGAATTTACATTGATAATGTGTATTGCCCAGCTGCCCGGGTACTACAGCTCAGCCTATTTGATAGAAAAAATAGGACGTAAGCCGGTTTTGGTCATTTATCTGGCAGGTACTGCTTTGTCTGCTTATCTTTTTGGCCATGGGGAAAGCGTAAATGCCATACTTATTTCAGGCTGCCTGTTATATTTTTTCAGTCTTGGAGCATGGGGGGCGGTGTATGCCTATACTCCCGAAGTGTATCCGACGAAAGTGAGGGGCAGCGGAACAGGCTGGGCGGCTGCAATAGGACGTATCGGTGCAATTGCGGCTCCCTATATTGTGGGAAGGATTTATCAGGAAAACGGCAAGCAGGCAGGGTTCAACAATGTATTTCTGATATTGACAGTAGTATTTGCCATAGTGGCTGTTGTTGTTGCCGCAGCAGGTATTGAGACAAAGGGCAGGACTCTTGATGAAATCAATTCATAAAACAGGAGTAAGGTCCGGAGCATAAATTTATGCATAAAAGCTGGAAGCATATAAAAACTGATCGGATAACCAATCAGTTTTTTATATGCTTCCAGCTTTTCCCGTTTTACTTGACTATACATATGTTAACAGGCTAAAATTTAAATTACACATATGACTCTTTAAGATATTTATAAATTTGGTAATGTTTATATTAATTTACTTGGAATTTTTTATCAAAATCAATGTAAGGAGCAGTTACAATGAATAAAAAAGGTAAGAAATCCATGTTTCACATCCGTACTTTGAGGCAGAGGATGAGCTTGATTCTGAGTGTATGTATGATATTATGCTTTTTACTGGTAGTATCGGTATCCTATATATCCTTGCAGGCGGCTGAAAAAAACCGGATAGAGACCACGATGCAGGCTGATCTGCTTCAACTGACCGGGCAAATTGACTCGGACTACTATACTTTGGTACAGCTGTCGCAGCAGATGTCGCTTGAGGGCAGCGTTGGCAGGCTGGTCAACAATTATGTCACTCAAAGCGGCGGATATGAACGTATCGAAATATCCGGGAGAATCACAAGCGATATAAATACCATGCTGTTCAGCCATGAAAACATATCTCTTGTCGGTTACTTCAGCGACGGCACGGCAGTGGATAAACCCGAAAAAATGTTGTTTTTCAGCTTGCCTGTTAAAGAAAATTCAAATCCTCTGAAATTGGGCACCATTGTCCAAACAAATGCAATAAGTCTGAATTCAATACATAGGAGTCTAAATTATTCATCGTCAAAGGATGTGGTTTCTCTTACCCGCAGGGTACGTTTCAGTGATGACAAGGATTATCTTATCTATGGGGAAATTTTTACGGGCGCGAAAAAAAACATCCAATCCCTTTCACAAATCCGTAAGGTGTCATATGATTTGCTGCAGGTTGATAATAACGGACGGATATGTTTCAGCAGCAGTGATGCATTCAAGGTCGGAGATACAATCAATGTGGATAAGGATGCCAAAAGCGGTACTGTTCAAGTGGTCGGCGAGTTCACATATCTTTCGGCCGTTAGCAAGTTTGGTTTTAGCAACGTGCTGCTGGTGCCTGAAACCAGCTATCACAAGCAGATGAATTCCTGGCAGTTAAGTGTTTTTTTTGTTTTTATCGCCGCGGTTATACTTGTGTCAATTACCGGTTTTTTGCTGGTCCACTTGATTTACCGGCCGCTGCAAATCCTTGGCCGAGACATGCTGGAGGTTGGAAAAGGCAATATTGTTCCGGGAAAGCATTCATTTCAGATTGATGAATTTGACAATCTTTTCAATAGATTTGATGACATGAAGCAGGAGGTTGTACAGCTGTTGGAGAATGTGCGTCAGCAGGAAAAGGAAAAACAGCAGCTGGAAATAGACAAGCTTTATTATCAGATAAATCCTCATTTTCTTATGAATGTACTGCATTCTGTCCATTGTATGGCAACCATAAACAAACAGCCTGAAATTGAAAGGTTCATATATAAATTAAATTATATACTTGGCTACAGCCTTGGAAAGACAAATACAAAAGCCACATTCCGGACAGAACTTAAATATTTGAAGCTGTATCTTGAACTTCAAAAGGAAAGGTATGATTTCGAAGTCTGGCTCAATATTGAAGAGGGGGATTATCTTGACACTCCCTGCGCGCGCTTTATAATGCAGCCCCTGGCTGAGAATGCCGTATGCCATAATATCAACGAATTCGGCAACTTATGGATTGAAATCAGGCTTGAAAACGAAAGCTATGTCATGATATCCATAAAGGATGACGGACATGGGTTCAATCCTGAAGGGTACCGAAATGATATGCAGACGGAAGGTAGTTTAAACAAGGGTATTGGTCTCAGGTATGTGGAGATGAGTCTGCTTTCTTTCTATGGAAGTGATGCACATCTAAGTATAAAAAGCGAACCTGAGGAAGGGACGGCCGTAACTCTGTTATTGCCTGTCCGGAAAGGAAACGAGCCATATGTATAAGGTACTGATCATTGACGATGACAAATTGGCACGAAAAGGCCTGATTTCAATGGTGCCATGGGAAAAATGCGGAATGACTGTTGTGGGGGATGTTGCAAACGGTTTGCTTGGACTGAATTTTCTTAAGACGCAGGAGGTGGATCTTGCCGTTGTGGATCTTTCCATGCCTGTATTAAGCGGACTGGATTTTATAAAGGAAAGCCGTAAAACCTACCCGAAACTGCAATATGTTGCCTTAAGCTTTCATGAGGATTTTGAGTATGTACAGAGTGCCCTTCGGCTGGGGGCGCTGGATTATATATCCAAGCTCAGAATGGAAGAAGAGGATTGCACCGAAATCTTTCAGAGAATAGCAAAAATCATGGGTAAAACTGATGAAATATCCCATGCCACGATTGAGGCTGAAGAGTTAACAGTTATAAACCCGGAAGGCTTTGAGCCCGAACAGTTTGAAAAAATGCTTGCCTCATGGCAGGGCTGCCGGTGGGTTTATGATGAAGGCCTGTTTATAAAAAAAATGAATGAGGTTGTCAAGTCATCCATCAGTCTGAGGCAAATGGAACGGCTCCTTATGTCAATTTCCCAGGAGATTGAAAGAGTATTTCAATTTACCAACAGGGTACCGTTTCTTTCGAAGAAATCTGAAGGTGTGGACTGGTTAACCGGCTGTTATGAAAATTTGTATGGGATAATTGACAGCATCACGGATTTTTCTTTTCTTCCGATATGTATGCTGTACGCTGTTAAGTATATAAAGGAACATCTTACAGAACGCCTGAAAGTAGAAATGGTTGCCCGGAAAGTAAATATGAGCCGCAGTTATTTTTCTACCAGCTTTAAAAATGTTACGGGCTATACTTTTAATGATTTTGTCCGTTATGAAAGGGTGGAGCTTGCCAAAAAATTGCTTCAGCAGCGGAAGGTAAAACCGTCAGAGGTGGCAGAAGCCGTTGGTTATGAAGACAGTAAGTATTTTTCGCATATATTCCTTACACAGACAGGGGTCAATTGTTCTGAATACATAAAACAAATGTCCTCCAAATTAAAAAAGGATGAGGATTATTAACAGGATTTAGGCCAATTATATATTAAATTCCTACAGAAAACTGTTGAAACTGAATAACTGTTTTGTGCAAATGGTACAAATCCAAGTTGTTCCCCCATACTTTTTTTGTTATCCTTTACTTGCCATAAAAAAAGGTTCAAGGAGGAATTTAGATGTCTACGTTTTACAAAAAGCTTGGTGCGTTTGTAGTGGCTTCTGCCATGCTGACTTCTGTTTTCGCAGGCTGCGGCAGCAGTAATGATTCCGGAGCTGCAGGCACCGGTTCTGCCGTCCCGTCTTCCGGCAGTACGGCAGCAGCAGATGAAAAGACTGACCCGTTCATGAAGTTTGACAAGCCGGTAACCATTCACGTTGGCCAGCAGGCTTACCCGACCCAGAAGTTCCCGGAGGGTGATACAAATGAAGATAATGTGTTTACCCGCTATCTTAAGGACAACTTCAATATTGAAATTGTGGTAGACTGGTCGGCTGCTACAGGTAACGATTACAACCAGAAGGTTAACCTTTGTATAGCCAGCAATACCTTGCCTGACGGCATGCAGGTTGACCGCAAGGCATTTCTAAGCGCAGCCAAATCCGATATGCTGTATGATTTCACAGAGATATTCCCAAAGTATGTCTCTCCACAGGTAAAGGCCATCATGGATTCCGGTGACGGTATTGCCTATGAATATGCAAAATATAACGGAAAACAGCTCAGTATGGTTGGGGTGGACGTTGCTCCGTCAGGACAGTCCATGCTTAACATCCGTCAGGACTGGCTGGATAAGTACAATCTCAAAGCCCCTACCACCATTGACGAAATTGAAGCGGTGGCAAAGGTATTCAAGGAGAAAAAGCCGGCAGGAAACTCCACTATTCCAATAGCCGGACCGGATAAGAAGAGCTCGGTATATACAAACTTCCTGCAGGCAGGTGTTATGTTCGCAGGTTTTGAACCTGTATTTGCAGCTTATGATGCCTACCCGGGGTACTGGATCAAGGACGGAAGCGGCAAGGCGGTATATGGAACCAATACCGAAAACAGCAAAAAAGCTCTCGAACGACTGGCCGACTGGTACAAGCAAGGCCTGATCGATCCTGAAATGGGTGTCCGTGACAGTTCAACCGAGCTGGTTAACTCGGGCAATGTTGGTATGTACTTCTGTGCATGGTGGTCCATTGGTTATGGTACTACCGATGCTTACAAGAAAACCCCCGGTGCAAATTGGCAGGCATACCCTGTAAAGGCCGATGACGGCAAATGGTATACGCGTATGCAGTGCCCCGTTGCTTCCTACACTATTTTCAACAAGAATATCTCAGAAGATATTGCGAAAGCGGCTGTCATTATGAATAACATTTGGGTCCGTGACGAAAACAAGCTGGGAAGTCAGAACACCTCCATATACTGGTATCCCCTGCGGAATTCCATGGGTGCCCTGGATGAATGTGAAACTTCATATAAAAGTCTGATCAAGGTTCTTGACGGTGAAGCAAAGGCCGAAGATTTCAACGATCCTTCAAGTCCTTACAAGCTTCTGTATAATGATGCAAAAAATGTAACAACAGTGGTAAAGGACTATTCAAAGGATAAGCAGCTTTCAATCTCGAATTTTGACGTCAACAGTCCTGATTTTGCCCGCCTGTATTCAATACTTATAGGTGCCCGCCCCACTGCATTGGCTACACCGGATAAATTGATCTACAGCGAGGTTTACAGCCAGACTCCCGCTATGGAAGCCAAATGGGCAAACCTGGAGACCGCCGAGAAGGAAATGTCTCTGAAGATTATTACAGGCAAGGACAGCACCAGTACTTTTGATGAGTATGTCAAAAAGTGGAACAATGAAGGCGGAACTGAAATACTTGCCGAGGTGCAAAAGGAAATGGATTCAAAAAAATAGTTAACCGGCATTTACTGATCTATCCCACAAACGGCTGTTCTGCTTGAAGAAGTGCATGAACAGCTGTTTGTATATGAATGAGGAGTGAAAATTTTGAACAAGAGAATGTCTTCTTTAAAGCTGCAGACCCATTACTCAATTATGGTTATACCAGGTGTTCTCTGGATGATATTATTTAACATTGTTCCAATGACAGGTGTTGTGATGGCGTTTAAAAATTACAACCCGGGTCTGGGGTTATGGAAATCTCCCGGTGTGGGCCTTGAAAACTTCAGGTATTTGTTTTCCATGAGCGATGCACAGCGTGTAATAATCAACACCCTGATTATTGCATGCTCGAAGGTTGTATTGAATATTGTAATTCCGCTGGCATTTGCTTTGCTTTTGAACGAGGTTACAAATATGAGGTATAAAAAGTTTGTGCAGACAGCGGTATATCTGCCTCATTTTCTATCCTGGGTTATTCTTGCCAGTGTTATATTGAATATCTTCAGTCTGGACGGAATTGTCAATCAAATTACAGGACTGTTTGGTGCCAAACCGGTTATCTGGTTCAGTATGGCCTCTTATTTCCGCCAATTGGTTATCGGGACGGATGTATGGAAAGAGTTTGGCTTTAATGCAGTAATCTTTCTGGCAGCACTTACAGGCATAAACCCGAATCTTTACGAAGCTGCTACCATTGACGGCTGCAGCAAGTGGAAATCCATATGGTATATTACCATACCCGGTATTACGGGAACAATTGTACTGCTGGGGGTTCTGGGGCTGGGTAATGTGCTTAACGCAGGGTTTGACCAGATATACAACCTTTATAACCCAATGGTGTATTCAACCGGTGACATATTGGATACGTGGGTTTACCGCATTGGTCTTGTCAATCTTCAATTCTCCTTGGCAACCACCGCCGGTTTATTCAAGTCTGCCATCAGCTTCATTATGATTGTTATTTCTTATTGGGCTGCTTATAAGCTGGCAGATTACAAAATATTTTAGGGAGGGAGAACTTGAATGGTTCAGAGTAAAACCCTGGGTTCAAAGATTTTTAAGGTTTTTTTGTATATATTGATGGCAGTTTTGACACTTAGCTGTCTATATCCTATCTGGTATGCTTTCTGTCTCTCCATATCGTCAAAGGTGGCTTCAAACTCAGGTATGGTAACACTGTATCCCGTAGGATTTTCACTGAGGTCCTATACCGAGATCATGGGGGACTGGAAGTTTTTTCATTCGTTCTGGGTGTCAATCCAGAGAGCAGGTCTTGGAACCGTTGTATCCATGCTTGTAATGATTTTGATGGGCTATCCGCTCTCAAAGACAAAGGAACAGTATAAGCCGCGCAATATACTTATGTGGGTGGTAATATTCTGTATGGTGTTTAATGGCGGCACTATCCCATGGTACATGACCATGGTTAATTATAAAATGATCGATAATATCTGGGGATTGGTTCTCTGCGGCGGCCTGCCGGTGTTTAACCTTATCCTCATAATGAATTTTTTCCGCAATTTGCCTCAGGATCTGGAGGAGGCTGCGGTTGTGGATGGCGCAGGACCCTGGAAAATCCTTTTCGGAATTGTGGTGCCCTGTTCCAAGCCGGTATTGGCCACCATTGTACTTTTTACAAGTGTGGGTTACTGGAATGAGTTTTTTCAGGGACTTGTGCTTTCCAGCGGTGACAAGCATTACCCGCTGCAAACATATATCCAGCAAATGGTGGTAAATGTCCAGGCCGCCAGTATGTCCCCCGATCAGGCAAAACTGATGAACGAACTTTCAAACAAATCCCTGGATGCGGCAAAAGTATTTATTGCCATGATCCCCATGCTGGTTGTTTATCCGTTTTTACAAAAATACTTTGTAACCGGTATAATGCTGGGTGCGGTTAAAGAATAGTATTATATCCAGGAATATTAGTTGCAAAAGGAGATAACGAATATGCTCAGACAAGAAAATAACAGGCTGCTTCGCAGATCGGATGCAGAATTGCTTTGTATTGAACCCTGGGGAGAAAACAGTTTCCGTGTCCGTGCTTCTCTCCAGCCGGATATACTGCCGAATGAAGATTTTGCACTTCTTCCGGAGCCTGATGAAATACCTGCTCGGATATCCATAAATGGGAACCGGGCATCCATTATGAATGGAAAGCTTCGCTGTGAAGTATTCCCGTCGGGAAAACTTGGATTTTATAATCAGAAAGGCGAGCCGCTTCTGGAGGAATATGACCGTAACCGCTTCCGTGCCGATGATGAGGGCTTCAACAGCGCCCTGGAAATATTGCCCCGTACTTTTGTTCCGATAACAGGGACCGATAACTACAAGCTGTGGGTACGTTTTGAAGCAAAGGATGAAAAATTATACGGTATGGGACAGTATCAGCAGCCCGATCTGGAACTCAAAGGCTGCATTCTTGAACTGGCCCAGAGAAATTCCCAGGCCAGCGTGCCGTTTGTGCTTTCAAGCCGTGGTTATGGTTTGCTGTGGAACAACCCTGCCATAGGAAAAGTCACCTTTGGGAAAAATCTGACCGAGTGGTATTCGGAGTCCACAAAACAAATGGATTACTGGATAACCGCCGGGGATACTCCTGCCGAAATAGAGGAAGCCTATGCAGACGCGGCAGGCAAGGTACCAATGATGCCGGATTACGGAACCGGCTTCTGGCAGTGCAAACTCCGTTATCAGACCCAGGAAGAACTGATGGGTATTGCCCGGGAATATAAAAGACGCGATCTGCCCATCTCGGTTATTGTCATTGATTACTTCCACTGGCCGCACCAGGGAGACTGGTGTTTCGATCCCGAGTATTGGCCCGATCCTGCAGCCATGGTCAGGGAACTGAAAGAAATGGGTATTGAGCTCATGGTTTCGATCTGGCCCACTGTGGAGAGGGGGAGTGTCAATTATGAGGAAATGAAGGAACTTGGGTATCTGACCCGTACTGAGGCAGGTTCCAGAATGAATCAGCTGGGAAACATGTGTTTTGTGGATATGACAAACCCTGATGCCAGGGAGTATGTCTGGTCAAAAATAAAGGAAAATTACTATAAATACGGCATTAAAGTTTTCTGGCTGGATGAAGCCGAACCCGAATTTACAAAATATGAATTCAGCCATTACCGTTATCAGCGGGGAGCTGATCTGGAAATCGGAAACCTGTACCCGCGCTGTTACTCTGAAATGGCATATAAAGGTATGAGTTTGGAGGGGCAGGAAGATATACTTAACCTGGTGCGTTGTGCATGGGCAGGTTCCCAGCGTTACGGTGCGCTGGTCTGGTCTGGAGATATAGACTCCAGCTTCCGTTCTCTGCGATATCAGCTGGCAGCAGGTTTGAATATGGGTATTGCCGGTATACCCTGGTGGACCACAGACATAGGAGGCTTCCACGGGGGGAATATAAACGATCCCAAATTCAAGGAATGCCTTGTACGCTGGTTCCAGTTCGGCGCTTTTTGTCCTGTTTTCCGCCTGCATGGTGACAGGGAGCCCCATAAGAAACCATTGGGTACCACAGGCGGGGGAGCTACTCCAAGCGGGGCCGAAAACGAGGTCTGGTCTTATGGTGAAGAGGTTTATAAAATCTGCAGGAAATACATGAGACTCCGTGAAAGCCTCAGACCTTATATTGCAGATACCATGAAACAGGCTCATGAAAAAGGTACACCTGTAATGCGTACCCTGTTTTATAATTTTCCGGAGGATATGGATACATGGAATATTAATGATGAATTCTGCTTTGGAGATGATATTATTGTATGCCCCGTCCTGTACGAGGGTCAAAGAAATAGAGCGGTGTACCTGCCAAAGGGCTGCCGCTGGCGTAATCTTAATACGGGAGAAATCCATGAGGGAGGGCAAACTTTTACTTCCAGCGCGCCCATAGACGTTATTCCGGTATTTTTCCGTGAGGGGGCTTTAACCGAAATATCCTTCAAATAACTGTTTAAAACAAAGGGTTGATAAAATGGAATACATTACGTTTTGTGAAAATGGGATATATATGGTATTCTCGGTCTCCGGGGAGCATTGTCTCAGCCTGTTGTATTTTTCAGCACTGCCCTATGGAAATCTGGAATTTAATGACTTTGATTATAGAATTTTTAATCCGGTGGAGCTTGTGATATCAGAAGCTGAATACTATGAAGAACAAAAAACTAAAAGGATTAATAGCCTGATACATAATTACGGACTATGTTACCGTTATCATACCGATATGAGGAACCCGACGGGGAGAAAAATTGAGTTTGTCACAATTGATGAAGAAAAAGCTCTTGAAATAACACTGCATTTTCAGTTTTATAATGATATTTCTGCAGTCAGGTGCTGGAGCGAGGTTTATAACGGAGGGACCCTGTCAAGATTACTAAAGTATGTCTCATCCCTAAACCTGCATTGGCCCAGAAACTATAAATTGAAATCATTTAATAAAGAGATAGATATATGCCTGCTTTCCAATTATGTAAAGAATGGCCTGGGCTTGCTTGTGCAAAGGGAGCATACTGAAGGCCTGTGTTTTCAAATTGGTGACAACAGCTTGCGGCATTGGGAATTCGGTGAATATGATAAAACCTTTTATCTAAAAGTAGGTGGTCCTGACCGCTCTTCAGGGTGGCAGAAAATTATAGCTCCTGATGAGTGCTTCATCAGTATTCCGGTAATGGCAGCTGTAAGACCCGGAGACCTGAATTCCGCCTTTGACGAATTGATGCGGGTTGGGAGATGACCGGATGACCTCAGCCTTCGTTCCTGTATTTGCCGGGCGGACAGCCTATGGCCTTTATAAATTCCCTGTTAAAATAGCTGATATTGTTAAAGCCTACACTTTTGGCGATATCAGCTATTTTTCTATCGGTATCCATCAGAAGGGTGCAGCTTTGCAATATCCTGTAACGGATTACATATGCAATGGGAGGTGTATTCACAACTTCCTTAAAGGCATGACAAAATTGGCCTTCGCTCATTGGTATGATTCGGGCCAGGTCCCTGAGAGCAATGTCTTCCCTGTAATTTGAATGAATAAAATCCAATACCGGCTGCATCCTTTCCAGCTTGTAGTTTCTTCTGCCTTGACAGTGAGGGGCTTCCGGGGCTGAATTTTTAAAGCACAGATGCCATATTTCAAACAGCCTGCTCTTCAATAACAATTCATTTTCCGTAATATTTTCATTTCTCAAAGCGTCTATTTCAATAATACGTTCAATTACTGATTGCTGCCATTGTCTTGATTTAAAATGCTTGTCAAATATCATTTTACCGTTAAGGATGGGGTAAACAAATTTTGAATATGCCGTACCCAGCTTGTTTTCACCGAACAAGCTGGGATGGAACAGAACAACACATGCCTCGCAGGGCATGCCGTTACAGGCCCTGGCGGCATGCAGCTCATTTGAATGCACGAAAAGTCCTTCTCCCGCCATTATGCAATATTCCTGCTCTTCCACCGTATAAACAACTGCGCCTTCAAGTACTGCAATAAACTCAAATTCATAGTGCCAGTGAAGGTAAAAGAAAATATCCTCATTGGGACCATAGCTTAAATGGTGTATTGCAACCGGAAGTAAAGCCGTGCCATGGGTAACTTTTTCTTTTAACAGTATTTTTGCTTTCAATTTATCTCCTCATTTCAGATCTGTATTTCAGTTTTCTAGCAATATTGTGTTAATAATGGTCAATTTACTTAAAGTATGGGGACTGAATGGTGAATATAATACAATTATAGCATTAAGTGTGAACAATATTCATTACTATTTTGTGGCCGCAATGCGGCTCAAAGCCATAGTATGGCTTGGGAGGTTAATATGAAATTTACTCAAAACGGAAATCGCCTGATTGGCAAGGTTGGTGTTGAAACCATATGGGTGGAACCCTGGGGACAAAATTCCCTGCGTGTCCGGATGACAAAAGAGGCGGTTATGGACCCAAATGATTGGGCACTTATAGATGCCCCTGAAGTTGTGGAAACCACCATTGTTATTGAAGATGTCGAACTGGTGGAACCCTGGGTCGACGAGTCTGAAAAAGAGGAAAGAGCATTTAAAAGCCAGATTGCATCAATTCAAAACGGTGAGATTACAGCCTCTTTTAACGCAGAAGGCTGGCTGACCTTCAAAAACAGTGAGGGGAAAATACTGCTTGAAGAGTACTGGCGTGACAGAAACCGCATTGACAGATACTGCGTTCCGCTTCGTATTGAAGCAAGGGAAATGAAACCTGTCACCGGAACAAGCGATTATGCTTTGACCATGCGGTTTGAAGCATATGAGGATGAAAAGATATTTGGTATGGGGCAGTACCAGGAAAAAGTTTTAGATAAAAAAGGTGCCGCTTTGGAGCTGGCACACCGCAACTGTCAGGCCAGTGTTCCCTTTATGCTGTCAAGCCGCGGGTACGGCTTTCTGTGGAACAATCCTGCCGTCGGAACAGTTACCTTTGGCACCAACCGCACAGAATGGACCGCCAGAAGCACAAGGAAGCTGGACTATTTTATAACAGCAGGCAGAACTCCGGCTCAAATTGAAGAGCAATATGCCAATGCGGCAGGAAAGGCACCAATGATGCCAGAATACGGAATGGGCTTCTGGCAGTGCAAGCTCAGATACCGTACACAGGAGGAGCTTTTGAGCGTGGCAAGGGAGTATAAACGCCGCGGTGTTCCCGTTGATGTTATTGTCATAGATTTCTTCCACTGGACCAAACAGGGGGACTTCAAATTCGAGCCAAGGGATTGGCCAGATCCGGAGGCGATGATATCCGAATTAAAGGAACTGGGCATGGAACTTATGGTATCGGTTTGGCCCACAATTGACAGCAGGTCGGAAAACTATCCGGAGATGGCCTCTAGCGGGTACCTGATTTCTGCCGACAGAGGTATGAACATAAATATGAACTGGATGGGTGAAACTGTATTTTTTGACGCGACACATCCGGAGGCAAGAGATTATGTGTGGCAGGTTTGCAAAAAGAATTATTATGACAAGGGCGTCAGGATTTTCTGGCTGGACGAAGCAGAACCCGAGTATGGCCCGTATGATTTTGATCTATACAGATATCATCAGGGTCCTGCGCTGCAGTGCACGAATATTTATCCCGCTATGTATGCAAAAGGTTATTTCGACGGTATGACGGCAGAGGGTCAAAAAAACATATGCAATCTGGTCCGTTCGGCATGGGCCGGAAGCCAGCGCTATGGAGCGCTTGTATGGTCCGGGGATATATCCTCCACCTTCAGGGCTATGAAAGAGCAGCTGCAAATTGGTCTTAATATGGGTATTGCGGGTATTCCATGGTGGACCACCGATATCGGGGGCTTTTTAGGGGGCTTTGTGGAGGACAAAAATTTCCACGAATTACTGCTGCGCTGGTTTGCGTTCGGGGTGTTTTCACCGGTATTCCGCCTCCATGGAGAGCGTGTTCCTTACATTAAGCTGGAACAGGCAGTTATTGACGGAGTTGCCCAGATGTCTTCAGGCAGTTCAAATGAAATATGGAGCTATGGCGAAGAGAATTATGAAATTATGAAAAACTACATATTTATGAGGGAAAGATTGCGTCCATATATAAGGGAATGTATGAAGGAAGCACATATTAAAGGCACACCTGTAATGAGGACAATGTTCTATGAATTCCCCGAGGATGCACAATGCTGGAATACCGGATCACAGTATATGTTCGGACCTGATATCCTGGTAGCTCCCGTATTTGAGCCGGGACAGAGAAGCCGTGAGGTTTACCTGCCTGAAAAGCAGGCCTGGAAAAATGCAAAAACAGGTGAAGTACTTGAAGGCGGTCAAACTGTTACCGTTGACGCACCGTTAAATGAAATACCTCTGTTTGTCAGGGCTGAAAAGCATTATCCGATTTATTGATTTCCTTCAAATTATTATGTCAAAGAGGGATTATACCGATATATTATATGGATTTAGTGAAAATATTAATGAATTTACTCACTAAACAGCATCATATGACGCATAATAAGTAAAGCAGGGGGTAAACAATGTTTACATGTAAAAATCTCTTTGAGAACAAAAATATTGAGGTAATTGAAAGCAAGGGGGCTGTCAAGGTACTGGAATACAAAAAGGATATCAGCGTAAATGCGGCTAATGCAATGGCCATGTACTATGCATCCGAAATGAATGTAAGAAAGAGACAGGTCTTGATTGAACTGAACAACAGTGCGTATACAATAAGCGCCGGAGCTATGCAGTGGACTGCAGGTGCGGTCAGCATGGCTGCCGATGTCAAGGGTTTGGGTGACCTGCTGGGGAAAGCCCTGTCCTCCAAAGTAACAAAAGAATCGGCTATAAAACCCAAATATCAGGGTAACGGCTTTTTAATGCTGGAACCCACATACAGGCATATCCTGCTGGAAGAGGTTTCCGACTGGGGCGGCCTGGTACTGGATGACGGTCTTTTTCTGGCATGTGAATCCGGAATACATCAAACAGTAGTTGCAAGATCAAATCTGTCCTCGGCTGTTTTGGGAAAGGAAGGCCTCTTCAACTTATGTCTCAGAGGAAACGGGGTTGCAGTGCTTGAGAGTCCGGTACCCAGGGATGAACTTATGGAATTTGTTCTGGAAAATGATGAACTGAGAATTGATGGAAATTATGCAATCGCATGGTCGGATACTCTTGATTTCAGAGTTGAAAAGTCAAGTAAAAGCCTGATTGGCTCGGCTGTTTCAGGCGAAGGGTTTGTCAATGTGTACCGTGGAACAGGAAGGGTGTTGCTGGCTCCCGTATGCTGATAATTCGCTCTTGACACGAACATATGTTCGGTGTATGATATAAGTATCATATTAAGCAGGTGATATTTATGGTTAATTATTTTCTTAAAGCCTCACTTGAACGCAACCAGCCCATAACCATTATTTATATGAAGGATGATGAAATTACCGAAAGAAATATAAAGGTATTTGAGATTAATAATGGTAATGTCAGGGCATTCTGTTTTTTGAGAAATCAAAACAGGATTTTTAAAATTAAAAATATATTGTCGGCCTCCTTTAGTCAAAATGGCTATAAAATAGCCAAATAGCAGCATGTGGATACAATGCAGGGAGCAGCAGTAAATGTTTTTAAGTAAGCTGTTAATTATTTAATAAATATTCCGATATTTAGTAAAAGGCAATAAATAATAAATGTTGGAGTGAAATATCATGAATATAGATCAAAAGAGTTTGAATGACCTGTTATCCATAATGCGGCCTAAAAATTCTTTGGACACGCTGAGAGAAAGACGGGAAGCCTTGTTAAAAAGAATGGATCGGAATACGCCTGTGGCTGGGAATCCCGGTGAAGGTGATAAAAATCCCGGTGATATAAAGCAGGTTCTTATGGAATTGGGTGAGATTGACCGGCAGATACAGGCGGAAATCTATGAGGAAAAAACCCGGAAGCTGGAACTGGAAAGATTGAAAAGAGAGGAAGCAGCGGCAAAGAATCTGCGGGAGAGGGAAAAAATTCTGGCCAGGCATGAAGGTGTGCTTTACAGGTACAGTTTCAACAAATTACTTTCGGCCGACGGAAAAGCCCGTGAAATGAGAACCATGGTCGGACCGGGAGTTTCGGTTACTCTGTCAGGAGGGATTTCGGCTGAAGGCAAGGCTCACGGAGATAAGCTTGTTCAGAAGCTGGAGGATATCGACAGGGATCTCAGGGAGTCAAGGGAATTCGGTATTGCCGCCGCAGAAGTAGCTGCCCGCAGCAGACGCAACAGAATGAAGCAGGAGATTGAAGAAGCGGCATTGACCAAAAGCAGAAACAGGAAAATCAAGGCTAAAAAGCATATAAATGTTGTTTTATGATTGTTTATCAATAGTACTCCGGATACCTTAACAAATTACAGGTATCCGGTTTTTTATTTTTTCTGTTACACATATCTTATTAATTAACCCGCTATGCTGGTCAAATTATCTCTCAATACTGCAGAGTTATAAATTGCAAATCTTTTAAGTATTAAACACCGGCTTCCTTGGAATGTTATAAATGGAATAAATTTTGCATTTCTAATATTTGAAAGTTGGTGATTACTATAACAAAGCCCCAGGAAATTGATGTAATGAAACCTGCCGGAGAAGAATTTCCAAAAGAAAAATACGATGAGTTGAATGTGTTCATAGAGAGCCTGGAAACAACAAAGGGTGCGCTGATTGAAATTCTTCACAGGGCACAGCATATTTTCGGTTATCTCCCCAGGGATGTACAGCTCTATATTGCCCGTAAACTTGGTATTCCGGGAGCGGAAGTCTTCGGTGTGGTCAGTTTTTATTCCTATTTCAGTACAAAGCCGGGGGGAAAGCACACTATAAGCGTTTGTATGGGAACGGCATGTTTTGTGAGAGGTGCCGACAAAATTCTTCAGGAATTCAGAGAAAAGCTTGGGATACAAACCAATGAAACTACCGAAGACGGCCTGTTCACCCTAAAGGATGTCCGCTGCATCGGAGCCTGCGGACTTGCTCCCGTGGTGATGGTGGATGGCAAGGTATACGGCAGGGTCAAGGCCGGGGATATTGACGGCATTTTAAATTCATATCGTACAAAGGAGGTACAGCATGCTGATAAAGTCCCTGGAGGAGTTAAATAAGGTTAAACAGCAGGCTTCGGAAAAAGTGAAAATACGACAGCACAGGGATGCTGTGCAAACAAATAAAAATATTTTGGTCTGCGGCGGTACCGGCTGCCTTGCCAGTGACAGCGATAAAGTTGCAAAAAATCTGGAAGTGATTTTAAAGGCCAGAGGTTTAAGTGATAGGATCCAGGTTATCAGAACAGGGTGTTTTGGCTTTTGTGAGCAGGGTCCAATTGTAAAAATCGAGCCGGACAATGTATTTTATGTAAGAGTCGGGCCCAAGGATGCAAAGGACATTGTGGATGTGCACCTTATCAAGGGGAGCCAGGTGGAAAGGCTTCTATATGAAGATCCCCAGAAAAAGGAGAAGGTTCACAACCAGGAGGATATGACCTTCTATAGGAAGCAGCTCCGTGTTGCTCTCAGAAACTGCGGCCTTATAAACCCGGAAGACATTACCGAATATATTGCCCTGGACGGTTATCAGGCCCTTGGAAAGGCACTTACACAGATGTCACCCACGGGAGTCATAGATGTAATAAAGCGGTCAGGGCTCCGGGGGAGAGGCGGCGGAGGTTTTCCTACCGGGCTTAAATGGGAAATAACCGGCAAGCAGGAGAACAGCCAAAAGTATATCATCTGCAATGCTGATGAAGGTGATCCCGGTGCCTTTATGGACAGAAGCATCCTGGAAGGTGACCCCCACAGTGTAATAGAGGCTATGGCTATAGGGGCATATGCAATAGGCGCTCATATGGGAATTGTCTATATAAGGGCGGAATATCCTCTTGCTATAGCCCGGCTTACAAATGCTCTGCAGCAGGCCCGGGATACGGGACTGCTGGGCAAAGATATATTCGGCACCGGTTTCAGTTTTGACGTGAAGCTTAAGTACGGGGCGGGCGCTTTTGTATGCGGGGAGGAAACGGCTCTTATAAATTCCTGTGAAGGAAAAAGGGGAGAACCCAACTATAAGCCTCCCTATCCGGCCGAAGAAGGTTATTGGGGATTTCCCACCTGTGTTAATAATGTGGAAACCTTTGCAAATATCCCCGTTATCATGAACCGCGGCGCAGACTGGTTCGCCTCAATGGGAACCGGAAAAAGCAAGGGAACCAAGGTATTCGCCCTTGCGGGGAAAATAAACAATGTGGGCCTTGTGGAAGTACCAATGGGAATTACTCTCAGGGAGATCATTTTTGATATAGGAGGGGGTATACCTCACGGCAGGAAATTCAAAGCTGTCCAGACAGGGGGGCCGTCGGGAGGTGTTATAACCGAGGAGAACCTTGACACACCCATAGATTATGACGGACTTCTCAAGATAGGGACAATGATGGGCTCGGGCGGAATGATAGTAATGGATGAAGATGACAACATGGTCAATATTGCAAAGTTCTATCTGGAATTTACAATGGATGAAGCCTGCGGGCGGTGCGGTCCCGGCAGGATCGGCACAAAGAGGCTGTATGAAATGCTCTGCAAAATAACTTCCGGAGAAGCGACAATGGCTGATCTGGATGCTATTAAACAGCTGGCTTACATGGTTAAGGACAGTGCTTTGTGCGGATTGTGCCAGACAGCTCCCAATCCTGTCATCAGCACAATGAAATACTTCTGGCACGAGTATCTCAATTTTGTTCAGAAGGAGGACCACCCCCACCAGGAAGGTAAATATGCTTCTAAAAATAAAACAGGTGTGAAGTCATGAAGGAGGTGTACCGGAATGCATATAAAAATTGAACCGGGCAGAAAACATGCAAAAGGTGAGAAATATAAATATAAACATGAGAATATCAGTGATATTAATGGCGAAATTAACAGCGATTTAATGGTGCCTGACAAGAAAAAGATAAATGTACGGATAAATGACCAGGATTTGACCGTCCCCGAGGGAATTACAATCCTGGAGGCTGCACACCGGGCAGGAGTGAAGATTCCCACACTGTGCCACCTGGATCTGCACGATTTGCAGCTTTACAACAAAACCGCCTCCTGCCGGGTCTGCATGGTGGAGGTGGTTGATGAGAGGAACAACCGGAATAAACTTGTCCCATCCTGTGTAACAAAGCTGCAGGAAGGCATGGCAGTAAGAACTGATACAAGGAGAGCTATTACCGCCAGAAGGATGGCGGTGGAACTGCTGCTCTCAAACCACCCGAATGAATGCTTTACCTGCCCCAAAAACCTTGAATGCGAGCTGCAGTCACTGGCTGAGGAGCTGAATGTCAGAGAGATCCGCTGGGAAGGGGAAAGAATGACCTATCCCAAAGATATCTCAAGTGATGCCATTGTTAAGGACTCAAATAAATGTATATATTGCAGACGCTGCGAAACCGCATGCAATGAAGTACAAACCTGCGGCATCCTTTCAGGGATAGGTAGGGGCTTCAATTCCTTTGTGGGCCCTTTTGCCAACATTTCGATGGTGGAATCCTCCTGCACCTACTGCGGACAGTGTGTGCAGGTTTGCCCCACGGCGGCGCTCACTGAGGTATATCACACCGATAAGGTATGGGAGGCCATAAATGCTCCAGGCAAATATGTAATAGTACAGACTGCGCCGGCAATCCGTGTTGCCCTGGGAGAGCTGTTCGGAATGGAGCCGGGTACCGTAGTTACCGGTAAAATGGTAACCGCGCTGAGGCGAATGGGCTTTGATGCTGTATTCGATACTGATTTCGGCGCTGACCTGACTATTATGGAGGAGGCCTCAGAGCTTATCTACAGGCTCCAAAACGGTAAAACCCTTCCCATACTCACAAACTGCTGTCCTGCATGGGTCAAGTTCATCGAGCATCAATTTCCCGAATTGATTCATGTACCGTCAACCTGCAAATCACCCCATATAATGCTGGGAACCATGGCTAAAACCTACTATGCCGAAAAAATGGGAATAGACCCGGACAGTATTGTCATGGTATCAGTCATGCCCTGTATAGCGAAGAAGGCAGAAGCCAGACGCCCCGAGCTCACAAAGGACGAACGGAACAATGTGGACATATCAATAACCACCCGGGAGCTTGGAGCCATGATACATGAGGCCGGAATAGAATTTGCAAAGCTGCCTGACGGTGAATTTGACAGTCCGCTTGGTGAATCCTCTGGGGCAGCCGTAATGTTCGGCACTGCCGGGGGTGTTATAGAGGCCGCCCTGCGCACAGCCTCGGAATGGCTGACGGGTGAACCTCTCAAAGAAATAGAATTTGAGGATCTGAGGGGTATGGATGGAGTTCGCAGGGCTGTTGTAAAAATAGGGGACAAGGAACTGAAAATAGGTATAGCCAGCGGTCTGGGCAATGCACGGCATATTCTGGAGGATATCCGTGACGGAAGGGCAGATTACCATGCCATTGAGATAATGGCATGTCCGGGCGGCTGTATTGCCGGAGGGGGACAGCCTTACCACCATGGCAATGACGAGATTGTTAAAAAACGGAGGGAAGCCATATTTGAAGAGGATAGAAGCAAAAAGATAAGAAAATCCCATGAGAACAAAGAAATATTGGAGCTATATAAAACCTATCTGGGTGAACCTTTTGGTGAAAAGGCCCATGAGCTCCTTCACACACATTTTGAGGAGAGGGAGAGGATTTAAAAAAATTAACCGGTAAACTGACTTAAGTCAATGATTGCACACAAAGTGCTTGCTTGAATGAGCTTTCCATTTGCAATTTTCAGTAAGCACTTTTGTCGTGCGCCGGTATAATTCTTTATTACTGTTAAGGGCAGCAGCCTCCTGATGAAATTTGACGGTGCATGAATTTAGGTGTCACAGGCCGCCAGATTATGGTATCATAATATTTATATTTGATATATCCGAATATGGGTACATATTATATTAAAATTTTATGATTCGGAGCTGATACTATATGGATATTGTTGTACTTATGAAACTTAATGATGAGCAAAAAAGGTTTTTAGAATCTGAAGCACCCGGCTGCAACTTTATTTATACAAAGAATGAACAGCTGAGTGAAGAACAATTGAAAAACGCCGGTGTTATAATTGGAAATCCGCCTTCAGAAATGCTTAAGCTGTCAAAAAAACTCCAGCTGCTGCAATTGTTCAGTGCAGGTGTGGGAGATTATGCAAAAGAAGGCGTTCTGCCAGACCGAGCCAGACTTGCAAATGCCAGCGGTGCTTATGGCCTTGCCATATCGGAATATATGCTGGGAGTACTCCTTGAATTGTACAAAAATCTGCATATATACAGGGATAACCAGGCCGAAGGAAATTGGTCCTATGCCGGCAATGTCAAAGGTATCTTTGGCTCTACTGCTCTGATTGTAGGCTTGGGAGACATCGGAGGGGAATTCGCTTCAAGGCTGAAGGCACTTGGTGCATATACAATCGGAATAAGGAGAACAGACAGCAAAAAGCCGGATTACCTGGATGAGCTGTATCTTATGGATAAGCTTGAAGACCTTCTGCCCCGGGCTGATATAGTTGCTCTCAGCCTTCCTGAAACAAAGCTGACAAACAGGGTGATAAATAAATCCACACTGCAGCTTTTTAAGAAGGATGCGGTATTAATAAATGTCGGGCGGGGAAGTGCCATAGATACCGAGGCCTTGTGTGATGCCCTCGAAAACGGACAGCTTCTGGGGGCTGCGTTGGATGTAACCGATCCTGAACCGCTTCCCAGGGAACACAGGCTGTGGAAGATGAAGAATGCGGTTATAACTCCGCATATTTCGGGAGGGTTCAGCCTGAATGAAACAAAAGAGCGTATCGTAAGAATAGCCGCCCATAATCTGAAGTCGCTCATCGAGGGCAAGGCTCTGATGAATGTGGTTGATAAGGAAAAAGGCTATTAAAAAATAATTTAACGCGTTGGGTTAATTAGTTACTCAATTTTGCCAGAAAAAATTGCTACTGATTATACTGGTACTTCCGTACTAACTTCAATCAATGGATGCACACAAAGCGCTTACTTGAAATAGTACGGTTCACAACAAGTATTTTAGCAAGCACTTTTACCGTGCTTTCCATTGCTTGAAGTTGCACTCACGTACAGGTATAATCAACATAACATAATTAACGCAAAGTTGAGAGCACTAACCAGTACAACAAGTTAATTTACTTGTTTACATTATACCTGGAGGATGGAAAATTGGATGCTAATAACACTGCGGTCAACGAAGCAAATAAAGAGGAAAATACAAACTGGTGCCAGTCTGTAGGCGGAGTGGTACTGAAAGGGAACGAGGTTTTACTGGTAAGGCACACTTATGGCGCAGGAAAGGGAAGACTGATCATTCCGGGAGGATATGTGAATATGAGGGAAACACCACAGGCTGCATTGCGCCGGGAAGTGATGGAGGAGACTACCATTGCTGCCGAGCCTGTAAAATTGTTGGGTGTGAGGTTCAATTTAAAGGATTGGTATGCGGTTTTCCTGATGGACTATGTTTCAGGAACTCCCAATTCCGATAACAGAGAGAACAGCGAGGCACTTTTCATGGATATAAATGAGGCTGTCAAAGCGCCCGATGTTCCTGATTTGACCAGGGTTATCCTGCAGGGAGTGATTGACAATGCGGATAATGCTTTGAGCAATATTCCTTTCGTATCAAGGGAGAAGAACGGGGAGTACTCTTTCTATGGCATATAACCCCGAAAGCTTACTAAAGCAGTATTTTCCCGAGAATAAATATGTTCCCAGGATATATCAAACTCACCGGGATATGGAAAAAATAAAGTATGAGCACTACATTCTCACTGAGATGGGGAAGATGAACAAAAGCTCATATCCCTTATGAATAATTTATTATAAGACTTTTGTTAATTACCTGCTTGTATTTTGTGCTTCAGGCATTCTGCTGCTGGTACTGGAGCTGGTACAGGGAGTAGTACATACCTTTTGCCGCCAGGAGCTCCTGATGGGTTCCGCTCTCGTGAACCTTTCCCTTGTGCAGGACGATGATCTTATCTGCGTGCTGGATGGTGGAAAGTCTGTGGGCAATAACAATTGTTGTCCTGTTTTTTGTGAGTTTGGTCAGTGCATCCTGTATCAGTATTTCGGTTTCGGTATCGATATTGGAGGTTGCCTCATCCAGCACCAGAATGACAGGATCAAAGGCCAGTGCACGGGCAAAGGCCAGAAGCTGGCGCTGACCAGAGGAAAAAGTGGAGCCTCTTTCCATGACCTCCTCATTATAGCCGTTTGGAAGCCTGCTTATAAAGCCGTCAGCATTGACATAGCGGGCTGCTTCCTGGAGTTTTTCATCGGTTATGCTCTCCTCATTGAGACGGATGTTATCGTTAAGCCTGCCGCTGAACAGGAAAACATCCTGCAGCACAACACCTATGGCTTTTCTGAGGGAGGCTTTTTGTACATCTTTTATATTGATACCGTTTATTAAAATCTCACCGCGATGTATTTCATAAAATCTGCTCAAAAGATTGATAATTGAAGTCTTTCCGGCCCCGGTATGACCGACGATAGCTATGGCACGGCCTGCAGGAACCCTGAAGCTCACATCCTTTAGAACCCAGTTTTCATCATTGTAGGCAAACCATACGTTTTTAAATTCAATATCACCTGCTGCTGCCTCAGCGTCAAATTCCAGGCTTCCGGCATCCTCCTCGGCAGGCGTGTCAAGGATCATGAAAATCCTTTCGGAAGCAGCCATTGAGGACTGGAGGATATTGTATTTTTCGGCCAGATCGTTAATGGGCTGGAAAAGCAGAGAAATATAGTTTATCAGTGCATACAGGACTCCGAATTCCATGGAGTTATCAATAACTTTGCCTCCTCCGTTCCATATTAACAGAGCTATAGTGAGGGAGGCGACCATTTCAATCACGGGTCTGAAAAGACCAAAGGTCACAACCTCATTCATTGAAGCTTTATAATATGCCTTGCCGATTTTGTCAAACCTTTCAAAATTGGGCTTTTCCTTATTGAACAGCTGTATTATGCGCATACCTGAAATATTTTCGGATATGGCTGAATTTACTCTGGCAATTGCGGTGCGGACATTTCGGTAAACCTTTCTTATGCGCAGTCTGAAGATAACGGTCAGTATCAGTACCACCGGCATGGCTGCCAGCGTGATCCACGTCAGGGAGCTGTTCAGCCGGAACATTATTATGACAGCCCCCAGCAATATGGCAAAATCCTTGAGCAATGTTATAAGAACATTGGTATACATGTCATTGAGGGTTTCGGTGTCATTGGTTATACGGGTGACAAGCCTGCCGATGGGATTCCTGTCAAAATAGGACAGCGGCAGCTTTTGAAGATGTGAAAAAACAAGCTGCCGGATGTTGTAGATAATGTACTGCCCGGCGTAACTTAATACATATATCTGCAGCAGGTTGAACACAAAGCCTGCTGCAACCAGCAGCACAAAATAAACACCCATCCTGTTCAGGGCGGATATGTTGCTTTTTTTAATATAGTCATCAATAGCTATACCCATCAAGTAGGGTCTGGCCAGGTCTACCAGTGTTGCTGCAAACAAAAAGATTACTGCAAGCAGAAAAAGATACCAGTATTTTTTCGCAAATTTTAAAAGGCGTTTCATTAATCTGGAATCATAAGCTTTTTCTGATATTTCCTCTTCCTGCATTATATTATTCTCTTCCGACATTGTTAACCTCCATGAGCGCGCAGCGGCTCCAAATATATGTTTTCTTAGCTCTGTTCCAGTTGGTCTATGAGTAATTGCTTGTTATAAAGTTCATGATAAAACCCGTTCCGAGCCAGCAGTTCATCATGAGTTCCTCTTTCCGAAACCCTTCCTTCCTCCAGGACGATGATTTCGTCGGCATCCTTGACTGCAGATATTCTATGCGAAACAATAATACTTGTTCTTTCTTTCATAATGTTTTTCAGGTCTTTAAGGATTTCCTCCTCGGTACTGGCATCCACTGCCGAAAGGCAATCGTCCAGTATCAACATGGCCGGAGAACCTATGACTGCACGTGCTATGGCCACGCGCTGCTTCTGTCCTCCGGAAAGGGTTACACCCCTTTCACCCAGTACCGTTTCAAATTTGTCGGGAAATTCGTTGATGCTGTCCAGAATACGTGCTGTTTTTGCTGCTGAAACTATTTGTTCCGAAGTGTTATTTCTAAAGAAGTCAATATTTTCAGCTATGGTATCCGAAAACAGGAAGGTATCCTGGGGCACACTCCCTATACTGCTCCTGAGAGCCGACAATGGAATTTTATTTATGTCGATGCCGTCTATAAACAGAGTTCCCTCGGGGGCCTTTAACAGTCTTGAAATAAGATTTATCAGTGTCGTTTTACCGCTGCCGGTACGCCCGATGATTCCGAGGGTTTTACCTGCTGCTATGCTTATGTTGATGTTGCTTAAGACAGACCTTTCGGTACCGGGATAGGTGAAGTCCAGGTTTTTAAATTCAACCAATCCCTTTACGGAAGCTTTCTCAACAACGCTCTCATCGGTTATTTCAGGTGTTTCATCCATGATGGTATTTATTCGTTCCAGGGATACAAAGCCCCTCTGGAACATGTTAGCTACCCAGCCTATGGCTGTAATGGGCCAGATAAGCATGCCAAGGTAGCTGTTGAAGGCTACGAAACCGCCCAGGGTCACCGCACCCTGGATAACCAGCACACCGCCAAACCACAGCGCAATTACAAAGGAAAGCGCCGATATGGACATGACTGTAGGAAACATCATACTCATCAGCCTGACATATTTAAGATTAGCCTCCCGGTTAACCGCATTTATGCGTTCAAATCTTGATATCTCCTTTTTTTCCTGTGCAAAGGCCTTTATTACTCTTATTCCTGAGAAATTTTCCCGTGCAGCTTCGGTAAGGTTTGAAAAAGCTTCCTGCTGTTTTTGTACCCTGGACTGCATTATTTTCATAAAGAAAACCACCGCAATGCCAAGCAGCAAAAGAGGAAGGAAACAGGCTGCCGTCAGCTTGAGGCCTCCGGTTGAAAGCATCATCACCAGAGCTACCACCGGTATTAAAAAGCTGTCAATTACAAATATGATACCCTGTCCGGAGGCCATGGTGACATTGCCCATGTCATTTGTGGCATGAGCCATCAGATCCCCGGTTTTATGAGTATTGAAGTAGTTTACGGACAGCTTTTGGAGATGGGCATAGAAACGGTTTCTCAGGGAGAGCTCTATGGATCTGGATACACTCATAAGAGTATACCTGAACAAAAATCTGAAAACAGCGACACCGACTGCTATCAGAGAAATGGCAGCAGCGTATTGGGCAAGTCTGGTTCTGGTAAGGGTACCGCTTTCAAGGAAATCGGTCACATCGCCGAGTATTTTGGGCAAAACCAGCTGCAGTATATCCACGCACAGCAGGAACACGATTCCCAAGGCATATTTGTATTTATTTTTAGAGAGAAGGTCTCTTATATATCTCAGTTTACTCATATGATTACTACCCCGTTTAAATAAGTTTGGCCACATGGCCGAAAGGCCGTCAAATCCTATTATAACATAATTAACCGCCGGCAATGTATGAATTTGGATGTCACAAACTACTAGAATATGATTATAATTATTTTTTACCTTGACGGTACAAATTTACCAATGATATCATAATTATGGCTGGAAAGTAAAATAATTATTATTAATGATGAAAGGAGGTCTTGTAATGTACAAATTAAATAATATTAATCAACAAAAACCAAATAATACTGTTGTACCTTATACATATGGGAAAATGGTACATTGGCCTGACCTCTGTTTACGTGATGATTATTTTTACAAGTTAATCATAAATCAGCGATAAAAGTTCAAAGCAGTTGGGCAAAATATGGCCTGGCTGCTTTTTGTTTTGTCCGTCCCTGATACTTAACGTTACTGTGCCGGATATATCATTTATGTGACGTCGGTATTACAATAAAATTACATAATTGGGAAAATATTGACACAGCTGAATATGTGTTGTAAAATTCATAAGGCGGCTGGGACTGAACTGCTGCAGCATGGCAATTCATAAACAATACTGATAAAATCGATCAAAATTACGAAAGGGGGGTTAACCATGTATTTAATGAATTCATGTATGAAACAACTTAACAAAGTTATTGCACAGGAAAAACCATGCATGAATAATAATCTGCATTGGCTTGATCCTCTGTTGAATAAATGTGACAGAAGGAACTTCCTTTATAATGTATTTTAAAAAGGCCGGTTCGGATATTTACAGATAAGCATTTACAAACAAGAGTGATTAAGCCCGTATGTGGGATTTAATCACTTTTTTATTTTTAAAATTTATCAAAGGATGCTTGAAGAAAATAATATGAAAAAATAGCCGGAAGCAGTATTCAGAAAGATATTGAGGCGGAATAAATGAGAAAGATGGTGAAATAATGAGATTTTTTAATACGGTACAAAAAAATATGAGCTTTGTTGATGTGATAGCCAGCATTGAATATTTTATCAGACTGGACCCTGACTGCAGGTACAGACTGGCAGTGGGGACGGACTCCCAGTTAAAAGGCAGAATCACCTGTTTTGCAACAGGTATCTATATACACAGAGAGGGCCGGGGAGCCTGGGGCTGCGTATGTAAAAGGATACTGAACAGACAATACACAAATTTGAGAGAAAAGATAACGAAGGAAACTTCCCTTACTTATGAGATGGTTAACATGCTTAATCAGGAATTGCTGACTTCGCTGTATGATATTGCAGTCAGGTATGAAAACTTTGACTGCAGACTTGAAGCTCACATCGATGTTGGAACAAGGGGAGAAACCCGTAAACTTATTAAAGAGATGGTCGGATATTTCGAAGGTATGCCGGTAGATGCAAAAATCAAGCCGGAAGCTTTTGTTGCAAGCAGCTATGCAAACAGATACAGCCGCGATACGAGGGTAAGCTGATGAATAGAATACTTTATCCGGCAGAATTGGAGACAAAATATGAATACATTGGCAATGAATGTGAAAAAATATATATCAAAGAGCAGAAACAAAAGAGACAAACTCAAGATCGGAACAATTTCGCTTGAGCATTGGGAGAGTATAGAGGGGAGCGGCAGGATTTTATCGGCAAGGAACAATAATAAAAACAATCATAACAATCATCATAATCATAATAATTATAATTCGTCACTTTACCTTGAACAAAGCCGGATGCTCTTTTCAAGTAAGTTGAGATAAAATAACAGGCAGCCACATGATTTTACCCGGCTGCCTGTTATTTTAATTAATGGCTGCCGCTCGCATACTGTTGATATTTCTGCTGAATTACTATTTAACGACCTGAAAGGAGTTTGTTGTATGCTGGATGTATGTTTGCTGGGAACAGGAGGAATGATGCCGCTTCCGGACAGATGGCTTACCTCTCTGCTGTTGAGATACAAGGGCCGGATGCTCCTGGTGGATTGCGGTGAAGCTGCACAGATACCTCTGAGAATATGCGGTTGGGGCTTTAAGGCAATTGATGCGGTATTATTTACCCATTACCATGCCGATCATGTTGCAGGTCTGACGGGATTTCTTTTAACCCTGGGCAATTCGGGAAGAGAAGAGCCGCTGACCCTGATAGGACCGGCCGGGTTAAAAACCGTTGTGGAAGGTCTCCTGGTTATAGCTCCCCGGCTGCCTTACGAAATCAGGCTGCTGGAACTGCCCCATGATCAAGGTGCGGAATTTTTATTGGGGGATATTTACGTCGGAAGTATTCCTGTTGAACATTGGATGCCATGCCTGGCGTACAGCTTTGAAATTAAAAGGCAGGGTAGGTTTGACCGCAGGAAAGCCGAACAGCTGGGGATACCGGTGAAATACTGGAAGCAGCTGCAGAAGGGTGAACTCGTTGACCTTGAAGGAAGACGGATTAAACCTGAAATGGTGATAGGTGAACAGCGAAGAGGGATAAAGGTATCCTATTGTACAGACACCAGGCCCGTGGAAGGACTTGTTGATTTTATAAAAGACTCCGACCTCTTTATATGTGAGGGAATGTATGGTGATAACCGGGATATGGAAAAAGCGGTTCAAAAGAAACATATGGTTTTTTCAGAGGCTGCCCTGCTCGCGAAGCGCGGTGAGGTGGAGGAACTCTGGCTGACACATTTCAGCCCTGCGCTGGAAAATCCGCAGGAACATATAGCTTCTGCAACTTCTGTATTTGCGAACACAATTGCAGGCTGCGATCTCATGACTAAAAATATAAAGTTCAAGGAAATGTTAAAAGTATTCCTCGACACATAGCAATGGGATGTTATACTGGCAAGAATCAGCTGTATGTGATAAATATTTTGATTATAATGTTTGAAAAAGATAAATTTAGCTCAAAAAAAATTGTAATTTAATAATATAGTTTTTAATTTTTATATAAAAAGAGGTTGTCTAAAAAAATGACATATATTTTTAGACAACCCAGTATGTATAAATTACATATTAGAGTATTACTTAATAAGGTATCGTAAGATCAATATACTCATCATCTTCAGCAGCTTCAGTCATTGTCGGAGCAAATTCAATTGATGGATACCCCTTGAAAGAAACTGTAGGTGTTACGGTAACTGTAGAATGTCCGTATTTGGCGTACACACTCACCTGAGGAACATAAGCCTTTTTTTGTATATATGTTTGCATATACCCATTTAGTGCAAAGCATTCATAGTTGCCAATTTTTTTTCTTAGGGGTATTTTGACATGAGCACCTAAGTTTGTTTCAGCTATAACAGTTAGTTGACTATATCCACGATAAGTCGACCCTATATCATAATAACTTACTTCAGCATATGTTTCATAAGGTTTTTGGGTGTTAGTATTACAATAGAGATTGTTACTCCAACATATAGCAACAATATCTGTACTGCCAAAAGTAGGCCATATATCCCAACTCCAATCAGTTTCTAAATATACTTCAGACAATGCGGATTGTAAGAAATGACCATATTCCCATACTGAAAAAGTTACTGTTGCAGATAAGGCTATTAATTCTGATTCTGAACTATTAGGATCTTTAAGTATTTCAATATCATTTTCGCTATAGCCCATACCCTCTAATTCTTTATTATTCTTAATAGCAGCTCTTTTTTTCAAAGCATCAAAATAGTTAAAATTTTTAATTTCTTTAATTTCTGTGGCTGTTAACCCTTTTTCCTTTAAAGCTTCGTCACTTTGGCCTTGCAGTTGCTGTAGCATCTCATATTCAGTGATCTTTATGGTTGATATTAATTTTTTTTGGTTTTTAGAAACATCGCTATCAGTTGCGGAACTGACAATTGTAAGCGAAAAAAGAAATGTAATACATAAAAACAAGGATAAAATCTTTTTTACTAATTTCATAATTAAGCCTCCCTTTGTTGTATAGTAAAAATAAAATGTAAAAATGTCAAATGTGCACTTCTAACAGTATTTACATTTTCAATATATATTAACTTCCATAATATGTCAATGTGCGTATATTTATTTCTCCCATAATATGTTATATAATATTCAATAAATACAATTAAAAGGAAATATTATGATTAGAAGAAAATTATTTAGTTGCATTATTTGCTTTATTATTCTTGCCACTTTAGGTTTCACTTTTTTATATTATATTCCTAATACAAATTTAGTAAAGAAAACTATACATGAATATGATTTAAAATATAATGATGTAATTTTTTATAAAAAATCACATCATTATTCAAATTTAATTAAAGATGGTGATTTATTAAAGTTAATTGATTTAAGAGATAAATATAACAAATTATATGTAGAAAGCAATAGTATGAAATTTGAAAAAATAAGCTCAGGAAATTCATGGCGCCAAGTTTTTATTTTTGGAAACCTATGTATTATAGGATCAAAATATACTACAACAATTTCTTATGATATAAAACTTACTAAGGGGCATTATGAATATAATAGGCTAACTTTCCTAAAAAGACACAATAAAAACTGGTATATTGAGAATGATATAATTTCTATGAATAAAATAAATTTGTTTCAATTATTTGATTCCAAAAATGTCGAAAATAGAATACAGAATTACGAAGAAGAATATAAGAAGCTCATTTTACATACAAAATGAGCTTCTTATAACAAAGTAATATAGTTGGAATCCAGATCAAAGTTAAGCAAATCCTATGAAATTCAACTGAAATACAATTAAGCGAAGATATGAACTATTTTGAAAAATATAGTTCCGCAAGAAGTTTAGATCTTGTCATTGAATTTGGCCTCTAAAAATTTCCTGTTCAGGTTAGTAAAATATAAAAGGATTGGAAAGGTAAAATTTTAACTAAAAATATCAAATAAAATATCAAATTTGAAAGTTTTAATATCCAAAGTTGCAAATTCGTAAATATTTGCAAAAAAAATTTTTTATTGATTTAAATTTCAAACTTAATAATCTTCTTTGCAAAAGTAGCTTATTTACTGGGTTCTGCTGCTTAAAAATAAAAAAGTCTGGTTTTAAAAACAAAAAAAATATGAAAAATTCCAAATAATTACTTTTAAAATTTGCATGTTCCGTGTTAGAATAATTGTATAAAAAATATATAAATAGAAATAAGGGTGTGAAATATGCAAAAATATGGTTTACCAAACAAGCAGGGGCTTTACGACCCGGCATTAGAACATGACGCATGTGGAATGGGGTTTGTCGTAAACATAAAAGGAGAAAAATCCCATGATATCGTTGCCGACGCTTTGACAGTGCTGGAAAACTTAAATCACAGAGGGGCCAGCGGAGCAGATGAAAACACAGGTGACGGTGCAGGAATACTGGTTCAGATCCCACATGACTTTTTTAAAAGAGAATGTGAAGTTCTGGGGTTTGATTTGCCTGAAAAAGGCAATTACGGCGTAGGTATGATCTTTGCCCACAAATATGAGGATTTCAGAAAAACTCAAATGGAGGCCTTTGAAAAGATCGTAAAGGAAGAGGGGCAGAAAATCCTGGGCTGGAGGGAAGTGCCCATAGACAAGACAACAATAGGTGACAGCGCAAAATCTGTTATGCCCAGATTTATTCAGGTATTTATTGAAAAATCTTTGGATTTGGCAGATGAAATGGCCTTTGAAAGAAAGCTCTATACCATCAGAAAAAGGTCTGAAAGGGTTATCGGACCCATGTGCGAAGACAAGGGAAGCATATTCTACGTTGCAAGTTTGTCTTCCAAAACCATTGTTTACAAAGGTATGCTCACTGCCGAGCAGTTGAGAAATTTCTATCTCGATCTTTCGGACCTGGACTTTGTGTCGGCACTGGCAATGGTCCACTCCAGATTCAGTACAAACACCTTCCCAAGCTGGGAAAGAGCACATCCAAACAGATATCTCGTACACAACGGAGAAATAAATACCATCAGAGGTAATGTAAACTGGATGAAGGCACGTCAGAAATGCATGGATTCCAAATTGTTTGATGACATCAACAAGATATATCCCATAGTTGATGAATCGGGCAGTGACTCCTCCATGTTCGACAACAGCCTTGAATTCATGTATCTCACAGGAAAATCCCTTCCCCAGGCAATATTGATGATGATTCCCGAACCGTGGGAAAAGAACCAGCTTATGTCCAAAACCAAAAAAGATTTCTATGAGTTCCAGAATTTTATAATGGAGCCATGGGACGGACCTGCCGCCATGGCATTCACCGACGGCGATGTGATAGGCGGAATGCTTGACAGAAACGGACTTCGTCCATCAAGATACTATGTGACAAAAGATGACAAGGTTGTACTTGCATCCGAAGTCGGAGTAGTTGATATCAAACCTGAAAACATACGGTATAAGGGCAGGCTTGAACCGGGCAGAATGCTTCTTATCGATACCAGGGCACAGAGGATTATTTCCGATGAGGAAATAAAGGAAAGCGTCTCTAAAATGCACCCATATGGTGAATGGGTTAAAAAACATATATTCAAACTCAGTGACATGCCTGCTGAAAAAGCCGGGGAGGAAAAAGCAGGAGAGGATTTGCTGCAGCAGCAGAAGGCTTTCGGATATACCTTTGAAGATGTAAACAAGTATATACTGCCCATGGCGGCTTCAGGTGCCGACCCTGTGGGAGCAATGGGTATGGACACTCCTCTGGCGGTGTTGTCCGAAAAGCCGCAGATGTTGTACCTTTATTTCAAGCAGTTGTTCGCCCAGGTTACAAATCCGCCTATTGACGGTATCAGAGAGGAAATAGTAACCTCCGGCAGCATATTGCTGGGAACGGCGGGAAATCTGCTTGAGCCTGACCAGGAAAAGACCGGAAGTATCTTCCTTGAACATCCTGTTTTGACAAATGAACAGCTCAATACCTTAAAGAATTTAAATAATGAAAAATTCAAGGCAGCTACCGTTTCAATGCTCTATAAAGTGGCTGAAGGCCCCATGGCAATGGAAAAGGCCTTGAAAAGAATTTTCAAGGAAGCTGACAAGGCTATAAGTGAAGGAGTTAATATTATTGTTCTTTCAGACAGGGGAGTGGACAGGGAATATGCGGCAGTACCGGCTTTATTGGCATCTTCAGGACTTCATCACCACCTGATAAGAAAAGAGATAAGAACAAGTGTGGGTATTGTGCTGGAATCAGGCGAGCCAAGGGAAGTACACCATTTCTGTACCCTTATAGGTTACGGTGTAACTGCGGTAAATCCATATCTGGCCTATGAAACGATAAAGGAGCTTTCCGACAAGGGCCTGCTTGGCTCCCTGACCTATGAGGAAGCCAGAAAGAACTTTATAAAAGGGACTGTAAAAGGTGTGCTCAAGGTACTCACAAAGATGGGTATCTCTACCATACGCAGTTACCATGGTGCCCAGATTTTTGAAGCGGTAGGCCTTAGAAAGGACCTGATAGACACTTACTTTACACATACGCCCTCCAGACTTGAAGGTATCGGCATAGATGAAATTGCCATGGAAAATCAGATGAGACATGAAAGTGCCTATGTTGAGTCCCCGTACAGCGACACTCTTGAAGTGGGCGGAACCTTCCAGTCAAAAGATGACGGTGAGGTTCACATGTATAATCCCGAAACCATATACATGCTCCAGAAGGCATGCCGTGAGGGAGATTACCAGCTGTTCAGGAAATATTCCAAAAAGATAAATGAAGAAGAAATCATAACATTAAGAAGTATACTTGAATTTAACTATAATATAGGGGATACAATTCCTGTTGAAGAGGTTGAATCAGTTGACTCAATCGTTAAGAGATTTAAGACAGGTGCCATGTCCTACGGTTCCATAAGCAAGGAAGCTCATGAATGTCTGGCCGTTGCCATGAACAGGCTGGGAGGAAAGAGCAATACCGGTGAAGGCGGGGAAGATCCTGAGAGATTCAAGGTATTGGCAAACGGAGACTCCAAAAAGAGTGCCATCAAGCAGGTTGCTTCGGGACGGTTCGGTGTTACCAGCAACTACCTGGCAAATGCCGTTGAAATACAGATAAAGATGGCCCAGGGTGCAAAGCCGGGAGAAGGCGGACAGCTTCCGGGACGTAAGGTCTATCCCGAAATTGCAAAGGTCAGACACTCAACTCCGGGCGTGGACCTGATTTCACCGCCGCCGCACCATGATATATACTCCATTGAGGATTTGGCGGAGCTTATACATGACCTCAAGAATGCCAACAATAAGGCAAGGATCAATGTGAAGCTTGTTTCAGAGGTGGGTGTCGGAACCATAGCCGCAGGTGTTGCAAAGGGGAAGGCTGACGTAATACTTGTCAGCGGATACGACGGAGGAACAGGGGCATCCCCATGGACAAGTATTAAAAATGCAGGTCTTCCCTGGGAGCTTGGGCTTGCCGAAACCCATCAGACTCTGGTACTTAACAGGTTGAGGGACCGGGTTGTGGTTGAAACCGACGGAAAGCTGCTTACCGGTAAGGATGTGGTTGTTGCCGCTCTGCTGGGAGCAGAAGAGTACGGCTTTGCCACTACTCCTCTTATAGCACTGGGCTGCGTAATGATGAGGGTATGTAATCTGAATACATGTCCTGTGGGCATAGCTACCCAGAATGAACAGCTGAGAAGGAATTTTACAGGCAAGCCCGAATATGTGGAGAACTTCATGAGATTTATTGCTCAGGAAATGCGTGAGATAATGGCAAAACTGGGCTTCAGAACCATAAATGAAATGGTGGGACGCACCGACAGGCTGAAGGCAAAGGATAATATAAAGCATTGGAAGGCATCCCAGCTTGATTTGTCGGCAATACTTTACCAGCCTTATGCAGGTGCCGATGTGGGCAGATACAAGATGCGGGAGCAGAACCACATGATGGATAAGTCACTGGGAATCAAAAAGCTTCTGAGAATGTGCAAGCCTGCCCTGGAAGAAAAGAAACCAATCAGGGCCAAGCTCAAGATTGAGAATGTTGACAGGGTTGTGGGGACTGTGATAGGCAGTGAAATATCCAGGAGATACGGTGAGGAAGGCCTTCCGGAGGACACTATCAAGCTCAGCTTCGTAGGTTCGGCAGGACAGAGCTTCGGAGCCTTCATACCAAAGGGGATGACTCTTGAGCTGGAGGGGGACTCCAATGACTACATCGGAAAGGGTCTTTCAGGCGGAAAAATCATTGTTTATCCTCCTAAAGCCTCAGATTTCCAACCTGAGAAAAACATACTCATAGGCAATGTGGCATTCTATGGTGCAACTGAGGGTGAAGCGTATATCAACGGTATTGCAGGTGAAAGATTCTGCGTAAGAAACAGCGGCATCAAAGCCGTAGTCGAAGGCGTGGGAGATCATGGCTGCGAATACATGACCGGCGGCAGAGTTGTAATACTCGGCGGGATAGGAAGAAATTTTGCGGCAGGTATGTCGGGCGGTATAGCATATGTTCTGGACTTTGATGAGGCATATTGCAACCAGTCCCTGGTATTGACCGAAAAGCTCACTGACGGCGCCGAGCTGGACAATATTAAAGAGATGATAGAAAAACATGTTTCATATACAGGAAGTCCTTTAGGTAAAAAGGTTCTTGACGACTGGAAGAATTATTCACAGAGGTTTACCAGGGTGATACCTGAGGATTACAGGAAAATGCTTGAGAACATCGAGAATGCCCACCGGAAGGGCTTGACAGGTGACGAGGCATTGATGGCGGCATTTCAAGAGAGTTTAAAAAATTAATGGAGTAAGGTGGGATTACGATGGGAAAAGCTACTGGATTTTTAGAATATGAAAGAATAGACCCTAAAAAAAGGCCTCCGGAGGAAAGAATAGGAGACTGGAATGAAATCCGCATTGAGCGTGATCCTGAGGTGATAAAAACCCAGGCCGCAAGGTGTATGAACTGCGGAATTCCCTTCTGTCACGGAGGGGTACTTTTAAACGGTATGGCTGCCGGCTGCCCTGTTCACAACCTTATTCCCGAGTGGAATGACCTGGTATACAGGGGACAGTGGAAGGAAGCTTATAAGAGGCTGATCAGGACAAATCCGTTTCCGGAATTTACAGGCAGAGTGTGTCCTGCTCCCTGCGAAGGCTCATGTACAGAAGGCTACAATATGGAGTCGGTTACAATACACGAGATTGAATATGAAATAATTGAAAGAGCCTTTGCCGAAGGTTGGGTGGAAACAAAGAAGAGCCGGCCCACGGGAAAAAAAGTTGCCGTTGTGGGATCAGGGCCGTCAGGTTTGTCGGCTGCGTATTATCTGAACCATGTGGGACATGAGGTTACGGTTTATGAAAGAAATGACAGGCCCGGAGGACTTCTGATGTATGGAATACCAAATATCAAAATCGACAAGGGCATTGTCGAAAGAAGAATAAATCTCCTGAAGGAGTCTGGAATCAAATTTGTGCTAAACACTGAAGTAGGCAGGGATATCAGCGCACAGGAGCTGGTGGACGGCTATCATGCGGTTGTTCTGTGCGGCGGAGCCACAAAGGCCAGAGGTCTTAATGTGCCGGGCAGTGATCTGAAGGGAATATACTACGCTGTTGACTTCCTGAAAGCCAATACAAAGAGCCTTCTGGATTCAAAACACCAGGATGGAAATTACATCAGCGCAAAAGATAAAAATGTTATTATCATCGGGGGCGGCGATACCGGAACCGATTGTGTGGCCACAGCCTTGAGACATGGCTGCAGGAGTGTTCACCAGTTTGAAATCATGCCTGAGCCTCCTAGGGAGAGGGAGCAAAAATCAAATCCCTGGCCCGAATGGCCAAAGAAGCTGAAAGTGGACTACGGTCAGCAGGAGGCTATAGCTTTTGCGGGTGAGGACCCGAGAAACTATCTCATTAACACTACAAAGATAGTCGGTAATGACAGGGGTGAGGTTGCAGAGGTCCACACGGTTGAAGTCACCTGGGCCAGGGATGCACAGGGCAGATTCGGTCCGCAGCCCGTACCCGGCAGTGAAAAGGTTTGGAAGGCTGATTTGATCCTTCTGGCAATGGGATTCCTTGGACCCGAAGATACCATACCAAACGAACTCGGTTTGGAAAGAGATCCGAGAAGCAATATAAAGGCTGAGTTTGAAGAGCATCAGACCAGTGCCGACAAGGTATTTGCCGCCGGAGATATGCGAAGAGGCCAGAGTCTGGTAGTCTGGGCAATCCAGGAAGGAAAGCTGGCCGCAAGGGAAGTTGACAGGTTCCTTATGGGAAAGACAAGTATCAGAAGTTAAGAGCAATAAGAAGCAAATTAAATTAAGATACAAAATTATTAAGGCCGGAAGAATACTTACATCAGGTATTTATTCCGGCCTTATTTGTTGTTGCTGGAATCCATCTGTTTTTTCGTGTTTTAAATATATAATATAGAAATATTTGAGTTAATATGGAAATTTTCCACTTTTTATTACAAAAGATAGTGTTATAATATGTAAGAGATTCAATATTCATACAAAACAAATGCGGGGAAAATGGTGTCCAACAGCACCGGTGCTCAACAGGCATATCGCTGGACGGGTTCAAAAGCCAAAGAATATTTCCTCATTGAAAACATACGAAAGACCGGCAGGTATGCCAATATGCCGGATGAAGGGCTTATCATATGGCATGTGGACCAAAATGGAGACAACAGTTTCAACCAGATGACCGCTTCAAAGCATTTCCTTGTGTCCGTTGAACAGGCAGATAATCTTTTTCAGCTTGAGAGAAATGGGAACAGCGGAGCAGATGGCGACTTGTTCCATGCAGGATATAAAACCGGCTTCAACGACACTACATCCCCCAGTGCCAAGTGGTGGAACGGTACAAACTCCGGATTATCCATTTCCGGCATCGGTGCCATCGGCAGCAGCATAACCTTTATCAAGGGAAGTTCCGGACCTTCCGCCAGCAGGTATGAAGCAGAAGGTGCAACTGTGAACAACGCCAGTATTTACAGCGGTTCCGATGCCTCCAATAACCAATATGTAGGCGGTATTGATTATTCCGACAGCTATGTAGCCTTCACTGTCAACGCAGCAGCAGCCAAAACCTATACCATGACCATCCGGTATGCCAACGGCACCGGTGCCAACTCGACCCAGAATCTTTCAGTGAACAGCGGAGCTGCAAGCACAGTTACATACACGCCCACTTCCGGTTGGGGACAGTTTGGAAGCACGACAGTAAACGTCACGCTCAAGGCAGGCTCCAATACCATTAAGCTCGGCAAAGGCGCTGCCGGTTATGCAGAACTGGATTATATTGAAATCCAATAAAACAAGAGTTTGCAATAAAAAATAAGAAAATCCTCCTACACATAATGGGCAGGAGGATTTTCTTATCCATATCACATCTGCTTTGCTATTTGCTCCACTACACCTTTTATTTTGTGGACAATCTCGGGAGCATCCATTTGGGGAGCAAAGAGCTCAATGAGGCACAGCTTTTGGCTGCACAAGGTTTCTGCCTGCTTTATGGCAGCATCAAGCTCTTTATTTGTATGAACCTTGGCTGAAAAGAAATCTCCTCCGAAGGCTTCCAGCAGTTTTGCATAGTCCCACGAGGCAATATTATTGTAGGGGGCGGGTTTTGGAGCGGTATTAAGATATTTTTCAATGGTATATTCACTGTTGTTGACTAAAAAAATAATGGGTTTGCACTTATTGACCAGCATGGAGCTGAACTCCTGGACAGTCATCTGATTGGAACCGTCACCCACGAATAATATGACCCTCCTGTTTTTATCGGCCATACATGCGCCGAAGGTGGCAGGAGTTCCATAACCGATACTGCCCCAGCCTCCCTGGGTGATGTAGGTGGCACCCCTGGGCAGTTTGAACAGAGCACTTCCGAATTGAAAGCTCCCGGCATCTGCAACCAGGATATCATTTTCCCTGAGCATTTTTTGAATTCTGGGATAATAATACCTGGCGGTGACAGGTTCCTCCATATAAGGGTAATCATTTTCATATGAAAAGTTGACTTGTGGGAGGGAGGGCATCTGTTTGTTTATCCTGCCCGGAAGTTCACTCAATATATCCTGAATTAATACATTTTCGTATACCGTCATACCGACGCTGACTTTATCGGGCTGAATATCTATTAATTTTACAGGGTTTATCCTGGCTGTAAATATGCCGGTATTATAGTCCGACCAATTGGTGCCAACTGCCAGCACACAGTCCGAGGTTTCAACAATGTTTTGCACCTGGGTATTTCCAAGGCTGCCCGCGTAAAGCCCTATAAAATTTTTATGTCTTTCATCAAAGGAACCCTTACCCATCATCATTGTTGCCACAGGGAGGTTTATTTTCTCAGCAAGCTGTTGTACCTGAGCCTGCAGATTATACCTTGACACATGGATTCCTGAAAGCAGCACCGGATTTTGCGATTGGTCCATCATACTGCTGATATGCTGAACAGCAGCTTGCAGGGAGGGTTGGCTTGTCTGCTTTTTTGAGATGTGCACATCCCTTTGTACAACCGTCTTGTTGACAATATCGGAAGCAATCAGCAGATATACGGGTTTTTTTGATTCTTTTGCGGCTGCAATGGCAGTGGGAATTTCAACGGCTGCATTTTCCGGCGTTATTTTGGCGGTGTATTGGGATATGAACCCATAGAGATTTTTGAAAACTTCAAAATCGCCGTCCAGAAGAGTGTGGTGCATCTGTTTATGCTCCTGCTGTACTGCCGTTTTAGGCCCGCCAATGATATGGATAACCGGAACACTTTCGCAGTAGGAGCCTGCAATGGCATTGCAGGTGCTTAACTCCCCGACTCCAAAGGTGGTTATAAGAGCGCTCATCCCTTTGACCCTGGCATACGCGTCAGCGGCGTAGCCGGCGTTTAACTCATTGCAGCAGTTGACAAATTTGATGCTGCCGTATTCCTCCAGGGCATTCAAAAGCGAGAAATTGTAGTCGCCGGGAACACCGAAGATATCGGCTATTCCCTCATTGCTTAAACAATCATATAAAAAGCTGCCAACAGTTTTATTCTCCATTTTTTGCTCCATTCTGCTGCCTGACGGACAGCGACACAGATAATATTAATAAACCTCTTACGGAATGAAAATAACTTATATTAAATTAAACTTATTTTAGTATCACCACTCTCGGGGGATTCATGCCCGATTACCGCTGAAATTGCAATTGACTGCCATATATTAATTGAAGGAACAAGCAGCTTGTATATAGGGTTTAAATAAATTTGAGTTAAATGTAATAATATACATTTTAAAGTCGATTTTACTTGAAATAACAAATTTATTAATATAATATAGCTATAGCAAATAAAATTTGGGAGGTAATGAAAGTGAAATATCAGATCAAACAAAAGATTTTTTCCCTCGGTGACGGATTTAAAATCAAGAATGATGCCGGAGAGGATGTTTATACCGTTAAGAGCCAGCTCTTATCAATAGGAAACAAGCTCAAAATATTGGACTTGTCCGGCAACGAACTCTGCAATATAGAACAAAAACTATTAAAATTCATGCCCGAATATAAAATAATAATTTCGGGACAGGAGATCGCCACTGTTAAGAAGAAGTTCTCACTATTAAGGCATAGTTTTGTTATTAACGGTACCGGCGGAGATTTCACAGTGGAAGGGAACTACACCGGCCATGAATTTAAAATTAAAAATGGAAACACCGTTGTTGCTATGATATCCAAAAAATTCTTCTCAATGTCGGATACATACGGTGTGGAAATTGATGACGGACAGGATCAAGTAGTTGGTTTGGCTCTGGCAATCGTAATAGATATGGTCTGTCATGATCAAAAATAGTAGAAGACCTGTCTGATAAAGAACTCAGTATTGTCAGGATACTGGGTTTCTTTTTCAGGATGCACTTTTATGGCTGAATTCCAGTTTTGAGTCCTGCCAGCGCCTGTAAAGGATAAATAATCCCACCGTCCCTAATATCAACTGACCTATAAGGACCGAATACGCCCAGGGAAAGATATAATTGATTACCAAGGGAAAGCCGTCCCATAAACCGTGCAGTACAACAACAGTAATATATGCTTTAATCACATGAATATTTATATGAAATCTGCCCTGTACACTTTCTCTCAGCAGTATGCTTGACAGTATTGCGGTCCAGGTTCCATGGCCCACCGGAGATGCTATCCCGCGTATCAAAGTAACGAAAACTGTTTGAGACAGGCTGCCCCCGCTCTGGAGAAAAGAGGTAAATGCATAACCTGTACTCTCAAAGGCTGCAAACCCCATACCTGCCGCAGAACCGAGAATAATTCCGTCCAGCATGGAATTATACCGTCTGTTCCTTGCAATCAGAAAAACACCTATAAGTTTTGTAAATTCCTCAATGATACCCACCGTAAAAGCAGTTATAAATGTAAGCTCAGGGATAAAGATAGGTTCCAGCAGAGATGCTGCAATAGTACCAAGTGCTCCTCCAAAGAAAAAGCACATGGCAGTGGCCGGCATATTAACGCTGAACATTTCCCTTCTTTCATAGAAAAAGGAGACAAAGGCCACGGGTACCAAAAAGTTTCCAATCAGCACAATACTGGGAAACAGGTTGATGTTGCCGGTTAATATCAATGTAATAACTGTGGCCGCATAAATAATAAATCCGAATAAAAGGACACGCAGCCAGTATTTCCGCTTTACTTTATCATCCATCATATCACCTGAAAAATTATTTTATTATTATAATTGCAATTTATCAAAAATAAATCCTTGGAAATTATACACTTTTACTTTAAGAGGGAAAAGACACATAGCAATTAATGGGAATCAAATCTATAATTGACAAATATTTCTAATAATTATATTATTTATATCGACAGAAAATCTGTTGCGGCCGAAAGAAAAAATGGGATTTTTTACAGGTTCCACAGATTGAAGCTGTATTTCATAAATAATAAAGCGAAGGAGGAATGGTAATGTACAAAAACATAAAACAAAAGCTTCTGGCAATTGTTATTGTTTTTGCCATGTTGATGATACTTTTACCCGTAACGGTTTCGGCGGCAGAGCCGGATTATTCCCACCTGGTGGTGAATGCCGCAGAAAAGCCGTCGACAGGCGGAGCACTGCAGCTTCTCGATAAGAACGGGGTCAAAACTCTCTGTGATCAAAACAGTGATCCGATTCAGCTGCGCGGTATGAGCACCCACGGTTTGCAATGGTTCCCCCAGATATTGAACAATAATGCATTTGCAGCGCTCTCAAGGGATTGGGGAAGCAATGTTATCCGTCTGGCTATGTATGTAAGTGAAGACGGATATGCAAAAGCTCCTGCTGTTATCAAACAGAGAGTAATTGACGGAATCGATCTGGCTATTTCAAACGACATGTATGTAATAGTCGACTGGCATGTTCTTCAACCGGGAGATCCAAATGCCGGAGTGTATTCCGGTGCAATGGATTTCTTTACTGAAATCTCACAAATGTACCCTGATAATCCTCATATTATATATGAATTGTGTAATGAACCCAACAGCGGCAGTCCCGGAGTGACAAACGATGCGGCAGGCTGGAGCAAGGTCAAGTCTTATGCCCAGCCCATAATAAAAATGCTTCGTGACGGAGGGAACAGGAACCTGGTTATGGTCGGAAATCCGAACTGGAGCCAGCGCCCTGATCTGGCAGCTGATGATCCTATTGACGACGATAACACCATTTATACGGTGCACTTTTATACCGGCACTCATATGCCGGGTGAAGACAGCTCGGACAGATCAAATGTTATGAGTAATGTACGCTATGCCCTGGAACATGGCGCAGCTGTTTTTGCCTCTGAATGGGGAACCAGCAAGGCCAGCGGGGATGGAGGGCCCTTCCTTGATAAAGCCGATGAATGGCTCGATTTCCTCAATGAAAACAATATCAGCTGGTGCAATTGGTCGCTGACCAACAAGAACGAGACCTCCGGTGCATTTATTCCCTTCGAACCGGGCAAGTCACAGGAAACAAGCCTTGATCCGGGTGATGATGAGGTCTGGGATATAAAAGAACTCAGCGTGTCAGGTGAATATGCCCGCGCACGTATAAAGGGAATTCCCTATACGCCCATAGACCGTACAGTCAGAGAAGATTTTACAATAAACATATGGGATTTTAACGACGGCACTACCCAGGGATTCGATGTCAACGGGGACAGTCCTGTAAAAGATATAACAGTTTCCAATGAAAATAATTCACTGAAAATTGAAGGCATTGATGCCAGCAGGGACATATCCGAGGGAAACTATTGGGCAAATCTCCGTTTATCGGCCGATGGTACCTCCGCCAGACCTGATATCCTGGGGGCTCAAAAGCTGACTATGGATGTCATAGTTACATCACCTTCGGCAGTTGCCATAGCGGCAATACCGCAAAGTGCCGGTCACAGCTGGGCAAATCCGAAACGTGCGGTAGTTGTCACGCCAGGTGCCTTTGAGCTGCAGGCTGACAATACATATAAGGCGTTGGTGACAATAACCGGAGAGGATTCTCCAAACCTTGAGGCCATTGCGAATGACAGCAGCGACAGCATAATGACGAATATAATACTGTTTGTGGGAGCGTCCGCAACGTCCGGTACAATATACCTGGATAACATCAGCGTATCGGGGAACCGAAAAGTTGTTGAACAGCCGGTTTTACACGCACCGCCGGGCACGGCGGCACTTCCCTCCGGCTTTGAGGATTCCACGCGTCAGGGCTGGGATTGGGATGCTGCGTCAGGAGTCAAAACTGCGTTGACAATAAAGGAAGCAAACGGGTCAAAGGCAATATCCTGGGAGGTGACATATCCTGATGAGAAGCCTTCGGACGGCTGGGCATCGGCACCGCGCCTCAAGCTGGGTGATATCAATACAACACGCGGTGACGGCAAGTACCTTTCTTTTGATTTTTATCTGAAGCCGGTACGTGCAAATTATGGAGTCATTTCAATAAATCTCGCTTTTGCACCTCCAAGCCTTGGCTATTGGGCCCAGGTGTCGGAAAGCTGCGATATTCCGCTGGCATCGCTGAACGGTATGGAAAAGACACCAGACGGACTTTACCGCTTCCAGGCCAGATTTGATCTGGATAAGCTCAATGACGGCAAGGTGATAGCTGCAGATACAAATCTGAGGGACATAATAATTGCTATGGGAGATGCAGGGAGCGACTTTTCCGGAACCATGTACATGGATAATGTAAGGTTTGAAAAAGAGACGGGGGTAAATCCCGGAAACCCTGAAAATCCCGGTAACAATGGGGGGAATGGTTCAGGCACGGGCGGAAGCAGCGGGAGCTCGGGAGGAAGCGGCGGCAGCACTGACAATGATCCCGTACCCGAAATAAATAAAGACGGAAGTGTAACCGTAAGACAAAGAACTGCCACACTGAACGGAACAACAAAGGCCGTTGCCACAAGTGATACCCTGAGAAAGGCATTTAACTCGGCGGTTAAGGATGAGGCCGGAAACAGAAAGGTCACCCTGGAGATTCCAAAGGTCACCACGGCAACCGCCTATACGCAGCAGCTTCCGGTTTCGGCATTGGCATCAGGAAATTCAAAAGACAGTATTGATGTAAAAACTGTGCTGGGGACCATCACACTTCCTGCAAACCTGTTGAAAAACTCAGGTTTGGACAATAACTCCAATATTGACCTGAGTATATCAAAGGCGGACAGGTCAAAGCTTGACAGGGAGCTTCAGGATATTATAGGTGACAGACCTGTTATTGATTTGAGTTTTAAATCCGGCGGAAAAGAATTCTCATGGAGCGGCCCTTATACACCGGTTACGGTTTCGGTGCCATATATCCCCACGGCCGGAGAAATGGCTGCTCCGGACTTTATAGTGATCTGGCATATAAATAAAGAAGGGAAAGCTGAAGCAGTTCCAAGCGGAAGATATGATTCCGGTACCGGTTCGGTGATATTTACAGTTACGCATTTCAGCCAATATGCAGTTGTATATTCCAAAATAAACTTTACAGACTTGGAGAAGAACCCTGACGCAGAAGAAGCTGTACAGGTATTGGCAGCCAGGGGAATACTGGAGGGTACTGCCCATAATCTTTTCAGTCCCGGAAAAAGTATAACAAGAGGAGAGTTTGCAATGTGGACTATCAATGCTTTTGGGTTAACTGCCGGATACAGTGACAATTTCAGTGATATCGGCAAAAACGATAAATATTATGATGCACTGGGAATAGCAAAGGCGCTTGAACTGGTGAAGGGTACCGGCAATAACCGGTTCAGTCCGGAAAAGCCCATAACCAGGCAGGAGATGCTGACAATTGCGGCAAAGGCTCTGAGGTTGTCCGGTAAAGATATGTTACAGGAGACGGCGGAGGACATGGGTCAATTTAAAGATGTTTCAAAGCTGGCAAAATATGCATATGAAAGTGTTGCAGCCATGGTTGGCTCCGGCATGTTCACGGTCAGCGGAGACAGGCTGAATCCCACGGCAGCTGTTACCAGGGCCGAGGCGGCACAAATTCTTTATAAACTTTATAAGCTCAAACTTAATTAAAGGACCAATCCATTATGAGCAGTACACCCGAAGTATTCATTTTGGTTTGAAAGGCTTCGGGAGCTGCTGAAGGACAAGAAAAGGAACTGCTGCGCAATGAATAAATCTTGGGCAGCAGTTCCTTTTTTCATCTTTAAATATAGTAAAAATGTACAATTTCCTACAGAATTGCAGAAAATAATACAAACCTCTGCATTATACTTTAAAAAACGAGAAATTATGTAAATGCATAAACTTTTGTGCTATAATTTAGAAAAATAGATAGATGCTGTTCCAGAAAATGTAATTATGCTGCTGATAATGTTCATAATTTTTAAAGGGAAGGCGCTAAATCATGTATACAAATGAAGGTAAAGTCAATATTGGTTCTTCCATTGAGCAAATCATGGATCTTCTTATGAAAATGAATTCCGAATATGCAAATCTCACCTCCAAGGTACAAAGTCTTGAAAACAGGCTGGCAGCGGTATCTGTGCTGATTGATATCAATGAGTATATGGGAAACATACTGAGCTTCTCTGACATAATCAGCTATTTAAAGGATGTTATAGCCGGCGTATTGGGGCTGAATTGTAAAATATATACACCGGCCGAAATATCCCGGATGGAACTAAACCCCAAATACCTTATAAATAATGAACTCTATCTGCCGGATGTGAAAGAAGCCGGTGATGAAATTTTCGGATACATTTCAGGCTGCCTGGGTATACTGAATCTGTCAAAGCGGGGACATATATACGGTTACCTGGTTATTCACCACGAAAGGCCCGATATGATAGATAATGACAAGAAAGAGTTGTTACAATTAATAAAAAGCCAGATATGCATATATTTTGAGAATGCGGACCTCTTTGCAAAAGTCAGGGATTCGGCTGAAAGAGACGGGCTGACAGGCCTGTATAACAGGCTGTTCCTTTCCCAGCTGCTGGACGACTGGAAAAACAAGATGTCCGATATCAACGGTGCCATCATCCTTGATATAGATAATTTCAAGCATATAAACGACAGGTACGGGCATCTAAATGGAGATAAGGTTATCAACATGCTTGTTAAAGCCATAAAGGATTCTATAGAAAATTTGCCGGTTCTGGCAATCCGGTATGGCGGGGAAGAGTTTTTGCTATTGACGAAAAATATGGAAAATACAGATATATTAAATGTTGCCGAGAATATCAGAAAGGAATTTAATTCTCTGAATTTTCAGGAGAGCAGCTTAAGTGTCAGTGTAGGAGTATCAATTCTGGGGCAATCCTGCAAGGTGACTGATCATATGGAGCTTATCCGCACTGCCGACAGTGCGCTTTACATTGCAAAGAAGATAGGAAAAAACACTGTTGTGTTGTCGGATGAAGATTCCCAGCTGTTTGAAAATGTCTCATTTGATATTACAAAATATCTTTCAAAATATAACCGGTTTAATACGGTGGGAGGAATCTACAGAATCAACTTCAGCAGCACCCGGCTCATTTCCACTGAGGAATATAACAGGCTCAGGAGATGTATTGCATCATGCTTCAGAGAGTATGACAACATTTACGATTCGGTTTCTTTGGCCTTCGTGGTGCTGTCGGATAATGAGATACCCCTGGAACTCATGAGGGAGAAAATCAAGAAGGCTTTGGCACGCGCAAAATTTGATTTTCTCACATTTGATATGTTTTCACATTCGGATGCTTACCGTGAGATTATGTTACACAGTGAAAGGGTGGCAGCCATATGTACTTCACTGGCAGAAGCCTATGGCCTGTCGGAGGAGGAATGCAGCAAGGTAAGACTTGCAGCGGCCAACCATGATGTGGGCAAACTGTATATTGATCCCGGAATATTGAACAAACCCGGCAAATTGACCCCGGAGGAATTCAAAAAGGTCAAGATGCATGCATTTTACAGCTACCAGTATGCACAAAGCAGGGAAAATCTTAAGGAAGTCTCAGATTATATCCTATATCACCATGAATATCTGGATGGTTCGGGATACTTCAAAAAAACCGACATTCCCTTGTTCTCACAGATTATTGTAGTTGCCGACATTTTTGATGCCCTGACTGAAAACAGGTGCTACAGGAAAGCCTTTACCAGAAAAGAAGCCATTGAAATAATGGAAAAGGAACAGCATAAATTTGATAAAAAAATATTTGAACTTCTTAAGCAAATGCATTTTTATATTTAGGCAATAACTTTCAACCTGGTCAGCCGGCATGTTTTGCATTTTATGAAGTTCCTATTTATTTGAAGTCAACATAGTATATAGTATTGCGGAATTTCGTAAAAGGGGCGGAGAAATATTATGCTGACTTCAGTTGAGTACATAAGGCAGTCTGTGGAAACCAATCTGTTTTTCTTAAGAATCATGAAGGAACACATTATATTTGCTGCTTCGGCTCTGACCTTGAAGGATGAGGGGCTGGTTCCGAAACTGACAGAACTGAAGGAAAGATTTGAAGGACTGCTGGAGGAGACGATTTTACTGGCAAGAGGTACGGTTGACCCAAAAACCATTTCGGCAGGGGATATTGTAACTCAATATACATATAAGGCTGAATTGAAAACAATGGAGTATACGGGACTTGCCATAAACACTGAAATTACTCTTCAGGAAATCAGATTGCTGAACTATCCCGGAAGGGGCCGGAAGCATTCCCTCGAACATTCGGTTGATATGTTGAACGATAGGATCATTGCCCTTTTGGAGGCTGCTGTGAAGTCACAGAAGGAGATCCTTCAAAAGGTTCTGGACTGTAAAATGTTTACTCATATCTATCCGATGCTGCTGGATCATGTCATCCGGGAGGCCGGGGAGTATCTGCAGCAGCTGCAGCTGCTGCAGAAAAGGGAGGATATTGGTGATGAACCCGGCCAAAAGGCCGTACAGCTGGCTTTTTGGAATGATATCATGGGTGAACATGCAAAGTTTGTAAGAGGCATGTTTGACCCTGCAGAGGCTGAGCTGATCAGGGTGGCCAACGGTTTTTCCGAACAATTCGATGAGCTGACGGCTGTTGCCGTAGAGGCATATCAAAATCCGGAGAAACTGCCCCGCATAATCCGGGAAAGTTTGAATGCCACCACAGATATCAGGAATTTCAAGGAACAGGGAACGGAAGGCATCGTTGACTGTAAAATCAGATCGGTTATCCTTCCGCTGCTGGCTGACCATGTCCTGAGAGAAGCAAATCACTATCTTCAACAATTGAAAATGTACAAATAGGCAGATCGGCAATACCAGCAGGGGGTTGCGGGTCTGTTTTTTCAGGGTAAATATTTTTAATAAAAAAATCATAAACTGCCTGTACAAATATTAGTACAATACTATATAATATATTAAATATCATCTGGTGATAAAATCTGATAATAAATAAATTTTCAAGGAGGGTTTACATGGTAGGTACCATATATAAAAACGTTTACAATCCGGAGGCTGCGGCTCTTAAATTCAAGGACAGCACCATTACCTACAAGCAGCTGGATGAAAGTGTTACAGGGTATGCCGATTATTTCAGGAAAATGGGACTCAGGACTGGAGAACGGGTCATATTAAGCTGTACAAATTCGCCTGAATTTATCTTTTCCTATTTCGGTGTTGTGAGAAACGGTGGAATAATTGTACCTATCAATCTGCTGCTTACTATGGAGGAAATAGCTTATCTGATTAAGGACTCCGAAGCTAAAATGATGATTGTCCACCCCCTTATTTTACAAAAGGCCAAAATCACAAAAGATACCATACAAAATGCCTTGAACATTGAAGTCATTGTACTTGACGAAGAACTCAAACAAAATATTTCGGAGCTTTCAGGCACCGGTTTTGAGGATTTTGACGACCGGAATGCAGTATCAACTTTTTTGTATACTTCAGGTACCACAGGAAAACAGAAGGCAGCCATGCTGACACATAAAAACCTGGTGTTCAATGCTGAACAATGCAGGCTGGGACTAAAGGGTGTGCCCGGGGATAATTATATGTGCGTGCTCCCAATGTTCCACGTATTCGCATTCACAGCCTGTGTCCTGATGCCCCTTTGGTCGGGTGCCTGCATAACCATAATTGAAAGCTTCCAGCCAAAGGAAGTGGTGGAAGCTCTGATCAGGGATAAAATAACTGTGTTTATGGGTGTTCCTGCAATGTATGTGGTTTTGCTGGAAGCGGGAAAAAACAGTATAGGCTTTCCGGATCTCCGTCTGGCAGTATCGGGCGGTGCTGCTCTACCAGTGGAAATTTTCAGGCAGGCTAAGGAAATATTGAAGTTACCTGTGGTCGAAGGCTACGGACTGACCGAAGCAGCTCCTGCAGTTTGCTTCAACCCTTTGGACGGCGTTCAGAAGGAGGGCTCCATAGGCTTGCCGCTGCCTTATCAGGAGTGCAGGATTGTGGATGAAAACAACAATGAACTCCCTGCCGAACAGGTTGGAGAGCTGGCTGTCCGGGGAGAAAATGTAATGCTGGGTTACTACAAACAGGAAGAGGAAACACAGAAGGCCCTGGTTGACGGCTGGCTTTTTACAGGGGATATGGCGAAAAAGGACAGGGAGGGCTACATTTACATTGTAGACCGGAAAAAGGATATGGTGATTGTAGGTGGTTTGAATGTTTATCCCAGAGAAGTTGAAGAGGTAATCTACCAGTATTCCAAAGTCAGGGAAGCTGCCGTAATCGGTTTGGAGGACAAGCTCAGGGGAGAATATGTCAAGGCCTTTGTAGTACTCAAGGAGGGAGAAGAATGTACTCCAAGGGAGCTCCTTCGCTATATGAAGGAAAGACTTGCTGTGTACAAGCTCCCAAGAGAAATAGAATTCATAGACAGCCTGCCCAAGAACAGTACCGGGAAGATCATGAAAAGGTGGCTGAAGGAACTGTAGGGAGAATTGATGCAAAAGCCGGTTATTTTTGCTTTTAAGTTGAAATGGTATGTAGTAGTATATTACTAAAAGCATTAAAAATAAATATTACAATCGAGGCGGATTATGTGTAATCAAAGTGTTGAAATAGTTCACAGGGGAATATGCCATCTGGGGGAGGGCCCCATATGGAATGCCCGGCTGCAAAAGCTTTTCTGGACCGATATTTATAACAGGAAGATATGGGCCTATGACCCGGAAAAGAGCGAAAGCACGGTTTTCTGGAACGGAGGATATCAAGTGGGCGGTTTTGCCTTTACCCGGACGGGCAATATGGTCCTGTGTACCGACAGGGGAGTATTCCTCTTGAATTTGAGCCCGGAAGGGATTCCGGAGCAGGAGCCTGAAATTTTGTTTGAGATACCTTTACAGAAAAATGAAATGTTCAATGACATAACAGTCGATCCCCAGGGACGTATTTTTGCAGGAACTCTGTTGAGACCTGATTTTAAGCACGGAACCCTGTACCGTCTTGAAAAGGGGAAAAAACCCGAAGTGGTATTAAAGGAGCTTTATTGCACCAACGGTATGACTTTTTCGCTGGATAAAAAGTACTTTTTTCATACCGACAGCAACGTACACAGGATAACCAGATACCGTTACGATTATAAAACCGGTGAAATCAGTGATCCGCAGGTTTATTTCCAGGGAACTGACGGAATGGGTTCGCCCGATGGTATAACACTCGACTCACAGGATAATATATGGGCGGCCTTCTGGGGCGGCGGCTGCGTCAGGAGAATCGATCCTGCCGGAAATGTAGTTTCAGAGCTGGCGGTGCCTGCCAGACAGCCTTCAAGTGTCATGTTCGGAGGAAAGGGGCTTGAGGAGCTTTATATCACTTCTGCTGCCGAAAATGCGGAAAATGTGGTGACCGGATACCGGAGTGACGGCGCTTTTGCAGGCGGACCTGTATACAGACTGCTGCCAGGAGTTGCCGGAAGAGAAGAATGGCTTGCCGATTTTTAAAGGCAAGCTGTTTTTCCTGAATTGATTTATTTTTGATTTGCTGACACATCTTATGTTATTTTTCTGATTTTACCTGAAAATAAGGAATAAAGCCGCCCGGAGTAATAATAGCCCATTATGAGAAGAATGGGGTATACACCGAAGATATACCTGGATTTGACCTCCCAAAACATGTAAAAGCCTATATAAAGATATATTACATATACAAAGAGTTCCAGCCTGAAGTCTTTTTTTCTGGCAGCATCAAATAAATACAAACAGGTAAGTCCTATTAACAGCCAGTTATAGGAATGAAGCATCCAGTCCAGGGAAAGTCTTGCGGCTCTGTCCCAGGGCTCCACAAGTTTTAAGAGCGGAGTGCTGTACAGCATGAACCGGCTGCTGTCCACGGCTTGTGACAGCCCATAATAGTTAACACTGTATGTCCCTTCGGTCCAAAGCCAAAAAGTTTTTTTAGTGTAGGCTTTTAAAACTTCTTTCATTCCGGTTATTCTGTATTTGTCCAGGAGCTCATTGATGAAATAGATTGAGGCATCGTGCTTGTTGCATTTGAACCGGTTGACAAAAATACCTATGTTTCTGCCCCCGTCCCAGTAGCCCAGCTTCTTTCCGGGAAAACCCATGTTTATCCAGCGCCAGACCGGGTTGGCATGCACTCCCACCGGCTCGGGGATTATTCCGGCTTTTAGAGCTGCAAAACTGAAAACTTTCATTGGAAGCGTAAATATAAGGAGTGTAAGAATGCCATATGCCATGTTTTTCAGGGTAAGGGCGATTTTGGTCTTAAAGTTCATTAACCAGTAAAATATGATTGCAGCCAAAAACAAAAAAGCAACACTTCTCATAAAATTTGCCGACATGAGAAATATTGCGGTGCAGGCGGCATATCTGCCCGAGCCGTATTTTTTAAAGCGGATGGCGTTTAGCATGGCGGCCAGGCAAAAGGTATTGCACAATATATCTCCGTAGGTGAAATTATTCAATATTACCGGCGGAAGGAAGGTTACGGCGAGAATGAGTATGCCGCAGGCCTTTTCACGCTTTTCAGGGTAAAGCTCCCTGTACAGGCTGTATATCAGCCAGGCCGTTATGGTATTGCACAGGGTATTGATGATCCGGAGAGTGATATAGCTTTTGGGAAGAATCATATATATAAAGGCAATGAAAATTGTAATACCTATATTATTGGGGTAATACCCCAGATATTTTCCTATTCCCAGGGCATTAAAGTCGCCCTCCAGAAACTGCAGGGCTATATTGTTGACTATTCTGGCATCTTCATAGGCATTGACCGGGAAGAACAGTACAAATGAAATTTGTAAAAAGGTATATAATAAAAGAATCCGGAATACAAACTTTTTCCCGTTTATTTTTGACAGGGCATGGGAAGCTCTGTTGACAAGCATGAAAAAAACAAAAACAAGGAATGCAAGGCCTGCAAGCAACAGGGGCTTTTGAGGTGAAAGCCTCGGAAACGGCGAGGCCCACCCGTGAAGCAGAAGGGCCAGCACCCATATCAATGAAAAAAATATTGCAAGCACGGTATAAGCCAGCGTTTTCAGTTTGAGTACAAAATTATGCAAAGTAATACCTCCAACGATAACCGGATAATTTCTTGCCATCATTTATTTCACTTTACATAATGTGCCCGAGCAGATTTTAAAAATTCGTGTAAATTAATTACTTTATTTTATATTTTTTGAATGTTAAAATATTTACATGAAAACCGAAATATTATCAAACAGGAATCAAACTTTGAAGGAATATTACATACGAATAAACAGGGTAATAGATTATATTGAAAATAATCTGGGCTCCGAGCTGAATCTGGAGACTCTATCCAAAGTTGCCTGTTTTTCCGCCTATCACTTTCACAGGCTGTTTCGCTCCATAACGGGAGAAACCCTTGCCGTCTACGTGAAAAAACGCAGAATAATTGCTGCAGCAAACAGAATCTATCATTTTCCTGAAGTTAAAATTTCACAAATCGCATATGAGTTTGGGTTCTCCGGACAATCTGATTTCTCAAGATCCTTTAAAAGTTTTTTTAAAATTACCCCTTCGGAGTTTTTAGAGACAAGGCGGTTAAAAAACGGTCTGTCCTGGCATTATGCCGACTTTGGGAAAGAACTTTTTTCATCGGTTGGAAAAGATTTTTTTGAATATGATATCAACATATGCAGGCTGGAGGATTACACTGTCGCGTATATCCGTAATACAGGACTTTCTGAGGAACATAAGAGTGAAAAAATTGAGGACTCTTTCAGAAAACTTTATACCTGGGCTGCCGCCAGAGAACTGATAAGCCCTGATACCCATGTCCTGGGAATAACCCTGGACAACCCGGAAATTGTCCCTCTCACGGAATGCAGACATGATACATGTATTACAATCAGCAGGGAGGCTGAACCCGATGGAAATATCGGCATAAGAATAATAAGCTCTGCGGGGAGATATGCGGCCTGTGACTTCGATGCCGAGGAACCGGATTTCAGCAAATCCTTCTTTAAGGCTATCGATTACATATATGGCTGCTGGATGCCGCAGAACGGTTATTTTCCAGAGGATAGACCCTGTATTGAACGGTATCATAAAAACCATGAAAACGGCCATATTTTCATAGAACTTATGATACCCATATACCCTTGTTGATCAAAAATCCAGTCCATTATTCACTAATAGCAAGAATTGTATATTAAAAAGCAAGATCAGAGATTACCTGATAAAGATATTTTGTAATAATTTTATCTGTGGCAGGGAATTTAGTGAACTAAATCCTGACTATTTTATGGCCGCTATTGCGGCTCATGGAGGTTAAAATGGTAAACGCAGATAAGGATTATTACTACTGTTTTGAGAAAGGGTCACCTGAAGAGACCCTGTTTATACCTCTGTTTGTCAAAGCAGAGGAGTTTGTCAGCAAGGCACCGATAGTCAAAGACCAAAAGGCCTTTGAAATAGCCAGGAGTATCGGAACCCATCCAAAAAGATTTGACGGCGGCAGTATAGCCGGTGTGGGAATACTTACACGTACTCAGCTGTTTGACAAAGCCGTAACCGAATTTATAAAATCAAATCCCGAAGGGGTTGTTATCAACCTGGGAGTGGGCCTGGACACCAGATCCAGCCGATTCGACAATGGAAGGCTGCGGTGGTATGAGGTGGATCTTCCCGATGTTATCAGGCTCAGGAGAATGTTTTTTACAGAAAATGAAAGAATCAGATTTATTCCCGAGTCTGTTGCAGACCTGCGCTGGGCTGAAAAAACAGGTGCGACAAGGACAGACCGGGTGCTGATACTGGCTGAAGGGCTTTTGATGTATTTGAGTGAGGAACAGGTAAAAGGTGTTTTTGAATATATTTGTGACTGTTTTCCCGGCGCAGATTTATACTTTGATGTAATTCACAGCTATTTTGTAGGTAAGGCAATCACTTCTCCATTTGTTTGGGGAATTGACAGGGCTGAGGAAATAACAGGCCTTCACTCTGGAATCAGGCTTGTTGAAAATTGGAGTATAGGTGATTTTAATAAAAAGCGGCAGAGTTTGTTCCTGAGAATAATGAATATTTTACCTTCCACAAGGAACAGGAGCCGGATAATCCATGCAGTAGCTGATATATCTGGTATGGCAGCGGATAGGCCTGCAAATCGGAACATTGGTAATTCTGAGCGGATATAATGCCGGAAAACAGTAATAACGGCCGGATATGCAACTAATAATCCGACCGTTATACCGGTTTCGCGAAACAATTTCTACTCATGCTTTCCAATTAACCTCATACTTTCTACTACCTTTGATCCGAACCTCATATTAAATTTCTGGCGGACCCATCTCCTTCCGGTAATTACTTTATTTTATCAACCATCAATGATTGTATTTAATATATACCTCTTTAAATAAACTCTAAACATAAAATTTTTTTTATAAAGGGCCGTTACGCTCTGTTGACTTTGAGAGTTATTACGTGATACAATCATTCCAGCTTAACTTAATAAGACAGTTCGTAACCATCCTGTCTATAAACAAAACTACGGACCGGCTGTCGGAGGACGGCTTATTTTTGTTTACAGGGGGCTTATGCCCTTTTTTTATTATCTGGAAACGTACAAAAAATATAATTTTTAATTTTGTTGTTTTATATTTTTACTTGTGAGGGGGAACCAATGAAAAATATCGGAATAACCACAACCGTGCCGGTTGAGGTGCTGCTTGCGGCGGGCTACAGGGTTATTGATCTGAACAATGTTTTCATATCATCCGAAACTTACGCGCAGGACGTAGAGAGAGCTGAAAGGGATGGTTTTCCAAAGAGCTCCTGCGCATGGATAAAAGGGATTTACGGAGCCTGCCTGCGCTGTGGGATAGATGAGCTTGTCGGGGTGCTGGAGGGGGACTGCTCCAATACCAGGGCATTAATGGAGGTATTGAGGGGCAGGGGAATTAAGACATATGATTTTTCCTACCCCTCCGAACACACGCCGGAAAGTGTCACTGCCGAAATAAATAAATTTATGGACAGGTTCGGAGTAGCACTTCCACAGGCAGAAGCAGTGAGAGAGGATTTAGCCGAACTTCGGCAGTATGCCAGGACAATGGATGAACTTACCTATATTGATAACAAAGCTACAGGTTTGGAAAATCATTTATACCAGGTTTCGCTGAGTGATTTCAATGGAGATGCGGTACAATGCCTTGAAGAGCTGAAGAAAAAAATATCTGAAATAGATAGGAGAACCCCGCATACCCAGGCGCTCCGTCTGGGATATATAGGTGTGCCCCCCATGACCGGTGATCTATACCGGTATGTGGAAGACTATGACGCCAGAATAGTATACAATGAGGTTCAGCGTGAATTCGCATTTCCAAGGGCGATGGAAGCAGAGAGTATCTACCTGCAGTATTATGACTACACATATCCCTATAATCTGGATTTCAGGCTTCTGGAGATAAAAAAGCAGATAAAGCTCAGGAAGCTTGACGGGCTGATACATTACACCCAGGCATTCTGTCACAGGGCCATAGAGGATATTGTAATCAAACGGGAACTTGAAGTACCTGTTCTGACAATTGAGGGAGATAAGTCCAACCGGCTTGATTCCAGAACGAAACTCAGATTGGAGGCATTTTTGGATATGCTTTCGGATCTCAAGGGGGTGCCGGCGTGAAAGTATTGGGCATTGATATGGGCAGCAGAGAGGTGAAGATCGCTTATATGGATAGCGGTACGCTGGTTGAAAAGAGAAAAATCAGCACCATGACTTTTTATAAGAGCTTTTGTATAAATAAAGATGGCAGGCTGCTGGCCGACGTGGAACGTATCGGCTTCGGCAAGCCGGATAAAGCCGTATCCACCGGTTATGGCAGAAACAACACCGACTTGTGCAGCTTCAAGCCAATAACTGAAATAAAGGCCCATGCATATGGGGCAATGTATCAAACAAAGCTAAGGGACTTTATTTTACTGGATATCGGAGGGCAGGACGTAAAGGTGGTGAGGGTTGAAAAGGGTCTTGTTACCGATTTGGAGCTGAATGAAAAATGTGCGGCTTCCTGCGGGAGGTATCTCGAAAATATGGCGGCCGTACTGGAAGTGCCCCTTGAGGAAATGTCACGGCATTTTGAAGCCCCTGTGCCGCTTAACTCCACCTGTTCGGTATTTTCCGAATCGGAACTGATAGGAAAGATAGCAGAGGGCATCGGAATTGAGGAGCTTTGTGCAGGTGTAAATTATTCCTTGTATAAAAAACTCAGCCCCATGCTGACAAGATTTAAAGGGGAAAAGCTGGTCTTATCCGGGGGAGTTGCAGGAAACAAAGCCCTGCAAAAATATCTTGAGGAGGATTTTGACAGTATTGTTCACATGGCCGAACCCCAGTTCAACGGAGCCATAGGCTGCTGTGCGTATGCGGAATTCATTCCGACAAGAGGAGGGACTTTATGAAAACAGTAAAAAAAATAACCATTTCAGCAGTCATTATTGCTTTGTACGTTGTAATAATGTTTGTATCACAGGGCTTTGCCTTTGGGCAGTATCAGATAAGAATAGCCACTTCCCTGTATTCATTGAGCTACGTATATCCATTCCTCATAGTACCTCTGGGCCTGGCCAACTTCCTCAGCAATACCGTAATGGGAGGGCTTGGACCGCTGGATATGCTAGGAGGAGCTTTAGCAGGAATAATAACTTCGGGGGCGGTTTATCTGGTACGCAAATTTAACTGGAATATGTGGCTGATTACAATACCTTTGGTTTTGGGCCCGGGCCTGCTGGTACCCATATGGCTCTCAAAACTTTTAAATATCCCATATTCCGTGCTGGCACCGGGTTTATGCATAGGACAAATAATTCCTGCTGCCGCAGGGGTTTTTATTGTTCAGGTGGTACAGAAACATATAAAGGGTAAAATCGGTTAATAGTAGTTTTTTAACTTGTCCCTGCCAGTAATATTATGGTAAAATTAGCTATCAAAAAGTAAAATGTCAATTTATACAAGGGGGATGGCTGTGATAAGTTTTAAAACACCTTATTTACCGTCGGAAGTGGGTTATGACAGTGAAAGACTGGAGGTTTTGAACCGGCATTTTGCAAAAATGCTGGAAGCCAATGAGCTTCAGTCGGCAAATTACTGCCTTTCAAGAGACGGAAAGATCTTCGCAAATACTGCAATGGGGAAACTGTCGTATAAGGAAGAGGATGAGAGGCCTGTTCAGCCCGATACCATACAAAACATAGCATCTGTTACAAAATTGTTCTGTGCTTCTGCCATCTTTAAACTTGTGGAGGATGGTAGGCTGCGCCTTGACCAATGCGTGGGAGAATTCATCGAGGAGTTCAAAGCTCCGCCTTTTAACAAGATCAACCTTGCCCATTTACTCACACATACCTCGGGTATGATGCCTGATCCCGGCTGTTTTGACAATAAATATTTCAAATCCCCCTGGGAATTTGTCCGGCAAATGAAGGGGACTAACTGGATAGAGGCCGCATTGGCTTCAGGAATGAGGAAACAGCCGGGGGAGGAATGGGCTTACTGCAGCTTCGGGTTTGCTATTCTGGGTGAAGTCATATCCCGTGTAAGCGGAACCTTTGCAAATGATTATATTATGGAAAATATAGTCAGGCCATGCGGGATGGAGGATACCTTCTTTGACCTCACTGCCGAAACTGCCGTGCGGCATGCTGTAAGAAATCCGCAAATGGAAAAGGAAATTGATTCCATTCTTGCCGGCAAAACAAAAGCCAAGGACAGCTGGTCCAAAATCCCGTCTACGGGAGGCGGACTGCATTCAACCGCCCTTGATCTGTGCAAATTCGGTACCATGCTGCTGAATAAAGGTACATATGACGGTAAAAGAATATTGGGCAGAAAAGCGGTTGAGAAAATGACAGCCCTGCATACAACTCCTGACGTAAAGGATTACTGCTGGAATGCGGGAGGAGTATCAAGAGAGTATGGACTGGGACCTGATATGCGGCATAATCTTGCATCTCTGTATACAAAAGGTACATTTTTTCATGAAGGTGCCGGAGGCTGCTGTATATTGATAGATCCGGCAGAAAAGCTGGTGGCGGCATGGTTTGTTCCTTTTGTCAACAATGTCTGGCGCGCCCATGCGTTGTATAACGCAGCCGCCGTTATGTGGTCGGGACTGGAATAGACGGTGAAGCAGTGGAGCCAGTGATTTCATGGAGTCTTTTTCCATGAGGGCTATGGAACCTGCTGTTTAACCATTGATCCTGCGGAAAAGCTTGTGGCAGTCTGGTTTGCAATCTTTGCGGGTGACAGCTGGTACGCACATGCAATAAACAATGTATCTGCCATTATATGGTCGGGGTTGAGATAATGAATTACATAAAAAATAAGATACAGGTGGTAAAAGCCGTATCAATGGTAACTTACAAGGAGTGGAGTGCTTATCGCACCCACTCAATGGTCTCCATCTTTGTAGGTCCGGTTTATTTCATGGTGCAGTACTTTATATGGAAGGCAGTGTATTCGGGAAATTCTGTCTTAAATGGCATGGAGCTTTCTCAAATTCTGACCTATTTTGGCGTTACGGCATTAATCGGATATCTCACCATGGATTTTGCCGACTGGAATCTGCAAATGCTGGTCCGGACCGGAAAGTTCCTGACTTTTGCACTAAGGCCGGTACATCACAGGTTTTTTGCACTGTCGCAAAAAATAGGACACCGTATTCTGGGCTTACTTTTTGAATTTCTGCCCTGCCTCTTTATTTTCGTATTTATATTTAAGGTTAATATGATACCCGCAAGCCCGGGGTGGACAGTTCTTTCAATAGTGCTCGCCTTCCTGATGAACTTTTATCTGAATTACATTATCGGCTTGACTGCCTTCTGGCTTGTGCAATCCACAAGTATACGGAGGGTATATCAGCTGCTCCTGGGTATATTTTCGGGAGGTCTTATCCCTCTGGTTTTCTTTCCGGTATATTTGCAGAAACTGCTTTTTTTCCTGCCGTTTCAATACGTTTCCTATGTTCCGACCATGGTGTTTACCGGTAAATATTCACTGGCCGGCATAAAAATGGGAATACCTGAGATAGTCGGGATTCAGGCAGCGGCGGTTCTGCTGGCGGCACTGGCAAGTGAAGCGGTGTATAGAGCTTCAATGAAAAGGTTTACGGGGGTGGGCGCATGAAATCAAATTACCCGGGTATCTACAGGGAGTGTATAAAGGTTTCATTTGCCACTGCCGCCACGTACAGGTTTAATTTTGTATTAAACGCCATTATTATGCTGGTAAGCAATGTACTTTTTCCACTGGTCACTATTCTCATTTACGGGTCGGGAGCCGGTTTTCCGGGCTGGTCCTTCTATGAGGTGCTGCTCATACAGGCTGTGTTTACACTGTCTGCCGGAATCTCCGGTGCATTGTTCAACGGAATCCTGTGGGTTACCATGCGCCACATAATAGAGGGGAGCCTGGAAATAGTTTTGATCAAGCCAGTGGATTGCCTGTTTTACCTGGTGGCGTCTACCTTTGAACCCGACAGCATTGGCCTTATTGCCGGGGGCTGCATAATGTTTGCCATTGCAGCTGGAAATGCAGGCGCCATTTCATTATTGATGTGGCTTCAGTTCCTTGCTCTGTTTCTTGCAGGACTTCTGGTAATGATGGGAATTTCATTTATCATGGCTGCAACCTCTTTTAAATGGGTGGGCAATTCAAGGATACCCGAGATATTTGAGAGTATCAAATCTTTTGGGAAGTATCCCCAAAGTATACTTAACAAGTCGGCTGCCGCCTTTGCCGCATTCGTCATCCCCGTGGCCATGGTGGGATGCTTTCCGGCAGCAGCCCTGCTGGGAAAGGCAAGCATGCCGATGTTTGCGGCGGTAATTCCCTGCGTATTATTTGCACTTTCAGGCATATTCCTGTATAAATATATGATCCGTCTGTATGAGGGAGTTGGAGGTTAAGGATTTATGGACATTATTACGGTTGAAAATCTGAATAAGACTTATGAGACTTACAGGCGCGGCAGCAAATTCTCCGAAACTTTTAAAAGCTTTTTCAAAAGGGAGAAGGTCATTATTGAGGCGGTAAAGGATATCTCCTTTACTGTTGAGGAGGGTGAGATCGCCGGGATTTTGGGGCCTAACGGTGCGGGTAAATCCACTACCATCAAGATGCTGACCGGAACACTGTTTCCAACCGGTGGTACCATTAATGTGATGGGCTATACTCCTCATAAGGAGAGAGCGGCCTATGTACATAATATCGGAGCGGTGTTCGGACAGAAATCCCAGCTCATATGGGATATTCCCCCCATGGACAGCTTTAACATGAACAAGGCTATTTACTCCATATCAGACAGGGATTTTAAATATACTCTTGATAAGCTTACAGGGTTATTTGAAGTGGAGGACATAGTATCAAAGCCCACAAGGGTGCTCTCCCTGGGTGAGAGGATGAAGTGTGAGTTCATAATGGCCATGCTGCACAAACCTGAAGTGGTATTTCTGGACGAGCCCACCATAGGCCTTGACGTGATTGCAAAGCAGCGGATCAGAACCTTTATAAAGGAAATGAATGCCCAGGGCACCACCTTCATACTTACCACTCATGATTTGGAGGATGTGGAGCAGCTGGCCCGGAAGGTCGTGATTATCAATCACGGACAGAAGGTTTTCGATGACAAGCTTCAAAACCTGCAGCTTGTACTGGGCTCAAAGAAAATTATTCACTTGATGCTGACAAGCCCCAGGACGGATATAAAAATTGAGGGTACCGAGGTGGCTGAAAAGAAATCGGATTATGAATATATCCTTGAAGTCAATCTGGCCAACAGCTCCATCAATACTTTTATAAGAAATCTGACCAACATGTGTGAATTCTCCGATATATCAATAAAGGAGCTGCCCATGGAAAAAATAATTACCCGTATATATGAGGGGCATGGAGTCAGTGCGGTTTAATGAGATGGTGACAAAAGACCCTCCAAAAAATATTTACGAAAAATATTTGACAATTCAATACTTCGGGTATAGAATAAAAATATACTTCGAGCAAAGAACTATTTTAAGGGGTGTGTGATAATCAGCAGTCAGAGTTTTGATATTGAGACAATAATATTCGATTATATAGACCAATTTAAGTTTTTGTTTTTTCCGGAACAGTGGAATGCGGTTTTTTTAGATTATTCCAAGAACGAGATATTGGTGCTTCTTTACCTGTATAAAAAGAAGACGGCCAATATGACCGAGCTCTCCGAGTATATTTGTGCACCCCTGAATACGGCAACCGGAGTGGTGGGCAGGCTTGAAAAAAAGAATATGGTTGAAAGAATCAGAGGAAATGAAGACCGCAGGGTGGTAAACATTGTGCTGACACCTGCGGCCCAGGCTTTTATTGACGAAGAGAAAAAGCTTGCCGCCTATTATTTCGGTGAGATTTATAAAGCACTGACAGAGGAAGAAAGGGCAGCAGGAATCAATATTATAGGCAAGGTGATCAGTATACTGAAAAAGGGAAAACCGGGGCAGGGTGAAGATAATGGTACAGTTAAAAGAGTTAAAAGGATTAATATTGAGTAATAATTAAGTAATAGTTAAGAATAAGGCAAATTTTTTTACAAAAATACTTCGATAAAAGAACTATTCTCGAAGGGAAGTTAAATAAAACTGGTGTGACCGAAATAATAAATGTTGCATTGGAAATGGAGGCTGTTATGGGAAGAATAATTATTTTTACAGGAAAAGGCGGAGTGGGCAAAACCAGCACTGCTGCCGCACATGCCGTAAAAGCGGCCGGGGAGGGGAAAAAGACCCTGATAGTGAGCACCGATATGACTCACAATCTGAGTGATCTGTTCATGAAGGAGCTGAAGGAGGAGCCGGTTGAAATCCTTGGGAATCTGGACGGCCTTGAAATTGATTCAAATTATGAGATGGAGAGATATTACGGGACAATATCCAAAGCCTTCAAGAATATGCTGACGTTTGAAAACCGGGCCGATAGTGAGATCTTTGACGATATAGTTGTTTTTCCGGGAATAGAGGAGCTTTTCTCATTGCTGAAGATAAAAGAATTGTTTGATTCCGGCACATACGACCTGATCATCGTGGATTGTGCTCCCACAGGGGAAACGCTGTCCCTGCTGAAGTTTCCCGAACTGCTTTCCTGGTATATGGAAAAGCTCTTTCCCATCGGAAAGGTGGCGTTAAAAGTTCTAAGGCCCATTTCCAGGGCGGCATTCAAAATTGAAATGCCCGATGACAGGGCAATGAATGACATAGAGAAGCTGTATGTCAAGCTGGGAACCCTTCAAACGCTGTTAAAGGACCGGGATACATGCAGTATCAGACTTGTCACCATTCCTGAGAAAATGGTTGTGGAAGAAACCAAAAGAAACTATATGTATTTGAACCTGTACAATTTTAATGTGGATGGTCTTTATATCAACAGAATAATTCCCGAGGATGTCGACAACAGCTTTTTTGACCAATGGAAGCAGATTCAGTCCAATTACCTTGAAGAAATTGAAGCTGTATTTGCAAACATACCCGTTTATAGGATCAAATGGTATGAAGAGGATATTAACGGAATTAAAGGCCTGGAAAGGGTGGCAGCCGATGCTCTTGACGACCGGAATCTATTCAAGGTGCTGAAAACCACTGTAAATGAAACTTTTAATAAGACTGACAGGGGATACCGGCTGGACGTGTATGTGCCGCTGGCCGGGAAGGGTGCATTTGATCTCTTTGAATCAGGCACAGATATAATAATCAAAATTGGAAACTTTAAAAGAAATATTCCAATTCCAAATAGCGTAAGAAAATATCAGATGGCATCGGCCAAGCTGGATGCCGGAACTCTGAGTATATATTTTGAGTGATTTATTTAGGTTTTGTGCGGAAAGGCGGAGGTACTATTATGAATAAAGAATTTGCAAAAAAGCTGATAAAGGCTGAAATCCTCAGATACCAGGCTATAAAGGAAATACTGCCCGAGGGTATGAAACATGGGATTGAGACCCTCGAAAGGGATGCAGGCAATTTATTGAAGGATATTGCTATGGAAATTATTTCGGAAAATTTTTCACGGCAGGAGAACGTAAGCCGGCCGGATCAGGATAATACCGGGAAAACTGAGGATAAGAAAGCTGTAAAGCGGGTTGACGTCGACTTTAACTGATCAGTTAACCGGCGCAATGGATTAATCTGGTGCATAAAGTTAAAAATTATTGAAAAGGAGCAAGCATTATGAGAATAATATTATATACAGGAAAAGGCGGAGTGGGCAAAACCAGCATCGCGGCTGCAACTGCCTGCAAAATAGCCGCCGATGGAAAAAAGGTGCTTGTAGTCAGTACTGACCTGGCACACAGCTTGAGTGATTCCTTCGACGTCAGGCTGTCAAATGAACCTGCTGAAATAAGCAGGAATCTATATGCCATGGAAATTGACTCGGTACTGGAAAATGAAAAGTCCTGGGGAAAAGTAAAAGGATATTTGGAAAAGCTTATGATGCTCAAGTCGGAAAGAACTGTTGAAAGCGAAGAATTACTGGTGTTTCCCGGATTTGATGAGCTGATGTCCCTGTTGAAGATAAAGGATATCCATGACGAGGGCATATACGACGTATTGATAGTTGACTGTGCACCGACAGGGGAAACCATGTCCCTGCTCAAATTTCCGGATCTGTTCAAATGGTGGATGGAAAAGCTTTTCCCCATTAAGCGGAAGGGGGCAAAAATAGCAGGGCCCATTATACAGGCAACCGTTAAAGTACCCATGCCGTCTGAAGAAACCTTCGATGAGATTGAAAGATTATATGACAAAATTGATCAACTGCATCAATTGATGATGAATAAAGAGGCGGTGAGCATAAGAATAGTTACTACTCCTGAGAAGATAGTAGTCAAGGAGGCAAAGAGGAGCTTTTCCTACCTTCATCTTTTTGATTACAATGTTGACTGTATAATCATAAACAGAATATTCTCAGAGGCTTCCCTGTGCGGCTATTTCGAGAAGTGGGCTCAAATTCAGAAGGACAGTATCAGGGATATTTCCGACAGTTTTAAAGGAATTCCCGTTTTCAAGCTGGAACTGCTCAACTGTGAATTGAGAAGGCTTGACATCTTGAATACCATAGCGCAGCAGCTGTACAGGAAAACAGATCCCCAAAAGGTTCTTTTCAATGAAAAAATATTCTCGGTTGAGAAAGATCACAATGGTTACATCCTTGCAATCAATATGCCTTTTGTGGATAAAAAGGAGTTGAAGCTTTCACAAAAGGGTGATGAAATAACCATCTCAATCAAGAATGAAAGGAGATGTCTGGTACTGCCGGCAAAGCTTCAGCCGCTGGAAATAACCGGTGCAAAATATGAGGACGGCAGGCTCAACCTTCACTTTGCCCAGCGTCAGGCCTTAAACCTGTAGCCGGTTCCCCATAGAGTCCCAATAAACTCAGGATTTGCAGGATCCTTTTCAATCTTTTTGCGGATTTTCTGGATATGCACCGGAACTGTGGCCGTGTCACCATATATGTCATCGCCCCATACCCTCTCAAATATATGTTCTTTTGTGAAAACAATGTTGGGGTTGGTGGCAAGGAACACAAGCGTCGTATATTCCTTGGAGGTCAGCTGTATCTCCTTTCCGTTGACAAACACTCTATGTGAGGCAGTGTTTATTTCCAGCCCGCCGTGGGAGAGGATTTCGGAGGAGGTATTATTCCCCTTTAGCCTTTCATATCTGTCAGTTCAATAGGACTTTTCCTGGTCACATAGGCAGCCGGCGGTGCCTCCAGGATGAATCGGGGAACAGCAGGGAGCACAAGAAAAAAGTATTCAGACAGAACACCTCTTCAAACAGTATAATACTATGATAATAAAGGGGAATTTTAAAAAATTATACTGGAGAAAAATATGGATAGGTGGTTTAAAATAGATAATGCCGGAAAAATATTTAGATCGGTATCTAAAGAATCCAACACCTCGATTTTCAGAATCTCAATGATTATGAGTGAGCCTGTTGAGAAGGAGCTGCTTCAGAAAGCTCTGGATACTGTTCTGGTGCGTTTTCCCACCCTGTCGGTCAAACTGCAGAAAGGTGTTTTCTGGGATTATCTGAATCAGAATAATCAAAAGCTGCTGGTTCAACGGGAGGAGCAATACCCCTGCTGTCCCTTAAAAGCCGATGAGAACAACGGCTTCCTTCTGAGGGTTTTATATTATAATTGCCGTATAGCGTTGGAGGTATTCCATTCCCTGACCGACGGTACCGGGGCGGTGGAATTTCTGAAAACACTTGTTTATCAGTATTTATGCCTTGCAGGTAAGGAAATTGAGAATGAAGGTTTGATTCTGGACCCGGATGAATTGCCCAATAAATACGAAATGGAGGACAGCTTTGATAAATATTATCAAAGCATGCCTGCCAGACGGGTCACAGAGACAAAGGCCTTTCATATTAAAGGGACACCGCTGGAGCCCTTCGGCAATAATGTTATCCACGGGGTTATGTCCTCATCCCTGCTTAATTCAATTGCAAAACAGAAGGGTTCAACCATAACGGAGTATTTGACTTCGGCGCTGATATATTCAATTTATACCGGAAGCATGCAGTTCGGCATCTACAAAGAGCCCATAAGAGTGACAATACCTGTCAATCTGAGAAGGATTTTTCCTTCCAGGACGCTCAGGAATTTTTTCACGGTGGTCAATGTGGGGGTTGAGCCCTCTGAGGAGCTGTGTTTTGAGACTATATTGGAAAAGGTGTCCTCACAATTGAGGAATAAACTGCAAAAAGATAATCTATACAGTGTGATGGTGAGTAACGTAAAGCTGGAAAAACTGCTGGTAGCCAGATTTATTCCGGTATTTATAAAAAATATGGCCATGCGGTACGGTTTTGAGAACTTTGGCGAAAATTCCAAAACCATCACTCTCTCAAATATCGGAAGCATAAAATTGCCCGGCTCCATGTGCAAATTTGTGGACCACGGGGAAGTCATCATATATCCCACATTTAAAAGCCCTGTCAACTGCGGGGTCTGTACCGTTAACGACAGTCTGACAGTGACATTTTCAAGAACCATTCTGGAAGCCGATATTATCAGATGTTTTTTCAGCTTTCTTTCACGGGAAAGCGGACTTGAAATAAAAGTTTATTCAAATAATTGGGGTAAAGTGTATGAATAAGTGTAAGCACTGCGGTGTTTTTATTGAGGAGGAAAAAAGATGCCCTCTTTGCAGCAGAAATATCGGGGAAGCCGGCGAAGGGGCTAAAAATGTGTGGTACCCATCCTACGGTAAAACTGAAACAGTTCCGCAATTGAATTTTGCAGGTAAAGTATTTTTCTTTATATCAATTGCGGTAATGAGTATTTGTATACTTATAAACATACTTTCAGGGATAGGAAATCCCTGGTCGCTGTTTGTAATCTTTCCGGTATTGTACCTGCAGCTTCTCATCAACAACACCATTTTTTCGAAAATGCGTGCAGGAACAAAAATACTTTTACAGGTCATGGGAACATCCTGCTTTCTGTTCTTCATAGACCTGCTTTCGGGATTTTACAGGTGGTCGGTAAATATAGTGATACCATTTTTGCTGATAGCAGGTACATTTCTGATAACGGTGATTGTCATAAAGCGGAAAATGTTATGGAACGAGTATGTTGGATACATTATCGCCATGATCTTTTTAGGCTTTTTGCCTGTTTTTCTATACCTTACCGGTGTGGCGGATGAAATATGGGCAAGTGCGGTTTCAGCACTGTATTCTTTTCTGACGACCATAGGCATGCTGGTTTTCGCCAATAAAAAATTTAAAAAAGAGATGACTCGAAGATTTCATATTTGATTAAAATTTTTTCCTGACTACTAAATTATTTTTCGGACAAAATATAAAAGAATGAAAAGATTTTAGTAGTTCAAGGGAGGGATTGTTATTCATATAATTGGCAGGTTCCTTGACCCTGGCAAGGTTGGCGGTCTGGTTGACTCTCTCAAAAACAGCGGTATCCAAAGGAGAGACATGATAATCAGCGCCATGGATGAAGAAAAATTCCAAAGCATGCGGAATGATGTGGAAGACAACCGGGCAAGCAGTGTGGTAAAGACCGACCAGGACGATCCCGGCCAATTGGAAGCATTTGTGGAAAGTGTCAATGACCTGAGCGATTTGCATGATGACGCCGGCATTGTAGTCTATGTAAAAGCTGCCAGGCATAAGGCACAGGAAGTAAAGTCGATAATGGAGCAATCGGGAGCAGCTGAAATAAAAGTTCACGAAAACTAGGACAAAGGAGAGATAACGGATGAACAAGCCTAAACCGGATAACAGAAGTAACAACGCAGACAGGATACAATTCAATATCAATCATACCATCAGAAATATGGAAGCTGCTGAAGATATGATGTCAAAAGTGGATGACCCGACCCAGAAAAGTGAGCTTGAAGAAAAGAATGACAGAAGAAGGGACGCTCTTCAGGGAATGCGTGAAGAAATAAAAGATGAAGCTCATAAAAAATCAAGATAAAAATGATTAACCCCCGGCAAAAGCCGGGGTTTTAATCAGGAAGTATTGTTAACATGGAACAGTGTGGCCGCAAGGCTACGCTGTTTCTCTGTTTTAACAGAAATTTGGTAGAGATAGTACCAAATCTATATCACATTTATTATTAATTTGAAAATTATTTTTTTGTTTACATAAGGGTCGAAAAAAGTGTAAATTAATAGAAATTTATGGAATAATATGGTTGATTATTCCATAAATTTAAATTATAATTTTATAGACGGCAGAATATGTAAAAATGAACAATAATAATAATAAACTGAATGTTGAGAAATTTAGACTAATTACTCGCTTTTTTAATCTCACTAACAGGCAACTTTTTCAAAATGCCCGAATGATAAAAAGAATGATTATTACTTACTGTTATTTTTTTGAAATTATGGATGGTCCTATGAAAAAAGCAAGTAATCCGAACTTTGAAAATCATAGAGATGGAGTAGAAACGCTGATTTTAAGAACTATTTGGGAGAAGTTTGAATTTTCTTACTTGCTTTTAAACATTAATAAGTAATCTGGTCTATCAACCTAGAAATTTGTGTTTGCATATATTGCAGATCTATTTAGAAATTGCAGTTCTGTAAAAAAGCTAAATACTGTTCAAAATCGCCGATTATTCATCTTACTCCATTAAGTTAATCAGCCCATAGCAGGTCTTTAGCAAGGATTTTAACTGGTGGAGAGCAGTCAGAAGCAAAATACGCATTCACAGTTATATTGCAAAATTAAATTATTCAAGAAACAGGATTGCTTTTAATTTTTTGGGGTTCTAGCTAATCTAGATTAGGGTTATTGGACTTGTAACTCCTTTGCAATGGGTAAAAAGTAATATAATAAACAACGGTCTAAAGAGGGCACTAATATTCTCACTTACGACTACTCAAGAGATAATAAAACCAGCAATTGAATCGTATGGAGAAGCATACTCCAATTCTATTTTTACACAAATATCGTGAGCAATGCAAATTTCATTAGAGAAATTAGTCTAATTATTATAATTTTTCTTTGGAAGAAGGCTCGATCAATTATTGGCACCAATTGCATAAGTCCTGAGTAATAATATAAGAGCTATACCGAATCATTAAGCTATTGTAAGGAAAACAATGGCTTGAGGGCTGTTGTTTACGTTCATTTATAAATGCTTATATTCTTTAGCATGTGAAACTGATATATTCATTAGTAAGACTCCTTAATCTTAAATCTGTATACCAAAAGAATAGCAATAATCCTTTTGTTGGAATAGAACGGTAATTGTGATAAGCCATAAACCAGATATTTTAAAAAGGGTTGATAAGGTTTTGAAGTTGAATAGTGGTAATATTAATCTTGTTGGAGAAAGAGTGTAATTTAATAGTAAATTTGATTTTTTTATTAACAGTGCGCGCGTAATGGTTAATAAGAATTCAAATAAATACCTTATACAAAATACTATAGCGAGATTTGGATAAGGGTGAAATGTATGAAAGTGAGACTAACTATTAAAAGTCAAGTCTAAAAGGCGAATTTTTGAATAAAGTGCAGAAATGCATTTTTAGTAAATCAGTACCTTGAAAACTGCATGACGAATAGAGCATCATAACAGGTGCTCAAAAGGAGATATAGAATTAGTTAATCAGGCAGCCTTGATATATGGTTGATCTGTCTTTTCCAACTGGTAGATTACACGAACAAGTTTCTTCGCAGCATGGGATATAGCAACATTGTAGTGTTTACCGTCAGAACGTTTCTTTGCAAGATAAGCGGAGAAGGCTGAATCCCAATGGCAGACAAATCTTGTGGCATTGAACAATGCATAGCGCAGATATCTTGAGCCTCGTTTTTCCATATGGGAATAACAACCATCAAGTTGCCCGGATTGGTACGTAGATGGAGATAATCCTGCATAAGCAAGTATTTTATCCGGAGAATCAAATCTACTAAAATCACCGATTTCTGCAATAATCATAGCACCCATACGATAGTTGATCCCAGGAATAGTAAGGATTGGAGAATCGATTTCATCCATAATGACTTTGATTTCCTTTTCAATTTCATCAATCTCAGTATCAAGTTCTTGAATAAGATTGATTATGTGTTTAAGCTCCAAAGATTTTGCAGGTATATTTGAGCCAATAGATTTTCTGGCAGTTTTTCGGAAGAGAATGGCTATATCCTTGCGATAGCGACCTTTTGAGGCTTCTTCAAGAAGATGAGTTAATCGAGTAAGGTGTTCTGAAGCTATTGAAGAAGCACTAGGAAACTTAGATAACAAAGCATAAACAGATGCCATGTGAAGAGACGGAAGCCACTTTTCTAATTCAGGGAACAGTATAGCTACAAGACGTGATATAGATGTTTTCAGTTTGGCCCGTTCCTTCACTTTATCAAAACGATAACGAGTTAGTGATTTGAGTTCTTCATTGTGGTAAGATGTGTTTGAGTAGGACTTTAAGTTCACATCAGACATTAGCATAAGAGCAATTGTATGGGCATCTACTTTATCCGTCTTTGTCTGTCTAAGACTTAAACTTTTTCTGTACGATTGGTATGTAACGGATTGATAACGAAGGTGGGCAAACCTTTATTAATGAGAAATCCCAGAAGATTGTAATTATAGTGTCCAGTGGCTTCTAGCCCTACTTTTACATTATTCAAATCTTCTGTAACGGATGAAATTTTCTGATAAATCTCATTGGATCCGTCTAGGTTGTTTGGAATGGTAAAGGATTTAAAAAGCACTTCACCATCAGAGTTAGTGATAAAGCAATCATGCTTATCTTTTGCAACATCAATTCCTACGTAAATCATAGAAATACTCCTTTGAAATGTATTTGATACTGTTTTAGAACCACGGTGCTCCTTGCGATTGTAACCTCGTTCTAAATAAACCGTCATGAGGTATCTAACTGATTAACAAATAAACAAAGAGACTGTGGTTGGAGCCTCATTTAAACCATCATATGGTAGGTGAAAAAAAACAATCCACAGTATCTTAAAACAGCATAGCCTAATCTATTGAAAAGGTAAAGGATGGCTATGACTATATAATACGAGGTGAAATATTGCTAAAAAAGTTTAAAACAACAAATAAAATCTATTTAATTCTGATCCTTTTAGCTATTCTTGTTAATCTTATCGGATGCTCAAACGAAAAGGATTCAGTATCTTCTTCTGACGGTAAAAAAATACTTCAAATGTATGTATACTCTCACGATATAATTACTTTGAATGCAATAGGAGAATTTAACAAGTCAAGCAAAATTACTATTAATCCAAACCTAATAAATGATAATGATAAAAATGATATTGACAATAACATAAAGAAAACTTCAACATCTATTTTGGCAGGGGAGGGTCCGGATATAATAATTGATTATGCGTCAGTATATCCTTCTCTGTGGAAAATTGTTCAGAATGATGTATTTTGTGATTTGAACGAATACATAAGGAAGAATAAGGACTTTAATTTATCAGAATATAATTCTAAAGTAATAGACTGCGGAGTAATAAATGATAGGAGATATTTTATTCCAGTTACCTTTTCAGTTCCACTTATATGGTCGAGCGATAGTTTATTGCATAAGAATAATATTAAAATTAATGAAAACAAATGGTCATGGGAAGAATATGGTAAGCTATGCAATAAGTATATAGATATAAATAGTAATAAAGAAAAATATTTTATTGGTAACTCTTTTAGTTTTCAGTCAATCATGGAAAGCTGCTGGCAAAATTATGTCAATTATTCAAAAAAGGAATCGTACTTTGATACAGATGAATTTGTTAGATTGCTAAAAGTATATAAGTCAACTTACTTATCAATTTTACCTGATACTAAATTAAAAGCACCAGAATTATTTTTTGAATTTTTAAAGAATAATTCTTTATTATTAGTAAATTGTGATATTAGTGTTTACTACATGTGGATAAACAACACTGCTGTTAACAAGATTCTTGAATCAGATATGAGTTGTTTTCCGTATCCTACTGAAAGCTTGACACAGCAACCCAGTGCTCATGTAAAAAAGTTTGTAGCAATAAATAAATCCTGTAAATATAAAGATGAAGCCTTTGAATTTATAAAATTGATTATATCTGAAAAGTATCAGAATTCGGGAAAAGATATTTTTGGATTACCTGTGAATATAAAAGCATATAGAGATATTATAAATGAATGTGCTGGAGAAAACGGAAGTGATAAGAGCATTGCAAATTTTTCTTCAGGGCAAATACCATATACTTCTCTACCTTTATCAGAAAAAACTTTAAATCGATTTGATAGTTTAATTAACAGTATTGAAGATTGTGCATACGTTGATAATAACATAATGGGTATAATAGATGAAGAGGTAGCTGCATATTTAGCAGGAAGGCAAAATGAAGTGCAAACTGCAAAATCAATTAATGATAGGGTGCAAATTTATATGAATGAGTAATTATTATGAATTGAAGGAGTGAAAACAATGAGAAGGAATAACAAATTTGATTCTAGAGATGTTTATTTTAGATTAAAAATTATTTTTAAAGAAAGATTTAATATTGATGTTTATCAAAAAGAAAGTACTTTTTTTGACAGAAACTTGTTATATAAGGAAATAGGGTTGGAAGCGAGAGACCTGCTTTATCTCTTTTTTGATATCGAAAAAGAATACAATATAACCATACCTGAGGAGGTTATAGTAGACGGCAAGTTTAATACTTTCAATAAGATAGTTGAAATCATACATAACCAGCTTAAGAAAAAGGGGCAGGAAGTAGTCTGATTCTCAGGCAAATCACATTGTGGGTTTCATTAAAAATATATTCCACAACCAGGATACAAATGATTCCTTAAGATTATTTCCATATCTCATGCCCCGGCAAAAGCCGGGGTTTTTTTGCAATAAAAAAACTTCTTGACTATATCACAGCAGAAGCCTATAATATCATTACTATATAACATTATAATTAATTTAATAATAGCATAATTTAAAACCGATGTCAATAGGTTGGAGCAAAATTTTTATTTTTTAGGAGGAGAAATGTATATGTTTTTACCCATGGTGTTAAATTCCGCCAATCCGCTGCTTAATGAAAAATATGCGGGTATACTGATGAACATTAATAATACTTCCAAGCAATACGGACTGACTATAACAGCAGAGGATGCCAAAAATATTGTTGAAGTGAGAAATACGGTACTGCGCAATTACGGGAGGGTTGACCTGGGCATTGCTGCGACAGGGAAGATAATGGAGAAATTCTGCACCTCTTCTTTTATCGACAGTGGGAATTATCTTTATATTATCAATGAAATACAGGAGCTATTCTATTATTTAAAAAATGAGACCGAGGAAAAGATACCGGATGACGAGCTGATAACATTGCTCAGGGAATTATTTGAAAATTACTGCTGGGGTTCTGTTGAATTTCTGAAAGGTGTGGTGCAGGAATATGCCGAAGCTTTCAGAAAGCGGGAACAAAAAAGAGATATTTTAGAGAAAGGTGATGCTCAGCATTGATTAATAATAAAACCGATGAACTCAATGAACTATATCTCAAAAATAATATTGATAAAACAAGGCTTAAGGCCAATCAGTATACCGTATCCCTCCTGAACGAAGCCTACCGTACCAAAATGCTGGACCATGACACAATCAGCCGCATTCAATTAAATCTGATGAATCTGCTCAAAGACCTGATATTAAGATACACAAATGGAAACAGCACTTCTGTGGCGATGGACACGGCAGAAAGCCTGTTCTGCTCCATGCTGTATGCCATAGATGCTTTTGCCCTCGGCTGCCGAAGTCCCGAAGAGGCTGTATTCAAGCTGAAAACCGGCGTAACGGAGGATATTTATAAACAGGGCGTGGAACAGACCGCAAAGTGGTTTGCCGAAATAAAAGCCTTATACCTTAAAGTACGGAAAAACAAACTGGACATAACGCTTGATTCATATAATCTCACCCTTAACGAAGCAATTCCCGTATTCCTGGAAAGTTATAATATAATCTTCCGCGCCCATGACGGTGCGGGAAGCATTGATTATCCGCTGGTGTTTGATGATATGAGCATTCAGGGAGTATTGTACATTAAAAACTATTTAGAGAATTTTAAAATAGAAACAGATTTTTGCAGGAATTTCAAATCAGACGAAATAAATAAGCTGCTGCAAAATTTTGGCGCCGCTATGAAGTTAAATTATAAAATTGAATTGATAAACGTTTTTGAATTGGTATTCAACAATGCCGTACTGTCAATAATGGCAGGTAAAAGGGCGGGTAACCTGAGCATCCGGGCAGATGAATCTCATACTCTTGACAAAAAATTGTCATGTTTAAGTGCGGAGGGTATCCGCAATGAGGCCGAACAGGCTGTGGAGCAAATGATAACCCGATTTCGGCTCACAGATGACAGGATGCTTGAATATATACACCGGTATAAGCCCTTGTTTGAAGAACGGCTTGTTTTTTCGGCTCAAAATCATGCCTTAAACAGTATAATTATTACCGATAATGAAGAAAACCGGAGGAAAAGCTCGGTGTGGCTGGAAGTTGGCGAAAGGATCAAGGATGACGAGTTTAACGCTTTGGTAAACAAATTGACAGTGACTGATAATATGGATGACAAAATAAGTCATATAAAAACAGGTATCAAATCTTTGTATGATTTCCTTGATATTATGAACACCGATTGCTTTTTCGGAAATGAATATCAAGAGCTTTTTGCCGGGTTGGAGGAGTCTGAATTGGCTGTATTGGCCAGTTTACTATTTCATGGGGAGCTCCGGGACGGCAGTTTGAATTTGAATTGCATTGTTTCTCAGAATAAGACTGCGGAATATGAGTGGCAGGAGTATTTTTTGGAATTTTTAAAAGCTCTTGATGCAGATAAGCTGAATGAGATACAGAAGCAGGCTGAGGAGTACGATGGGTTTGAATAGTTACAGCTATTATTATCCAAATCCTTACAATATGGATTTCCATATTTTGCTTGTAAATATCCGGTTTTATAATTAATATTAAATTAGAGCTAAAAAAGCAGACCGCTGAAGGTCATGGAGGTTGGTATGAAAAGAACCATCCTGATAATTTTAATGGCAAGCCTGGTTTATACATGTGCAGGCTGCAGCGATAATAAGGAAAGCAAAGGGCAGGGTATCCCGGCAGAGAGCTTGAGCACTGAGGCTGCCGGCACACTTGCGGCAAAATGGCCTGCGGGGAATTGGAGCACATCGACTCCTGAAAATCAGGACCTTGATGAGCGGCAGCTTGCCAGGACCCATACAAGAATAAAAGAGAATTATCCCAATGTATACAGCCTGCTGGTTATAAGAAATGGCTTTCTTGTATTCGAGGAGTATTATAACGGTGCGGGAAAGAACAGCTACTATCCGGTTTATTCGGTAACCAAAAGTGTGATGTCGGCCTTGACCGGCATAGCAATACGTGAAAAACTGGTTGCCGGTACCGGCCAAAAGGCTGCGGAACTCATTCCGGAGTATTTTGACCCGGTCGATAATACAAAGAAGAGGGACATTACTATCGAAAACGTACTGACCATGACAGGAGGACTTGAGTCCATTGACAATAACTATAACGGTTATTTTTCAAGCTCAGACTGGCTCCGGTATGCACTTGACAAGCCGCTTACCGACCAACTGGGGAGCAAATTTGTTTATAACACCGGACTGACCCAGATTCTGTCGGCCGTTATATCTGAAAAATCCGGCATGAAAACAAAAGACTTTGCAGATAAGTACTTATTCAAGCCATTAAATATTGAAGTCAAAAGATGGGATATGGACCCGGCGGGCTGCTACGGAGGGGGTACAGGTCTGTATCTTACAGCCCGGGATATGGCTAAATTCGGATATTTATATCTGAACAGAGGCAATTGGGACGGCAGTCAGCTCATACCTGAAGAGTGGGCAGCAGTTTCGATCACAAGGAAGGTTGAAGCCGGTAAGGGTGTGGATTATGGCTATTTGTTCTGGATTTCGGACATGGAGAACAAAACCGCCCGAAAGACCTATCATACCTACCGGGCTGACGGAGCAGGGGGACAAAAGATAGTTATGATACCTGAAACCAATATGGTTATAGTAGTTACGGCAGATATCAATGCCAGATCCAGGGACGGTGCCGACACTCAAAGGTTGATAGAGGATTATGTGATCCAGGCAATAAAATAAATTGTTTTATCTTTAAGACAGCTCCGTTTTCAATGTTACACCTGCCCTATGAACCTTGCCAGTTCACTGTTGAATTTATCCTGCTCCTCGTAAAATAAACCGTGTCCGCTGTTTTCAAAAGGTATCAGCACTGAATTCCTGATGCTCTGGTGCATGACTTCGGCTAAAGGAAACAAACAGACCTGGTCATGAATTCCGTGCAGGATGAGTGTGGGTACCCGGATTTTATCCAGATCGTTGAAAAGGGCTTCGTCCCTGAAGGTCACTGCACATGCTGCGGTAGCTATGCCCGAGGCTTCAAAGCCCATCAGGAAAAACCAGTCGGATTGAGGCTGGGTTATAGGTTTGGAGAAAAACATGGGAGCAGTATCTCTCAGCATCTGGAGCCTGTCTTTAAGAGAACTCTCTATTATTTGGGTTATGTCCTCTTTGGGATGACCATATGGAAAACCCGGCCTCATTGTAAGACTTGGGGCAGCAGCGCCGAAAAGGGCCAGCTTTGAGACTCCATATCCATTATACCTGGATATATATCTGATGGCAGCGGCGCCGCCCATGGAATGTCCTGCCAATACAAAGTTCTTTAAATCCAGCGCATGAACCACTCCCCTTATATCATCGGCAATGCGGTTATAACTGTATCCCGTGTGGGGCTTGCCGGATTTTCCAAAACCTCTTGTGTCCATTCCGATACATCTGAAGCCCATGGCGGGGAGCTTGTTGAACTGGTATTCATAAGCACGGTGGCTCAAGGGCCAGCCATGTATAAAGAGTATCGTCGTTTTGCCCCCCGGATTGATATCATGGACAAATATTTTAACATCGGCCTCGGTTCTAATGTAATATTCCAAAAAAACACCTTCTCTGTACTTAATATATTTATATAATATTCAATTTGAAAAATATTTGTGTGGTATAAAGTTTATATTTTATAAAGCTGATTTACATAATTGAATGAGAGTATATAATTCAGGGAAAAGATCAAATAATAAATTATCATTATTTGTGAAGAATAAGCAGTATGTACTTTTCAAAATAAGTGAGGAGGAACGGGTAAGCTGATTTACCTGTTGAGAGGGGAAAAAATATGAGTTTATTTTTAGGGAAGATTCATTTCTGGTTATATAATAAAATCCTTTGGACCGAGAAAGTCGAGGAAGATATTATGAAATGGGCTGAGGACAAAGGTCTGCCTTCTGATAAATGGGCAGGCCAAAACAGCGAGAAATATGGTGCCTCCATGGGGAAGGAGCCTCTGGAAAATATTATAGACACCTCCAATATTCACGGTTGGCTGCAGGAAAGGATAGAAAGTGCCGAGCTGCGCCAGGCATCACTTGTGACTTTAATTTTGTCAGAGGATATGTCATATAAAAATGAACTGCTGGAATTGTTCAGAAGACAGGGGGAAAGTGCGGCTGCCGCTTATCAGGATAAGCCCGCCACACCGGAGGAGATATTCAACGCCCTGAATGATTTTATACTTGAAGGCATGCCCTGTGACAGGGTCAATGAGGTGATGAGCTCAAACGAAAAGGAATTTGTCTGGAGGACGACAACCTGCCTGCATACACCGTACTGGGAAAGGGTCAATGGGGATATCAAACATTTTTATGATTTGAGGAGAGAATGGGTCGCTGCTTTTGTGAACGCCATTAACCATGACTATCAATACAGTACGGCGTCTGAAGGAGTGCACAGGATAGAGAGGAGATAGATACGATGGATTTGATTGAAGTAATGGTGGAAGAGCACAAATATATAAAAAGAATGCTGGCGGTGATGAGGAAGTACTGTTACAGGGTAATGAAAGGTGAACAGATCCAGTACGGGGACTTTTTCAAAATGATTGATTTTGTAAGAAATTATGCCGACAGGCATCATCACGGAAAAGAAGAGAAACTGCTTTTTGACAGAATGATGAATGAATTGGGACGTCCTGCTGAAATGCTTGTACGCCATGGCATGCTGGTGGAGCATGATCTTGGAAGACTTCACATGCAGGAGCTGGAAGCTGCTCTCAAAAAGGTGATGGAGGGAGACGATGAAGCCCGTCTGGATGTCATAGCAAATGCCATATCCTACACCCATTTGCTCCACAGGCATATTGACAAGGAGGATGGGGTGGTATACAAGTACGCCCAAAACAATCTGGTCAAAGAGACAATGGACAAATTGAATGCCGAAGGCGAGCAGCTGGAGCAGGAAGCCGAAAGGGAGCATATTCAGGAAAAATATATTAAACTTCTTGCCGAACTGGAGTCAAAGCTCTGATGCGCTTTTAGCCCCGGTATTACAAAACATAAGCAAATGAGACATTTATCCAGACTAAAAAAGAAAATTTTTGTCAAATCTTAAAACTATTCAATTGCAGTAAATTATGGTAGACTGTTGTCTAGAACTGTTGGTATTAAACGTTTAGGGGAAGTATATTATGGAGACACGCAGGAACTGGTTTACTTATATATACTTGACTTTTTTTGGTATATTTGTATGCTATAGTCTGTTCGGCGGGATATTGAACATAGGAGTTTCAACAAAATATCCGTTTTTGTGGTATGGGGGAATCCTTTTAGCCATGGGCGGTTTGTGGCTCATATCCAATTCTGCGGCAATTATACTCTCTCATTTTGATATATACAGATTCAGGCTCCGGAGCAGAATACCCGGCACCATAGCTGAAGCTGTGATTATTGCTGCTGTGATTCTTGCCGCCGGAGCCGTCAGAATATGGATTATCCGTTATTTGCCGGTCCAACCCCAATCTGACTTTCAAACCTATTACAATGTGGCCGATTTGCTGGCAAAAGGCACTCTTAAAAGAGACGGAGCCGGATACTGCGATTATATATCACAGTTTCCCCATGTCATTGGCTACCCGTATATTCTATCGCTGATATTCAAGATGTTTGGAGCCTCTGTTACAACGGGCCTGCATTTTAATTTGGCTGTCAGCCTCTTGAGTGTATTTTTTGTGAACAGGATTGCGAGACTCGTCTGCGGCAGGGCGGCGGGCGTTCTGGCAATGGTGCTGGCTGCTTTCTGGCCTTCACAGGTGCTCTTTATAAATCAGATGGCCTCCGAACCGCTTTTCACCTGCCTGTCCCTGCTTTGCATATGGATTACGGCATATTTGTTCAGTCCCTCCTCTTCGGACAGGGATATAAGGATATTTGTGCTGAACATCCTTTTAGGTATTATGCTGGCGGTTGCAGGCGGAGTACGTCCGGTGTCGGTGGTGCTGCTTATAGCCATAATAGTCTGTACAATAACCTATAAGGCCGGAAATGCTGAAGCCTCAAATACAAAAGCCGGGTTGATAAAGACCTGCATGGCAAGGGGATGGATCAGGGCAATTTTTTTATTGGCCGGTTTTTTAATCTGCTCCCAGCTGATCAGCGGGGCTACCGCCCGGGCAATTGACAGAAAGCTTCCGGGTACTACCGTATCCTTCGGATATAATCTGATGGTGGGTTTGAATGTTGAAGCAAAAGGAGCCTGGAATGAGCAGGATGCAAAATTCCTCAACGACAGGTTTATAGAAACAGGTTCAGCCGTTGAAGCCCACAAGGCATCTCTGGAGCAGGCCCTCAAGCGGATAAATGAAGACCCTGAGGGTATAGCCAACCTGCTGTTTCAAAAATATGCTCTTCTCTGGGCAAATGATGATTATGGTTCCTATTGGAATTTACTGTTCATGGAACAGCAGCACAATTTAACTCCCGAGAGAAAAGAATTTATAAATAGTGTGGCAATCTGGAACAATATATATTACATCATATGTGTTTATATGTCCCTTATAGCCGGAATATTCCTGTGGTTCAGAAAAAAGGCGGGCACCGTGCATATATTGGTATTGTATTTTGTCGGCATTGCTTTTCTTCATATGGTAGTCGAAAGCCAGAGCAGATATCACTACAGTATATTGCCTGTATTCGCAATACTGGCGGCTGTGGGTGCGGCAGAAATATTCAGGTTTCACCGGCACTGGGAAGAGCAGAGCTGCGGGAGTCAAAGTGAAGCAGCCGGACTGGAACACGAAAACAGGTTAATTGGAGAACAATTATCAAAAAAACAGGAACACGGTATTGAGGAGAGCAAAGCCCCGGTGTTTACCGGCAAAGATAAAAATACTGCTGCCGGTAACCGGTTTGACATGCTGGATGCAATACAAAAGGGTCATGTCACTGTTACCGTAACAGAGGCATATTTGAAGGAAAAAGAAGAAAAGCTCAAGGAGGATAATAAAGAGTAAATTTTATTCCTCCATACAGGAAGGATACCGGTTTGAAAGCTATAGGGCACATGGAGGGTACAATGGATCTTTTAAGGAAATTTGAAAGGGTAGTTAAGATTGCTTTAATTGTAATGCTTATTGTCTCGGCAGGTCTGATATCGGCATGGCTGCTTTCGGCAAACAAAAAAGAAGAGCCTGATGTTTCCCTCGGAGGGGTGGCAGAACAAAATGAAGTTTCATCAAATACCCGACTGGCGGACAAGCTGGATCTGCTCCCGGATAAATGCACACTTAATATGGATTTGTCAAATCTGACCTTTTCAGGGGAAAACGGAGAAAAAATTGCTTTATCCGGCCTGAGGGGCAAAACAGTTATTTTAAATTTCTGGGCCAGCTGGTGCCCATACTGCAACAGTGAGCTGGAACAGTGGCGTGATATAAGGGAACGGCTTTCCCAATACTCAAATGTTGAGATGTTATTGGTAAATAAACTTGATAATAATAAGGAAACCAAAGCCCAGGCTCTGGATTATTTGAAAAAAAATCAAATACCCTTTGAAAACGTATATGATGAGGGTTTGAAGGTATATGACCAGCTGGGACTCAAGGTCATACCTACAACCCTTGTTATTGATGGTCAGGGGCTGTTGAGAGCGTGGCATGCGGGGAAGGATATGAAGCCGGAGCTTTTGAAATCAATGGTTGATTACGCGGTACACGGCAGTGCTTATGAAACTTTTAATTTTCTGGATAAGGAGATGATAAACAGGGACGGCGGTGTCAGGACCAATTACCTGCCCGAAAAAGTGTCGGATTTGAGATATACCGATGTTTTGAGCGAATCCCAGGGCTTATTGATGGAATATGCTGTAAACACTGAAAATAAAAGTCTTTTTGAAAAAAGTTTCAATTATGTAAATAAAAATATGCACGATAATCCTCTGGCTGCGTGGGTGGTCACTGACAAGGGGCCTGCAAAAGTTAATTCGACCCTGGATGACCTCAGAATATTCCGGGCACTGTATAACGCTGAAAAATTATGGGGAGGCTATGCCGACACCATTAGGAATTATGAGAGGGCACTTTATCGTTACAATACGTATAAGCAAAACCTCATAAACCAATATGATTTTAAATACCGGAAAAAATCGGACAGCTTAAAACTGTGTTTTGCAGATTTTGAGGCCATGCAATACCTTGCAGAACTAAATCCCCGCTGGAAGGAGATATACACCAATTCCCTGGCAATAGTAAGGGACGGTTATATAGGTGACGGCTTTCCCGTGTATTACCCTGAATATGTTATTGCCGGGAAAACCTATAAAAAAGAGGATATCAATATGGCTGAGGGAATGGTCACACTTCTTCATCTTGCGAAAATCGGACAATTGAAGCCACAAACTCTGGAATGGTTAAAAACAGCTGTTGAAGGTGAAGGGATATATGCCAGATATAGAGCCGACGGAACGGTGGTTGACGGCTATAATTACCAATCGACCGCAATATACGGGCTGGTTGGCATGATAGCCGCAGCGGCCGGCGACAAGGAACTGGCAAACAGGGCACAAGCCAGAATGGAGACAATGCGTGTATTTGATTCGGGTAACAAAGTAAACGGTGCGTTCGGAAATCCTGACGGAACAGGAATATATTCTTTTGACCAATGCATCGCACTGCTTTCTTACAGCGTTGCCGGAAAAGACACCAGGCAGGCGTTATGAATATGAAAAACAATAAAGATGAATGGAAAACAGCAAGATTTATTTTTTCAGGCTTGAGCAGGCTTGCAGCCTTTTCAAAAAAAACCGTAGCAGGTTTGAACAAAAACAGAGAGGGAAAGTACTCAATAACTGTCATTGGGCTGGGAGCAGGAGCGCTGGTACTGCTGCTGCTTGTAATCATGCTGTTTGTGCCGCCGTTTCTGGGCATGTCGGATGACGGTTCCTTCGCCCGCAGGATTAATCCGATGGGGATATACCACAGAGAGGACGCAGGTGAAAACCTGTATTTTAATTACTACGTAAGGGAGTATCTGTCCCTGGCCCCGGAAAGCGGTTTTTTTGCCGGGCTGACAGGTCAGCGCGCCCTGATATATGCTGCAAAAGGGCTGGATGGGTTGTTTACCCGTGACAATATTTTTGATTTGAGATTTCTGGCTTTAATATACGGCTTGTTATATATCCCTGCAATCTTTCTGCTGGTAAAGCAGGCCGCATACAGGGTAAAGACCTTTACCGAAAGTGTTGTAATAGGTTTGGCAGGTGTGGTCATATTTGCAGATGTATCCTACATAACCTACTTCAGCTCCTTTTATACAGAACCGCTGGTGCTGATTTCCATAATTTTCTGTGCCGGTGCTGCTTTGGCATTGCAGCAGGAAAGACATAATATGTTTTATCTTATTATATATACAATTTTTGGGATTGTTTTGACAACTATTGAAAATAAATACGCCATAACAGGTTTATTTTTAGGAATATTGGGTGTAAAATTTGTGTTTATCGATAAAGGCCTGTTTTGGAGAACAGGCTGTATAGCGGCGGTGCTTCTGCTTTTTTTGAGCGTAATGTTTTCTGCCGCATACGCACCTTCTTCCTTTACTCTGTCGGGGAAATACAATGCAATGACCAGGGGAGTGCTGCTGCAGTCAACCGATCCCGAAGAGACCTTGAGGGAATTCGGCATTGACGGCTCCTATTCAATACTTGCAGACACAAGCAGCAATGAACAATATCCCCTGTTGGACCCCGAAAACAAAGACTTGAAACAAGGATTTTATGACAGGTATAATTCAGCTGAAATAGCCTATTATTATTTTAAGCATCCCAGATCGCTGGTTGCCATGCTGGATATTTCGGTGAAAGCGGCTTTTAATATCAGAAGGGACTTCAGCGGAAATTATGAGAAAGGTGCAGGGATGCCCAGAATGGCAAAAAGCCTGTTCTGGTCCTTATGGAGCAGTTTTAAAACCAATTCCATACCGAAAACCATCGGATTCCTGATAGTTTTACTGGTGGCAATTGTTTTGCTCTTCAAACAGAAGTCGGTTAAAATCATAAAAGGATACCGGCAAAGAAGTTCAATACCCCTGGAGGTTATGCTTGTAATATTCTTCGTGGGTGTTTCAAATGCTATTATTACGATAGTTAACAGCGGAGATGCTGAAATGGTTCAGAACCTTTTTCTTTTCAGCGTTTCCCTTGACCTTATAATCTATCTCAGTTTAGCGGAAGTGCTGCACAGACTTAAAATATTGTAGCCTGCAGCATGTGTGCAGGTACATGGAGGAGAAATGGCCAGTAAACGTTTTGAAATTTTAGTTCAGGATTTGGGATTGTTAGCATTTTTAATATCTATGTTTTTCAGCCTGGCGGTTTTATTTGCCGGAGGTTCGGAATTCCGGATTGAAAACGCTGTAATGCTGTTTGTCACTGTTATTGCCATCATACTTGTGACGTTTTCGGCCGACCTGGCCTCCTTTATAATTGTCGGGTCCCAAATAATCTGCTTCACGGCTTACAAACTTTTTATGCTGTATCAAAGAGGTTCGGTTATAAGTAGCTATTCCTTTGCCTGGCTTGTACTGCCAATACTGGTGGTGGGCTCAATGAGACTGTTTATATTCGGCCGCAGCAAACTTGAACTGGAAAACAGCATATTGAGAGAGCAGGTTGAGGAGCTTGTAATGATAGATCCACTGACAGGCCTGTATAATCTGAGAAGCTTTTATTACGATATTGATAAGCAGATAAGGTATACAAGACGCAATAAGCTTCCGTTGACTCTAATGCTGATAAAGCTGCGCTATGCCCAGGAATTGAAGAGAATACTTTCAAAAAAGAATTTTGATAAACTTAAACAGCGGCTTGCCGAGGTAATTGGTGATGCCATCAGGGTGGAGGACAACCAATACAGTATAGATAGTGACGGAAGTCTTGCAATTATTCTGACCTGTGACGACGCCGGAGGAGAATTGGTCCGCAACCGGATCAGGTCTATGGTAGGTGAAAAAGATGCATTTGACGGGATTACCGATACCTCGATCAAAGTTGAGGTGCAGATTGCTTTTGTTCAATACAGGGAGGAGATCGGAAACGACGGAGTCTTCTTTAAACAGAGTGTTGAGAAGGAACTGCAGTATGACGTTTAAAGGAACCCTGATATTTATTTTATGCCTCTGCATATCTTTCATGATGCCGCTGAAGGGGGCTTATGCCCGGGAGGTCAATGTTCTGAAAGCAAAAGACATACTTTTTGTCTATGATGAGGATATGACTCAAAGGGCATATGAAAATGTTGCGGCTATGGCCGACATACTGACTTACATGGGATATGGGACCACCTACAGTACTGTTGACCAAAGCAGGGGAAGGCTTGATAAATTTGACAGCATTTTGTTTTATCATGAAGGCGATAGTATAAACCCTATGTTTATACGGGAGCTTCAGGGTTTGAACAATAAAATAATGGTTGTGGGCGGGGGAGATGTTACTGATATAATCAAGGCTTTGAAACTGAACTGTGTTTCTTTTCAGGTACAGGATGCTGTAGTGCGGTTTTCCTATGCTTTCAGTTCCGGGAAGGAAAGCTCAGGTATGCTCAAGGCCGAGAGGGCGGCAATTGTTCAGGGTACATTTGCAAACAGTGCCGGTTATATCGAAGCAGACGGGAAAGCTTCGGAATTATCTGTCAGTGCGGGCAGATTCAGCTGTATGGGAGTTTTTGATTATGAAAATGATATTTTGAAAGCAGCATTCTCAGACCAGATTTCAAAGTGGAAATGGCCCTTTGAAAATCTGCCCAACAGTTACCCCCAGTATATAGTTTTTGATAATGTGTACCCGTTCTTTAACGGTGAGAGGCTGCTGAAGGTTGTAGAAATGCTGGCAGAAAGAGGTACTCCGTATTCCATAACCGTAATGCCTGTATACCGGAACAGTGAATATCCCGCAATGAAGCATTTCTGTGAGATACTCAGATATGCCCAGTCAAAGGGGGCCGGAATAATATTGAAAGCTCCGTTGATTAACACTGCCGAGCCTTCCCTTGAGGAAGTCAACAGGAAAATAACCTCTGCGGTGGAGGCATATAACAAATACGGCGTATTTCCCATGGCGATTGAGGCTCCAAACAACTGGATTCATGAAAAACTGGGACTGGATATATTGAGAAGATTCAGTACGGTTATTTTGTACGCCGGCCAGGACAGAAACAACTGGTCGGATATTGACGGCTACAATACGGTTTATTCCGACGGACACCATATTATAGCTCCGGCGCTCCTCAACGGGGATACAGGCAGTAATATGGTCAATACCTATAGCACGGCTCTGTATCTGGATATGAATGACGATACGGGTACCATAGAAAACCAGATAAAGCTCATTGAGGATTCTGCAGTGCCGCTGAAAAGCCTGAGATCCATAGCTCATACGGTCTATACCGATGACAGGGTAATCAACTCCAGGGGAGATATACTGACTCTGAATGGCAGAGTACAGTCCCTGAAATACACTCCTTTCACTTATGAGGAAAATTTTGAATATAACAGGGGAGTGGTAGGACGGCTGGCCGAAAGCATGGCCAGGGAAAACAAAAGGCTTCTGATAATTGTTAGCGGAATTTCCATTCTGTTTATTATCTTTATAGCAGTTGCACGCTATCAAAACAGAAGGCGGTTCCTGTTCAAAAGCAATTCAGGTCAAAATACCGATAAGGGGGACACAGATTGACACTGATAGATATATTGTCATTGTACGCTATTATTGCTATTTGGGGACTTATGCTGATAAATGTGGTTTTGTCCATAGGAGGCTTTCTCTATTACATCCGGGTCAACCGTACCGACGGACACATAAAGCTGAAGGAATATCCCATGGTTTCAATAATGGTTCCGGCTCATAATGAAAGCATTGTAATAAGAAAGACTGTTCAGGCGCTTTTGGCTCTTGATTACCCAAAGGATAAATACGAAATCATAGTAATAAACGACAATTCCTCTGATGACTCTGCGGAGGTTTTGAAAAAAATACAGGAAAAAAATCCTGACAGAAAGCTGATAGTAATAAATACCGATAACGTTTCGGGCGGCAAGGGAAAGTCCAATGCTCTCAATATCGGATTTTCGGTGAGCAGCGGAAGTGTAATCGCAATATATGACGCCGATAATACCCCCGAACCCAATGCACTCACCCTATTGGTGGAAAATCTCATGTCGGACGATAAGCTGGGCGCCGTCATAGGAAAGTTCAGAACCAGGAACAGGAATGCTTCCCTGATGACCCGCTTTGTAAATATAGAAACCCTGGCTTATCAATGTATGAACCAGGCAGGCAGATGGTTTTTCTTCAAGCTGTGCACAATACCCGGCACAAACTTTGTCATACGCAGGAGTATTATTGAACGTATCGGAGGCTGGGATACAAAAGCCCTGTCTGAAGACACCGAAATAAGCTTCAGAATATACAGGATGGGATATAAAATTAAACTGATGCCCCTGTCGGTGACCTGGGAACAGGAACCGCAGCTGCTGCGCATATGGCTCAAGCAGAGGACAAGATGGGCAAAAGGGAATATATACGTACTGAAGGAAAACTTCAAGTATGTATTTGACAGGAAAGCTGGAGCTATGCGGCTGGATGTCCTGTATTACGGACTGGTTTACATCCTTATGCTGTCCTCACTTGTCTGTTCCGATCTGATATTCATCCTGTCGGTTTTGGGTTTTGCACATGTCACCCTGGGGGGCTTTTCCAGTGTGCTCTGGCTTATGGCCATACTCGTATTTGTTTTAAATGTGCTGATAACCCTGGCAGTTGAGAAAAATGAGTTCAATATGGAGTCGGCACTGCTCATACTATTGATGCTTTTTACCTATTCCAAGCTATGGGTGGTTGTAGTATTGAATGCTTTAATACAAAGTGCAAACGATGCCATATTTAAAAGAGAGATAAAGTGGTATAAAACTGAACGATCTATAGAAAATAATAGAGAACCGGGGGAGAATGCCAATGTTCATGTTCGTGTTAAAAGGAAGAAGGAGTAAATTCTTCAGAGTAACTATTTTTGTATTGATAACAGTAGTTTTTGCGGCAGGCGGAACAGCTCGGGACGTCTGTGCAGCCTCTGCCGCAAAAGCATCCATCGCCGAGGCGGCCGCAACTGATGTCTCCGGCCGGGATAACAAGGATAAAATAATATCTTCGGAGGATGCTTTGCTGTCCAGTGTCGGCAGTATGCTCGAAAATGCCGGCGCGCCTGCATCCACAAAACCCAAACTTCCCAAAGCCGGTCTGACTGCGGATTTTACATGGGATGCACCGCAGATACTGAAGGGCATATACTCTTCGGCAGACCTGTATTTCAGCCTGCCTAAATACTGGAGTACGAAATATGTCTGCGTAAAGCTGGAATACAGGGTCAGCCAGCTGATAAAAGACATACCCTGCACGCTGACCTTTGCAATAAACAAACAACCCTTTTATTCCTGCCAATTGACCTACAAAAATAATGAAAAGAATTTTATATATGTTTTAATACCGGCAAACCTGATCAAAAATGACAGGGAGAGCAGCACAAACACCCTTACCATATCCGGTTATGCCAGGCTTTACAATGACCAGGGCTGCATAGACGATGAAAGCAATGCAAACTGGATTACCTTCTCCGAAGCCTCCGGTGTGGAAGTAGGCTATGATCTGCTGGCCCACCAAAACCGTATCGACTTTTATCCGTATCCCTTCATATCTTCGGATAACCAGAGCGGGGCGGATACGGTGGTCACCGTTGCAGATACGGCTCAGAATGAAGAGGTAGCCGCTGCCATGATGATTATGACCGGGCTGGGCAAGAATACAAAAAATAATAATAATCTTGAAATAAGTTCCTGGCAGGAAGCCCAGAGCGGCGGTAAAAGCAGGCATATACTGGTCGGACTGACAAAGGATATGCCTGCCGGGCTCACTAAATATATTCAGCCTTACCGCAATCAGTTAAAGGGGCAGGTCATGCTCCTGTTTGTAAATGATGACCGGGGCAATCCCTTGCTCCTCATTACCTCCGAGGATGCCGACTGTCTGGCCGAAGCGGGTTATTTCCTGGGAGACAGTGAGCGTGTAAGTCAGGAAAGCGATAATATAACCTTCATAAGGAAGGGTACTGCGGAAATAAGGAAGAATGCCAGAGCGCAAAGTGATATGAAAGCCGACAGATATAACCTTCAGGAGATGACCGGCGGGGGCTTTGAGTTCATAGGGCCCTTCCGCCAGGAAAAAACACTGTTTTTACCCCTGCCTGCCGATTATATCTTATCCTCGGCAAGTAAGGTGACGGTAAATTTCAGGTACAGCAAAAATCTGGATTTCAATAGATCAATGCTCACCGTCTACTGGGGAGACATACCTGTGGGAAGCAAAAAGCTGGCGCTGGAGAACGCCGACAATGACGAACTAACCTTCTTCATGCCTGCTGATGTGGTGGGCACAAAAGGCAGCAGCATGAAGTTTGCTTTTGATCTGGAAATACCCGACCTTTTTTGTACTACAAGGCGGGATGAGATGCCATGGGCATATATCACAAAGAATACATCCATCTACCTGCCCCCCGACAACAGTACCAGACTCAGCTTTGACAGCAGGCCGGCTCCTTTTCAGAAAGGGGGCAGCCTGAACGACGTTTTGCTGGTATTGTCGGACAAACCGACTGCAGCAGAACTGACACTGCTGGGGAGAACACTTTCATTGTATTCGGCTGCGGCCGATGCCTATGGCAGCCTGACAGTTAAAAAGGCGGGCGAATTCAACGAGCAGGAGGCAAACTATAATATCATCACATCGGGAACTCCTGCCGGTAACAGCCTCATATCAAAAATTAACGACAAACTTTACTTTAAGTATAACAGCAGCGGGTCGGAATTTATGACAAATGACAAATTAATCCTTACCTCTGATTATGCAAGATCCATAGGGACGCTGCAGCTGCTGAAATCACCCTATGCCGACGGCAGAGCACTTCTGGTCCTGACAGGGCCTGATCCCAATGCTCTTGGCAGGGTGACGAAGCTGGTCAGCAATGAAAAAATGAGCTGGAACCTTAAGAATGATTTTGTCCTGATTGACAGCAAGGGCAATATAAAATCCTATCAGTTTCAAAATGAAGAGCTTACCGAAACCAAACCCACCCTGGCAAAGAGCATATTTGAAAACAGAAGCTCCCTGCTGTTCGCACTTGCAGGAACCTCGGTCATGGTGGTGCTGTTCCTGGCAATGCTGTTGATAATACTGAGAATGCGGCATAAAAGGCCAAATCCATAATGGCGGGATTACAAAACCGGCAATAATATAAACGGGGCTGTCTCAATTGATTCTCTTGAGACGGCCCCGTCTGCTTAAAGATTATTTAAATTTAAAATATGTGCACAATAAGGTTAACTTTAAACTTTACTTTAAAAACTTTACTCTGAAATCCAGCGGCTGAAACTGCTTTTCATCGGGAGAAGCGGTAGGCTTTCCAAAAGGCATCTGGGCCAGCAGCTTCCAGTTGGAAGGAATATTCCATTCCCTGCTTACACTGGAATCTATAAGGGGATTATAATGCTGCAGCGAAGCACCAAAACCCTCCAGCTCAAGTGCGGTCCAAACTATATACTGCAGCATTCCGCCGGACTCTAAAGACCAGACGGGAAAATTGTCCTTGTACAGTTCAAATTGGCGCTGCAGTGATTCTACCACTGATTGATCCTCAAAAAACAATACCGTACCATAACCGTTTTTAAATGAATCAATTTTGCTTTCAGTTGAACTAAAGTTTTCTGGAGGTACGAGCTTTCTCAGTTCCTCCTTTGTCAGGTCCCATAATTTATCGTGATGTCCGCCGAGTAAAACCATGACCCTGCCGCTCTGACTGTTAAACGCAGTAGGAGCGTATTTAACCGCATCATTTACAATTTCCTGAAGCCTTGTATCTGAAACAGTTGACTCTTTGCTGATTCCATAAAAAGAACGTCTATCTTTAACCGCATTATAAAAATCTTTTGACATATTGGTAATCCTCCTTAATGTTTTTACATAAATAAGATTTACCACTTAAATGCGATTTTAAACATATATTACCGGTCTTTTCTATAGGATTTACCGCCCGCAGCTTTAAAACCAGGGTGACCCGACTTTCTTTTCGGCCCCTGGCCTCCGTTCCCGCCGCCATGACCGGTAAAGGTGTTGTAGGTGCCGCTGCTTCTGCCGAAACCGGAACTGCTTCTTCCGGCTTTTTTACGCGGGGTTGATTTCTCAATATTAATCCTCTTGCCCTTGATGGTATGGTTCTTCATGGACCGCAGGACCTCTGCGGCAAATTCCTTTGGTACTTCAACAAAGGAGTACCTGTCGAAAATATCTATGGAACCCACCATTTTGCCGGGAAGGCCGGAAGATTCCACAAGGCCTTCAATAATATGCTTGGGCTGGATCTTGTTCTCACTGCCGATATTGATAAACAGCCTTACCATATCATTGCCGGAATCCGAATCGAAATCCGATGCTTCGTCTATTTCACTTACGGTATTTGGAAAATTTCCGCTCTGCTCGGCGTACATCTTTAACAATGCGGCAGCTACATCCAGAGAAGTTACGAAACTATCATCCTGATCTTCAGTATCGGAATTGATTGTATTTACAAACCTCTCAATATGGCTTAGATACTTGGATAATCCTTCATGTCCCAGATTTTCCCTAAGTAATTTGAGAACATTTGACATCTTTTTCTCTTCAACATCATTTATTGTGGGAGGCTTTATCAAGCTTACAGTAGATTTTGTATAGCGCTGAATATCTCTGAGCTTATAAATTTCCCTTCCTGAAATAAAGGTAAAAGCCTTGCCTGTTCTGCCCGCCCTGCCTGTTCTGCCGATTCTGTGAACGTAGTATTCTTCATCACTTGGAATGTCATAATTGAATACGGCCTCCACGTCATCCACATCAATACCCCTTGCCGCTACGTCTGTGGCAATCAGAATGTCAAAGTTTCCTTTTCTGAACTGGGACATGACCTTGTCTCTGTGCTCCTGGCGCATGTCGCCATGGAGGGCTTCGGCTGAGAAACCTCTCGACTGGAGACTTGAGGTCAGATCATCGACTCTCTTTTTAGTATTGCAGAATACCAGGGACAGCTTGATGTCGTTTGTATCAATCAGGCGGGAAAGAACCTCCAGCTTTGCAGATTCCTTGACTTCCAGATAATACTGCTCAATACTGGGAACAGTCAGCTGTTTGTGCGCTACCTTTATATGAACCGGGTCTTTTTGATATTTCCTGGTTATATCAAGAATTTCCTTTGGCATTGTGGCCGAGAAGAGTATTGTCTGCCTGTCTTCAGGAACCTTTTCCAATATGGTATCAATGTCTTCGCGGAAACCCATATTCAGCATTTCATCCGCTTCATCCAGAACTATCATCTTCAGATTTTCCAGCTTTATGGTTCTGCGTCTCATGTGGTCCATAACACGTCCGGGAGTTCCGATTATAATCTGGGGACGCTTTTTCAGCGCCAATATCTGTCTGTCTATGGGCTGACCGCCGTATACAGGTAAAATTCTTATTCCGTCTTTATATTTCAATACATTTCTCAGCTCTTCCGAGGACTGTATTGCTAGCTCTCTTGTGGGACAAAGCACCAAAACCTGTATGGTATCAATTTGGGGCTGAATCATTTCAATGGCCGGTATGCCGAAAGCACAGGTCTTTCCTGTTCCTGTCTGAGCCTGGCCTATTAAATCATTACCTTCAAGAATTGGGGGAATAGATTGGGATTGAATGGGAGTGGCCTCCTCAAACCCCATGTCGGCTATTGCATGTTGTACTTCATTTGAAAGGTTGAGATCCTTAAAACTTAAATTTTCCATTTTTGTTCCTTTACTTTATAATCTTAAAATTTATCATACCTATACAATAATAATTATTATTTACTGTTTTTGCAATGTTTATTTATTTTATGGTAATATGTGGTAAAGGTTTGGACGCCTGAACCCGGTATATTTTTAAGATTGCCTTAACAAAATAATCACGGGCTGCAACACTATTTGCCAGTACCTGGCTGCTATGCTATTATAGATTGGTAATATAAAGGAGATATATGTTATTTCCGATATATTATAGAGTAATAAAACCAACATATATTAAGGAGACATATGATATTTAAGGATTTAAATTTAAACGAGCCTATTTTAAAGGCCATAGAGCATGAAAAATATGAGGTGCCGACAAGTATTCAGGAACAGGCTATTCCTCCAATACTGCTAAAAAAGGATCTGCTTGGATGCGCACAAACCGGAACGGGTAAGACGGCGGCTTTTGCAATGCCCATAATTCAATTGCTTTCAGAAGAGATTGCAGGAAAGAAATCAAGGCCCATAAGGGCTCTTGTACTCACCCCTACAAGAGAATTGGCAATGCAGATTATGGAGAGCTTCGCAGCTTACGGGAGATTTACCGGGTTAAAATACTGTGTTGTTTTTGGAGGAGTAGCACAGAAAACGCAAACAGATCAATTACAGGCAGGCGTTGATGTTTTAATAGCCACTCCGGGAAGACTGCTTGACCTGATCAATCAAAAATATATTGATTTATCACATATCGGTTATTTTGTACTTGACGAAGCCGATAGAATGCTGGATATGGGGTTTGGACCCGATGTGAGGAAAGTAATAAAAATTTTACCTTCCAAAAGACAAACTCTGCTTTTTTCAGCTACCATGCCGGAGGAAATTGCAAAACTCGCAAATTCATTGCTGACAGATCCGGTAAAAGTATCGGTTACGCCTGTCTCATCAACTGTGGATACTATTATGCAGAGCCTTTACTTTGTAGAAAAGAAAGACAAGAGAGCCTTATTGATACATCTGTTAAAGGATAAAACATTTGAATCGGTTCTGGTATTTACCCGTACAAAGCACGGTGCGGACAGAGTGGCAAAAACACTTGTCAAAGCGGGAATTAAAGCGCAGGCCATACATGGAGACAAATCACAGGGCGCCAGACAGCTGGCATTGAACTCTTTCAAGGGAAGGAAAATCAGGGTATTGGTGGCCACTGATATTGCCGCCCGCGGAATTGATGTGGAAAAACTCTCACATGTTATTAATTTTGATCTGCCGGCCTCTCCCGAAACCTATGTTCATAGAATCGGCCGTACGGGAAGAGCAGGGCAGGAAGGTGTATCAATATCCTTTTGTGATGAAGAGGAAAGGAAGTATCTGAAAGATATTGAAAAATTAATATCAAAGCGTATACCTGTAGTTGAGGAACATAAATATTCAATTGCAAATCATACTCCTGCTGTAATAATGAATTCCGAACCAAGGGTAAATCATATAAAGCCTCAGCCAAAAACTATTTCAAAAAGGCCTGAAAGGGAAAGGCCTGGCAAGCTTAAAGCAAATTTGGGCATCAAAAATCAAAATAATAGGAACATTAAGAATATTGGCAGCAAAAAAAGCAGCACTGGAAAAGACCGTCCAAATTAGTCTTATTCAAACTATTGGGGGATAAACATCATGAAAAAATTCGCATTTGTATCTGATTTTGATGGAACACTCACAGACAGGGACTTTTACCATATAGTTATGGATAAGTATTTAAAAGATTGGGCCTGGGATTATTATGAGGAATGGAAAAAGACAAAAAAGATAAACGTGGACTTTCTGAACAGGATTTTCGGTTCCATGGACAGAAGTGAGGAAGAAATCCTGGAGGATATATTGGAGCTTCCGCTTGATCCTTATGCAATGGACTTTATAAAAAAAGTTGAGGCTTCTGGAGGGGATTTTTATATATTGAGTGCCGGGACCTCATATTATATCAAAAAGCTGTTGGGACATTTCAATATTCGGAATGTCACGGTAATTTCCATGGAGGGCAGGTACCAAAACAGAGGAATTACCATAATGCCCGATCCAAAGAATGAGTTTTACTCCAGTATTTGGGGCATAGATAAGGCGAAAGTGGTAGCAGCCTTGAAGGCAAGATATGAAAAAGTATATTTTGCCGGGGACAGCGAACCTGATATAGGGGCGGCAAAAGCTGCCGATTGCGCTTTTGCAAGAAATGATCTGAAAAAGCATTTATCAGAACAAAATGTACCATTTGTTCCTTTTAACAAATATAATGAGGTTGATGAGTATATGGTCCGGCAGGGGATGCTGAAATAGACAACCTCAAAAACCGTATAAACAGCCGGCATGTAAGTAAAGAATTTGGAGGCAATATGAAAACAGCCATACACAGAATTGATATTCCTGCAATAATGGAGGTAAACAGCAACATTCTGGAAAATGTCGGTTCATATGTTGAAAGAGCCGGTATTTCAAGGGTTATTGTGCTATTCGGAGAGGGCATAAGAGAGCTTTTTGGAGAAAAAATCATTTCTTCCATTAAGAATAAAACGACACTTTCACTTCTGGAAACCTATGACTTTGATGATATAACCATTGAAAAGCTCATACCCCATGCTTTTTCCATTCCTTCAAAAGCTGATGCTGTCATCGGAGTGGGAGGGGGGAAGGTGCTGGATACCGCCAAGTATATCGCTTTTTTGAATAACCTTCCTTTTATAAGCATACCCACTTCAACCTCAAATGACGGCTTTTCAAGCTCAGGCTGTTCACTGGTCATAAACGGCAAAAGAACCTCGGTGCATGCCGCAATGCCTTTTGGCATCATCGTTGATCTTGCGGTTATAAAAAATGCTCCTGTCAAATTCATATATTCCGGGCTGGGAGATATAGTTTCAAAGATTTCGGCAGTATTTGACTGGTACTTTGAAGAACGTAACAATGCGGCAAGGGTTGACGATTTTGCCGCCATGCTGGCTAAAAAGTCGGTCAACAGCATTGTGAGAATGCCCTACACCAATATAACCGAACAATTTTTTCTGAAAGAGATGGTTGACTCGCTGACCATGAGCGGTATTGCCATGGAAATAGCGGGCAGCAGCTCACCGGCCAGCGGAAGTGAGCACCTCATATCCCATGCTCTGGATAAAATACTCGACAAGCCTCAGCTCCACGGAATCCAGGTGGGAATTGCAACATACCTGATGAGTCTGGTTCAGCAGCACAGGTTTGAGCGTGTGGAAAAGTTCCTGGGCGATACAGGCTTCTTTGACCATGTTGCAACTCTCGGTATGGAGGCTGAGGCTTTTGAGAAGGCAATCGACATTGCTCCCTCCATAAAACCCAACAGGTATACCTTCATTCATGTTGAGGAGAACAGGAACAGGGCAAAGGAACTTTTAAGGAACAATGAGATACTGAAGAAAATACTGACTTAAAGATTTTGTTTTACTTTACAGAAGGATTTAATCGGAATCAACTGATACGCGAGTATAACTTCATAAAAAAGATGCATGGTTAAAAACAATTGCGATAAAATTGCCGACGAAGGTAAAGTGGTTTTGCCGGCAAAGCAACAGGACGTTGCTTTGAGCTTCAAATCGAGACAGGATGTCGAGTTTGAGCGACGGCAAAACCGCTTTAAATGAGGCGGTACAATTTTCGCAATTGTTTTGGGTGCATTCTTTTTTTATGAAGTTAGTACGGGAGTTACCAGTTGATATAAAAAAATACAAATGTAAAGTATAATTTAAATTAACCGGCACAACGCCATTAAATTAATTGGCAAAACAGGTTACAGTTTCAGCCCCTCAATAACCTGCTTCAGCGCTGCCGCCGATTTATTCAGAAGTGCTGTTTCATCCTCGCTGAGAGGTACTTTAATAATTCTGGCGATACCGTCGGAATTAACCTGACTTGGAATACTGAGACAAATATCGCTCAGGCCGTATTCTCCCTCAAGCAGGCTGGACACGGTCAGAATGGAATTCTCATTCCGCACGATTGCTTCAACTATCCTTCTGACTGCCAGGGCAACGGCATAGTAGGTCGCACCTTTGCGGTCAATTATTTCATAGGCGGCATTTTTTACATTGTTATAGGTGGTTTCCTTAAAGCTTTCACTGTCACAGGAGTTGCAGTCCTTGCAGTATGCATCCATGGGCACTCCTGCAATTGAAGCAAGGCTCCAGGTGGGAACTTCGGTATCCCCGTGTTCTCCGATAATATAGGCATGGACATTTCTGGGGTCCACCCCCATATGCTCCCCTATCATGTATTTGAAACGGGCCGAATCCAAAACCGTCCCTGAACCGATGACCCTGTTTTTGGGAAAGCCTGAAAGCTTGTAGGTTACATAGGTAAGGATGTCCACGGGATTTGTCACCACCAGCAGGATACAATCTGTATTGTACTTTATTATATTTCCCACAACATCCTTGAAAATGGCGGTATTCTTATTCACCAGGTCGATTCTGGTTTCACCGGGTTTTTGATTGGCTCCTCCGGTAATGACAACGATATCGGCATCCCTGCAATCGGAATAGGTTCCGCTGTATATTTTGACAGGCCTGACGAAAGGCATTCCGTGGTTCATATCCATGGCCTCGCCTTCGGCCTTCCGGGCGTTTATATCTATAAGCACCAGCTCTGAAATCAGTCCGCTTAACATAAGGGTATAGGCTGTGGTTGATCCCACAAAGCCGGTGCCGACTATTGCAATTTTGTTTATTGATTTATTTTTCATATTAGCCATCATTCCTTTCGCTGTGCTCAAGGCACAAAAGTTATGAAATTTGCCCGTCAGGGCTTTATTTTCCGGGTAACTATTAATATACCCTAAAAGTGGTAAAAAGTAACAATAATTTGTTTGAATAAATTTGAAATATAATGTAAAATATTATTATATTTATGCAAAAAAGTGCAGGATTAAGGAGCAATTCTTATGCAATTTTTAATTCAGCAGCAGATGAATATTTTATCCGGTGCCGTTATATTCCTTTTTGGGATATACGCTTTAAGTGTGCTGGATAAAAAGGCTCTGATAAACAAGATATATATTGCCTCCCTTTTCTTAAATTTATTTCTCATCACCCTGGAAATAGTGCTGAATGTGTTGACCGAAGCCTCTGTAGGGCTGTTCTGGGTAGGCTTTTTATCATGTCTTTTATGTATTTTGTCCCCGCTTTTATCCTATTTATTCCTGAAGTTTATATGTGCTTATTTTCTTTCCCCCATCAAGTTGAAAAAAGCGGTGAGATATGCTTTTTACATAATGCTTGTTTTTAATACCGTCACGTCAATCATATCCTCAAGAACAAGAACCTTTGAAGCTGCAAGTTTCTCCAGGTACATAATTCCTTTTGTCATTTCCATTATCTTTCTTGTATACAGCGTGTATGTGATCGTCATGAGCAAAAAAATGCTTCTCAAATTTGAATATGCCTATATCCTGGCCATAAGTCTTATGACCAATGCGGGCGTGCTTGTACAGCTGTTTTTAGGGAAGACGGCATTTATCTGGTGCAGCAGCAGCTTCACAATAATCATGATGTTCATTATAATCCAGCAAAGAGAGCTTTACAGAGATTCTCTTACAGGTGTGAGAAACAGGGTGGTTCTTAAAAAGTGCCTGGATTCATATGGCAGAAGACCGGATGAACAATTATCCATTATTTTGATCGACCTGGACTATTTCAAGAATATAAACGATTCCTACGGGCACATGGAGGGGGATCACGCTTTGAGGACCTTTGCCAGGCTGCTTCAAAAGGTGTACTCCGACAATGGAATTGTTATCCGCATGGGAGGAGATGAGTTCCTTATTTTAATTTACGATCTTTCGCCGGCAAAGGTAAGCGAGCTGATTGCTAAAATGGCAAAAATGGTTGAAAAATATAACATCCGCTGCGGAAAACCATATATGCTGAAGTACAGCAGCGCACACGGCACATATAAAAATGATATGAGTATGGAACAGTTTATACATGAAATAGACTTGAAAATGTATGATCACAAAAATAGCCGGAAAAGGAAGGTATGGGGGACTGAACACGAGTTCTAGATATATTGGCGTGTCGTAATTTGGATGTTGATTTAAGGATTATATATAAGTATAATTTGGCATATATACGTTTAGAGGCTGGAGTACATTTAGAGATTGGAGGTCTATACATGATTACATGGAAAGATGATTATTTGCTTGGGATTGAGGAAATCGACAAACAGCATCAACAGTTATTCAAGATAGCTACAGACATTCACGAGCTCATCAGAAACGAGCTCATTATTGACAAGTATGACCGTATACTAAAGCTCCTGGCTGAATTAAAGGAGTATACCATTTTTCACTTTACTTCTGAAGAGGAGTATATGATGAGTATAGGGTATAAAAAATTGTTCAGTCACAAAGTTGAACATAATGATTTTATCGAGAAGATAAATAATGTTGACCTTGAAAAGATCGACATGGATCACGAACAATACCTGCTGGAAATCCTTGACTTTGTTTTAAACTGGATAGCAGAACATATTCTGAAGACTGATAAGGCATATACTGCAAAATGATGTCTCCAATACTGTTTGAGTTATTTGAGCATATATTTAACCCTTGTGGTTAAGGTATATGTTCTTTTTTTATGTACGGCTGATATGAAAATCAGAGATACTGGAGTCCGGTTTGTTCACTCAGGCTGTTTTAAAATCATTTTCCTGTAAATGCCGGGGCTTACGCCGTATTTCTCCTTAAAGAGCCGGCTAAAGTAATACTGGCTGGAAAAGCCTGATATTTCCGAGATTTCATTATATGTCCCCGATCCGAAAGTTATCTTTTTTTCGCCGAAATAAGTGATCAATTCTCCGGATATTACGTAGTTCAACTCTAGGTATGGCTGTGAGCAGGGCAGAAGGCCCTGCTGCCGGTGTCCTCGAAACCTATTTCTATGATTTCGACAATAGCGTCATCAACAGCAATACTAATACAACACCTCACAGCCATTTTCAAGAATACTGTTAAGTATTTTTGAGGATGGCTGTTTGTCGGTTATAACGGTGGTAATACTCCTGAAGGAACTCAATTTGTAAAAGTGCGGCTGATCGAATTTACTGCTGTCACACAGAAGTATAGTCGCTTTGGAGTTGTTTATCATATGCTGTTTTACAAGGGCTTGCATCTGATTTGCCTCATATGCTCCGTTTTCGTTTATGCCCCTGCAGGATATGATGGACAGATCTGCGTGAAAGTTATCTATAAAGCTGCCTGACAGTTCGCCGATAACAGAGGTGGAGCCCTGCTTCAGCTGGCCTCCTGCTATAAAAGTGGTCACTGAATCCATCTGTGCCAGCTCCAGGGCGGTTTTTACACCGTTGGTCACCACGGTGAGGTTGGTGTAGTTTTGAAGCAGGGGGCATATATTGCTGACGGTACTGCTGGAATCCAGAAATATTGCATAGCCGTCTGATATGAAATCCAGGGCCAGATTGCAGATATAGCTTTTTTCCTTTTTATTCTCCATTTCTCTGAATATGGAGGAGTATTCAATATTGATGCCCTGGATGAAAGTAACCCCGCCGTGACTCCTTTTGGCTATACCTGATTTTTCAAGCTCAAGGATATCCCTTCTGATGGTGGAAGTACTTGCGTACAGCTGCTGGCAAAGGTATGCGGCGGATACATGTTTTTTTGCCTTCAATATTTCAATTATTTTATCCAATCTCTCTTTTGAATACATGAAAGCCTCCTGAATTGATTTAAATTTGAACGATTATGAATTAAAATGAAATAATTTACATGTTATTAATTAAATGATACCAAAAAAATGTTCAAATATAAACAAAATATAAAAAAGGAAATATAATTGTCTTATGCAAAACAATTATAATATTATAGGAGGATAAGGTGAGCGAACAAAATATAAGGGCACAGATTTGCGATATTTGTTATAAGATGTGGCAGCAGGGCTGGGTAGCTGCCAATGACGGAAATGTCTCCGTGAAATTGGATGAAGACACTTTCCTGGCAACGCCCACAGGTATAAGCAAGAGCTTTATGGAACCCGGCAAGCTTGTTAAAATAAACGGAAAAGGTGAGGTTTTAGAGGCGTTGGAGGGCTACAGACCCTCCAGTGAGATCAAGATGCACTTGAGATGCTATCAGGAGAGAGCTGACGTGGGAGCTGTGGTTCACGCACATCCGCCCACGGCAACGGGTTTTGCTCTTGCACATAAGCCCCTGGATACATACTCTCTCATAGAATGTGTAATCGCAATCGGTGCTGTTCCCATAGCGCCCTATGGAACACCGTCCACAGACGAGGTACCTGAATCCATAGCACCTTTACTGCCAAAGCACGACGTTATTCTGCTTGAAAACCATGGAGCTCTGACTGTGGGTTCTGATCCCACCACGGCCTATTACAGAATGGAAACACTTGAGTTATGGGCAAAAACGAGTTTTGTGGCACAGATGCTTGGGGGTGAAAAGGAGATTTCACGGGGAAATATAGACAGGCTCATAAACATGAGAAGTTCGTACAGGGTCACAGGACGGCATCCGGGTTATGTTAAATTCAACAGGTAGGAGGTCAATATATGTCAAAAGGAGTACTGGCGTTCGACTTTGGTGCTTCCAGCGGGAGAGCCGTAAAAGGGAGCTACCACGACGGCAGAATTACATTGGAAGAGGTGCACAGGTTTAAAAATGAGCCGGTAAATGAAGACGGGTTTTTATGCTGGGATATTGACCTGCTGCTGGGGGAAATAAAAAAGGCGCTGACCATTTGCAGGGATTACGAAAGTATCGGGATAGACACCTGGGGAGTGGACTACGGACTTATTGATAAAAATGATACGCTCGTCAGGAAACCTGTTAATTACAGAGATCCAAGGACAAAGGGGATCATTGGGCGGGTATCGGAGCATATTAGCTGTGATAAGCTGTACAATTTAACCGGGAATCAGATAATGGAGATAAATACCATATTCCAGGTTTATTCCGAGGTTTTAAACAATCCGGAATTATTTAAAAAGGCTGATAAGCTGCTAATGATGCCCGATCTGCTGAATTTTCTCCTGACCGGCAAAAAAGCCGCCGAGATCACTATAGCATCAACCACCGGACTTCTTGACCCTTATGGCAAACAGTGGAACAGGTATATCTTAAACAGTCTGGGCTTGAAGGAAACTGTTTTTCCCGAGCTGATAAGTTCCGGAACCGAAATCGGCCTGTTAAAAGAAGATATGGCGAAGGAATTGAATATTGAACGCAAATCGGTGATAGCAGTCTGCGGGCATGATACCGCATGTGCAGTGGCCGCGGTTCCGGCCGAACAGGACTTTTTATTCATGTCCTGCGGAACCTGGGCTCTGTTTGGTACAGAGCTGGAAGAACCGGTAATAACCAGGGAAACCATGGAGTATAATCTGACCAATGAAATAGGAGTGAACGGTACAACGAGGTTTTTAAAGAACCTTACAGGCACATGGCTGCTTCAGGAAACCAGAAGTCAGTTTGAAAAGGAAGGAAAGAACTATTCCTACGATGACATGGAAAGGATGGCAAGGGCGGCAGAACCCTTTAAATGCTTCATAGACACTGATGAGGACATCTTTATGTCACCGGGGAACATTCCTCTCAGAATAAAGGAATTCACTTATAAAACCGGGCAGATAGTTCCTGAAACCGACGGAGAAATAATCAGGTGCATTTATGAAAGCCTTGCCATGAAATACAGGCATACCTATGACCAGCTGCTTGTCTGCCTGAAAAAGGGATACAAAAAGCTTCATATTGTGGGAGGAGGCTCCAGAGACGGTTTCCTCTGCCAGCTGACCGCCGAAGCCACGGGCCTTGAAGTGGTTGCAGGCCCTGTGGAAGCCACCGCTATTGGAAATATAGCAGTTCAGCTTATAGCAAGAGGTGAAATCAGCGGAATTAAGGAAGGAAGAAAAGTAATTAGATCATCTTTTGAAACTACTGAATATAAACCCAAACAGCATAATGTCTGGAATAACTATTATTCCGCGTACCTGGTAGTCTGCAACATCTAAATTCACATATTACCGGCGGTTAATTCCCCGGGACTATAATAATCAAACTCAGGAGGAGAAGATATGAACTATCCCAAAATTGGTATAAGACCAACAATAGACGGTCGTTGGGGAGGTGTCAGAGAAAGTCTTGAAAAGCAGACTATGAATATGGCTTATTCTGCTGCCAGGCTTCTGGAAGAAAATCTGGTTTATCCGGACGGCACTCCGGTAAAGTGCATAATATCCGACAGCACTATCGGCGGAGGGCTGGAAGCGGCAAAGTGTGCCGAAAAGTTTTCAAAGGAAGGGGTTTGTGCGACTCTCACAGTCACTCCCTGCTGGTGCTACGGCAGTGAGACCATGGATATGGACCCTCTGACCGTCAAGGCGGTTTGGGGTTTTAATGGAACCGAAAGGCCGGGTGCGGTATATCTGGCCGCAGTAATGGCCGCACATGCACAAAAAGGACTTCCTGCTTTCTCCATATACGGAAAGGACGTTCAGGATCTGGAGGATACTGAGATCCCTGAGGACGTTCAGGAAAAGATACTCAGGTTCGGCAGATGTGCCATAGCAGTGGGGCTCATGAAGAACAGGGCATATGTCAATCTGGGTTCGGTGTCAATGGGTATTATGGGTTCCTTCTGCGATCCCGCTTTTCTGCAAAAGTACTTTGGTATCAGGGCCGAATGGGTGGATCTGACTGAAATTCTCAGAAGGATTGACAAAGGAATCTATGACCATAAGGAATATGATAAGGCACTGGCCTGGATCAGGGAAAATTGCAAAGAGGGTTATGACCCCAATCCGGAAGATGTGAGACATTCCAAAGAGGAAAAAGCCAAGGAATGGGAATTTATAGCCAAAATGACCCTTATAGTTAAGGATATATTCTATGGGAATCCCGTGCTGGACGAAATGGGCTTCCATGAGGAGGCAATGGGCAGGAATGCCATTCTGGGAGGCTTCCAGGGGCAGAGAATGTGGACCGATTGGCTGCCTAACGGAGATTTTACTGAAGCAATACTTAACTCCAGCTTTGACTGGAACGGCAAGAAGGAGCCTACTATCCTTGCGACTGAAAATGATACTCTAAACGGTATGGCAATGCTGTTTGGAAAACTGCTCACCGGAACGGCAAGCGTATTTGCAGATGTAAGGACCTACTGGAGTCCCGAAGCGGTGGAAAGAGTTACCGGCAGGAAGCCTGAAGGCCTTGCACAAAACGGATTTATTCATCTGATAAATTCAGGAGCGGCTGCATTGGATGGAGCCGGACTTGCCAGGGATGAGGCAGGTAAGGCGCTGATCAAACAGTGGTGGAAAATTACCGACGAGGATATCAAAAACCTTACCGCAGCCACAGACTGGTGTCCTGCAAATCTGGGATATTTCAGAGGTGGCGGATTCTCATCCCACTTTAAAACACAGAATGAGATGCCTGTAACTCTTATAAGAATAAACCTCGTGCAGGGAGTGGGCCCCGTGCTGCAGATCGCAGAGGGCCATACAGTCACTCTGGACGATGAAACCCATAGAATCCTGGACGAAAGAACCGACAGAACCTGGCCGACAACATGGTTTGTACCAAGACTGGGTACAAAGGGTTTCGAGGATGTTTACTCTGTAATGGCCAATTGGGGAGCAAATCACGGGGCCTTCAGCTATGGACATATAGGAAAGGACCTTATAACACTTGCAAGTATGCTCAGGATACCCGTATCACTGCACAATGTGGATGACAGGGATATTTACAGGCCCCACAGCTTTGCAGCCTTTGGCACAAAGGACCTGGAGGGCGCCGACTACAGGGCTTGCCAGGCTTATGGCCCATTGTACAAATAATTGGAGGTTTATATAATAATTATAAGTTTGTACGATAAGCGGAGGTTTATATGCTGAAAGGAATCCCTGATGTTTTATCACCTGAATTGCTGAAAATATTAATGGAAATGGGCCATGGTGATGAATTGGTAATATCCGACGGAAACTTTCCGGCAAGCAGCTGTGCACAAAGGCTGGTAAGGCTGGATGGGCACGGGGTGCCGGAGGTGCTTGAGGCCATATTGAAGTTTTTTCCGCTGGACCCTTATTCGGAAGCCCAGGCGGCGCTGATGCAGGTTGTTCCCGGAGATACCGCTGAAACTCCCATCTGGGAGGTCTACAAGTCTCTTATAAATAAATACGAGCCGGTGAATAACAGGGTTGAAAATATAGAACGTTTTGCGTTTTACGAGAGGGCCAGAAAGGCATATGCAGTTGTAGCAACAAGTGAAGCTGCACTCTATGCCAACATTATCCTAAAAAAAGGTGTGGTAGCCGGGTAAGAAGTAATATTGCCCTACAGAAAGCTATTCTGGACAGAAAGGCCTACAGTAATATTTTCAAAGCTTTATAAATATGTTATGTTAATATGGCAGAGCATGTGTCAAACACGTGCTTTGCTATATTTTTTTAGAAGCAGCTTTGTTCCTTAAAATATTTGAGGCTGAATTTGTACTTATTCCTTAAAGTTGCAAGGGTGTATTAGTCGGGGGAATTCAATGAAACTGTCAGAAAAAATCGGTAGGCTCTATTTTAATAGAGAGGACCTTAGCGAAATAGAAATGGCCCGCTCGAGAAATTTATCCATTTATGAGGGCTGTACGGCCAGAAGTATACTGACTCTGACCAGCGGCTCTTTTCTGGTGGGCTTTGCCGGCTATCTGGGGGCAAGCGACCAGATAGCCGGTATTGTTTCGGCAATTCCCGTGTTTGCGGGAATCATTACGGTTTTCTCGCCGCTGATGTTTGAGAGAATGGCAAACAGGAAATTTATCACGGTTTTATTTTGTCTTTTGGGAAGGCTTATGCTGGGAACCATGATTGTTATCCCGTTTATTGATATCCCAAATTCCCATCAAATTGCATTGCTGATAGGAATGTTCCTGACTGCAAACCTGTTTCTGGCGGCCATGATGCCCTCAGCCGCGACCTGGCTTTTAAAGATCACTCCGGAGAGCATAAGGGGGGTATACTACGGGCGCCGTGAAGCAATTGTACTGGGGGCTGTGACAATAGTCACACTCGTAATGGGCCAGGTGCTTGACAAATTTGACAGAGCCGGATATCAGCTCAGAGGATTTATTATATTGTATATATTTGTAATAATTATAACATTGGTCAACTTTATTATTTTTTCAGGTATGAAGGAGCCGCCCAACGAAATATTGAAAACAGACATATCGGTGATTAACATATTCAGAATACCTTTAAAAAACAAAAAGTATATGACCATATCCATATTGATGGCTGTTTGGAATTTTGGCTATCAGCTTGCATTCCCGTTTACCTCTGTCTACATGGTTTCAACTCTTAAGCTGGGGTACGGATTAATAACCGTAATGGCCGTGCTGGCGTCGCTGACAAGTGTTGTTTCGGTTTATTTCTGGGGAAGGCTTGCCGACAGGAAATCCTGGCTCTACCTGATGAATTTAATGATTCTCATACAAATAACAAGCTTTTTAATATGGTTTTTCATTAACAAGAGCACGGCAGCCATACTTCTTCCCATGGCACACATTCTGGGAGGGGCAGCTATCGGCGGCATCAACATATCCTTGAATAACCTGCAGTATACCTTTTCACCTCCTGATAACAAGACGGTCTTTCTGGGCTTTTCGTCGGCTGTCAATGGAGTTATAGGCTTTACAGGCACTCTTGCAGGTTCATATTTTCTGACCCTTTCGGAAAAGCTTGAGTTTAAGGTATGGAATTTATCGGTGGGGAGTATGCAGATGATATTCCTTATAGCCGGAATTACCTTGTTTTCGGGTGTTATGTTTGTACATAATATTATGAAATCGGAGGCATTCAAGGTAACACTATAACACTATGAGTTAAATTTTTAAAATTCAGTAAAATATATTATTATATCTTTGCATGTGTTCGTTTCTTTTGCCGATTGCCATATAAAGGATTATGTGCTATTCTATTATGAATTTATTGTGAATGCAGGTTTACAGATGTATTTTTGACAAATAATTAAAAATATAAACAGGATGGAGAGACCGGGAACATTATGGAGAATCAGCTTCAATACAAAAACAGGGGATTAATCCTTATTAATATTGTACTTCTGACCTTTATGGCATGCCTTGACAGCAGCATAGTAAATGTTGCCCTGCCGGTTATGGCAGGATACTTCAAGGTTGGAATGAATTCTATTTCGGTGATAGTATCGGTGTATCTGATTGCCATTTCGGCAACCATACTTATATTCGGAAGGCTGGGAGATATTAAAGGCACGGTAAAGATATTCCAGATCGGAACGGTTATTTTTACGGTGGGTTCTTTACTTTGTGCCATATCAAATTCATTGTATATCCTCATACTGGCCAGAATTATTCAGGCTGTGGGCGCTGCCGGATTTATGGCAACCAATCAGGGAATTATTACAAGGGTTTTTCCATCAGGTGAGAGAGGAAAGGCGCTGGGCATAACCGGATCGTTTGTTGCACTGGGGACCCTGGTGGGACCTCCTCTTGGAGGTTTTATTGTGGATGCGGCGGCCTGGCAGTATATTTTTCTTATAAACATACCAATAGGTATTTTTGCATTTATTCTTGGGCTTAAGATCCTTCCCAGGGATGAAGAGAGAAGGAAAGCCCGTTTTGACGTAAAGGGGGCGCTGCTGTTCCTGGTGTTTATTGTAGCGCTGTTTGCGGCACTTCTGGTGGGGGAGCAGATCGGTTTCACAAAGCCGTTGATTCTAGCAGGTTTTGCTCTGGCGGTCATAGCCTTCATAATATTCCTAAAGGTGGAGAGGAAAGAGGAAAGCCCGCTGCTGCAATTGAATATATTTAAAAACCAGCTTTTTTCACTGAGTATTTTATGCGGCTTCCTGCTTTTTGTGGCCATGAACTGTTCAAACATAATCCTGCCCTTCTATTTGCAGGATGTGATCAAACTGTCACCGTCCATGTCAGGGCTTTACCTTATGACATACCCTCTGGTACTGTTTGTTGTGGCTCCCATCAGCGGGCATATTTCGGATAAAATCGGATCGGAGCTTCTGACGCTCATAGGCCTCCTTACCTTTTGCTTTGCCTTCTTCATGATGGCTACCCTGAACCAGTTCTTTCAGCCGGTAAAGCTGGTGCTGATCATAGCGGTAATGGCTTTGGGCAATGGAATGTTCCAGTCCCCCAACAACTCCCTGGTAATGTCCTCGGTGCCCAGGGAAAGGGTTGGAATTGCAGGGAGCATAAATGCACTGGTCAGAAATCTCGGGCTGGTAGTGGGGGTTTCGGTATCCACGCTGATATTATATGGTGTTATGAGCCGTCAGCTGGGTTACACGGTTACAACCTTTGTTGCAGGAAAAGAGGCGGAGTTTGCTTTTGCCATGCGGGTAACCTATGTATGTGCAGGACTCATTGCCCTGATAGGAGCAGTGCTGACGGCCTTCAGACTTATCACGAACAGAAAGCGGGCAGCAGTTGAAAAAGTGTAGAATACTATTTCAGCAGGTCCAGCAATTGGGAGGGAGTCTTCAAATAGTATTCCGCATCAATATTATCTGCGTTATTTGAACCCCATATGGCCAGAGCGAACTTTACACCGGCATTTCCAGCACACTGACTGTCAAAAAGAGTATCCCCGATGTATATGGTCTCTTCCGGGGAAGCACCCAGCCTTTCCATGGCCTTGAGCAGCGGCTGAGCATCAGGCTTGTGCTTTTCAGTGTCATCCGAGCATATTACCGCATCAAACTTGTCTATGAAACTCTGCAGACAACTGTCAATTTTTATTTCATAGCCGCACCTGGAGGTGACCACTGCCAGGGGCAGGTTCATTGACTTGAGAGTGTCTATCAGCTCATTGATGCCGTCAAAAGCCTTGCAGCGTTTGAACCCTTCAACAAGGTATTTATAATAGTCCTCCATTGCACTTTCAATATCAGTGAAGCCATACCTCTCAAGGGACTTTGGCGTGGGAACTCCATAGCCCTTCAGAAGTTCTTCTTCGGTGAAATATCTGCCGTGCTTTTGGAAAATGACACTCTGGTAGGCATACATTACTGCTTCTTCAGTATCTACCATGGTGCCGTCTACATCGAATACAACATATTTAAACATATTGGCCTCCAACATATAATGATAAAAATATAACATATCTGTTATTATAGCATTAAATGAGGCCCTGTGACCGATTATTTGCCGCAGGTCTGTGAAAACTGAAGAAATTCGGATGTTACAGAAGGTTATGCTTGAAATTATAAATTTTTGTCAGATAGAATATCACCAGGAAACAAACTCCTGTGGAAAGCAGGACGTCAAATACTATCAGATTGTCGGGAATGATATTGCTGATGAGTTTTACACAGAGGTAACCTGCCAGGCCGAAGAGGGCAAAGGACCAGCTTCTCAGGAAGGATATCCTGAACTCGCAGACTTTTCTGATTTCATATAAATTCAGCACCAGTCCGGTGACCGAAGAAATTACCAGTGAAATACCGTAACCGAAAATGTTCAGAGAAGGAATTCCGGTCAATACTATTACCAGAAGCAGACTTTCCACAGAAACGATAATGGAGTTCCTGAGATTGGCATTCTGTTTCCCGAGACCGTTCAGAATGCCAAAGGTGGCGGCGGTAACATAGCTTACGAAGTTGCAGACTCCGGCCGCCATTATCATCTTTCCCAGGTCGTCCCTGCCGTAGAATAAAAGTCCCAGCTTCTGGGGAATGCAGACTGAGACAATCAATGTGCCGAGGCCGACCAGGAAGGATATGCGCAGCACCTGGGAGATACGGTTTTCGGTGCTCCAGGAGTCCTTTTTGCTCAGGCTCAGTGACATATCCGGAATCATGACCGTCATCATGGAGCCCACAATTATAAAGGGGAGATTTACCGTTGTCAGGGACATACCTATAAATTTTCCTATCATCTCAAGTGCGGTGTCATAGCTCATTCCCGTACTTATCAGTCTTCTCGGGAGAATGAGTGTGGAAGCCGTGTTCAGTATGGAGGACAGGAAGCCGTTCAGGCTCAGCGGGCATGATATCACCAGAATGTCAACCAGCAGCTGCAGGGGATTTTTTACCCTGGTCTTTACCGGAACCAGCTTGCCGGAAAACAGCTTATAAGCGGAAAACAGCATTATCATGCTGATGGCTTCCCCCACGGCCAGTGCAAAATATGCCGTGGTTACGGCGCCCTTTATGTTTTTTACAGAAAGTATGGCCATGGTGGCAAGAAGAATGGTTACCCTGATGCATTTTTCGAGAATGTCAATACCTGCAGGGATTGTAAACTTTTCAAAGCCGTAAAAGAACCCTTTGAATATGGCCGACATGGGTATGAAAACCAGGGCCGGACAGATTATTCTTATTGCATCGGCAGCCCGGCTGTCTTTTATAAAAAAATTACTGATATTGGAGGCGTTCAAAAAGACCAGGAGAGCTACACAAATACTCCACAGCCCGATAAAACCCATTGCGACCTTTACTGTTCTGATGAGGTTGCGGTAATCCTTTTTACTGTTATAGACGGCGCAGGTTCTGGAGACTGCGGTGACCAGACCGTCGGCTGTGAGGCACAGCAGCAGGGAATATACCGGCATAATCAGACCGTACAAACCCAGCCCTTCAGCCCCAAGCTTTTTAGAAAGAATTATGGAAAAAGCAAATCCGATGAATCCTGTTATTAAGTTCGACATGGTAAGAATTGCAGAGTTTTTATAAAATTTGTCCAGTCCCATTTAAACATAGCCCCATTTATGTCTTATTATCGTTTAAGCCTTATTATAAATGCTTATTCATTATGAGACAGGTTTATTACTGGCTGTACCGCCTGGGCAGAAAAAAAGAGGTATCTTCCTTTAAACAAAAGATCCTCTATTTATTGAGCAGATAATAGATGAAAATGGACTGTGCCAGAATTATAAACGGCATAAGAGTCATGAAATACCAGTTCCTGGTTTTGTGATGAAATACGAATAATCCGATGTACACCCCGATGCTTCCACCGAGAATGGACAGCAAAAAGAAGGATCTTTCGGGTATTCTCCACAATTTGTTCTTAGCTTTAAACTTATCTAATGATACCAGTATAAATCCGAATATATTCAGAATTAACAACAGCGGTATAATAAAACTCTGCATAAACGCACCTCATTAAATATCCAAAGATGTATTATATTATAATAATACAATATTATACCTCATGAGTGCTAGTTTTTTCTTAAATACTAATTAAAAATGAATTTCTTGTTCATTTAATCAGTGATTCGGAGGTGACATTGCAGACAATTTGTAAAATGGCGAGTATTTGTATATAATAGGTTTAAAATCTGGTTAAAGGAGGTATGTATGAGATTCGACTTACTTGACTTGAGTTTTTTCGGCATTTTGTTGAAAATAGTACTTATTGTCATTATATATATAATAATTGTTCAAGCCCTGAAGATCATGTCCAGGGATGTTAAGAGAGGCAGTCTGGCGGGCGGGAAGAATCTTGGCTGGAAGCTCAGGATAGTTTACCCCGGAGACGGCGGAAATTTCGTTGAAGGAGACAGCGTACCTATCGGAAACAAGCTTACCATCGGCAGAAACAAGTTTAACCAGATGGTGCTGCCGTCACCGTCGGTTTCAAACTATCACGCAAAAATATATTTCGAAGACGGACGTTACATGCTGGAGGACCTGAACTCAACAAATGGTACGTTTATCAACGGTATCGTGGTGGATAAAAAAAGTTTGCAGCCCGGTGATGAGATAAGTATTTCTCAGACCGTGCTGACGGTAACTGATGATGAGTGAGCTTAAAGCCATGGTATGGCTTGGAAAGTTGATATGACAAAACGACTTAAAACTTTACAGTTTCTTATATATTTATTTATATTTTTTGGATTTCTTAATCTGGCTTTTTTGGGTAAGCCCATCGATCCCATGGCCGGCGTATTTTTTGCGGTAATAACGGTTATAGTAGCCGTGACCTCCTGGGTACTTAAAAAGTATTATCCAATGGGAGACAGGCTTATATTCCTGCTGGCCATGCTGCTTTGTTCCATCGGAATGATAATGTTGTTCCGGCTCAGCAGGACAATAGCTCTCAAACAGCTTGTATGGCTTATAATAGGGATAGTGATGTTTTTATTTGTTGTGCTCTATCTCAAAAAGGGACTTGTAAAATACGCCGGTTACAGATACGTATTCCTGGCCGGAACTATAGCATTTATGGCTATGGCCACATTTATCGGTGTGGAAATACTAGGGGCGAAAAACTGGGTGAAAATCGGTCCTTACGGCTTTCAGCCCTCGGAATTCGGAAAGATATTTCTTATACTTTATCTGTCGGCAGCTCTTTCGGATATTAGATCCAGAAAACAGCTTATCGAACCAGGAATAGTCATAATAATTTCGCTGGGTTTTATGGTTTTGCAGAAAGACCTTGGAACGGCCCTTATCATATTTGCAGTATCGGTAACAATGGTTTATCTTGCAACTTCAAAAAAGCTTTACGTCCTGATCTCCCTGGGTTTGTTCGGAGCAGGGGGCGCGGCCAGCTATGCGGTTTTCGGGCACATCCGGAAGCGTTTTATGATATGGCTCAATCCATGGGATTATGTTTATAACGAAAGCTACCAGCTCGTACAATCCATGTACGCCATTGCTATGGGCGGACTCTTTGGAAGAGGTCTTGGCATGGGGCATCCGGGGTATGTGGCAGTTAATGAATCGGACTTTATATTCTCGGTTATTTGTGAGGAAATGGGGCTTTTGATGGGACTTGCCATTTTGATACTGCATTTCCTGCTGTTTTACAGATCAATCAGGAGCGCTCTCCATGCCGAAAACAATTTTACAAAGCTTTTGACGGCAGGGCTCAGTGTAATGACGGCCACTCAGGCTCTTGTAATCGTGGGGGGAGTTACCGGCTTTATACCGCTGACAGGCATTACGCTGCCCTTTGTCAGCTATGGCGGAACCTCCCTGCTGATCAGCTTTCTGTCATTAAGCATAATTCAGAAGGTATCCGAAGGTGATGAATAAATGGACAATCTGACAACCAATATAAAACGTGTAATGATAATTTTCCTGATAGTTTTTATCGTTTTAATCAGCTATCTCTCATATTTCACGCTCTTCAGAGGGCCTGAAATCGCCACCAGGCCCGACAACAGGAGAATGTGGGACATAAGAAACAAGGTGGTAAGGGGAACTATTTATGATAAAAACGGAAAAGAACTGTCTGTCAGTGAAAAGGCAAAGAACAATCAGTACAAGAGAACCTATAAGGGCGGAGCGGCCACCGCACATGTGCTTGGCTATTACGACCCTCAATACGGCATCTCGGGACTTGAAAACCTTTATGACAGTTATCTGTCCAGCAACATATCCGCATCGTTTATGGCGTGGGTGGGCAACGGCTTCAAGGAGGTAGACAAGAAGGGGGATGATGTTTATACATCTCTTGACCTGGGCCTTCAGCAGACGGCATATAATGCCCTGGGTTCCTCCCGCGGTTCGGTTGTGGTAATTAAGGTGGATACGGGAGAAATCCTGGCTATGGTGTCCAAGCCTTCATATGACCCGAACAAACTAGGGGAAATCTGGAAGCAGCTGAGCACTGATGAACAAAGGCCGCTGCTGAACAGAGCCGTTTCGGGGCTCTATCCCCCGGGTTCGACCTTTAAGGTAGTGACAGGGGTCAGTGCTCTTGAAAATATAGACGGAATTGAGAAGGAAACCTTTAATGACGAGGGCAAGCTGGTTTTGGGCCCGGATTACACGCTGAGCAACGACCAGGGCAAAGCCATGGGAAAAATAAATTTTGAACAGGCCATGGTTAAATCCAGCAATGTATTTTTCGGAAATCTCGGGATACGCCTGGAGAAGAATTTATTCAAGACTGCCGAAAAATTCGGATTTAACAGGAATATTCCGACAGATGGCATAATCATTGACAACAGCAGATTCCCTAAATATGATGTATCTGAAAAAGGAAATCTTGCCCAGGCCGGAATAGGTCAGGCAGAAGTGCTGGCCACTCCGGTACAGATGGCACTGGTAGCACAGACCATAGCAAATGACGGAGTGATGCTGAAGCCAGTGCTTGTGGACAAGGTAGTTGATTACAGCGGGAATACCGTTAAAGAATTCAGGCCCGATGAAATAGATCGGATCACTTCTCCGGGCTATGCAGCCGAAATAAAGAGGTTTATGCGAGATGTTGTTGCAAAGGGTACGGGTACAAGGGCACAGGTCAGCGGGATACAGGTCTGCGGCAAAACCGGTACGGCACAGCACCTTGAAAGTAAAAACCCACACAGCTGGTTCATCGGCTTTGCACCGTATAAAAACCCTGAAATAGCCGTTGCGGTTATAGTGGAGGAGGGCGGTTACGGCGGAACGGCAGCTGCAAAAATATCCTCACAGGTCATGAGCAAGTATTTCAAAAAGTAAAAGTACTTGAAAGCACTATACATCCCGGCCTGTCTAATTAAGTTTTTGCAGCAGCTTTGACAATATTACTGCAATTTCGGCTCTTGTGGCCTGGGCTCTTGGATTGAGCCTGTTGCCGGAACCGCTGATGATCCCGTTCTTAACCATTACGGCCATAGCCTCGGCTGCATAGCCGCTTATCTGAGACGAATCGGAAAATGCGGCCAGTTGGCTCCCGTCGGCCGGCTGCAGCGGAATACCTGAAACCTGGGCAGCTTTGTACACCTGTACCAGCAAATCCTGCCGTGTAATGCCTGATTTGGGATCAAAATATCCATTTCCGGTCCCGGCGGTGAGACCCAGCTCTCTGGCTGTTCCAATGGCATTGTAATAATAGGAATTGGCCGGCACATCGGTAAAATTACTGCTGAATTGGGCCTGCAGGCCGGCGGTTTTTACAAGCATAAGGATAAAATCTCCGCGCCTGGAATTGGCTGCCGGCATAAAATTATTCTGTCCAACTCCCGATACGATGCCCTTTTCATATAGATAGTCTATTGAGTCCACAGCCCAGTAAACATTTTGGCCCACGTCGCTAAAGTATTTTGAGCCATTGCTTAGTTTTAAGGCCTGGCTTTGGTTATGGAGCCTGTCAAGAGCGGTGATAACATATACAGCCCCATTCAGACCGGTTCCCGCAGTGTCGGTAAACTGCTGCAGACCCGCGGTCTTGCGTCTTACTGTGGCAATGAGTTTTCTGGCGCTTTCATTTGAGTTTATATCTATGGTTTCAGTGTTTGAGTATCTGTAAATTGCATAATATGCAGTTGACGTATCGTTGTCAGTCCAGGTCAGCCTTATTCCATCCGAAGCCGAAGTGATTGTACCATTTTCCGGAACTGCCGGAGCACGTCCGCCTTTCCAGGGCATGGCAGGCACAAGGACTTTGGTGGACCACAAATCCTTTTGGAGAGCGGAAACTACTGCCTGCATGGGGCTTTCAAAAAAGTGGTTAATCCTGAACATAACACTGCCCTGAATCTCAGGTTTAACGGTGTTATACTTTATCTGGCGTGTCATTTCAGGTACTCCGTTATCTGTTGAAAAATCCCTGTCATTTGTGGAGTTTCCTTCATTTATCCGGTAAAGTGCCTGCCCTATGTACAGGTGGACATTCTTGCCCTTCACGGCATTTGACCACCAGCTGGCAAGCTCGCCATAGGGAGCGGCCGGATTTGCATAGGTAAAATAAATTTGAGGACATATATAGTCTATCAATTCTTCATCCACCCATTTTTTAGTGTCGGCATAGCATTTGTCGTAATTGGTATAGGAGGAATTGGTATTGGAGCCTGCGGGATCGTCCTTTTTGTTTCTCCAGATGGCGGAGGGGCTTATTCCGAACTTTACCCAGGGTTTTTCCGAGCTTATTCTTGCCGATAATTCCTTTATCAGAAGATATGTATTATTTCTCCTCCAATCAGCCTTTTTGGCAAACTGTCCATTGTTATATTTCTGATAAGTGGAATCGTCTCCCATCTCATTGTTAACTTCTTCATAATAAAAGTAATCATCGAAATGGACACCGTCGATATCATAATTCCTGACAACCTCCATTACACAGTCCTCAACCCATTTCCTTGCCTCGGGAATGCCAGGGTCAAGTACAAATCTGTTGCTGGCTGTCCTGATCCAGTCGGGGTGTTCCTTATAAACACTCTTAGGTATATTCAGGGAAGCTTTTGTGGCGTTACCGGTATCCATGGAAATCCGGTAGGGGTTGAACCAGGCATGCAGCTCCATATTTCTTTTGTGAGCCTCATCTATGGCAAATTGCAGCGGATCAAAGCCGGGGTCTTTTCCAAATGTACCGGTGAGATACCGGGACCAGGGGGCCAGGCTGGACTTATATAAGGCATCGCCTGTTGAGCGTACCTGTAGAAAAACAGCATTCATGTTAAGGGCTGCGGCTTTGTCCAATAATTTTATTAATTCTTCCTTGGACTTTTGAATCCTGAGATTTGTGTCTGCAATTGCCCTGGTTTTGGAGGAAGGCCAGTCCAGATTTGCAACGGTACTTATCCAGGCGCCGCGGAGCTGGCTTTTGGTCACCGGAGTAGCCGCAGGAATATATTGCAGATACGGATCCCATGCAGCCGCAAAGGACTGAAAAGTAATAGACAAAGCGAGTAAACATAAAAACAGCAGACTGAACAGGCGTATGTAAGAATTTGACTTGATGTGCATGATAACCCCCGGAAACATATGACCCATAAACAACTAAAAACAACTGAAAATAAATAAGTAACTAAATAAATAAGTAACTAAATAAATAACTAATATATATTGTTGGTTTACATAAAATTAATCTCTGGTAATATGTTAAGGCATACTGTGTTGTTTAGTCAAGAAAAACAGCTCTGTGGGAAAAATTGCAAGGGCAGACCGGTTCCATATTAGTAAGCCAGGTCTGCCTCGTAAAAAGTATGTCAATACCTATTTACTTTTTCGATTAAAATCAATTATTAAATGACTCATGCAATATTTTTTAATCTTTTAAAACAGGCTCATGTGAAACAGGATCACGGTACATCAACAGCAGTAAAATTGACAGCAGGCAGAAAACTGCCACAGTAAGGTACATTTGTTTGAAGCCCGTACTTAACGAAGTCTGAAACGATTGTTCAAGCTGAGGACCGATCCTGTCTATTTTTGCAAGGTAGTCGTTTTTAGCCTTTTCAAATTCACCGGGGATTACATTGTTCAGTTCTTCCATTTTGACCAGTGTACCGGCCAGTTTGCTTTTTTGCGCCTTCATGGCGGTTAGTGCCGCATCCCTACCCTGAACATCTGGACCGACCTGTCCCGGCCCGGATGCATCAGGCATGGCTTCCATCCTGGATATGGCAGTATCAATTCCTGTAATCCCTTTATTGATACCGTCAATGCCCTGTTTTATGCCGGAACGGATATCTTCAATAACCGCCGGTGTATTCCGGTCAAACATGTATGAGGAGATTTCCTTTGCTTTGTCTTTTATATTTGTGACATCGGCTGTCTGCATGGACTTCAGCAAGTCAGCCGGAAGTCCTTCACCTCTGTTTATATCAAACTTCATGCCGGCGTTCATACTCAGATCGGGAATTTTCACATCCTTGAGCATATCTGCCATTCTTGGGTCCATTTTCATTTCCTCAAAGGTTTTGTTCAATTCCACTGCCTGGGATATAGCGGGGACAGAAGGCTGCGGCAGCAGATTCACAAGTTCGTGCTGAGCTACAATACCTGCCTGTGAAATAAACCCTATCATTATGGAGGGAGCAATAACAGTACCGATGGACCTAACAAGTGAAAGTGCCGCCAGTGCTGAATTTGCCTGCTCCTGCCTGGTATTGCCCAGCATCATGTAGTTTAAAGGGGAACCCATTACGAAGCCCAGACCTGTTCCTATCAGAGCAAGACTGACCAAAACCGTTGCCAGGCTGTTGGCCTCTGTTGCCGCAAAAGCCAGGAACAGCGAACCTGCAAGTGATACCAGGAAGCCTCCTGTCAGTATTTTACCGGCACCGTACCGGTCCACCAGCTTACCGCTCATAGGAGCACCTATGGCTGTAAATATTCCTAATACCGTTACAAAATATCCGCCTTTTCCGGTGGCAATGTGCAGTGCATTCTCGGAAAATTGAGGTACAAATATCATACCCATCATGCAGACACCGACAAAAAAGCCTGTGATAAGAGTAATAAGTATTTGGGGTGATGTGAAATATTTCAGGTTAAGAATGGGATCCTGTGCCCGTTTTTCAATAAAAATAAAAGCGGGCAGTAAAATAACAAAAAATATTAAATACGGATAAACACTTGTGTTTTTTAATGTGTTTACGAAATCAAAAAAGTCTATATTTTTCAGGCCGTAAATCAGTGACAATATCATGGATACTATGACTACGGTACCCAGTAAGTCTATTTTACCCGGCTTTTCAGCAGTTTTGTTAACAGGCAGGAATATTATCCCAAAAACAATTATAGTAACACTGATCGGTAAATTGATATAAAAGAGGTATTGCCAGTTATCCATACCCCAAATGTCAAGTATGGCACTGCCCAGGGAGGATCCCAGTATGTTGGCCAAACCGTATACTCCTCCTAAAAGCCCCAGGGCCATTCCTCTTTTTTCTTCAGGAAAGGTGGTGCCAAACTCGGCATTTGCAACAGGCATTATTCCGCCGCCGCCGATTGCCTGTATGACACGGCCGGTCAGCAGCATCGGAAAGCTTTCGAAATTGGAGGAAAGACCGCAGATAAGAGAACCGGTTCCGAACAAAGTTATACATACAAGGTAGACATGCTTCCTTCCAATCCTGTCGGCAATTTTACCTGAAACAGGGATTGAAGCTGCATAAGCCAGAGTAAAAATAGTTATCATCCATATGCCGAGTTTGTCTTCAACACCAAGATTGGCCTGTATGACTGTTCTGGCGGGTGTTATGATCCCGGTGTCAATTGCCCCCATAAATACTCCCAGCATATAAAGCAGCATCAGCATACCCAATTTTGGTTTTGAATCGGAATTATTAAGTCGAACCATAAGAAGCTCCTTTATTGAATTAATTTGTTGTCGTCAATTGGTTTATAAGAGCACAAAGCGAAGGTTTTATTTTAGCAAATCCGGCACTTTCGTTTGAATAGGAAATAAGGATGTGAGAGATAATATCACAAATATCCAGGGTTTCCGGTGAGCTTTTTTGCATGTCACAGTAGGAATTTACCAGGGTTAAAACCTTTTCCGATATCTGATTTCTCAGCAGAACTCTTTTCTCATTGAGTTTACTTACATTCATCTCTTCAGTATTTTCTATGGGATGATCTTGAAACCATTTACCATGAACGTTGATCATAAAGTAATTTAATTCGTTGAATATAATTTCCAGTTTGTCGATTATCTGGGATGTATTTTTAGTATTTTGATCAATCCTTCTAAGCATAAGTTTCCACTCGTTCATAAGGATTTCGGCAATAATCTGGTTTTTAGAACTATAGTAGTTATAGACCGTACCGGTTGCAACGCCGCATCTGGCCGCAATATTCCTGATGTTTAATTCGGAATAGCCTGTTTCTTTGATCATTTGACGGGTTACGGCCAAAATATCCTCTTTTACATTTGTTAAATTTTTAGGCATAATTATCTCCTCTTTAATATGAACAATGTTCATTATACTTTGTTTTATTTTTTTTAGCAATAATAAAATTTTAATAATTGATAAATTACAGATACTATTTTTGTACTTTATTATATTTTTCATATATAATTCTTATATAATTGATATATTGATATATGATTCGGGATTTATAACTTGAAAGGGTGATTGTAATAGAGATTAGTATTTTTGAAGTGTTGGGCCCAATAATGATCGGTCCCTCCAGCTCGCATACAGCAGGTGCCGCAAAGATAGCGCGCATTGCAAGGACGGTGGCCAATGAAGATGTAAAAAGGGTTGTGTTCGGACTCCATGGTTCCTTTGCCAAAACCTACAAAGGGCACGGTACCGATAAAGCGCTTGTGGCAGGGGTGCTGGGGATGAAGGAGGATGATGAAAATATCAGAAATTCCTTTACCATTGCCGAATTAAACGGTGTGGATTACCAGTTCAGGGAAATCGATCTGACTAATGCACATGACAATTCGGTGCTGATTGAAATCATAGACAGCAATAACAAGTATCATAAGGTCATCGGTGCGTCTATCGGAGGAGGAAGGATACTGATTACAAATATAGACGATTTTGAAGTGGAAATAGCAGCTGAAAATCCTGTTATCATTACAAGGAATAAGGATAAGAAGGGTGTTATCAGTGAGATAACCTCATTGCTGGCTCAAAACAACATAAATATCGCAGTCATGAGGGTCAGCCGCAAGGAGAAAGGGACGGAAGCCTCCACCATCATTGAAACCGATGACGAAATATCTCATGCTATCATCGACCAACTGTCCCAAATCGAATATGTGGATGATGTAAAGGTTATGAATTTTATGGATAATAAAGCACTTTAAATATAAGGAGAGTTTATGTACAGTAACGGCCGTGAGCTTTTGGAGCTCGCAAACAGCAGGAACCTGAGACTTTACGATGTCATTCTTGAGAATGAAATGAAAATATCGGAAAGGTCGGAGCAGGAAATAAAAGATGCAATGCGAAAAAGGTATAACGTCATGAAGGACTCGTCACAAAAAGCGCTGTCAGAACCTCAGGAGACAGTGGGAGGCATGATTTCGGGCGATTCCAGGAAAATAAATGATTTTACGGAGGAAGGCAGGACCCTGTCAGGGGATTTTATGTGCAGGATGATGGCCAGAGCCCTTTCCTCCTGCGAAGTAAACGCTTCCATGGGCAGGGTGTGCGCCGCACCTACGGCAGGCTCCTGCGGAATAGTGCCTGCCGTCATAATCTCGGTGTGCGAGAAACTGGGTCTGGATGAGGAAAGCGCCGTCAGGGGACTGATCACCTGCTCCGGCATAGGCGCAATCATTGTAAAGAACGCCACTGTAGCCGGAGCAGAGGGAGGCTGCCAGGCCGAATGCGGTGTGGCGGCAGCCATGAGCGCAGCTGCGGTGGTTGAACTGGCCGGCGGCACACCCGAGATGAGCCTCAATGCAGCAGCTATAGCTTTGAAGAATATTCTGGGGCTCATATGCGACCCTGTTGCCGGCCTGGTGGAAGTGCCCTGCGCAAAAAGGAATGCATCCCAGGCGGTTAATGCGGTAACTTCTGCAGATCTGGCCCTGGCGGGCATAAAAAGCAATGTACCCTTTGATGAGGTTGTGGAGGCCATGTACAAAGTGGGGAAAATGCTTCCCTACCAGCTGAGGGAAACTGCCATGGGGGGATTGGCCGCTACTGAAACCGCCGGAAAAATAGCCGACGGTATCTTCAGGAGATAGCAGTTTTCAACTGTTTGTGCGGATGGTACTGCACGGCAAAACAAAAAACCATAGGACCGGATGGAACCGGCTTATGGTTTTGCTGTTTTTTAAAATCATTTAGGTTACAATCAATTCACAATGCAGGATATGACTGCAGGGTTTAACTTAAATAATCAAACACTTTGGTCAAAATTGCCTCCTAAATTGGGATTGACACTGAGTTCCATCATTTTTGTAAGAGCCTGTGAGTCCTCTTCAGCAGCGTTCATTGCGAGTTTTGTTACGGCAAGGCTTGCTTTCTCGCTGACTGCGGCTTGTGACTTCAGCACAGATAAAGCTTCAATATCCATTTCAAAACCACTCCTTTATTATTTCAAATATATCTAAACTCATATTATAATTTTACACCTTTCAACATTAAACTACAATATGTTCTTGTTTTTTATGGTAACTATAACAATGTATTCCTTGACTGACACAATAACTAAACGTATAATATTTCAAAGGGTATAGGACTTGAGCCGGCAGGGCCCGGCACGGGTATCCCTTATTATCCGAAGGAATGAATATTATGAAATTAAATGTTACGAAACTATTTGAAAATAAAGATTATTTTCTGTTTGACGGTGCCATGGGCACCTATTATTCCTCCAGGCATGACAACAGCATTGCATGTGAGACTGCCAACCTGAACGACGGCCAGACGATTTTACGTATACACAGGGAATATATTGAAGCCGGTGCAAATGCCATAAAGACAAATACTTTTGCAGCCAACAGGTTTTCTTTGACCTGTGAGCAGTCAGAGGTGGAGCAAATCATAAAAAAAGGCTGGGAAATTGCCAATGCTGCCGTGAGAGACAGGGAAACAGCCGTTTTTGCGGATATCGGTCCCGTTCCAATACCACAGGGACAGGAAGAAGAGACGGAATACAAAAAGCTGGCTGATATATTTCTTCAATGCGGTGCTGAAAATTTTCTGTTCGAAACCTTTTCGCGTTATGATATTATTCTTGAACTGGCTGCCCATATCAGACTCAAAAAGCCTGATGCCGTTATAATTGCTTCCTTTGCTGTCTACCCCGACGGATATTCCAAAGAGGGGTTGTTTTTTCAGGATATATTTAAAAAGGTCAGTTCCAGCGGTCTGGTCAATGCCTGTGGATTTAACTGTATCAGTGGTCCGGCGCATATGTGCAGACTGGTGGGCCAGCTGGATATAAAGGGCAGGCTGGTCACTGTCATGCCAAACTCCGGATATCCTTCCTCGGAAAGAGGCAGGACGGTTTACGTTGACAATTCCCATTACTTTGCTGAAAAAATGCTGGAACTGAAAAAGCTTGGTGTGAAAATACTGGGCGGCTGCTGCGGAACAACACCGCATCACATAGCCGTTACCGCAAAATTGCTGGCCGGCAGCGGAAGTGCAGCAGGCAATACCGGGCAGCAGGCTGATAAACAGGTTCTACCTGCAAATAGAAAGCCTTTGATCCAAAAGCTCATAGCTGAAAAGAAGCCCATTCTGGTTGAAATAGATCCGCCCTTTGATACAAACTGGGAGTACATGCTGCGGGATGCCTTCCTGCTGAAAACTGCGGGGGCGGATATGATAACAATTGCCGACTCGCCGCTGGCAAAATCAAGAGCGGACAGTTCAATGATGGCTGCCAGGCTGCAGCGGGAGGCAGGCTTGCCCGCAATGCCTCACATTACCTGCAGGGACAGGAATCTGCTGGGTATAAAGGCAACCTTGCTGGGCTTAAATATCGAGGGCATCAGAAATGTTTTGCTTGTAACAGGTGATCCCATTGCCATCATTGAAAGAAAGGACGTTAAGGGAGTCTACAGTATGAACTCCTCAAATCTGGCAAATTACGTGTCAAGCCTGAATGACAACGTATTCGGTGAGGCTTCCTTTGAAATAGGCGGAGCCTTGAACGTAAATGCACCTAATTTCGATGCCGAGTTAAGACGCTCTGTTAAAAAGATCGAAAATGGAATAAGCTTCTTCCTGACACAGGCAATATATACTGAAACCGCCGTAAATAATGCGGTCAAGGCTTTTGAAGTGTTAAAGGTACCTGTGTTTGCAGGAATAATGCCCATTGTGGGGTATAAGAACGCACAGTTTATAAATAACGAGGTTCCGGGAATAGACATAGATGCAGCTACTGTTGAAAGCTTCCGGGACAAGAGCAGGGAAGAATCGGAAATTCTTGGTATAGAACACTCAATGAAGTGTATAAATAAATTGTATGAACATGTTTCCGGATTTTATATAATGACACCGCTTAAGAGAATACATGTGGTTTGTGAATTAATAAAGAGGATTAAGGAGAAAAAGGTATGATAATAGTTGGTGAGAAATTAAACAGTTCAATCCCGAGGATATTTGAGCTCATGAAGGCGAAAAATACTGAAGAACTCAAAAAAATTGCCGTAGATCAGCAAAACGCCGGAGCCGATTTTCTTGACATCAATACTGCGATTTTCAGAGAGCAGGAAATTGAAATGATGGAATATGTTCTCGGTATAGTGCTTGAGAGTACAGAATGCGGTATTATGCTGGATTCACCTTCTCCGGCAGTGATTGAAAAGGCAATCGGGCTCATATCGGGAAGAGAAGTAATAATCAATTCAATAACTCTCCAGGATAGGATAAATGAGCTTTTACCGGTTGTAAAGTCCTATAATTCAGGAGTTGTATGCCTGCCCATAGATAAGGACGGTATTCCAAAAACAGCTGAAAAGCGGGTGGAAAATTCGCTTAAGCTGGTTGAAATACTTCAGGAAGCGGGAATTGCAAAGGATAAAATATATATTGATGTTCTGGCGGAAGCTCTTGCCGTTGATAACGAAAATGCCAGAACAACAATAGAGTCCATAGCAGCCCTGAGAAAGGCACAGCCGGATATTCATATTATTTGCGGGGTTTCAAACGTATCCTTCGGTCTTCCCAAAAGGCCGGACATAAATGCCGCTTTTCTTAACACGGCTATTTACGCCGGCCTTGACAGCGGTATTGTGGATATAACAAACCAACAGATACGGAGTACTGTATTTATTGCAGAAATGATTGCGGGTAGGGATGAATTTTGCATGGAGTATCTTGGCTATTTCAGAGGGCAAAAGAATAACTGATCATAATTTTATATTCTGCTGTCAAGTTAACATTTTATGTGATACAATATTTTACGAAGTTTACGAAAAGCGGAATAATTTGCATATTGGAGGGTACCACCCATGAAAGACAAACCGTTGTATGAAGTGAGAAAGATCTCTAATCTCAAGGACATGATTGAACAGAGTGCAAAGCTTTATGCCGACAAGGCCGCTTTCCTTGTCAAGCCGAGAACAGGGGGAGATTATGTCCCTGTATCCTTTAAAAAGTTCAAGGAAGATATTGACGCCCTGGGGACAGCTTTGTTGAGTCTGGAGCTTAAAGGTAAAAAAATTGCTTTGATCGGTGAAAACAGATATGAATGGGCAACCTCCTATCTTGCTGTCTGCAATGGAACCGGGATTATTGTTCCGTTGGACAAGGAGCTCCCGCAGAATGAGATAGAGAACTGCTTGCTGCGCAGCCATGCGGATGCCATAATTTTTTCAGGAGGAGTATCCAATAATATCGAAAACATTTTAAAGAATATAACCAGCTGCAAATACTTTATCAATATGGATATCGAGGAGGATACCGACGGTCAGCTTTCATACGGCAGGCTGATGCAGAAAGGAAAGGAACTCCTGGCACAGGGAAGAAAAGAGTATCTGGACGCAGTCATTGATAATGAAGCTATGGATATTCTATTGTTCACATCGGGAACCACTGATAAATCCAAGGCAGTTATGCTGTCCCACAGAAATATAGCGGAAAATCTCATGGCCATGTGCTCTATGCTGTATATAGACGATAAGGATGTATTTTTATCGGTATTGCCCATGCACCACACATATGAGTGTACCTGCGGCTTCCTGTGCCAGATGTACAGGGGCAGCACGGTGGCTTTTTGTGAAGGCCTGCGCCATATAGTGAAAAATTTAAGGGAATCGGGCTGTACCGTAATGAACGGGGTTCCCCTTGTGTTCGAATCCATTTACAAGCAGCTTATGAATCAGGTTGCCAAGAAACCCGGAGGACCGGGAAAACTCAAACTGGGAATCAGACTGAGTAAAATAGCCGGAGTTTTCGGTGCGGATATCAGAAGAAAGCTCTTTGCCGAGATTCACGATGCCCTTGGGGGCCACTTGAGGTTATTTATAAGCGGAGCTGCTGCAATTGATCCTATGGTATCCAAAGGCTTCCGTGAAATAGGAATAAAACTGGTACAGGGTTATGGCCTTACCGAATGTGCACCCATAGTGGGCTTGAACAGGGACTGCTGGTTCAAGGACGATGCGGCAGGCCTTCCGCTGCCGGGTCTGCAGGTCGTAATCAATAAGCCCAACAGTGAGGGTATCGGTGAAATCAAGGTCAAGGGACCCAGTGTCATGCTGGGTTATTATGAAAATAAAGAGGCCACCGATGCCAGCATACGGGACGGCTGGTTTTATACGGGGGACATGGGTTTTATGGATTCTGACGGTTTCATACACATAACCGGCAGACAGAAAAATGTCATTGTTACCAAAAACGGCAAAAATGTATATCCCGAAGAAATTGAAACTCTCCTCAACAGAAGTGATTATATAAAGGAGTCCCTTGTTTACGGTACTGAGGGAAAGGATGACGTGGTTGTCTGCGCCCAGATTGTGCCGGACAGGGAGAAGATTGAGGAGGATGTAAAGAATGGTGTTATCGGACAGGCAGACGTGAATGCAATAATCGGTTCCGAGGTTAAGAGAATTAACAGGGAACTGGTTACCTACAAGTATGTTAAGGAATTTACGCTAAGGGATAACGAGTTCGAAAAGACAACAACCAAAAAGATAAAAAGATATCAGGAGCTAGCTTAAAATTTTTTGAGTAAATCATATAGCGCACATGGCCAATTAACCTCCTTTATTCGCCTTATAGCGGATGAGGAGTGAACAAATTACATTACATTTTTGTGGCTGCTATTGCGGCTCAAAGCCATTGGCTTAGGAGGTTAATTCAATTAGCATATGGATAAAATACTGGATAATGCAATAAATGAAGCTGTAAACCTTGTCAGGGAAGTAAGTGAGTATTTGTTATGTGACATGGATGATAAAAAGGTTCTGACAAAAAGCGGGGATGCCAATTTTGTCACCGAAATAGACTTAAAGGTTCAGGAAATCATGATAAAAGGCTTAAAAGAAATCCTGCCGGAAAGTAATATTATTGCCGAGGAAACAAATGAAAATGACTTTACACTGGGGAAGTACACCTGGATACTGGATCCCGTGGACGGCACCACCAATCTTATGTACGGTTATAAGTATTCCTGCATAGCACTGGGGCTGGTTGCAGACGGCAGGCCCTATGCCGGAATAGTTTACAATCCTTATCTAAGGGAGTTGTTTACAGCCCGCAAAGGCGAGGGAGCCTTTGTAAACGGAAAGACCATAACCGTGAGTGACAATAAAATACTGGAAAACTGCCTGATTACCATCGGAACCTCTCCTTATGACAAGGGGAAGGCTGACGAAACCTTCAGAATAACAAAAAATGTTTTTCTTAAATGCAGAGATATAAGACGTTCGGGCTCGGCAGCACTTGATATATGCAATGTGGCAGCCGGACGGACTGACGGCTTTTATGAAATGGAGCTCCGGCCCTGGGATTATGCCGCGGCGTCGGTTATCCTGGAGGAAGCGGGAGGCTGTATCACAGAATGGTCGGGTGACAAACTGAGCTACATACGTGAGCATCAGGCAATGGCTACAAACGGCCATATACATTTTGAGCTCAAGGAAGTTATAAATAGCAAGGAATAAAATATAATCAAGTCAAAAGAAATTATAAGCCGGATAATAATATTACTAAGTAATAAATAACAAATAGTAAATAGTGTGTAAGGTATTTGGCGGTCAGTTATTTAATAGCAAACTGGCCGCTGTTTTTAATTCCCAATAATTAGCAAAATTGACGCTTGACTTAAAATGTACATAAAAGTATACTGGTGTCAAACTGGGTGAGAGCCATGGTCAATTAACCTCCAATATTCACTTTACAGTGGATATTGGAGTGAACATATTTCATTGTTTTTATGGCCGCTGTGCGGCTCAAAGCCATAACATGTCAAAGCCATAAAATGGCTTAGGAGGTTTGCTTGAAAGACTTCACTTGCGTTCGTCTTCCAAGCAAACCTGTGAACTTATGGCCGTGCGAAATATTCAAAGTATTTTAGCAATACTTTGAAAGCGCACATGGCCAATTAACCTCCTTTATTCGCCACATTGCGATAAAGGATATAAGTTTTCATCACTTTTTGTGCCTTGAGCACAGCGAAAGGAATGATAGTTAATATGGATAAGGATAACGTAACCAGACTGATGTATGGTGATAAAGAAATAATACTTGTAGGGACTGCCCATGTGTCAAAGGAAAGTACAGAGCTTGTACGGCAGGTTATTGCCGAAGAAACTCCGGACAGTGTGTGCATCGAACTTGACGAACAGAGATATGACAGTATTCAAAATCCAAAGAGGTGGGAGAGTACCGATATTGTCAAGGTAGTAAAATCAAAAAAAGTGGGCTTTCTTATAGCTAATCTGATTTTAAGCGGCTATCAGAAAAAGCTTGCAAAAAAACTCGGAACAAATGTGGGCGGAGAAATGCTTGAGGCAATAGCCTCCGCAAAAGACGTCAACGCACAACTGGTACTTGCCGACCGCAATATTCAAACCACCTTGCTGCGTATATGGCGTAAATTGAGCCTGTGGGAAAAACTTAAATTAATTTTCAGCCTGACTTTCTCCTTCGGAGAAGACACCGAAATATCCAGTGAGGATTTACAGGAGCTGCTAAAGGAAGATATGCTGGAGTCGGCTATTTCAGGGCTGCGGAAGCAATTTCCCGCTGTCGGGCAAATTCTCATTTCTGAGAGGGATCAATATCTGGCCTTTAAAATCAAAAATGCTCCCGGCCAAAAGATAGTGGCCGTTTTAGGCGGTGCGCACGTTCCGGGAGTGAAAAAGGAAATATTCAAGGAACAGGATATTGAAAGTATCTCTGTTATTCCTCCCAAAAGCAAAATTTCAAAAATAACAGCATGGATTATTCCCGCACTGATAACAGGACTTTTTGTCTATGCTTTTATCATGAACATCCAAACAGGCTTGCAGCAATTATCGGCATGGGTTTTATGGACGGGCTTGCTGGCGTCATTGTTTACTGCCCTATGTTTAGGCCATCCTCTCAGCATCATTACTTCTTTTATTGCAGCTCCAATTACAACCCTGCATCCAATGCTGGCCTGCGGCTGGTTTGCAGGATTGGTGGAAGCCACAATAAAAAAACCTACCGTGCAGGATGTTCAAAATATCCAGGAGGATATTTTCAGCTTGAAGGGTGTGTTAAAAAACCGTTTTTTGAAAACCCTGCTGGTGGTTATAATGTCCAATATCGGTGCTTCCATCGGAACCTTTATCGCAGGTACGGGTATAATCAGAAATCTGCTCTGATATTACGCTCCGGCGGTAAATTCAAGCCTGATAGTATTATTTGGCACTGCCGGAACTATAATATATTTATGCAGCTAAAGATTAACAAGCATTACAGGAGGAGTCAATGTACACGCCTGAAAGTAAATATCAGAGGAGAGCCGACGCCTACGGCAAAAAATTGGATATATATGCAGGCCGGAGCAATACCATAGGCAATTACAAGCTGTTGGTTTTCTTTGCCGGTGCGGCGCTTGCGGTAATTTTATATATTATGAGACAGTATATAGTGATGGCGGCAGTACTTGCAATTTTCGCAGCCGGGTTTATATACCTGTCAATAATACACAACAGGATAATAAAGAATAGGAACTATTCACAGGCAATGCTGCAAATAAACAATATGTGTCTTAAAAGGGCAAAGGGTTTATGGACGTCATTCTCAGATACGGGAGAAGAGTTTGTGGATCCCGGCCACAATTATACCCATGACCTTGATCTGTTCGGAAAAGGTTCCTTGTTTCAAATGATAAATATGACCACCACCTATTCGGGCAGGCAAAAACTTGCCGGTATGTTTTTGCAGCCGCTGGATAAGACTGAGGATATAGCCATGAGGCAGGAGGCCGTTGCAGAACTGGCGGAAAAGCTTACCTTCAGGCACCGGATGTACTCAAATGTTCTTATTTCCAACAAAGATATCATTTTGACCGATGCTGAGGTGCAGGGGAAAAAACATACCAAATCGCTGATTGATATCATAGACAAACTTGATGCCGTATTCGCCTGGGCAAAGGACACAAACAGCCGGTATTCCGCCTCGGGGTTTAAGCTGCTCATAACTGCACTTCCGGTAATAACCCTGCTTTTAACCGTTTTGGCTGTACTGAAGCTTGTACCCTTTTACCTGCCCATTGCCGGCTTTGTCATCCAGTTCCTGATGCTGGGGTATAAGATCAATTATAGAAATAAAAGCTTTGAACTGGTTGAAAAGTATTCCAATACACTTAAAGTTTACAGGTCGGTACTTAAACAGTTCGAGGCAGAGAGCTTTGAAAGCCGGCATTTGATAAATTTAAGGGAGCAGCTCAAAGGAGCCTCTCATGAACCTGCCTGGAAGCAGATCGAAAGGTTGTCCAAGCTCTGGGAACTGATTGCAAACAGGTATAATTTTCTCTATACCGTTATTAACACTGTCACCTTATGGGATTTCCACTGTTTGGCGGCTCTGGAAAAATGGAAAATAACCAGCGGCAGATATGTGGAAAAATGGTTTGACATCATAGGGGAGGTTGAGGCCTTGAGCAGTTTGGCGGTTATGCGCCACGATAATCCTGACTTTATTATGCCCAGGGTGTCGGAAGAGCTCAAAGGCGGAATCGTTGCAGAACAGCTGGGGCATCCTTTGCTCACCAAAGGCAGGAAATGCAACGATATCAACATAGACCGGGGGCAGCCCATACTTCTCATCACCGGCTCCAACATGTCGGGAAAAAGCACCTTCCTGAGAACTGTAGGACTGAGCCTGATATTGTCGTACATGGGACTGCCGGTTTGCGCAAAAGCGTTCAGCTGCCCCGTCATGAAGGTATATGCCTGCATGCGGACCAGCGATAATCTTGGTCAGAGCGTTTCCTCCTTTTATGCCGAACTTTTGAGAGTCAAATTGATTGTTGAAGCAGTTGACAGGGAAGAAAGGGTATTTTTCCTTCTGGATGAGATATTTAAAGGAACCAATTCCTCAGACAGGCACACCGGTGCCAGGATGCTCATAAGCCAGCTGGACAGAAAGGGAGCCTGGGGAATGGTATCGACTCATGACCTGGAGCTGGCGGACATGGAGCGGGAAAGCGGCAGAAGAATCCGCAATTATCATTTCAAGGAGTATTACAGGGACAATAGTATTCATTTTGACTATCAGCTTCGTGAAGGTGTTTCAGACACAAGGAACGCCATATTCCTTATGAAGATGGCAGGTGTGAAGGTGGAAGAAGAGTAACATTTTGTTTATTTCCGGGGGTTATAATAATGGGTCTGACCGATGAAGAAAACAGGGAGTTCGAAAAGCTTTTGATCAGCCATAGAAGGTTTGACGGATGGCTGGCTATTGTAATTGGATCATTCTTTTTTATCTTTATGGCATTTATGTTTTTGTATTCCTTTGATGTGGACGATTTAGAACGGCCGGACCAGCTGTTCGGGATGGTCCTGACTTTTGTCTTGCTTGCAGGGCTTGGAGCAATGGTGGTTTTAGGAGGCATAAGAACCCTCCGGAAAAATCCAAATAAAAGAACAAAAGATGAAAAAGTGGTATTGATAAAAAAGACAGTAAAATTTTTGGCAGTATTTGCATTGATCATTTTAATTATAAAAATAGTGTATACATTCAATTTGCGGCATGACACAGTTGTGGTATACCAGCAGAACCAGTTTGAAGCAAATAATATTTATTCAAAATCAGGTGTTTTTAAAAGTGAAAGCCATGAAATTTTCATAAAGGCTTTGAATATGGAACTGGAATGTTCTAAGGAAGACATCGCTAAAATATGTGATCTGTTAAAAGATCAAAAACATAAAAACACTTTAAAGCTGGAGTATGAGTGGAACAGGTTTTTTCCCGACAGGGGAAAGCTTATAAAAATAAGCAAAACCGCTGATCGGTAAATTAACATAGTAATAGCAATACAGAGACACAGAAATATAGAAATACAGAAATACAGAAATATCAGAAAAAACAAGGGACTGCCGCAAGAAAAATGCCGTTAGCATTTCTTGTGACCAGTCCCTATTTGTACTGCAAGATCAATACTCCTCCTCTTGAATATCAAAAACGAAATTACACTTGTCACATCTGAAAACCAGCAGAGTACCAAAGCTTTCACTCTCGGTTTCTTCCACATGTATAAGACCTCCGCAGCTGCATTTCTTCGGGTATCCGTTCATGCAGGTACAACATTCGGTATGGCGTGAATTGCGATGTTTAGTTTCAGTTGAACAGGTATTGCACATTGACCACCACTCCAATCAGTTATTATGTATTTATTTTAATACATTTTTTAGCAATAGTAAAGGCTTTACGCATGTATACATGAGATTTCATCAGTGTTTGAGGGTATTTTGAATGATAAATAAATAACAAAGAATATTTAAATAAATGTTAAATAATAAATTCTGTGAAAAAAATATCAAACTCTAATTGACAATGTGAACTTAAGAACTTACAATATAGTTGAGAATGTTAAAAAATTCGCATATTAAAGATACGGTATTTAACAAACTCATTTTTTTATGTGATGAGATTGTATACAAAGTACCTGTAACGGGTTTGAAAATGGCTATTTAGCCTCCTTTATTCGCCTGATGCGGATTTAGGAGCTTATATATAATTATTATTTTGATGCCGCGGTTGCGGCTCATGGGAGGCTAAGATGGAGAAGGTTAGAGAAGTGTTGAAGCGCTTTGGCAATTCAAAAGACAATCTTATTCAAGTTATGTTGGAGCTGCAGAATATTTCGGGTACAAATTCACTGCCACACGAATGGGTTGAATTTGTGGCCGCCGAACTGGATATGCCTTTAAGCAGGGTATACAGTGTTATTACATTCTATGCAATGTTTGGGACTGAACCCAGGGGAAAATATGTGGTTGAAGTCTGTAAGAGTGCTCCATGTCATGTAACGGGTGCCGGCAGCCTATTGTCAATGCTGGAAAAAGAATTGAAGGTCAAGCCCGGCCAAACAACTGAAGATGGAGTTTTCACATTGATACAGTCCTCGTGTTTTGGAGCATGTGACATATCTCCGGCAGTAAAAATCGGTGAGAAGGTTTATGGAAACCTCACACCTCAAAAGCTGAATGAGATTGTAAACTCTTATAGGGAGGGCCGTCATAATGGATAAGGTATTGAGTGCAAGATTCGGTAAAATCAAACCCGACAGTGTTGAAGAATATATTGCGGCAGGTGGTTATGAAGGTCTTAGGAAGACAATGTCAATGGAGCATGCTGATGCCATTGAAGAAATAAAGAAAGCCAACCTTTTTGGCAGGGGCGGTGCTGCTTACCCGACAGGTATAAAGTGGGAACAGGCTTATGCTATCAAAAAAGGTCCCAAATACATGGTCTGTAACGGTGACGAAGGTGAACCCGGTACATTTAAAGACAGGCACATTCTTGGAGAAGACCCCTTTGAACTCATCGAAGGTATGACCATAGGCGCGTATATCATGGGTGCCAAAGAGGGATATATATACATCAGAGGTGAATATGCAGCTATTCAAAGGATAGTTGGGAGCGCAATAGCCAACGCTGAAAAAGCCGGTTACCTCGGAAAGAACATCCTCGGAAGAGAAGGTTTTGACTTCACGCTTAAGGTTGTTTCAGGTGCAGGGGCATATGTATGCGGTGAAAATACCGCTCTTGTTGAATCAATAGAGGGAAAGACAGGCAGACCGAGACAGAAGCCGCCGTACATCAAGAATTGCGGTTTGTATCAGATGCCTACCATATTAAACAATGTAGAAACCTACTCATGTATTCCCTGGATAATCAAGGACGGCGGAGAAACCTTCAGCAAAAAGGGAACCGAGTTCAGCGGCGGTACAAAGTTAATGTGTCTTTCGGGAAATGTTCAGAACAGAGGAGTTTATGAAATTCCTTTCGGTATGACTTTAAGGGAACTCATTTATGACCTGGGCGGCGGAATTACCAACGGCAGGAAGCTGAAATTTGTCCATCTTGGAGGACAGTCTGGAAGCTGCTTCCCTGAGAGCTTGCTGGATACTAAAATTTGTTACTACGATCTGAAAAAAGCAGGTATATCTTTAGGTTCAGGGGCTGTAGTAGTGGTGGATGACAGTCACTGTGCCGTTGATTACCTTAAGAATTCCATGGAATTCTTTGAAGAAGAATCCTGCGGCAAATGTACTCCTTGCAGAGAAGGAACCTATAGATTGGTGCAGCTTGTTGAAAAGTTTACAGAAGGTACTGCAACCATGGAAGACTTCAATAAACTCAAGAGCCTTGCACAGACTATGAAGACATCCAGCTTCTGCGGTCTGGGCCAAAGCGCTCCCGTACCTCTGTTAACTCTTGTCAAGTATTTTGAGGAAGAGTTCCTTGAGCATATAAACGGTAAATGCAGAGCTGGTGTATGCCATATGACCGGAAAGGCAGGTAAATAATATGGAAATGATCAACGTTACTATAGACGGTATTGCAGTCGAAGTTCCAAAGGATACTACAATACTTGAAGCTGCTAAAAAGCTGAATATCAATATACCTACACTGTGCTTCATGAAAGGCATAAATGAGCCCGGTTCATGCAGAGTATGCGTAGTTGAGGTTGAAGGCTGGAGAGGTTTGCATCCTGCCTGTGTTACAAAAGTTTCCGAGGGTCTGGTGGTTAAAACCGCTACCAGTACTGTAAGGGAGGCAAGGAAGAATATCCTTGAACTCATTATGTCAAACCACAACAGGGAATGTCTCTCCTGTGACAGAAATCTTAAGTGTGAACTTCAGACACTCTGTAATGAAAATGGCATAGACAGACTTCCCTACGGGGGAAAAGTTGACAAGGGATGTCTTGATACTTCAGGTCCCATAGTCAGAGATCCAAACAAGTGTGTACTCTGCGGAAGATGCGTAAGTGTCTGTTCAAAAATGCAGGATGTGGGAGTTATTGATTTTGCTTACCGCGGAGCACATATGACGGTCACTACTGCTTACGAGGAAGGTCTTGCGGGGCAGGAGTGCATCAACTGCGGACAGTGTATAAAGATCTGTCCTGTGGGTGCCCTTTCGGAAAGAGACGATACTGCCAGGGTATGGAAAGCCCTTGAAAATCCTGAGCTGCATGTTGTAGTTCAGACTGCTCCTGCTGTAAGAGTTGCCCTTGGCGAAGAATTCGGCTATGCTCCGGGCACGAATGTTGAAGGCAAAATGGTTACGGCATTAAGAAGACTCGGTTTTGATAAGATATTTGATACCAACTTCAGCGCCGACCTGACAATAATAGAAGAAGGCAATGAACTATTAAACAGGATCAAGAACGGAGGAAAGCTTCCGCTGATCACTTCCTGTTCACCGGGATGGATCAAGTTCTGCGAACACAACTACCATGATTTCCTTGAAAATCTGTCAACCTGCAAATCACCGCAGCAGATGTTCGGTGCCGTTGCAAAGTCCTACTATCCTGTAAAGGCTGACGTTGACCCCAAAAAGGTGTTTGTTGTGTCGGTAATGCCATGTACGGCAAAGAAATATGAGGCCGACAGGGAAGAAATGCAGGTTGACGGGCTGAAAGATATTGATGCCGTCATAACCACAAGAGAGCTTGCAAAAATGATCCGCCAGGCCGGCATCAGGTTTGCCGAGCTGGAAGACGGCGAGAGGGACAGCATCCTTGGAACCTATTCCGGAGCCGGTACAATCTTCGGCAACACCGGTGGCGTTATGGAAGCTGCCCTTCGTACGGTGGCCGACAAGCTTACCGGAAAATCTCTTGACAGTATAGAATATACGGCTGTAAGAGGGCTGTCAGGCATCAGGGAGGCAACTGTAAACATAGCAGGTATGGATATCAAGGTTGCCGTTGCCAACGGTACCGGTAACGCTTCAAAACTGCTTGATAAAATAAGGGCGGGAGAGGCCGGCTATCACTTCATCGAAGTAATGGGCTGTGAAGGCGGATGCATCAACGGCGGCGGACAGCCCATCATAAAAGACAAGTCCACCACCGAGGAAGTAAAAGCTGCAAGAATAAAAGGACTTTACGACATAGACAAAGCTTGTGTCACCAGAAAGTCCCATGAAAACCCTGAAATTCAGAAGCTTTATGCCGAATACCTGGGCGAAGCAGGTGCGCATAAGGCCCACAAACTGCTGCATACCCATTATGTAGCAAGATAATTGACCAATAAATCCTCAGGACCAGAGACTGTAGTAAAACCAGTGAATGAACCGGTTTTACCGCAGTCTTTTTTTCATTATTATGTTAATCCCAAAATTAGTATTCTGCCATAATGTATTTTATATGGTTTATTTATAGATAATACAAATTCAGTTAATAATAATTTTATAAAATCCACAAAAGGAGACAAAAATGTCCGGCATACCGAAGGACGTGGAAATTCAAAAACAGTTAACGGAGCTCCATCTTGAACACTGGTTAAATAATGTTGTTTTTCATCCTAAATGGTGGTTATTAATTATACTTTTGATACTGCTTTGGATAATATGGTGGAAGACAGCTATGAGGGCAGGCCTGCACGGTATTTGCCTCTATGCGGGCTTGATGTCGATTACGGCTCTTGGCATAAACGAATACGGCGAGGAACTTACCTTGTGGGAGTATCCCATAGACGTTATTCCCATATTTCCTCCGCTGTCGTCAATCAACCTGATCCTGATGATTTTGGTTTATTCCATCATATATCAATATTTTAGGACCGGCAGAAGGTTTATGGCTGCCTCAGCAACGGCTTCAGCGGTTATCAGTTTTATTGTGGAACCGGTGCTTTCAACGATAGGTTTTTACCGCTTGCTGAGATGGGAGTATCATTTTAGTTTCCTGTTATATATCATAGCTTCCACAGCTGTTTGGTACATCACAAATAAAATCATAAATATTGAAAGGTCTGTGAAGAAAGTATAAAAAGTTGAAGAAATTCATAAAAAAATATGTGTTTATCCCGGGAGAATGAAATGGTTTATACAGTTTTATTTATTCAATCAGCTGCCAAGGTTCAGGAAAAATTAACAGATACCCGTATTGACGATTGGCTTGAAAGAATCGTTTTTCACGGAAAATGGTGGTTGCTGCTGGCTCTTGTCTTATTTTCCATGACTTTTTGGTGGAAAACTGTAGACAAAAGAAGATTGAGCGAAATGGTCCTATATGTTTCATTGATCATCATATTTACTCTGGTTTTGGATGAGATCGGAGAAGAATTTACGCTTTGGGACTACCCGTATGATTTGATACCGTTGTTTCCTCCAATGTCCTCAATCGATATTGCATGTCTGCCGCTGATATATTCCCTGATATATCAGCGGTTTGGGGCATGGAAGGGTTTTATTGCCGTCACAGTGCTTATGTCGGGCATATTTTGTTTCATCCTGGAGCCGTTATTCATAAGGATAGGGATATATCAAATTCTGAGCTGGAAAAGCTATTACGGCTTTCCAATATATATATTTATGGCGATTATATGTAAGTTGGCCGTAAAAAAGATATATGCAAAATCCGGGGCATAAAAAAAATGCTAGTATAATGAAAAACACTAAAGGAAAGGTGATCGCAGATGGATTCAATTACTCCTGGGACCAAACGGTGCGGGAAAGAGCACAACAATAAATATTCTGATTACAGCCTTAAAGGGAGAAAAGGGAAATGTCTTTTTCAAAGGCAGGAATATCAATCAAATAGCTAAGGCTTACAAGCAAAATCTTGGAATTGTTCCCCAGGAGCTTGCACTGTACGAAGAGCTGCCGGCTGAAAGGAATGTTGAGTTTTTTGCAGCATTATACGGGGTAAGAGGCAGGGAATTGAGGGTAAAGGTGGACGAGTCCTTGAAATTTGCGGGGTTATGGGACAGGAAGAAGGATAGGGCAAAAACCTTTTCTGGAGGCATGAAAAGAAGACTGAATATAGCCTGTGCCATAGCACACGACCCCAAAATCATCATTCTGGACGAACCTACGGTGGGAATAGATCCCCAGTCAAGAAACCATATTAAAATCCATAAAGGAATTAAGAGAAAACGGAGCGACAATCATTTACACAACTCATTACATGGAAGAGGTTGAAGAGATCTCAACGCGCATTACAATAATCGACCACGGAAAAATTGATGCGGCAGTCATTGACAGAGGTGATGGAGAATTTGAGATTCAGACAATCAGAAGTGATGATTTTAAGAGTCAATAGCAGTTTTAACATCTCTTCTGGCAGGTTGTTTCTACAGCTTTGACAATGGTAATGAAGTCATGAAAAAAATCATATCCATTCTGCCGCAAAAAAATTTAATCAGCCTGGTGCAGGCAATTGAACATGGAAAGAGCTTTAATGCACTGGTACCTCAATTAACTTTTATGATCAATATCTATTCAAAGCTGAATGTGGGCAGCCGTGTGGAGGCTGTGGAGCTGGCCCGGAAAATGAAGCTTATAACCTGATAAGATAAATGCAATACAGGAAATTCTATTGAAACTGGTGAGTGTGCACCGTCACAATAGAATTTCCCATAATTTCCTCCTGTTTTTGTATGATTTTTATTTTGTAATACCGGTCCGTATTGTCTTATAGAGCTGGATGACAACAAAGGGAACCAGTGCCAGCAGGCCAATAATTCCAAGGTGGCTGATAACACCGGGATCTATTTCAAACAGAAGCTGAAGCGGTGAAATGGTGAGAACCAGGAATAGTAACAGCGTTCCCAGAAGCACTGCACCCCATTGATACCTGTTTGAAAAGAAGCCGATTTTAAACAGGGGATACCTGGAACGGCAGTTAAAGCCGTGTATCAGCCTTGCCAGCGCCAGAACGGCAAAAGCCATGGTACTGGCAAGTGCAGTATTCCCAGTATTTAAACCGTAATAGAAGGCTGCAAGTGCACTTGCGGCTATTACTGCACCTTCAAGAACAACCTGCAGCAGAAAACTCCTGTTCAGCAAGGGTTCATTTATATCCCTTGGCCTGGAATTCAAAGCATCTTTCCTGTACGGCTCCAGCCCAAGTGCAATTGCCGGCATTGAGTCGGTCAGCAGGTTGATAAACAGCAGGTGAATGGCTGTAAACGGAAGCGGCAGGGCTAAAACCGATGTATACAGTACGGCCAGGATGCCTGCCGTATTACCTGACAGCAGGAACTTGATTGAGTTCTTGATATTGGTGTAGATACTTCTTCCGTTTGAGACTGCCTTGACAATTGTTGCGAAATTATCATCCACAAGAATCATTGAAGCCGCATCCTTGGCAACCTCGGTACCCACCTTGCCCATTGCAACCCCGATGTCGGCCTGCTTGAGCGCAGGTGCATCGTTTACGCCGTCACCCGTCATTGCCACGACATTTCCCTTATCCTGCCAGGCCTTGACAATACGTATTTTGTGCTCAGGGGATACACGGGCGTAGACCGAAATATCCTCAACCTTGCTTTTCAAGTCTTCATCGGACATCTTTTCTATTTCCACACCTTCGACTGCATGGCTTTTTTCATCCATAATGCCAATCTGCTTTGCAATTGCAGATGCTGTGATCTTGTGATCACCGGTTATCATAACAGGCTTTATACCGGCGCGTATGCAATCGGCTACCGCCTGCTTTGACTCCTCTCTCGGAGGGTCGATCATGGCTACCAGGCCAACGAAGGTCAAATCTTTTTCATCTTCCATTGAAAGCTTTACATGGGAATCAAAGGCTTTTCGTGCAAATGCCAGTACCCGCAAGCCCTCCTGGGAAAATTCCCTGTTGACCTTTTCAATAAATTCTATATTTTCCTGCTCTATGGGTTTATCGCCATGCTCTGTCAGAACGCTTTTCGATCTGCTTAAAATAACGTCGGGAGCACCTTTGGTAAACATCATGAACTGTCCGTCAATGCTGTGCAGGGTGCTCATCAGTTTCCTGTCGGAGTCAAAGGGTACTTCCGACAGCCTTGCATATTCATCACGGACATCTTCCTCCTCATAGCCGTAATCATTTGCCAGTTTGATAAAGGCAACCTCGGTGGGGTCTCCTACGGCAGTCCCGTCGGTAATGGTGGCATCGCTGGACAGAATGCTTATTTTTACAATTGAACGCTGGAGTGTGTCCTCCATGTCAAGTTTTTCCGAGGTAAATATCTTCCAGCCCACAAATACCTTTTTTGCAACCATTTTATTCTGGGTGAGTGTACCTGTTTTATCCGAGCATATGACCGACACGCTTCCCAGGCTTTCTACGGCATGAAGCTTCCTGACAATGGCATTTTCTTTGGCCATCTTTTGGGTGCCTATGGCAAGTACAATTGTCACTATGGAGCTGAGTGCCTCGGGTATGGCCGCTACTGCAAGGGCTATGGCAAACATGAAGGAATCAAGAACCGGATAGCCCCTCACAACATTTGCTGCAAGAATGATACCGCAGAGAATTAGAATGGCCACAGCCAGCTTCTTTCCGAATTTGTCAAGGCTGACCTGCAACGGAGTAAGCTTGTTTTCGGCAGCATCCATAAGAGATGCTATTTTCCCCAGCTCTGTCGACATACCGGTGTGTGTGACAGCTACGACAGCCCTTCCGTAAGTGACATGACTGCCGGTAAACACCATGTTCTTTCTGTCCCCTATGGGCACGTCGGAGGCTGATATTGTATCGGCTGTCTTCATAACACTTTCGGATTCACCGGTAAGAGAACTCTCATTTACCTGCAGACTGTGATTTTCAATGATCCTTCCGTCGGCACTTATAAAGTCTCCGGCTTCAAGTAACAGGATATCTCCCGCCAAAACCTCCCTGGAGGGAATCTCAATCCGCATTTTGTTCCTTATAACCCTTGCGACCGGTGAAGAGAGAGATTTAAGACTTTCCAGGGATTTTTCGGCTTTGAAATGCTGGGCAGTCCCTAAAACAGAGTTCAAAATAGTAACTGCAAATATAACGACGGCACTTTCATAATCCTTCAGAAAGAGTGAAACCACCGCAGCAGTCAACAGGATTATTACAAGAAAATCCTTAAACTGCCCCAGAAAAATTTTGATGACTCCTGCTTTTTTTCCGGTCTGCAGTTCATTATAACCGTATTTCTCTCTCAGGCTGGCGATATCCTTATCGGATAAACCGTTAAGGTTGGTATTCAGTTCCTTTAAAACCTCCTGGGCTGAGTAATTGTAATAGTTTTTCATATGACTTCCCCCTTCTGGTGGTCTGAAACATCTAAATTCATACATTGGACAATATACGTTTTAGATGTTGCATACTACCAGTCAATATATTTAAATGTATAAGCTTTACCAATTTCAAATGACAATTAATTTTAAATAAAACAAGATAATTTTAATCTGTACTCTTTTTAGGAAATGTATTCGGAAATGGATAGAAAGATAAAAATTATTATACATAACAAGGTGAATTTTAACAATTTTTTTATGTAACAATTTACAATAAATTAACAAACTATATAGCATGGGGCAGGATGCTTCCTTTAGAAAATCTTAATAAATGCATACTGATATTTAAGAAATTTTTAGTCAAAAAGAAATATAATTTTGAAGTCTATTCTGATATAATATCAAAAGGGTTTGTCAGGTAAATTTAACATGACAAACGTTATTACGGAGGTAAAAATGAGTTCACAAGGAAGAAAAAAGAACAGTCTGTTACCGGCGATAACAGTTTTCTTTACAATATTGCTTGTTGCATTAACAGCCCTATATTTGATGTTCAGCGGGAATTTGCCCTGGCTGAATACGGCAGCGGGCACAAATTCTGCAAATTCGTCAAAAGCACATGTTAGTGCGGTAAATACTACAAAACCGGCCGATGGGTCTCAAGCAGGGGCCAGCCAGGGCCAGGCTGAAGAAACTGTCAAGGAGCCTGCAGAAAGCACAAATCCCAATGACTTGCTTATCTCGTGGAAAAATCCGGCCAGTCTCATAAGCAAAAAAACTCTGGGTGACGGTTCAGCTCAGAAAGCCTACAAGGATGGCGGCAAAATAACTTACTGGGCATTGGTCAATAACAAGACGGTAAAAGATTATGCGCCGCCTTATAATATAGCTTTCGGTTCTCCGGAAAACTATTCGGAGCTGGAAGGAGTTACGGCTTTCAGAGGAAATAATTACCGTACGGCTCCATCATGGGGAAAAGCCGGGGTTAAGGAAAAAAAACTTGAGATAGTCTGGACACATGACATCGGCGCTGTTTCAGGTGTTGGAAGCTATTGGCCGGGCGCCGGCTGGACAGGCCAGCCACTGCTGGTTCACTGGTCGGATGAAGTAAGGCGGATAATGAACATAAATGCAGAGCTTAAATCCAAGGATCTGGTTGAGGTAATTTACCCGGTATTTGACGGAAATGTATACTTCCTTGATATGGAGACCGGAAAGCCTTCAAGACCCAAAATGAATATAGGGTTTACTGTAAAAGGTACCGGAATGGTGGACCCGAGAGGGTATCCCCTGTTTTATACAGGCCAGGGACTCAATGAGAATGACGGTAAGACCGGTGCTTTTAAATACAGGATTTTTGATCTGATTAATCAAAAGCTGATCTATTCGTTCCCGGGAAATGATCCTGTCGCTTTCAGAAGCTGGGGGGCAAACGATTCCTCAGCTCTGCTGAACAGATATACCGATACTTTAATAAATTGCGGTGAAAACGGTTTGGTGTATAAGGCAAAGCTGAATACCAAATTTGACAGCAAGGCAGGAACAATATCAATAGACCCTTCATTTACAAAATACCGTTACAAAAGTTCGTACAGCTCAGAACAGGGAATTGAAAATTCCCCTGCCTTTTACCGCAATCTGATGTACTTTGCCGACAACGGCGGTACCATTCAGTGTCTGGACATAAATAAAATGGAACCGGTATGGATTTACAAAGGCGGTGACGATACCGACAGTACCATAACACTGGAGGAAACAGACGAGGGAGTTTTCCTTTACACTGCCAATGAAATAGATAAGAGAGGCAGGGAAGGTTCCAGAGCCAACAGCAATATCCGCAAAATTAATGCACTGACCGGAGAGCTTGTATGGCAGAAGGACTATTCCTGTGCATACCAGTCATATATTAACGGCGGTGTGTTAGCAACGCCCGTAGTTGGCAAGAATGATATAAGTGACATTGTAATATTTAATATTGCGTTGACCGGCTCAACAAGTGACGGCACTCTGGTGGCACTGGACAAGAAGACAGGTGCGGAAGTCTGGAAAAGACATTTGGAGGCATACAGCTGGAGTTCTCCTGTGGATTTCATGTCTGAAGAGGGTAAAACCTACATGCTGCTCTGTGACTTTAAAGGAGATATGCATCTGATCGATCCGAAGACAGGGGAAGATATGGATAAGATATCAGTAGGAGGGAACGTGGAGGCCTCTCCCGCAGTCTATAACAATATGGCAGTTGTAGGAACCTACGCAAAGAAAATATATGGTGTAAGAATAAAATAAACGGCTTAGCGAGGAAGTTATGAAAAGATACAGAAGAAGAGCAACAAACAGGTTAAGGGCATTATTGACAATATTGGTCCTGGCGCTGATTATGACGGGAGTATGGATCGGACTCAGCAAGGTGTTTAACTTCGATTCCGATACCGTAAAAACGTCATCAAATTCCTCCGCAGGTGTTAATTCTGCAGATTCTACCGGAGAGATCGAGGAAGGGCCCGAAGAAGAACCTGTGGCAGATCCCATGCCCCAGGAGATGACCGATCCGGAAAAATTAAAATCCTCCTGGACTGAGGAGTCGGATTTCGGAGGCAAAAAGGCATACCCTGATTTTGCCATTGACAATACCTTTGCCGGCGGTCTGGATATGAAATCCTGGATATTCAGGATTAATACCCCTTTGAAGCAGTACACACCCGGGAAAAAGGACAAAATTTCCTTTGGTTCTTCGGAAGAGTATTCGGAATTGGAGGGAGTTACAACTTTCAGGGGCAACAATTACAGGGACAGTGCCTCTTTTGGTACCAGAACAGTCAGTCAGAAAAAGCTTGAGATAGTGTGGGAGAAAGACGGGCTGGGTGCTATTTCAGCCCATAACAGCTATTGGCCCGGAACGGGCTGGACCGGGCAGCCGCTTCTGGTTCACTGGCCTGAGAATACCAGAAAAATGATGAATATAAACGGGGAAATGAAGTCCAAGGATCTGGTGGAGGTTATTTACCCTGCTCTGGACGGTAATATTTACTTCCTGGATCTTGAAACGGGGAAGCCTACAAGGGAAAAAATACAAGTCGGATACCCCATTAAAGGTACCGGTATGATAGACCCGAGAGGCTATCCGGTGCTGTATACCGGAATGGGTATCAACGAAAACAGCGGAAAGTTTACAGAATACAAATTCAGAATAATCAACCTGCTTAATCAAAAGGAACTTTACTCCATTTTCGGAAGAGATGAAGTTGCCTTCAGAGGCTGGGGCGCAAATGATGCTTCGGCACTTCTGGACCGCAAAACCGATACTCTGCTTAATGTGGGAGAAAACGGCCTGGTTTACAGAGTGAAGCTTAACACTAAATTTGACAAGTCTGCAGGTACACTTTCCATAGCTCCCCAGTTGACCAAATACCGTTACAGAAGTCCCTTTAATGACGAACAGGGCATAGAGAACTCGCCTGCCATATATAAAAATTACATGTACTTCTGTGACAATGGCGGAACGCTCCAGTGCCTTGACCTGAACACTATGAAACCGGTTTGGATCTATGATGCAAAAGACGATACCGATGCATCAATAGTTATTGAGGAAACCAAAGAAGGAGTATTCCTTTATACGGCAAATCAGGTTGACAAGCGCGGAGAGAACGGAAAGGCCGCGGTTGCAGACTGTAATATAAGAAAGCTCAATGCATTGACAGGTGAATTGATATGGCAGAAGAATTACCAGTGTGTATACAATTACTATATTAACGGAGGAGCACTTGGGACTCCTGTTATCGGCAAAGATGACATCAGTAATATGGTTATTTTCAATATCTGTTTTACCGGCTCAAACAGTGACGGTACAATGGTAGCACTGGACAAGAAGACAGGAGAGGAAATATGGAAGAAAAAACTTACCTCTTACAGCTGGTGCTCACCGCTGGACTTTAAGAGCTCCGACGGCAAAACCTATATGGTCTACAGTGATTTTGCCGGTTTTATGCATCTTGTAGATCCTATGAACGGGAAAACCCTTGACTCTGTTTCACTGCAGGGCAACGTGGAATCCTCCCCGGCAATATATAACGATACTATCGTTGTGGGAAGCTATGCGAGAAAGATTTTTGGAATAAAAGTGAAATAACAGGTACCATTGTAACTTTTTATATTAACTGGCAGCTTCGAACTAACTTCATAAAATAGGATGCTCCCAAAACAATTATGTAAATTGTATCACCTCATGCAAAGTGGTTTTGTCAACAATTTATCATAATTGTTTTTAACCGTGCATCCTATTTTATGAAGTTGTCCTCGCGTACCAATTGGTATTGATGATTAAGTCTATTTATGGTAAAAAAGTATTACAGGTTAAATTATGTGCTGGTTGTAAGCGCTTTGTGTGCAATCCATTGCTTGAATAGTATGGTACTGTTACAGGCATGCTACAATACTGACATCAAATATTAAAAAAAAATTAATAGTTTAAGTGTATAAATAGCTGTTCAAATATATTATAATTAGAATAATTTGGATGGCTCAGTCAGCAGAATTCAAACAATTTTGTCGCATTTACGTATACTAAGGGGTATGTTTTTTTACTGACGACACTATTTTTTTATTCAAATGGGGAGAAAGACAAAATGACAATAAACGGTATAGAAACATTCCCCATACCGGAAATGGAGATAATATGAAAATTCTAAAGGAAATATTCAGCTGGATGGGAACAATACTTATCTCAATAATCGTGGCACTTCTTGTAATAATATTTTTATTTCAGCCCACAAGTGTAAATGGTCCATCCATGGAAAATACACTGCATAACGGAGATAAGATCATAATAAATAAAACTCAGAATATTTTTCACGGCATTCCGAATTATGAGGATATTGTCATTATTGACAGCAGGATCGGCAGGGAACGCAGATTTATAGATAATATAATGGATCCTCTCAAATACAATCTGATAGTATCAAAAATAACCGGCAATGAGGATGAAATTTTCTGGGTGAAAAGAGTGATAGGCAAGCCGGGAGATGTACTTGAATTCAAAGAAGGAAAGGTTGTCAGAAACGGGGAGGCCCTGGACGAGTCCTACATAAAAGAGCCAATGTTATACCAGTCGGATGAAAAGATAACCGTCCCTGAAAACAGTATTTTCGTAATGGGTGATAACAGGAATGAAAGTAAGGACAGCAGAGTGATAGGATGTGTTCCCATGGACCATGTTTTTGGCAAGTATTTATTACGATTGGGATTTTAGGTGAGGTATGGATACTGTTTCAATATATAAAAAAGAATACCATGTCGACTATGGTGATGCAGATTACTACAGAAAAATAAAACTGAGTTCCCTGTTCAATTATTTTCAGGATGTTGCCAGCCTTCATGCCGAAAAATTGGAGTTGGGTGTCGAAAAGCTCCTTGCAGAACAGGGTGTAACCTGGGTGCTGGTAAAAATACTTGTTCAGATGGAAAAATTTCCGGCCCTCGGCGAAAAATTGACGGTTGAAACCTGGCCGCTGGAGCCTAAAAAACTTGAGTTTGAAAGAGATTTTTTTGTAAAGGATTCAGAGGGCAATATTATTGGAAGAGCCATTTCAAGCTGGGTTATAATGGATGTAGAGTCCAGGGAGATCAGAAGGACCGAGCTTTTTCCCGGAAGGTTTCCTCAATTTAACCAGATCCGTGCCATTGATGGACGGATGGGTAAAATAAAGGCAAACGGGCAGCTTCAACAGGTGTATAAAAAGACAATCGGATACAGTGATATTGATATAAACGGACATCTTAACAATTCCAAATATATCGATTATATAACAGATTGTTTTTCCATAGAGAAACATGGACAATACGCTGTTGATACAATTCAGGTAAGTTATATAAGCGAAGCCCTGGCAGGGGATTCCATAGTGTTCTATAAAGACATTTCCGGACTTGACTCGGGAGCCGTATACGTGGAGGGTGCTGATGAAGCCGGAGCAAAGACTTATTTTAAGGCCTGTATTACATTAAAATAAAAAATTACGATGTGTAAGAGGGGATTTTATGAATAATAATACTCAGAAACTGAAGTTCTTAACTTTAATACTGTTCGTTTTTATTATTATACTTGTAGGAGTACTGTTGTATACTACAAAGGTTTATAATCAGGACAAAGACCAGCCTGCTGTGAACACTTCCGCAGAAGTGACCTCCGGGGATGCAGCTTCAACATCTACGGCGTCGTCATCAGAGCAAACAGGAACGGACAGTGCCGGTCAGATCGGGCAAACCATTGATCTTAAGCTTTATAATTATGATGCCGATGACTATGACAATCCAAAGGAAATAGTAAATGTTACCGTGGACAAAAAGTTATATCAGGATGACATTACTGCTGCCATCAATAAGGTGCTTGAAACAACAGGACTGAGCATAAAAAAAGCGGAATTGAAAGACGGCCTTGCTACGGTTGATCTGTCCAGGGAGGTTGCTGCCAGGTTCAATGCAGGAAGTGCCGGAGGCATAACCTATACCAATATATTGGTCATGACCATCCTGAATATGCCGGATATCAGCAAGCTTAAAGTTACTGTTGAAGGAGTGCCCAATACCGAAAGCGATCATTTCAGCTTTAACGGCATATTTGTCAAATCTGCCGACGGCAATAAGTATGAATTGGCAGCAAATTAGGACACGAAAGACCGGATGGTTGATTACCAACGGGGAAAGGTGATACGGTGGGGAAGAAAAGGCTGACAAAAATAAGCTTGCTGCTTATTGCTGTTGCAGGAATTCTGGATACGATAATTATTCGAAGCAGAAGCGGGGGTATGGATTTTGGAATAATGCTTCCCGGACTGGGCGGATTGGCTTTAATTTCAGCACTTATATTTACAAACAGCAAGTTATATAAAAAAAGGGAAAAGTTATATAACAGAATCGGTAAATTTATACTGGGGGTATTTGCTGTTTGGTTTATTTCTTTCATAATAGTAACAACTGTACTGATGACCTCCGCAATTTCACAGAAGGACGCAGAAGTTGACTGTGTCATAGTCCTGGGGGCAGGTCTTAAGGGGGAGACACCAACGCTGGTATTGACACAGCGCCTTGATAATGCTCTTGGATATATTGCTAAAAACCCCGGAACAACAGTAATAGTTTCGGGCGGACAGGGAACGGGTGAGACCATAACCGAAGCAGAGGCCATGAAGAGGTATCTGGTGAGGCACGGTACGCCGGAGGAGCTTATAATTAAAGAGGAAAATTCTACAAGTACATATGAGAATATGGTCTTTTCAAAGAAATTATATGAACAGGAGCTTGGCACCCAACTGAACAGGGTTATGATAATAACAAACGATTTTCATATGTTCAGGTCAAAGCTGCTGGCGCGCAGGGCAGGCCTCAAACCTTACGGGATCAGCGCAGGTACTCCCTGGTACATATATCCCAACGTATTGCTGAGAGAATACCTGGCAGTTTTCAAATCCTTGATTTTAGACAGATAGACAAACAAATTACTTGTGTAATTTTTTATATCGACCGGTAACTTCGGTACTAACTTAATAAAATAAGGATGCCCCAAAACAATTACGCAAATTGTTTTGGGGCATCCTGCTGTGAAGGCTTACTCTATGGCTGGCAGGTTCTTCAAACTTGCTTCTGCTGCGTCGGGTGAATACTCCACATCGTCAAGCTTGCCGCTGTAGTAGTTTTCATAGGCGGCAAAGTCAAAATAACCGTGGCCGCTCAGACAGAACAGTATTACTTTTTCCTTGCCGGCTTCTTTTGCCAGGATTGCCTCATCAATTGCTGCGCGGATGGCATGAGCTGATTCCGGGGCAGGTACGATGCCCTCGGCTCTTGCGAAAGTGACGGCGGCTTCAAATACCGATTTTTGTCCGTAGGCCCTGGCCTCGATGATTTTGTCGTGGTAGAGCTGACTGACTATGGCAGAATCTCCGTGATATCTCAGGCCGCCCGCATGTATACCGGCAGGTATGAAATCATGACCCAGGGTATACATCTTTGTTATAGGTGCCACTTTTACGGTATCCCCGTAGTCATAGGCAAAAACGCCTTTTGTGAGAGTAGGGCAGGCTGTCGGTTCAACTGCAACAGCTCTCAGCTGCTTGCCTTTAAACTTATCCTGGAGAAATGGGAAGGCAATGCCTGAAAAGTTACTTCCGCCTCCGCAGCAGGCAAAAATAACATCGGGATACTCATCCAGCATTTCCAACTGTTTTTTTGCCTCGATTCCGATTATGGTCTGATGCAGGCAGACATGGTTCAACACACTCCCAAGTGCATAGTTGGTGTCAGGATGTGTTGCGGCATCTTCCACTGCTTCACTGATTGCGATACCAAGGCTTCCGGAACAGTCCGGGTCCTTTGCGAGAACACTTCTGCCGCAGTCGGTCAGGCTGCTCGGACTTGCAACAACGCTTGCCCCGAAGGTTTTCATGAAGGAACGCCTGTAGGGCTTTTGCTGGTAGCTCACATTTACCATGTATACCGAGCATTCAAGCCCGAACTGGCTTGTTGCAAGGCTTAAAGCGCTGCCCCATTGACCTGCTCCCGTTTCTGTGGCAAGTCTCTTTATTCCGGCTGCTTTATTATAATAAGCCTGAGGAATGGCGGTGTTCAGCTTATGACTGCCTGTGGCATTGGTTCCCTCATATTTGTAATAGATACGTGCCGTGGTACCCAGCTGCTTTTCAAGACCTCTGGCGCGATATAACGGGCTGGGCCTGAACTGGCGGTACATTTCACGAACTTCATCAGGGATATCAATATAACGTTCAGAAGTCATTTCCTGTTTTATAATTTCATCGGGGAATATGGCTTTCATATCGTCCGCTTCTATTAGCTTAAGTGTTGCGGGATTGTGATAGGGCGCCGGTTTGTTCGGCATATCTGCAATGATGTTGTACCATTGTCTGGGAATTTCGCTTTCAGGCAGAATTACTTTACTGATCTCATCTCGTCTCATCTTGACCTCCGCTCCAAATGTGCATTTTAAAGCTGAATATTCATCAGATGCGCAATGGCACAATTTGGTTTCTCATAATATTATTTTTTTAAAATGCTATAATTATTTTAAGCAATATATTTACAAGTGTCAATCAATGCAATTACTTATAATAAATTTTAGATGTATGGAATATATATCCATAGAAGCATGTACAAGGGGGCACCATGTTCAAGTACTTTTTTACATATATTGACCGGATACCAAAGGAATCGAGAAATGAGCTGTTTTCTGCACAGCACCTGCTGGCGCTGGCTATGGTTGCCTGTGCCTGGGTTTTAATAATTTTATTATTTAAGAATAGGACAACAAAAGCTAAATGGAAGGCAATTAAATGCATGTCCATGCTGCTTCCGCTCCTGGAACTGGCTCAAATGCTATGGTATAAAAGTATAGGCGAGTTTTCCTGGGGCTATACCCTGCCCCTGCATTTATGCAGCCTGATGTCAATCATACTGCCGGTAATGGCTTTCACAGGGAACAGCCTCCTGCAGGAATACTCCTATGCCATTGGACTGGCTCCTGCCCTGATGACGCTGCTGACGCCCGACGTTTACTATTATCCGGCAGTGTCATTCATATATATGCAGACAATGGTGGTGCACGGCATTATCTGCCTTATACCGCTGTTTATGGTTTTTTGCATGGACTTCAGGCCGGATATAAGGAAACTTCCCAGGGTCATGGCCATCCTTGTGTGCTTTGCCCTGATGATGATACCGGTTAACCATTTCACCGGCGGGAATTACTTTTTTCTGAGATATCCGGCGGCAGGGTCTCCTATGGAGAGCTTTGCCGGATTAGTAGGAAGTCCATGGTATCTGATACCGACTTTTATGCTGGGCTGCGTCCTGTGGATAATTTTTTATCTGCCGTTTATGGTTCTGAGGCGGGCAGAGGTGAAAAACTCCGTCAAAATGCCGGCTGCTGCTGTAAAAGAGGAAGAAAAGGAACATGTTTTAACGGGCTGATATACCTCTGTCGTTACCTGACGGAACAGCCGGCTTTTCAAAAATAGATTTGTCTTTTACAGCAGATATTGACAACCACCCTTATGCTGTTTACACTGCTTTTTAAGGTATGCCAGCTGCTCTGATATCTGGTATTGATCGGTATACTTCTTATTTTTATTTGAAATTCCCACAATGGTCAGTGAAATAAGAGGAAATTTCTCAGTTTGCCCATGCCTGTTCTGGGTTATAATAAAGCCGTTTTTAATATCATTTTCAGTATAATATTTCAGGACATCTCTTTCAAAATCTTCAGTAACAGCTTTACATACCGGTTCCATGTCGTAATTATCCAGGATTATTACAAAGTCATCGCCGCCGATATGGCCGGTAAATTGACTGCCGCTGACGTTTTTCATGATTGTTGAGGAAAGCAGCTTTATTACCAAATCACCGTTTTCAAAGCCGTAAACATCGTTATAAGCTTTGAAATTATCTATATCAAGGTATAATATGCTATATTTATCATCGGAATGAATGCATTTATTTATCTTCTGTTCTATGATCAAATTACCCGGAAGTCCTGAAAGGGGGTTTTGATGCTTTGCATTTACCACTTCGATTTCGGTGGTCTTTTGCAGCAGGTCCTTGATTGTAACAGTACCCCGGTACTCGGAATTTTTTGTGACCACAATAAAGTCGTAAAGCTTGTCTGCCGGCCGGGACATTGCAATATGCGATACGGCACTTATGGGAGTCTGGCTGTCAACTGCCAGAAAATCCGTTTCCATAAGATCAGTTATGGGTTTTTTCTGATACAGGCTGAAACCGTATTGTCCGCTTAGCATCAGGGTAAACCTTGCTTTGCATATAGTACCCATGACAGTATTGTTTTTTACTATGCATAAACCAAGTATCGAGGGATTTTTTTTGAATATTTCAAATACCTGCTCAACGCTTGTTGACGGGGAGATTGTATAAGCATCTGTAGTAAGATTCTCTATGTAAATACTGTTTACCTGGTTACCGAAGGTATGATTTTTCTTCCTGTTTACATCCTTTAATATTTCAATGACTTCAGAAGATATGGAAATCATTTCTTCAGCGGGCTTTTGTATAAAGTAGCCCTGACCGTAGTGAACACCCAGATTTATGAGGGTTGCCATTTCCTCCCTGGTTTCAATTCCCTCTGCTATCAGATGGATGTTGGCCATATGTGATAATTCGATCATGCTTTTTACCAATGCAAATTTGATACTGTCCTCGTTGATGTTTCTGATCAGGTTCATATCAAGTTTTATATAGTGCGGTTTTATGTCACTTATAAGGTTAAGCCCTGAATAACCTGCACCGGCATCATCTATTGCAATTTTATATGTCTGTTCCTTGTAGTGGTTTACTGTACTTTTGAAACTATTCATATCATTCACCGCATTCCGCTCTGTGATCTCAAATATGATATTCTCGGGCGTTATGCCATATTGACTCAGATATTCCTTTGTGAAGCCCTGACGGAATTTCACATCATGCATGATATTGGGGTTGACATTAACGAATAATTTTGTATTCATCGGATGCTCATTGTTCAAAAAGGCCGACTCAAGGGACTTGGTGCGGCAAAGCAGCTCCAGGTCCCACAGTCTGTTGCACTGCCCGGCATAGAAAAATAATTCATCAGGGCTTTTTATAAAGGAATCGCCTTTAACACGGCTCAGGGCTTCATATCCCAGCAGAGAGCCGTCACGCAGGGAGATGATTGGCTGGAATACCGTTTTAATCTGCTTATTATCAAGTATTTTTGATATTTCTTCCTCAATTGGATTATTAGTCATAAGTCAACCTTTGGATATTAGTATTTGTCATTTATTGTAGCATTATGGAGTTAACTTTATGCTAATTTATTGTTATTAAGAGGTTAAGAATCTAATATTTGCCACGGTTCCTACAGCAGTCTGTCCAAGGGCTTCAGCGCGGGACCTTCTATTACGGTTCCGTCTACGCCGTAGCGTGAGGCATGACAGGGGCAATCCCAGGTGTGCTCGGCAGAATTCCAGTGCACTTCACAGCCGAGATGTTTGCAGGTGGTGTCCACAATATACAAATTGCCGTCCATGTCCTTATAAGCTCCTGCCTTATGGCCGTTATACATTAGGGCTTTACCTTCACCGGGTTCAATATCTACATCTTCGGGAGGCATATTGATTTTTCCGGATATGAGGCTCTTGGCAACATCCAGATTTTCTTTTACAAAATTTTTGGCAGATTCAACCGGGGTGAACCTGGAAGGCTTGAATATTTCCTCAACCTCACTCTTACCTTTTGTGAGAATATCCCTGATAATCATTGCAGAGACCGTACCTGTGGTCATACCCCATTTCTGATAAGCGGCGGCAATGAATATATTTAATTTTGTTCCGGTAATATGGCCGATGAAGGGTATTTCATTCATGGCGGTATAGTCCTGCGCCGACCAGCGGTAGGGAACTTCCAGGGCACTGTAGGTATCTTCGGCATATTTGATAAGATTTATATAGTGCTCCCTCTCGTCATCATCCTTTCCTGTTTTGTGATGTTCTCCTCCGATGATCAGGAGTTGTTCTTCATCCTCCAGGGGATGTGTTCTCAATGACCTGGTGGGCTGCTCATAAGAAATGTACATTCCGCCTGAAAGTTTAACTTTGGCTTTCACAGCCAGGGCATAGGAGCGCTCCGGGTACATTCTGGCAGAGAAGAAGCCGCCGCCGTCATAAAAGGGGAAATGACTTGCTATAATCACTTTACTTGACATTATAGTAAGGCCATCTCTGGTCGAGGTCCTGCATTCCTTATCCTCATGGATATCTATGGCCGTGGTGTTCTCAAAGATATGCCCTCCTTTTTGCACGATAAGGTTTGCCAGCTCCAGAAGATATTTCCGGGGATGGAATTGTGCCTGATTTTTAAAGCAAACTGCTCCTTTCACTTGAAAAGGAAGCTCCAGGGAGGTTTCATAGTCGGCAGGCAGCCCCAAAGTCCGGGCGGTTTTTACTTCATCTTCCAGAGCTTGAAGATACCTGTCCTCAAGTGTATATACATAGTTTGACTGGTGACTGAAGTCACAGTGTATATTATTTTCACTTATTATAGTCTCAATAAGGGAAATTGCTTCTTCATTTATCTCACCATACCTTTTGGCACCCTCAATTCCAATTTTTTCTTTGAGCGATGAGTATTTCAAATCATGAAGCGAGGTTATCTTGGCCGTGGTGTGCCCGGAGGTGGACATTGCTATCCGGAAGGAATCAATTACAGTTACATCGAAACCTTCCCGCTGAAGCAGATATGCATTGGTCAATCCGGTTATTCCTCCTCCTACAATAAGTATGTCTGTTTTTATATTTTCCTCCAGGGAGGGATAGTCTGTAGAGGGTGTTGTACCGATCCAGTAAGATTCCACAGGTTTTAAAAGGGTTTTTTCTATCAGGTTCTGCATTTGATTCTCCCGTCTGCGTGAAAATCTGCAAGATTTGTTCACGCTAAATATAATGATAGTATCCATTTTTATGGTACCCAAAAATTATGGGAATATTATAAGCAGCCAAATAAAAATACAACCCGTTAAATTATGCAACCGATTCTTTAGGATTTTTCTTTGAATTGAAAACTATTTTCAGCAGCGCCGGAGTGATGACGGTAGTAAGTATTACAACTATTAGAGTGGGAATGTATATCTCTTCGGAAATAATATGGTTCTGCATACCGATATTTGCCGTTATGATTGCTACTTCACCTCTTGATATCATACCGACACCAATCTGAAGTGATTCCCTTTTGCTTATTTTAAAGAGCCTGGCAGCACCGCCGCAGCCAAAAAGCTTTCCAATCACTGCAATTGCAAACATTACCAGTGTGATCAGTATAACCTCCGCATCCAGGCCTTTAATATCGGCGGCAATACCTACACTTGCGAAGAATATTAATGAGAGGAAACCCGAGGAAATAGCTTTCACATTTTTTTCAATGTACTCCTTATGTATGAACTGTGAGAGTGTCAAACCACAAATATATGCGCCGGTTATGGCTGCGATTCCCAATATTTCGGATATGAATGCCAGCAGCAGGGCCATGGCTATTGAGTAGGGAAGCAGATCCCTTTTGTGCCTGCTGCCGAAGGATATCTTATTAATAAACTTTGGTACCACCGCTATCATAATTACGCTTATCAAACAAAAAGCTATTATCTTGGCAAAGGTCAAAATAAGACTTACAGCTGCCGAGGAACCCGAAGCGCCGCTCCCCAGAGTCTGTGAAACAGCAAGTACTATGGAGATGAGTATCAGTCCCAGCACATCGTCAATTACTGCGGCGCCGAGTATATTTACTCCGGCTTTGGTGTTCAGCTTTCCCAGTTCGGTAAGGGTCTCAACTGAAATACTGACGCTTGTTGCAGTAAGGATTACTCCCACAAATAAATTTTCCCAGAAGTTTGTGAAAAACAGATATGCTGCTGCCGTACCGAGTACCAATGGAATGATCACACCCGACAGGGCAATAACGAAGGAGGTTTTACCTGCTTTTTTCAACTCATCCACATTGGTCTCAAGCCCTGCCAGAAACATCAGCATTATAACGCCCAGCTCGGACAGCAATTTAATATTTTCAGTGTATTCAACAAGACTTAATACTGCCGGCCCCAGAATAACACCTGCTACCAATGCGCCTAAAACCTCAGGCATTTTAAACTTCCGGCTTACAAGTCCTCCTATTTTGGTAAATATCAGAATAAGAGCAATTTCCAGTAAAATTTTTTCCATAAAGAACAACCCTCTTAATATAAAATGATAGCCAAAGTTATGAAAAGAATCACACACATATACATTTGACGGATTTGTTTTAAAATGGCATAATATCACATTTCATAAAATAATTCAAGAAACAGTCTTTCTATTGGAGAAAACAGTCTGTTTCTGATGTAATAAAATTACATATTGCAGAATATTATATTAGGCAAAAATATAAAATGAAGCTATTGAAAGGATGGGCAGCTCTGCAGGAAGACAATTTGTAAAAAAAGTAAGTTTTTAAGTTGAAATTTGTCTTATTATGGTATAGATTAATAAGTGATTACGTACTGACAAGTTTTATTCGGAGGTACATTTTAATGTTTAAAGTGTTTATAGTTGATGACGAACCATCAGTAATTGAGGGACTGAAACTTATGATACCCTGGAACGAGCTTGACTTTGAGCTGTGCGGAGAAGCTTCAAACGGGCAGGAGGCCCTTTCAAAGGTTGGAGAACTGTACCCTCACCTGATAATAACTGACATACGTATGCCCGGTATAAATGGGCTGGAGCTTATTTATGAAACGCAAAAAATCCATTCTGATACCGAATTCGTTATTTTAAGCGGTTATGCGGATTTTTCCTATGCACAGGAGGCAATGCGGCACAAGGTACTGGACTATTTGCTGAAACCGCTGGACAGGGACGAAATAATTACGGTACTGCGCAAAATCAAGAGCAAACTTGATAAAAAGTTCCTGACCAGATACGGTTTTTCACAGGCTGATATCAAAACCTTTAAATCAAGCCGCAATTTGCCTGCTTCCGACCAAAGCAATGATTTTGTCAACGAAGAAATAGACCATGTATGGAAAGCCGTACGGGACAATTTTGACGAGGAATTGACCACAGCTATTAAGCTCATGAATTATGAGGATGCCATGCAGCTAATTGATGAATTGTTTGATATATTTGTTTCCCGGAATATAAATATAAATAATGCCTGTATTATGGTAAACAGCTGTGTTTACCGCATACTTCACGTTGCCTATAAAAGAAATATTGGCATTGATACCGTGCTGCCGTCAGGAGTGAGCGGCAAATGGGATTTTAAAAGCTTAAAGAGCTATATTACCGATATTGTCTCGCAGGTAGTGGGTTTAATGCTGGAGGAGAGAAAAAGAAATTCCCGCAGTTTCCTCTATGAAGTAAAAACCTATATTGATAATAATTATCAGAAAGAAATAAGCGTTTCCCTTCTTGCAGAAATGGTCTTTCTTGAAGCGGGATATCTGGGCGATGCCTTCAATAAGCAATTTGGAGTCAGCATAAGTGAATACCAGCATCGCCTCAGAATCGAAAAAGCCATAGAGCTGATTGAAACCACCGATATGAAATTGAGCGATATAGCTTCTACAACCGGTTACAATAATTACAATAACTTTTTCTCGCATTTTGTCAGAATCACCGATAAAAAGCCCACGCAATACGAGCGGAAATAGAAAATCAAACCTCCTCTATGCGGAGGAGGATTTCCGTCCCCTGGTCAGGTGCACTGTATATTTTAAAATGGAATCTTTCACCGTAATTCATCATCATACGGCGGTAGACATTCTGTATGCCCACACCGCTTTCCGTTTCATCGAAACTGTCCGCTTCCAGGTTCAGTTCGGATTTGGGATTTTCCAACTTGTTGAAGATGGCTGCAACCTTTTCCTTATCCATGCCCGAGCCATTGTCTCTGACAGAGATAACAAGGGCCATATCTATAATATCTGCTTTTATAACCAGTCTGCGGTTATCTTCGATTGATGATTGGAGGCCATGTTTGCAGGCATTTTCCACAATGGGCTGAACACTCATTTTAGGTATAAAACGGTTTGACTCAATTACTTCAGGGGAAATCTGAATTTCATATTCAAATTTATCACCGAATCTGAACTTCTCAATATCCAGGTACTTTTCTATAAAATTCAATTCTTCGGTCACAGGAATCAAATCGCCGCCGGTAGTCAGCATACGCTTGAAGAGCTTTGACAGGCTCGATATAACACCTGCAAGCTCAGTGTAACCGTTTTTTACACAGAAAACAAGTATTGCATTGAGAGTATTGAACAGGAAGTGGGGGTCGACCTGTGCCTGCAGATACTGGTACTCGGCGCGTATATTTTCAACTTCTATACTCTTTTTTTGCATCTCAAGTTTGTAAACATCATTTATCAGACCGTTAATTTCAGCTATCATCTTGTTATAGGTTATAATCAGCAGACCGACCTCGTCCTGGCCCGTATTTTCAAGCATTAAGGGTTCAAGGTGGTCTTCGCTGACTTTTTTGATATGGCGGGACAGGGCCGACAAACGGTAGCGCATGGAATTCAATACCGCCCAGATCAAAAAGACTGAGAACGCTGATAGGGACAGGGTAATCAGTAGAATATAAATTAGAACCACAATTTGCTTTTTAAAAATTACAAATTTATCATAAACACCGGTTATCTTCCAGCCTTCAAAATAAGGAGCAGGGCCTATGCTTTTCTGAAGGATGTAATAGTTATTGTCGGGCGGCAGCTGCAATACCGAAGGATTTTTAAGATTGAATTTATTGGTGTATTGGTTGCTCCAGATTATGTTGTCGCCTGGGGCAGTCAGGTAGACATCTACGCTTCCTCCCTCATCCTTGACCTTTGTAATAACTCGGTCCAGTTTTAATTCTATTAGCAGGTAATTTGTGGCATTGTTCAAATATGTTGGAGATTTTATTTTACGGACAATCGTTAACCTGTTGCTGTACGGGGTGATAGCTATAGCAGTGGAACCGGGATACACCATAATATCGCTGTCGGTTTGAGAAGCCATTTTGTACCATTGGGTATTTCGGGCTTTATCATCCAGAACACGGAAATAATCCGTATTAATAAAGTGCGGATCGTCAATATACAGCGATACTTCCACAATTTCCGGGTTACTCACCAGGTACATGTTGAATCTTTTCCTCAGGGAACTCCAGTAAAGATCATAGTGCTCCACCGGAGTAGAAAAGCTTTTAGACAAATCGTTAAGCAGGGTGTTGTCGGCATTTACCTGGTTGGCCACATTAACAGCGGTTTGCGTTAATATATTAAAATCACTGGCTGCCCCCTCAAAGGTCTGATCCAGATAATGTATCACATTCTGCTGCATGGATTGTGAAGTAAAAGCCATCCATATGATAGTTCCGGCCACAACCGGAAGACAAATACAGAAAATATAAACCAGTATGAATTTACGCCTTATACTGACATTGTCAAATTGCAGAAAAAATTTTCTCATATTCCTTGCATCTCCCGGAAATTTTATTTATTATATTTTCCATTATAAAACACTTGATAATCAAGAGTATTTCTTTTTATATTCCGAGGGTGAGACTCCCGCGAATTCTTTAAACTTTTCAGTAAAATACCTATAATCGGAATAGCCGCATTGTTCACATATTGAGGTTATTTTCATATCTTCGGAAGCTATGAGTGTTTTAGCGTGTTCTATACGTAAATAATTAAAATAATCATTAAATTTTTCGCCTGTTTTCCTTTTAATTATTTTACTGATAATAATGGGTGACAATGAGAATTTCTCGGCAATACTTTGTAAAGAGAGACTTTCCCTGTAATTATCCTTAATGAAGTCAATAATTTCATTCTCCAGCAGAAACAATGGTTTTTCATTGTTGATGTTTTGCTTTTTAAAGATAAATTCGCACATTTCATGAGCCAGGATTATGCAATTTGGACTCATACTGTTGATGGATCTGGTGAATTTCAAAATTACACTGTTACCGTCAACTCCATACGCATAAGACATTTTTCTGACTAAATCCGCCAGCCTGTACAGGCAAATACAGTAAAGGCGGCGGGATACACCGCTATTGTTAAGCTTGTCAAAAAATTCATTGACGGAATTCGATACCTGGCTTATGTCATTGCCTTTAAGTGAATTGATTATCCTGTCAAAGGGGAGTTCGGGAAAATCAATCTCGGCATCGGCTTTAGTATGGTCTTTTAAGCTTTTCTTCTTTTCATTTCCGCTATAATAAACTACTTTTTTATCCGGATGAAGCAGACAATAGGTATGAAGCTGTTCAAGCCGCTTACCGCAGTTAAAAATGCTGTCAATGACTCCCTCTGTGCTTGTTCCGCTTACCAGTGCCCAAAAAGACCTAAAGCCGTAACTCTTCGGGTCCAGGCTGCTTAAGTGTTTTTTCAACCGTTCGGTAAGAGCTGCTTCAGATGTGAAGATTTCCATACCGTCATGTATGACAATGATATAACTCCCGTTACCGTTATAGAACATGCAGTTCTCATTCTTTATTCCGGTAATCCGCATAAGCAGGTCATAGATATTGCTCACCGGATAATTGGTTGGATTACCGCCCCCATCGGTTATGAATTGAACAATACAGATTTTTGAATTATCAGGAATATCGAAAATAAACCGTGCCTTGCGTTTGATTTTTTCACTGCGTTTGCCGTCCATAATATCATTGTAAAGCTGATTGGCAGTAAAGCGGATAAGCTCAAGATTTTCCTGCCGGGCAGTTCTTTCATTATCTATTATACTTACCACCCGCAGCAGTTCCCGTTCAATTTCTTCCGAGTCCAAAGGCTTGGTCAGGAAACCCAGCGCGCCCAGCTGTATACCCTTCTGGGCATAGGAGAAATCGTTGTAACCACTCAGAATTATAAATTTTGGAGCAGGGATTATTTCGTTGTTTACTTTTTCTATAAGCTCCAGACCGTTTAGACCAGGCATACGTATGTCACATATAACCAGATCGGGCCGAATATTTTGTATAACGGAAAAGGAGGCTGCACCGTCAGGTGCTTCTCCTGCTATTTCAAAGCCTAACTTGTTCCAGTTTACAAAAATGCGTAATCCTTCTATCACAGATGGCTCATCATCCACAAGCACTACTTTGAATATTTTGACCAGCCCCTTGTAAAAATGTCCTATACTTATCCCTAATTTGATAATTTACTTTAAACTAAATTCTAAATATAATGCAATTATACAAGAAGCGGGTGTGACAGTCAAATAGACTGCTATTAGTGCCCGTATTACAAATTTAAGGAGGATGATTTATGAAACGGTTTGCATCACTAGTTTTGGCAGCGGCTGTTGCAGTTGCAATGTCCGCATGCGGTAACGGCAGTGACTCGGCAACTAGTACTCAATCAGCGGCGCCAACAGGCAGTGCGCCATCCACTACTGCTTCATCGGGCAGTTCTTTACCGGTGCTCTCACCGGATAATCCTGTAGAACTGAGCATCTGGATTACCACCAGTCAGCAGGCACCATCGGCCGACAACAAGCTCACAAAGATGTTAAAGGATAAGCTTGGCGTAACGCTTAACTATGAGATAATTACTCCGGATAACCAGGATCAGAAGATAGGTGTTATGCTTGCAGGAGGGGAATACCCGGATATCATCGGTTCAACCGACCAAAATGCACGTTTGGTTACCGGTGGTGCGTATATACCATTGGACGACTACTTGAAGCCTGAAGCCGCAGGCGCATTGTATGAGCATGTTAAGCCTTACTGGAATAAAATAGCTTATGATGGCGGCCAGGGAAAACACATATATCAGATTCCGAACTATAACCGTTTTTACGGAGATATAGTGGGTGGAGTAAACTACAGTGCATCCGGATTCTGGATTCAGAAAGCCGTTCTTGCAGATCAAGGATATCCTGATCTTTCCAATATGACTCTTGAGAAATACTTCAAGATGCTGGAAGATTACAAGAATAAATATCCAAAGATAGACGGACAGGACACCATTGCTTTTGAAATTCTTTGTGCCCAGGGAAGAGAATGGGGATTGACAAATCCGCCGGAATATCTTGCAGGCGCACCTAACAATGGCGGTGTTATAGTTGATGAGAACAACGTTGCGGCAATATTTGCCGATAAGGATGTTGCCAAGAGATACTATAAGTACCTGAATGAAATGAATGCCAAAGGAATGGTTGATAAGGAAAGCTTCACACAGACCCTTGACCAGTACCTCGCAAAGCTTGCAACCGGTCGTGTACTCGGTATGTATGACCAGCGTTGGAGTTACGGTAATGCTCATGATGCTCTTGTTGCAGCAAACAAGGTTGAACGGACCTGGGTTGCAACAATGCCTACACTTGACGGAAAAGCTCCTTACTATGCAGACAGAGATGTTATGAACATCAACCAGGGTGTTGGTGTATCGGTATCCTGCAAGCAGCCTGAAGTTGCAGTTGCATTTATAAACACAATGATGAATGAAGACTGGCAGAAGATCCTGGCTTGGGGTGTTGAAGGTGAAGATTATCAGAAGGGCGCCGACGGCAAATTCACCAGAAACGAACAGCAGCGTGCAAATTCAACAGACCTTATCTGGAGATCATCCAACAGATTAATGGCTCTTACAGACATAATGCCAAAGCATAACGGTACTTATTCCGATGGAAATGCTTATAGTCCTGAAGATCAGCCGGAAGAATTCTTTGCTACCTTGAAACAGTATGATCAGGATTTCCTGACCAAGTATAACAAAAAGACCTGGAGAGACTTCAACAACCAGCCTCCGGAAAATCCTGTTTACTATCCTGCCTGGAATATAGCCCTTCCTGACGGAAGCGACGCTCAGATGGCAGACAAACAGTTGAGGGATACTGCACTGCAGTTCCTGCCAAAGGCTATAATGGCCAGTCCGGATAAATTTGAAAGTATTTGGTCCGAATACACAACTGCAATCAGCAAAATTAATGTAAAAGCATATGAAGATGCCATAAATGCAGGAATCCAGGACAGAATCAAAAACTGGGCTACAAAATAATTCAAGTGATTTTAGAGTCTTGACGTTTTAACAATAATTAATCTGGAAAAAGGGGATGCAAGTCCCCTTTTTTTAGATAAACAGGAGGTAGAAAAGATGCGGGCAAAAACGCTGGCTCTTCCGAAAAATCGCAGGAATATCTGGGGTACCATAATCTCACAGCGTGAACTGATTATTATGAGTGTGCCCCTCCTGCTATACAAAATACTGTTTTCGTACGTGCCGATAACCGGCTGGACAATGGCCTTTCAAAATTTCAAACCTGCCATCAGGAACACATTTGATCAGCAATGGGTTGGATTCGATAATTTTGTCAAATTATTTACCGGCATAAATGGAGAACGCTTTATACGAGATATACGTAACACGCTGGCGCAAAGTATTCTTACACTTGTAGTTGGTTATTTAGGTGCAATTGTTTTATCACTATTGTTGAATGAAGTTAGAAATCTTGGATTTAAAAGAATAATACAGAATATAACTTATATGCCGCACTTTTTATCGTGGATTATAGTTGCCGGACTGGTTTCCAGTGCCCTAGCACTTCCCTCAAGCGGTGGTATTGTCAACATAGTGCTGATGAAACTTCACATTATTAACGAACCTGTACAGTTTTTATCCAATCCGGATTATTTCTGGGGTGTGGTGGCAGGTTCACATCTGTGGAAGGAACTGGGCTGGAATACCATAATCTACTTAGCCGCCATGACAGCAATAGACCCGGCCCTGTATGAGGCTGCTGAGATTGATGGAGCAAACCGCTACCACAAAATGTGGAACGTAACTCTTCCGTCAATAAAGCCAACTATTGTTATTCTGCTCATTATGAGCATAGGCTGGATTCTGGAAGCCGGTTTTGAGATTCAATACTTCCTTGGAAATGGCCTGGTAATCGAAAAAGCCGAGACAATTGATATTTTTGTTCTTAATTATGGTATTAAGATGGGCAATTATTCGTTAGCCACCGTAGCGGGTATTTTCAAAACCGGAGTAAGTATAATTCTGATCGCCGGTGCGAATTTTATAGCCGGACGTCTTGGCGAAGAAAAGTTGATATAAGGGGGGAAGCTGAATGAAAATAGGCAAAAAAAATCTTAGCGCTGAAAACGTTATATTTACAACATTAAATTCCACTTTTCTGATACTTCTTTCCGTTGCAATGATATATCCGATGCTTAACACGCTTGCCATATCCTTCAATGAAGGTATGGATACCGTGCGCGGAGGTATATATCTATGGCCGAGAATATTCTCTCTCCAGAATTACCGTGTTGTTTTCCACATGGATACAATTTATGGAGCGTTTATGATAAGTGTTTTAAAAACCATAGTCATAGTCATCACCAACCTGTTTTTTACCTCTATGCTGGCTTATGCGCTAAGCCGCAGGGAGTTTATTTTCAGGAAGTCAATAACTGTGCTTTTTGTTATGACAATGTACTTTAATGCGGGTTTGATACCTAATTATATGCTTATAAGAGATTTGCATATGATAAATACCTTTACCGTATATTGGCTGCCGAATATTATAAGTGCGTTTAATCTTATAGTAATCCGAACCTATATCAGATCAATACCCGAGAGCTTTATCGAGTCGGCTAAAATAGACGGTGCACGGGAATTCAGGATTTTCCTCCAGATCATTCTGCCGTTATGTGTTCCGACCCTGGCCACAATAGCACTTTTTGTTGCAGTTGGTTCCTGGAATTCGTGGTTTGACACCTTCCTGTACAATTCGGCAAAGCAGAGTCTATCCACTCTGCAATATGAACTTCAAAAGCTTCTCGCAAGCGCTATGAATGCGGGCAACACTTCGGCAGGGGTCGGCGCTGCGGCGGCACAGTCCGGAGCGGGTAATGTAACGACGCCTCAGTCCATCAGGGCGGCAATTACTATTGTTGTCGCCGTGCCGATACTTCTGGTATACCCGTTCCTGCAAAGGTACTTTGTTAATGGTCTTGCATTGGGGGGAGTTAAGGGATAATGTTCGGAAGTCTTTGTAAAACCTATAAGGAATACTTTCCAATAGGAGCTGCAGTGAATTCCTTTTCGATTAATACTCATAAGGAGCTTATAGTTAATCATTTTTCAGGCATAACACCGGAAAATCAGATGAAACCGTAATTTGTTCATCCGACAGAGCATTTATACGACTTTGAACAAGGCGATATTATAGCTGATTTTGCCGAGGAAAATAATTTGTCACTTCGCGGCCACACACTGATATGGCATAACCAGACGCCTGATTGGTTTTTCAAAGACGGCGGCGGGCCGGTATCGCGAAGTCTGGCGCTGAAACGTATGAAAGAGCATATTTATACTGTAATGGGACACTACAGGGGCCGTACTTATGCGTGGGATGTGGTTAACGAGGCAGTGTCCGACAACGCGGAGGAGCCTGTCCTCCGCCAGGCGCCCTGGCTTGCCGCTATTGGGGATGACTATGTCGAATATGCCTTCAGGTTTGCACGTGAGGCCGATCCGGCGGCAAAATTGTATTATAACGACTATAATGAATGTGATCCTGTTAAATCCAGGAAAATTTATGACCTGGTTAAGTCGCTCATAGACCGCGGAATACCTGTAGACGGTATCGGAATGCAGGGGCATTGGAATATATATGCGCCCGAACCGGATAAAATACGAAGAGCCGTTGAACTCTATGCATCATTGGGTGTAAGCCTGCAAATAACTGAGTTGGACATTTCAATGTTCCGTTTCGACGACAGGACAGCATATGAAAAAGTCCACAACGAGCTTTTAGAATTGCAGGCAGAAAGATATGGAGAGATTTTTAAACTCCTGAGGGAATACAGGGACTTGTTTACCGGTGTTACTTTTTGGGGTATAGCCGATGATGACACCTGGTTATCGGATTTTCCGGTCAAAGGACGCAGGAACTGGCCATTACTGTTTGACGATGAGCACAATCCAAAGAAGGCTTTCGATAGCATAGTAGTTTTTTAATTCGTTAAGGAAAGGAAAATACTATATGTCAAATTCTTTTCAGACAGGCAATTATTCAAACCTGTTTGCTGAGTATGGTTACTCTAAAGACAAGGTACAACAGCGTATTTATTCCACTTTTAATACGTTGTTTTTCGGCAGCGGGGATCAGCGTATCTATCATGAAACCGGTGAGGACATGGGCTATCTGGTAGATACCGGCAACATGGATGTCCGCACTGAAGGACAGAGCTACGGTATGATGATTGCCGTTCAAATGGACCGCAAGGATATTTTTGACCGGATATGGAAGTGGACAAAAACTTATATGTATCTTGACCATGGCGAATATAAAGGTTATTTCGGATGGTCGGCACAATTGGACGGTAAACTTAATTTCGAAGGCCCGGCACCTGATGGTGAAGAATTTTTTGCCATGGCACTTTTATTTGCAGGAAGACGGTGGGGAGATGGGGAAGGTATATTTAATTATACCGGGGAAGCCAGAAGTTTATTGCACGAAATGGTGCATAAAATTAAGGCCCCCATGTTTGATCCTCAGACAAAGCTTATTCGTTTTATTCCAAATTGTAATTTCACAGATCCTTCCTATCATCTTCCACATTTTTATGAATTATTCGCACTTTGGGGAAATCCCGAGGACTCCGGATTTTTTAGAGAGGCGTCCAGGCTTAGCAGGGAATATCTGAAGAAAGCATGCCACCCCATAACCGGATTATCGGCTGAGTATGCCGAGTATGACGGTACACCCCACAACCAGGCAAACCATAATCTGTTTTACAGTGATGCCTACCGTACTGCTGCCAATATTGCATTGGATTACGAATGGTTTGCTGCTGATGAGTGGTCCCGTAAACAAGCTGAAAATATCCAGGAGTTTTTTGGAAAGACAGCGAAGGGTAAAGAAGATATTGTCTATTATATTGACGGAACACCGGTTGCCAATTCCGGTGAATTGGTTCACGAGGCTGACGGTACACCGGCAGGGGTATTGCACCCTGTGGGATTGCTGGCGACTCTGGCACAGGCGTCACTTGCTTCACGCGGTGAGTTCCGGGAATATTTTGTCAGAAAGTTTTGGGAGCAGCCTCTTCGAACCGGAAAACGCAGATATTATGATAATCTTTTGTATTTCTTTGCGCTGCTGGCACTTAGCGGGAACTACCGCATTTGGTAATGCTAATTATGTATCGGACGCACCGTGGCTGTTTGACATTCCAAAAGCCGGTACAATGCAATATAATAACCTCCCAAGATTGCTGCAGCCGAGATATTGAAGGTTATGTCGGCTGCAGCAAAACCCCGGAATTTCAGTCGAGAGTCCAGACTTGTTTTAAAACCTATGTAAAAAATTTTATGATTTATTTCTTTTCTATGCTTTAACAATCAACCTATTGATTTAAAAATTTCTCAATATAATCATTACAGTTTCGTCAATGTATTTTTTAAGATATGGTTATTAAGTTTGTATTTACCATATTTGCGGAATACCACTAAAGTTTTGACGGTAATCCGGCAAATATTATATTGAAAATTATGAGAACAGCCGCCTGAACGGGGATTTACAGATATTATGGCAACTTTCTGTAGTTAATCGTACTGCGGTCATGGATAACTGTCGCAGCTGGTAAATACTTGATAAATATATAGTAAAAATTTTTAGAGGAGGCGGTTAAAGTTGAGTAGTACAATTTTCAGGAATTGGAGGAAGGCAGCGGCAGTCTTTTTGGTGCTTTGCCTGGTTATTTCACTTATGCCGGTTAACAGCATGGTGTATGCCGAGAGTACAACTGTTTACCATGAAACCTTTGCAGGTGGAGTCGGCAAAGCGGTACAATCCGGTGGAGCTAAACTGACTCAGGTTACTGATAAGGTGTTTGAGGGAAATGATGACGGAGCGGCATTATATGTGAGTAACAGAGCTAATGGTTGGGATGCGGCCGATTTCAAGTTTGCTGATTTGCACTTGGAAAACGGCAAAACTTATAATATTACTATCAACGGTTATGTTGATCCTAATGTGGAAGTATCTCCAGGAGGACTTATAGTAGCACAAGCGGTAAATCCGTCACCTGAAGCATATGACGATTACATGGGTCAAGCTGTAATAACGACAGGTGCGGCTTTTACCATAACCTCCAATTATACGGTTAATAACACGTATGATAGAATCAGAATTCAATCGAATGATGCAGGAGCAGCAGTCCCTTTCTATATTGGGAATATATTGATTACTGCTGAAAATACACCTCCTGCGACGACAGAAAAAGAAATATATCATGAAGATTTTGCAACCGGTGCTGGAAAGTCAGTACAGTCAGGCGGCGCCAATTTAACTCAGGTTACTGATAAGGTGTTTGAGGGAAATGATGACGGAGCAGCATTATACGTGAGTAACAGAATAAATAATTATGATGCAGCAGATTTTAAATTTGCTGATGTCGGAATGCAGAATGGAAAAACTTATACCGTCACTGTAAAAGGCTATGTTGACGCAGGTGAGGCTGTCCCTGCCGGAGCGCAGGCATACCTTCAGACCGTAGATAGCTATGGCTGGCTTGCAGGTGCTGATATGATTGCCGGGGAAGCGTTCACATTGACAAAGAAGTTTACAGCCGATACGACTAAAGATTCCGCGGTACGAGTCCAGTCAAATGTTACAGGAGCAACAGTTCCATTCTACATAGGAGATATATTGATTACCGAAACTGTTATCGGTGGAGATACGGAAGAACCCCCAAGGGATCCTGCTTTGCCGTTTCAAACAATAACCTTTGAAAACCAAACTTCCGGAGGTTTTGCTGCCAGAAGCGGTGGAGAAAAATTAACAGTAACAAATGAAGCAAATCATACAGAGGGCGGTACATATTCGCTGAAAGTTGAAGGCAGAACGGATACCTGGCACGGACCATCATTACGTGTAGAAAAATATGTTGACAAGGGCAGTGAATATAAAGTTACAGCATGGGTTAAGCTGATAGAACCGGAGAGCTCACAGATCCAGCTTTCTACACAGGTTGGAAGCAGTAATCCTGGCTATTCTATATTTGAGGCAAAAACAATCTCGACAAATGACGGCTGGGTAAAATACGAAGGAAAACACCTCTACAACAGTGTACTTGACGAATACCTGACTATATATATAGAAAGTTCGAATAATGCTACCGCATCTTTCTATATCGATGATATCAGTTTTGAAAAAACACAAGCGGGACCCATTGAAATACAAAAGGATATTGCACCCATCAAAGATGTGTATAAGGATGACTTCTTAATAGGAACTGCAATATCAGGAGAGGATCTCAGCGGAGTAAGGCTGGAACTTCTTAAAATGCATAATAATTCAGCAACTGCAGGAAATGATATGAAGCCGGGAAATCTGCAGCCTACAAAAGGTAACTATACTTTTGCAGCAGCAGATACAATGGTTGACAAAGTACTGTCAGAGGGAATGAAAATGCATGGACATGTACTGGTATGGCATAATCAGACCGGTGAATGGATGAATACCGCTACAGATGGAAGCGGCAATAAGGTACCTCTGCCTCGTGAAGAAGCTCTCCAAAATATGACAACTCATATAAAAACGGTTGTTGAGCACTTCGGCAACAAGGTTATATCCTGGGATGTAGTAAATGAAGCTATGGGTGACAATCCACCCAATCCGTCGGATTGGAGGAGCTCTCTGCGAAATGACTCAATGTGGGAGAAGGCTATCGGTCCGGATTACGTTGAGAAGGCATTTTTAGCCGCCAGAGAAGTTCTGGATGCACATCCTGATTGGAATATCAAGCTATATTATAATGATTATAATGAAGATAATCAAAAGAAATCACAGGCTATTTACAATATGGTAAAAGAAATCAACGATAAATACGCTGAAAATCATCCGGGCAAACTTCTTATTGATGGAATCGGTATGCAGGCACACTATAACATAAAAACCAACCCTGTTAACGTTGAACTGTCATTGGAAAGATTTATCTCTCTTGGTGTAGAAGTAAGTATAACGGAGCTTGACATTACCGCAGGAGAAAACTCCCAGCTCTCCGAGAAGCTTGCAGAAGCTCAGGGCTATTTATATGCGCAGCTGTTTAAAATCTTTAAAGCCCATGCTGCGGATATTGAACGTGTTACAATATGGGGAATGGACGATGGTACAAGCTGGAGGTCATCCCAGAATCCACTGCTGTTTGACAGGAATCTGCAGGCAAAGCTGGCATACTACGGCGTAGTTGATCCTGATAAATACATGTCGGAACATGAACCCACCACACCGGTAGGTGCAAAACAGTCAACAGCTAATTTCGGCACTCCGGTAATAGACGGTACTATAGATTCAATATGGAGTAATACACCTGCATTGGCAATCAATGAGTATCAAATGGCATGGCAGGGAGCTACGGGTATTGCCAGGACCCTCTGGGACGACAATAATCTGTATGTGTTGATTCAGGTCAGTGATGAACAGCTTGATAAAAGCAGCATAAATGAATATGAACAGGATTCGGTAGAAGTCTTTGTAGATGAGAACAACGGTAAAACTTCATTTTATCAGGAGGATGACGGGCAATACAGAGTAAATTATGACAACGAGACCTCCTTCAACCCAGCTGAAATATCGGAAGGCTTTGAATCGGCTGCAAGGGTATCAGGAACCAATTATACAGTTGAAATGAAGATACCGTTTAAAACTTTAACTCCGGCAAACGGTATAAAAATCGGTTTTGACGCTCAGGTCAATGATGCACAAAATAGTGCGCGCCAAAGTGTAGCAGCCTGGAATGATCAATCAGGTTCAGGTTATCAGGACACCTCGGTTTTTGGTGTGCTCACTCTCACAGGCAAAGGCGGCTCCGGTGAACCAGAAGAACCAGGCAATCCAGGCAATTCCGGTGGCTCAAACACCGGATCGGGCGGCGGAAGCAACTCCGGCAGTTCATATAATAGCACTCCGGCTGCAGGTACAAAGGCAGAATCCAATGTTACGGTAAAATTAACTGCTGCTGTGAATGCTGATGGAAGTGCAAATGTTAAAGTTACCGGCAAAACGGTAGAAGATATTTTGAAAGATCTAAGCAAAATTAAGGACGGTGTAAAGCCGACAGTCGTCATATTTGCAGTTAATGTACCTTCAAATGCCAATGCTGCAACTCTTGAACTTCCGGCAGATACATTAGGTAAGATTTTAGAAGCTGACGGGAATGCTTCAATTAAGGTTTCTGCAGGCATTGGTGAACTTTTGTTTGACAGCAGGGCTATGAAAACAATTTCGGAAACGGGAACAGGCATAATTGAAATAAAAATTTCAAAGGCTGCGGCTGCCGATTTGGCCGGTATACCAGCCGATGCAGCTGACAGAATAGCCGACCGCCCTGTTTTTGAATTTACCGTATCCAGGGGCGGCACAACAATTTCTGGTTTTAATGGCAGTGCGGTAAGCGTAAGTATTCCTTATACACTTAAACAGGATGAAGATCCTAATGCCGTCCTGGTTTATTACATTGACAGCAATAACAGCTTGATTCCTGTAAGGGGATATTATCATAACGGAACTGTTGAGTTTATAACAGCGCATTTTTCAAAATTTGCCGTAGGCTATAACAAGGTAAGTTTTTCAGATGTAAAATCAACTGACAGCTACTATGATGCAGTCACTTATCTCGGTGCCAGAGAGATTGCAACGGGAACCGGCTTTGACCCGAAACGTGCTGTAACCCGTGGAGAGGCCATAGTAATGCTTATGAAAGCATATGACATCAAGCCTCTTGCAGAGCCGGAGGATAATTTCTCGGATGCCGCAGGCGAATTTGCAGGCTATTATGCAAAAGCCAGGGAAATCGGTCTCACCGGCGGAGTGGGCTATAACAGAATTGATGCTGATGCGCCGCTAACCCGTGAAATGCTGTACACCTTGGTATACAATTTGAAAAAATACCTTGGTGAGTTGCCGGCAGCAGGCACTGCTGTGACAGAATATAAGGGCTTCGGAGATGAGAATAAGCTGTCCGCCTGGGCTGTGAATACTGTTAAGCAGCTTGTAGAAGCGGGAATAATAAAAGATGGCACAAGCACTCAGCTCAATCCGAAATTTAATTGCAGCAGAGGAAAGTTTGCAATTGTTTTACAATCACTGCTAAGCAATAATACAATAAATTAATGAGTTTTAATACTTTATAACATTTTCTGATCTGGCTGTCCTTAAAACTATGAGTTAATAAGTTTTAAGGACAGTTCTTTTTTATTACATTTTTTGGCATAAACCATAACAATATGTTACATTATTAACATAATAAATATTAAAAGGAAAATAATGGTTGACAAATTATGACATATATTATATATTTATATCATACAGTAACAAAACCCATAAAAGAAAATAGGTGTTTTGAGATGTTAATAAATACAGAGAATAAATTAATTTTAATCGGACTTATTGAACTTTTACAGCTTTGCGAAAGAAAGATAAGCATTATATCAGTATCAGTTTGTATTATTGCATCGTCGGGAATATCTATTTTTATTCCGCTGATTGGGATGAAAATAACAGGTGGCCGAGTGTCAGCTCCGAACTGCAATACGGTTGCAGTGCTTTCTGCGGCTGTGTTCGGTCTGGTGTTAACAGTAAGATGCAGAGACTTTATAGAAACCAATTATTACTCATACATAAAATCTGTTTTCCCATTCACTCGCTTAAAAACAGCATTCAATCATTCTTTAAAACTCAAGCTCTCCTATTTTAATAACACTGAATTTGCTGATATCATGAATAATACTAATAAAGACATCAGTAACATATTGGAGTTTTATGGCCGTAGAGTGTATTCTTATTGTGCTGTAAGCCGGGCATAAGATACGGTTGATAAGACTGTGATTTAAATAGAGAAAGTTGTTTAGCAGGGTATGTGAAACCGTGTTGAGCCGCACGTACCGGCTTGTTTTGCAGGGATTTATTAATAAATGCTAGGTTTATCAAAGCAGTAGTTTAACCGGATTGAATCCTGCTGTCATCCTGGGGGACAGTGGGGTTCACATAATACTGAAACTAAAGAAATCGCGGACTTTAGTTCCGGTAAAAACTATAAGGAGGTGAAAACTATGAAAAAACTCGGAAAGAAGTTTAATGCCGTACAGGAAACAGTAGAAGCATACGCAACCTGTCAGGTTTATTGCTCTTGCGGTTGTCCGACCTGTGAGTATTCCTGGGATTATTCAGCCAAGGATAGTGCCAGATCCAGTACTCAAAGTTCAGGCGGTACATATAGCCATTATTAAAAGCTGTTGCAAAAAACAATATAGTTAAATTTTTTTGTTGAAGCTTACCTGACATCACGGGTAAGCTTCAACAAAAGTAAAGGAGACCTCTATGAAAGAAAGCGGACCTTTTATTCATCTCTTCAGAACACCTGGAGGCTATTATATATATGATGTGAATAAAAATGTGATAATAAAAACCGACAGGCAGATATGGGAAAACCTTAAATATGTACAGGCAGGTTTGTATGAATTGAAAGATGGTATCGGTTTACCGGATAAATTGCTGGAGGATGGTTTCCTGTCATCAAAAAGAATCCGTGAAATAATCCATCCTGCCGACGAAATATTGGTATATTACTTGAACAGAAAAATTAAAATGGTTACACTGCAAGTTACACAGCAATGTAATTTGCGATGCGATTATTGTGTATACTCCGGCGGGTACAAGAACAGGGGACACTCAAAGAAGAGAATGGACTTCGAGCTGGCTAAAAAAGCTATTGATTTTTATATTGAACATTCCAGCGACAGTAAAACCATTACAATAGGGTTCTATGGCGGAGAACCTCTTATTGAATTTGAGCTGATTAAAAAATGTATATCTTATGTTGAGAACATGTCCGAGGGTAAGGAGACATTATTTAATATAACCACTAACGGAACACTGCTTACTGAAGACATTGTTCAATTCCTGGAACAACACAAGGTCGTATTGAGAATCAGCCTGGACGGCCCAAAGGAAATCCATGATAAGAGCAGGAGGTTTGCTTTCAATAATTGCGGCACTTTTGACAAGGTTATCAATAATATTGATATGATAAAGGAAAAATATCCTGAATATTATAAAAAGATTGCGTTTAGTACTGTTCTGGATCAGGAAAATGACATCTCCTGTATTAACCAATTTTTTACCGATTGTGATACCGTAAAGGAACTTAACCTGTTTGCATCATCAATTGTTGACTACTATTCAAAAAATGAAATAGCGCAAACAGAAGACTACAATAGTAAATTGGGGTATGAGCATTTTAAGGTACTTCTCTCAAAAGTTACTTCCTTTGATGAAAAGCAGTTGTCAAAACTGGTAGCTACTGATTATACAAGTCTTGAGAAGTCATATAAACATCTGAAACCGTCCCAGGGCCTGCCTGATAAGTCACATCACGGCGGACCGTGTATTCCGGGAATGCAGAGGTTGTTTGTCAACGCGGAGGGAGCTTTGTTTCCATGCGAAAGGGTAAGTGAATCTTCAGAGGTAATGAAAATCGGAGAGATTAATACGGGTTTTGATTTGAGTAAGATAAGAAAATTATTGAATGTTGGTGCTCTGAGCGAAGAAAAATGCAAAAACTGCTGGGCTTTCAGATTTTGCACTTTATGCTGTGCCAGTGCGGATACAGGAAACGGTCTGTCAAGTGAATTAAAGACCAGGAATTGTGTCCGAGTCCGTAATAATATCGAAAGTGATCTGAAAGATATATGCACTTTAAAGGAAAACAATTTTGATTTCGGAGCAAGAAAGTGGATGGTTACTATATAAACAGGAGGTATCTAAAAATGAATGAAAAGAGAACACTGGTATATCCTTATGATGTGGAATTCACTCCTATCTTAAGACATCCTGAAATGTTGCCGGACTACAATATAGTGGCATTGGTATCACCCCAGAGCTGGGGCTTCAATGGAAGAGATGCCTCTGGTGCAGATGGAGGGGATAAGCTTGGTATAAATGTCAGCAATGACTTTGAAGGACTTTTGCCCTGCTGCGATACGGTAATGTTCTCGGAATCAGACCACAAGCTGGATTTTGAAGGCAATATTCTGCCAAAAGTTGTGATTGCAGCAGAACAAGGTAAAGATTTAGTCTTCCTGTCTGATTTGGAGGACGAAAATATAGAGGCATTAGAAGAAATATGCCTGAAATACAAAGTCAAGCTAAAGTTCTTCAGCAACATGGGGGACAGATTTTTCAACATGGACTCCGATTACTATAAGCTTCAGAAAATAAATACTCCGGTGGTATTTGTCACCGGCGTACATGAAAAGACACACAAGTTCGAAATTCAACTGTCATTAAGAGCTGCTTTTATAAACGCGGGGTACAGGGTCAGTCAGGTAGGAACAAGAAATTATTGCGAAATGCTGGGATTTCATTCATTTCCGCAAATAATGTACAATTCCTGCTGGTCCGAGCGAACAAAGATTCTGGCCTTTAATCACTATATAAAGGATATGGAGAACAATGAGAAACCTGATATCATAATCATTGGTATACCAGGTGGTGTTATGAGGTTGAGTGAAAATTTTGCCGGGCGGTTCGGAATAACTGCATTTGAAATATCTCAGGCTGTTTCAGCCGATGCGGTGGTTTTAAGTACTTTTTATGAGGAATATTTGCCCGAATATTTCAATAATTTATTTACATCGATGAAATATAAATTGGATTTTGATATCACATGTTTCAATTTAGCCAATGTTAAATTCGACTGGGATGTGGCAAGAGAAACAGGAAGCGAGTCCTATTTGCTGATGGATTCAAGCTTTATAGACAAAAAGAAGGCGGGATACAAAACTTTAAATACACCTGTTTTCAATGTGCTGAATAAGGAAGACGGGACTAATATTGCAAACTGCCTGATTGATACTTTGTCATACTATGGCGAGGTTGACCTGGTTTAACATATAATATATTTTTGGCCGTAAAAGAGAAAGGAAGGGTAAAGCATGAAAAATATATTAAGCCGTCAAAGTGTAAATGAAAAACTAAGCAATATTTTCATCAATAGATTTGGCCTTGATCTGGAAACGGTAGCTAATGAGGATTTTGACAGGCATTTGCTGGGAAATGTGTTCAGGCTGGCACCAAGGGATCTTGTTTATATTTATATGGATATTGAAAGGGAATTTGGAATTTCAATACCTGATGAGGCTGTAACAAATGGTGCGCTGGCCACAATAAACGGTACAATCGATCTGATATGCAGTCAGTTATATAAGATAGAACAGGATGCAGTTTGATCGTCAATATACAACCCCAAAATCTGAAAAGCCAGGGTATTTTCTTAAATGCCCTGGCTTTTCAGGCAAAAAATTCAATCATTCTGCAATAATTCAAACAGTATATATGCAGAATGACTTTAATAAATGACATGTGGGCTTGATAGACTTGCATATTTTTAATTACAGGTTAATTATACTCTTGAATATACAATGGCATTAAAATGAGACACACCGCATATAAATTAAGTATTCCTCTTAAATGGGATTAGTAGTTTTTGAGAATTTAAAATACAAAATGAATTTTCGTAGTTGACAAATATTCAAAATCGGCATATTATAATATATATACTTCCGGAAGAGGTAATTAAAATTTAATATTTATTTTGTGGCAATGAGGCCAATAATACTTTAGGTATTATTGGCTTTTTATTTTATTTAAAAAGGAGATAATTAAGATGGATCACGGAGATGTAGCTTGGATTTTAACATCATCAGCGTTGGTAATGATAATGACTCCGGGACTGGCGTTTTTTTACGGGGGTTTGGTAAAAAGAAAGAATATCGTTAATACAATCATGATGTCAATTATACTTATGGGGTTGTCATCAATCCTCTGGGTTCTTGTAGGTTTCTCAATATCATTCAGCGGTGATATCGGCGGTATTATTGGAAATCTTAATTGGTTTGGTTTAAATTTTGACGGTTTTGCCGATACTACTCTGGCATATCCAAATACACTTGCCTTTGCAGTGTTTCAGATGATGTTTGCCATTATAACGCCTGCGCTTATTACCGGTGCTATTGCTGAAAGAATGAAGTTTTCTTCTACAGTAATTTTTACTACAATATGGTCTATAATAGTTTATTATCCGCTTGCACATATGGTATGGGGCGGTGGATTCCTGTTTAAGATCGGATCTGTTGACTTTGCAGGTGGAAATGTTGTTCATATCAGTTCAGGTGTCAGTGCCCTGGTCCTTGCAATTATTCTTGGCAAACGCAAGAATTTCGGCAAGGCCGTATACCATCCCCATAATGTACCATTTGTCGTATTGGGTGCTGCACTGCTCTGGTTTGGCTGGTTCGGGTTCAATGCCGGAAGTGCGCTTTCAGCCAATGAGCTTGCAATACATGCCTTTATGACCACAAATACATCTGCGGCGGCAGCCATGCTATCGTGGCTCTTGATCGAAAAGATCAAAAGTGGAAAACCTACTCTTGTGGGCGCTTCTACCGGCTTAGTTATCGGATTGGTTGCAATTACGCCCGGCGCCGGTTTTGTCCCCATATGGGCCTCGATCATAATCGGTGCATTGGTAAGCCCAATCAGTTATTTCTTTATCAGTGTTATAAAACCGAAGATGGGTTACGATGATGCCCTTGATGTTTTTGCCTGTCACGGTATGGGCGGCATATGGGGCGGTATTGCAACCGGCCTGTTTGCAAAAAGTTCAATTAACTCCGCAGCAGCCTGGGATGGCCTTGTTTTTGGAAATGTGAATTTATTCGCCCGTCAGCTTGCAGCAATTGGAATAACCATAGTGATTGCCATCGTAGGAACACTTATTGCGTGCGGAATTGCTTCACTTTGTACCAAAGGTATTAAGGTGTCCAAGAAGGCTGAAGATTTGGGGCTTGATATCTCGGAACATGGGGAATCGGCTTATCCTGCATTTAATGGTATGGACTAACGAATTTAAGGAGGGTTTTCGCAATGAAAAAAATCGAGGCATATATCCGGCCTGAAAAGCTGGAAGAAATAAAGACTGTTTTGGACAAATACAATCTTAATGGTATGAGCATCATACAAATTATGGGATGCGGCAACCAAAAAGGCTGGAAAGAATACGTCCGCGGAACGGAAGTTGATTATAATTTCCTGCAGAAAATAAAGATAGAGTTGGTAGTACTTGATGAACAGGTAGAAAAAATTATCCAAAGTATTATTGAGGTATCATCCACCGGCGAATATGGCGACGGTAAAATATTCTTATATAATGTAGAGGATGCAATCCGTGTCAGGACAAAGGAACGCGGAGAGGCCGCAATAAAATAAATTAACTTTGTGTGCGGCCATTGATTGAAGTTAATAGGGAAATATCACATTGTCTTTTATGTGTGCAACGAAAAGCTATATTTCCAATATAGCTTTTCGTTGAGCTCTCTAAGATAACGGTGACACCTCAATGTTTATACCGCTATTTTTATACTGTGACAGCAATTGAGGATCGATTTGTTCATCTGTAATGACTGAATTAATATCTTTGGAAAAACAAAAGCTTGCCGTGGATATATGTTCAAATTTCGTGTGGTCCAAAAGAGCAATACGTTTACGGGAGTGGAGGACCATTTGTTTTTTCAATTCTGCCTCATATATATTAAAGTCTGTTAATCCTTCTTTTAAAGTAAATCCATGGGCTGATACAAAAGCGGTATCGGCATTGATATGGTTTAACAAATCATAACCCAGCAGCCCTTCTGTAGATCCTGAGTTTTTTGTCACAATTCCGCCAATAAAAATAACCGTAATATTTGGAATATCCTTTAAGGCAAGCATGGTGTATATTCCGTTTGTAATTACGGTAAGTCTGGAAAAACGGCCCAGTTTTCTGGCAACTGCCAGAGCTGTGGAGCTTGCATCCAGGATAATACACTGACCTTCCTCAATGTGTCTCAATGCCATATTGCTTATGGCTTCTTTTTCACTGCTGTTTTTAAATTCCCGCTCATTAAAAGGAAAAATGTTTTGAGGCCTCTGCATGGCTGGAGAAAGTAAGGTAGCGCCACCATGGGTTTTTAGAATTAATTTATCTTTTTCAAGTTTGTTTAAATCATTTCTGATTGTTGCAGCCGAAACTTCCAATAATTCGCTTAATTCATTAGTAGTAATATGTACGTTATCAGCCAGCAGTTTTAATATCCTGTTATGCCGTTCAATCGCTAACATGGCATGACCGTCCTTTCTTTTGCAAAGCCGTTTACAGTCCCGGATTACGGGTAATCAGCCGGGGTAATTGACTTAAGCATAGTGTAATCTAAAGAACAGAAAAAAGCAATAAAAAAGATATTGAATATGATAAAAAAAGAAAATATTCAACAAGATATAAAAAAAATCGATTGAAAAAAATAAAATATGATAGTAGAATGAAAAAGTAAAGCAATTGTTTTTAATGATTTTTTTGGTTAAATCATATATAATATAATTTATGTAAACAAATTCTCACATATGTCAGATGATATGATGAATCCAGCTGCCGATACGGAATTTCAGAAATGATTAGATAGGATGATGTATATAGATGAGAGTATTGATGAAAAAGCTTACCAGTCTTAGTCTGGTATGGCAGGTTACAATTGTTTTCTCATTGATAATGATAATTCCTGCTATAGTTATAACCACATCATATTTTGAAATTGTGAGAAATAATCTTCTGGAGGAAGCAAATAAAAAGGTCCAGGAGAATCTTAAAAAAATTGAATCAAATATGAATGCCAACATCGGCATTATGAATAGTGCGCTCAACCAGTTGATTTTCAGTCAGGAGTTCCAGTATTATTTAAATCCCGAAAACAACTTAAGTGCACATGAAAAGAACTACTATGTATATAGTGTTCAGAATGAACTTCTCAATATACGCCATGTGTATACAAATAAATTTAACAGGCTGGTCATTTATTCCAAAAACAGTCAGATCGATGAGTATGTGGACTGGTCCTATAACATGGACAGATTATATGACCGTGACTATTATACTGAAATTATGCAAAACGGCAGCGAGCATATTTATGGAAATGTACGTGTATACGACAGATCCCTTGGCAATCTTGTGAATTATGAAGAGCTTGAGAATAAAGAAGAATTGGTGCTGCCTATTTATCAGAAAATTTTAGATATCCGTACCAAAGAATGTATCGGACTCATTGAAGTTGACATGACAATCAGCAAGCTGGCCAACGCCGGAGAACTTGCAAGTCAGGATTCCGAGGTGAAATATCTCATTTTTGACAGGAATGGAAAACTGGTTTTTGCTTCGGATGATCAGAGGGCCGACGAATTTTCACGTCTTAATTTTCAGAAAAAATCCGGGGTATCCGATATTAATCTTGGCGATGCAAATTATCTTATTGCTTACGACAGGGATGATGTTACAGGCTTGATGAGAGTTGCCGTAATGGACAGGCAGAAAATTTTGGAGTCCACATCAGGCGTTGATACTCTCTTGCTTTTAATTGCTATTGGCAGTATGGTATTCATAATTCTTTTTACAAATGTTGCAGCACGTCTTTTCTTCAGAAGGCTCAGAGAGATGGACAGAATGATTACACATATCGAAGCGGGAAGATTTGATGTGCGTATAAAAGTGGACGGTTTTAATGAGATTTCAAGAATTTCAGAAAGCTTCAACCATATGGCAGAAAGGCTTCAAGGCTTGATAACTTCAATGATTCAGAAGGAAAAGGCCCAAAAAGAAGCAGAGATACATGCTCTTCAGGCTCAAATCAACCCGCATTTTTTATATAACACTCTGGAAAATATGAGAATGCAGTGTGAAATAGACGAATATTATACGGTGGCAAGCGATCTGGCAAATCTGGGGGATCTGCTGCGCTACAGCTTACACTGGGAGAGTCCGGAAGTAAAGGTCAGTGAAGAACTTAACAATATTGAACAATATATAGAAATCATGAGAATGCGTTTTAACGACAGGCTTGTTTATGAAATGGAATGCAGTGAGGAATTGAAAAATCTTATGATTCCCAAGTTTATACTACAGCCGCTGGTTGAAAACTGTTTTATTCATGGGTTTAAAAATACCCTTCCGCCCTGGAAAATATTTGTTAATGTTTTGATGGAACAAGACAGATTGATTATATGTGTCGAAGATAATGGAAAAGGAATAGAAAAACAACGTCTTGATCAGATTTATAATTGTATCAGGGAAAACAAATCTATTTCCGATACAAATAACAGGTCCAAGAACTCAATTGGAATCATTAATGTCAAGCAGCGCGTGGAAATGATATGTCCTGCAGGAAGCGGACTGTCCATTGAGAGCCGGCAGAATGACGGAACAAAAATCACGGTAACCATAGTTGTTGAACCGGATGTGCAAAACGGAGGGGAAGCAAATGTTCAAGATATTGGTGGCAGATGACGAGGATGTTATACGTAAGGGTATTGTCACAATACTCAAAAGGGAACTGGACAGTGATATTTGCTATTTGGAGGCTGAAAACGGAATTGAGGCACATAAACTCTGCAAGGAACATTTGCCTCAGATAGTCATTACAGACATCCGTATGCCTTTTTGTGATGGGCTTAACCTGATTAAAAATATCAGGGAAAATGGATATTCACCTACGTTTATCATCCTTTCCGGCTATGCAGATTTTGAATATGCAAAATCTGCCATTACATTAGGCGTTAAAGAGTATGTACTTAAGCCTATTAAAAAGCAGGAATTTGTTTCTATGGTGGGAGCTTGTGTAAAGAGCCTGACAACTGAAAAACACCGGATAGACGAAAAATTGGTACGTGAGAGTGAAAACCGAAAAGTGACCGAGAATGTAAAACAAAAACTGCTCAGATATTTACTTGACTGTCCGGATTCTGAAGAGGCAAAAAAACACCTGGGTGAGCTTTATGATTTAGGTATCCGTTTTAATGAAAATCTTTTATTGTGTGCCATTATACAATATCAGGTAACTGAAGAAAACAGAGAATTCATCGATTTTGCAGTAAAAAATATAGTAGACGAAGTTTTGACAGAGGATGTAAGCGGGAATTTTCTCATTTCAGTTCAATATGAATCAGGAAGAATTGCAGCAATATTTGAAGGTATTAAAAGAGAGTCCATGCTTTCTTCGGTAAAGCATGAACTGGGCAAGATCAACAGCTTGATCCGTAAATATTTATTTGTAGAGGTATTTACCGGTGTCGGTGATGTGGTGTACGGTTCGATACTGCTGTACAAATCCTTTAATCTGGCGGCTGAGGCTTTAAATTTTAAGTTGTATCGTACGGGCAGTAACGTACAGTTGTTTTCAGACATACCTGTTTCAATAAAGAATGAAGAAGAGGATTTGGGCAGGTTAATTCATCCCCTTGAGAATATTAGGATTGCCGAAATCATAAACGTTTTTGAAAAACTGATAACCTTACCTCCATCCATACAGTCGCTTTCGGCTGTTGAGAAAAGCTATGCGCAGCTGATAAAAACCGTTGACCGCCAGCTTAACAAGTACAACAGCACCGGAATGAAGAATATTGTTCAGCCGGCTCCTTTTTATGAATTGTGGAGTTTTTTGCAGATGAAACAGGAGATCATCAGATACCTGAACCAGGTGTATGAAATAGCATGCCAAGCTAAAATCGATGTATCCAATAAAAAACTTGTAGTAGATGTATTGCAGTATGTTAAGGAAAATGCCGCCGGGGATATTAACTTGAATATAGTTGCAGAAAAATTCGGACGTACGCCGGCATATATGAGTGCGTTATTCAAAAAAGGTACGGGAATGGGCTTTAACGAATACATTACCAATATAAGAATGAATATGGCAAAACAAATGCTTGAGGATACCGGTATTCCAATCAGTGAAGTAAGCGGTCTTTGCGGATATCTGAATCCCAAATATTTTTCCGTGGCTTTTAAAAATGTTTTTGGAATGAGCCCTGCCGCATACAGGCAGAATTCCTTACAGTAAAGCAAATATAAAAAATACGTGGACTGAAAATAGTTCATGTATTTTTTTTGCCGTATCTTTTACCGTATCTAAAATCGTAAAAAATCAAACTTTATATTAAAATAACTAACCTATCAAACCGGTAATCCAATTATATAATTAAACCATGAAATGAAAGAAGAAATGCGAAGGTTGGGAAAAGAGGTGTAATTATTGAGCTTACTGGAAATGAAGGATATCAGCAAGAGTTTTACCGGGGTAAATGTATTGAGGGATGTACATTTTAAATTGGAAAAAGGTACGGTACATGCTCTTATGGGTGAAAATGGGGCCGGTAAATCTACACTCATGAAAATCCTGGCAGGAATAACGAAAAGTGATAAAGGAAGTATCTGTATAAATGGCAAAAGTGTAGAAATCAACTCTCCTTCAGATTCACAAAATTTAGGCATTGCCATGATCCACCAGGAACTGTCACCTATCCCCGGAATGACAGTAGCTGAAAATATCTATTTCGGACGTGAACCCGGAAAAAGTGTATTTGTCGATTACCGGCAGTTGTATAAGCAAACGGAAGAATTGCTGGACAGACTTCATATTAAAAATATAAGTCCCAGAGAAAAGCTTCAGAACCTGCAGGTTGCCGACCAGCAGCTTATAGAAATAGCAAAGGCAATTTCCTATAACGCGGAAATCATTATTATGGATGAACCCACATCGGCAATTACAGATAAAGAAGTGGAGAATCTGTTTGTAATAATAAACAACCTCAGGAAGGCAGGAAAAGGAATTATCTATATATCGCATAAAATGGATGAGGTTTTCCGTATTTCCGATGAAATCACTGTTCTCAGAGACGGGGCATACGTGGATTCATGGAAGGCAAAGGATATCAACAATGATATTCTTATCAGAAATATGGTGGGACGTGAGCTCAGCGAGATTTTTCCAAAAGTGCACGTGCCAATAGGTGAAAAGGTCTTGGAAGTCCGTAATCTGACACTTCAAAATAAATTCCACAATATAAATTTTGATGTGAGAAGAGGGGAGATACTTGGGATAGCAGGCTTGGTGGGAGCCGGACGTACCGAAGTAATGCAGGCTCTTTTCGGACTCACTCCCGCAGATGAAGGCGAAATAATCTTCGAGGGTAAAAAGCTCAATCCCAGGGAACCCAGAGAGGCTATAAAAAACGGCCTGGCATTTGTTACCGAGGACAGAAAAGGTGAAGGTCTTGTACCGTACATGAGCGTGGCACATAATATCACGCTGGCTTCCATGAAGGATTTTGACAAAAACTTCTTAATCGACATGAAATCCGAGGACGATGTAATTCAGAAGCAGATTGCTTCTCTGCGTATAAGGTCATATGGCAAGGAACAGCTGGTAACATCACTTTCAGGGGGAAATCAGCAAAAAGTGGTACTGGCCAAATGGCTTATAAGGAAGCCAAAACTTTTGATACTGGATGAACCCACCAGAGGAATAGATGTAGGCGCCAAATCTGAAATTTACAAGATCATGTGCGATTTCGTGGCAAAGGGAAATTCCATCATAATGATTTCATCGGAAATGCCGGAAGTAATGGGCATGGCAGACAGAATTGTGGTGCTCAGCAACCGTAAATTAGGCGGAGAACTGAACAGGGAAGAATTCGTACAGGAAAACATAATGAGACTTGCCGTGTCTAAAATGTGATAATAACGTGTCCAAGCGGGACGAAGCTGGAATGAAGTAAAATTAATAAATGAAGGGGGTTACCTTAGCCCATGTCGTTTCTGTCATGATGTTTATGCGAAACGCTGGGCATGGGCATAATAATGGAAAAGATAATCAACTACAAAAAAATGACTGCAGGTCAATTTTTCGAAAAATTTGCAACCTTGATAGGATTACTTGCGGTAATAACCATATTTGCAATATTAAAGCCCAAGTTTTTAGATGTAAACAATATTTTCAACTTATTGCGCCAGGCATCCATAAATGGTTTGCTTGCCCTTGGGATGACCTTCGTAGTATTGACAGGGGGAATTGACCTGTCGGTGGGCTCAATATTGGGTGCATCAGGGATTTTTGCGGCGCTGGTTGCCCAGAATCAAAACATACCCTGGTTTGTAGCGGTTCTTGTGGGATTGGGAATAGGTTTTATACTTGGCAGTGTAAACGGAATAGTAATCTCGTGGTTGAAAGTACCGGCTTTTGTAGCTACACTTGGTATGCTGAGCGTTGCCAGAGGAGTTACCTATCTGGCCAGCAATGCACAGCCGGTACCCGGGTTGAGTGAAGGCTTTCTGAAAATCGGAGGAGGAAGCGTAGGGATCATACCCATACCCGTTATAATACTTGCGGTAGTATTTGTAATATGCAGTATCCTAATATACAGGGCCAGGTATGGAAGATATATATTCGGTGTAGGGGGAAATGCCAAAGCTGCCCGCGTATCAGGTATAAATGTTAAAAAGATCAAATGGTCTGCATATATGATAGCCGGTGTTCTGTCGGGACTTGCAGGTGTGGTATTAACTTCACGCGTATCTTCCGGGTTGGCCATGGCAGGACAAAACTATGAAACGGATGCTATTGCGGCGGTTGTAATGGGCGGTACCAGTCTGGCGGGAGGCAGAGGAAGATTATGGGGAACTCTTGTAGGCGTTCTGATAATAGCAGTTTTAAATAACGGTCTGGATATGATGGCAGTATCCTCCTATTGGCAGTTGATCATAAAAGGCTTGATAATAATAGCAGCCGTTATGATGGATAGCTTAAACAGTTCCAATGACTAATAGCCGTTTATAAGACGGTTTATTACTAATAAAAATTTAAAGGAGAATAGTTATGAAAAAAATGAAAAGACTCGTAGTATTGCTAATAGCTGCAATAATGCTAACTACCTTTGCAGCTTGTTCTTCAAGTACAAGTCAGAGTACGGCCGAATCAACCAAATCTGCAGACACAGCTAAGGCTACCGAAACAAGCAAACCGGCAGATAAGAAAATTGTTGTCGGAATGACCCTGTACAGTCTCAAAAATGAATTCACAGTCCGACTTTCAAATGCAGCAAAGAAGAAAGCAGAGGAATTAGGAGTAGAGCTTAAAATTTATGATGGTAACTATGATCCGAATACACAGATAAATCAGGTTGAAACAATGATTTCAGACGGTGTGGATGCTATCATTCTGAATCCTCAGGATGCAAAGGCCTGTGCAGTTGCGGTTGATAAGGCGGCAGCGGCGAATATACCGGTCATCGGAGTCAACACCCGTGTTGACAGCGATAAACTTACAAGCTATGTCGGCTCAAAAGACGTATATGCCGGCGAATTGGAAATGCAGGCTATAGCTGATAAGCTCGGAGGCAAAGGCAACATAGTCATACTTGACGGACCTCTTGGACAGTCTGCCCAGCTGGAACGCAGCCAGGGAATCCAGAATGTACTTAAGAAGTATCCCGATATTAAGGTTCTTGCAGAAAAAACAGCCAACTGGTCACGTTCTGAGGCTATGACAGTTATGGAAAACTGGCTGCAGGCTTTTGACAAAATAGATGCGGTCGTAGGTGAAAATGATGAAATGGCACTGGGTGCAAGGCAGGCAATAGAAGCAAAGAAGCTGGATATTCCTACCATAGGAGTTGACGGTATAACAGATGCTTTGAATGCAGTGGAAAAAGGAACCTTGATAGCATCAATATTCCAGGATGGTGCAGGACAGGGAAGCAAGGCTCTGGAAATTGCGGTTGCAAAAGCCAAGGGCGAAAATGTTGACAAGGAATACTGGATCGACTTTGAACCTGTTACAAAGGATAATGTAGCGGAATTCAAGCAGAGAGCACAATAATTCAGGCTGATTGATTATAAGGAAGGGGAGGGAGCTCCCTTTCTTTATAATCACAGATATTGAAGATAAACAAAAATAGTTATGGGGGGCTAATTATGTTAGAATACTGCGGAGCAGATTTAAATTTCTCCTTGCAGGGCAGGACGGCAATAATAACAGGAGGTGCAGCCGGAATAGGGCTGGCTACGGCGCGCTTTTTTTCAGAAAAAGGTGTTAACTGTGTTTTAGCTGATCTCAACCCGGAAGCAGATAAAATAGCTGATCAGTTAGGTCAGAATTGCATAGGGGTTGCCGGTGACATTACAAAAGCCGATTACAGACAAGCTGTCATTGATGCAGCTGTAATGAGATTCGGCAGTGTTGATATTTTGGTGAACTGTGCCGGAATAGTTGCTCTTGACAATGCTGAAACCTTGAGTGACGATATGTGGGAAAAGACGATAAACATAAATCTTACGGCCTCATTTAAGATGGCTCAGGCTGTCGGAAAATATATGATTGCTGCGGGCAAAAAAGGCTCTATTGTCAATATGGCATCACAGGCGGGTGTAATTGCGCTGGATAAGCATGTGGCCTATTGTGCAAGCAAGGGCGGTATCATAGCAATGACAAAGGTAATGGCATATGAGTGGGGAAAATACGGCATCAGAGTAAATGCGGTATCACCTACGGTAGTTCTTACGGATTTGGGCAAAAAAGCCTGGGAAGGACCTGTAGGAGATGCATTTAAAAAAGAAATGCCTTCGGAACGTTTTGCCGAACCGGATGAAATTGCGGGATCAATAGCATTCCTTTGCAGTGGTGCAGCCGGCATGATTACCGGACACAATCTGCTTATAGACGGTGGTTTTACAATAAAATAGCAGAGTTTGGGAAATAGCGTGCTTTAGCAGTTAAAAGGCAAAAAAGTAGGGGGAATTAATAGTGTACTTTTTTAAAAATATGAAAATTTCTCAAAAGCTATTGTCCTGTTTTATTTTAGTTGCAGTTCTCATAGGCATTGTAGGATATATCGGCATTTCAGAAATGCAAAATATAAACCTGCGGGGAAATGCCATGTATGAAACAAACTTGCAGGGAGTCAATCACTTAAGAAATCTAAAAGAAAATCTTTTAAAAATACAAATAGATATTTTACGGCTTCTTTATGAAAGAGACATAATACGGATCGGTTCTCTGGAGAAAGAAATTGAACAGATAGATACTGAAAATGACAAACTCATAGCAGATTATAAAAAAACCGGTTTGACAAACAAAGATCTATTTACACAATTTGAAAAACTGTTAAATGAGTATGAAAGCGCCAGGAAAGAAATTATTAATTTAGTCCATGAAAGTGAATATTCAAAGGCAGAAGCGCTATATCCCCACGTGTTTTCCATAAGGGATGAAATATCGGATATCCTGGATAAAGACATATCTCTGACCGTTGATCTGGCAAAAAAGGATCAACAGAACAATATTGCAAGTTTTGATAAATCCTTTAAGGCTATTTTATCCATTGTAATTATAGGTTTTTTAATTGCAATATTATCAGGGGTTTTGATTTCCAAAAGCATTTTAAAAGGAATAAACAAGGTTTTAAGTTTCAGTGAAGCCCTCGGAAGCGGGGATTTGACAAGGAGCATTACAACTGACTCCAAAGATGAAATAGGCAGACTTGCAAATGCACTCAACAAAGCCACAGACAACACAAGGCACCTGATTTCTGAAATTATCAGAAATACAACTGAAATAAATTCATCAAGCGAAGAATTATCCGCCACCATAGAAGAAGTAACCTCCGCTATGGAGAGCATAAATGAGTCAACAAAAGAAATATCCGGAGGCACAGGGGAGTTGAGTGTCTCTGTTGAAGAAGTCTCGGCTTCAACTGAAGAAATCATTGCAGGTACAAATATACTGGTGGACAAAGCAAACAGCGGTTATTCGTCTGCAAAAGACATCCGGCTCTCTGCGGAGAATATTAAGGAACAAGGTTCAGCGGCAATAGAGGTTGCAAAAGAACTGTATGTTGAAAAACATACGAAAGTCGTCCACGCAATCGAAGAGGGAAAAGTAGTGGAGGAAGTTGTGCAGATGACCGATACAATCAGGCAGATTGCTTCACAAACCAATCTGCTTGCCTTAAATGCGACTATCGAGGCTGCAAGAGCGGGAGAGAAGGGCAAAGGCTTTGCCGTCGTAGCCGAAGAAATCCGCAAACTGGCCGAAGAATCCACCTGGGCTGCCGAACACATCAACAGGGTAATAAATAAAGTAAAATCCTCGTTTGTCAATTTATCCGATAATACACAGGAAATCCTGGGATATATAGAAAACAATGTGATGAAAAATTATCAATTACTGATTGAAACGGGTGAAAATTATGAGCAGGATGCAAAATCCGTTCATAAAATGTCGGAGGAAATTGTTACATCGGCCCAAACAATGATGGAAACTTTAAATCAGGTAGGTTTGGTAATACAGAATGTGTCGGGTACCGCACAACAATCTCATTCATATTCCGAAAACATTTCAAATAATGTGAATGAAACGGCTATAGCACTTGAACAGGTTGCAAAATCCGCACAGGCACAGGCCGAACTGGCAGAAGGTCTCAGTATGCTGGTCAATAAATTTAAAATATAAATTTAACGAAACGCTTAAAATAAATATTCAAACCATTTAATAGAGGAGTGAAGCAGATGTCCATAGCAATAGGATGTGATGAAGCAGGATTTCAATTCAAGGAAGTAATAAAAGGCCTTTTAACAGAAAAAGGTATGGAATTTGAAGACTTCGGAGTTTATAATACCGATCCGGTTTTATATCCTGATATTGCTGTTGCAGTTGCAAGGTCAATAGCTGAAGGAAAACATGAAAGAGGTATTTTGATCTGCGGTACGGGAATCGGAATGGCAATTGCCGCCAATAAGGTTCCCGGAATAAGAGCGGCTGTTTGCCATGATCCTTTCTCGGCTGAACGTTCCAGAAAGAGCAATAACGCACAGATCATGACTCTTGGGGCACGCGTAATAGGGATAGAGCTTGGAAAGCTTTTGGTTAATTTATGGCTCAAATGCGAATTCGAAGGCGGCGGTTCGGAAGCGAAAGTCAACAAAATATCCGAATATGAAAGTGAATACTTGAAAAGCTGCTGATAAACATTATAAAAGAAAAAGAGGGGAGAGGTTTTATATGCAGAGAATTATCAATGATCCATTCAATTGTGTAGAAGATATGCTGGAAGGTTTCCTCAAAACCCATACAGACATAGTTGTAAAAACCGACAATCCAAGAACAATCAAGTATAAAAATGCTCCTGTTCCCGGTAAAGTCGGTATTGTTACCGGAGGAGGTTCGGGGCACAAACCGGCATTCATAGGTTACTGCGGAAGGAACATGGTTGATGCCGTTGCAGTGGGAGAGATATTTGCATCGCCTACCGCCAAAGCATTCCTGGATGCAATGAGAGAGGCCGACTCAGGGAAGGGTGTAGCTTGTCTTTACGGGAACTATGCCGGAGACAATATGAATGTCAGGATGGCTACAACTTTTGCCGAAGAAGAAGGTATAGCAGTTAAAACCGTTGTTGCAAACGATGACGTCGCCTCTGCGCCCAAGTCCGAAAGGGAAAAAAGACGCGGTGTAGCCGGAGAAATATTAATGTGGAAGGTTGGGGGAGCCAAGGCTGCAAGGGGAGGCACCCTTGATGAAGTTATAGCGGCAGCACAGAAAGCCATAGACAATACAAGAAGTGTTGGCATTGGACTTACCTCCTGCACCATACCGGCGGTGGGACATTCGAACTTTAAAATAGAGCCGGGTACCATGGAAGTAGGTATCGGGCATCACGGTGAACCCGGAATAAAGGTTTCCGAGCTCAAATCAGCCGATGAAATGGCTCAGATGATGCTTGACGTTATTCTTCCGGATTATCCCTTTGTCGAAGGGGATGAAGTTGTTGCTCTTGTTTCGGGTCTTGGGGCTACTCCTGTAATGGAGCTTTATATACTTTACAATAAGGTGGAAGCAATACTTGCCGAAAAAGGAATCAAAGTGCACAGGTCTTATGTGGGAAATTACTTTACCTCACTTGAAATGATGGGAGCTACAGTCACATTGATGAAAGTTGATGAGGAGCTCAAGGAACTTGTGGACGAAGAAGTGGACACAGTTGGAATGAAGCAGTTTAAATAAATCTTTTGAAAGGAGTTCAACTATGAGCAGCTTTAAAAATTCAGGCGCATCTTCAGTAGTATATAACGTCATAAATACAATTATAGATAATTGGGTTTATTTAAGTGAGGTTGACGGATTGATAGGTGACGGGGACCATGGGGTTAATATGAACAAGGGTTTTACCCTCACCAAAAACAGATTGGGCGGCAAAGAAGTAAGCCTGTCAGAAGGCTTTAATGTACTTGGTAAAACACTTATACTTGAAATCGGCGGTTCGATGGGTCCCCTGTACGGAACTTTCTTCACCGAGTTTTCAAAAGGTTTCAAGGAGGTTGAAGATATAGACAGGGAAGCTTTTGGAGCCGCACTGGAGGGGGCGCTCAAAGGCATGCAGGCTTTTGATAAAGCAAAAGTCGGCGATAAAACTCTCATGGATACTCTGGTTCCGGCTATTGACGCATATAAGGCGGCTTTGGCCCAAGGAAAAGACTTCAAGGCGGCACTGCAGGATATGAAAGTTGAGGCCGAAAAGGGAAAGGAATCCACAAAGGATATGGTGGCCAAAATAGGAAGAGCTGCCAGACTGGGAGAGAGATCAAGGGGGGTTCTCGATGCGGGAGCCACTTCATGCAATCTTATTTTGCAGTCAATGGCGGATGCTATTGCAGCATTGTTGTAAAATTCTTTCGTAATGTTTTTTTAATAGGGGCGGCTGCAAAACTTATTTTGGTTTTGCAGCCGCCTTTTAAATAAGGGGGAAAAATATTCAGGACCGATTATTAAAAAATTATATTGTAAATATTGGAAAAGTGTGCTAATTTTTAAATTAGAATTTTTATATTAAAGGATTTATTTATGAAAAAGATTTCTCTCTTGTTAATATGTTTAAGTGTTATTTTCATTTTTGTTGGCTGCAGCGGTAATAAAAACGAAAGTAAAGCTGCATCGACTACTGCTACTGCCGGGCAAGGCAGCGTTGATGAAAAAAAAGAAAAGGATAAGGAACAAGCTGTGGAGGATGAAAACAAAGCCCCTCAAAATAAAGATAAAGTAGTTGGAAAAGTTAAATTATCTGACGGCATTTATTTTGATGACAGGCGTTTCGGAGATAATGTTTTAAAAAGTTATTGTGAGGTTGAAATATCCAATATAACCGATACTTCCTTTGATTTCACTGTTTATGAAGTGAATATGCCGGAGGGAGAAAAAAATAAAAAGGTTATTTTCCTTACCAATACGGCAGTTTTTACAGACGATGGCATGAAAGCGGCTTTTTACGGAAAAAAGTATACTCTTGACTTCACCTTCCCAAATAAACATAATGCAGAACCCATTGTAACCGACATAGAGATATCGGGCTTCGAGCCATTGGAAGGCAGGACCTATGTCAATAATGGAATACCTGGGCATGAATTCGGCTAAAATAGATAATGCACTCATTAAAAAGACTCCTTTTTGGTTAAAGCTGCAATTCTCAACCAAAAAGGAGTTTTTAAAGTGTTCTACATATAAAACTTATTTTGGACCCATTTTGTATTTATTAGCTGATAAGTGCAATAAATGTGGTACTGTCGCATATTCCGTTTGCAGGTAAGCCATTGGCACTTTTAAATGAATTTATTGCTGTTGTCAGTCCCGAACCGAAGGTTCCCGGATACTCTACACCATTTGGATTATATCCCCACAACATTACAAGAATTTCGGCTGCGGTAACCATGTATTGGGTTTCTCCCTTGGTAACGTAATGACTTCCAAGAGCATTTTTTGATGCAGTACCCCAGATTCCATCCACAACAAGACCTGCATTATAATCTAAATTCATAGCTGTTTGTAAAACCTTAATGCCTGCTTTTTTGGTTTCAGCTCCTCTTACGCCATCGGTAGCGATGCTGGAACCGGTGAACTTGTTTGCTTGAACTTGTCCGGCCTGTATAATTGTGTTAACACCTCCGGGGGGAGTACCGCTTTCGTTATATCTCAGGATACAGTCCCAGGGGCTGTTATAATAACTTCTGATGCAAACTTCTTTTCCTGTTTGATCCCCTGGTTGTCCTCCGGTTGCCCCGCCATTTTCATTTTGGCTTGCATGAACGATTTGACCGTTGCCAATAAACATTGCAGTATGTGAGGATGAATTCAGCAATACATCACCACGTACCAGGCCGGAACCGCTTGATAGTACTATCGATGATATTACATTGGAAAAACCGGTGTTAAGAAAAACACTCTTCATATTACCGGTATAAGTTGCACCATTGGTTTTTACCGGTACGCCGGCAGTCTGCCAGGCGGTTATGATTGCAGAAGAGCAGTCATAATCACCACGCTCTCCCCATCTGTATGTCTGGTCATATCCGTGGCTGTTATCATTTGCCAAATCAATCATCCATTGTGTTGCAGTTTCAATCTTTCCCATAGTAGTCCTCCTAATGATTAATATTGAAAAAACAAATGAATGGGATCGCAGTTTGCACAGAATTTATCCCCATCCCATGCAACTGAATTCAATTACTCTTTCAATATATCAGGAGTATAAAATTCATGATTAACAACTAATGTAAATAAATGGAATAAAATAGAATGATGTATTACTTTTAAATATTTTTAAAAATAATACATCAGAAAAAAAGTTGGAATCAATATTATAAGGGAAAGAAGGCATACACTTTTAATGGAGCTGCCCATTTATTGAAGTTGTCCTTACACTATCTTCACATTATACTCTCCGAACCAGTAATTCAGCTGCAGCAGCCAGGCTATGAGCTGCGGACGGCCCATGAGCTGTCCGAACCAGGTTACATTGCTGCCTGTGCGGAGCAGTGTAAGAGCATCCTGGTGAAGAATATCCCGCAGCACCGAATTGGAGTCGGCCAGCACCTGTTCAAATATGCGGGTCACGATTTTCTCGTATTCAGGATTATGGGTTTTGGGATAGGGGCTCTTCTTTCGGTTAAGAATCTTATCAGGCAGGTATTCAGCCATTGAATTCCTCAGTAAGGATTTCTCGACCTTATTTTTGAACTTGATGCTCCAGGGTACATTATATACGTATTCCAGAATTCTATGGTCGGAAAAGGGTACCCTGACCTCAAGGCCGCTGGCCATCGACATCCTGTCCTTGCGTTCCAAAAGACTTGTCATAAACCAGTTGACAGACAGCCAGGTAGCTATCCTGCTGCTTTTCATTTCCTCGGATTCGTTTGGGGCCAGCGGGCAGGCATTTTTAGTGTCCAGATACATCTGCTTTACAAATTCGAAACCTTCCCTGGGTTTGGCGAAATCCGGGTGAAACAGGAACACTTTAGATTCAGGATCGTGTATCCACGGGAAAAAGTCCCTGTGCAGCATTTCGGTTTTATAGAACCAAGGATAACCGCCGAAGATTTCATCGGCACATTCCCCGCTCAGAGCAACAGTATGTCTTTTTTTAACTTCACGGCAGTAATAGAGCAGTGAAGAATCAATATCAGCCATGCCGGGATAATCCCTGTATTTTACGGCATCATACAACAGAGTGGCAATCTCCTGCTGGGTTACGGTAAGTATAGTGTGGTCTGTTTTCAGGTATGCCGCAAGCCATGCAGCATAGGCATCGTCACTTTCGGGCTGGAAGCTTGTGGCCTCGAAATGCTGCTGGTTGCCTTCATACTCGAAAGAGTAGGTGGAGAGGGTTTCCCCGTTTTTTTTATCCGTTTTTGCAACGGAAGTTACAATGGAGGAATCCAGCCCGCCTGACAGGAAGGTACATAAAGGCACATCCGAAACAAGCTGTCTCTTAATGGCATCTGTCAAATAGAACCGGGTTTTTTCAAGGATGGTGTCTTCGTCGTCCCGCATTTCATAGGCCTCAAGAGACCAATACCTGCTGAGGCTGAGACCATCGGTATCAAAAGTACCATGGTATCCGGGAGAAATTTCATATATATTTTTAAATATGCCGTTATTGGAAGGTCTCATGGGGGACAGGTAAAGCATTTGCCATATTCCTTCACTGTCCAGCTCGGCTCTTATCTGCGGATGCTTTAAAATGGCCTTGACCTCGGAAGAAAAAATAAAAGTATTACCCAGCCGGGTATAGAAAAAAGGTTTCACTCCCATCCTGTCCCTGGAGAGGTAAACCCTTTTGTTTGCATCATCATAAACTGCAAAGGCATATATGCCGTTAAGCTTCTCCGAACATCCGCGGCCCCAGATTATGTACGAATACAGCACAACTTCGGTATCACAGTGCGTGCTGAACTTTACACCGGAAGATGAAAGCTCCTTCCGCAGTTCATCCGCATTATATATTTCACCGTTATAGACAATGGTATAGCTTTTCCCCTCAAAAACCGCAGTCATTGGCTGAAGGCCGTTTTCAACATCAATTACAGCCAGCCTGTTATGCGCGAAACATACATTTTCACTGCGGAAGAAGCCATTTTGATCCGGCCCTCTATGAACGGTGGTTTTTCTCATTTCATTCAAAACCGTCTGGGTTACGCCTGAAGCAGAATCTTTAAAGTTAATTATACCAAGAATCGAACACATAAAATATTCCTCCAAAGTCAAATAAATAAAAGGACAAGAAGTATTTTAAGTCAATTAATAAAAAAATTAACCGACCAGACGTCATTGTCCCTTTGGTCGGGTAAAAAGTATGAATTTTAGAAACGTATTGCAGCATACTTTTTACTTTATTCAGTATATGAAGTTTGGAGGCGATTAGTGCATAAATCGTGAAAATTTTCAGATGATTATATCAATTCCCACTACGCCGGCGATTTCACCGGCAGTATTCCTGATTGGTGCCGAAACGGTAACACATGGATTTCTTGTTATAGCGGAAATGTATACCTGTGAAATGAAATCCTCACCCTCAATACCATGCTTAAACCATTCTCTCACATTTGCGTTTGCTATACCGGCTTCGGGTATGGAACAGATAAATCTGCCTTTGCGGTCATTGGTCCAGGCCGCCTCAACAAAACTGTATTTTTTCATAAAACTGCTTAAAACAGCTTCATGAGTGTTGCTGTCTTTGGAATTGACTATTTCGGCTCTGGAACAAAGCTCGTCCTTTATGATGGAAAGAGAATTTTTAGCTTTATCCATTGCTTCGCTGCCAGGCTTCTCCATAACCTCAGTTTCAACTGCAGCTTCGCTGGAAAAGAGCTTTGCAAGGGAGGAGGAGGCTTCATTCAGGCGGGTGCCCAGTGAGGAGATGTCCTCCATATTTTGCTTCTGCTGCTGAACCGAGGTACAAACAGCATCGACTGATTTTGATGTCTGCAGCATGACTTCCTCAACCTCTTTGATCTGGTCTCCCACATTTTGAGCGATTTGAACCTCCTGTTTGGAAAACCGGCTTATCTGATCCATCATTCCGAAAACATCGTTAAAGGAAGAGTCGATTCTCTCAAGATTTCCTTCAATTTTTTTAGTGACGGATATTCCGGCATCCACGCGCAGGGCATTTTCTTTTACGTCCCCATACACATTTCCCACTTCGGTTTGGATGGCCTTAATCAGTGAATTGATATCTCCCACAGATTTGTTGGTATCCTCCGCAAGCTTGTGAATTTCAGAGGCAACCACTGTAAAACCTTTTCCATGCTCACCTGCACGTGCCGATTCTATTGTGGCATTAAGTGCCAGGAGCTGGGTTTGTTTTGAGATATTGCCGACTGTTTCAAGGATATGTACTATTTCTTTTGAGGTTTTTTGAAGCTGTTCCATATTTGTCAGGGTCTTATCGGAGGATTCATGTATGCCGTTAATTGTTTGAACTATCTGCAATATTTCTTCAAGACTCAGCTTTACCGTGTCTTTGGAAATCAAACTCTTATTCAGCATATCAAGGGTTATGCCATCTGCGTTATTCAGGAGCTCCATAATGCTTCTGACTTCAGAGAGGGTGTTGGTAATGCTGGAATTTACTTTTTCATTATTATCAGCCATCTCTCTTACTTTGTCATATACATACTTTGCGAATTCATTATTCTCATCACTGGTTACAGCAATGCTTTCGGATACTGAGGATATCTGACTTGAAGTAACCTGCACTTCAGAGTTGAATTTTCTTAGCTCATCTTTAAGTTTTTTAATATTATCAGTGTATTGCCTGCTGCTGCTTGTCAATAAATGTCGGATAAAAACAAAATACCCCATAAATAAGACCATATTCATTGCCAATATTAGGAGATTCCATCCCGATACTGCCGCAAGAACAGTGGAGCATGTGAGAAGTGCACCTGAAGCAACCAGGTATGAAATGTTTTTCATCGTATCTCCAATTCCGGCATGAGTCAAATAAATCTCCCATTCCGAAACTGGAGATTTATTTGACTCATGCCATTAATTTTTTCGGTAATTTATCATTCAATTAAAGGCAACAGTGCGGGCCGGCTTTTGCCGGCGGCGAGAGAGCGCCTGTGCACCATTGCCTTCTGGATTTGGATTAATCAAACATTAAAGAGAAGATCCGCATAGGTAGGGAATGGATACATGTCTCTGGGCAGAATAGCTTCAAGTTTGTCGGCGTCAGTTCTTAAGGCTTCCATTGCAGGAATGACAGTCTTGCTGAAGGCTTCTGCCTGCTTTAATGCGCTGCCGGTTTCAGCATTTGCTTTTTCAAGTGTCTTCTTTAATGCAGTCAGGTTTGAAGCAAAGGAACTGAGAACCGGTGAAAGTTCCTTCAATACCGAAGACTGGGCTGAAACCTCAACAGACATTCCGGTTGCCTTAACCGAATTGATGGTGTCCGACAGTTCCCTGCTGAACCTGAAGGCGGCAGGCAATATCTCAGTCTTGGCCATGTTGACCATGGTCAATGCTTCAATATTGATTGTCTTAACGTAGTTCTCAAGGAGTATTTCATATCTGGATTCGATTTCCGATTTGCTTAACACGCCATGTCTGACAAACACTGCGACATTCTTGTCATTGATAAAGGTAGGAATACACTCAACAGTTGACTTCATATTGAGCAGGCCTCTGCTTTCGGCTTCAACGACCCACTCTTCCGAATAGCCGTTTCCGTTGAATATGATTCTCTTGTGGTTTTTAACGGTTTCTGAAAGCAGGGTTGCAATGGCGGCATTTAAATCGTCTGCAGTTTCCAGCTGATCGGCAAACTTTTGCAGAATTTCAGCAACTATTGTGTTGAGAACAAAGTTGGCACCTGCAATTGAAGCAGAAGAACCAAGCATTCTGAATTCGAATTTGTTTCCGGTGAATGCAAAGGGTGAAGTTCTGTTGCGGTCTGTTGTATCCTTTGGAAGCTTGGGCAGGCTTGCAACGCCTGTCTCCAGGATATTGTTGTAGATTTTTCCCTTTGCCTTTCCGTTTTCAAGCTGGTTGATAATGTCAGTTAGCTGGTCTCCGAGGAATATTGAAACAATGGCAGGCGGAGCTTCGTTGGCACCGAGCCTGTGGTCGTTTCCGGCCGTGGCTACAGACAGGCGCAGCAAATCCTGATATTCATCCACTGCTCTGATCACGGCAGTCAGGAAGATAAGGAACTGAACATTGTCATGCGGTGTTGAACCCGGTTCCAGGAGGTTCTGTCCGTCGTTGGTTGACATCGACCAGTTGTTGTGCTTACCCGAACCGTTGACACCGGCAAATGGCTTTTCATGCAGCAGGCATGCAAGACCATGTCTTAATGCGACCTTCTGCATCAGTTCCATTGTAAGCTGATTGTGATCGGTAGCTACGTTTGATGTGTTGAATATTGGTGCCAATTCGTGCTGGGCAGGAGCAACCTCGTTGTGTTCGGTCTTGGCAGAAATACCAAGTTTCCAGAGTTCGGTGTCAAGGTCCTTCATATACGCGGAAACCCTTTCCTTGATATTGCCAAAGTAATGGTCTTCCAATTCCTGACCCTTTGGAGGTTTGACACCGAACAGGGTTCTTCCTGTGAAGATCAAATCCTTACGCTGTTTGAACAGCTCTCTGTCAACGAGGAAGTATTCCTGCTCAGGGCCGACGGTTGTTGTCACCCTTGTTGCAGAAGTGTTGCCAAGAACTTTTAATATCCTTAATGCCTGTTTGTTGAGAGCTTCCATTGAACGGAGCAATGGAGTCTTCTTGTCAAGGATTTCTCCCGTATATGAGCAGAAGGCAGTTGGAATATAGAGTGTGCCGTCTTTTACGAATGCAGGTGAGGTACAGTCCCAGGCTGTATATCCTCTTGCCTCATAGGTGGCTCTGAGACCTCCTGACGGGAAGGAGGATGCATCGGGTTCACCCTTGATGAGTTCCTTGCCCGAAAATTCCAATATTACTTTTCCGTCTGCGGTGGGAGAAATAAATGCATCATGTTTTTCGGCAGTGATGCCGGTCATTGGGTGGAACCAGTGGGTAAAGTGGGTGGCACCTTTTTCTATCGCCCAATCCTTCATTACACTTGCAACTACGTCGGCAACCGATTCATCAAGAGCCAAACCAAGATCAATAGTTTTTTTCAAGGATTTATAAGTTGCCTTTGGAAGGCGCTCATGCATTACCGTGTCATTAAATACACTGCTTCCAAAAATTTCTGTTACATTTGCCATACTAAGTAACCCCCTTAATAAAATTAATTTTAATTATTTGTTTTTGAACTTATAAAAAAAGGCATTCCACTCCCTTATTTAAAAAAGGAGCGAAACGCCTTTGTTTCACTGATAAATTTAATTGTTGTCGTATTATCCCTTCAATTTGTTTAATTCACTTCTCAGGACTTCCTGCACTACCTTTGGATTTCCTCTTCCGGCCAATGCTCTGGAGCACTGTCCCATCAGGAACCCAAAGGTTTTTTCCTTGCCTGCCAGATACTCGGCAACAGCCTTTTCATTGCCGGCAAGTATCTCTTTAACTGTATTTTCAACTTCACCGGTATCATTGATAACCTTGTAGCCTTTTTCAGCTATTATGTCCTCAGGGTTCTTACCGCCTTCAAACATTTCAGCCAGAACCTTTTTGGCATTGGCCGCGGTAATTTCCCCGTTTTCAACCAGCTTTAGCAGGCGGCCCAATACTTCACCTCCAAAAGGGATATCCTCTGCGGAAAGTCCGGTATCATTCAATTGCCTTAATACTTCAACTGTTATAAAGTTTGAAGCTGCTTTGGGGTTTCCGCACTCGTTGGCAGCACTCTCAAAGAAATCCGAAAGGCTGACCGAGGTCAGAAGCAAGTTGGCATCAACTTCACTCAGGCCGAATTCACCGGTGTATTTGGCAAGTCTTTTATCGGGGAGCTCGGGCAAGGCCTTGCGGAAAGCTTCGATCTCTTCCTTTGTAAAGGATATGGGTACCACATCCGGTTCGGGGAAGTATCTGTAATCATGGGCATCTTCCTTGCTCCTCATGGATTTGCTTTCACCCTTGTTATCATCCCATCTTCTGGTTTCCTGTGTGATTTTCTTACCTTCGTCCAGAAGCTCGGACTGCCTTTCTATTTCGGCATCTATTGATCTTGCTATACCTCTGATTGAGTTGATGTTCTTCATCTCTGTTCTTGTTCCAAGTTCTTCTGCCCCTTGAGGCCTGATTGAGACGTTTACGTCTGCTCTAAGTGAACCTTCCTCCATCCGGCAGTCTGAAACGCCGGAGTAGAGCAGCATGAGGCGGACTTTCTCGACAAACTCCCTGGCCTCTTCGGAGGAGGAGAGATCAGGTTTTGTGACTATTTCTATAAGCGGTACGCCGCAGCGGTTGTAATCTGCCAGACTGTAGTTGTCATAACTGTCGTGCAGGAGCTTTCCGGCGTCTTCTTCAAGGTGTATCCTCTCTATGCGGATAAATTTCTTACCCTCGGGAGTATTGATAGTAATTCCTCCGTTTTTGCATATGGGCAGGTCAAACTGTGAAATCTGATATGCCTTTGGCAAATCGGGATAAAAATAATTTTTTCTGTCCAGCTTTGAAAATTCATTTATTTCACAATTCAGGGCCAGCCCCGCTTTGACCGTATATTCAACAGCTGTTTTGTTTAAAACAGGCAAGGTGCCCGGCAGGCCGGTGCACACCGGACAGCATCTTGTATTGGGCTCTCCGCCAAAACTTACGGGGCAGTCACAGAATATTTTTGATTTGGTGGATAACTCCGCATGTATTTCTAAACCTATGGTTGGAATGTATTTCATTATATTAACCTCCATGAGCCACATTTGTGGCCACAAAATGTTATGCAAGTAATTATCCTTTATCGCAATGTGGCGAATAAAGGAGGTTAATTGGCCATGTGCGCTTTCAAAGCTAACCTCCTATCAATACGGGCACTCTGAACTCCGGGGCAAAATCTGCCTCAAAAGCTGCAGCGGCTCTGAATATTTCGCGCTCTCCAAGAGGCTTTCCAGTGAAGGACAAGCCTATGGGAAGTCCATTTGAATCATATCCGCATGGAAGCGATATTGACGGAAGACCTGCAATATTTGCAGAGACAGTATATATATCAGCCAAATACATGCTTAGAGGGTCATCTGTGTTTTGCCCAAGCTTGAAGGCTGTTTCGGGAGTAGTGGGGTGCAATACCACATCATATTTTGCAAAGGCCTCATCAAAACCCTGGCTTATTAAAGTCCTGAGCTTCAGAGCTTTTTTGTAGTAGGCGTCATAATAACCCGAAGCAAGGGCATAGGTTCCAAGTAAAATCCTTCTCTTGACTTCACGGCCGAAACCCTCGGCCCGGGACCTGCCTATCATCTCGTTGTAAGACCGGCAGTTTTCCGCCCTGTATCCGTACTTGACACCGTCATATCTTGACAGGTTTGAACTTGCTTCGGCGGATGACATCAGGTAATAAGCCGGGACGGCATGCTTCAGACTTGGCATGGAAAACTCCTCAACCTTTGCACCGAGCTTTTCCAGAGTTTCAACAGATTTATACAAAGCAGCTCTGACCTCACTGTTCAAACCTTCGGTTATATACTCTTTGGGAAGTCCGATTCTATAGCCTTTAATACCGCCTGCCACAGAGGCAGCATATGGAGCCTCCGGCTTATAATTTAAAGAGGTTCCGTCCCTGGGATCCTGACCGCAAATCCCATCCAATAATATGGCACAATCCTCAACGGTTTTGCCTATGGGCCCAATCTGGTCGAGAGAGGAGGCGAAGGCCACCAGCCCGTATCTTGATACAAGGCCGTATGTAGGCTTCATACCGACTACACCGCAAAATGCCGAGGGCTGTCTGACAGAACCGCCGGTGTCGGAACCAAGAGATCCCAATGCCAGTGAGGCTGAAACCGATGCCGCCGATCCTCCCGAGGAACCGCCGGGAACTCTTGTCAGATCGAAGGGATTTTTTGTTTTCTTAAAAGCGGAATTCTCGGTTGAACCGCCCATGGCGAATTCATCAAGATTAACCTTTCCAAGTATTACTGCGTTTTGGGAATGAAGCTTGTTTACTGCCGTAGCCGTATATGGTGGTATGAAATCCTCAAGCATTTTTGAAGCGCAGGTGGTTTTAGTACCTTCTATACAAATATTATCTTTAATACTTAAAGGAATACCGCATAACATACCGCCATTCCCGCCGTCAATTTTCTTCTGGGCTTCCGCGGCCTGCAGCAAGGCTGTTTCTTCACATACAGACAAATAAGAATCAACTTTGCCGTCAAGAGTTTTTATTCTATTCATATATATATCAGTAAGCTCAACAGCACTTATTTTCTTTGAATCCAGAAGGGTGCGGGCTTCTTTTATGGTCAACCTGGTAATTTCCATTATAGCCTCCTATTCAATCATCTTTGGTATGGAAAAGCAATTCTCCATAGCATGTTTGGAATTGGAAAGAATTTTTTCAGTATCAAAGGGATTGCCTGCCCGGTCTTCTCTCATGTTATTGGTTACTCTGGATATATGCTCGGTTGCACCGATACTTTCGGTATCCAGATCTTTTATTGTATCCATTAAACCGATTATATCCTGCATGTCTTCGGCCAATGACTGCATCTCTTCATCATCCAGTGAGAGTTTGGCCAAACCTGCTATATATTTAATGTAGTCATTTGTATCAGTCATAGGACCCTCCAAATAATTGTTTTTTACTGTGCCGGATTGCATAATATTAGTATTATACCAAAAAATTAAAAAAAGCTGTACCAATCAAAAATGAATTTTTGACCGACACAGCGCCTTTGCTGTAAGTTATTATCAATTTACAATAATTATAATATATATCCTGCAAAAAATCAATAATTTTTATTAAAGATTTTTAAGCGGGATAAGCGGTTAAAAATAGACATATATGTAGGTACAACAGATATAATTTGAGATTTTAAATATTTTCTGGAAAGTTGATGAAATAATTTTTGCAGGATGATAGGTGCTGAAATTGCAAAAAAATACTTGACTGAATTGAAATTAATTAGTAAAATTATTTTGTTGAATAAAATTAATAACGGCGGAAACAAAGGCGTTTCTCATAATGTTTGATATTAAATTATGAGTTTCGCTTTTTTTATTTTTGCTGTACTACAGCTGCTATATCTAATAACAGTATAAACACTGCAAATAATAATGAATATCCGCTGATTAACATATATTAAACTGTTTATATACAAAAAAAATATAAATATGTAAAATATAAATAAATTTAACTGTAAAGGAGAGGTGGGAAAATGGCTTCAAAAAATGATCTGTTAAAGTTTGTGGAACAGAATGATGTTAAGTTTATCAGGCTTCAATTTGCAGATATTTTCGGTAATATGAAGAACATTGCAATAACCGATCAGCAGCTTGAAAGAGCCCTTGAGGAAGGGGTTATGTTTGATGCCTCCGCTATTGCAGGCTTTTCAGAGGTGGAACAGTCCGATATGCTGCTGTTACCAGATCCGGACACATTTCAGCTTATGCCATGGAGACCGCAGCACGGTAAGGTTGCACGCTTCATCTGCGATATCAAAAATTATGACGGCTCACAATTCCCGGGGGATCCCAGGTATATTTTGAAAAGGTCGGAAGCAAAGGCAAAACAGCTTGGCTATACATTTAATATCGGCCCCGAGTGTGAATTTTTCCTGTTCCACACTGATGCTGAAGGAAGGCCTACAAACAAAACCCATGATGCAGCCGGTTATTGTGATCTGGCTCCCTCCGACCTGGGTGAGAACTGCAGAAGAGAGATTTGCATGGTACTTGAGGATATGGGCTTTGAAATAGAAGCTTCACATCATGAGAATGCGGCAGGGCAGCATGAAATTGATTTCAAATACAGTGATGTCATGACAGCTGCCGACAGGATAATGACATTCAAAATGGTTGTTAAAATCGTAGCACAGAGAAACGGCTTGCATGCCACATTCATGCCAAAGCCCATCTATAATTCGTACGGTTCGGGTATGCATATCAATATGTCTCTTTCGCAGAACGGAAAAAATCTGTTCAATGCAGGTGAAAACAGCATGGATATATCCGAGGTGGCAAAAATGTTCGGAGCCGGAATACTCCAGCATGCAAAGGGTATAACAGCCGTAGCCAATCCGCTGGTAAATTCCTACAAGAGATTTGTGCCCGGCTTTGAAGCACCTGTTCACATTGCATGGTCACATATGAACAGAAGTTTGCTGATGAGAATTCCTGCACCCAAGGGAGAGGCTACAAGAATCGAATTGAGAAGTCCCGACCCGTCCTGCAATCCGTATCTTACACTGGCATTATTGCTGGAAGCCGGGTTGGACGGTCTGCAGAAAAACCTGGTGATACCTGCGCCGGTTGATATCAATACCTATAATCTTGCACCTGACAGGGAAAAAGAGCTGGGTATTCAAAGACTTCCGTCAAATCTGCTGTTTGCTCTGGAAGAAATGAAAAAAGATCCTTATATAAAGGATGTTTTAGGCGAGCATATTTTCACAAAATATATTTCAGCAAAGGAAGCAGAGTGGGCTTCATATAACAGTATTGTGCATTCCTGGGAGATTGACCGCTATCTTTCGGCATATTAATGGGGAATCGCAACTGTTTTAAGCTTTTCCCGCTCAGATGGAGGTGATTGCCGGTGGGAGCAGGAGGGATTCTGATTGTGTGCAGCAGGCCTGATGTGATAAAAGAGCTACGAACCCTCATGCTGCAACAGGGATATTCGGCGGCGGAATACTCTTTATCTGCAAATGAGGCCAGACGCAAGCTTGATATGTTCGAACCAGAATTAATATTGATAAATTCGCCTTTACAGGATGAATTAGGCATTGAACTTGTTTTGGATATAGCCGATAAAACAGATGCCGGCATAATCCTTCTGGCCAAGCACGAGCATCTGGGAGAAATGCAGTATAAACTTGAAAAAGTTGGTGCACTTATACTTCCAAAGCCTATAAACAAGACAATATTACTGCAAACGGCCAAATTTGCCGCCAATTCCCGTAAATCACTGAGAGGTCTGAAGCTTCAAAATGATGATCTGGAAAAGCGGATCAATGACAGAAAGGTCATCGAGAAAGCCAAATGGCTGCTGGTGGAAAAAATGAATATGTCTGAACCGCAGGCCCACAGGTATATTCAGAAACGGGCAATGGATACGAGAGTATCTCAGGTTAAAGTTGCGGAAGAGATACTGTCAAGTTATTAATATACAGTAAATATATAAAACATTATTTATAGAGTCAAATTATATTTGATGAAGTTCAAGAAGTACCAAACGCTTTAAAATCATTAAAATATTTTAATGAAAATGCCCCTGAATACAATATTGTGGCGGCCGGAAGCCTGCTTGGCGTTGCTCTTCATCCCGGGACTTCCTTCCCTGTTGGCAAGGTGGAATTTTTAGACCTTTATCCGCTTAACTTCACCGAGTTTCTTATGGCTACGGGAAAGGAACAGTTTGTAGAGCTCCTGCAAAAAGGTGATTTTGCCATGATAACAAGCTTTAAGACAAAATATATTGATGCCTTGAAGCACTATTATTTCGTTGGCGGTATGCCGGAGGTGGTTTTTCACTTCTCCCTGGACAACGACTTCAACAAGGTTCGTGAAATACAAAAAAGAATACTTGACGCATATGAGCAGGATTTTTCAAAACACGCTCCAAATGAGGCTGTCCCCCGTATCCGTTTGCTATGGAACAGTATTCCGGTACAGCTTGCAAAAGAAAATAAGAAATTTGTATATGGCCTTGTCAAAGAAGGGGCAAGAGCAAGGGAATATGAGCTTGCCATGCAATGGCTGATTGACTGCGGCCTTGTAACCAAGGTCTCACGAATTTCAAAGCCCGCCCTGCCTCTTAAAGCATATGAGGACTTAAAGGCTTTTAAACTGTTTATGGTTGATGTAGGGCTATTATCGTGCATGTCCAGGCTGAATCCTCAGACTTTGCTCAAGGGAAATGCGCTTTTTGAAGAATTCAAAGGAGCATTGACTGAACAGTATGTACTCCAACAGCTAAAAGGCTTAAGAGAGATAGACACCTATTATTGGGCCAATAACCGGGGTAATTCGGAAATCGACTTTGTAATAGATAATGTAAATGCAATTGTCCCCATAGAGGTAAAAGCTGAAACCAACCTTAAGGCGAAAAGCTTGAAAACCTATAAGGAAATGTTTTCTCCCGCAGTTTCCATACGGGCTTCCATGAGTGACTACAAAAAGGAAGATTGGCTTGTTAACATGCCTCTGTATGCGATACCTATGTTATTAAGCCAGATAAAATAAATTCTATTTTAGGAGAAGATATTTATGGTCACAATCAAGAAAAACGAGCCAAAAGACACCTTTTATACTCACTACCCTACACCTCTTGATTTAACATTTCATATGCAACCTTAAAATTCTCTTCATCCTTCCATAAGGCTGCATCTCCCACAATCAACAACCTATACATGGCTCTTGTCGCTGCAACATTCAGCAGATTCGGTTTTCTTGAAGCCCACTGTATTGCACCGCAGCCTTTCAAATCCGAATCTACGCCCAGACATAAGATAACCATTTTAGTTTCTTTTCCCTGGAAGGTGTGAACGGTTCCAATACTTGACCGGATCCAATAATAAAGCCGGTTTTTGTTAATATATATCGCTTTGCTTTCCAAATCCCCTGACAGATTCTCGTAAAACAGTTTCAGCAGTTCATTTTTTACAGTAACAAAGGGTGTGATTACATATATGCTTGGAAAGTCGCTATTCGATTCCAGGAACGCTTTTAATACAATTTTATATACTAATTTCCCTTGCTTTTCAACATAGTGTGGCTTGTCCGATTTACCTCCAATATTCAGCCATTGGCTTTTAGGAATTATGAAGTCTTCTGTCTCCGGTCTGGTGGCACAAATCATTTTTTGTCTATAAGCTATGGTGTTGGCGATTTCAAACATCGGAGAAATACATCTTCTATGTACCCTAAGCGGACAGCCAACCCATAGGCTGCCTCTTTTTGTTCCATAGGGATTAACCTTATCACCCAATACCTGAATGGACAGTTCCTTATCCGTAAATTTCAAAGGTACGGAGTATAATTCGCTGAACCGCTTCAATACACAGTTTGGGGTTGTAACAACAGGTTCTATTTGTAGAGGGTCGCCTATAATTAAAGTTCTTTTTGCCCTCCAGATAGCACCTGCCGCAGATTGGGGAGTACCCTGCCCAGCTTCGTCAATCATTAACCATGCAATTTCTTCCCGTCCGATATGTTTCAACAGCCTTGAAATGGAAGCAAAGGTTGTAGAAATAACAGGTACAAGAAGGAAAAAGCTCTGGAACAGCTCGCTTGCATAAGCTTTTTCGTCTTCGTGAGACAGCTTTCTTTTCAAGAGATTATAAAACAGATTCATGTTATGGGTTCTTATTGCTTCCGAGTTCAGGGCAAAAGCCTTATGCAGCTGCATTGCCTCTAAAAACAGCTGTTCCCTGAGTTCATTAAATTCATTATAGGTCCATGGACAATTAATCTGTGCGTTCTGATTATTCTCAAAATCACGCCAATAATCAGCATCAGGGAAATTTACTCCCAATAGTTTTTTCGCCTCGTCAAGAACCTCTTCAACACGTTTTAGTCTGGCATGACTGCTTTCAATAGCCTCAACGATACCTTTATAAGCTTTTTCATGCTTCCTTCGGATATCCTCGGCAACTATTAATTCTTCATTCAACTCCGAGAATAACCTGAGCTTTTGTGTCTGCCTGTTTTCAGCCTCTTCCACATCGGCAAACAGTTTTTTAGACTTTGGAAGAAACGGAAGGCATTTATGATACCATTTAACCCTTGATTTATAAATTCCAACCTCTGCAGAAAGTTTCTCAAGCTGGGTTTCAACTATTTCTATACGTTTTTTGATGGTTAATTCATTTTCGGAAGCCTCTCTTAAATCCATCCCACTTTTGGTTTGCTGCTGTTTCAGTTCCCGGATTTCAATGTCTATGATTTCCTTTAGCTTAAGATTCTCATTATAGCTCTCAAGCCTATCCCTTTCTGCCACCGTCTTACCGAGTTTTTCATTAAAATTCTGTACAGCCTTTTCCCACGAAAGTACTTTAAGCTTCTTATCTTGTAAAAGCTTTCTCATGGATTTATTCTTTTCGCTTTTGTCAAACACATCCCAGAATCCATTTGAGAAATCATTACAATTCTTTGTGTTACCCAATACTGCCGAAATAAAAGCCCAGCATTTTTTTCTTATCTTTTTTTCAAAGGCGTAGTTCGCTTGTTTTGAAAAATAATGGTACTTTTCCTGGTTGTATTTTTGAGGAATGGCTTTCTCCACCGGAAGTTCCTGGGTTATATTCTGAACAGCACCGTTATTATTGCTTGCGATAATTATCCCATAGTCGCGGAATTCTTCCTTTAAGTGATGGATTCTCAGAAATTCATAGCCCGGGAGCTTAACAAGTTCCCCTTTTATAAAAGCATCATCAGGATGTTTTAATTTTGACAGTTTACATGCACGGTCAACGATAATTGATGCAATAACATCTCTGAGAAGGGTGGTTTTCCCTGTACCGGGAGGCCCGTTTACGCTAAATAGTCCAAGTTCATCTGCAACCTGACTTCTCGAAAGGTTGACAGCCACCTGCTGCATTAAGCTGAGGCTGTTGTTGCTGGGCCACCTGCCGAGAGGATAATTTCTTGGAGAGAGTACTTCCTTTATTCTAGAAACATCATTTTCAATGTCTATTTCTTTTTTCTCCGGATTACCCAAAATAAAATTGGAAAACCCTTTTCCAAAATTTCCGGCTTTCACTTCTCCTATGAGTTTTTCAATATCACGTGCATAGAAGCTGTTCAAAAGCTCATTTTTCTTTGCCAATTCTTCATCCAAATCGAAGGGTTCTTCCTCTTCAACTTCTTCAGCCTCGGCAGAATCCTTAGACTCCAGGGTTTCAAGAACTTCTTCTACAGGAACTTCAAATTTCTGACCATTGGCATCCCTTTTTATTTTTCTCTCATCAATATATAGCCAGGCATCGCAAAATGGTACATCCCATCCCAATTTGTCAGCAATGCTCTTTTTTATGCCTTCAAAAGTTTCGTAATCCATTTCTCCATCAGGACAGGCGATTTGGGCAATGATCGGATCTTCAAACTTTTTAAAATCCTCCTGCCATTCATCACTCCACTGATCATGAATGATTTTTCCGACAGCCCAGGGCAGAGCCGAAATTCTAAAAGAATTGGGGCAGTATTCAATGTTATTATTCAGTTTAAAAGTACATATACAGCTGAAGTTAGGATTGTCTTCCGGCTTTTTATCCTTACCAAATTTGGTTTCAATGATTTCAGTTGTCACATCCATCCTGAAAACGCCCAGATATACAGTGTAAACGCGTTCATAGTCCACTTCTTCATTCCATGGCAGACATAAATCGTTTAGTATTGCTATCCGTCGAAAGTTTTCACTGTTTATTTCATCAGGCTCATATGGACTGAAATGCTCAATCTTATGCCAATACTTTAATATATTTTGAATTTCAAGCATTACTGTTATCTCCGCTTATATTTTATTGTCGCTAATATTCTTTTTATACAGAATATTCTAACATAACCTAATATTGTTTGTTAATAAAAGAAACGAAAGTATTTTCCTTCGTTTCTTTTATTTATCCAAAAGGTGTGTGGGGAACCTCCGTTACACACCTTTATAAAGCCTATCAGGATTATTGCTGTGAAACAGGGCAGCAAACCGAAGCACTGGCTGTATTTGGCGTACTATCTCAAAGAAATTTCTAAATTTGGAGCGTCTTATATGGACATTGCAAGCAGGACTTCCCTGAGCACCTTGCAGGCCAGTGCGGTTGAAGCGCCGCTGTGATCGTAGTGCGGTGACAGCTCCACAATATCCGCTCCTATTATGTTGAGCTTTGACACGGTTTTTAAAGCAGCTATCAACTGTGCAAAGCTGACGCCGCCTGCCTCGGGCGTGCCTGTTCCTGGAAAGTTTGAAGGGTCCAGCACATCCAGATCTATTGTGAGATATACCGGTGAACCGCCGATTTCTTCGACAGCGGTACCAAGGGTATCAAAATTGTGCAGGCACATGGAGGTATGGCCCTCACTGGACCAGTAGAATTCCTCGCGTGTACCGCTCCGGATACCAAACTGCCATATGCTGTTGTCGCCGAGGATATCCCAGACACGCCTGATCACCGAAGAGTGGGACAGGGCCTCTCCCAGGTAGTCTTGACGCAGATCGGTATGAGCGTCAAAGTGTATGATTTTTAAACCGGGGTATTTTTTCACTGCCTGTTGGATTGCGGGAAGCGAAACCAGGTGTTCCCCTCCGATCATCAAGGGTTTTTTATTATTGGAGAAAATATATTCTGCAGTTTCGGATATCATGGATAAAGCTTTCTTTGGTGAACCGAAAGGTAAATCAAGATCTCCGAAATCATTGACTGTAAAATCCGTTATATCGGCGTCAAAATATGGACTGTAGGTTTCTATCCCTATGGAATCAATTCTCATGGCAGAAGGTGCAAATCTTGTTCCGGGTCTGAAGGTGGTAGTACCGTCATAGGGTGCTCCGAATATGACAATCTCAGCAGATGAAAAATCACTGTCACATCCAAGAAATTTAGTAGATAAAATATTATTATTCATATCATTATAACCTGCCTTTTAGTTTAAATCTGGAATGAAATATATTTTACCATTAATACTCCAAATTACAATAGTTATTATTTCTGTACGACTTCCAAAAAATTTAGTATACTATAATATGTTAAAAGTATACAATCCCGATGAAAAGGTAAACATAGCAGAAGAAATTATTTTCCTGTCAAAGAATTCCGGAAGTACAAGGAGGAAATATGACATTTGTGCCTGAAATCGAAGGAACGCTGAGAAAGCATATGGTTAAGATTCCCGAGGTAATTAACCGCGTAAGCGGGATAAATATTTTTGGGAAGAATATCAAATCGCTTATGTTTACAACAGATGTGGCCATTATAAAAAATTGCAATGCAAACGCGGTAATTGCAGTATACCCGTTTACACCGCAGCCTGTAATAACGCATTCAATAATCAGCGCATCGGATATTCCTGTCTTCTGTGGAGTAGGAGGCGGCACCACTACCGGAAAACGGGTGATAAATATTGCGATGGATGCCGAATTTCAGGGGGCCATTGGAGTTGTGGTAAATGCACCTACAAAAAACGAATTGATAAAAGCCCTGTATTCAAAAATAGATATTCCGATTGTGGTGACGGTAACCTCTGAAAATACCGATATACAGGCCAGATTGGACGCAGGTGCCGAAATTTTGAATGTCTCGTGTGCGGCCAGGACGCCGGAGGTTGTCCGGGCAATCCGCAAAAAATTTCCGCAGGTTCCCATTATTGCAACAGGGGGACCCACAAGCGAGAGTATTTTGGAAACAATAGAAGCCGGAGCAAATACCATTACATATACTCCGCCGTCAAGTGCTGAATTGTTTAAACATCTGATGAACAAATACAGGGAAGAATTATAAGTTTGGATGTTACAGACTACCAGCTGCAAAGGATTTTGGGGGAAAAATGATAAAACAGGTAATATTTGATCTTGATGGGACCTTGGTTGATTCGCTGCAAACCTTTATAAGAATAGGAAATGAAATGGCTGAGAAATACGGTTATCAGCCTGTGAGTCAGGAGAGAATCAAAGAGCTGTTGAAGCTCCCCATGAAGAAAAGGATTAAAGAACTGAAAATTCCGGTGTTCAAGCTTCCCAAAATGGGTGTGGAGCTTTTGAACAACTTTCACTCCTATGCCGAAGAAGTCAGTCCTATAGAAGGTGTGGGGGAAATGCTGGAGAAGCTTCACTCAGCGGGTTATGGCTTGAGCATTGTATCATCCAACTCAGTCCATAATATTGAAGCGTTTTTAAAATGTAATAATCTGGGAATGTTTGATAATATCCAATCCTCCAAAGGTCTGTTTGCAAAACATGTAACAATAGGAAGGCTGATTTCAAAGCTTGGGGTGGAAAAAGACGAGGTAATATATGTAGGGGATGAACAGCGGGATGTTGAAGCTTGCAGAAAGATCGGAATAAAAGTGATTTCGGTTTTGTGGGGATTTGATTCGCTGGAACTGCTCAAGAGGGCAAAACCTGACTATATCGTTCTAAAACCTGATGAAATTGTCGAGATCGTTGCAGCAATCAAATAACTTATGTCATGGAGGAAAAGATGTTACTGGCAGATGAATGGAAAGATTATGAGCTTATAGAGACAGGTGATGGAGAAAAACTTGAAAGATGGGGAGATGTCATATTGAGGAGACCTGATCCCCAAATCATATGGCCTGTAAAAAATAAAAAGGCATGGGAACGTGCCGACGCCCACTATCACAGAAGTCAGAGCGGAGGCGGACAATGGGAATATAAAAAAAAGCTTCCCAAAAGATGGACCATCGGCTTTGAAAATTTAAAATTCTACATTGAACCCACAGGCTTCAAGCATACCGGCCTTTTCCCCGAACAAGCCGTCAATTGGAAATGGATGATAAACAATATACAGAAAGCAAATCGTCCCGTAAAGGTACTGAACCTGTTTGCATACACCGGAGGGGCCACTGTTGCGGCGGCTTATGCAGGTGCTGAGGTATGCCATGTGGATGCGGCAAAGGGAATGGTTAACTGGGCAAAGGAAAACGTGGCTCTGTCCGGGTTGGCCGATAAACCTGTGAGATTTATTACTGACGACTGTATGAAATTTGTCCAGAGGGAAATCAGAAGAGGCAAAAAATATGATGGCATTATTATGGATCCGCCCTCTTATGGCAGAGGTCCCAATGGGGAGATATGGAAAATAGAGGATTCACTCTACGGTTTTGTTGAACAGTGCATGGGGCTGCTTTCGGATAATCCGCTTTTTTTCCTTATAAATTCATATACAACCGGCTTTTCTCCAACCGTTTTGAGCAATATTCTGAAGCAGACAGTAGGAAGCCGGTTCAAGGGTAATCATAGCTGCGGAGAGGTCGGACTTCCTGTAAGTCAGTCCGGATTGGTACTTCCGTGCGGAATATACGGAAGGTGGGAGAATCGGTGAGACCTTCTATAATATATGAAGATAATCATCTGCTTGTTGTGGAAAAGCCGGTCAATATTCCTGTTCAGGCTGATAATACCGGGGATTTGGATTTGCTTACGGCATTGAAGCAATATGTAAAAGAAACGTATAATAAGCCCGGGGAAGTGTACCTTGGGCTTGTTCACAGGCTTGACAGGCCCGTTGGCGGAATCATGGTTTTTGCCAGAACCTCAAAGGCAGCAGCAAGGCTGTCGGATCAAATCAGGACCAGAACCTTCAAAAAAACTTATCTTGCCGTCGTAAGAGGAACACCCGAAAAAACTGAAGATACCCTGAAAGATTTTCTTATTAAGAATGAAGCGGCAAATATGGTGTCGGTGGTGAAAGAGGGCACGAGCGGGGCAAAGGAAGCCGTATTGGACTATGAAGTATTAAAGTCGGCCGGAGGCTTGAGCCTTCTGAGAATCAAACTGCATACCGGAAGACCCCATCAGATAAGGGTACAGCTGTCACATGCAGGCTATGTGCTTTATGGAGACCAGCGCTATGGTTCCAGGGTGAACAAGCCGGGACAGCAAATAGCCTTATGGGCTCACCAGGTAAATTTTGAACATCCCACCAAAAAAGAAATGCTTTCTTTTAGCTGTGATACTCCAAAAACAGAGCCATGGCTCATTTTTGAATAATAAATATATACAATATGATTATATGAGTGTGTTATAATTATATTATATTAAGTTCGAAAGGAGGTTTAAATGGTCAAAAGGAAAAATATTATTGGAATACTGATAATTTTATGTATATTTTCACAAATAATATTTATCGGTATCAACTTTAATATTGACTCTGGACAAAAGCAAAAGAATAGTCATAGCCTTGTAAAAGTAAAATCTATTGGCAATAAAGTTTTTTATGTAACAAGAGGAAATCTAAAAATTCCTGGAAAGACAGCTCAGAGCCGACAGATTAATTTGAATGTAAGTCACAGATTTTATAAGGATTTTCAGCCGGGAAATTATTCAAATATCAATGAGCTCATTGATTTTAGAAAATATATAAGGCAAGCTATCCCTCACTATTTTAACTGCAGTAATTATAAGAATAATTACTTACACTGTTCGTGATTTTAAATATGTAGAATAGTGAGGTGGAAGTATGACTAGAAAGAACCAGGTCAAAAGAGAGATAAGCAGATATATTTTTCTTTTTATAGGGTCAATATTAGCAGCAATAGGATTGGAAATATTTCTGATCCCCAATAACATTATTGATGGCGGAATAGTAGGCATATCAATAATCACAAGTTACTTATCAAAACTGCCTCTGAGTTTGTTTATATTTGTCCTGAATTTACCTTTTTTATTTCTCGGATATAAGCAAATAGGCAAAACCTTTGTTTTATCTTCACTCTTTTCAATAGTATCCCTATCGGTATGGGTGCATGTATTTCATCCTATACCCGGTCTTACAAGCGATGTTTTGCTGGCTACTGTTTTTGGAGGGATAATACTTGGAGTTGGTGTGGGAATAATTATCCGATCAGGCGGGTCCCTTGACGGAACCGAAATGGTTGCAATAATTATCAACAAAAAAACAGCTTTCTCGGTAGGCGAAATGGTTATGCTCTTCAATGTATTCATTTTAAGCAGTGCAGGACTGGTATTCGGCTGGGATAGGGCTATGTATTCGCTTATAGCTTACTTTATAGCCTACAAGGTAATTGATATTACAATAGAAGGCCTTGACGAAGCAAAGGCGGCTTTCATAATTTCAGATAAAGCTGATGAGATTGCAGAGGCTATCACAGCACGTTTGGGCAGGGGAGTAACCTTTATAGACGGGAAAGGCGGTTTTTCGGGGAACGACAAAACTATTCTCTATTCAGTTATCACCCGTTTGGAGATATCAAAACTGAAATCAATCATATATGATAAAGACGAGGATGCATTTGTTACAATAAACGATGTTTCGGATGTAATGGGTGGAAAGCACAAAAAACGAGCAATACACTAGTTTTTTAAATATATTATTGGTATAGAGTAAAAAGACGCCAACACCATAATTAAATCGGTGTTGGCGTTAAAAATATAAGGGTGTTACTTAGTACGCAATTCCATGAGCATACATTGCGGTGGCTACTTTTAAGAAACCTGCAATGTTTGCACCGGCTACGAGGTTGTCCTCCATGCCGTATTCCTTTGCTGCAGCGCTTGCATTCCTGTAGATATTTACCATAATGTCTTTCAATTTAGCATCGACTTCTTCGAAAGTCCAGGAATAGCGCATGCTGTTCTGGCTCATTTCGAGAGCTGATGTTGCAACACCGCCTGCATTTGCAGCCTTTGCAGGACCGTAAATAATCTTGTTATTCAAGTATATATGAACTGCCTCGGGTGTTGAAGGCATATTTGCACCTTCCCCAACTGCATAGCAGCCATTTTTAACCAATAATTCGGCAGATTTGCCGTCAATTTCATTTTGAGTCGCACAGGGGAGAGCTATATCACATTTAATACTCCAGATACCGGAGCAGCCTTCGGTATAAATGGCATTTTTATGTATATTGACATACTCACTGATACGCTTTCTTTCAACTTCTTTCAACTGTTTTACGGTATCCAGCTTGATACCTTCGGGATCATATATATATCCGTTTGAGTCGCTTAATGCCACAACTTTTCCACCCAGCTGGTGAACTTTTTCAGTTGCGTATATGGCAACATTTCCGGAACCTGAAACTACAACTGTAGTGCCTTTGAAGGATTTGCCCTTAGCTTTCAGTGCTTCATCCATAAAGTAGCACAAACCGTAACCTGTTGCCTCGGTTCTAACAAGGCTGCCTCCCCAGGTGAGCCCTTTTCCTGTCAAAACTCCGGTATACTCGTTTCTAAGTCTCTTGTATTGGCCATACATATAGCCGATTTCTCTTGCCCCTGTTCCGATGTCACCTGCGGGAACATCGGTATCGGCACCGATATGCTTTGACAACTCTGTCATAAAACTCTGGCAGAACCTCATAACCTCATTGTCCGACTTGCCTTTGGGATCAAAATCACTGCCGCCCTTGCCGCCTCCTATTGGAAGACCTGTCAGGGAATTCTTGAATATCTGTTCGAAACCGAGAAACTTAAGGATACTTGCATTAACTGAAGGATGAAGTCTCAATCCGCCCTTATAAGGACCGATCGCACTATTGAACTGAATTCTGAAACCGCGGTTAACATGTACATTGCCGTTATCATCAACCCAGGGTACTCTGAAAATGATCTGTCTTTCCGGTTCGACTATTCTGTCGAATACTCCGGCTTTAACCCATTCAGGATGCTTTTCGGCAACTACTTCGAGAGATTCAAGCACTTCTGCGACTGCCTGATGAAATTCCGGTTCACCGGGATTTCTTTTAACAACCTGATCCATAATTTTTTGTAAACTTCCCATTAAAAAAACCCTCCTGCAACTAAAATATAATTAAGTCAATTAATATTTTGGCGTAAGGGTCATATAAAAACACTTTAAACCTGATAAAACTCTACCGGTGCTGTTGGAACAGCCTTAGCATACCCCGTTGTACGCCAATATTTACTTTTAATTTCTTTTAAATTATACTATTACATCATAATAATTGCAAGCAGAAATATAAAAACTTTCATTTATTTTTTTAAATTTACAATAAAAAACATAAATAAATCTTCTGAGTTGCCGTAATATGGATTGTTTTAACGTTTTTAGAATTGATTTAGCAAGATAGCATATTGAATTACATATTTAAAATAATTGCAAGCTATTAATTTTACAGCGTCATTTATATTTTACATATTTGTTAATCACTTCAAATGAGTATGTTTTTTATTCCCAAAATATTTCAGTACATGTTGGTACATTAGCCGGTCACGTTTTTATTTGCCATATTGGCAATAACTTGTTGTTATAAACCGTTTACAAGGTTATAATAGTAGTACTTATCCAAATAATAGACATGATATGACCGGATAATGGACATGATAATCGGCTATTGATCCTATAATATATATTTGAAAGGCAAATTAATGAGTAAATTTGAACTGATAGCAACATCAGCTTTTGGTATTGAGGCTGTAACAGCCAGAGAATTGAAAAAACTGGGCTACTTTGACCAGAAGGTGGAAAACGGAAAGGTTACTTTCGGCGGAGATGAAATGGCCATTTGCAGGTCCAATCTCTGGCTGAGAACAGCCGACAGGGTGCTTTTAAAGCTGGGGGAATTTAAAGCCTTGAGCTTTGAAGAACTTTTTGAACAGACAAAAGCTTTGCCCTGGGATGAAATCATACCGGCCGACGCAGAGTTTCCTGTAGAGGGAAAGTCTATTGATTCCAAGCTTTTTAGCGTTCCTGACTGCCAGGCAATTGTAAAAAAGGCCATAGTGGAGAAGCTCAAACTGCGTCACAAATGTGAATGGTTTGAGGAAACCGGGCCCAGGTATAGAATTGAGGTCGCCCTTTTAAAAGATATTGCCACTCTTACAATTGATACAAGCGGAGCCGGACTGCACAAAAGAGGCTATAGGAAACTTGTGGGCGGAGCACCTTTGAAGGAGACCCTGGCAAGTGCCATGATACTGATAAGTCATTGGAATAAGGACAGGGTTTTGCTGGATCCTTTCTGCGGAAGCGGTACAATTCCCATAGAGGCGGCCCTTATTGGAAAGAATATCGCCCCCGGTCTGGGAAGGGAATTTGACGCCGAAAACTGGAATATTATTGACTCTGGATTTTGGGATCAGGCAAGAGATGAGGCTTATGATTTAATGGTGGAGGACAGGGAGCTTAGAATCCATGGTTCGGATATAGATGAGGAAGCCATGAGCCTGGCCCGGTACCACGCAAAAAAGGCTGGGGTCGAGGATGCCATACATCTTCAGAGGCTGCCGGTTTCAGATATCAGTTCCAGATATAAATACGGTATAATAATATGTAACCCGCCATACGGAGAACGTTTGGGGGAAAAGGACTATGTCGACAAGCTCTACAGGGAGATGGGGACGGTTTTTAACAGACTGGACTCATGGTCATATTATGTTATTACCTCCAACCTTGAGTTTGAAAAGCTCTTTGGAAGGAGAGCCGATAAAAAAAGAAAACTATATAACGGAAAACTGCTTTGTAATTATTTTCAATATTTCGGACCTCCACCTCCAAAAATCACAGTCAGCGATAACTGATTTTTGGATAAAACAGGCAAAAAAATTGACGAAACCCTGCTGTTATAATAACATAGTATTGGTAGCATATTGCAGCATGGTCTTATTAAATAGTCTTATTTGGTCTTATTAAAAGGATTGAAATTTTTTGAAAAAATAGGTAATATGGTAGGTGGAAAAAATGATATTAAAAGTAAAACCTTCTGAGGTTTCGGGAATAGTTAATATTCCAGGCTCAAAATCTCATACTATAAGGTCGATGTTTTTTGCAGGGCTTGCAGAGGGGCGGAGTATTATCAGGAATCCGTTGATTTCCAGCGATTCCGTCTCGGCTGTTAATTTGTGTAAAGCCTTTGGAGCATCGTATGAATTTGATGGAAACTGTTATACGGTAGGCGGGATGGGCGGCAGTCCCCAGGTTCCCGAGGACATAATAGATGTTGGAAATTCGGGGACCAGCTTAAGACTGGGACTGATGACGGCTGCACTTGTTGCGGGGTATACTGTTTTTACAGGTGATTATCAGATACGAAAAAGACAAATAGGGCCCCTGGTCAAGGCTATTAATAATCTTGGCGGAGAGGCCTACACAACACGGGGAAATGAGTCCGCTCCCGTAGTAGTAAAAGGAAGGGCTAAAGGTGGATTTACAACACTAGACGCTGTTACATCGCAATACTTATCATCAATTCTGCTTAGTGCTCCTCTTCTGGAAAACGATACGCATATAGAGGTAACAAGACTCAACGAAGTGCCATATGTTGAAATAACTCTATGGTGGCTTGATAAATTCGGTATAAAGTACAAACATAATAATATGAAGGAATTTATTATACAGGGACAGCAGAAATACCCACAATTTGAATGTACCATTCCGGGAGATTTCTCTTCGGCAACCTTCTTTATGGTATTGGCTGCAATAACCGGACAGGAATTCAGGCTTACAAACCTTGATATGACAGATCCCCAGGGTGACAAGCTGGTGCTTTCAATATTGGAAGATATGGGTGCAAAGGTTTCCTTCGATTCCAACAGTGTGACTGTTAAAGGACAAAATTTGACGGGGAGAACCATTGATATGAACTCCATACCCGATGCTTTGCCGGCCATGGCCGTAGCAGGTTGTTTTGCACAGGGGGAAACACGGCTTGTCAATGTTCCGCAGGCAAGACTGAAGGAAACCGATAGAATAAATGTTATGTGCAGGGAACTCACAAAAATGGGTGCCGGCATTGAGGAGTTGCCCGATGGGCTGATAATACGGGAAAGCAGCCTGAAGGGCTGCAGGGTGAACGGACATGACGACCACAGGGTGGTCATGGCACTTGCGGTTGCAGGTTTGAAGGCCGCAGGGGAAACAGTGATTGAAACTGCCGAGGCGATGAATGTTACATTCCCTGGTTTTGTTGACTGCATAAAAAATTGCGGTGGTGATATCCGGCTTTGTGAGGAGTAAGTGCAATTATAGTTAAGTGATGATTTAACCGATAATAAATTTTTTATATATATGGAGGCAGCAATGGTTGGTAATTCATTTGGACGGGTATTTCGTGTAACAACGAGCGGAGAATCTTACTCAGGGGCTTTCAGAAAAAGCGAAAATGTTCCTCCCGAACTCTGGGGTGGACTGGTAGTCATAGTGGATGGTGTCCCGGCCGGGATAAAAATAACATCTGAAATCATACAGGAGGAACTGGAAAAGCGGAGGCCCGGGCAGTCAAAGCTGCAAACGCCCAGAACGGAAGCCGATAAGGTATATATTTTTTCGGGAGTCATGCAGGATGACACCACAACCGGCGCCCCTGTGGCCATGCTTATTCCAAGCAGTGACATAGGCGACAGGCATATTGAGCAGCACAGAGGCAACAGGGACCTCCTGAGACCGGGGCAGGCAGCATATACCTATTTCAAGAAGTATGGCGAACATGCCGACTATCTTGGCGCCGGCAGAGCGTCGGCCCGCGAAACAGCCGCAAGAGTGGCAGGAGGAGCAGTTGCAAAGCAGGTATTGGACCGGATGGGTATAGATGTTATGGCATATACCGTCGAATCACACGGCATTAAAGCGGGCCCGTTTACTTATGAGCAGGCCAAACAGAATTACAGGACAAATGAAATAAACTGCCCTGACCCTGAAGCTGCCAAACTAATGATAGAAGACTTGTTACAGGTAATCAGGGAAGGCGATTCCTGCGGCGGCGTGATTGAAATCATTGCCAAAGGAGTTCCAGCAGGATTGGGAGAGCCTGTTTTTGACAAGCTTAGTGCAACTATTGCTCATGGCTTAATGTCTGTCGGAGGAGTCAAGGGTGTAGAAATAGGTGAAGGTTTCGGAGTGGCCTCCAAAAAGGGTTCGGAAATGAATGACACCCCTTATTACGACAAGGAAACGGGCAGAATAAGATTCAAAACCAACAGGGCCGGCGGTATGCTTGGAGGAATATCCAACGGTGAGGAAATCCGCATCCGTGTGGCTGTCAAGCCGACTCCAACCATTTTGCAGGATCAGCTTACAGTAAATGTCCGGACACTTGAGCCTGTAACACACAAGTTTGCATCCAGAAGCGATCCGTCGCTGGTACCGAGAGTTTATTCCATTTGTGAAGCCATGGTAAGGATAGCTCTGGTTGACAGCATCATAATGTCGTCAGGCATGAGAAGCATTACAGAAATGGATTCCAGGTGGGATGGCCTATGAGGAACAATAAAAGTGACCGGAATATTATTCTCATAGGTATGCCGGGAACAGGCAAAACCACAGTGGGAGAGCTGTTGAGTGAAATGTTGGGATACGGCTTTATCGACACCGATGTGCTGGTAACCCATAAAACCGGCAAAACACCGAAACAGCTGGTAGAAGAGTATGGCCGGGAATATTTTATCCGGGTTCAGGACGAGGTGGTATTGGATATCCGCTCCGGCAATTGCGTAATTTCCACGGGAGGTGGTTTGGTTCACAGCGATATTGCAATGAGTCATTTAAAAAAAACAGGGGAAATTATATTTTTGAACACGAGTTATCAGGTTATTGAAGACAGGATGGATGCCTCAAGAAAATTGGTCAGAACGGGTGGTACCTTAAAAGACTTATACAATGAACGGATACCTTTGTATAACAAATATGCGGACAGGGTTATCGAGTGTGACGGCAGTGAACCAGATGTTATATGCCGGAAAATAATCGGATTTTTTGAAAATTCAGCTGATGTGTTTATTCAGCCATAAATTAATGAAAAGGGTTAAAGAGAAACAATGAGTAAAATAAGGGTTTTGATAGTGGATGATAATTTATTAACTGCAAAGGCATTATATGAAAAGTTGAGTGAGTGCCAGGAATTTGAAATGCTGAAAATAGCCAAAGACGGTATCGAAGCAATTGAACTGATTGACAGGGAAAAACCTGATGTGGTATTGCTGGATATTATAATGCCTAAATTGGACGGTATCGGTGTACTTGAGCATGCCAAAGCCAACAGTGCGGGGAATACACCTGTTTACATAGTTTATTCCGCTGTGAGTCATGAAAATTATGTTTCCAGGGCAATGAATCTGGGTGCGAACTATTACATAATCAAACCTTTTGACGAGAATGTCCTGACTTTGAGAATCAAGCAGCTCTATATGGATTCCAATATCAAACAATACACTATGAAAAATTATACTCCTACTTTTGGTCAAAATCCCAAAAACAGATATGATGATGAGCTGAAAGTGCTGGCAACCAAATATATGCGGGAATATGGACTGAAGGCCCATATGACGGGTTATGCATACATAAGGGATATTGTTACCCGCGCTTTTGACAGCTACTGCCAGAGTGGTTCTCTTCCAAAGGGCATATACAGGGAAATAGCTGTAAAGAACAATGTTACAATACAAAAGGTTGAGAGAGCTATCAGAAACTGTATAGAAAATGTCCTATCCGAAGAGGATAAGCAAAAGAAGCCAACAAATTCCCAGGTGATTTGTCAACTGATAGAAAAAATACGGATCAACAATTAATAACAATATATAAAAAAATTCACAATAAGCACGGTAAGTAAGCTTTCATAATAAAAAAATGCAATACAAAAAGCCCTGAAGTTGATTCAGGGCTTTTATGTAGTGTACCCATACGGGTGCATTGGCCATATTAAGCGTTAACTTAAGCGTTAACGTTATCCTTCAAAACCTTACCAGCTTTGAATACTGGAGCTTTTGATGCAGGAATAGTAATTTCTTTCTTAGTCTGTGGGTTTCTACCCTTTCTAGCAGCTCTTTCTCTTACTTCGAAGGTTCCGAAACCAACCAAAGTAACTTTGTCGCCAGCCTTGAGAGTATCCTCAACTGAAGAAATAAATGCATTCAAAGCAGCTTCACTGTTTTTCTTGTTTAAACCTGATTTTGATGCAATTGAGTTGATTAAATCTGACTTATTCATATACAACCTCCTAAAAATGGAATTCGACATTATTTTATAATGAAAGTTGGCTAAAGTCAAGCCTTTGAAGGCAAAATAGTTAATTTGTACCAGCAAAATAGGAAACTTTTTATCAATTTACGTTTTAATTAGGTACAACGTGTATTTCAACGTGATCTAAACTTAATTTCAATGATTTATAAAAATAGTTTTCACTATGGTCTCCTTTGGAATCACCCATAACCAAAATATCAATTTTATTCTCACGGGCATATTCAACAATTGTATCGACAATATCGTCCGATCTAAGAACAGTGAGATTGGCACCGACGGATTTGGCTATACCAAAAAGGTATTCAAGAGCTTCACCTTCCCTGTCATTGTCCAGAAAGCTCCAATTGTCTTTTGCTACGTGAATTATATATATCGAATCGCCGGCATTTGAAAACTCCAAAGCCTTTTTAATCAGCCTTTCACAGGTTTTCTGCTGAGTGACGCATACTAATATGTTACGTACAGATGGATTCAATAAATAACCTCCTTCCTCAATATAATTATACTAGAATATTATTGTTTTGTCTTTGAATATTCCCCAAACCTTTTGAACAATTTATGAATATTTTAAGGTTGTTTTGTTGCTTGAATTGTATGTATAATTATAATATCAGCGGGAATAATCTTTTTTCACCCATTATACTGTCTGATTTACGGCATTTTAATTCTTAAGGATCAATTGATGATCAACTGACGGAGGAATTGATGAGGGATATAGAAGTTGATAAAATAATAGAAGCTGTTAAAAATTTGTGTATGGATGCAAATTATTACCTGAATAAGGACATAAGACAGGCAATGGAAAAGGGATTGTCTGCCGAGCAATCTCCAATAGGCACCGAAGTGCTTGAAAAATTGCTTTTAAATGCCGCACTGGCTGCTGAAAAAAAGGTTGCAATATGCCAGGATACCGGAATGGCTGTGGTATTTGTTACTATGGGCCAGGAGGTGCATATTTCAGGCGGTTCCCTGGCAGATGCCATTAATGAAGGTGTCAGAAGAGGGTATAAAGAGGGTTACCTGAGAAAATCGGTGGTCGGAGATCCTATTGAGAGGATCAATACCGGGGACAATACACCTGCTGTTATCCATTATGATATTGTACCGGGGGATGTATTTAAGCTTGAGCTTGCACCCAAGGGTTTTGGAAGTGAGAATATGAGCGCTTTAAAAATGCTCAAGCCCTCCGACGGTATAGAGGGAGTAAAAGACTTTATTCTGGAAACGGTGGATAAAGCGGGACCAAATCCATGTCCCCCCATTGTTGTTGGGGTTGGAATAGGAGGAACTATGGAAAAGGCATCCCTGCTGGCCAAGAGAGCCCTGTTAAGGCCCATTGACAAAAGAAGCGGTATTGAATATGTAAGAAAGCTGGAAGCCGAAATGCTTGAGAAAATAAACACTCTCGGTATCGGGCCGGCCGGACTTGGCGGTACCAATACCGCTCTTGCGGTGAATGTTGAGACTTATCCGACGCACATAGCCGGATTGCCGGTTGCTGTAAACATAAACTGCCATGTAACACGGCATGCAGAGGTTTCATTATAATCGGGGACTTTCAGGATAGGGCTTCATTATACTTCGGATAGAATTTTCCCGGCCGGCTTCCGGACGGGAGGAACAGGGGGATACAATATGCACCACAATATAGCTGCTCCTTTTGACAGAGAGACTGTTAAATCTTTTAATGCGGGGGACACAGTTTCACTCAGCGGAACAATTTATACTGCCAGAGATGCGGCACATAAAAAGATGATTGAATTATTGAAGGAAAACAAACCATTACCTTTTGATATCAAAAACCAGACAATTTATTATGTGGGACCATGCCCTTCAAGGGAGGGGGAAGTAATCGGTTCTGCAGGACCAACCACCAGTTACAGAATGGATGCATATGCTCCGACTCTGATAGAGCTTGGACAAACAGGAATGATAGGCAAGGGACTGAGAGGAGAAAATGTAATATCCGCAATGAAACAGTTCGGTGCCGTATACTTTGGAGCAATAGGCGGAGCGGGAGCACTGATGGCTGAGTGTATTAAAAGCCAGGAAATCATTGCTTTCCCCGAGCTGGGTGCTGAGGCTGTCAGAAGGCTGGAGGTTGAAAGTCTGCCATTGACGGTAATAATAGACTGCAATGGCAGCAATTTATATGAGACCGGAAAGGCGAAATATAGAAAGATCAAGTAAAACCGAACTTTTCAATATATTTTTTGTATATTTTTAAAATACGTTAGTGTATAATAGTTTTATGCACTCGCTAAAATGCTTAATATTAATCAAGGAGGTTTACTATAATGGCTAAAGTAACAAAAGATATGATTATAGCTGATGTTTTAAATATGGATAGAGGTACCGTGCCGATTTTTCTTAATGCCGGAATGCATTGTCTGGGCTGTCCTTCTTCTTCAGGGGAAAGTATTGAGGATGCCTGCGCAATTCATGGAATAGATGCTGACAAGCTTATTGAGGATCTCAACAACTTTTTTGAAGGAAAGTAATTTTCAATACAGGTTAAAACAGGTTGAAAATCATATTAATTGATCATTTTAAAGGGGCTTAGACGGGGATATCCTGACTTAAGCCTTTCTTTCCGTGTAAATGCTATAATTTTCTGTTGACCTATGTGATGAAAGATGGTACAGGGGTTCGAATTTCAAATTGACTGTTGAATTTCCGATTACCTAATCCCTGCAGAATTAGTTTTGTTAAATGGTTTATACCCTCTATTGACAATGTACAATACGTTTTTGAGTGGTTAATTTGCCCTGCGGCTGTGTTGAAGCCGCTTGCAAGGCACAAAGCCTTACTGCATGTCTTTGCCTTGTCGCAAGCCAAATTCTCTCGCTCAAAAATCACCGACCTCACGCCGAGATATTGCGGTTTTAGTTGAATAATACCACTTACTAAGTTATAATTTAATAGGTTGATTCAGTAAATTACCAAATAACGGCTAAGTACTTTTATCAAACTATTGCGGCATTAGCAGTTATAGCTGGAACAGTACTTGTATTCGATAGACAGGAGGAGCATCTATGGCAGTAAGAGTAGTAGTAGGAACTCAGTGGGGTGACGAGGGAAAAGGCAAGTACATTGATATGCTGGCTGAACAGTCGGATATTATTGTCAGGTTTTCGGGCGGCAACAATGCCGGTCATACCATTGTGACCAATGGAGCTAATTACGCATTGCACCTTATACCATCGGGTATACTTCATACAAGCAAGACCTGCATTATAGGCAATGGAGTGGTGGTAGATCCGGCTGTGTTACTCAAGGAAATGAAAGACCTGAACGAAAGGGGAGTTACCACAGATCACCTTTTAATAAGCGACAGAGCCCATTTAATCATGCCTTATCACATTGGACTTGATGAGCTGCAGGAAAATTTCAGAGGCAGCGAAAGCATTGGTACTACAAAAAGAGGTATCGGACCTTGTTATGCAGATAAGATCGAACGCTCAGGCATAAGAATGTGTGACCTCATTGATAAAGAGGAATTTATAAAGAAGGTCAAAGCCAACCTTGAGCTGAAGAACCTCATAATTGAAAGAGTGTACGGCGGAAAGCCGTATGAGGCAGATGCCATAATACAGGAGTATTTGGTCTATGCCGAACAGCTTAAAAAATACATTACTGATACTACAAAAATCCTTGCAGAGGCTGTAGACAACGGTAAAAATATATTATTTGAAGGAGCTCAGGCAAATTTCCTGGATATTGATTTCGGTACTTACCCTTATGTTACCTCGTCAAATCCCATTGCCGGAGGAGTGTGTACGGGTTCAGGCCTGGGTCCTGTTTACATCAATGAAGTTTACGGAGTCCTCAAGGCTTACACCTCGAGAGTCGGAGCCGGGCCATTCCCAACAGAGCAAAACAATGAAGTCGGCGATACCATCAGGGAACTTGGCTGGGAATACGGAACAACAACAGGCCGTCCCAGAAGGTGCGGCTGGCTCGATACGGTTATGATCAAGTATGCTGCCAAAATAAATGGTTTGACAGCACTTGCAATCAATCACGTGGATACCATAGGCAAGCTCAGGGAAATCAAGCTCTGCACTGGTTATAGGTATAACGGGCAAATAATCAATTACTTCCCTGCCAGCCTTAATGAGCTTGCGAAATGTGAACCGGTTTATGAGGTTTTTGAGCCCTGGAATGAAGATATCTCCAATGTCAAAAGCTTTGATAAACTGCCTGCAAACGCTCAAAAATATCTTAAGAGGATTGAAGAGCTGGTTGGTGTTAAAATCGGGCTTATCGGTGTAGGAAAAGACAGGGAACATGTAATAGTCAAATAAATGACTTTGTTATGGAAACTGTTATGAAACATCTGCAAAAGGCTGTTTCATAGCAGTTTTTGTTGTACCCTGATATATGAAAACGTGGTTAGCTAAATGCCTATCTTCTTTTTCTGTTTTTTCTTTCTGCAAAATGATCAGCTGTTATTGCAGCACTTAAGATTAAAAGTAATAGTGCAAAATTTAGTATATTTTGCTTTGGGTCAGCTGTAAAAGACCATAATCCAAGCCACATGTTCATATTCACCATCTTCCCCATTTTACCTGTCACGATTAGTGTATATTATCCATATTTCTACAAGTTTTCTCCCATGTTCCATATCTATAGTATAGAAAATTTTTACATTTGTGTCAAGCAAATAGTCATAAAATATATAGAAATATGACTGATAGTCCTTCCTATTTATCCACAAGCATAATAATATATTTTTTGGTGGGGGTGAAAAATTGAGTGATAATATTAGTAAAATTGTTGGGGATAGAATAAAGCTGATAAGGTTAGAGCAAGGGCTTACACAAGAAGAAGTAGCATACAGAGCAGGTATTGATCAATCTCATCTGGGGAGATTGGAAAGAGGAGAAAGAAATCCCTCCCTTGCTGTGATAGAAAAGGTGATTTATGCCCTTGGAATAACTTTTGAAGATTTATTTAAATACATACTGCCACCAGCAGAGGAAAATGATAACAAGGACCTTTCACTAATAATGAATAAGCTTACTACCTTGAGCAAGAAAGAACAAAAATTGGTGTTAATTATATTAAATGCTCTGTTTAAATTAATGGGAAGGCCTGACAAGTGAAATGTCGGGCTTTTCTTACTTTTAAAGTAAAAAGTCTCCAATAGGTAATGCACTTATTATGAGTGCCATTATAAAGCCCTCTGCAGTCATATGAACCGATGGGGAACTTAAGGAATTTGCCCTTTCCAAGTAAGGCAAATATGATGCAAATGGAAAGAAAGCAGTTTGAAAGTATGTGTGAGGGGATGAAAAATCTCTCTCTTTTTTTATGTCATAATTTAGCCACCCCTTCTAATTTATACAGCATAAGGCAAAAGGCAAGCATTTCCAAGTTAAAAAAAATTATAGCAAGCATGTTGACAAGCTTTTCCGTGCCTGCTATAATGACTACTGTTGCCGACAAATCAAATGTCATGTAACAGAACAATGACCCATTAGCTCAGTTGGCAGAGCACTTGACTTTTAATCAAGGTGTCCGCAGTTCGAATCTGCGATGGGTCACCACAACAAAAAAGCATGTATTTCTAAAACTGAAATACGTGCTTTTTTGTTGTAATAATTCAAATATATCAAGAATGATTATATTTGTTTTCTAGATTGAAATAAAAGGCTTCTTATGGTATTATTTACAAGTGCTGTTCACAATAAATTTTAGGAGGAGATCTTATGAAAACGATGCAGACAATCAATTCAAACGTAAAGACCACAAAAACTTATATCAGTGATGCTCTGCCGGCACCTGATTTCATAAGATAGCTAACCGTCCGTAATTTATCTGATTGCTAACCGGGATATTTCATTTCACAGAATATTAAGTTATTTTATTATATCAGGCTCATAAAATGATTTAACAATATGACACTGCAGCAGGCATAATTCCTGCGGCAGTTTTTTGTTTAAATAAGGGCTTGTGGTCTTTGCTTCACAGTATGATATTTATGGAGGAGCAAAGAAATGAAGTATTTAAAGGCACAGAATGTACTACCCAAAGAGGTAATTACGATTATTCAGGAATTCATAGACGGCGAATTTATATATATACCCCGCAAAGACGGTCAGCAAAGAGCCTGGGGTGAAAAGAGCGGTGCCAGAAACAGTTTAAAAGAACGGAATCGGCAGATTTATGCAGAGTATATAAAAGGAGTTCCAATAAATTCACTTATAAGTAAATATTATCTTTCCGAACAGAGCATCAGAAGAATCATAAGAATGGAAAAGGGCCTCTGCTCGAAATCGATTCATAGCCGTTTGTAAAATTGATATGGGAGCTTTAAGGCGGTTATAGTTTACTTAAATAATTATACCCTCTATTGACAATGTACAACACTCAAAAACGTATTGTACATTGTCAATAGAGGTAACGAAAGGAAACAAAAACAATGTCATTAAAAAAGATTCTGTATGAAATTCTTAAATGTGACGGAGGCAAGCTTATGGTATGCAAGCGATGCCAGCATAAGACGGTGAAATAATGGAATTACCGTTACAAAGGTATAAGTCTTGTTAATTTGAAGGATATTATACTTGTACAACACGGAGAAAAATTCAAACCTGTAATTTGCTGATTGGGCCTGGATGAGACCTGGCATTTTCAGGAGTTTTGCCATTGAAAAATAATATTTGAAAAAAAGATAAAAAAATAGCTTGACTTTTTCTACATCCCCCGTTAAAATAGTCTTTGTCGGTCGGCAAGACTGCCGCTGATAATGAGTACGGCCCATTGGTCAAGTGGTTAAGACACCGCCCTTTCACGGCGATAACAGGGGTTCGAGTCCCCTATGGGTCACCATTGTAATTTTAAAATGGCCCGGTAGTTCAGTTGGTTAGAATGCCAGCCTGTCACGCTGGAGGTCGACGGTTCGAGCCCGTTCCGGGTCGCCATTTTAAATTTATAATAATGAAGTCTATATGTGCTGGTGTAGCTCAGCAGGTAGAGCAGCTGACTTGTAATCAGCAGGTCGGGGGTTCAATTCCGTCCGCCAGCTCCATATGGAGGGGTTCCCGAGTGGCCAAAGGGGGCAGACTGTAAATCTGTTGCTTGTAGCTTCGATGGTTCGAATCCATCTCCCTCCACCACAAAGCCTTGTGCATTCGCGATTAACGCTGTGCGCAGGGTTTTTTACTTTTTCACAATAAACTGCCGGCATATGGCAAATTCTTCTTGAAAGCCTGTCTGTACTGGATTAATATTGAAAGTGACAGTATAAGATCAGGCATCCTATAAATTATATCTTCAAGTTAATCATAATTTGTAATTCATATTTTGAAAATCGGGAGGAATTCTGCGATGAAAAAGAAAGTATTATCGGCTTTTATAGTAATAATGCTCGTTTTACAGTCATTTTCATTCAATACAATGACGGTTTTTTCAAAAGCCGGTGAATTTGAGGCGGCTCCAATCAGCGGGCTTACCGGCTTTAATGGATTAAAGACGGTGGTGAACTCAAAAGGCGTTGCTGCAGCAATAAACAATTCAGGTGCAATAGCAGTTTGCGATAATCTTTCAGCTGCTTCGTGGAGGTTTATAACAAATGAAAAGGATATTGTTCTGAGGGATATTATTGTCAGTAACGATGAGTTCATTGCAGTTGGGGAACTGGATGATAAAAGAGCCGCACTTGTAATGCAGTCAAAAGACGGCATTCATTGGTCGGAGAAAACAATTGATTATTTTAGATTTTTTACTATTTGTGAAACCAATGGAGAATTTTTTCTAACAGGAAGAAACAATATATCGGAGTATTGCATGTTTAAGACCAAGGATTTCAAGACTTATACCAAGCTTATATTTCCCGATAAGGCGCTGGTTAAAAAATATGCACCCGAGACTCTGGACTCAAATCATTTAATGAATGATGAAGCCTTTTTTTGGCCCATTAATATGACATACTTTAATGGAAGCTATGTGGTTTCGGGATATGTACCTCACACCCCCTATGAACTTGAGGGTATAATCCTCACTTCTTCTGATTTAAAAACGTGGAAGGTGGGCGCAACCTCAGATTTATGTATGTCGAATATTGTGCAGGGCAAAGACAGGCTTATTGTTTACGGCTCCAATGCAGAGTCTGCCTACTTGAGCGACTCTGGTGCATTAGGGGGAGGTTCCGGAGCAAAATATCCCACCTCCATGTACATAACCACCGACGGTAAAAAATTCACGAAATGTAATATCGAATTTAATACGGGAGCCGGAGGCTTCAGCAAAATAACCTACTGTAACGGAATATTCTTCGGAATCGGTTATAAGACTCTGGGGACGTCTCCTGACGGCATCAAATGGAGCAAAGAGGACTCTGAGGTGAATTGGCAGTTTGCGGGGTATGGAAATGGACAGTACTGTGCTATCGGTACAAAAACAAACGGACAGGGTGAAATAGCCATTGCTCAAAGCAGTGACGGAAAGAGATGGGAAAGCCTCGGCTATAATGGCGATATTACACAGTTGAATGTTGCGGGTGAAGCAATATATTCCTCAGGATACTTTTTATCCAGCGGCGGAACATCGGTATCCAAAGACCTGATCAATTGGAAGAGCAACATTGGCGCACAAAATGAGTCATATGTCTTTTCTTTGTTTGACGGGAGCAGATATATCGCCGTCTCAAGACAGAGAGTCTTATCTTCCGGGGATGGTGAAAAGTGGGAAGTAAAGGCGGACTTCGGAAGCAGGAAAGACCCGTTTTCACAGGAGGTTGAACTCCAGAGCATTGAGTTCTCAGGCGGAACCTACATCCTTTATGGCCTTAAGTGGGGGAATGGTTGGGAATTGTATGCCTGGATAAGTAATGATTTAATGAATTGGGATGCAAGAAAGATAAATGTATCAGGAATTGAAAATACAAATTCCAGCCTGAACGGCGCGGTGATTACTGTTTCTGGAAACAAGGCTCTTCTTGTCTATGCCGACCAGTCCGCCGATACTGCCATAGTTGCTTCGGCGGAGGACTTTATCAATTTTAATACTGTTCTAAATGTCCGGGAAAAGGGAATCTGGTTCAATAAACCGGTATGCATCAATGGAAAATGGTTATTTTCCAGCAGATCCATGTATGCTGAAAAAGTTAATGACATGCTTTATATATCCGGGGATCTGGTAAATTTTAAAAAGGTGGCTCTGCCTGTCAAGTCGGTATCAAACATTGTAGAATACAAGGAATACTATGCGATTGTTTCAAATAATACCGGAGACAACAAAATTACATTGACCAAAGATTTTAAAAAATTTGAGAGCTTTAAGTTTCCGCTTTCGGAACCTGATCCCAATCTCTTCAAATCAGGATTAAATGCGTTTGATGCCAGGGACAATAACCGGGCATTTGTTATTGGAGACACCTTCTTTGTCCTGGGGGGAAAAGTTTTTTACACCAATAACTTTAAGGACTGGAAGACATTGCAGGGATTGCCCCCGAATAATTACCTGACGGCATCCTCCGGAGGAAAAACTGCTGTCGTGGGCGGGGTGGGCATCATGGCAATTGTAAAATAGTGTGAAGCTGCTTTTGTTTTGCTTTACAGATGGATTTAATCCAATCAACTGGTTACGATACAATTTTTGTAATTGTTTAAATTAACTGGCACAACGCATTAAATTATTAAACGTTTGCTTGAAAGACTTCATTTGCGTTTGTCTTCCAGGCAAACCTGTGCATTTGATCAATATCTGAAACTCCAGCCCGGAAACCACTGGAGAAGGCTTGCATACCATTTTGGCACGATGACTCCCGAAAGTATCGGATAGAACATTATAAACATAAATGCGGTCAGTATGAGATAGATGTACACGAGCTTTCTGGCTGTCCTGCCGTGCCCGTAAAAGATTTTAATCAGGTAAACCATTATAATGATCAGGAACGGCATAACGGAGAAATAATGATAAATAAAGGCCATTCTGCGAACTACCATCCAGGGAATGTACTGGAACAAAGCTCCGAAAATCGGAACAATCATGTACCGGTCCTTCCTTTTGATTGCCAGGACAATTCCTGTAATAAGTGCAGGAATACTAAACCACCAGATAAGAGGATTGCCCATGCATATTATACTGGAAGTAAGATTCTCGGCCGCCAGGGCTTTAGACCCGTAAAACCATATGGGTTTGACCATAATAGGCCATGCCCACCAGGGAGATGAATAGGAGTGCTTGATATCCAGATCATTATGAAAGTTATACATATAAGTCTGGTTATTTATGAACTCCTTCACACCATTACCAGGAACCAGCATTATAGATGTATAGGAGGCAAAATAAATTATACCCGGAATAATTAAAAAGAAAAGGACGCATGCCAGGGCTGTTTTTACAAAGTACCTGCTCCAGAATTTATTAAATAAATCGGAGGATAAGCCATACTGCCTATATGCAGCATAGCAGGCTATTTCATCGAGCTTTGCAATAATGAAAATCAACATCAGGCCAACTGCGCCGTACATTGCAATCCATTTTGTAGCTGCACCTATGCCAAGAATCAGACCGCATAGAAACAGCGGAACCAGTGATTTTTTCAAACCAATCTTATAGGGCTTTCTGATAAAATAATCATATATGAAATAATACATCAGTATAACAAAGAAAGTAACATATACATCTATAGTAGAAATCCTTGTCTGAACAAAATGCATAAAATCAAACATCATAAGGAATGCGGTGCAAAAAGCGAAGAAACGTTTTTTGAATAGCTTTAAACCAAAAAGATACATAACAGGTATCATTGCAACGCCGAACAGCGTACCGACAATTCTCCAGCCAAAGGGATTCACTCCGAAAATGAGCATTCCAATCATCACAAAGTATTTACCCAAAGGAGGATGAGTTCTTTCAAAAGGTATAATTTCATAAATAAAATCAAGCGCTGTCCTGGGGTAGAAAACTTCATCAAAATATGTATTGGTATTTGATAAAGTATAAAAATCAACTTTATCCTGTTCATCAATAAGATTTGACAATTTGTAAGGCTTATGATCGGGGCTTTCTATTGCAGGCGTATTTGAGCCGGAATTTGAAGAAGTAATACTTTTAATGCTTAAAGGTATGGTCGAACCCTTCTCAAACACAGCGATCTCATTTAAGGCCGCTCCCGGGCCGTTCGGCATAAATTTGATTTTACTTGTCTTAAACTCTTTTGCTGAGACTTTCCAGGAGTAAAAACCGGTTTTGTCAATAGCTTCGGAGCTCATATAATTATCAAAATCGTTAAGATACAGGATATCATACTTGACATTGTCATACTTTTCATGGTTATAACCCTGATATATCATTACCTTTGATACTTCGACCCTTTTGCCCAAATCCACAATAAAACCGTCGTCCTTGGCAGAAGGTGCCCAGCTGGTCTCAGGTACACTAAAAGAGCCAAGGTTATAGAGGGCAGGAAGGGCATAAAAAATAGTCATTGCCAGCATAATTATTATGTCTTTTTTTGTAAGCTTAAATAAGGGCTTTGATTCCTGCTCGGTATCCAGCAGATCGCTTTCAGACAGGATCAATGTGCCGCTTTTAATACTCCTGATTCTTATAAAAAACCATATACCTATTGTCAACAGTGATATGCAGGTGACACCCAGCATCATTGTGGCAAATCCCGGCATTTTTATATTAATAAAGAAATCTGAAACATGTTTGTAAATATTAATAAAAAAGTCCTTCAAAGTTATCCTCCATACCTGCTGAAAAGTTTTACAATAATTATAATATAGTATTATTTACAATACAATTGATAATGTAAATAATAACCATATCATATTATTGACCGGATTACACCTGGTTAAGCCTATTTGCCCCGATTTTAAACATCCGACTGCAAAAAAGGCTGAAAAGGCACCGGATTTTTTTTCTTTAACAGCGGTTAAGGAGGATTATTGTGCCGCATATCGCCTTGCGGCTCCGGCAGTGCTATGCTATAATATGAAAAAGTTAGCAAGTTTATTAGTTTAGTTGGATAAAAGGTAATACACATAAACATGCCGCCGTTTTATCAGCTTTATAAACTTTGTAAACTGAAAGGGGCTGTATAAAATGAAATTTACTAAAATGCAAGGTTTGGGAAATGATTATATATATGTGGACTGTACCCGTGAAGCACTGGACGGTCCATCCGATATTGCGAAAAAAGTAAGTGACAGGCATTTCGGAATAGGTTCCGATGGTTTGGTGCTTATACTTCCTTCACAAAAGGCTGATTTCAGGATGAGAATGTTTAACTCGGACGGGTCTGAATCGGAAATGTGCGGAAATGCCATACGGTGTGTAGGAAAGTATGTATATGACAACGGTCTGACAGATAAGAAGGTTGTCAATATAGAAACCCTGGCAGGTATCAAGGTATTAACCCTGACAATTGAGAACGGAGAGGTTGTTCTTGTCAGAGTTGATATGGGGGAACCCATACTGGTACCTGAAGATATTCCTGTTGATTCTGCCAAGGACAGATTTATTTCAGAGCCGGTCAGTATAGATAATTATGAATTTAAAGTAACTGCTGTTTCCATGGGAAACCCTCATGCGGTTTCCTATATTGATAATGTAGCTGATTTTCCGCTGTCTCAGATAGGACCCAAGATGGAAACAAACAAATTATTTCCCAGAAAGGTCAATGCGGAATTTGTTCAAATAATAGATAGAAACACTCTCAAGATGAGGGTCTGGGAAAGAGGAGCAGGGGAAACCCTGGCCTGCGGTACCGGGGCCTGTGCTGTTCTGGTTGCGTCGGTTTTAAACAATGTATCCGAAAGAGCTGCTGCAGTCAAACTGCTTGGAGGGGATTTGTTTATAGAATGGTCGGAAAAAGACAATCATGTATATATGACAGGACCGGCCGTTAAGGTGTTTGATGGTGAAATAAATATTTAATATATAATAGAGAGGATTTAATATATGGCATTTGTAAATGAAAATCATTTAAAACTACCGGGCAATTATTTATTTGCTGAAATCGGTAAAAGAGTTAATACCTTTAAAAGTGAAAATCCTTCTGCCGATATTATCAGGCTTGGGATAGGAGATGTTACACGTCCGCTCCCGATGGCTTGTATTCAGGCAATGCATAAAGCTGTTGACGATATGTCCAGGGTAGAGACCTTTAAAGGATATCCTGAATATGAGGGATATGATTTCCTTATCAACAGTATCATTGAGTTTGATTACAAAAAAAGAGGCATTACAATTGGTACTGATGAGGTTTTTGTCAGTGACGGGGCCAAAAGCGATACGGCCAATATCCAGGAGCTTTTTGGAACCAATTGCAGAATAGCTGTTACCGACCCTGTTTATCCCGTATATGTTGACAGCAATGTAATGGCCGGCAGGACGGGTGAATATGTGGACGGCAAATGGACAAATGTCACGTATCTTCCCTGTACATCAGCAAATGGTTTTATTCCTGAGTTGCCGAAAGAAAGAGTTGATCTTATCTACTTGTGTTTGCCCAATAATCCCACAGGTACAACTTTGACAAAGGATCAGCTAAAGGTTTGGGTAGATTATGCGGCAAAAAATAAATCCATAATTTTATTTGATTCTGCCTATGAGGCTTTTATAACACAGGACGATGTTCCTCACAGCATTTATGAAATCGAAGGGGCAAAAGAAGTTGCCATTGAGTTCAGGAGTTTTTCAAAAACTGCAGGTTTTACAGGAACAAGATGCGCTTATGTAGTTATCCCGAAAGAGTTGAAAGCAGCTGCGGCAGACGGCAGTGAGATCGGACTGAACAGATTGTGGTACAGAAGACAGGCAACCAAGTTCAACGGTGTATCGTATATAGTGCAGCGCGGGGCAGAGGCTGTATATACCGAAGAAGGCCAAAAACAGGTCAGGGAGACCATAGCATACTATCTGACAAATGCTTCTATAATAAAGAGCGGTCTTGAGAGTGTGGGCATAACCGTATTCGGAGGCGTTAACGCTCCTTACATCTGGATGAAGACGCCAAAGGGGATGGATTCATGGGAGTTTTTTGACAAGCTTTTAAGTGAAGCCAATATTGTCGGAACTCCGGGAGTAGGCTTTGGGCCAAGCGGGCAGGGTTATTTCAGACTCACTGCTTTTGGAAACAGGGAGAATACCCAGGCGGCTGTTGAAAGATTTAAGACAAGACTTAAACTATAGTTTTGATATATTTTATTAATATATTACTAATTATATTAATAATTATATTACTGGTATAATGTAATTACAGCTGTAATATTGATAAAGCCATAGCAATAAAAGTTGGTTGCTATATAATAGAAGATTAATTTTGCATAGATTTGATATTTGGGCCGACTAGGATTAGTCGGCCCAAAAAGTGATATGAAGGTTTTTCAAAACGAAGGGGTGAGCGGAAAGGTATGTTGGATTGGGAACAGTTGAATTCAGCCTGCAGTAATTGTCAGGCCTGTGAACTCGGCAGGACCAGGACTAATATAGTTGTCGGCAGGGGAAATGTAAACGCCCCCGTAATGTTTGTCGGGGAAGGACCCGGTGAACAGGAGGACAGGCAGGGGCTTCCTTTTGTGGGAGCGGCAGGCCAGCTTCTGGACACTTTGCTTGAAGCACTGATGTTGAAGCCGGATGAATATTATATCGCAAATGTTGTTAAGTGCAGGCCTCCCAACAATCGTGTTCCAAGTGATGAGGAGGCTGAAAAATGTCTTCCCTACCTCAGAAATCAGGTTGCGCTGGTCAGGCCTCAAATATTAGTATGTCTTGGCAGCACTGCAGCAAAGTATGTTATTGCAAGGGATATTAGGATAACACAAATCAGGGGACAGTGGATTGAACGCAAGGGTTATTGGATCATGCCGACTTTTCATCCCGCGGCGCTGCTCAGGGATCAGAGCAAGAAAACCCTGCTTTTCAGGGATATCAGGGAAGTGAGGAACAAATTACATACAATAACCGGAATAAAGGAAAATTAGACATGACAACAAACAAAATCAGAATGGAACTTGACGGGCTATATAATAAATATTCAAAAACCTTTGAAAATGAACAGATAGTGCTTGGTGACGGCTGCTTGACAGGTCCTATGATAATAATAGGGGAAGCTCCGGGAAAAGACGAGGTATCACAGGGAAAGCCTTTTGTAGGAGCGGCGGGGAAAAATCTGAAAGAATTTATGGACCTGATAGGGATAACCCGTGAATCAGTGTTTATAACAAATGTTATCAAGTACAGGCTTGGGAAGATAAATGAAAAAACAAAAAGGGTAATTAACCGTCCTGCAACCAGGGAGGATATAGTTAATAATCAACACTGGCTTCACCAGGAAATTGCACTGTTGTGCCCCAAGATAATTGTAACCTTGGGCAACGTCCCCTTAAAAGCTGTCACAGATGATTTCAATGCCTCGATTGGTGAAATGCATGGGAGCATCCATACCTGTAATATCGGTGAAAAGGCGTACCGGCTGTTCCCTCTGTATCATCCTGCAAGTATCATATATAACAGAAGCCTAAAGGATACATATAATAATGATGTATTGATGTTAAAAGAGGTTTTATCTTCATTGGATGCAAGTAATTAATTTGATCTGAGGGTATGGAATAAATTGACTTAATAAAATATAATTTTTTATTAAATAATATTGACAAGATATAATAGGCATGCTATTATAACTAAGCTGTCGCGGACAGGAACAAAACAATACTTTAAATAGTAAATTGTGACAAACAAAAATCTACAAAAAGTGTTGACACAAAAGCGTCAGTGTGGTAATATATAAAAGTCGCTCAGCACTGCTGAGTGCCGGAATTTGACAAATATACAGCATATCGATTTTATGCCGGAAAGTCACTTTCCAGATGGACTTTGAAAAGTAAACAGTGACAAATACATGCAAATGTAATGTAAAGGAACTCGAAAAATTCCGAAATCGCATAGCGATTTCAAATTGAGTAACTTGCGAACTTTACAACCTGGTTTTTGGAAACAAGAACTAGAAAAAAAGTCAGCAATTTTAAATGAGCATGCTGAATAAAATTCAGCAGTCAAGCTTGTCAAATAAGTTAATTGTGCAGCAGATTTTCTGCGAAACATATAAATTTTAATTTGAGAGTTTGATCCTGGCTCAGGACGAACGCTGGCGGCGTGCCTAACACATGCAAGTCGAGCGGAGATGATCTGAAGTTTACTTTGGGTCGTCTTAGCGGCGGACGGGTGAGTAA
>NZ_JHYD01000003.1 GCF_000621505.1 Ruminiclostridium cellobioparum DSM 1351 = ATCC 15832
TGGACTATGACATCGAAGCTGGTAAAACAAGGAGCTCAAAGCACCGTTTTGCAAGAGCCACTTTCGCTGCTGCTAATATACATCTGGATGCTTGGATCAAACACAAATCCTTTAGTATTCTGAGTCTATTGCAATAGTACAAGAACTTTTCAAACAGCATTTAAAAATCTTTGAATTTCAAAGGTTTATTTGCTGTCCCAAAAAATCTGGGCTCAAAATTACACAACTATTAATTTCTCAAGGTACAATGCTTTTTCTACAAATAGCTCCATTTCACAAAGAAAATGGAGTGAAGTATTGGTTTTTCTCGAAATTACCAATTACTTTTCGAGAGTATTCTTATAAGTTAAAATGGGTTTAAAGGTTGCAATTATGTTTATCAATCCGAACTCAATCAAGCTTTGAATCACTGTATCGATATTCTTATATGCCTCCGGAGCTTCTTCGTAAAGAAGGTTGACATCATTGCAAATGACCCTGCCCTTAAGCCTGGTATACCTGATTGTTTCCTTTGTGTATTTGTTTTCAAGCCTTGACCTGCACATGCTTCGTTCCCATTTCCGGCCTGCACCGTGTGCCAAAGAAAAACCTGAGTCTTCAGTTTTATCCGTTGGTATCACAAGGTAGGTGAGTGAGCCTCTTGAGCCGGGTATTACAACAGCTCCTCTGTCACTGGGTGAAGCCCCCTTTCTGTGAATATATACAAATTTATTATCACATTCTCTTATGCTTACACTATTATGGGAGCTGTCATGCAGCTTGGCTGTCTGCGTACTTACCCCAAGTGCCTTTAGAATCCGGTATGCTACCAACTCTCTGTTGATAGCAGCCCAATGGACGGCATTATCGTGTCTTGCAAAATATTCCCTAGCCGCCTGAGAGGTTTGCTGCAGACCGTTTTGTGCTTGATAAAGCTTGATACTGTCATCAAGAATAGCTTGGCCATATCCTCGTGATCCGCTGTGAACCAGCAGCATAATCTGATTTTTATCAAAGCCAAGATGGCTGAAGGCTTCTTCATTAAATACAGTTTCTGCTTCCTGTAGCTCTGCAAAATGATTGCCGCCTCCGATTGTGCCAAGACTTGAGCCCAATGGGGAAGAAGCAATTTCTTCATATTCAGATTCCGGCAAAGGAATTAGTTTCAGATTTTCCAGGCCTTCAGCCTTTTTAATAAGTCTTTCCGACTTAATCTTTTTCTTTTCAAGCTCTGTCATGAACATGGCCATTCCACAGCCGATATCATTTCCTACCAGGTGCGGATAAATAATATTTTCAGTTATAATGACTGCACCAACAGGAGTCTTGCCGGGGTGGAGGTCAGGCAGACCAACTGCTTTTACAACGCCCGGCAGTGTGCTGATATGATTAAGCTGGTTAACTGCAGCCTGTTCAAGCCAATTCTTTTCAGATGAAATGATTGTTACATTACTCATATATAATTTGTTCTCTCCTTCTATGTTCAACTAGCTCCTTAATCCCTTAAAGGGCATAAAAATACCGTGATACAGTAACCACGGCTTTTTGACAATAAAAAAACACGATAACCCATCGTGCATTCTGTAATAGCATATTTGTTTACTAACAGGTGAAGGTTACTTTAAAGGTTGACCACAAAAAGCACGCCGAACAAAGAGACTAATTTGCCTCATGCATTGCTCTTTTGGTCACAATATTCAATTATAAACTAAGCACCTCATAATTTATTATTGCTGTCATTTCCAACACTCCTTTCTAGGATGCATAGGCGAGCAGTTGATGGAATTAACGACCAGCCACCTGATAGGTTTATATAAATCTTACCCTAAAATAATATACATAGACAAAACTTGAAGTCAATATCTGTAATTAAATTGAAATAAGAATATAACACTATAACAATATTTTGCCATAAATCTCTATCATTAATTCTTCAACACGCTTATAATCCGGTTCTTCTGCAAGGGAAGTATTTTCAGCTGCCGATTTGAACCTTCGTTCATACTCGTCAACCATCTCGAATACCTCATTATAGCTGTACTTACCGTTACGTATATCAAGGAAAAGCCTTTGTTCCTTTTCCCTATACGTGTTGACTCCTTTACCCTCAAGGATTTCCGTGCCCGTAACCAGGAGACGGATTAAGTGCATGGCGTGCTTGTTAAGGTGAAGCTCATCCTTCTTGCTGTTCCTGTGGTTCAGCTTGGAGTAATCCTTCACAATGTTGTTCATATCCGAATAGATATTTTTGAAGTCTCTTAATGGATAGTGCTTCAGGTTTATATCAATAAATATTTCTGTATCCATTTCCTCCTTGTCGGATTGATCAATATACAGGCTGATTTCGTTATCTGTAAAGCTTTTGTAGGTCCTTTTTAGGTGATCCATTTGACCTGAAATGCTGTTCAGGATATGCTGTTCCTTCTCTGCCTGAGGGTAGTTATCTCTGGCAAGGGCATTCTGCAGCCTTCTAAGCTGGGCTGTTGCATAATTGCCAAAGCTCTGGATTGCTTTTTTAGATAAGAACAAATCAACATGATCCCTTAAAAGCTGGCCTTCTTTCGTTATAATAAGAAGATGTTCAGGTCTACTGCCCAGGATCTCCAGAACATTGGGGTTGCTATTCAGGCATAGATTAATAAATTTTTTAAGCCCATAAATTACAGTATCCGTTTTTCTGTCTTCGAATTGCTCGAAGCTTGATAATCCCATAATAACCTGTTTTGTTTCCAATGTAACGCCCCTGACGTCGATATCGCTGGTCTCAACATTCGTTCCATAGGCGATAGAGCCTGCTGTTGTAAGGATTAATATATTCCTGCCAAGGTATGGTTCTGTCCGTAGAAACCCGTATTCGCTTGTATTTAGTTTATCTTTTATATACTGCATATCCATGTGTTTGCTCCTTTTTTGGGGGGACATATCTTATTCATCCCAGACTTCCTTGAGCGTTTCGCGGAATAGGGTATTTAAAGCCTCGTAATCTGAAGTTTTTCCTTTTTTAACAGTCTTAAGATATTGCTCATAATAGTCTATCTTACTTCTAAGAAAATCAATGATTACCGGGCTTTTTGGTTCAATGTCAATTTCCAGACCGGTAGTTTTTTTTTCAAGTAATTTGTTGATTTCGTTAACGAGGGTACAATCCAGCTGCTGGTCGGCCATGAGCTTGCTGAACTCCATTGGAGGCATGCTACTGTTCTTTTCTATCCACATGCATGCAAGTATAGGCCTTAATATATAGAAATACCGCTTGATCTTAACCTGATCTGTACCCATGACTTCTTCAAATTTGTTTCTGGCTATATGAAGATAATGATATATTGTAGGCACCGGGGAGAAGTAAGCAGGCAAGAGGTCTCGCATTTTTTGTGCTGCACAATAATTCTCCATATATATGATAGGAGAACTGAGCCACTCCAGCAAGGTGGGGTTTGACTTTTTATACTGCAGCAATGCTTTCTTAATATCCCAACCGTTAATGTCCAATAGGTCATTGATGGGGACTTCAATAAAATCCTTTTTATCTTCTATGGACAGGTACCAGTCAGTTGGACGGATATATATGAAACGTGCATCATAATCACTGTCCTTGGATGCAAAGCCCCAGCCCCTGCTGCCGGACTCAACGGCATAGAGGATCTTGATGTTGTTTTCCCTTTCAATAGCATTAAGCTTGTTTAGTATAGCATCCTGCATATCTTGTTTCTCCTGAATTTACTTGTATTCAAGATTATACCATATCTTTATTTTTTTTGATCAGTGAGAAATTAAAAACGGATAGATTGCAAACTTTTTGTCTGTAACTTAAAAGGACAATACCATATACTCAATACAATAAATTCCATTCGCGCATACCAAAAGCTGAGACGGGGGTGAGTGTCTATGAAAAAGATGATGGACTTCTTGTAGATTATTTACAAGGAGGTATTTAAAATGTTGTATTACATAGTCAACAAATCTACAGGCAGGGTTGAGATATGCAACGGAAAGGAGGAGATGATTTCATATATTGCATCCTACAATTGCAGGATTGCAAAAGAAAAGCGAAATTTGCTGCTCGAAAACATAGCAATGAACAACAACGACAAGAAGCTTAAATATGATTTCTATTATAGCGAAAATGTTCTCGTTTCCAGGATATACATGGTTTACGATGAATTCGGCAGGATTGTTGATCCGAGGATCTACAAGGAAAAGATTCTGAGTATAAGGATCGATCCTTTAAGCTGGATCAGAAATTTTAATTCACATATCGGATTTAAATCCGGATTCACTGATACAAAAGCTGCGATAGAACCAAAAGCACGTTTTGGAAATAAATCCAGACATTACTTCCGTTATGCTAAAACTGCAAACGAAAAGAGAAATAATGCAATCCCAGAATATAACCAGTTTATACGGGGAAAGCGAAAAGTATCACATATTTCTCCGGCCTGGGACGATTATGATGTTCATACCGAAAAGAATTGGAAGAGGCTGAAAATCAGGAAACAATATATGAAAAATACAAAGTGATTTCAATGTCTTACATTAACATGGATTCAAGCCGGTGAATAGTTTTGCCGGTTTTGTATTTTGCTGCCATATTGTTTATGATATGATAAGAAGATAGACGCTTGTGAGGAATATTACATGTTTAATGACTTTATAAAACATTACAACATAATTAGAGATATTCTCAGAGATTGTTTCCTGTATGGATGCTTTTCGAGAGATGGACTTGAAAGCAAAAGGAATGTCAGCTCAAGGAAGGTCAGCTATGAAATGCGGCGAATTCAACAGTATGTGGAAGACAAATATATTAAAATAGACAAGGACGGACGATATAAGCTCTTAAGCCTGACCTATGATTTTTTAAGGCATACTGATAATTTTCTTGTCAATACATATATGACTAGGAGCTTCACACGGACTGACTTGCACACATATTTCTTCATACTTTTATTTATTCAATCGCAAAAGGATGCCTGTTCATCAAATACAATAGAAAATAGCTTGGCCCAGGAAGGTTGTTTATCCTTTGACAGAATTAGCAGCAAGACTATTGAAAGAAAGCTTGCCGAAATGTCTGAAAGTATAGGGGTACTGTCATATGAAACAATTAAGAGAACAAAATATTATTCTGTAGCTCCTGATATTTTAAGTCAACTTAATAACGATGAGCTGAAGGAGCTGTTAATAGCCGTCAGCTTATACAAAAACGTCATGTTCCCTGTGACCGCCGGTTATTATTGTGAACAGACAATCAAGGATTATCTTAATTATGAGAGACATGCAAGCGCTGAAAAAATTGACTTCTTTAACTACAGGCATGTACATTTCCATCCGGTAATCGAAGAGCAGATATTGTGGGAGATTTTATATGCTGTTCATCAAGGAAGGAAAGTAAAGCTGAATTATCATTCGCCAAAGAGCCAGACCGGGGGCGGCTCAAGCAAAGTATTAAGTCCGTATAAAATCAGGTATGATGTGCGGCATGGAAGGTTCTATCTGATTTCATTCAGTAACTATGGCAAATGCATTGTGTCCAGGCTGGATAGAATTGAAAACGTTGAAATATTGGATGAAATATTTCAGAGAAGCGATTTTGTTGAAGTGTACCAAAAACAAATGTGCTGCAGCTGGTCCAGCGTATCCCTTGATGAAGCGAAAGCGCCTGAGAATGTAAAGCTTGAAGTAGTTGTTGATGAATTAACCGAGGGTTATATCATAGATAAGATTATGAATGAAATACCCGATGGAGCTCTGGAGAAAATTGATAATGGACTTTATCATGTAAGTTTTCAGATCAATGACAGCGGTGAGCTTATTCCCTGGATCAGAGGGTATGCAGGCTATGTCAGGGTTCTGGAAAGTCCGCAATTGGCAGAAAGACTTCTGAAGGACTGGAAGGAGATGCTTATTTCTTATGGAATTGTTCAATGAAGTGAAAAATAGATACTTCCAGCTGGTATTCAGGGTTATCAATGAATGTACGGATGGAAAGGCCAAAAGTGATATCGTAAGGATTATCGACGAAGGTGAATTTGAGCAAAAGGTTATAGGAAAGAATCAACAGTCTTTCGCAGACCTTATTTTGAATAGGTGTAATGAAGATGAGAATCTGAATCTTTTGACAGAAAAAGAGGGCAGGTTCTATCCGGCTGTTGAAAGTACCGGACAGCCGGGATGCATGGCAAGTAATGAAGCGAAGCAAAATGACCTGCCGCCTCTGCCGGTTCGTTTTACAAAGATTGAAAAAGCATGGCTGAAAGCCTTGCTGGGGGAACCGGAAATAAGAATGGCGCTCGGTAATAAAACATTGGAGAAGTTGCAAAAGGAGCTTGATGGATTTAACAGTCCAATAAAACGTGAATATTTTGAACTGACAAATACCATAAAACTGCCGGAGATTACTCAGCGGGAAGCATATGAAAAGAACTTCAGTCTCCTGCTGAAAGCACTTATACAGGAAAAGCCTATAAGATACAGCAATACCGACAGGAAGGGTAAGGTTTACGAGAACATGCTTGCTTTGCCTGTTGCTATAGAATACTCCATGAGAGATGGTAGATTCAGAGTCTCGATGTATTCTATAGATGATAAACGTCCTATAATGGCCAATATTTTTACACTTTCGGATTTAAGGATCGTTGATGAGGAAGTTGGCCTAGATAGAGAAACTGCGAAGCAGCTGCTGTTTGAACAAAAATATTCCGAGGAGCCTGTAATTCTGGAGGTCACAGACAGAAAGGCAGCAATGGAAAGATGCTTTATGTGCTTTTCCGGGATGGAAAGGACCGCTAGAGACTTGGGAGATAATAAATACGAAATACGGCTCAATTATTATCTTTTTGAGGAAGAAAACCTGATTCGGAATATAATTTCACTCGGACCTTATGTGAAAGTAGCCTCTCCACAAAGAATTGCTGATGAGGTTATAAGAAGAGTAAAAAAGTCCATAGAAATGTACAATGAAAAGAATGGGTAGTGATTAAGATAAAGATACTATTTTTATGTAGTAGGAATCAATGGAGAAGTCTTACTGCTGAGAAGATTTTTAATGGGGTTAATGGTCACGAAGTAAGATCGGCCGGAACAGAAAACAACGCCAGAATTAAAGTGACAGGCGGGCATATCGGTTGGGCGGACATGATCTTTGTAATGGAGAAAAAACACTTGAGAAGGATTCAAGAAAAATTTGGAGATATTCTTAGAGATAAAAAAGTAATTATTCTGGGTATATCAGATGATTATACTTTTATGGATGAGGAATTGATTGAAATACTGAAGTCTCAAGTTTCTGAATATATCGATTTAATCTGAAATATTAAAAAGTTTGTGACATGACAAAGGTTGCAAACTTTTTGTCTGTAAACTGGTAATCCATTCCCTTATACTAAAATTGTTCCTCTTCCCAATGCAAAGATTTCTGAATGGTCTTGCGGTGCCTTTTACTTCGTCGTCAGAGGTATACCGGGAAAGCTGGGACTCAAAAACCTTAGTGCCGGAGGTTCGATTCCTCCATTACTGCAAAGTAATTAGCTCAGGGGTAGAGCATAAGGCAAGGAAAAGGGGTTCGAATCCCCATCAGATGAAGGATCTGAAGCTATGGTTTAGCACTCGACGGTCACTCGAGATACTTCACAGGAATCTTTGGAGAGAATCCTCAGGCTTTTGCAGATAGTTTGCAAAAGCACCGGAGCTTAAGCCCTGAAGTGCGCGGATACCGGATATGGCAAGCTGGTCCTTGTATATGAAGTTAAGATTAAATTATCAGGCAGAGCCTGAAGTTTAAATGGCGCATATGCAATGACTTGTAAGCAGTAGCCTAAAGCAGCACTCCGCCAATGCTGCGGGAGGATTCTTGAAAAGGATTCAAAAAGTAATTTTTATTGAAAGGATGGATCAGAATGAAGGTAATTATTAAAAATGATGAAAGAGGTTTGTTATTCAGGGACGGCAACTACGTAAAATGTTTGATGCCTGAAAAACACTCACTTAATCCATTTGTAAAATATAGTGTTGTTGTATCTGATGTTAACAAGGCTTTTGATGCGGCCGGGAAAAATATAAACTTGTTTCTTGGAGATGAGGAGCTGTTAAAAGAGCTTACAGTGCTGGATGTCCAGGATTATGAAATCGCCATTCATTTTGAAGACGGCAAGCTGATGGATGTTTTGAAATCCGGCAAGTATGCATTCTGGAATGTCCTGAAGAAGCATAGCTTCAAAGTTGTTGATATCAGGAATCCTGAAGTGAGTCCCGATATTGATGCATCTACATATAACAGCTCCAAGCTCACGGGCTTTGTCGGCTATTATGAGGTTGCAAACCATGAAAAAGGAATACTTTACTACAACAATGTGATACAAAAGACTCTGGAACCCGGCAGGTATTTCTTCTGGAAGAGCCCTGTTCTTGTTGCAGTAAAGAATGTAGATCTGAGGCAGCAACAGTTGGATATGGCCGGCCAGGAAATCATGACGGAGGACAAAATCACATTGAGGCTGAACTTCGTATGCCATTACAGGATAACAGAGCCTTTGAAGGTCGTTGAGGTAAAATCCTTTGAGGAACAGCTCTATATAGTTCTGCAGCTGATCCTGAGGGAGTATGTCGGAGCTTTAAGGCTGGATGACCTTCTTTTGAAGAAACAGGAAATTGGGAGCTATGTTCTTGAAAAACTGAAGGATAAAAGCAATAGTTACGGTGTAGAATTTCTATTCGCCGGTTTGAAGGACATCATATTGCCCGGAGATATAAAGGATATATTGAACACTGTACTGATAGCTGAAAAGAAAGCACAGGCAAATGTTATTACCAGGAGGGAAGAAATTGCCTCAACAAGGAGTCTTTTGAATACTGCAAAGCTAATGGAGGAAAACCAGACGCTTTACAGGCTGAAAGAGCTTGAATTCCTGGAGAAAATTTGCGAGAAAGTCGGCAATGTTTCACTGACAGGCGGGGGAAGCCTGCTTGAACAGCTAAATACTCTGCTGTCTAATAAAGTCGGTGACAAAAAATGCGGAGTGTGAGATTATAAACATAGTGTCAGCGGTCTCCTTTGCTATTAATTTTTGGCAAGGGAGATTTGCTATATGAGAGGTGAGAGTATGATAGAAATCAAAGGGAAATATAACATAGCAAAAGTATTCACTGATAATGTGGAAGAAAAAGCAGCAGGTCAAATACTGGAGCTTTGCAGTCAGGAGTTTGTGAAAGACAGCCGGATCAGAATCATGCCCGATACTCATGCTGGCGCAGGATGTACAATTGGAACAACGATGACCATAAAAGATAAGATTGTCCCTAATCTGGTTGGTGTTGATATTGGCTGCGGGATGTTTGTCAGTATGCTCGAAAAAACAAAGGTTGATTTCGATAGGCTGGATAAGGTTATAAGAAGCTATGTTCCATGCGGATTTGATGTTCGTGAAACGCCGCATGAATACAAGGGGTTTATAGACCTTGACAGTTTAAGATGCAAGGAGCACGTTGACCTGAAAAGGGCATCCTTAAGCATCGGTACCCTGGGAGGGGGGAATCACTTCATTGAAATGAATGAAGATGAGAATGAGAATATATATTTGGTAGTGCATTCAGGAAGCCGACATTTAGGGAAACAAATTGCTGAGTATTATCAGGACAGAGCAGCGAAAGAGATTGTAAGGAAAAGCAATGACGTTATTATTGCTGAATTGAAGTCGAAAGGAAAGGCAAAAGAGATCCAGGCAGAAATAGAAAAAGAAAAAGCCAAAATGAACAGTGCCTTGGCTTATGTAGAAGGCCAAACCTTTGATGATTACATTCATGATATGCGTATAGCTCAGAAATTTGCCGAATACAACAGGAAGGCTATTGCTGAGGTTATTATCCGTGAAATGGGCTTTAATGTGGCAGATAGTTTTACGACTATACATAACTATATCGATCTGGATGAAATGATTCTGAGAAAAGGTGCAATTTCTGCGAAAAAGGGTGAAGTTGTAATCATTCCGATAAATATGAGGGATGGAAGCATCATTGCAACAGGAAAAGGAAATGATGACTGGAATCAGTCGGCGCCTCATGGAGCCGGCCGGTTGATGAGCAGGAAGCAGGCAAAGCGCAGCCTGTCACTGGAGGAGTTTAAAAAATCAATGGATGGCATCTATACAACCTCACTGTCCATGGATACTCTGGATGAGGCTCCATTTGCTTATAAGCCTCTGGATGAGATCATTGCTAATATTCAGGATGCTGTAGAAATCAGTAAAATAATCAAACCTGTTTACAACTTTAAGGCTTCTGATGATTGATTTTTGAATATGGGCTGAATAAACAACCTTCATTTTATATTTAAAGTGGGGGCTATTGAAAGATAAACTCCATGCAATTCACTTCTAGGAGCATTATCAATGTTCCTGGAGGGGATTTGCAGCATTTTCTTTGGAGAGATTAGGGAAGGATTCAAAGGAGGGAAAGAACTCATTAATGAAAATATTTGATGGATTATTTTCAGAATCACCGACGATCAATATATTAAAACATATTGCTTCCAAAGATGTACCGTGGGATAGTGAAGCCATTTTGCTGTATATAGAATCGGGGCTGGGAAAACTGAAATTGGTAAATGGTAAAACCGAAAAGGGTTTAGTAAAGAAATTTCTTTTATTAAATGATATACCTTTAGTAAAGTGGCATGAAGATGATTATTGCTGCCCAACCTGTGAGAAGCTTATTTCTGCTGGGTACGGTATTGATACTGTTGATCCCAAAACATTAGAGATGATAAAAGGTATAAGAGGCAACAATACAACCATTGAAGAAAACATACTTGAGATAACCCCTATTTTAAGGCTGCTGGAAGAAAATATTTATATCGCATCAAAGATTACCTTATATCCTACAAATGGTGTAGGTGGTTTCTTTTGGGACGTTAAAAATAAACCTAAGAGCTTATGGAGCACCTGCGATACATATTATCAACTACATGTTTCCACTGGTTATCCTGCTTATTTGTTACCTACTCAGACACCAAAATGTTTCAATGAAAAACAGGTTGAGTTCTACAGAGAAAAATTACGAGCTGGCGAAACATTGTGTGGATTAGCTGTATACATAGATGGATACCTTTGTGCGTTATTAGATGGACACCATAGAGCGACTGCCTGCCTTTTAGAAGGTAAAGAATTTAGCTGCATGACAATTGTACCCATGAACGGTTGGGCAAGATATGTACAGGAAAATAAGGAATATGCTATGTTTGGTGGTTATAGTATAAATGCCGACGATATCGACGGAAGGGTAAGGAAAAAAGCTTACGACAATTTTATAAAGTCGATAAAGCTTGGTACTAAAGGTGTTGAGGAATACTTGGCACAAATTAATGATATATGGGATAATTATGTATGGGCAGATGAATTCAATCAAAAGGCTAAGTATTTTCCGACCGTAGAAGGGCTGGCTTCTATTCAAATGGCTGGAGATTTATCCGATGAAAGAATTGAGGAATTACTTACACTAGAAAGAAGAGATTACGAAGATGATTTAGATATGGCTTTTAATGCCTTAACTGTAAAGGATAAGAATAGAGCTAAGAAACTTGCTTTGAAGCTGGGAAAATCCGAAAGATATTTATTTATGTGGGAGAGTGTTATGAAATACCTTTCCTGCTATAGGGATGAAGAAGTAGAGCAATTCTTTATTGATTTTCTTATAAATGACGATAAGATAAGACGCGAATTGACAAAAATAGCAGATGATTATTTCAGAGTAAACAAAGTTTAGCATTTTTGATTCAATTACATATGACATTTGGCTGGAGGGCGAAGCAATTTTCAAACCTTGACCGATATTTTTAATCGGTTACCTTTTATTCGAAACATAATGGTATAATATGGGTGATGCTATTAAAACTTTTGTAGAAAGAGATTGAGAAGTATGGACAAAATCTGTAGGAGATGTGGGTTGCCTGTTAAGAAATTTTTTGATGAATATGAGGTATTCGAACAAATGCACTGGCTATGTTTTCACTTGGAATTTGAGCATAGCAATTATGACCCCGATGAACCATGTGATGATCCGAGCTGTCCATGGAATGTAGGAAAAAGAGAACTAATGATTGATATTCATCATGACTTAAAAATAATCTCATTTGATAATAAAAGTTGGATGGATTTCGATTTTATTGAGGCTGAAGCCGAACGTTACCCAAGCATTTGTTTCAAGATAGAGATTAAGAAAAATGGAACTGAAGTATTAAAAAAGTCTATTTGGTTTGAAAAAGATGCATTAGACGGATTCTTAAAGGCTTTGACTGAGTTTGATAAGGCTGGAAAGGGCGATGCATTTTTAGAAAGCATGAGCCCTGAGGAGTTCTCCCTATCAATAGAAACTGTTGATAAAGCAGGGCATATAGTTTTATTCTATAAAGTTAAAAGCCAAAGAGTGGCATATCAAAAAATGATGGAAAACTCTATTAATGACTATTTTGAAATTGAGTTGAATCAAATCTCAAACATTTTGAAAAACTTGAAGGTATTTTAACAGTGAAAGTTAATTCCTTGATGGATATATGAAGAAACGAGTGTCTATATATGAAAAGAGATATCGATGGGATGTCCAGCAGGACTTTTGAAGCAAATAGGATGAATATGCCTTATAATAACATTCTTGCACTTAGTGGGCAAGAAGTGATATATTGTTATAAATTTTCAGGAAAGAGTGATCTTTATGGAGAATAGAATACCATGTAAAAATGAAAATTGTAAAGGGACTATTTTGCTGTCGACTGCCGAAAAAACGGGCGGATTGTGTATGCCTTGCTTTCAATCAGTTAAGCGAAAGGAAGAGGAAGAATATATCCGTAAAAATCAAAAGGACGTTAATCTTTATGAAGGTATTGATGACCCTTTTGAAATCCTTAAAATAATGTATTCCCAGAGAAACTATGACCCTTTAATAAGATATATCGAATATCCACGGACACAGGAAGAAATATATAACTCACTTTCGAGGAATGATATTAAAAGATTAGAAGAATATGCAATCCAGCTTATTAATGACAATGATATAGATACTGCAGAAGAAATATTGTCACGAATAGTCTGTTTTACTAACTCTGGAATTGATGATTGTTTAGAACTCTTAATAAATAAGGACCACTATTATCCCGGAGTATTATTCAAAGGAGCTTCACATAAGATAAGAGATATTCTGATTAGCCAGATTGATAAAGAGGTAGAGAACCGGAATCATATTCTTCTTGCCTTATCATGGATCGGAGATATAAGGGTAAGTGAATTATTCAACCAATGGCGTAAGTATCCGCCTTCCTGGAAGAATGAGCTGTATATTCCTGCCGAGGATTATTCTTTTGAATCAGGCTGGACTTTGACTGATGATGGAAATCGGAGGAACATGTTTTACACAGATTCTTATCCGCTAGTACATACTGCGACTTGTGAGACGGAACCTTTAAGCATTATTAAGAGTCATGAAGATAAATGCCCTTGGTGCAGATCCCAGATGACTGTTTTGTTTGATTTTGACTTAACGAATCCGGTATTTAATTTTTTTAATTTCAAAGGTGAAAGATTAAGAATATCAACCTGTCATATCTGTACTTGCTATGGATATATTTTTACTAAGCTTGATTTTAATGGTTATTCCAAGTGGCATGAAGCAAATAAAAAGCCAAGTTTCCTTCCTAATATCGCAAATCCTGAGGAAGAGGCTTTAGAAGTAACGAAACCATTAGTATTATCTAAAACAAAGAGAGACCCATACTATGCGGCAAGATGGGTGTTGGAAGTGCCTGGTTCAGAGGTTGGAGGTCATCCTACCTGGATTCAGGATGCAGAATATCCTATTTGCCCAGAATGTTCAAAATACATGAAATTTATAGGACAGCTTGACTGTCCTGATTTCCAGGAATATGGTGAGGGTATTTACTATGCATTTATTTGTAAAGAATGTAAAATTGCAGCAACACACTACCAACAGACTTAGTTCGTTAACTAAACGTTTTAGCGGTTATATGTTTACAATAATATTACACAAGGAATTGTAAGAAAGTTAATAAATTTGCTTTGCGACAGGATGTGAGGTTACGATGGATATTACAACATATTATTTTTGTTCAAGAATTTCAAAAGGCGAAGCAGAGGCATCAGAATATGTTGATTGGGCTATTGAACAGTTGGTTAAAGGCGCTGAGACACCATCCGTAAAAATTCTATCATCCTTTATGAAGCCCCTTTATAAGCCAGAATTAGAGGAGTACTTTCACAAATCATTAGATGAGCTGGGATGGAGATTTCCACCATTTACTGAAAATGCAAGAATGTGCATTAAGCATTTAGCAGAGAAAATTCTTGATGGTTCACTTGAGCCAATTAAAGGGGCGCATGAAATATATACTTATGTCAGGGAATTAAAATATCCCGAGGATTTGATTGCTTGGCTGGAAATAGACGATTATATTGACGAAAGAGTATATAACGGCATATACCAGATGAATGATGAAGAGCTAATAGAAAGAATAATTGGAGAGGCTTACAGGCTAATATAAGCCGGGAACGTTTCAATCTACAAATGAATTCTACTAGCATAAGTAAAGTGGTTGTTAGGTTTAAAGTATGACTGATATTAAAGAACATTTAAAAAGAAGGATGGAATAGATGGAGATATGATAGTAGAGTGGAAACCGGGAATAAAACCGCCTCGAGATTTTTGCCCTCAGGAGTTTTGCTTTCACTGGAGGATAAAGGGAGGCTATTATGCATTTGGGATTCATGAGAATCTGGAGAAAGCATTAGGCGGTTTAGAATTAAATGAAGAAAGCAAGTGCGGATGCTCATTTGGAAGTTGTAAGAGGGATAAAAGCTGTTCCGGAGATAAGGACTGGTATGAACCATGTGAACCATTTTTAGAAAAGCAAGGTCTACCTTGGTTTTATTTCATCTGTGATGCTGAAGGCTTAAACCCAGAAGATAGAAAAGCCTATAAAGAGTATTTTAATGAGGAATAAAAAATTGACGGGGGAATATTATGTATCTATTTACAGTAACAATGTTTCCAAACGAGCAAAATAAAAAAGATGGCTATGAGGAATTTAGAGGAGAGCAGGATTGGTATTTCGGTGCTTTATCAAAGAATGGTCAAATTCTTATCAGTAGTTGTAATACCGTATTTGAAGATGATACATATAAGACCTTCCTGTTGGCACCTGAACAGGATTCGCTAGATAGTAAGTATGCTAATAAATATGTTAACGAGTTCTATATGAAGTTGATGAACTTATGTATACGTGAGCCTGAAATAAGAATTGTAGGCAGATCATCTGATTTTGAACTGTCTTGTAATTGTGTATCTCCAAGTTGGTATATGCTATACTCGGACCATACAATTACTGAATCCCCTATTGTATGTGGAGATTGCGGACGAACTGTGCCGCTTTACAAATTACCCAAAATTCTTGGAGAAGATGAGTATTATACAGTCCTCGGTTGGCAACGTGCATATAATGCATGTGACAACTTGTTTCTAGAGGGTATAGCTGAACGAATGGCATATAATCGGCTTTCAAAACCTGAATCGGATTTATCAAAAGAGGGAAGGGAAATTTGCCAAGCGTTTGAAAATAAAACTGGAAAGCCTTTTTACTACTATCTATTCCGCTATTATGCCCGGTATTATTCTACTAAAAAACAGAATTGTCCAATATGCGGCAGTGAATGGAGGCTTGATGAAGATAATACTACTTTTATTGACTACCGGTGTGATAATTGTAGACTGGTAGCTGATGTTGTTAATCGTAATCGATGAAGTAATGTGCCTTGGGGTAGCACACCCGATGTATCGGGAGAGCGCTTGACTGGCAGTCAAGAGGTAAGGGGTTCAAGTCCCCTATGCTCCACCAAAATTTGTCTGAAAAGCCTGATTTTATCAGGCTTTTTGGCGTTTTATACATAAAATTTTAGTGCGTTTGCGGGCTTTTTTCATTATAATTTTCCAATAAAAAAGAGTTTCCTCTTGTTTATACCTGCATTGCTTCTATTAATTTCTTTGTTCCTATGATATTTATTGCCCTTTTAATATTGTAGGCAAGAAAACCAAGGCCAATCTCGGCTGTGGCTTTTTCTTTTCCCTTACATAGAAGATAGTGTGCTCCATGATACCACTTGACTGTCCCGAAGGGATGCTCCGACAGGCACATTCGCTCTTTCATCTTGCTGGTATCTTTCTTTATCCTGAGGACTACTTTTGCTGCCGCCGCATAATTTTTTCTGTCTAGAGTATGATTGAAAGGATTGATGGGAACTTCAGCAGGAATTGAATTGAGTTTATGCTTTATATGTCCGTACATTTTAACAGGGACGTATTTAGTTTCAGGCCCAAAGCTTACCTCTTTCGGCTTTCTTGAGTCTGTGCACCGGTTAGGACATTGCCGGCAGGCTTCCTTGCTGCCATAGATTGTATTTTTTCCTCTAACCTTTTTCTTTGTCAATATATTCCCCATAGGACAGGTGACTGTACCGTCATCATTCAGTGAAAAGCAGCTTAAAACCGTCTGTCCCTGAATTTCCACTTCGATTACCGAGTTTTCATAACAAGCGGGAAGAACTCCAGCTTTGATGCATTTCTGCATGTCTTCCGGATTTGTAGAATTTTTGATATCTTCGGTAATTTCAGCTTCTTCGTAGTCGATATTGTAGAGTCTTTCGGTCTTGTCATACTTAAAGGCAACATTAGGGATGATCCCATTCATTACACATTTTTCTATGTCCTGTCTGCTTTCATACCCCTTGTCTGCTGTGACCTCAAGTGTTTGGACATCCAATTCCTGACGAGCTATATCTGCAACTTCCTTGAGAAGTCCCTGGTCATTGTTCTTGTTGGTGACCTCGTATCCTGCTATCAGGTGGCTTCCTTTGTCTACCGCCGTTTGCACATTGTAGCAGCAATTGAACCCGTCCTTGGTGTGCATCCTGTGAGCCTCAGGATCGGTTGTCAGAATCTGAGTTTCTCCGCTTTCAAAAAGTTCTTTTAAATAATCCTGATATTTTTCCTTGCGCAGGGTCAACTCACGGATGGCAGCTTTAACTTGTTCCGGTGAAGGCGCATTAGGTTCGGCTTCGTCATTGCTGTCCATCTGGGAAAGGTACTCTGCTATATGTTCATCTATTCTTTTTAGCTTCTTTTCTAGTATCTCTGCATTATATGTATTGTCCTTGCTGTTGACAGCCCTAAATTTTGAACCGTCTATGGCAAGAAGCTCCTTATGGTACAGTCCTAACTTTACGCAAAGCTTGACAAAGGCACTGAAAACATTTTTAAGAGCTTTCGGATTGTCTTTTCTGAAATCGGCAATCGTACGGAAATCAGGCGTCAGCTTGCCTAAAAGGTAAAACAGTTCAACATTCCTTGTGCACTCCGTCATAAGCTTTCTGCTGGTCCTTATCCTATTGAAATACCCGTATACATAAAGCTTGAGCAAATCTTTTGGATCATAGGCAGGTCGTCCTGTTTCCTTTGGAGTTGTATGAATGAAGCCTAGTTTAGATAAGTCGAGGCCATCGATAAAAGCGTCTATTACTCTTACTGGATTATCTTCTCCAATGTAATTCTCTATGCAATCCGGGAATAGTGCGATTTGATGGCGGTTTTGGCCTTGTATGTATTTCATGGCAAACCTCCGTAGTGGAATGTATTATTATGTATATATTATACCACATTTTTAGCCTGAAAGATTACATAAAAGCCTGATTTCGCTTACTTTTCAGCGTACTCTGTTTCCTACTCTGATATGCACATTAACGCCCATAAGGATTGGGGTTATTTGTTAAACCGATCAAATAATCTATACTTGTTTTATAGTGTAGTGCCAGGGTTATTAGATACCTGATCGGAATTTCCCTTTTTCCTGTTTCATAATTGCTATAAACACGTTGGTCAATGCCTAATAATTCAGCAACTTGTGTTTGTGTTAAATCGTTATCCTCTCGACAGTCTTTTAATCTCCGGTATACAGCCACTTTTACCACCTCAAAAGGAATTATATTTTACTATCAAAAGATAGTGTTTATTTTACTATCAAATTATAGTAAAATGTTATTGGGGTGATTATATGAGTCAAGAAGAACAATATTCGAGCGAAATTCAAGTCATGCGTGAAAACTTCAAATTTATGAGGGAAATACGGGGTTGGTCGATAAAAGAATTGTCGGTATTATCGGGGATACGTAAAAATGTACTGGAAGACATTGAAAATGGGAGGAATTTTGAAGTTGAGTATATATTCAAATTATCTGACTTTTATGGTATAGTACCTCATAAAATATTCACCAATAAAAAAGCGAGCGGCGAACATAATTTCCGTTAATAATGAAAGTATTCGAAGAAACTAAATTTAAAAGATGAGGCCGATTAGCTCAAAAATTATCTGTTTCAACTTAATGCGTAAAAGGTTATATTATTATATATAAGCGGAAACATTGATGACAAGGAGAATGTCCATGAGCAAATACAATATTCACAGTGACTTTAAAAAATATGAAAATACGAAACTTCCTTTATCTCCTTTGCTTTTACCTCTTATAAATATTTTCCTGTCAAAAAGCGTTAATAAAATAAAACCTGCCGAGGGTGTGAGATTGACAAAGGAAAAAATTACAGGCTATCAAAACGGATTGATTGAGCTGACAATTTACGCACCAAAGGATATCGATAAAAGCGCACCCTGCCTTATTTATTTTCACGGAGGAGCCTTTGCCCTCAAAGCGGCGCCTTATCACAAGAATTTAGTCTGCCAATATGCATTAAGGACACCCTGCAAAGTGATTTTCGTGGATTATAGATTGGCACCTAAATATGCTTTCCCTGTGGGTGTTGAAGATTGCTATGCCGCCTTTGAATGGGTTTGCAAAAACGCAGAAGTGCTTGGTATTGATAAAAATAAAATAGCTGTCGGAGGGGACAGTGCGGGTGGTGCGCTTGCTGCTGCCGTGAGTATTATGGCCCGCGATAGAAAAGCATCTGGAATATGTTTTCAAATGCTAATTTATCCTGTAACAGATGCAAGACAGATTACGAAATCCATTAAAAATTACATAGATACTCCTATGTGGAATTCAAAGCTTAATAAAAAAATGTGGGAATTGTATCTCAGAAATGGAGTGTATGGTAAAAGAGAATATGCATCTCCAATGGAGGCAGCTTCTTTTGAAAATTTACCGGATTCTTATATTGAAGTATCAGAATTTGACTGTTTAAACGACGAAGGAGTAAATTTTGCAGAAGCCTTGCAGTCAAGCGGAATTCATGTTGAATTGTATAAAACCGCAGAAACGGTTCACGGATTCGAGATTGCAGAAAAAAGCGAAATTGTAAGTCAGAGTGTGGCGAAAAGAATTTTGGCCTTGAAAAAAGCCTTTAAGCTTTGATTGTCAAGTTCCACTATCTTCACTTATTCTGAAGGCTGCCGGAAAACCGGCGAGTTTTTATTTTTAGGTGCGTCCAGCGAAGCTGGGGCATACTTCGAAGAATTCCTCCAAAGAGGGAGTAGGAGGAGTTCATAGTGTGTGCGTGGCGGTGCAGTTACCAGGCGGGTCAAAGTCCCGCTGAACTCCAGGTTACAGTTATAAAGGACAGGAAAAAACCCTGTAATTATTGCAGATACCGTAGAGAATACAAAAAAATGGAAAATGAGTATGTTTATCCGTATTAAGGGATCCCTTTATAATATCAAACATCAAATTTTAAAATAATATATCATTAAAAAAAATCCTTGTTTCATTTAATCTTAAATTGTGGTTCTATAGCTAATTTTTTAATTATTTGTTATATTTATATGTAATTAAAATATTTAGCTTAATCACAATAACTACTTGGCAAACAGGGGTAAATATGTATATAAAAAGAAGAAGTATGGCTTTTAAATATCTTTTAGCTTTTATATTAATTCTTGTTTTGCCGACAATTCTGATTGGCATCTTTATAAATAGTATTTACATGAATACTCTTATTAATAAATCCTCCCAGGCCCTTATGCAGGCACTCAGACAAATATCCATCGGAGTAAATAATGAGGTAACCAGGATATCACTTACTGCATCAACCATATCAAATGATGATGAAATAATGAGTATGGTAGACAGATGGCATAATTCTCAGGACATAAGTGAAAAGTTTGATCTTTCCGAACAGATAGATGCCAAGCTTAATTACCTTTTCAGCAATTCAGGGCAGGTCGAAACCATTATATTCCTTTTTGATGATGCTGGTATGTATAATTACAAGAATGAACCAATAATTTCCGAAGATAAAATAAAACAGATGGATTGGTATAAGCAATCCCGGCAGAATAAGGGACAGGTTAGAGTACATGGTACCCTTAAGAGCTTTACATACAATTCACTGCACCAGTATGTTATATCTGCTTCATACAGTCTGCCTGATTCGGATGACAGTGATGTAAATGCAATATATTTTGCATTCCGTGTGAACAATCTTGAAAGTTTTTACTCAGGGATTAAAATTGCAAATAAAGGTCAAATGCTGATTGTAGACAATAAAAATCAAATACTGGCTTCAAGTAACAGCGAAATAATCGGAAAATATGTTAGTGAAATCGGCTTTTCTGACAGCAATGTTCCCGAAGGGACTAGTATCTTGATACTCAATAAAAATAAAGAGTTGGTTTCCTCGGAATCCATAAAAAAAATTGGCTGGAAGGTAATAAATATTACGCCATATGAGGAACTTACCGAAGAAGTTCAAAAAGCCTCAATGACAGTGGTTTTCATCATTATTGTACTGCTTTTGCTCTTTATGGTGTTCTCCCTTACATTTTTCAGGGAAATCATTATTCCTATAAACAGCCTGATGAAAAAAATGAAAAACGTTGAAAAGGGAAACTTTGACGAGGCTATTGAAATTAAGAGCAGTAATGAATTGTATCAGTTGGGAGAGTCCTTTAACAGAATGGTGCGGCAGGTTAAATTTCTGATTATTGAAAGGGATTTGAAGGAACGCCAGAGAAACCAGGCCGAGATTGAGGTGCTTCAATCACAGATTAACCCTCATTTTCTGTCAAATACATTGAACTCCATCAGGTTAATGGCTATGATTGCAAAAACAGACAGTATAAAAAATATGACTAATGCTCTTATAAAGCTGCTTCAGGCATCCTTTGCCAAAAGAGGCAAATTTATTTCTGTTTCAGAGGAGCTTGAGAATCTGGAAAGTTATTTGCACATAATGAAAGTCAGATTTGGAGATAAATTTGATACTTTTTTTGAAATCGAGGAGGAAGTAAAAGGATATTCAGTTCTAAGGCTTATACTGCAGCCCATAGTTGAAAATTCAATTCTTCATGGAGTCAGCGAACTGGACAATAAGGGTCTGATAACTGTAAAGGGATATAAAAAGGAACACAAATTGTATTTTGAAATAGAGGACAACGGAGTAGGAATGACACAGGAACAAATTGAAAAGCTGTTGGAGGATAGTGAATCAAATTCTAAAGGCTTTAGCAGCATCGGTATAAAAAATGTTGACCGGCGTATCAAGCTTAATCATGGAAATGAATTTGGTTTGTTTATTGAAAGTGAACCCGGATCATATACAAGAATTACAATTCATTTACCTGCCATGGTGAAAAAAGAGGGGGAATTATCCTATGTATAAAATAATGCTTGTAGAGGATGAACCCATTGTCAGACTGGCAATCAAATCACTTATTAATTGGGAGGAAAAAGGTTTCTATATAGAGTATGAGGCTTCAAACGGAAAGCAGGCCTTAAAGCTGCTTGAAGAGAATCCGAACATAGATATAATCGTTACAGATATCAATATGCCCATAATGGATGGGTTGGAATTCATATCTGAAGTGGTTAAAAGGAAATCTGAGACTGAAATTATTGTACTCAGCTCCTATAATGACTATGATTGGGTAAGAAAGTCCTTTAAGTTTGGAGTAAATGATTATATTCTGAAGACTGAAATGGAACCTGAAGGGATTTTGGACATTGTAAAGAGTGTTGCGTCTAAAATAGAGAAAAGGAAGAACTCCCTGATTAATAGAAAAGACGGGTACAGGGGAGAACTGGATTTACGGTTCCAAAAAGATATTTTTCTCAGGGAGTTGCTGGAGAATGGCAGTATAGAGAGCTTTTATGAAAAAAATTCCGAAAAACCTCTGAAGCTTTACAGAAACTGTATTGCAATATGCTATCTGTGGATTGATGATTATCAAACCATAAAAGATAGGTATGTGAATAACTCTCTTAAGGCATTTACACAGTCGGTTATCAACTCCATTGATCAGGTTTTGAATGACACCAATACCGGTGAAGTACTTTGTCAGTCACCTGAAGAATTTATCCTTTTTATGGCTTTTGACGAAACAAGCCAGAAGCAGGTCCGGAACAAACTGGTTGAAATAGTAGGCCGTATCCAATATTCTCTGAAAAACTATGTTAATATAAGTGTTTCGGTGGGTATCAGTGATATAAGAAGTAACAATGAGAAAATAGGCAATCTGTTTGAGCAGGCCAAGCAAAACGTTAAGTTAAGGTTTATTGTGGGAAAGGGGAAAATGATTTTTCCCGAAACAGTAAATACAATAATGTGGAGAAATAATGAAAATAGTATTAAGAATAATCATAGAAAGGAATCAATTATCGGAAAGGAAGCCGATTTTCTGAGAGAGCTGGGAACTGTTGAAGAAGTAAAGACCTTTTTTGAGCTGGAAAAGCTTTTTGCTGTTATAAGGCTCAACAACAGCAATAAAATTGAGAAGCTTTATTCGGGATATATGGAACTGATTTTTGTAACCATAAGCTATTTAAGCAAAATAGGTAAGGAGACCGAAGCTGTTTTCGGTACTGAAATTGATTTTTATGAAAAGATTTTAAGATTTGAAACCCAGGATGAAATTGAAAACTGGATAAAAAACATGATTTCTTGGATACTGAATTACTTAAAGGAATGTAAAACCTCGAAGCCAAACCGGTTAATTGCAAACGCAAAGCATTTTATACAAATGAATTATGCCAATTCGGGATTATCGCTGAAAATGGTAAGTGAATTTGTTGAATTAAGTGAAAGCCATTTTAGTACCACTTTCACCAAAGAGGTGGGAGAAACCTTTACCGATTACCTTACAAGACTCAGGCTTGATAAGGCTAAAGAACTCATAGCCAACACAAATCTGAAGCTGTATGAAATATGTGAGCGGGTAGGATATACCAATGCCGAACATTTCAGCCGTATTTTTAAAAAAGTTGTAGGCTGCAGTCCTAAAGATTATAAAAAAACAGATTTACCAAATGAAATATCAAATAATCAAAAGATTAATCATTAATTATCATATGGTGAATGGATATAATTTAATCATAAAAGATGCCTTGCAAAAAGGGTTAAATGTATTAAATTTTGAGGAGGTTATATGAAAATTAATGGTTTGAAAAAGCATATTCTAATGGCGTTGGCCGTATGTGTAGTTACCAGCTCGGTACTTGCGGGCTGTGGAAGCAAGTCCGAAGATTCAGCTGCATCGGTAAGTTCTTCAGGTTCACAGGCTGTGGCTTCCGAATCTGCACCGGCTCCAACCGGAGAACCTGTAACTATCAAGTATATGGTATTCTCAACAGAGGCAAATGATTCTTACACAAAGCTGGATCTTGTAGGTTCTTTTAAAAAAGTGAAACCCAATATTACAGTAGAAATTGAAAAGGTAAAAGACTCGGGAGAGTTTGAAAATGCCCTTAAAATCAGAAAAGCTGCTAATGAATTACCTGATATTATGCCTATGAAGGCGTACATGCTGGCCGATTTCAAGGATGCTCTGGCACCGTTGAATGATATCGAAGCTGCTAAAATTAATATGTACGCCGACAAGTTTGCAATTGACGGAAATATCCTTGGAGTTCCTGAATGTATGTTCAATGAATTTGTATGGTATAAAAAGAGCATATTCCAGGAATACAACTTACAGGTACCAAAGACCTGGGACGAATTCATAAATGTATGCAACACTATTAAAGCAGGCAATAAATACATACCGATACTCATGGGTGGTAAGGATGCATGGCCTGATTATCCTTTCAATGAATATATGCCTGCTTTGGAAGCAAATGACGGAGCAATCTGGAATACAATGGCGGGTATGGACGAACCCTTCTCAAAGGATAAGCCTTTCTATATAGCTTACTCAAAGATCCAGAAGTTATATGATGCAAAACCTTTTGGTTCAGATCCATTAGGAGCAGGTTTTGACCAGGTTAAGACAATGTTCGGTTCAAAGGGTGCGATGATTGCAGCAGGAGCATGGTTCCTGGGAGATGCTAAGAAGGCAGTGTCAGATACAAATGATATAGGTACCTTCTTCCTGCCTGTAAAGAACAGTACAAGTGATAAACTGAACACTATAACTACAGTTGACGGCTTCTTTGCTACACCTAAAGACGGAAAGAACCTGGAAGCTTCAAAAGAATTTATAAACTTCCTGTTCAGCAAGGATTTCTATTCTGCATACATGAAAGACAGAGGACTGGTTTCAGTTGTAAAGGATTTGAAGGTTGAACTTGATCCTGTACTCCAACAGGCTTATGATGCTGAACCTGATGTAAACTTTGTGGTTTATGACGGTGGTAATTCAGATTTCCAGAAAATTCAGGCTGCTACAAAGTTTGATGTTAAGAAGATGGGCCAGGAAATGATGGCTGGCAAGAATCTCGACAAAATGATGGAAGACTTGAATAAAGCATGGAAAGCTGCCAGAGCAAGTAAATAAATCGATTATATAACTGTTAAAAGGCGGCCGAGAGCTGATTGATAAAAGCAAAAAGCTCAAAGCCGCCTTTTATATATATAAGTTAGGAGATGATAGCACTATGAACACCTTGGCTGTTCAAAAACGTATATTTATTGTATGCTTTCTATTTATTCCTGTCATTCTATTGTTAATGTTTGTAGTATATCCGGCAATTCAACTTTTTATTAACAGTTTAACCAGCTGGGATGGAATAAGTGCTGCTAAAGAATTTATAGGATTTAAAAATTACAAGGAAATGATATTTAATTCCGGAGATGTATGGATATCATTAAAGAATAATGGTATATACTTCTTAGTACATTTGTTGTTTATACCCTTGGAACTTATGATCGCAATAATATTAGACAGCAGGATTAAAGCAAAGGGTTTTTTTAAAACAATAACTTTTTTACCTTATGTAGTAAACGGAGTTGCAATAGCATACGCATTTTCATTTTTCTATAGTCCTTATAACGGGGCGTTGAATGAAATGCTTAAGGCTGTGGGTTTGGAATGGGCACAGCAGAATTGGCTGAGCAACGAGAAAATAGTTAATTTTTCTCTTGTTGTAATATCACTGTGGAGATTTTCAGGTTTCCATGTAGTTCTGTTCCTTGCAGGACTGCAGTCCATACCAAAGGATATATTGGAAGCCGCAGTTATAGACGGTGCCAATGCTTCTCAGAAATATGCGAAAATTATTGTACCAAGCATAGCTCTTGTAATTGATTTTGTTCTTTTCCAGAACATGAGAGGAGCTTTGCAGGTATTTGACATACCCTTTCTGGTTACCCAGGGGGGACCGGGATACGCCAGCAGCACCTTTACCCTGTATACCATAGACACGGCATTTTCTTACAATAACTTTGGTATGGCTTCTTCAATGGGTGTAACCCTCTTGATAATGATAATAATACTGAGCTGGATACAAAAGGGTCTATTCAAGAAAGTTGGGAGGGGATAATTTATGAAGCTTCAAAATTCAGTGGGTACGGTAAAACCTTCTGTAATAAATGGTAAACATGTCAGGATAACTAGTGTTCTCAGTTACATCATAATGTGCATAATCACGGTAATTGTATTTTTGCCCATTATAATTACAGTTTTCGCATCTTTTAAGACGGCGGCCCAGATCGGCATTGATTTCCCGTTGAAGATGCCTTCCTTTAGCTATCTGGAGAACTATATCACAGTTTTTACAAGGGGTAAGATCCTTCTGGGTTTTAAAAATTCGGTTTTAATTGTGGTTGTAAGTCTTGTTCTCAATACCTTTCTGGGTTCAATGACTGCTTTTACACTGAACAGATTTAATTTCAGATTCAAAAAGGTAATAATGGCCTTGTTTGTCATCGGTATGGTAATACCTGTATATGTTACCGAAATAGCAAGATTTCCGCTGCTGCACTCACTTGGGGTTTACAATACCATGTTTGCACCCATTATAATTTATGCGGCAACAGATCTTATGCAAATTTATATTTATACTCAGTTTGTAGAAAAAATTTCGGTATCGTTAGATGAAAGTGCAATGCTGGACGGCTGCTCATATTTCGGAATATTCTTCAGAATAATCTTTCCTCTGCTGCTTCCGGCTACCGCTACTCTTGGTATCATAAAAGCAGTGGATATAATGAACGACATGTATATTCCATATCTGTATATGCCCTCAAGCAAATTAAGAACCATGACCACAACGCTGATGGATTTCAGCAGCTCAAGAGCAGGTTCCTGGGAGATATTGAGTGCTGCAATTATAGTAGTACTCATACCTACGGTTTTTATCTATATAGTGTTTCAGAAGTTTATCTTTGCAGGAATTGTCGCAGGTGCTGTAAAGGAGTAATATTTATCCGGAACCGGGAGGCTGTTTAAGTACGCAGCCTCTTTTTGAATTCCAGGGGCGAACATCCCTCATACTCCTTAAAGGTGGCACAGAAATAACTTGTATCATTATAACCCACCATTTCTGCAATTGTTTTGACAGTATAATCATTGCTGTTTAAAAGTAATTCCTTGGCACATTTGAGCCTGTAGCGGGTTACATATTCAAAGGGCCGCATGTTGTAAGCCTGCTTGAACAGTCTGCACAAATGCTGGGGAGTGACATTGATAATAGAAGAGAGATCTTCCAGTGTGATACAAATGCCGTAATGGTTTTCTATATATTCTGTTACTGTCTGAAGCTGATTTTTTATAAAAGGCTTTAACTGATAAGTACTCTCATTTATATTTGATTTCAGTAAAATCAAAAACTCATACAGAAGAACCGATGAATTATGATTACTGTAAAAATCTTTGAGAGCAGCAATTTCACAGGTCCTATCCAGATGACTTTCAACTGCAGTTTGATTTCCAAGAGTAAATACGGTCCAATCGCCGTGGAATATGTTGCGGCACAGTTCACTTACCGCATAACCCTCGAAGGTTATCCAATAGGTCTTCCATGCCCCGCCTGCAGAATAATATTCATGTGGGACTTTGGGTGTGAAAAAGGACCCCGAACCGGGTTTTAAGGTAAATTCCTTCCCGTCTATGATGAGTTTTCCTTCTCCTGAGCAGGTATGGAGATAATGAAATTCAGGATAACCTTCCGGGCGGGTTATATGTTCCTGGCTGTCCTGAATTCCGACACTTTTGATATAGAACGGAAGTTTACTGTCATTTTCAGATATAATAGGAAAAACTAGAACACTCATTTGTTTTCTCCCTGTTAAAATAATTATATATTATATTAATATTATATGATTTATAAAGCAATTAAGACAATATATACTTGTAATATAATTATAATTCATTTTTTTATTTTCATAATAATAAATGTTAAGGAGGAAGAATTATGCTTAATTTTCCGGGAGTTATGTACGGAGGGGATTATAATCCCGACCAATGGCCTGAAGAAATCTGGGAAGAGGATATGAGACTTTTTAAAAAAGCAGGAATAAATATTGTTACCCTGCCGGTATTCAGTTGGGCAAAGCTTCAACCCAATGAAGAGACCTACGATTTTGGATGGCTGGACAAAATAATGGATTTGGTAGCCAGAAGTGGAATGAAAGTTTGTCTGGCAACCTCAACTGCAGCTCAGCCGGCCTGGATGTCAAAAAAATATCCAGAGATGCTGCCTGTTGATATAACAGGTCATAAAAGAACACATGGCGGAAGGGTTAATTTCTGTCCGAACAATAAAACCTACAGAAAATATTCCGTTGCCCTAGCTGAGCAGCTTGCAAAGAGATACAAAGATCATCCGGCACTGTTTATCTGGCATATCGGAAATGAATACGGTGTGTACTGCTATTGTGAACACTGTGCCCAGGAGTTCAGAGAATGGGTAAGGGCAAGATACGGTACAATTGAAGAAGTTAACAAGAGATGGAACATGAGCTTCTGGGGACATACAGTATATGACTGGGATGAAATTGTACCGCCTTCATATCTGAACGAAATGTTCAAAGATACCTGGAACGGTTATCCCAGGGACAGCACCTGTTTCCAGGGAATATCCATAGACTATAACAGATTTATGTCCGATTCTTCACTTGCATGTTATAAAGGCGAATTTGATGTAATAAGAAAAATAACCCCAAATGTGCCCATTACAACAAATCTAATGGGAACCTTCAAACCATTGGATTATTATAAGTGGGCAGAAAATATGGATATAGTATCCTGGGATAACTACCCTTCAATGAATGACCCTGAGAGTAATATAGCATTAAGACATGATCTGATGAGAGGCCTGAAAGACGGACAGCCTTTTATGCTGATGGAGCAGACCCCCAGCCAGCAGAACTGGCAGCCTTTCAACAGCCTGAAAAGGCCGGGGGTTATGAGGCTCTGGAGCTATCAGGCTATGGCTCATGGTGCTGATACAATTATGTTCTTCCAGCTGAGACGTTCTTTTGGTGCCTGTGAAAAATATCATGGAGCTGTAATAGAGCATGCAGGACATGAAAACACCAGAGTATTCAGAGAATGCACCCAGCTTGGGGAAGAGTTGAAAAAGCTTGGTGACAAGCTTATTGGTGCAAGACTTAAATCACAGGTTGCAATCATGTTTGATTGGGATAACTGGTGGGCGGTGGAGTTTTCAAGCGGTCCGACCATATATCTTAAATATATTGAACAGATAGAAAAATATTATAAGGCTTTCTATTGCATGAATATATCTGTTGATTTCATAAAGCCTACAGCTGACCTGTCACGGTATAAGGTTGTGCTGGCACCCGTGCTTTATATGGTAAAACCGGGAGCAGCTGATAATATAACCGATTTTGTTAAAAAGGGAGGTACTTTTGCAACGACCTTCTTCAGCGGTATTGTAAATGAAAATGATCTTGTTACCTTGGGGGGATATCCGGGTGAATTAAGAGAGGTACTTGGAATCTGGGCTGAAGAGATTGATGCTTTATTCCCGGGGAATAAAAATAGAATTGTTGTTAAAAAGCCTTATGGCGAAATAAGCGGTACTTATGAATGCGGACTTTTATGTGACCTTATACACCTTGAAACAGCCTGTGAAATAGCTTCATATGGTCAGGATTTCTACGCCGGAATGCCTGTTGTTACAGAAAATGAGTTTGGAAGCGGAAAGGCTTATTATATAGCCTCAGACCCTGAACAAGGCTTTATTGACAGCTTTTTCAAGCAGATATGTATTGACAACGGAATTGCATCAGCATTGGACGCCGGAAGGGGAGTGGAAATTACAGAAAGATTTAAGGGAGACCTTAAATATACTTTTATTCTCAACCACAATCCGCATGCTGTCAGTGTTAACCTTTGGGATGAAAAATACCATGATCTCATTACGGGCAGTGATATGGAAGGTGCGGTCACACTTGAGGCCAAGGGTGTAGCAATATTGGAGAGCAAGGTTTAATAAAAGTATTACCCCTCAGCTTAATAACGTAACAGGACTTCAAAATATAACTCTCAGCAAGGCACGAAATAGTGCTGAACTGAGGGTTATACCAAAATTGCAGGAAAGTGGATAGAAAATAGACTGATTGATGCAGGTTTTCTCGAATATTTGAATGATTCTATACATGGAAAATGTGCATATATGAATAATTAGCGAGGGAAATATGCCGTCAATATACTTTAGTAGCTAAAGTATATTGACGGCATATTTTATAGGAGCTATAATAAATTCGTAGGTAAAACTAAAATGAATATTGAAACACCGTGAATATAATGGTTTTGGATATGTTTTAGTGATGAAGCAATTCGGAGGAAGGGACGAAAATATGGAATGTAAACTAATTGGCGGCTTGCTTGATATTGTCGGCATTGTCGTGGAGGAACAGAGACGTCCGCGAAAATATAATGAAACCCATCTGTTATATCATGCAGAGATGAACCTGATTGAGGCAATCCATGAGAATCCCCAGGCGAATGCTCGTATACTGTCGGAAATTCTGGACATCACACAGGGCGCAGTTACACAGGTTACGGGCAAGCTGTTCAAAAAGAAGCTGATTGAGCAGTATACCATGCCGGGGAACAAAAAGGAGAAGTATTACAGGCTAACTACGGAAGGTGGGCGGATAAGGCGGGGGCATCAGGAGTATCACAAGGAAGCGAATCAAAAATTATGCCAGTATTTTTGCTCTCTCAGTGATGCCGACGCCAAGGTGATTTTTGACTTTTTGGAAAAGATAAAAGAATGTATGCCGGTCAGTGAATTTGCCTGCCGGTCGGATGCTGGCTGCAGGAGCAGCGTAGAGAGAAAGAAGGAATGAGCATGCTTACAATTTCAGGATTAAAAGCCCGCGTGGGTGCTAACGATATTCTTAAGGGACTTGATTTGACAATAAATGCCGGTGAAACTCATGTCATCATGGGACCAAACGGCGCGGGGAAATCCACGCTGGCCAATGTCATCATGGGACACCCGGATTATGTGGTGACACAGGGCAGCATCGTATTTGACGGTGAGGACATCACCGACGCCAAAACGGATGAGCGGGCAAAAAAGGGACTTTTTATGACCTTTCAAAATCCCGAAGAAGTTGCCGGCATCACAGTTGAAAGCTTTTTACGGACGGCGAGGTTTGCTGTCACGGGCAAGAGCGAACGGGCGTGGGACTTTCACAAAGAGTTGCTGACACTCATGGAGCGTCTGGATTTTGACGAGAGTTATGCCGCACGGCATCTGAATATTGGGTTTTCGGGCGGCGAAAAGAAGAAAAACGAAATATTGCAAATGCTGGCGCTTCGCCCAAAGCTGGCAATCCTGGACGAAACCGATTCCGGACTGGATGTTGATGCAGTCAAGACGGTATCAGAAGGTGTGCGGGGCTATAAAAATGAAAAAAACGCGTTGCTGATTATCACTCACAGCACGAAAATTTTAGAAAATATTAAGGTGGACGCCGTTCACATTTTGGTTGACGGTCAGATTGTCAAAAATGGAGGCGCTTCGTTGATTGACGAGGTGAACCATAGCGGATTCACGGCTCTCACCCCCTCCAAATCAATCGAGGGGGTGTCGTGATGGAGCGAAAAAAAACACAGGTCGCGGAGATCAATCGCAGCGCCTATGATACCCCGAACCCGGAAAACGCTGCGTACAAGGTATCGAAAGGTCTGACCGCTGAAATTGTCACCGATATTTCCTTGGGAAAGAACGAGCCGCACTGGATGCTGGAGCACCGTTTGCGTTCCCTGGAGGTTTACGGGCGGACTTCTTTGCCAAGCTGGGGGCCGAGCCTCCATGAACTGGACATGGATCAGGTTGTAACCTATGTGCGCCCGAACACCGGGATGACAAATGATTGGGACGAGGTTCCCGACGAAATAAAGCAGACCTTTGACCGGCTGGGCATCCCAGAAGCGGAGAAGCTATCCCTCTCCGGCGTGGGGGCGCAGTATGATTCCGAGGTTGTCTATCATAGCATCAAGGACGAAATGCGCCGGCAGGGTGTGATTTACACCGATATGGACACCGCCCTCCATGAGTATGAGGAGGTCGTGAGAAAACATTTCATGAAGCTGATTCCAGCCGCGTCCCACAAATTCGCGGCGCTGCACGGAGCAGTCTGGTCAGGGGGTTCCTTTGTGTATGTTCCGAAAGGCGTTGAAGTCAGTATGCCGCTGCAATCCTATTTCCGGCTGAACGCGCCGGGTGCGGGGCAGTTCGAGCATACGCTGATTATTCTGGAGGAAGGCGCAAGGCTGCAGTTTATCGAAGGCTGCTCCGCTCCGAGGTACAACGTACTGAATCTGCATGCAGGCTGTGTGGAGCTTTATGTGGGCCAGGGCGCCACGCTCCGGTATTCCACCATCGAAAACTGGTCGAGGAATATGATGAACCTCAATTCCAAGTGCGCGGCAGTAGAAAAAAACGGTGCGATTGAGTGGGTTTCCGGCACGTTCGGCTCCCACATAACCATGCTGTACCCCACCAGCATTTTACGGGGAGAAGGCGCGAGGAGCGAGTTTACAGGTATCAGTTTCGCAAGTGCCGGGCAAGAATTGGATACCGGTACAAAAGTTGTCCATGCTGCGCCGAACACATCCTCAATGGTGAGTTCAAAGTCTATCTCCAAAAACGGCGGGAAGGCGATCTACCGCAGTGCCATTACCGTTCTGCCCGAGGCCAAAAACAGCAAATCCAGCGTTAGCTGCGAATCCCTTATGCTGGACAGCGACAGCCGCTCCGACACGATACCCGTCATGGATATAAGAAATGACGAGGTGGACATCGGCCATGAGGCAAAGATCGGGCGAATCAGCGAGGAAACGGTTTTTTACCTGATGACGCGGGGCATTGGCGAAAATGAGGCGAAAGCGCTGATTGTACGGGGTTTTGTGGAACCGATCGCCAAAGAGCTTCCGCTGGAATACGCCGTGGAAATGAACAGGCTGGTGACGTTGGAATTTGAGGGCAGCATCGGTTAGGAGGCTGAAATGGAAAAAAATATTTTGGGAAAAATCAATAGGCTGCAGATTCCCACATGGAATGCGCTGAAAATAAATGATACCTCGGTGATGATTGCATTTGAGGAGATGTCCGCTTACACGGGGAACCCGCTGCAAAAGGAATATGCGGGGATCCGGATCAGGAAGGAAGCCCCGGCTGAGCTTCGGGGGAGTGCGCCTGCCATACTCGGTGACACTTTGGGCTATGTGCAAAGGCTCTGCAATTACAAATTGCATATTACAATACCGGAGGGGTTTACGGCGAAGGAGCCGGTGATCCTGAACTTTTATCTTGACCGGGACAACGCATTTTTGTCGGATGAATTATTCATCAGCGCTGAAGCCGGAAGCAGCGCGAGCATTATTTTACGATATATGTCGGACGGAGGCTCGGACTGCTTTCATTGCGGGTATACGACACTTGACGTGAAAGCGGACTCCAGCATACGGTTGATAAAACTGCAAATGCTGGCCGAGAATCACATGGGCGTTGACGCGACAGAGATAAATGTGGAGGCCGGCGCAAATGCCTCTGTAGTTTTAGCCGAGCTTGGAGCAAAAAAATCCGTTTCAGGCTGTAGTGTGCAGCTCGCCGGAAACAGCGCGGCCGGTGACTTGGACAGCGTTTATATTGTGAACCATGAGCGGGAACTGGATATGAACTATCGCATTGAATATCGGGGTGAAAATACGCAGGGGAGCATCTCACTCCGCGGCGCGCTGCTGGACAACGCCCGCAAGACGGCAAAAAGCACACTGGACTTTATCTCCGGCGCGGCGGGCGCAAAAGGCCGGGAAGAAGAAAGTGTGCTGGCACTCAGTCCCCAGGCTGTCAATCTTTCGGCGCCGCTGCTCTTATGCGGTGAGGACAACGTGGATGGCCAGCACGCTACCACCACAGGAAAGATTGACGAGGAGAAGCTGTTTTATTTGATGAGCCGCGGCATCGACGAGAAAGAAGCGCGCAAGCTGATCGCGCTGGCATCATTCAGCTCTGTTTTGGAAAAAATAGAGCCGGAAAACCTGCGGGAAGAAATAACCGCGTCAATACAGGAGGCGTTAAACAATGCGGACTAACTATATGGATGACTTTCCAATACTGAAAAACAGCACGGCGGGCGGTAAGCCGCTTGTATACCTTGACAACGCGGCCACCACGCAAAAACCCGCACAGGTAATTGAAGCTGTTAAAGAATATTACGAGCAATACAACGCCAATCCTCATCGCGGCGCGTATCCCCTGAGTGAAAAGGCAACGGAAGTTTATGAGGCTGCGCGGGAAAAGGTCGCGGAGTTTATCGGTGCGGACAGCCCGGAGGAAATCGTATTTACCAAAGGAACCACCGAATCACTCAATCTTGTGGCAAGCTCCTACGGGCTGGATAACATCCGGGAGGGCGACGAAATTTTGATCTCCATTGCGGAACATCACAGTAATTTGATTCCGTGGCAGGCCGTAGCAAAAACAAGGAACGCGCGGCTCCGGTATCTTTACACCGATGAAAATGGAAAGCTGCCGCTGGAAGAAATCTCCGCGAAAATAAACGCCCGCACTAAAATCGTTGCTGTTACACAGGTTTCCAATGTGCTGGGAATCGTCAACCCTCTTGGGGAAATTGTCAGAAGGGCCCGTGAAGTTGGTGCGGTCGTCGTGCTGGACGCGGCACAGGGCATTCCGCATATGCCGGTTGATGTGCGGGCACTGGATGTGGACTTCCTGGCGTTTTCGGGGCATAAATTGTACGCTCCGACGGGTATCGGCGTCTTGTACGGAAAAAAAGAGCATTTGCGTAAAATGCAACCGCTTCTTTTCGGCGGCGGAATGGTGGACGATGTGAGTGAACAGGCCGCAACTTTTGCGGAAGGTCCATCAAAATTTGAAGGCGGTACGCAAAATGTGGAGGGCGCGGTTGGCCTGCACGCGGCCATTGATTATCTGGAAGGCATCGGCTATGAACGGATTGGACAGATTGAAAGTAAACTGACACAATATGCGCTTACACGGCTTCATTCCATTCCTCATGTTACAGTTTATGGCAAGGAAAGCGGAAATAACCGCGCAGGCATCATTTCCTTCAATATTGATGGAGCGCATCCGCACGACGTATCGACGATACTCAGTGCGGACAATGTGGCGATACGGTCAGGACACCATTGTGCTCACCCGCTTATGCGGCATATGGGAGTGAACGCTACCTGCCGGGTCAGCCTTTGCTTTTACAACACAAGGGATGATATTGATATTCTGATAGAATCCATATGCAAAGTCAGGGAGGTGCTGGGACTTGAACTTAAATGAGATTTATACGGAAGTTATTACCGAGCATAGCACATCCGCGAGAAACCGCAGGCATCTGGAGCAGGCCAGCGTTACCCTTGCGGGAAAAAATCCAAGCTGCGGCGATGAAATAGAACTGGAGCTTCTGGTCAGAGATGGGAAAATTGCGGACGCTTCTTTTACTGGTGTGGGGTGCGCGATTTCACAGGCGTCGGCTTCTATGATGATTGATCTGGTAAAAGGTAAATCCTTACCGGAAGCGAGGCAGCTCGCGGAATTATTTACCGCAATGATACAGCGTAAAGTAACAAATGACCGGGATTTGGAGCCGCTTGAGGAAGCCACCGCGTTAAAAAGTGTTTCAAATCTGCCCGCGCGGGTCAAATGCGCAGCTATGCCGTGGCACACCCTTGAAACAGCCATAGAGGGTTTATAGTATTAAGTATTATTAATTAGATGAAACAAACTTCTCATAGCTAATTTTTTAGGCCAATATTTTATAGTACCTATAAAATATTGGCCTCGCACTAAAATTACTTTTTTTGAATAAATAATGTACCATCCTCAGATAATTCAGCATAAAACACCTGCTTTATGGCTGTAATACCTTGTTTGGACAGTTCTTGCGTAAGCCATGCTTCTGTTTTCCCAAACTCCAAAAGATTTTTTGTTATTAGTTTTCCGTCGGTAATCAACTCACCTGGCAAATGGGATGGATTTTGTGGCTGCAAACCTATGTTTTCCAATAATACTGATTGTTTAGGGGCTTTTTTAACAATGCTCAATTCGCCGTGGGGCTCCAGGATGGCATACCAAACATCCCGGACAGTGAACACATCCTTTTCACGCAATAGCATAGTTAAGTCATCCATATTCAGCCGCATTTTGCGTAACTCTTTGACTTGAATTTCACCACGCTTGATCACAATGGTGGGTTCACTATCCAGCACGACACGCATAAACGGGATTTTTAATCCGACATATTCTACTACGAAACTGAAAATACCCCAGAGTGTCACGCCTATAATCTCTTCCACGAACTCAACACCGCCATGAATAACCATTTCGCCAATCATGCTGCCGAGAGTGATTCCGGTAATATATGTGAATATGGTCATCTGACTGAGTTGCTTTTTGCCCGTGAGGCGTGTAAACAGTAATAGAATTGCGAAACCGATTAATGTTCTGGCGGCCGCGTTTAAGAGTTCGTTCAAGATAAATCACCTCTTAATGGTGATTGTGCCCAAAATGGAACGACGGTATTCTTTTGAGAATGTCCAATATCGGCTGCCGTTTCTATACTAAAGTCCCCTATTTAGCCAGACTTGAGCATTTTAGTTTTTGGAAGTTATACTGATGTCCATCGTAGAAACCTCACATTTTTGATGAAAAAAGAAAATAAAAAGATTAGAGTTGCTGCTTATTGTCGCGTCAGTACTTTTGGATCGACTCATCTACGCAGTTTGGAAGACTCAGATAGAAACTTACAGAGAACGAGAGATTAATATATGCATTTTGAAAATGAAACTAAGATTTAATCAATGTAAATACGGAATTTAAAAAGGGTGATATTCTGAATTGTTTTTGTGTCCCAAATATCTTCCGCGCAGCCTCTGCCTGCCCCAGAACAATTACAATTTCACCATCTACAGGTATATCCATGGCACAGCTGAAAATCTCGGTTGGGTCAAGGACGAGAAGAATGCGGAAATCAGAGCGAAATTTAAAAGAATCTTCGACTGGTTCGATGAAGTTGGTGACGAAGACAATCCGAACTCAATCGTTCTGCGTATCACCCTTACAGAGGGTACTATTACTGACAACGAAAAAAAATACGGTGAACGGCAGTATGAAGTTGATTTTATCCATAAAATGGCGAAGTAAATAAATTTAGAATATAGCAACGAATAAGTAAGGCATCCTACGCCCAAGTTTTGTAGTGTGCTTTGCTTATTTTTATTATGAGTTCACATTCACCGTCATCTGTATTACTATAAATTCAAACTATACTAACAAATGAATCCTTCCGCTAAAGCCCCACAGCTTCAAAAGGCATCTTTATTGACTGTTCAACACACGTAAAAACAATAATAATGATGACGAAATGTGGTTTTGAAGTGAAAACGGAGCAAAAATAGGCTGAAAAAATAGATAGTGCGTCATCCCTCAGTCATTTCATGTTTTTTGAGGATATTGGCACATATAGGTCTGCGGTGAGTACTCCCTGATTATAATAGTAATATTCAATATCGTGAGTACCGGCATGCTCATATTCTGATTCAATAAGCCATACCGAATATATATAATCCCAGGTCTTTTGCACACTTTCGGTTATTGGGCCAAGGGTTTTGAAAACAGCATAAAACGAAGGGGCCAGTCTATATAGCTCCATATTCTCAGGGACATGGCTCGTGGAATTCACCTCATGGCCTATCATATACTCAAAAAATTCTCCGTCAGAAAATATGCAAACGCCCATACATTCATCTGCAAACTTCCGCTCTGTAATTTTTTCACCTTCCTTTTCGACATACCACTTATTCCACAGCAGCGGTATGTCCTGAAGGTTGCTCCCATCTGCCTTCATTTTTGATTTTCTGCCTGCTATGTATCTCTCCGGAAGCTTCCTGTATAGGGGAGACAACCCCTCTTTCATTAGTTTATAATTAAACATCATGTAATCGAAATTCATGGGCTCCCTTATACAGTAGAGCAATTTCCTGTTTCGTACTTCAGAGGGATTTCTTCCATAAACTTTTTCAAAGGCCCTGCTGAAGGCTTCCCTTGATTCATAGCCATATTTTATACCAATGTCCATAATAGGCCTGTCGGTATATACCAGCTCCTTTGCCGCCTCCGTTATTCTTCTTTTCCTGATATAGTCCTTGAGAGAATCTCCTACTGCACTTTTAAAAATACGGTGGAAGTGATAAAGAGAGTAGCCTGCTTCTTTTGCGATATAAGATAAATCAATTTCCTCATATAAATGACGCTCAATATAATTTATAGCTTTTTCCAGGGAATATATATAGGACATATAAACATCACCTTATCCGTGGCTAATTGTAACTTCACTAAAATTCTCAGGTACTTTAATCTTACCATTGGTTTGGACATATTTGTACAGGGCTTCAAAATTATTGTCGACATTTACGGTAAGCATGGATAAGTCATCCATAACCTTATAGTCTCTTTCTGTCCATTCTTTCATGGGAAGGCTCTTATATCCTTCCCATGAATCCCAGGGCTGCATAGGTACCTTAAGTAATGAATTGGCATCAAGAATTAGATTGCATCTTAAATAATCATATCCCCACCATTTGAAAATGCCGAACAAGTCAGGATTAAAGACTCCTTCCCGACACAGCAACCAGGCTTTTGGAGCAGTGATAAAATAATTCTCACTTACATCCAGAGGATCAAAAGTCAGTTCAAGAGCTTTTTGCTGAAGAACATCCAGTTGCGCATCCACCATTAACCACTTTTTCTTCTCTTCATTCCAATATTCAAGTACCCAGTGGTCGATATACTTGCCTTTTTCAAAGTAGCTCGCGAAGCCGCACCTTGCTCTGGCAGGTATACCGGCTTCACGGCAAAGTGCCACAGCAGCTACTGAAAAGTCACGGCATATGGATACCATTTTATTTTCATTTGTTCTATGCTCGGAAACGTGAATGAAACCCAGCTCATTCAAAAAAACAAGTTTCTCTTCGAAGCTCCGCAGTAACGGTTCCTTCTTTCTTTCCTCGCTGAGTTCCAAGCCATAAGCTTTGCTCCAATGCTGATGCAATAGAATATTTTGTACGTAAGAGACAATAGTTCCGATATCCTTTGGTATATCCGTAACCATATGTTTCATGGTTTTAATTTCTGTCATAACATCATGCTCCTGATAAAGCTTAAGAGTATCTTTCATTTACAGTCACTCCTTTTTGCGTTTTTTCTCTGCAATAATATAATTATAATGTACTATTCAATAATGATGGGTGACATTTTGTGCGGTTTATAAAATATCTGCCGCCGGTTGAAAAAGTCACGGCAGAAAGTCCTGGGTGCAGGATTTACTGCATGTCGGTTCTGCGGAACAGCTGCTCTCGGTATTCCAGGGGAGTTAACCCTGTCAGCTCTTTGAAAACCTTGCAGAAATACTTGTCATTTTCAAAGCCTGTTTCGGCAGCAATTTCATAGTTCCGCTTCAACGGGTTTGACAGAAGCTTTTTTACTTTCTCAATTTTTAGTTTCTGGAGATACTTGACGAAAGAATATCCCGTTTTCTTCCGGAAAAGAGAACTGAAATAATTACTGTTCATTGACACCTGATTTGCAGCCATATCAAGACTTATATCCTTGTTAAAATTATTCTCCATATATCGGATGGCATAGCCTATCGTGCTATTATCACCGGTCTCCTTATACAGCTTCCGGTCTGTTTTTATTATCCTGCAGAGCATTTCTTCCATTTTATTTCTTAATTCCATAATAAAGTATTTAAACTTTTTGTTGATGACGATCCTCCCGTGGATATAAATGCAATACGGAATGTCATCCGGCATAAAAATGCAAAGATTGTATATTGATACTGCAAATATTGGAAAAATATAGTATAATTAGAATGGTTATTCCGAATAACCCGAGTGTTTTTTTATAGGCTGATCATAGTAACTCGACACAGTGACGAATCGGAATTTGACGGAGGATGGAAAAATGGGAGTTACATTTTTTCTTGGATTTATAATATTATTGATCATAGCTGCATTGATGCTTATTTCACTAATAATTGGTATAATTCTGCTTATTGCCGGAAATATAAAGAAAAAGAAATATCAGTCTAAAGGCGAAAATAAAAAAAGTCCTAAGATCATGATTGGCATAGGAACAATAATGACGGCAATGCCGATAATCATAGTAATTATTTTTTGTACTCTTGGGGGACTGGCCTCACTGGAGGAAGACAGAAGGGAAAAATACTTTTTAGCTAATGCAGTAACCAATGAGGACTACGAACTTCTTAAACAATTTCTTGAAGGGGGCGTTCCTGCAGATTCCAATGATTATAAGCTGATTGGAGGAAATTTTATATCGGATGAAGGTTATGCAACACCTCTTTGGCTGGCATGCGGCGCAGGAAATTATGATATGGTTAAGCTGCTGCTTGAATATGGAGCTGATCCTGACAGAGAGGGTCCTAATCGTAGTACGCCGGTTGAGCAGACTATCGGTAATGGTCATTATGATATTTTAGAATTACTTCTGTCAAAGGGGGCAGATCCAAATTACAGGAATTATGCAGGGAATGTATATCTTGTTTGGGCATGCAGAGCGGGAGAGGTAAAAGCAGTGGAACTATTGCTTAAATATGGAGCAGATCCGGATGTGACTGATTCAGATGGTGTGAAATTATTGGAATACGAGGATACAATATATAAATACATTCCTGAGTATAATACTCCGCCTGCTGATGAAAAGGACTGTCTTGCCATTATTGATTTACTTAAGGAATATGGTGCGGAAAAGTAATTGATGAAAAGAATCTTCAGATCAGAGGAGGCCGGACAATGACGTATGTATATTTGATGAACAATGTAAAGCCAATAAATAAGGAACTCATAAAGAACCATGTGGAACACTTGAAAAAATTAAAGAATCAAGCTAAACTTGTATTTTGCGGACCTTTTACGGATTACCCCGGAGGAATGGTCATCTTTTTGGCAGAAGATTTGGCCGAAGCAACGAATATTGCAAAGTCTGATCCTTTCATAGCTTCAGGATGCAAATCTTTTGAAATCAGAACACTGGAGCCTGCCAATGACGAGAACAATTATCTGTTGGAAGAGTAAAAAAGCATTTCCATTAGTGCCAGCCGGCAAAGCAATTGCGAATATCCCTGCCGCCATGGATCTACCAAGATTCAGGCGGTATTTTTATTTCCTTCAAGGCACACGGAGAGTATAGTTCTGATGACATATAGTATTTTATAAAAAATACTTGACTGTATAATCAACCAAGGACAATATTTATAGCTTTATAGCCGCTATTTTTGAAATGTAAAAATAAAAATAGACAGAAAAACCAAAAAAATAGAGGTTTTGTTTCAAAAATCGCCATATTAACTAAGTGGAAATTAGTTTTTCATTCAAGGTTTATATTTAATGTAAAAAAAAATTGATTTTTTGGAGAGAAAATAGTAATATATATAAGTAAAGGAAGAAAATTCAAATATTATAATACTTTTTAAAATTTTGGGAAAATATGCTAAAAATTTTGGATCAGTAATTATTTAGTAATAAAAGTTCTTTCGTTAGGTTTTGGATTAATAGATTAAATGAAGTGCTCTTGCCAATATTTCCCAAAACAATATAACTTATGAGGTAATAATATGCCGGAATTACCAGAGATTTATAACCTGGCAATGCAATTAAACCGAGAGATTACAGGTAAGAAAATAAAAGAACTCGAAGTAAGACAGGAGAAATGTTTGAACATTTCTGTCAGTGACTTAAGGATATTGTTGACCGATCAGATTGTAAAGGCTTGTGAAGCTAAAGGGAAATGGATTTTTGTAAGGTTCGAATCGGGGGCTTATTTATTGTTAAACCTTGGTATGGGGGGGAACCTTTTATACCACAGTAATATTAAAACATTGCCGGAAAAGTATCAGTTCAGATGTGATTTTACTGACAACTTTTATCTTACAATAAGCTTTTGGTGGTTTGGCTACATTCATGGAGTAAAATCTGGTGAACTTATTTTTCACAAAATGACAAACACCCTTGGATTATCGCCTTTCGACAAAGCAGAATTTACCTTTGAAAGATTTAATGCGTTACTTGCCGACAAGAGAGGAAATATCAAGTCCTTTCTTCTGGATCAGAGGAACGTAGCAGGTATCGGAAATGTATATATTCAAGATATCCTATTTAAGGCAGGGCTACACCCGAACCGGAAAATACCTGATATTACACCGGAAGAGAGAGTTCTCCTTCATTATGTAATAATGGATTATCTGAAATCTGCTGCTGAATTGGGCGGATTGGCATATGAGAAAGACATTTATAATAAAAACGGGTTAGTTAAAGAATTTCTTGTAGGCTACAGAGAAGGAAAAGAATGCCCTAAATGCGGTATTCCGATAGAAAAAATTAAAGCAGGATCGACCGCTTCATTTATATGCCCCCATTGCCAAAGGTAGTACTTATGAAAGTACCACAGGAATGTTTTAAATTTAAGGAAGAAAGTTAAAAATGGGATTGTTATGAATAGAGGGAAAAAGGCAATATGCTTTGATTATTATATGACTTTGGTGAGAATGGATGAGCCATATGGGATGGTAAAAAAGTGGATTTTCGAATTTATTAACGATAACCATTTTAACGTAGACAGTGAAAAATTTTATAGTAAATTTACAAGAAATCGTGCAATTTTAGGTACAAAACCTGATTTCAATCTTAGTATTGATATACATACCATCAGTCTAAAAAATACCTGCGAGTATTTTGGTATACAACCATTTGATGAAATGTTCAGATGCTTCATCGAAGGTCTTTTTTCATCACCGGAGGCGTACGAAGATTCTCATTACATACTGAGTCAGTTAAGGACGGAATACAAAGTAGGTCTCTTTACAAATGCAGATAATTATATTCTTAACCGGTCAATAAGCAGGAATGAATTCACCTTTGATTTTATTTGTACATCGGAAGATGCAAGGAGCTATAAGCCAGATCCCGGATTTTTTGAATATGCTATGCAGTCTATAGGTATGAAGCCAAATGAGCTTCTGATGATTGGAGATTCCATGGTGGATGATATTTATGGTGCAGGCAATTCCGGAATTGAAACAATATGGGTTAACAGGAATGGACAGGCTTTGAATGAGGAAATAGCACCGCCTCTTTACTGTGTAGACAAATTAAGTGATATCCATAACCTGCTTCAAATGATAGAACATAGAAAATATTAAGTGGAATAACAAAAGGTAAACCTGAAACAGAGAGGTATGATTAATATGACTGACTATATTTTTCACCTTGGACAAATTTCATTGAGCAATAGCAGGGATGTTGGTATGAAGGCAGTCCGTCTAGCTGAGCTGCACAGAAAAGGGTTAAGAATACCGGATGCATATGCGTTGACTGCGGGTTTATTAAATGATGTTTATTGGACTGATTCTTTAAATAATCTTCAAGCTCAAAAAATTCAGGATCAAATATTGCAGTTGGACTTTCCGGAAAATATCCGCGATGGAATTCGGAATGTATGGGAAGAACTTTCTTCTGGCGGGAAATACCCGATTATAGTGAGATCTTCCGGGATAGATGAAGATAGTGATAATACCTCATGCGCCGGCATATATGAAAGCTTTCTGAATATAAGGACATATAGTGATGCTGAGCTTGCGGTAAAAAAATGTTGGGCATCGTATTTTTCTGATCATGCAATAAAGTACAGGAAGGATAATGAAATTAATTTTAATGGTATCGGAGTGATACTGCAGGTTATGGTTGAAGGAGAAAGCTCCGGTGTCTTTTTCACAGTGAATCCAATATCATTAAATAAGGAAGAATTGGTTATTGAAGCATGTAAAGGGTTGAATATAGGGGTGGTGGACGGAGCAGCAGCAACGGATTATTTTCTCATAAACCGCAGAGGAGAGGTACAGGAGGATAGAATAGGGAAAAAAACCCTGAAATATACAGCGGGTAAAAGATCATTTGATATCGAGGTAGACACAATTTCAAAGAATCAATGGTATGAACCTGTATTGACAAAGCAGAAAATTAAGGAGCTGACAAATACAGCTTTAGAAATAGAGCGTATATATGAAATGCCTTGTGATATAGAATGGACAATAAAAGGAGAGGATATATATATTTTGCAGACAAGACCGGTAAGCCGGTATGCAAAGGAGGAGAAGGCAAGCGATATTTTATATGACGATAATATAGAAGATCATTTGGAATGCAGCCTGCTGGACAGGTTTTCGGAGGCCGCAACAGTCTGTTATTTGTCATTGCTCCAATGTTGGCAGAGTAATGTGTATCTTAGTTTTTATAATAAGCATAAAGGTAGCTTTTTTAAGGAAAAACCGTTAGTGTTCCTGTTTAATCGGGTTTACTGGAATTTTAAATTTCAAAGAGAGAATTACGACAATGTACCGTTTAAAAAGAAGGGCTTAATGAATTTATATAAGAAGCTGAAGATTATCAGGCTTATGTTATTAGGATATAAAAACTGGTATAGAAGATTAAACAAATATGACAGGCTTATTATTAATTTTAGTGATTTCAACCTTACAAAAATGAGTATTAGTGAATTACGGCTAAAGCTCCAGAACGTAATTGATGTATTTTGTAATTATATCGGAAGGGATCATTACCAGTTTCTAGGGCTGGCTCAGGTATGCTATAACCTGTTGGACAGCGAACTATATGATATGCCTGAACGAAAAAAGATAATTGATCTGGTAAAATCAGCAGAAGCAAAAAATATAACCGTAAATGTAAATAAAGAGCTTTTTGAACTGGCAGAATTGGCTCACAGTGATAGCGGCACATTGCAGCTGTTTTTACATAAGAGTGCAGATCAGATATACGGTGAGCTGGTGTTAAACAGCATATACGGATTGTTTAAAGACAAATTTGACTCTTTCATTCAAAAGCACGGACACCGCGGAACCGGCTGTGATGATTTATATTATCCGCACTGGGTGGAGGAGCCGTCTTATGTGATTGAGATTATTAAACAGTATTTGATAATAAATAGTAAGGAAAATGTACTAAAGAAGGATAACGCGGAAGAAAACAGCAATTACCGGGAAAAGGTACTTGAATATTCTAAACAGCTAAACAAGAGTAAATTTAAGCAGTATATAAAATACAGAAAATTTCTTTGGCTGATTAGGCTTACGGCTGAGTACATGGCATTAAGGGAAAACCAAAGGTATTACTTTGATAAAAGCTGGGTTCTCATCAGAAAAATAATGCTGGAAATTGGAGAGAGACTGAAGACAAAGCACATTATTCCGGATAAAAATGACATATTCCACTTAACTATCGACGAAATTTATTCCGTTTGTGACATGGGTTCAAATGATTGTGAAAAGGATTATAAGCGGATTACCGCGTTAAGAAAGAAAACCTATGAAAAAAATATGAAAATTACTCCCCCGTATTTGATAAAAAGTATGGATTTGTATAGATTGCAGAAATCCGGTGGAAAGAAAAGCTACAAAGCGGTTGGTATCAGTCCGGGAAAAGCGATAGGAAAGGTCAGGATGGTAGGTTCAGTCAAAGATTTGGGAAATGTTGAACAGGGAGATATTCTTGTGGTATCCAGTTTCCATCCGAGCTGGACGCCTGTTTTGAGTGTTGTGAGCGGAATAATTATGAACTATGGAAATATTTTGTCCCACGGGGCTGTTGTTGCTAGAGAATATAAGGTACCGGTGGTAGTTTTTAATGATGTTGCTACAAAGATGCTCACCGAGGGCCAGTGGCTTGAGATAGACGGCACAAACGGGAGAATACGGGTTGTTGAAACCGGAGAAGCAGCACAGTACGTGTAGAAAGACTGAACGTGCCGACAAGACTTGTAAGTGGAAAGGGTAGAAGATTCGATGATTAACTGGCCATTGGATGAGATAAGGAAGCATATAGGAATGGCTGAAACTTACAGCATAATTTCAATTGACCTTGACAATTTGATTAGATACTGTCAAAAATTTGAACCGGATGAAATACATGGCATAGTAGAAAATATAAACGAATTTTTTCGTAATTATTTGCCTTACAATTCACATATCTGGAAGTCTGACGGCGATGAATACCTTATATGTATACCGTACACCTCAAAATATGAGCTGGAACCGATCATAACCGATGTGAAAAAAAAGTTTCGAAGGCAAAAGTTTGCAGCTAACTGCAAGCGGGAGTATGCAAACGTTTCAATGACCTTTAGTGCAGGAATTTCCATGTATGCTGAAGACGGAGAAAGCCTGTACGGGGTAATCAAAAAAGCGAATGTTGCACTTTTTCTCGCAAAAGCATACTGGCGTGATAAAGTATTCCTTTATCCAAGGCAGGAAAAAGGAAATTCCAGTCGCATATTATTCGATTTGAATGCGAGAGTAGATGTGGTGTTGGGACAGTATGGCGAATATGGATTCTTGGACAGCAAGGCGGAAAAATCCTCCGTGCGTTTATGGGAACCTCAGGCAATTGATATTGATGATGAGGGTTGTATTTACATTGTTGACCAGGATACACATTCAATTTTAATGTATGACGGTGAAAGGTACGTAACACGGATAATCGGTAATGGAAAATTTGGCTATACAGGAGACGGTGGCAAGGCGGTACAGGCAAGCCTGAATAAGCCCACTGGGCTGAGTTTTTATAAAAATAAACTGTACATTTCTGATACACAGAATAATGTTGTCAGACTGTACGATATGAGAAGTGGCATTATTACAACAGTAGCAGGCACAGGTGAGGCAGGTTATGAAGGAGACGGCGGTTTGGCAACAAGGGCGAAATTGAATAAGCCAAGCGGAGCGACTGTGGATGAATATGGTAACCTTTATATTATTGATTTCGGCAACTTTGTTATAAGAAAACTGGATCAAAATGGCGGAATAACAACATATGCGGGGACAGGAGAGCATGGTTATAACGGAGACGGCAAACCTGCTTTGGATACGTCCTTTTCGGAAATTTACGGGATAGATATTGACAGGAAAACCGGAGACATATATCTGGCGGATTATAGTAATCATCGTATCCGCAGGATTGATGGGATTACGGGGATTGTCCAGACGGTGGCTGGTACCGGAATAGCAGGCTACAGCGGAGATGGCGGACTGCCGTGGGAAGCAAGCATTAACCGCCCGGAGGCAGTGCATGTGGATGGAGCTGGAAACATATTTATTGCTGAGTGCTCAAATAGTTGTGTACGTATGATTCCTTCAGATAGGAACCTTATTTATACACTGATAGGTGACGGTACAGCAGGTAGCAGTGTTGAAGAAGACATAATGGGATTTCGCCTTTCAAATCCGTGTGGGTTGAAAACAGATAAAAAAGGCAGGTTATATATTGTTGACGGAGCGAACAGCCGTATTTGCAGATTAACATTGAATAGAGGGGGTTATGTAAATGAGTGAAGTCATGACGATTGAGGAAAAAATTAAAAAAATTATTGTTTCAAAGGTAAGGGATGAGGAAAAGGCAAGGAGCCTGGAGTATGGTACTCCCCTTCTTACACTTGGAATTGATTCAATCCTCGCATTATCTATTTTAGTTGAGGTAGAAGAGGAATTCGATATTGAGATTGACGATGCAGATCTTAATATGGACAGGTTACGGAGCATTGAATCCTTCTCAGCACTTGTAAAGTTATACTTGGACAGAAAATGATTAGTATTTATCGGTGTAAAGCACAGTAAAGGGAATACTGATAGGTCATACAAGTGGAGGTTGACATGAAAGAAACTGATTTTAAGAACCAGGTCGTAGTAGTTACCGGTGCAGGACAGGGATTGGGAAGGGCATATGCTGAGCTTTTTGCATCGCGTGGCGCAGCAGTTGTGGTAAATGATACAGGATTTGGTGAGGACGGACAGGCCTTGGCAGATAAAGTGGCTGAATTTATCAGAGCTTCCGGCGGAGAGGCAGTATCAATTAAGGAGTCGGTTGCTGAGAGAGACTCGGTAAAAAGAATTGTGGAAGGCACATTACAGCGTTACGGAAGAATTGATGCATTAGTTCACAATGCAGGCATTGTCAGAGACAGACCAATTTTGGAGATGTCGGATGAGGCTTTTAATAATGTATTGAATGTACATTTGTATGGGTCGTTCTATCTGCTTCAGGAGATACATCCTGTAATGTGCAGACAGGATTACGGGAGAATTGTTTTAATTACCTCAAGTGCTGCCCTTCATGGGGTGGCAACCCAAACAAATTATGCCGCTGCCAAAGCTGGTATTTTCGGATTGGTACAAGCCTACAAGGAAGAATTGTCAGGCAGGAATATCCAGTGCAACATGGTTGCTCCATTGGCAGTAACACAGATGACGTCCGAATCCATTAATCCTGATTTCCACAAATTTCTTAAGCCTGAAAAGGTGGCCCCCATGGTCGCTTACCTATGTTCAAAGGAATGTACATTTTCAGGATGCCTTTATGCGGCAGGGGCAGGATATTACGGAAGGATCGGTATATTCTGGAGTAATGGAGTATATTTTAGCAATGATACCGTAAGTATCGAAGATATTGCTGAAAACCTTGAAAAAATATCTGATATGAAAAATAGTACGCACATATCATCAAGCATACATTCTGCAAGAAAATTTATGCGTAATGTTTTTAAACAAATAAACAGTTAAAGGAGAGATTTAAATGTTTAAATGGTCATCGGTAAGAGTATTATCGGAGCTTGAAGGCGATTTGAAATTCCCGACAGGAATCTGCTATGAACCTGTCCATAAAAAAATATACATAGCAAATATGCGTAAACAAAATGTTCGCTGGCTTAATACGGATACAGGAGAAAAGGGAGTACTCCCGGTTCAAATAAGGCAGCCATATAAGGCAGACAGGATAGGGCAACCGTTAGGCATAGGGATTAGTCCCCAAAAAGGCATACTGATAGCGGATATTGTAAATAATGACATATTACTTCTGGAAGAAGGCAGCGATATGTGGGTTTCAGTAATAAAAGGCGTTAATAGCTTTATTGATGATTCAGGAAAGGAAATTTTGGAACCCATGCTAAATATGCCTGGGGGAGTGACCACTGATACCGAGCATAATATTTATATAAACGATTTTTTGAATAACAGGCTTAGGAAAATAGATAAGGATGGAAAGCTATCAACATTAACCGGTGATATGGATTCAGGCTATGAAGACGGTGAGTTGGAGCTGGCGAAGATAAATAAACCCTATGGTGTTTTCTATGGAAATGACAAATTATACTTTGTTGATCAGGGAAATAATCTGATACGGTATATAGACTTTGTCACCGGAAAGGTTCAAACGGTAAAGCCTCAGAGCAAAGAAGTTCGTATGGATACACCGGTTGCAATGACTATCGACCCTGACGGTAATATATTTATAAGTGAGAAGAACCGTATTTACTGTATTAATGCAAAAACAGGGGAGCAGACGGTAGTTCTGGATAATGAGATATGGAAAACGCTCTCTGAACGTTTCGTCATAAATGACGAGCTGAGTTACATTAGCGCGCTTGTAACACCTGATAGAGGCCGGCTTTACTGGGTTGATTCAAATAAATCCATGGCCTACAGTGCAGATTACTCTATTTAAGGATGTGTAAAAATGAGAACTGCTTTGATTGTACCCAGGAATACAATTATCTCAAGTGATAAATTTGAGGACAGCCAGTGGGAGGAAACATGGGAATTCAAATCACGAAAACGGCTATGGTCCTGTCCGAGCTTAAGCCTTTTAACGGTTGCGGGTATGTTGCCCCAAAGCTTTTCTATTGATTATATCGATTTGAACTATGACACGGAAATAAACGGCGACTATGAGCTTGCGCTGTTTTCACCTTCAACCTCTCAAGCCAACCAGGCATATCTTTTAGCAGACGGACTACGCAAAAAGGGTACGAAGGTAGTTATGGGAGGGCCGCATGTTTCTGTATTGCCGGAAGAGGCTTTACAGCATTCGGATTCCGTATTTATAGGTGAATCGGAAGAAACATTTCCTATTTTCCTAAAGGATTTGAAAAAGGGAGCACTCAAAAAGGTATATGCAGCCGAAACTTATCCGGATTTAGCTTTAAGTCCCTCTCCAAGATATGATCTGCTTGGAGCATATGACTATAAAAGCGTTCCGATACAGTTGTCAAGAGGGTGTCCTCACCAATGCGAATTTTGCATTTCATCACAACTGTATGGTAAAAAATACAGGCGAAAATCCATACAGCAGGTGTATAAAGAAATTGAAGCAATATTGAGTGTCAGGCCAAAGCCGTTTATCTTTTTTACGGATGATAATATGTTCCTGGATAAGGAGTATTCACTCAGAATATTAGACCTCCTTAGGAGCTTGAATGTCCGGTGGTATGCCTTTACAGATGCGCACATAGCTGATGACAGGGAGTTTTTGGAGGTAATTGCGAAATCAGGGTGTTCAAGGCTTTTGATTGGTTTTGAAAGCCTGACGGCTGAAAATCTTATTCAAATTAATCCTTCCTTATGGAAGATGAAAAGATGCCAGGATTACAAAAAAATTATTGAGACAATTCAGTCTTATGGCATTGGAGTAGTAGGCAGCTTTGTAATTGGGCTGGACGATGACAAGGAAGACGTATTTGACAAAATAGAGGAATTTGTATTGGAGACAAATCTATATGCCACAAATATTACAATCCTTACACCTTTTCCGGGAACAAGACTATATAAAAGATACAAAGAAATCAACAGGCTTTTTGATACTGACTGGTCAAGATATAACGGGTTTGAATTGACATTTGACTTCAACAATATGAAAAAAGAAGATTTTGAAAAGAAATTTTTCAAACTTTACCAAAATTTGAATTCAAAAGAAAGAATAACAAATGTCCTAAACTATTTTAAGAATGTTCTTAATGAAAAAAATAAGATAAAAGGAAGTACATAATGCAAAATGAAGCTGGTAGAGTCGCTAGTGCAGCGGAGTGGAGGTAATTATGAAAAATGCTGTTGTTGTTTCGGCACTGAGAACTCCGATAGGCAGAGTTCCGGGGAGTTTTTCAAGTTTTAGTGAAGCGGGACTTATGTCACATTGTATGAAAGCGGTGGTTACTTCATCAGATATCGAAAGCCGCCTTATTGATTGTGTGTATGTAGGCTGCAGCTATCCTCCTAATAGCTATAACGTTGCCCGGAAGTCTTTGCTTGATGCAGGGTTGCCCCAAACTATTCCCGGGGTGACAATAAACTGCCATTGCAATGCTTCTTCAGAGGCTTTGGTACAGGGGGCCAATGCTATCGCCACAGGAGATCACGAGATTGTATTAGTAGGTGGCGTGGATTGTATGAGCAAATCCTCTAATTCAATCGGCATACTGAAACGAAACATAAAAGCCATGCTTAGAAATCAGCTGCCTTCTTTTGATTCAATAGATGAGAACTATGATGAAACTCAGGTTAATATTGTATCGGAAGTGCTAGCAAGAAAATACGGGATAAGCCGCAGGGAGCAGGATGAGTTTGCTTGCAGAAGTCATCAAAAGGCGGCACATGCATATGATAAAGGTTACTTTAATAAAGAAATTTTACCTATTGATGTTGAGTTTGAAGGGGTAATCAAATCGGTTCGCCGAGATGAAAATATCCTTGAAAACATAGATATTGAAGCAGTGATGAATGAGGGTTCAATATGCTTGAAGGATGGAACTGTTACCCAGTTTAATTCTTCACATGTCGGAGACGGTGCAGCGGCCATGATTATCATGTCAGAAGATCGGGCGCGTAAGGAAGGTATAAAACCCATAGCCAAAATTATTAGTTCTTCCATTGTCGGAGTTGATAGAGAAAATATCGGCATGGGTGCATCGGCTGCAGCTGGTAAGCTCTTAAAGAAATTGAAAATGGAGATCAAGGATATTCAATTTGTAGAACTTAATGAGCCATTTGCGGGAATTGCGATTGCAAACCAATATATTATGAATATTGCTGATGACAGGTTAAATATTCAGGGAGGAAGTATAGGGTTGGGATATCCGGGCGGATGTACCGGTATGCGGATGTGTGTTACCCTGTTACATTCCATGCAGAGGCTCCAGAGTGAATTTGGGTTGGTTGCACTGAATTCAACAGGCGGTATGGGTCAATCTATTCTCTTTGGCTTGAGTTAAATCTGAATGATAGGAAACAGAAATTTACATGAGGTGAGGCTATGAACAATTGCGTTATAACGGGAATGGGAGTATTATCAACGGCAGGCTTGGGAAGTGAGGAGTTTTGGGAAACCCTTATGAATGGTAAGATTACATACGGTGAAATCGAGAATTTCAAAGATAATCCGAATTTCAGGATTAAAATTGGTGCGAAGATAATGGATGAATCTTGGAGTAAAGATTTAACCAGTGAGATGTTGGAGAAATACGGAAGGACATCCTGCTATGCAATACGGACGGCAATTTCTGCCATTAAAGACTCAGGACTTTCAAAGTCTGATATTTCAGATGCCCGCGTCGCAATTTGCATAGGAACAACAATGGGTGAAATACAGGTAGAAGAAAAAATCTCTGAGATCAGGCATGAAGATGGTATAAATGCAATTCCTCAATCATTGTTAGACAGCTATCGCACCGATATAATCGGACAAGCGGTAAAGGAGGCAATCGGTGCATCGGGACCTGTCTATGTAGTACCTGCCGCATGTGCCGCAGGTAATTACGCCATAGCACTTGGTAAGCGCCTGCTTGAGTGGAATATTGCGGATGTTGTGATTGCAGGGGGTGTAGATGTATTCTCAAGAGTGGCATTTACAGGATTTCAACGGTTATTGTCTCTGACTGCGGATCAGTGCAGGCCGTTCAGCAGCAATCGAAAGGGACTTGTCGTGGGAGAAGGCTGTGGGATGTTTGTAATGGAAGCGGGAAGACATGCAAAGGCTCGTGGTACCAGGGTATTGGGAGAGATCCTTAGTGTCGGCCTTACATCCGACAGGTATCATATGACAGCGCCGCACCCGGAAGGGGATGGAGCTGCCAGAGCCATGGAAAATGCAATCAGGGATGCGGGTATTTCAAAGAGAGATATTGATTATATTTCTGCTCATGGTACAGGTACACCTGCAAATGACAAGGTTGAATCAAAGGCAGTTATAAAGGTTTTCGGACAGGATTACGTACCACCTGTCAGTTCCATTAAATCAATGTTAGGTCACGCAATGGGTGCTGCAAGTGCCCTTGAATTGATAGCCTCCATTCTGATGCTTGAGCGTCAAATAATACTGCCTACTGTTAATTTTATAGAGGCTGATCCGGAATGCCCGGTAGATTGTGTTCCCAATAAACCAAGAGAAGCAAAGCTGGAATGTATTCTGTCCAATTCGTTTGCTTTTGGCGGACAGGACAGCAGTCTCATCGTACGGAAGGGGTGGTAGCAATGAGTGGAAAAAAAGTATACATAACAGGGGTAGGAGGCTTTACCGGAACAACCCCGGATAGTAATAACAATTTTAAAATTTTGGATGAAGAGTACGAACTATCCATTTCCGGCAGGCAGCTTCGCGGTGTAGACAGAGTAAGCAGGCTCTCCATTGCGGCGGCAGTTTCGGCAACCGGTAAATGCAATCTGAAAATGGACAGGAACAATGACAGGGAATACGGGCTTTTTTACGGTACTATATATGGGGCTTTGGAAAGTGTTCATGAGTTTGATATGGTATCGGTATCCACTGGTGCACTAAGTGTAAATCCAAGCCTTTTTCCAAGTACGGTACTAAACTCTCCGGCATGCCAGGTTGGTATACAATTGGCAATATCAGGTCCAATATATACTGTTTGCAGCGGCATCATGTCAAGCTTGGACGCCGTGGGGCTCGGGTATTTGTATGTACATTCACAGGCTGTGCCTGCGGCGGTAGCAGGAGGTGCGGAAGTGATTACAGAGATGCAGCAGCTGATGCATAAGGGAAGAAGCAGGCAGGGGGAAGCCGGTGGATTTATTGTCATGGAGACAGAAGATACCATAAACGATACTTCTTCTATTGCAGCGGAAATACTGGGATATTCAACAATAAATATCGGAGCCTCACAGACAAGTCATAGAATTGCAGAACTTGTTGTTGGGATGCTGGAGGAACGTGATTTAACATTTGGTGATATTCAGAAGGTTTACTATGGCTCATATCTGGACAAAAGCGTGGATAATGAGTTAATTGGCGGTTTACAAGACAGTTTGCATATAAAGGATAGGCTTGAACAGCTTGAAACCGACTGGATGGGTGCCAGTGGTGTAATACAGATAGTAACATCACTGAATAAGAATAAATGTGAAGACGGTAGAATCAATATTTTCATTAATATTGATGATATAAAATGTTCTGTAATAATATTGAAAAAAATAGGAGGGTAATACAATGAGTTGTGAACAGGAAATAAAAGGGCTTGTATCAGAAATTGTAGGGGTTAGTGCGGAAGAATTGCTGCCCGATGCATCATTTATGGATGACCTTGGTATGGATTCATTAAGGGCATTGGAAATTCTTGCGGCAATCGAAAATAAGTATGGGATAACCATAGAGCCTGAGCGTCTACAGGAAATGACCACACTGAATAATGTTATAAAGGTTTCAATGGAATATATCCCAAGTGTGAGGGCCGAATGATAAAGTATGATGAAATATGCGGGATTTTAAAGCAGAAAACGCCCTTTGTTTTTGTTGATAGGGTACTGGATATGGAGTTGGGTAAACGCATTACAGCTATCAAGTGCATATCTGGAGGAGAACTTTTTTCTGCACTTCATTTTCCTAAAAACTCTGTATATCCCGGAATTTTTATGATTGAATGTATTGCTCAGACTGCATCCATTTTATGCACGTTATCCGGTGAACAAAGTGAGATGGCTGAAGGGGAGTTTCTGGCTCTTGGTGGAATACAACGGTTACAATTTATGCAGCCGGTGAGACCGGGTGATACTATCCGGATTGAAGTTGAAATAATTAAGCAGGCACAGAAACTGTGTCTGGTTAAGGCACAAATACTTGTAGATATGCAGATAGCTGCGGAAGGTCAGCTATCATTTGGAGTAGTAAAAGATGGATAATAGAAAAGAACAAGTAGTTATTACCGGGGTAGGACTTGTATCACCGCTTGGATTGACGCTTAAGGATTTTTTTACCGGCCTGATAAAAAAAACGGACGTATATCGGGATATAAAAGTATTTGATTCACTAAAGGCGGTTAATCCAAAGGGTATGCAGGTAGAAGAGTGTTCTTTGGACTACCGGCCGGAAGAAATAATTCTCAATATGGGTGAGTGTGCAATACGCTCTGCAATTGCTGATAGGGGACTGGATACAGACAGCCTGAGTAATATAAGTCTTGTATTTGGTTCGGGACTGGGGCTGACAGACCAGTTATACTTTGAGGACAAGGATATTCATTATCTCTCTTCTTTGGGTGAAAGGCTTTGCGGAAGACTGGGACTTAAATGTGAAATTATCTATATTGCAAATGCGTGTTGTGCAGGGAGCCAGGCAGTTTGTTACGGGGTTGACTTATTGAGATATACTGATACTGATCTGGTGATTGCAGGAGGATTAGATATCCTGTCTCAGGCAGCGTATGCGGGGTTTCAAAGGTTGAATGCCATAGACCCTGATGGGTGCAGACCATTTGACAGGGAAAGAAAGGGAATATCTGTTGGAGAAGGAGCCGCATTTTTCACAATGGAAAGAAATACCCCTGATCTGAATAAAAACCGAAAGGTGTATTGTGCTGTTACAGGTTTTGGTATGACAAATGATGCGTATCATGTTGTGCAGCTGAAGCCTGACGGACTTGAAATTATCAGGGCTATGGATGAAGCTGTTCAATCGTCTGGGCTGAGTAAGGATGATATTGACCTAATTGTAGCACATGGTACCGGAACGGCACAGAATGACAGGGTGGAATCAGCAATCATAAGGACCTATTTTAATGAACAACTGGAGCATATTCATGTAACAACTCCGAAAGGAGCAATCGGACATACGGGAGGGGCATCCGGGGCCTTTGGCATAGCAACTGCTATAGGAAGCATTATATACGGTGAAGTCCCCAGTGTTACAAACCTGAAAACGATAGATGAGAATTTTGAGATTCCGTTGGTTTTTGAAGCGGTAAAAAAGACAATTAACACTGTAATGGTAAATGCTTTTGCATTTGGCGGAACGAATATTGTCGTAATATGTAAAAGTATAAATGAGGAGAGTCATGGATGAGATTGTAATTTCAGCAATGAGCTTTATTCTGGAAAAGGATTTGACAAATATTGATTTTGTGCATAGGGATTTAAGAGTAATGGATTATTTTACCCAAATGGCGGTTATTGCTGTTGATCAGCTATTGAAAAACGCAAAATCAGAAAATGATGTACATGAAAGAACGGGTATGATACTTACTACCAATACAGGGCCTTTTTCCTCAGTAAGGGAACTGAATATGCAGGTGAAGGAAAAGGGGCATATTGGAATTAATCCCAGCAAGTTTCCGAATATAATGCTTAGTACATCATTATCCAGAGCTGCTTCTACATTTCAGATAAAAGGGCCTACTGTAGCCAAGTACCATAGGGGGAGCATTGCGCAAGCAATTTTGTATGCTTCGATACAAATTACAAAAGGAAGCTCTGACCGGGTTATTGTGTTAAAAGTTGATGAGGGATATGCCGGCTTTGGATTACTGGTGGAAAAAGAAAAAACAGCCATGGAAAGGGGTGTAACCGCAAGGTTCAGATTAATTGACCGATATAAAGGTTACACAAGAAACGGTAGGTGAACATAATGAAATTAGCATTGATATCACCCAAAGGCGTGGCCATGGGTACGAACAAGGAAAACCAATCAACTGCGGAAATATATGAGGACTTAAACGGTATTGAGTCATTAAAGGAACTAATGTCCTGTGCTAACTCGCCGTTGTTGACAATTGCAGCTATTGTTGAGGATTATTTTGAAGAAATCACATACATAGATGAGGAAATAGAAAGCATACCATCTGAGGGCGATTATGATATTGTTGCAATGTCATTTATGACTCAGCAGGCATCTAGAGCATTCGAACTGGCAGAAATTTTTAAGGCAAGAGGATCATATCTGGTGTGCGGAGGAATGCATCCGACCAACTCTCCTGAAGAAACACTTCAATACTTTGATACCGTATTTATCGGCGAAGGTGAAATCACTTGGATTGAATTTATTAAAGACTATAAACGAAATAATCCGAAACAAATATATAAAAATACTCATGTTATTGACATGGAAACAGTACCAACTCCAAAATTTGAATTATTAAAAATGGACAAGTACAGAACCATTCCTATTCAAATTTCCAGAGGCTGCCCTCACAATTGTGAGTTTTGTGCATCAACCAAGGTTTATGGCCCAAAGTACCGTCACAAAAGTGTTGAAAAAGTTATGAAGGAAATAGAAATTGTCAAGAGCCTAAAGAAGAATCCGCATATATATTTTACTGATGATAATATGCTTGTAAACCGCAGTTTTTCTTTGGAACTTCTGGATGCAATGAAAGGCGGCGGCTTCCGGTGGATGACCCACACGGATATCAGCTTGGCCGATTATGATGAAGTACTCGGAAAATTATTTGATTCAGGGTGCAGAAAGCTTGTCATTGGTTTTGAGAGTATTAATCCGGATTCATTAAAAAACATTGAGAAGTGGAAATATAACCGCCTGACATCCTATGGAGAATCAATACAAAAGATTCAATCGTATGGTGTCGGTGTATGGGGAACATTTATCGTAGGACTGGATAACGATGACAAATCCGTGTTCCAGAGGGTTGTTGATTTTACAAATGATAACAACCTTTATGGAGCGATGATTTCCGTACCCACACCATTTCCGGGTTCGGGATTCTATTCGAGGCTAGAAGAAGAAAAAAGAATTCTGTCAAAGCACTGGGGAAGCTATACTCTGTGGAATGTTGTTATAAAGCCTGCACAGATGACTGTTGAAGAATTACGTGAAGGCTTTAAATATACCTTGGAGCAAATTTATTCAAAAGAGGCAGTAGCTAAAAGAATGGAATACTTCAAAAATGTTTATACAAATATGCGAAAGTAGTATAGGGGCCAGATGGAGGCGAAAATACACTCTTTGAAAACCGATATTTTATATTCGCAGATTTTCAAAAAGAATATTTGAGTCTTAATGAGCAGGACTAACGGAGGTATGATTTGAAAAGAATTTTACTATTGATACCTAAAGGAAATGGAGCAGGCCAAGGTAAGAAATGGAATAGAAGTTGGCCTCAAAATATTGAAAAAATCGTAAGCGACAACTTATGGAAAGTGGTTACTCCAGGACCTCTTGTGCTGGCTGCAATGGTAAACAGGGACGACTATGAGGTCTGTCTGCTGGATGAAGAATTCGGACATATAGATCCTGATAGTACTTATGATATTGTTGCGATTTATACTGTTACCCCAAATGCCAACCGTGCCTATTCTCTTGCAGATGAATTCCGAGTAAGGGGTGCTTACGTGGTTTTGGGAGGAGTACACGCCGCTATGTGTCCGGATGAGGCCGTACATCATGCAGATACGCTTCTTTTGGGAGAAGCGGAATTAATCTGGCCGGAATTTTTGAGTGAATTTGAGCAGGGAAAACCTAGAAAAATCTATACTCAGAAGCTGGGACAGGTAAACATTAATGAATCTCCTGTTCCCGCATTTGAACTCTTACCAGGGAATGGAAGAAAAATTATACCTGTACAGACAGCTCGCGGATGTCCTCATGGCTGCAAGTTCTGCAATATCCGGAGTATATATGGCGGTGGCTACCGTACTAAGACCATAGCAAATGTAATGAAGGAAATATACGCATTACTCGGTGTAAATCCCAGAGCTACAATTTATTTCACTGACGACAATTTCTTCTGCAATAAGATAAGGTCGCGGGAACTAATGAATGAGTTTAAAAACTGTGGCATTTATTGGTATACACATACTGATCTTTCACTGGGTCAGGATGAAGATTTAATGGAATTGGCTTATAAAAGTGGCTGCAGACAGGTACTTATCGGCTTTGAAAGTGTAAATCCCGCTAATTTAGCTGGGATTGACGAAAATAATTTTAAAAGCAAAAATTTCGCAGAATACAAAAATGTCATAAAGAGAATACAGTCACATGGAATAGGTGTAGTAGGAAGCTTTATTGTCGGGTTGGAGGAAGATGGAATAGAAGTCTTTAATCAGCTGGGTGAATTTATTTCGGAAACAAAAATATATGGTGCAAGTATTACAGTTAATACACCATATCCGGGAACATATTCATTTAACAAATTGAAGGAGGAAAACAGAATTCTCTCTTATAATTGGGATGAATATACCATTTTTCAACCGGTAATGAGGTTTGGAAAAATGACGCAAGAGGAATTGAATGCTGGGTATATAAACCTGATGAATAACTTTATTTCTCAAAAATCGGTATATGAAAGACTGAAATATATGAAGAGTCAGATGATTCAGAGGAAAGGATAAATATGTGTGGTTATCAATATGAAGATGAAAAACCGATAATTGGATATCTATGTTCTTATTTTCCTAAAAAGGCTATAGAGAATTTAGGATTTGAAACCATTGCATTCAGTGAAATAACCAGCAATACTTCCCATAGAAAAGGTGACCTTCCTGTCAATATTTGCAGCTATGTAAGGTATTGTCAAGGAATATTGGAGTATACCAAACTGGACGGAATTGTACTTTTTAACTGCTGTAATGCCATGCAGCGTTTATATGACTGGGTGAAATCACATAGGCCGGACTTATTCTGCCATATGGTGGAATTACCTAGAAATGATTCTGCCCTGAATCAAAGCTATCTTCAGAAAAATATAGACATCCTTTTTAAAGATATATGCAATTATTTTCAGTTCATTCCGCCTAAAGAAGCTCTTTCTTTGGAGAACGACATTTTCGTGCCGCATATTGAGGATGATACCATATATGTGATTGGAAGTGCTGTTTCACCTATTCTCAAGGATAAAATCGAAGAATATACGAAGCCAAATAAAGTGTATATGAATATTTGTTCCTCAAGAAATATAAGAGCAGCAGACGGTAATTTCCGCATACAGGAGCCTTGTGCCAGAATGGAATGGTTTACCGGGTGGTTTGATTCCTTTTTAGCTGAAAACAGAACAAAGCTGAAAGGTATTATATATATGCCATGCCAGCACTGTGACAGCTTTCTTTTCAGTTATCCTTCAGTTCGCAGGTTATGTATAAAATATAATATCCCTCTGCTTGAAATTGAGGAAGGTTATAAGCATACAGGTTTTGGACAAATTTCGACCCGCTTGGAGGCATTTTTAGAAAGCGTGGATTTCAAAAGTAAAGCGGGTTACAGGGGAAACTCCGAAGAAATCAGTTCCGGCAGCCGTACGGCAGATATGGATATCAAGAATAACGGTCTTGATGGCAGAAATGTATTTCAGCAAAGGATGAACCTGGTCAGAGCAATTGTTCAGAAGCTGCCTATGGAAGCAATTAAAATGGTAGTAAATAACCAGGTTGAATTGTTTACAAATAAAATATGGAGTACTCCTGAAAAAATAATTTGGACAAATATGGTCATGCCCGTTGAAATATTTTATTCATCAGGACTGATACCTGTAAATATGGAGCTTGTGGCAGGCTGGACAGCGTCCCTGCAGCTTTCAAAGCATTTTATATCAAAAAGCGAAGGAGTTGGGTTCAGCTCAAGCCTGTGTTCCTATCACAAGGCAACGATGGGACTGATTTTGGAAAATTGTCTGCCGGTACCAAAAGGAATTGCAATATCATCTCATATATGCGACGGGGGACCGGGAATTGCTAATTATTTACGTGATATCTACAAAACGGAGAGCTTTATTCTGAATGTTCCGTTTAATACAAATCAAATAAATTTTTCGTATGTAAAAAAACAGTTTGAAATGCTAATAGACTGGGTTGAGCGTTATACAGGCAATAAAACGGACATGGAAAAATTAAAGGATTCAATGCGGCTTACAAATCAGGCAAGAGATTACTGGATAAAAGCTTTTGAATTGAGAAAGGGAGATCCTTTATTCTACGGACACCTTTCTCTGAGAAATTTGTTTGGCGCAACGTTCCTTTTTGGTTCCCAGTTGGGAGTGGATGTCGCCAGGGCTTATTACCAACAACTGCTGCAGAAGTCAGAGGAGAACAACGGCCATAAGAGTACAAAAAAGAGGCTTTTATGGATACACTTTGCACCATTATATAACAACAGCATTATGGAATATCTTGAAAAGGAACTGGATTGTTGGATTGTTATGGACATCACAGGATATATCTACTGGGAGGAATATGACCTGGAGCATCCCATAGACAGTCTTGTAAAACGGTCATTATCACACTTTTATCTGGGGAATCCTATGGAACGCAAAGAGCTATATCGAAGGCTTGCAAAAAAATATACCGTCGACGGGATAGTTCACTTTATGCACAACGGCTGCAGAGCAATTCCGGGAGCAGCATGGCAGGTAAGGGAACTGGCCGCCGAGCTTGATATGCCTGTACTGGAATTGACAGGAGATTGTATTGATCCACGGGGATTTTCAGAGGAGCAGATGAAATTAAGGATGGAAGCTTTTAAAGAGACACTGGGGAGGGATTTATTTGTATCTGGGAGTTGATGTAGGCTCAGTGAGCACTGATGCGGTATTAATAGGCGAACGGGGAGAACTTTGTGCATACTCCATTGTAAAAAGCGGATTTGATCATAAGTATGCCATTAACCAGGCAATTGAGGAAGTATGCCATAAATCAGGCATACAAAGGGAAGATGTGAAGGGAATTGTAGGTACAGGCTATGGAAGACGCAATGTTCCGGATGCTCTAAAGGCTATAACCGAAATTTCATGCCATGCGATGGGAATACACAGTATATTTCCGGAGGTGCGTACAGTCATTGATATAGGCGGACAGGACAGTAAAGTTATTCGCATAACGGATAATGGTTTTGTAGATACATTTGTTATGAATGACAAATGTGCAGCTGGAACAGGAAGGTTCCTGGAGGTTATGGCACAAGCAATGGGTATCGGGGTAGATGAATTGGGGATGCTGTCTAAAAAATCAAAGAAAGTGCAGCCAATCAGCAGTATATGTACCGTATTTGCGGAATCGGAAGTAATTTCTAGGGTTGCTGAGGGCAGCAAAAAAGAGGATATTATTGCGGGAATACACCGGGCGATTGGCGAGAGGCTAATGGGAATGGTGTCCACAATCGGTATAAGGACTCCCATTGCAATTACGGGAGGCGTAGCGAAAAATTCAGGTGTGGTAAAAGCAATTTCAAGCTTTGTGGGAGGTATTCCTCTTGTTCCTGATGAACCTCAGATAATCGGAGCGTTGGGTGCAGCTATCTATGCAATGAATAATATTAACAGCAGTCTTGAGGTATGTAATGGATAGCAGAAAAGTATGCATAGGGTGGTATTGTCCATTTGTATATCCTGCAATTACTAATGCCCCTCATATCGACCTGAAACAAATTTCCTTCGGACAGGAGCAAAATATCAGTTTCGCATCTACTAAGCTATGCAGAAAGCTTTCGGCTGTGAAGAAGGAAATAACAAACGGAGCCCTTGATGGGATTATTATGGTAAATTGCTGCAATCTTGCATGGCATATGTATGACTTGTTTGTTAAGGAGTATGAGCAGTTACCTGTGTTTTTGCTTGAAATACCTAGAAAAAATGATGAGAGCTGCAAAAAAATTATATTAAGACAATATGTACTTTTGGAAGAATGGCTTTTAAATTTGAATAACACAAGTCGCTTTATGGGGAATAAAAGCATTTCCGAAAATAATTACAATATGCTTTTGAATAATAATGAGAGCTTAAGTAGGATTGCGGAGCAAAAGTCGGACTGGTGCTGCCTGCCTTATGACTTTAATGAGGCTCTTCCTGCTGACCGAATGTTGAGTAATTTATTGAAAGAAAATATATGTCCGCGTTTAATATCGGAAGATTACCGCAAATGTCCGGAAGGTACTGGAAATAGCCTTTTAGCTTGTAATGGGATGGAACCGGATAAGTTCTGTTTAATAAAAAGCTATTTATCTGCGAAGCAGGTAAAAGGAGAGCTTTAGTATACAAATAAGCAATATGTTGAGGAAAGAGCGAATGAATAATAGCTTCAGGCATAAGATGGATTTATCTATACGGTTTATGGTGTCCAGAAAGGAATTGGACATTGCAGCATATTTAAAGGAGCAATTATCGGTTCTTGATGATATATTGCTGGGAAAGCCGTACCTTGCCGTGACCTTTTATGTTCCCGGAGAACTTTTGGCTTTGTTTGATGTAACCGCACTTTATATGGAAAGAATAGCAGGCTTTGGGGCTGCAAACCGAATCTGCACTTCGCTGGAGACATACAGGGGAATGACCGGGTTTCCATATTACGGCTGTTCCTACCAGCTGCTGTTCGATTATATGATTAATTCGGGGATCCTTCCGAAGCCATACGGTTTTGTTGCTGCCAGCTTTGCCTGCGATGATGCGTGGTCATATTGCAGATATGCATCTGGCAAGTATGGAATACCGTTTTACTTTATGGATGTCCTAAATGGCTGCGACGTAAATTCTTCCGAATATCTGGCTGCACAGCTGAAAGAGCTTTATACAGAGCTGCAATCGGTTTTTCCTCAGGTATTATCTGTTGAAGAGGTTGTAGATGCATCCAATAAGGCCATTTCATCTAAAAGCAGGATTGATGAATTACGATTCAAGTATCCCGGTATTATGAACAGTACTCAGGCATTTAAGATGTTTACCATATACAATGACCTGGGAAGAAAAGAGGCTGTCAGCGTATTAAATCAGACTCTGGACGACTTGCAGCAGAAGGTAGTTACATATGCATATAATAATGAACCAAGGGTTTTATGGCTTGGTATCCTTCCATTATACAAAAACAGTATAATTCAAGAAATAGAAAAAAAATATAAATGCAGGATTGTCTATGAAGAGCTTTATAGCTTTCCTCACGAACAGCTCAGTGTTAAAAGCTTTTTTAATGATTTGGCCAAACGTATAGAGAAAAATTTATTCTATACGCCCGAAAAACGGATGGAAGCAATTATCAGTTTAATAGATAAATTGGAAATTGACGGTATCATACACTTTTCTCAAAATAATTGCAGATTTCTTCCTCCACAGGTACCCCTCCTCCAGAGAAAGTTATCTGAACTGGGAATACCTTTTGTGGAAGTGCGCGGTGATGCTGTTGAACCAGAGTGCTTTAATGAAAATGAGTTCTTTAATTATCTTGATACTTTTTTTGAAATTATATGCAGGGGAGTAAAGTAAAATGTATGTAGACAAAGAGATAAAAGACAGCATAGGATATATATGGCTGAACCGCCCCAGGACAAACAGTCTGAGTCATACTTTACTTGAAGAACTGCTGGAGGCTGTGACTGCGTTTGACGCAGAGAATGAAATAACGGCAGTTGTTCTCTCCAGCAGGCTTCCATTCGGATTTTCCGGGGGACTGGACTTAGGGAGCTTTTATGTATCCGGAGAGCATGAATTGACGGGAAGTAATGTGTACAAGGCTGTATATCTGACTTTTCAAATAAATAGGAAAATAGTTTCCTCGGATAAGATATTAATAGCAGTACTTTCAGGGCCTGTCATAGGATCAGCCGCATCCATAGCATTTAGCTGCGATATAAGAATTGCTGACAGCGGAGCCTGGTTCTGGCTTCCCGATCCCCAATACGGCGGTTTGCTGGCCGACGGAGGCCTTGAAATGCTGACAAGGCATATTGGAAATTCAAGGGCCTGCACACTTGCTTTGACTAATGACAGGATAAATGCCGACAGGGCATTTTCAATGGGCTTGCTTTACAGGCTTTTCAACAGGGAAAACTTGCAGCAGGAGGCAGTGAAGCTTGCAAAGCGTATTTCAGAGTATTCTAAAAATACACTTTCTTTATCCAAAAAAATTATTAATAAAAATGTACTTGAGTCGTTTGAGGACAAAATGCTCAAACAGGTTCTGGTGTCGGAAGATATGATAAAAAGGCTTTCTGATTATACTTCTGTCAAGTAGATAAGTGAAGGGAGAGAAAATAGCAAATGAGTATGAATGAAAAGGTTGCGATTGTGACAGGTGGGTCAAGAGGTATCGGAAGTGAAATTGTATTATCTATGGCAGGCAAGGGTGTCAAGGTTGCATTCACATATATCAAAAGCACAGATGCAGCCGATGAGTTGCTTAATAAGGCAAAGGGCCTGCCGGGGATGGTTAGGGGCTATAAGACAGATATAAAAAACCGGCAGGAAGTCAAGAGTATGGTAGCAGACGTTATCAGGGAATGGGGAAAAATAGATATTCTCGTAAATAATGCAGGTGTCCGTAGAGACAAGACCCTTGCCTTTATGTCGGATGAGGAGTGGGAGGATGTCCTTCAGACAAACCTCTCGGGGACTTTTAACATGACCAAGGCAATTGTTTTTGATATGGTTAAAAAGAAAAAAGGAAGAATTATCAATATTGGTTCAATAAGCGGCCTCTATGGAATTGCAGGACAGACAAACTACTCCAGTACAAAGGCTGCACTTATGGGATTTACAAAATCCCTTGCAAAGGAGGTAGCTCCCTATGGGATCAGTGTAAATATTGTTGCACCCGGTGGAGTAGAAACGGATATGACAAAGGATCTCGCACCAAAGGATAGGGAAAAGCTGGTAAAGGGTGTGCCAATGGGGCGTATGTGCAGCCCCTCTGAGGTTGCGCAGGTAGTATTGTACCTTGCGGATGATGAGTTATGTCCTGCCTACCTGACCGGGGCTATGATTCCTCTTGATGGGGGGTACGGGCTGTAAACATGAATAACGGATTAAAAGCTTCAAAGATATTAAGCCGTGAACAGGCTATAGCACATATCAGTGAGAACCTTGAAAAAGGGAATACTCTGATTCTGGCCATGTTTGACATTGATTTTTTTATTAATGTAGATGCAAGAGTTGGAAAGCCGGAAGGTGACAGGATTCTGGAAAGGATTTCAAGGTTCCTGGCGGATTCTGTAAACACTGAGTTTACAAGATATGGCGGCGACGAATTCCTGGCTGTATATAAGGGAAAGACGGCAGAAGAGCTTAAATTTGAATTAGAGGCTTTGAGAAAGGATTTTCGCAGAGAAAGATTTATCAGCACGGATTCAATTTATGGAAAGGTTCCCATTACTGTCAGTATCAGTATTACAAAAAGCGGTGGAAACAGTAGTGATACATGGATATTGCTTAAATCTGCGGAAATCGGTCTGGCTATGGCTAAAAAAATGGGGAGAAACAGAGTAATAATTACTCCTGAGCAAAACATATCAGTTTCAAATAACCTGCAGGATGCTGTAATGACGATATCAGGCGGATTGAAAGGATATGGCGGTGATGGAGGAAATGCATTTGAAGCGGGTTTTGCGGAACCTTACGGTGTTGAAATAAACAGTGAAGGCGAGCTATATGTTGTTGACAGAGGAAACCACTGCATACGTAAGGTGGATCATAAGGGAATTATCAGTACGGTGGCAGGTAGAGGCTTCTATGGCTACGGCGGAGATGGAGGCCAGGCGGTTAAAGCAATGATAAACAAGCCGAACGGTGTTGCAATAGATAAATTCAATAAAATATACATAGCGGATACAGGAAACCACTGTATCAGAAAAATCGATAACAGTGGAAATATTTATACTATAGCAGGCTGTGGTGAAGAAGGCTACACAGGAGATGGCGGAATGGCAACCCGGGCGACCATGAGCCGCCCGGGCGGTGTTGCTGTGGATGACAAAGGATATGTGTTTACAAATGATTACGGGAACAATGTAATACGGATGATTACCCCCGAAGGTATAATTCACACAATTGCTGGTTCAGGTCAGTTCGACTATACGGGCGATGGTGGAGATCCTTTAAAAGCAGGTCTCAACAAGCCATATGGACTGGCTGTTACAGGAGACGGGAATACTCTGTATATTGCAGACTATGGAAATAATTGTATACGGAAAGTCGACAGGAAAAAGAACATAATATCTACGGTATGTGGTAACGGAAAAGAGGGATATACAGGTGATAACTCAGACGCCGATAAATCTCAGATCAGCAAACCTTTCTGGGTGGGAATATGGCCGCCGGATTATTTACTGATAGCAGACGGAGAGAATAACTGTATCCGGGTTGTAAATACAAAAACAAATAAAATTGCGACTTTGGCCGGTAATGGAAATCCGGGCTACAAGGATGGTGCAGTCTTAAACCGGGAAATAGAATTCAATCTTCCTGCGGGAGTTGTTGCAGATGCCAGGAGGAGGCTTGTTTATGTGGCTGATTACGGGAACAATGCAGTAAGAAAAATCAGGGTGGAGCAGCTACCATGCTGAATGCAAAATTTGGCACACCGGTTTGTCTTGTGTATGTCAATAAATATTAAAATTTCCGGATAATTTACAAAACCAGGATTTTAAAAAGGGTGTGGGATATTTTGATTTATGTACTATTTACAATAATTTTGTTCGTATTGGGTTTTATTCTCTTCAGTTTTTTTAAGGCATACAAAATAGCCTATGAACTGAGTCACCCGAAAAGATCTTTATGCCCGTATAATTTTGAAGATTATGAGCAGCGAAAATTCGACATAGGAAATAAAAACGTCAGGTGTCTGTGTGGTATGGAAATTACACCGAGTGGAAAACAAATCGGGACAATATTGGCCTGCCATTACCTGGGAGGCTCAAAAGAAATGATTTTTCCATTTATAGAACCCTTGTTACAAAAGGGTTTTCGGATATTGAGCTTTGATTTTCATAACCATGGTGAGAGTAAACATAATCCCATTGTGGCAATGACCTTGGAAAAGGATTTTGAGCTGTTTTATGATGCTGTAAAAAGCATGGGGATTAAAGGTCCTTTCGGGGTAATTGGCTTTTCCATGGGAGCTACACCTGCACTCCTGTCCTTGGCAAACCACAAGGATATAAAAGCAGCAGTAGTTGATAGCGGACCTCTTATATTTGTAAAGAATTATTTTACTTATGTTTTAAAGGACAGAGGAGTAAAAAATCCTGTATGTAAGATATTTTTTTACATAATTTATCTTAAATTTGCCGGGTTTAACCAAATGGCAGATAAAGTTATAAGATCAATGTACAAGGTAAAGGGGAAACCTGTTATGTTTATTCATGGTGAAAAGGACAATATTATTCCTATTGAGAATTCCAGAGTTGTATATGACATAATAAAATCAGAACTGACTGAGTGGTGGAGTATACCGGGTTCAAGACATTTAACCAACTATTTTCTTCAAAAGAAGGAGTATTGCGAGAAGATTACTGATTTTTTTATAAAAAACTTAAAGGAGGAAGCTATTAATTATGAAGCAAGTTGCGTTGATCTCTCCCAAAGGTAATATATTCGGGAAAAATGAGAAAATGATTTCATTTCTGAACGGTTCCCGGTATATGGACAGCTTTCGGTTATTGTGGTCGGGCCCCAGCTTGGGATTACTTACAGTAGCAAGTCTGCTGCCTTCCGACTGGGAATGTGAATATATTGACGAAAATTATAAAGTAATAGACTTTGATAAAAACTATGATCTTGTATGTATAAGTGCTATGTCTCAGCAGGTACTGAACGGATATAGGATTGCTGAGGAATTCCGTAAAAAGGGAGTACTCACGGTAATAGGAGGTATACACGCAACAGTACTCCCTGAGGAAGCTTCGCAGTTTGTAGATGTGGTTATGGCAGGTGAAGCGGAGGTTATCTGGCCGCAGTTTCTTGAAGATTATGAAAGCGGCAGTATTAAAAAAATATACAGTGAGGAGTGCGTAGGGCAGTATCCTTTGACTGATCCGATAATGCCACGGTACGACCTGCTCAAGGGCTATAACTACCCTGTAATAACCATACAGACAACACGCGGCTGTCCTCATGACTGCTCTTTTTGTGCTGCATCCAAGGTATTCGGAGCCAAATACAGAAGAAAACAGAACGAAAATATTTTTAAGGAATTGATGGAAATAAAGAAGCTGTATCCGGATTCTTTGATCCTGTTTGCCGATGACAACATGTTTGTAAAAAGAGATGAGTCCAAGGAGCTGCTGAAAGAAATGATTAAAATCGATATACGGTGGATCGCACAGACTGATATCTCTATTGCCAAGGATTCTGAGCTGTTGAAGCTGATGGTACTGTCAGGCTGTCAATGGGTGGTAATAGGATTTGAAAGCGTTTCCTATAGCAGTCTTTACGGGTTGGACAAAAATAACTGGAAATTAAACCAATTGCCTCATTATGCAGAGTCCATAAGAAAAATACAGGATTATGGTGTTGGGGTCTACGGAACATTTATTGTAGGACTGGATCAGGATAGCAGTAATGTCTTCAAGGATACAGCCGATTTCATCATAGAAAATTATATTTACGGTGCCAATATAACGATACCCACACCATTGCCCGGTACAAGGCTCAGGACTGAGTTGGAATTGCAAAACCGCATTTTGACAAGTGATTGGTCATACTATACATTCTGGGATGTAACAATAAAGCCGGCCAACCTGACTGCTGACGAGTTACAGGACGGAGTGCTTTACATATATCAAAGGATATGTGACAGTTCAGCAGCAGATAAAAGACTTATTACCCTAAAAAAAATCGCAAAAAGGCGTAAAGAGCTTATTAATGAATACATAATATGAGGAAAGGGGGAGGAACTTGTTTTCATATGCAGTTGCTTTTCCGGCAAGAGATACATTCAGCCAAGGGTTAAGCTCATCTTTTTATGATGAGTATATACAGTTTCGGGAAATTTATAATGCTGCAAGTCAATGCATTGGAGAAGACCTACACGAAATCTCGTATCGGAATAATACAGTAAAACCGGAGCTACATACCGTCTGTTTGATTACACATTGTTATGCACTGTATCAACTGTTTCGGTCAAATATTAAAAAGCCGGATGCAGCCATTGGCTTCAGCCAGGGAGAATTTACCGCAGCAGCGGTTGCAGAAAGTCTTGATTTTTTAAGTATATTGCAGTTGGTTTACCGCCTTGAGAAAATAATTGTAAATAGTCCGAAAGTCACAGACGGAAGAATGGCACGGGTTGTTGAGCTGGACAGGGAGATATTGCTGAAATGCTGTGAAGAGGCTGATCCGGGCCGAAAGGAACTATCGGTTGCAATCCTGTTTTCAAAGGATCAGAATGTTGTTTCAGGGTCATCGGGGGCGGTTGAGAGAGTTGGCAGGCTTGCAAAGCAAAATGGTGCCAGGTGGGTATTATCCTTGGGGAATGGCGGTGCTTTTCACAGTCCTTTATGTAAGGAAATCTTAAACCAGTCAACACCGATTTTTGAAGAATATGATTTTAGGGATACTGAAATACCGGTATACTCCTGCATAGACGGGTGCGGATCAAGAGTGGGAACAGTAATCAGAAAAAAGCTGTCAAATCAAATAGCGGGCTCCATTGTCTGGGACTGTTTAATTCATAATCTGACGGAGCAGGGAATCGATACTATTATAGAACTGGGACCGGGATGTAGTATTTCAGGAAATACAAGAATAGTCGAGCCGGCGGTTAAATGTAATTGGGTTAACAATATACAGGATTTAGAGAGTATTTTAAAGTGCATTGGGAAATAAAATTCAAGTGTAAATATATAACATTTATGAAAAAAAATGATTGATAAGAGATGCCAAATATTGTATAATTGTGTCGTTATTAAATAAGGTGTCTATTGTTAATTTATGTAAGCGGAGGGAGTTTATGGGATGTTTTTCTTTTGTAAGCAAAATATCGTTTAAGACAGCGGCTACATATAGAGCAGATATATGGCTTAGTATATTAAGAGCACTCTTATCTTTGTCCATACAGGTATTTTTATGGAAAGCTATATATTCAATAAACTCTGAACAGGCAGGACTTCCATTTCAGGATATGGTGACATACCTGATTATAAGTGCTGCTTTGTCAACTGCCTTGTTGGATCAGGCACCTTTATGGGATATTAGAAACGATGTAAGGTCTGGGAATATCGTTACCCATTTTTCAAGACCTTACAGCTATATGATGAACAAGATGGCGTTTGCAATCGGCAGATCCGCGTATAAGTTCATTTTTACAGCAATACCGTGTGTCATAGTTGCAAGTATTCTGTTTGGCTTTTCACTACCCCAAAATGTACCTGTACTGCTTTTGGCTATTTTTACTTCAATCAGCTCCTTTGTAATCTTCTTTTCAATGTATTTTATATTCGGACTTACTACATTCTGGTATATGGATATGCATGGTGCAGTACCATTGGTTCTTGGTAATTTTTCAAAAGTTTTATCAGGCGCCGTAATACCTTTGTGGTATTTTCCGGAATGGCTAAGAAATATTGCAAATACTTTGCCTGTACGTCTGGGATTTGACTTGCCGCTATCCATTTATTTCGGAAGAATAAACGGAACAGCAATACTATCCGGAATACTTATTCAGATTATCTGGATTGCCGCGTTACTGGCAATAAGCTATATTTGTTGGTTCTTTGCGGCACGCAGAATTGTGATACAAGGAGGTTGACATGTTTTTACATTTGATGGTACTGAACATAAAAGCCCGTATGCAGTACGGAAGATCTTTTATATATGATATGTTTACCCAGATCATGGTTTACGTATTTGAGATATTAATCGTATGGATACTTTTGAGTCGGTTTGAACTTCCTGGCGGCTGGGGTTTCAATGAGGTTTTATTTCTGTTTGGTTTGGGATATTTTGCAAGAGCGGTGGAATGTGCTTTCGTTTGGGATCCTATGTTAAAAATGAGCGATTATGTTAAAGAAGGAACACTGGACAAGTTCCTAACCGCACCTGTAAATACATTTGTATATTTAATAGGTACTGATTTTTCTGTGTGGCCGTTGGCTCACGTCTTTTTTTCACTTATTGTGACAATTTTCGCAGGAGGCAGTATAGGTGTTACCTGGACGGCCGCAAATATATTCTGGGTATCCTTAGCAGCAATCGGTGGTGCATTTATTTATACAGCATTTATTATTTTAGGCGGAGCACTTGCATTTTGGATAATCAAGTCACAGGTACTTATATGGATGTTTGTCGACACAATATCGCTTATCAATTACCCTGTATCCATATATCCGAAAGCAATACAATATATTTTGTCCTATGTAATACCTATTGCATTGGCAAACTATTTTCCTACTGTTTTCATACTGAATAAGGGGAATATTAACAGTTTATCCATGACATTGATATTTTTGGTTGGTTTCTTGCTTTTTTGCATTTCATACAGGTTTTGGTGGTTTGGTTTGAAACGTTATCAAAGTGCTGGTAACTAAATCATTGGTGGGAGGAAAGTTCTATGGAGATTATTCGGGTTGAGAATCTTGGAAAGACGTATAAGATTCAGAAAAATAACCAGGGTTTTATTAAATCATTTACAAGCTTGATTAAGAAAGAGTGGGAACAAAAGGTTGCTTTGGATAATATAAATTTTACGATAAATAAAGGCGATATTGTGGGGTATATCGGACCTAACGGAGCAGGTAAATCTACCACGATAAAAATTCTTGCAGGAATTTTACACCCCTCGGTTGGACAGGTTTTGGTAAATGGAATTGTTCCTTACAAGGAAAGAATTAAAAATGCAAGGAGAATTGCATTGGTAACCGGACAAAGAACAAATTTATTCTGGGATCTGCCGATTATTGATACATTCAATCTTATGAAACGAGTTTATAAGATACCGCAGGATAAATTTAAGAAAAACCTGGATATGCTGACGGATATAATCGGAGTAGGGGAATTTATAAATACACCAGCGAGGCAGTTGAGCCTGGGGCAGCGTATGCGTGCCGATATCGTTGCCGTCATGCTCCACGATCCGGATATCGTTTACTTGGATGAGCCCACAATAGGACTTGATGTTGTGGCGAAAGACAGTGTGAGAAACTTTTTTAAAGCAATAAATGAGCAAAAGAATACAACTATAATATTAACTTCTCATGACCTTGAAGATATCGAGCGCCTGTGCAACCGGGTAATAGTTATAGATAATGGAAAACTCGTATATTCCGGTGATATTAAGCATTTAATGAGCCAATACGGAAACGAGATATGTACCTTGTGCATTACAGTTGAAGATGATACGGAAGATTTTGAAATAGATGGATGTGACATAGAAAGAAATTTGAACAAACTCAAATTAAAATTTAACCGTAATTCTGCCACACCACCGGTTATCCTTAACAGGCTTCTTGAACGAGGAATAAAAGTAGTTGATTTTACGCTTAACGAACCATGCTTGGAAGATACAATAAAAGTGATATATGGTTCAAAAGAGGTAGGGGAGCCGATACATAAATAGGAAAACAATAATAAGTTAAACTTAAATTATTATTTTGTGCTTATTAATTAGGCAGTTAAATAAAAAAAGTTACTTTGCGTAGGGTGGTGAATTTATATGTTAATTTGTGAAATTGAGCAAAAAATATTTGAATTAATCAAAAAAAATATAGCTAATGAAAAAATGGATATTTTGGCAAATCTTACAGATTTAGGTATCAATTCCATAACCTTTGTCAAAATATTAATTGCTATTGAAAATGAATATGATTTTGAATTTGATGATGATGATTTGAATTTTGAGAATTTCAAAACAGTCAGTACACTGGCGAAATATGTTGAAGATAGACTTCAAAAGCCTTAAATTAAAGGGACATTCTGCAGAATTTGAAAAGTCTGCTATGTTAAAACACAAGTATGAAAACCGAAATTTGCGGTGGAATGGAGAGTAATATGGGAAGAGTCTTAGATATTGACATATATAAAAATGGATTTTCCGCGGATAGTGTTGACTGTATTAATGGGCCGGTTGCTGCTGCTGCCGGATACTACTCATATGAATTTTATTTCTATTATTGTTTTTTACATTGTATTTATATTCAAACATCAATTTGTGATAAGCTGTATAATGAACTGAATTTAGATGAATATGCAACCTTAATTCTAGAGAATATGGGGTTGGCTTTGAGAAAAATTGATTGTACAGATATGAGTGATATAGAGGTAATTTCAAATATTTCAAAAGTTATTATGGACGGGATGCCCGTTGTACTTGTTACAAAATATAATTCATTGTTTTATAATACTTATTACAAAAGTGATACATTTAAAATGAATCATGCGTTTATAATAAACGAGTATCTGGATGATAAAAATGTATTTGGAATTAAAGAAAGTACCCTTCTCAGAAACATTATAGATGCATATAAAAATACTGATATATTTTTCCCTTTACACATTACAGAAGCGATGCTAAGCGATATCTGGAAGATAGCAAACGAACAATTTATTCTTGAAAATTCAGCTTTTTATAAAAAATTTTACAGTTTGGAAAAGAAAACACATAAAGTAATAAACACTAATTTTATTCTAATGCATGCGATGAAGATTTTTGATAATTGGAACAATGAGTTAATAAATTTTATCGATAATTATGATAAAGACGGGAATTTTAATAAATCAACTACTGAAATCGATGGTTTAATCGAATATTTTAGGAAAAGATACTGCGGAACTCTAAAGCCAATTTACAACTTATTGTACTCTTGTTGTGATGAGGATTCGGCCGGCTATAGAAAGATATCAGAAGTAGAAGACCGGCAATTTAATTTAAGAACCGTGGTGTTAACTACTTTACACAAAGCCATGTTAAAAAAAAGGATACTGCCTGAAGATAAAAGGCAAAAATTAAAGGCCGATGTTATTGATACAGATAATGAAATGATTAGCCTGATTAATTCATTTATAGTAGATGATGGCGGAGCGGGAGTAGATTATCACTATATTGATATTTCGAAAATGTATAATAATCAGGCATTTGCCAACTGTATATCCGATGACAGTGTAGCTTCTCTTACTCATGATGGATTGCATTACATTATTGATAATAATGTTTGCTGCAACACAGTCTGGAATCAGGGGAATTTTAGCTTTATCTACGAGTATAAGCCTGAACAATACGATAATATTGCTTGCGACGGACAAACAATTGCTATCAATGGCGTAGAGGCATCAAAGATATCCTTACTTGCGTGTGCTGAACATGGAGACTTTCAGCTTCCTATAAATATTGAATTTGAAAATGAAGAAAAGATTCATATACAAGCTGATTTTTCTGATTTTTATATCCCACCGAAATATGGGGAAAAAATCTTTTGGTCCGGAATAGCAGCACGTAGGGTTGATGGGAAAACACATAAATTTCAATTCAATGGACGCTTGTTAGCAAAGACATATGAATTTAGAAAAAAGAGAGTCCGAAAAATAGAATTACCTGTTTGTAAAAATGTACATATTTTTGCAATAACCTTGGAATGAGTCCAGCTATTCGGAGATCATTAAATAACGGTTTTTAATACTGTCATTTGACTGGCTTATCCTGGCTTTCTGGTGATGAGTATATTGGTTTTGAAGTATTTGCACCAGAATCAAGGGGAAAAGGAGGTATAATGAGAAAGACCCTGGATATTGATTTGTACAAAAATGGTTTTGGCTATCAACAAGTTGACTGTATACGCGGACCGATCGCTGCCGCCGCAGGGTACTTCAGTTATAATAACTATTTTTATTTTTGTTATTTGCATGCCATTTTGAGTAATACCAAAAATTATTTTGAATCAGATTTTGTAGGCACTGCAAACAGGATATTGAGTTGCATGGGTTTGGAGTTACAGAAAATAGATTGCTCCGGGGACTCTCCGGAAGAAACCGTGAACAGGATTGCCCAGGAAATCCTTGAAGGGCGGCCTGTTATTCTGATCGTAAAATACAACTCGCTGTTCTACAATAAATACTATAAAGACAGCACATTTACTCTGGATCATGCCATTATTGTGAATGAGTACGGAGAAAATAACAATACATTCAGTATTAAAGAAGGATCCTTATTAAGAGATATAGTTGATGCTTATGAGAATTCCGATATATTTTTTTCACTACAATTAACCTTTGATATGTTGAAGGATATATATGATGAATCAAATAAGCAGTATATTAAGGAAACCCCAGTATTTGCAAACAGCATATATTCTATGCATAAGACTGAGGAAAACAATATTGATACGAATGATGTTATAAATGTTTCATTGATGTTGTTTCGGGACTATAAAAATGACTTGATAAATGTCATTAATTCCTATAATGAACAAATTGAAAAATTTAATTATTACATAGAATTTACAAGACGCCGGTTTTATGGCAGTATAAAGCCTATATTTTACCTTTTGTATGACCATTGCAAGCAAAGAAATCTGGATATGGCTTTGACAGAAAATACTGAAAAAAATATAGAAAAGATTCGAGGATACATACTTGATTTTTTATATACGGCCAGCATTACAGGTGCGAAAATTACTAGAGAAAAGCAAGAGATATTGTGTAATATGGTTCTAGACGGTGATGAAAGGCTCACTAATCTGATTCAGAGTCTATTTGTTAATGAAAGAAAGAAAAAAGAGATAAACTATTATGTGGATTTAACAAGATATTATAATAATCAGGCCTTTGAAGCAACCCTAAATGACAATTCTACTGCTGACATTACCGGTCAAGGAACTCATTACATAATGCAGGATGTTGTGATAAATGAGGAGTGGAAGAAAGGCGGATATAGTTTTATATACCGGTATTATACCGGACAGGTTGACAATATCAGCTGCGAAGGTCAGACAGTTTGGATTCCGGGTATTGATGCCAGATACATTAGTATACTGGGTTGTGCTGAGTTTGGAAACTATAGGGAGGACATAGAAATTGAGCTTTCAGACGGAACTAAACAAAGGATCACAACCGATTTTAGTGATTTTTATCAATCTGCCATTTTTGAAGAAACAATATATTGGATTGGAGCAGCTGCCGAAAGAAAAGACGGCAAGACAAATTATCACAACTTTAATGCAAGGCTTTTTGCAAAAAGATATCCCATTAAACCCGGTTGTGTTGTTTTGCTGACTTTACCACAAAGAAGAAATGTTCATATATTTGCATTGACCCTTACTAACGAGGTGTTAACATGTGTTCACAATTAGCAAATAAATAATTTAGAGCTTTTTGGGATGATCATGAATGTGGTGAAAAAAAGCATATGGGTATATCTAATTCTCTTCGTTTTGGAGTTTGCCCAAGGGCTTTTGTGTTATAATTTTGAAAGGTTTCATATTCATATATGGCTTTATAACCCATTGTGTTCCTGTAACATGGAGTAATCGGCATGGAGTGGAACCCGTCCAAGATGCCCCTGTCTTTTCATATCAATAAACAGATGGCAGTCGGTAAATTATATGCCGCCTGCCGTTCGGCATATAATTTACATAATTGACCTTGCCGACCTGGATTGCATAGACTAACACATAGACAAAACAGTTTGACATAATCAATACTTATAAATATAATTAAAATGTGATATCGATTACACATATATCATTACAGTACAGGTATGGCTATGAGTGTCATATGTATTTGTATTATGCAATATGGAAGAGCCACATAATACAAGCGGCAGTTTGCGTGCAGTTGCGAAGTATTAATCTATGGTTTAATATCTCATATTATATTTATAAACATGAATTGAAAGAAGATATTATGAAAAAATTCAATATAGAATTCAAAGGCTTAAGTAAAAGAATTTTTACTAATTTTTTATTGCTAATTCTCGTGCTTTTAATATTTATGGAAGCCGCAACATATTATATAATGCAAACTACTATAAATGAAATAAACAATAATTTTATTCAGGTGGAGTTAAGGCAGAAAAATGAGAAACTGAATAATTTTGTAAAAGAGATTGATAATTTTTCCAAAACCATAATTTCAGACAGAGAGACCCTGGATCTGCTTTTCAAAAACAGCAATACCGAAGTATCCAAAGACGAAATATCACGGGATATGCAGTATGTGCTGTCAAATGATATTGATGCAGTATTCCTTTTCTCTAATGCGGGGAATACCTTCAGCGAATCGGACAATGAATTGAGAGAATATTTTTCCAGGAATATTGAAAAGATTAAATCTGAAATAGCTGATACAAACGGAGAAATGGTTTTCCTGGACAGCAGGTTCATTCATTATGCCGCAGATAATCACGGCGACTACATGTTTTTTGTTGCCAGGAAGCTCAGGAGTATTGATACGTTTGAGGATCTGGGTATAATGATTATGGCTGTCAGGGAATCGCTTTTATGGAAAGACACTTATATGGAGGGCGAAAAAGGAGATTTTTATATTGCAAACAGTGCCGGGAAGATCATATCCAGCAAGGACAAGGACCGCATAGGCATAAACGTGACGGCAGAGCTGGGCAGTTCCATTGCTTCAGAGAAGCTTAAATCTTCAAAAGGGCATTTTATCACAAATGATCTTGTTGTTAATACCCTGTATAACCAGCAGACAGGCTGGGTATTGATGAATGCTGTGGCCATCCATGAGATTAATGCAAATTTTTACTATATTCAGAAATTTATCTTAATAATAGGAATAGCAGCAATTGTGGTAGCCGTTTATATATCGGTGCTGATATCCAGCAATGTCACAAGGCCCATAAGGGACATGATTTTTACCATGAGAAAGGTTTCCGATGGGGATTTGAATGCTCAAACAGACCTGTCCCTGACAAAAGGTGCAACAGAGGAAGTAAGAGAACTCAGCGAAGTTTTCAACCATATGACCATGCAGCTTCAGAGCCTGCTGGAAGAGGTTTACAATGAGGGACTGAAGGAAAAGGATGCGGAGCTCAGAGCGTTAAAGGCCCAGATTCAGCCCCATTTTTTGTATAATACCCTTGATACCGTTTATTGGATGCTGATAGATAAAAATGATTATGAAATTGCCGACATAGTAACCAAACTGGGGGAAATCCTCAGGTATAGTATAAAAAAGGGCAGTACGAACGTATTCGTCAGGGAGGAGGTCCAGCAAATCAAAAACTACCTGTTTTTGCAAAAGGCACGTTTTGAGGATTGTCTGAACTATGAGATAAACATTGATGAATCCATAATGGAATGTGAAATGCTGAGTTTTATAATCCAGCCCTTTGTGGAAAATTCAATTAATCATGGGCTTATGCAGGACAAGGGTTATGGCAATATTACAATAAACGGGTTCAGAGACGGAGAAAATTTGATTTTTGAAATTATAGATGATGGGTCTGGAATGACGGAGAAGGAAATAGAAGAACTGTTCAGAAAAAAGAAGGATGTCAAGGAAAGCCATGGGGGTATTGGGGTTCTCAATGTACATGAGAGAATAAAATATTATTACGGCGGGAAATACGGAGTAAAAATTGAAAGCCGGAAAGGTTTCGGAACAAAAGTAATTGTAGAAATATCTTTAACAATGATGCATTAAGTTTCAAGGAGGCATTTATGAATCTTAATATCATGCTTGTGGACGATGAACCAAAAGTACTGCGAGGATTGCGTTCCATGATTGAGAGGTCGGGCGGGGACTGGTATATAGCGGGTGAATATAAAAACGGTGTTGAGGCCTTGGCTGCGGTTATTAATCAGAAACCGGATGTTATTATCACAGATATAAAAATGCCATGCATGGATGGTCTGGAGCTGGTTCAAAGGGCCAGGGAAATTACGCCTGATATAAAGTTTATCATATTGAGCGGATTCCCTGATTTTTCCTATGCACAAAAAGCAATCAGGCTTGAAACGGTGGATTACATTCTAAAGCCACCTGACTACAGGGACATTATAAGCAGCCTGAAAAAAATTGAGCAGATGCTGATGGAAAGAGACAGCAAAATCAAAGAGGAAGGCGAGCTTAAGCTTTTTAAAGAAAAAGCGTTGCTGCAGCTTAAGGATAAATTTTTCATGGACATGCTGTATGAAACAGCTCCCGGACATTCAACGAGAAAGGTTCCGGAAAATGAATGCTTTTACAAAACCTTTGCTTTGTTTATCATAAGGCTTGACAACTTTTCCATTTCAGTTTTTCATGAAACAGAAGAGGAAATGGATATGCTGTCTGCAAACAGGCAGAAAGTACAGGCTTCCATTTATAAAAGAGGAGGCTGCATAGTTGATTTATTCGACGGAAGCTTTTGCTGCCTGTTGAACCAAAACCATGAAAGCCCGGCTTACATTAAGACAGTTGCAGGCGAAATACATAGAGAACTGCTTGAAAGCGGTCTCGACAGTATCACAATCGGAATAAGCAAATGCTACAGCAGCCCTGACAGGATCAATGCAGCCTTTAAGGAATGCCTGTATATCTTAAGAAACAAGGTGTTTTATGAAAAAAACAGCATAATACTCTTTGATGAACTGAATGTTGAAAAAAGCTCGGCAGAGTATCCCCTGGATACCGAACACAAATATATTGAGGCCTTACAATTTGCCGATTTTGACAAGGCGGTGGGTATTTTGACCGAGCTTGTTGACAAGGTTGCTGAAATTTCAAATATGGACCCCATTAAGTTTAAAAGCCATATCATGGAATTTGTCATAGTAGTCATGCATAACCTTTTTAAAGACCGTTTTATTGAAAAAATGAAATTCCCCACGACAAACGAGATGTATAAAATGCTGAGCAGGCTTGATAACAAAAATGATATCCAGGACATGCTTATTACTTATACAAGGGAAATATCGGAATATTTTAATGAAAAGAATAAAACAGCTTGCAGAAAGGTTATCAGTGATATAAAGAGCTATATCAATACAAATTATTTTAATGACATAACCTTAAGACAGATTGCGCGGGAATTCTATATGAACGAATCCTACCTGAGCGATCTTTTTAAAAAGGAAACAGGAGAGTCTTTTTCCATGTATCTCAGCACCGTGAGGATAGATCAGTCAAAAGTCCTGCTGATGCAGGTGGATCTTAAAACCCAGGACATTGCCGAAATGGTGGGATATGCAAACTCCAGATATTTTATAAAGGTTTTCAGGAAACTGACTGGCATGTCACCCTCGGAATACAGAGAAAGGATACTTAACAATGGTTAAACACGTAATATCAAGGTGTATCGCCTGTCTGACGGCTATATTGCTGCTTATCAATATTACCGGCTGCTCACCCAGGAGTGAGATATCCCAGGCAGATCATACCGAGAATGTGAAAAATCTGGAGATGTGGAAATTCAGATCAAATAAAGAGGATTATGTAATCAGCAGGTGGGTCAAGCAGTGGAATGAAGAAAATCCAGGTATTCAGGTAAACTTCGAGGTAATCCCGTATAACGATTATCTGACCAACAGGCTGCCTACCGCATTTGCCACCAACAGTGCACCTGATATTTACATGATTTCGGCAGGGAGCTTTCTCAAATATGCCAAGGCGGGGTATATGCTGCCTCTGGATGATTTCATAAGCGACGGACTGAGAAAGGATCTAAATCCTCAGAGCCTGGAGATTGCCACATATAATAAAAAAGTACTGGGAATACCTATAGAAAGGGAACCTGTGGCACTTTATTACAATAAAAAGGTTTTCGAAAGGCAGCACCTGAAGCCGCCCACTACCTGGAGCGAGTTGGAAAGCTGTGCGAAAACAGTGCAATCCGATGATATATCCGGCATTTGTCTGCCAACTCAAATCAATGATTATCAGAATTTCATCTTTTACACTTTTCTTATGCAGACCACCGGTTCAACTGACAGCTATATGGCTGCAACACAATTCGGAACAAAGGGAGCGAAGGCATTAAGCCTATGGAGGAACCTGGCCAAATATAATTATACCCAGGAAACCAGCGTGCAGATACCCTCCGATATTTATCCCTTTGCTACCGAAAAGTCGGCAATGCAGATATGCGGATTCTGGGCTGTACGCATGCTGGAAAAATATTATCCTGATCTTGAATATGGTATAGTTCCGGTTCCGCATCCCGACGGGGGCAGTAGTGTCAGCGTATACGGAGGCTGGTACCAGGCTGTCAATTCAAATAGCAGGTTTGCTCAAGATGCCGTCAAGTTTACCTTATGGATGTGGGGGGAGGATACATCAAGGCCTTTGGAATGGTGTACCGAGGCCAGTTCAAAGGTTCCTGCCAGAAAGTCTGTCATTGATAACAACAGGGACATTTTCTACAAGGGTAAAAATACATTTTTTATGCAGGAAGTCATGTCCAGATCCATACCGGAGCCCAGATATCCGGTGGAGATATCGAGCACTATCAGCAAGGCTCTGCAGGATGCCATGTATTCGGACAAGAAAATAGATGATATCGCCAAATTTGCCGAAGACCAAATTCACGGGTATATTGGAGGCGAAAGTCAGATATTCTGATATGAAAGAAAAAACTTTATAAATATTATATATATAAATATAAAAAAGGTACAAGTCTTGGATTTTGTACCTTTTTTTTTGATGATTTTCAAAAAATATTTTTCGGTTTATCAGGCAGCATTTATTCTTACCAAAAATAGATTACATAATCCAAGAAACGTTACATTACGATTTTTTGCCAAAGGCAATATAATTTGGATGAAACAAATTATATTTCTTTAAAGGAGGATTTAATAAATGAAAAGGAACATGCAAAGATTGGCAAGCCTGGCAGTTGCGGCAGGCCTGGTATTGGGTATGGCTGCCTGCGGCTCAGGTCAAAGTGCTCCAAATGATTCATCAAAGGCCACAAATACCTCAAACACCACAAATACCGCTGTAAATTCAACCGAAAGCTCTGCGGGAAAATCAAAAATCTCATTTTGGACTTTCCATACAAACGCAGAAAAAGAATTTATGGCATCGCTGCCTGAGAAATACAAGGCTGTAAATCCAAACGTTGAGGTCACCTATGAAAATTTCCCCGAATCTGATTACATGGGCACAAAGCTGACAACTGCTTTTGCGGCCAATGCAGGTCCGGATGTATTTGTAATGAGTCCGGGTGATTTCCTGAAATATGCAAACAGCGGCGTAGCAAAGGATTTGACATCATACTTTACTGATGAAATGAAACAGGACTTTTTGCCGAGTGCCATTGATGCAGTAACCGTAGATGGAAAAATTGTTGCAATTCCATTTGAAATAGAATTATTGGGCCTGTATTACAACAAGGACATGTTCAAGGCCGCAGGGCTTGAGGCTCCAAAAACATGGGACGAACTTGTAAATGCGACTAAAAAGCTGAAGAAGGGCGATATTGCAAGCTTGATAGTTGAACCGAGCAAAGGCTATTATCAGAATTTTACATGGTATCCCTTCCTCTGGCAGACAGGTGCCAATGTCATAGATTCAAGCACAAAAACAGCTACCTTTGAAGGTGAAGGTGTTGAAAAGTCATTGAAACTTTGGGGGGATCTTATAAAGGCTGGTGCACCTTCAAAGCTTTCCATTCCATTGACCAATGAAATTGCACTCCTTGGAAGCGGCAAGGCTGCCATGCAGGTATGCGGCACATGGGCTATAGCCAGTCTCGAAAACAATTACCAGGACACCAATATAGGTCTTGTTCCGCTGCCGGTTCCGGAAGGCGGCAAAGCTGCCACAGCTGCCGGCGGATGGAAACTTATGGTGAACGGTAAAAGTGAGAATAGCGATGCAGCTGCAAAATTTGCAATGTGGGCATTTGCCGAGGATACCAGTATCCCTCTGGAATGGTGTACAAAGGTCAAATTCGCTTACTCCCCGAGAAAATCAGTTATTGAAGCCGGTAAGGATGTTTACACAAAAGGTCTGAGAGAGGTATTTACCAATCAAATATATGATTCGGCAGTGGGCGAGCCCAGATATCCTTCTGAAATCGTAAATGCCGTAGGTGATGCACTTCAGAATGTTATGTTCAATAACGGAGATCCAAAGTCGGAAGCCAAAAAGGCAAATGATAAGATTGCTGATTTCCTGAAGACTTACAATGGTGCCATGTAATAAGGAAAACGTAATTTTATGCCGCCCCGGTTCAGTTGGGGCCGGGGCGGTATAAAACAGTCCAGAGGAGATTACCATGAACAATTTATCAATTTCAACAATGACCACAAGAAAAAAATATGGTATAAAAAGCAAAAAGGTAAAAGAGAACCTGTTCGCATATTTTATGCTTGCACCTGATGTCATCGGTATAGCCCTGTTTATATTTGTCCCTATATTAATAGCTCTTTATGTCAGTTTTCATGATTGGAATGTTCTGGAGCCAATGAAATATATCGGATTGGGAAACTATAAAAACCTGCTTTCGGATGGACAATGGTGGCATTCGGTATGGACTACCCTTCTCTATACATTAATGTTTGTGCCCATGGTATTTTGCATCTCACTTTTACTGGCGGTATTTGTGAATTCAATTCCGGGCTCGGCACAGGAATTTTTCAGAACTCTTTATTTTATCCCATATTCAATATCTACTGTTGTGGCCTCCCTTATATGGAGATTTATGATGGATCCTCAGAGGGGTTTCATCAATGATATTTTGAGGGCAATCGGGCTTCCCGCCCAGGATTTTTTGGGAAACCCGAGACAGGCGCTCTTTTGTATCGCATTTATTTCGGCATGGATGCTTATAGGATACTATTCGATAATTTTTCTGGCGGCATTGAAGGACATTCCTGTCAGCTATTACGAAGCGGCATACCTGGATGGGGCAAATTTTTTCCATGTTTTCAAGAGTATTACTTTTCCCTTGCTGAAGGAGGTAAATACTTTTGTACTCATAGTTACTACCATAGCTTCATTTCAGGTCTTTGACCAAATCAAGATTTTAACAAACGGAGGACCTGCTGATGCAACCAACGTATCAGTTTATTATATATATAAAAATGCATTTGAATATATGAAGGTCGGATATTCATCTGCTCTGGCATTTGTATTGTTTGCCATCATATTCGTATTTAGTTTAATCCAGTTAAGGATAACAAAGGGGAATTCAGATGAGTAAAACACTGGAAGCAAAAAGAAATAGAAAGATATATATTACAAAAGTCGTAATTGCGGCGATTTTAGGAATAATGGTGGTCTTTCCCATCTACATGATGTTCATATCATCCGTAAAGCCCAAATCAGATGTGTTTGATATGAAAATCATACCCGGTACATTTACCCTGGATGGCTATACAACTGCATTAAATGAGAATTTTGGGAGATATTTTTCAAACTCTCTTTTTGTTTCGACGGTTGTAACACTGGTAGCCCTGGTATTCCATGCCATGTCGGGATATGCATTGGCCAGGCTCGATTTTGTAGGCAAAAAGGGTATGTTTCTTTGGATCATAAGTACTTTAATGATACCTTTTTCCGTGATTACCATACCTCTGTTCATATTAATGAAGCAGTTCGACTGGCTTAATTCATTCAAAGGTATTATTATACCGGCAATTCCGCACGCATACGGGATATTCCTTTACAGACAGTTTTTCATAACGATGCCCGATGATTTGGAAGAGGCTGCAACGATAGATGGATGCTCATACCTGGGCATTTTCACAAAAATATTTTTGCCTTTGTCAAAATCCATAAGCGTGACTCTGGGAGTGGCATTCTTTATAGCAAACTGGAATAATTATCTCTGGCCTTTAATTGTAACTCAAAAACAAAGCATGTGGGTGCTCCAGGTTGCCCTTGCAAACTTTGTAGGCCGTTCGGATACGCCCTGGAATGCGATCATGGCATCCGGAGTCATCACCGTAATACCAATCATCATAATATTTTTTGCACTGCAGAAGCATCTGGTAGAAGGGATAAAGATGAGCGGACTAAAGTAAAGACGGAGGATTGGGTTATACATGGAGCCCGTCTGCCTGCCGACTGATACCGGGCGTAAATATCCTTCCGGATTGTTGTAGTGAAGAGGCAAGGTATAGTATTATATAGGTGATGCTAGCCAGTACAAATTATAATGATACGGGAGTAATATGTATGAGTACAATATATGATATTGCAAAAAAAGCGGGTGTATCGGCTTCCACGGTATCAAGGGCCCTTAATGGCAGTGGATATTGTGATGAAAGAACAAAAAGCCTGATCCAAAAAGTTGCACAGGAACTGAACTATATACCGGATTCTTCAGCCAAGATGCTGCGCTCAAAAAGGACAAAAAGAATAGTTCTGGCAATTCCCGACATATGCAATCCTTTTTATTTTGATATGATATACGGTGTCAACAGCATACTTGAGAAATATGATTATCTCATGATACTTATTTATACAAAACACAGTCTGGATGAGGAATTGAAGGCAATACAAAATGTTAAGGGAAAAATTGCAGACGGCATGATAATGGTTTCCTTCAATTTCTGTGAAAAAAATATAAAGGCAATCAATTCTCTGAATGTGCCGGTGGTCATTACCAATAAGTATGAATCAGCACATAAAAATGACAGCTTCGATTATGTTTATGTTGATACCTATCTTGGTATTAAAATGGCTACTGAGCATTTACTGAAGCAGGGGCATGAGAAAATTGCCTTTATGGGCGGAAATATGGAGGAACAAACCGGCCGCGAGCGTTTTTTAGGATACAGGGATGCTATTATTGACGCAGGGTTAAGGATCAATGAGAAATACATCCTGCAATCAAACTACACAGAAAGCGGAGGCTATACGTGCACAAGGGAATTGTTAAAGAGGGAAAGCCTTCCGTCTGCCATAGTCGCCGCAAATGACCTTATGGCCATAGGTGCCATGAGTGCCTTGGAAGAGTCGGGCCTGCGGATACCCGACGATATGGCAGTAGTGGGTATGGATAATACACAATCAGCAATCAGGGTGACTCCAAAGCTGTCTTCTGTGGCAATGATGCAGGAGGAAATAGGGCGAAATGCTGCACAGATACTCATGGATAATATCCTGAACGAAAACAGTGAAAAGAAAAGGGTCAGATTGCTTCCCAGGCTGGTAGTCAGGGATTCAAGCGTGCAGATAGGCTAACAGTTCATAATTTTCTTAACAATAATTCAAAAGAAATCAGCCATATAAATTGTAATAATTCTGAGTGCTATCTGCAATAAATTAAAGAGCAGCAGTTCGGCAGGATAATCTCAAATATATATGGAATCGATTTCATATACTGAATAGTAAATAATGGAGGATTCTATGCTTAACGATAACAGAAGTTTAAGTATTTGTCAGAAGAAAAACGGTACCACCAGAAGAATTTCAAGCTATGACAGAACAGGCGGGAACAAGGATTACTACACTCTGCTGCCGGGTACGTCAACTGAAATATTTAATGTAAAAGGTTCGGGTTATATAAGACATATCTGGATGACTATGGCTACAGACGGAATGGAAGTGGCCGAAGAGGAGTTCCTGCCGCGCAAAATTGTGATCAGGGCATACTGGGACAAAGAGGAAAATCCAAGTATAGAGGCTCCCATAGGTGACTTTTTCGGAATGGGGCACGGTATAACAAGGAATTTTACCTCCGAATATCTTATGATGAGTCCGGAAGACGGAAAAGCCTTTAACTGTTTTTTCCCCATGCCCTTTGAAAGTGAGGCCAGAATAGAAATAACAAGTGACGCAAATAACGCCATAAAGTTTTATTTCTATGTGGATTACGAGGAATGTGAAATAAAAACCAATGATTTGAGGTTCCACGCCCATTGGTCAAGACTATGTCCCACCGACGGAGTTACGGACAGGGATATGGATAACGCGGAGTTTGAATTCGGCGGTAAAAATACCACCGGGGAAGGGAACTATGTAATTCTTGATGCAGAAGGAGAAGGACACTATGTGGGCTGCAATTTTAATGTGCATAACCTGAGGTTTACAAAGGAGTGGAACTGGTATGGCGAGGGAGACGATATGATTTTCATTGACGGGGAGAAATGGCCGCCGTCACTTCACGGGACAGGAACAGAAGACTATTTCAACACGGCATGGTGTCCCCAGCAGGAAATATGCACCCCGTATCACGGGCTGATCATGGGAGGAGGTCCAAACTGGGGCGGAAAAATATCCACTTACAGGTATCATATTCTGGACCCCATCGTATTCAGGAAAAGCATAAAAGTGACTATTGAACACGGACACAACAACCACCGCAGTGATGACATATCATCAACGGCATACTGGTACCAGGCCGAGCCTCATAAAAAACAGATACCTGTGCCCCAGGTGAAAGACAGGCTTCCTTTGCCCGACATCAACAGCTTCAATGAAAAAAGCTTTAAAAAGGTTTTTGCCCATGACAATCCTGGGCAGTTAAAAGTCTGATCCTTGTAGAATCGATTGCAGAAACTGTACGGAGAAAGGAGCAAATTTATGGAAAACAAGCCCAAGCTGCTCATAGTCGGGAGCTTTATTATGGATCTTATTTCAACCACCGGAAGGCTGCCCAATGAAGGAGAGACCACAATAGGTATTGATTTTAGCACAGCACCCGGAGGAAAGGGAGCAAATCAGGCAGTACAGGCGGCTTTGCTGGGAGCAGATGTAACAATGGTGGGAAAGGTAGGGAAGGATATTTTCGGTGAAATGCTGATTGGTTCAGCCGGCAAAGCCGGTATAGATATAAGACATGTTATCAGGGACCCGAACGCACCGACGGGTGTAGGAAATATAATGCTGGAATTGAAGGAGGGGCAGAAATCAAAAAACAGGATTCTGCTGATACCGGGTGCCAATATGGCACTTACAACAGAAGACGTGGAATTTCTGAGGGATGAGATAGGAAATTATGATATGGTGATGCTTCAACTGGAAATTCCTATGGAAGTTAATGAGGCAGTTGCGGATATGGCTTATGAAAAGAATGTTCCCATCATGCTGAACTCCGCTCCTTCGGCTCCATTAAGCGGTTCCCTCCTGAAAAAATTGACATATATATCCCCTAATGAACATGAAGCCGCCGATCTTACGGGAATTAAAGTAAACACTTCGAAAAGCGGTGTGGATACTGAAGCGATAAAGACTGCTGCTGAAGTACTTTTAAAAAAAGGCGTCAAAAATGTAATCATCACTCTGGGAAGTAACGGAGCGGCACTGATAAATGCAGAAAAATTCATATACCAGCCGTGTATTGATATTGTGGAGGTCAAGGATCCCACTGCAGCGGGAGATTCATTTATCGGAGCGTTCTGTACGGCAATATGCTCGGATATGGTTGAGGAAGAAGCAATTTTGTTTGCAAGCTATACTGCAACAATCACCGTATCCAGAATGGGTGCACAGCCGTCACTTCCCTTCAGGGCAGAAGTGCTTGCTTTGATGGAAGCTCATAAAAATAATTTATAACAAAGGCGGGAACAGCTATGAATGAAAAGGACGTATTGAAGGATTTCTTATCGACCGTTATAAACGAGACGGAAGATTTAATAGATAAAATAGGCGATGACTTTTACGAGGCTGCCGTCAGCTTGATAGGGGCTGCCGAAGAGGCGGGAAAAAGGGTTCATATTACCGGGATTGGCAAGCCAGGGCATGTTGCCGGCTACATTGCATCCCTGCTGTCTTCCACGGGAACACCTGCTTACGAACTGCACGGTACTGAGGCCGTTCACGGCTCATCGGGCCAGGTAATGGACGGAGATGTCGTAATAGCCATATCAAACAGCGGAGAAACCGCAGAGCTGAAAGCGACGGTTTCGACACTAAAAAGCAACGGAGCTAAGATTATAGGTGTAACGGGACAAAAAAATTCCTGGCTGGCTGAAAATTCGGATGTTTTTCTGTTTGCGGGGGTTGTTAACGAGGGGGATTCCCTGAACAGGGCCCCCAGAGCATCAATAATTGCTGAAATTATTGTCCTGCAGGGCCTCAGTATAATGCTGCAAAATAAAAAAAATATTACACCAAAGCAATATATCAAATGGCATCCCGGAGGTGCTCTGGGGAAATTGAGGCAGGACGAGGCAAAGTAATCTGTGCTTTGTTATAGAGTAGATTTCATTCAGTCCCGGGAGGGCATTAATAGCAGTAAATGAATGTTTTCCTCTGAAAAACGCATACTAAACTTATTTGGAGAATAATTTATGCGTGCACTTGTGATTGAGGATGATAAGCTACTTTCAAATGCAATTTGCAGTAATATAGGCGGTACCTTTGAGTATGAGCAGGCATTTGACGGTGAAGAGGGGCTGTATCTGGCAGAACAGAATATATATGATGTGGTGATTCTGGATGTTATGATGCCCAAAAGGGATGGCTACAACGTCCTGGCTGCCTTAAGGGACAAGGGAATTAAAACGCCTGTTATCATGCTGACTGCAAAGGATGGAATTGATGACAAGGTGAAAGGCTTCAAGCTGGGAGCTGATGATTATCTTGTCAAACCCTTTCACCGGCAGGAACTTTTAGTAAGGATTGAGTCATTAATGAGACGCTCCAAAGGAGCATTGAAGGAACATATTCTAAGTTTTAAGGGACTGACTTTAAATCTCAGCAACAGAACTGCACGGGTCGGGAATGAAGAACTGGCTTTTCAGGGAAAGCAGTTTGAAGTTCTGGAATATCTCGTAAGCAATAAAAATACTATTCTAACTAAAAAACAGATATTTGACAGGATATGGGGCTTTGATTCAGACACGACAATGACCGTTGTTGATGTGTATACCAGCAATATCCGCAGAATTTTGAAAAGCAGCGGGTATGATAAATATATTAAAACAGTGCGGGGAATTGGTTATATGATTACTGACAGCGGAGAAGAGAATGAATGAACACAATATAATCCGAAGGCAGCAGCTGCAAAACATGAAATATAATTTAATTGCCTTTACAATTATCTTTATTTCGTTTGGATTGATCATTTTCACCCAGATAAGGGAATCAGTTTATACAAAGCTGGATTCTGAATTATACAACTCACTTGGTACCATAAAAAGTTTTGTACTGGATCAGAATTTTAATTTGAAAAGACCTGACGAAGGCTTGAGACCAAGGGGCAATGCGGCAATAAACATAAGAAGTCCCAGAATAATACCTATTTTAAGAGCCAGGGACGGCAGCATCATAAATTTCGGGAGTGTAAACGACTCATATTATGATCAATACCTGAAGTATATAGAATTTGATAAAGAAAAACTGAACCGTATTGTTTCCATAAGTATAAGAGATCAATACTATTTTAGAAGTATTACTACCAATGTCGGGACCGATGCCGGTGAAGAACTGTATATGCAGCTGGTAATAAATTCAGATGGCGAGAGGAATTTGCTGCAGCATACTTCGTTTATTCTGATTGTTGGTGTAATTATCTTCAGCATAATGTCCATTTTGGCAAGTCTGATTTTATCTCAAATAACCATGAAACCTGTAAAAAAGTCCTGGAGCAGGCAGGTGGAGTTTGTTGAGAATGTGTCACATGAATTAAGAACACCCCTTACCATAATTCAGAACTCACTGGAATTACTTCTGACTTCACCGGAGGATAAAATAATTGACAGATCGGAGAGTATAGCTATTGCTTTGGATGAAACCTCCTGGCTTTCCAGGCTGATCACAGATATGCTGACACTGGCAAGATCTGATTCTACGATGACCGAGATACACAAAGATCTGTTTTCACTGGATGCTCTGGTTGAAACAGTCTGTCAGCCCTATAGGGATTTGGCTGAAAGCCAGAATAAGGTTTTGGAAGTCAATCTACATTGTCCGATGAATATCAATGCAGATAAAAGCCGGATACACCAGCTTCTGGTTATTCTTTTGGACAATGCACTCAAGTATACCGATGAAAAGGACAAGATATCAGTAGATACCAATATCAAGGACAATAAAGCCGTAATAACGGTTTCAGACACGGGTATGGGCATAAGCGATGAGAATATTGATAAAATATTTGACCGTTTTTTCAGAGAGGATAAGGCACGCAGCAGGGAAAGGGGAGGTATGGGTCTGGGGCTGTCGATTGCGGACTGGATTGTGGGCAGGCATGGAGGCACAATAAAAGTCACACATAATAAGCCCAGGGGGAGCATATTTACTATAAAATTATCCAAAGGGTAAAAATAAGCAGCATTAAAGATAACGTATTTAAATTTTTATACGTTATTTTTATGTTCAAATATGTTCAAAAATTTGTAACAATTTTTATTGTTTGCTTAAGGTTTATTTAAAGTTTCATTAAGGTTTTGCACTTATAATTACATTTGTAGTTAAGATAAAAACAACTGGACTAAACTTTGAATTAAGTCCGCAATCGAAGCGGCAGGCCATGAAAGGAGTAAATGATGAGTGTGAAATCAAGAAATAAAAAAGGTAAAAAGGTATTAATCTCCATTGCTGTTTTATTAGCAGTAATTATTGCGGGAGTATTGACGGTTCCGGGTATTGTAAACGCAAAAAACAACAAAACAGCTGCCGGACAAACTTCGGCTCAAACAAGGACATTAACGGTTGATACACAGGATATTAAACAATCTGTTACAGGTTCGGGTGAGATAGTGTCAGGTGATGAGGAAACATTGGAGGCCGATTCAGATAAGACAGTAGATACAGTTAAAGCTGTTGAAGGACAGGCTGTAAAAAAGGGAGCAGTACTTTTAACATATACGGATGAAACTGCCATAACTGCACCTTTTAATGGAGTAATCGTTAAAGTTACCATTGCCGATGACACCGAAAGCAATCAGCAGAATGCATCAAAAGCTACTGACAGCATTGTCATTATGAGTACCGACAACCTCGTAACAAACTTGTCTGTGGACGAAACTGACTTGAATAATATTAAGGTGGGTCAGAGCGCAGATATTACAATTAATGCATTTCCAGATACAAAATATTCAGGAAAAGTTACAAGCATTTCTGAAACAGGAACCTATGACAATGGCGGCTCAAAATTTCAGATATCAATAAAACTTGATAAGACAACCAACATTAAAATAGGTATGTCGGCTGCTGTGGATATAACGGTTAAAAGTGTGACAGGAGCGGTTGCCGTTCCAATAGAAGCAGTAAGGGGGTCAGGGGATAATGCGTCTGTAATGCTGGTAAACAGCGATGGAAGTGCTTCATCCGTCCCGGTAACGCTTGGACTTGCCAACCAGGCTTATGTTCAAATAGTAAGCGGATTATCTGAAGGTGATGTAATTCAATATACAGTTCAGTCAAGCAGCAGTACCAGAATGATGTCTGGTTTCGGTGGCATTGAAGGCGGTATGTTTAACACAAATGGAGGAATGCAGGGCCGTAATGGGAATGGCAGCGGCAGCCGTTCAATGAGCGGAGGCAATATGGCAAGGCCTCAAAATTAAGATAATTGATTAATAATTTTATCCGTACTTCAGATGCAGATAACTTAAGGAGTGAACATGAATGATTAAAATGAAGGAAATAACTAAAACTTACCAGATGGGTGATACAGAAGTGAAGGCATTGAATAAGGTAACGTTTAATATGGATAAAGGCGAATTCGTTTCAATAGTGGGGCCTTCGGGTTCTGGAAAATCAACATTAATGAATATATTAGGCTGTCTGGATGTACCAGATGACGGTGATTATTTTCTTGATGGAATAGATATAAATAATTCAACTGATTTAGAGCTGGCACATATCAGAAATAAGAAAATAGGTTTTGTTTTTCAGAATTTCAACCTTTTATCTAAATTAAATGCAGTTGAAAATGTAGAGGTGCCTTTAATGTACAGGGGTTTTTCGGCAAAGCAATCAAAGGAAATAGCATATAACTATCTTGATAAGGTAGGGTTGAAGGGAAGAGAGAAGCACACTCCCAAGGAACTTTCAGGAGGACAGCAGCAGCGTGTTGCAATTGCCAGGGCTCTGGTCTGTGAACCTCAGATAATACTTGCCGATGAGCCGACCGGAGCGTTGGATCAGAAAACCGGACTGGAAATAATGGAAATATTAAATGAGCTGAATGGGCGCGGACAGACAATCGTGCTCATAACACATGACCCTAAAATCGCAAAACAGGTGAAGAGAAGCGTAAGTATTATTGATGGTCAGCTTATAGATGAAACGAGGTGATAAATATGTTGTTTGTTAGGACAATCAAGCTGGCTTTTAAAAATATCAGGAGCAGTAAATTAAGATCAGCTCTTACAATGCTGGGACTGATCATAGGTATATCTTCCGTTATTGTTCTTGTAGGTATAGGAACCGGATCAACCCAAAATGTTACATCGCAGGTATCCTCACTGGGTACAAATGTCCTTACTGTCAGAATTAATACCGGGGATAAACTTAAATATGACAGGGTTGGAGATATTAATAAGCTCTCCGGTGTTGAAAGCGTAGCACCTTATACAAGTGTCAACGGAAATGTTTCCAGCGGAACCACGACTGCAGGCATGGTATCTGTTCTGGGAGTAGATGAAAATTATCTGGGAATAAGGAGTTACAAGCTTTCCTATGGCAGAGGAATTTCCTTTATAGACCTGGATAATAAGAATAAAGTATGTGTTATCGGGTCTGAATTGAGCCAGACATTTTTCGGATATTCAAGTCCTGTCGGTAAAACTGTCAAAATAGCAGGTGACAATTACACAGTAATCGGTGAACTGGAAAGCCAGGGTTCTTCAATGGGCACAAATGCGGATAATATGGTGTTGATGCCCATAACCACTTCAAAATACATTACTGGGACAGATGATATAACCTCACTTTATATAAAAGCTGCTGATGAGAATAATGTGAGTTTGGCACAGTTTTCTATAGAGAATTACCTTAAGTCCAATTTGAATGCCGCAAGTGACGACATCGAGGTATCCACACAGCAATCCATGCTGGACAGTTTGTCATCAATTCAGAATACATTGACACTGCTTCTTGGCGGAATTGCAAGTATTTCTCTTATAGTAGGCGGTATAGGTGTAATGAATGTAATGCTCGTATCAGTTACTGAACGAACAAAGGAAATAGGTATTAGAAAGTCTCTAGGAGCAACAAAAGGAAATATACTGATACAATTTTTAATTGAAGCTCTTGTACTGAGCCTTCTGGGCGGCTTTATCGGGATTGCGGCCGGTCTGGGACTGGGAAAATCGGCAGGTCTTCTGGGATTTAACTTTGCATATTCATTTAATGTAGTGAGTATTTCCTTTGGATTTGCTGTACTGGTTGGATTAATATTTGGAATATTTCCGGCATACAGGGCATCCCGTCTAAATCCGATAATTGCATTGAGACAGGATTAAGATTTAGCCGTGTATTGATAAAAAACATCTTTTCCGCTGATTTTGCGGATAAGATGTTTTTTGCTATCAAATTCACTTTCCCAAATAGCATAAATAAGTAACAATAGAACAAAAGTTTGCATAAAATACTTTAGACTTTTGTGTGAGAGCTAAAATCAGAATTCGCAATTTACAATGTCTTAACCACTCCCGAACAGAAGATCATTCCAAGGTCATAAAAATTGAAAAGGAGGATTTACCATGATCCCGATGTATCCATATTATAGTTATGAGACGCGCTGTAAAAAGGTGCCCATCACTTTTCCGCCTCAGCATCAGGACACCCAGCCCGGTTTAGAGTATTTGATGAATCCGGTTCCAATATCCGACAATCCTGAATACAAGGGCAGCGGAAAACTGGCAGGGAAAATCGCCATCATTACCGGAGGCGACAGCGGTATTGGCCGTGCCGCAGCAATCGGTTTTGCCAAAGAAGGGGCGGATTTGGCAATTGTTTATTTATATGAACGCACAGATGCCGAAGCCACCAGGAAGATGGTGGAGGACTACGGGCGAAGCTGCCTGCTTATTGAAGGCGATTTGCGCCAGCCCGCTTTTTCAAAAGAAGCGGTAACAAGGACGCTGGCCATGTATGGAAAGCTCGATGTGCTTGTATTGAACCAGGGTGTCCAGTTTCCTCAGGAAAGCATATTGGACATATCTGACGAACAACTCGAAAATACATACAGAACCAACATTTTTCCGCATTTCTACATGACCAAGGCTGCTCTTCCTTACCTCAAGCCGGGGAGCTCCATTATATCCACAGCATCGGTAACAGCTTATGCAGGTGCCCCTTTGCTGGTCGATTATTCATCAACAAAAGGTGCCATTGTATCATTCACCCGTTCATTATCACTCCAATTGGTTGGAAAGGGTATCCGGGTCAATGCTGTAGCACCGGGACCCATTTGGACCCCATTTATTGTATCCAGCTATTCTGCCGAATATGTAAAAACGTTTGGTTTGGAAACGCCGATGAAACGCGCCGGGCAGCCTTTTGAGCTTGCACCGACCTATGTTTATCTGGCGTCGGAGGATTCCTCCTTCGTCACAGGACAGGTACTTCACGTCAACGGTGGCATAATGACCGAAACGTAAACCGGAGTCGGAAAATAAGATGGACAACGCTTCTGCCGAAAATAATAGCCAGGTTCACGGATTGTATTGTACTTTTGCATCATATTCATACTTAAATTATAATTTTATAAAAATAAATCCTACACTATGAAGTCAAAGTTTGATATTATTTGAGATATAAAAATAACTTAAAGGTGAAAAACAATATGTTAAAGCTAAAAGTAATAGCCTGTGACGTATTAAATAGAGAAATTTCATACCTGGCCGGCAAGTCAAAACATTATGTAGATATAACCTTTTTGCATCAGGGTTTGCATGATACTCCTGACAGACTGAGGGAAATGGTTCAGGCTCAGATTGACAGGGCCAATGAAGGCTTTCCTTATAATTACTACAATACATGTCCTCATTATGATTACATTATTTTAGGCTATGGCTTATGCAGCAATGGGATAGTGGGGCTTACAAGCAGTAAAATTCCCATTGTGGTACCCAGAGCACATGATTGTATAACCTTATTTATTGGCTCGAAGGAAAAATATAAAAGCTATTTTGAAAAATATCCCGGAACCTACTGGTTTTCTTCAGGCTGGATCGAGAGGGGCTGGCAGCCCGGAGAAATTAAATATAATGCTATTTTAAAGGATTATACCGAGAGATATGGTGAGGATAATGCAGAGTTTCTAATGAAAATGGAACAAAACTGGATGAAAGAGTACAAAAGTGCCGGGTTCATTTCCTGGGACTGTTTTAATAATAACGACTATTATAGAGACTTTACAAAAAAATCGGCAGATTTTTTCAAGTGGGATTTTATAGAGATTGCCGGCAGCCCCTCTTTGATGGAAAGAATCATTAACGGTGAGTTTAACAGCGATGAAGTGCTTGTTGTTCCGCCAAATTCATCCATAAGCCCGGCCTATGATGACAGAATAATAAAGTAAGGCCGGTGCAAGGTCACAGGTATTTAACGGAAGGCCTGCGGAGGGACAATAAATACGAGTATAATACTAGGAGGAAAAATGCCAAAGGTTATAATTAAAACAGATAAAAAGTCATATGAGCTACCGGCAGAAAACGATCAAAATTTGCTTGAACTCCTTAGAAAGTCAAATATAGAGGTTGATTCTGCTTGCAATGGCAATGGTACCTGCGGTAAATGCAAGGTGAAAATTTCATCTGGAATTCTTCCCGCTGCCTCTCAAAATGAGATGAAAATACTTGGAATTAAGGCCGTGGAGGAGGGGTACAGGTTTTCCTGCGGCTGTAAGGTTGGAGCAGATATGGAAATAATCCTCCGGGATACCGGGGCTCAGGCACAAATAGTAGTTGAGGGCAGGCAGCGGCAGATAACATTATCGCCCTTGGTAACAAAAGAGGTCCGAACGCTTGAAAAGCCCTCTTTGTCAGATCAGACCGCCGATTTTGAACGGATTTTGGGCGGCTTGGATGCAGACGGTTCAAGTCTGGAACTCATAAGAGTTCTTCCGGGTCTGATCAGGCAGAATAATTACGTGATAACACTAATAAAATCAGGAAACCGGCTGCTGGGGGCTGAAGCGGGCAATACGGCCAAAGCTCTCTATGGTGTGGCAGTGGATATCGGGACCACCACGGCAGCAGTATATTTATTGGATATGAACAGCAGTAAAAGGGTGGGCGTACGTTCATTCCTGAATCCTCAAAAAACCTTCGGTGCAGATGTTATTTCAAGAATCAAGCATACCAACGATAATGATAAAGGGCTGGAGGAACTGCACTTGCTAATTACCGGAAAACTGAACGACTGTATAAAAGAGTTGTGCCAGGAAGCCGGCATATCAAACAAGGATGTATATGCGGTAACTTTTGCAGGAAACACCACAATGATACATTTTCTGCTCAAGGTGCCGGCAAAAAATATTGCTGCCGCTCCATTCATACCCGCCGTAACCTCAGTTCTTAAAATAAATGCAAAAGAATTGAATTTTGATATCAATCCATTTGGAATTGCGTGCATACTTCCTTCGGTTTCGGCCTACATTGGTGCGGATACCGTAGGAGCTGTGCTTTCAACCGGAATGTACCGGCAGGCGGAGATGTCTCTTATGATTGATATAGGTACAAACGGAGAAATAGTACTTGGAAACAGGGACGGACTTTACGCCTGTGCTTCGGCGGCAGGTCCTGCATTTGAAGGAGCCAATATCAGAAATGGCATGGGCAGTGTAAGCGGGGCAATTAACAGCATTACATTTGAAGCGGGGGTAAGGTACACCACAATCGGGAATGCCAGGCCCGTTGGAATTTGCGGTACCGGTATAGTTGACGGCGTTGCCCAATTGCTCAAAGCAGGCATAATAGATGAAACAGGGAGGCTGGATACCGGGTGGGAACCGGATTCGGAACAGCTGGCAGGTCTGGCTGAAAATATAACGACAATTGAGGGTATGAATGTTTTTGTGCTTGAGGGGGATATCGCAATATCGCAAAAAGATATACGTGAGCTTCAAAACGCAAAGGCGGCAATTGCTGCCGGAATTCATATACTGGTAAGGCAAGCGGGCATCAGCTTCGAGGATATTAAAAATGTCTACCTCGCCGGCGGTTTCGGCACTTATATAAATACCGGCAGTGCAATTCGAATAGGGCTTATTCCGGCAGAACTGCAGGGAAAAATACAATCGGTTGGAAATGCCGCCGGACAGGGTGCAATTGAAGCTTTATTATCGTCGGAAAGCCTTTCAGACGCGGTAATTATCAGCAAAAAAATACGGTATATAGAACTTTCGGCTTCAAAGGAGTTTAATGACTGCTATGTTGACTGTATGATGTTTTTATAGGAGCTTCTATGAATAAAATCAAGCGGTGCTGATATCAGCCATGAGAATATATGCAGGAGAGCAGAACATAGTAAAAAAGCAGGCAAGGTTATAATCCTTGTCTACTTTCATTTTATAATTTTCACACAAAGCGGATGGTAATGACTTCCCGGTGATTTTTTAGTTCATATAAGGAGAAATAGAGGATGAGTACTCTATTGCAGGGTTGCACCCGACTCGGGTACAGTTTTGTACATACTTGCAATAGTGCCTAAGGTCTCTGCCGGGGCAGCTTCCAAGGGATAATATCCTTTTGTAACCATCCATTGCCAGACATCGTAAGCATGGCGTGAACTCATTCTGAAAGCATCCTCAAGAAATGTGCGTATTTCAGGATTACTGGCTTCCATAGCTGCCCATGCGTATTCGCGTCCAGCTCTCTTTAGTGTTAAAAGATATGCTGTGGCAATCTCACGATCATCCAGCTGCTGTACATCTGTCCTTGGAGTTACGGATTTCGCATTGGTAGCAGACTGGGTATAATTCTGGATGATATTTGTTATCTCAGGCACAGGGAGCCCTGTTTTTGCGCCGTTTGTCCTGCTTAAATACTCAACTTTTGTATTATAGTCCTTCACATGATAGGGAAAATGCTTTTGTATCAGTGATTTAAGCTGAGGATCTTTTACCTGGTTCATAAAAAGTGCCATATTTGTAATAGAGTTCACACAGCTTAAAGTAAGCTCATGTAAGTCGTGTGCCTCATGTGCGGCTAATTGCATATGATTCCCTCCAAATAGTTTTTTATATTGTTTATGTTTAGTAAAACCATGAACTTTTATACAATAAAAATCATATTTGTGTTTATACTTTGAATTCTCGCAGCTCCCTTAAATAATGATTGGCTTCCCTTAATACATGATCACTGAGCAGAGGAAGTATGATGGATCTGATCTTACATTCCAAAATTCCCAGTGTCCCTTGCTCCTTCAAACTTGTTTTTCATTTCTATCAGAGTCGGTACAAGGTTTGCATCCTTTAATGTAAAAGCTGCGCCTGCAAATATCAAATGTTCTTTTATAATTCGCAGGAAGAAAAGATTTGTTTCAATGGACTGTTTCACATACTCCATTTCAGTCAACATAAAATGCCTCCCGTTTTATGCAATTTATAGATATTGGATTCATTGCAAGATATATACTACATGATATGATTGGTTTACATAAAATGAAACCCTTGTTTGTTGTTGTAAAAGAGAATTGTTGTTTATTGCAGTTAAAGTAATACTATATTTATATTATAGGTTGATTAAATGTCGCTTATGTGTAATAATAAAAAAGTAATAGTAAAGGAGGATGCTTATGGAAAATGACATTCTAAATCTTGAACAGGCAATGGAGCTCTTCGGTGTTAGCGAACGAACCATGATTAAGTTGCTGCGGGAAGAACGGATTCCGGCAAGAAAGATAGGCCGTGAATGGAGATTCAGCAAAAGCGCATTACTAGACTGGTTGGGCACCGGCGTTTCAACTGACTATTTAAACCAGATGGAACTATTTAGAGTAGCAACCGACACAAAAGCCCTAGTTCCGGAAGTTCTATTACAGATAGGACAGGCAATAGAGAAACTGAAAGACAATGGTACAAATATACGCGAATTATTGCCTGAGTTGGAGGAAGATATTTTTTTACCTGCTGATGCAAACTTACGGGTAAGTTATAAGCGTCAGCGCGGCCTTGAAAAATTGACCTTCAAAATTTTTTGGCTTGATGAAAAATAGCATATGAAAATAGTAGATAAAAATAGTAAATGAAGAATGGGTGAGTATTATGTCCCGGAAGAAGGCGCAGAAAAAGCTCTTTATATCAAATATTGTTTTGTTGGGTCTGGTCAGTTTTTTTACAGATATAAGCACCGAAATGGTTTATCCGATATTGCCATTGTATTTAAGTACTGTTCTGGGTGCGTCACCTGCCATTATTGGTGTAATTGAGGGTATTGCTGAAAGCCTGGCCAGCATATTGAAACTGTTTTCGGGGATGATTGCCGATAAGTACAATAACAAGAAGCAATTAGCCTTTATGGGTTACCTGGCCTCTTTTTTCAACAAATTCATTATTTTGATGTCTGCCTCATGGGGCGGAATTTTTATCGCACGCATTATAGACCGCTTTGGAAAAGGAATACGGACAGCACCCAGGGATGCGCTGATTGCCGAGTCTGCCGAAAACAGCAACTTTGGCAAAGCATACGGATTACATAAGGCTTTTGATATGTTAGGGGCTTCTGTCGGTATACTGCTTGCATTTTTCTTGATGGTATCTTCTGATGAAAGTAATTTCCGCAATATTTTTATTATTTCAATGGTTCCGGCTCTGATAGGGCCCTTATGTGTGCTTTTTGTCAGAAACGGCAAAAAAGCAACGGAAGTTAAAAAGCTGGATTTTAAGTGGAAATCTCTTGATACAAGATTAAAGATGTTTTTAGTCATTATTTTCATATTTACCCTTGGAAATTCATCAAACTCCTTCATCCTGCTCAGAGCTTATAATGCCGGATTTTCTGAACGTGAGGCCATTCTTTTGTATTTTCTATATAATTTTATTGCGTCACTTTTATCATATCCTGTTGGAAAGCTGTCGGATAAAATCGGGCGCAAATATACCTTGTGTGCGGGATATTTCTTTTATGCAGTGGTATATCTTGGAATCGGTTTATCAAGTTCGAATTTTGCTTTTTGGGGACTATTTGCCATATATGGCGTGTATACGGCGCTCACTGCGGGGGGCGAAAGAGCGTTGATTGCAGAAATGACCCCTCCGCAATTGAAAGGCAGCGCATTGGGACTTCATTCCGCAATTGTGGGGATAGGGCTGTTACCGGCTTCTCTCATCGCGGGTTTTTTGTGGGATGCTGCAGGTCAGGCCGCCCCATTTGTCTTGGGCGGATGTCTGGCCTTGTTTGCAAGCATAGCTGTTTTTTTCGTATTAAATAAGAAACCTGCTCTTTCCAAATAACATTTTATTTACGTTATCTTTGTTTCATATCAATCTTTTCCATAAATTTACTTTTTACTATTGACATATATTTACATATATGTTATATTATTAAAAATGAATAATAAAGCATGCTCATTCATTTTCTCTCTCAGTCAAACTCAATTGAGTACGACTATCCTTTACACAATGCTGTGTAGAGTTTTCAAAGGAAAGATCTTTTGGACGCAGTTATCCGACAGGTCTGAATAAGCTTATTCGTCAGTAATGAATTCCGGCAAAACACCATCCTGTTTTTATATATGATGCAAAAAATGCAAGTATGTATTGGATTATTGCATTATTGGCAGCGTGTCTTTTGGCATGCTGATAAAAAAAGGCGGGTGAAACTATGAACAAAATCAGGTCTCCAAACGTATCCAAACTGTAGTTTTAATTTCACAGTTTGTTAAATTACTTAAAAAACCAGACATAAGAGTCGAGAGGAGATATATCTATGAAGAAAAACAGAATTTTAAAATCCTTTATTGTTTTTTCACTTACAATTATATTAATAGGGACACAATCATTGGTATTTGCCAAACCTTCAACAGAGGTTTTCCAGGTTGAGAAACCAACCTATGAAATCACAAAAAGTCCAAACAGTAAACTGTTCGTAAATCTGGAAAAGAAGATTAACGAAGCAAAAGACAGTGATGAAGTTCCTGTTACAGTCGTATTCAATAAAAAACTCACTGATGATGAATTCGCATCTATAGAAAAGCTGCTTGGAAATCCGGAAATCAAACACAAATTTGAAATTATACCCGGAGCTGCATTAAACCTGACCAAAAATCAAATCAGCAAGCTGGAAAAGTCCGACCTGGTCAAGCAGGTGGAATATGATGAAGAGGTACATGCCACAATTGATACAGCCTCCAACTGGTTTGGCGTCAGCAAGGCAAGAGCAGACTTTGCAGGCATAGACGGAGATCATGACGGTGCTCCGACAACGTATACAAAGAATGACATTGTAGTTGCAGTCATCGACACAGGTATTGATGGAAACCATGTAGACCTGGATGGCGGTAAGGTTATAGCATGGAAGGACTGGGTCGGAAATAAAACAACCCCCTATGACGACAACGGCCATGGAAGCCATGTTGCGGCCACAGTTGCAGGCGCCGGTGACGGCAATGCCAATTACAAGGGCGTAGCTCCGGGGGCTGCTCTTATTGGGCTGAAGGTCCTTGATTCAGGCGGAAACGGAACCATGAGCAATGTTACGGCAGCTATCGATTGGGCTGTAGCCAATAAAGCTACATACAACATAAGGATTATAAGTTTAAGTCTCGGGACATCGGGAAGCTCCGACGGTACCGATTCCACATCCCTGGCAATTAACAATGCCTTTAATGCAGGAATCGTACCTGTAGTCGCAGCTGGAAATTCCGGACCGAGAAAGGCTACCGTCGGTTCTCCGGGAGCGGCATCAAAGGCATTGACAGTTGCGGCATTCGGAGATTTGGGTGAGAAAGGGTTTTTCCTGGCTGATTTCTCCAGCAGAGGGCTTACCGCCGACGGCAGACTTAAACCCGATATAAGTGCTCCGGGTGTCAATATCACTTCGGCAAAGGCCAATTCAACAAATCAGTATGTGGCATACAGCGGGACAAGCATGGCCACACCATTCACCTCCGGAACTGCGGCATTAATTCTTGATGCCAACCCTGATCTGACACCCGCTCAGGTTGTAGCCTATATAACAGGCACGGCACAGGACTGGGGAACGGCAGGACAGGATTTGGATTACGGCTATGGCAGACTGGACAGCTATGCAGCTATTAAGGCAGCAGGCAGCTTTACGGGTACCGGAATAGAGGTTCCTATACACCTGTATAAAGCTGATTCTCTTGCAGGTACAAATAAATATGATGAATTTACAATTGCCATACCCGACACAAAGTATCCGGTAGCTATTACATTAATACAGCCCGACTGGACATCTTCCCAGGATTTCGATATATTCCTGTACAATCCCGGCGGTACACAGGTAGCAAGTTCCGAAGGAGCAACCAGACAGGAAACTATCAAATATACTCCGACTACGGCAGGAACATACAAGATCAGGATACTTTCCTACAGAGGAAGCGGTTCCTACTCCATTGATGTGAGCTCAGGTGCATCCGCTGTCACTCAGACAACCAACCAGTAACAGCTCCATATGATTGCCGTACGCAAAAAGCCCGTTTGAAAGGACGGGTTTTTTGCTGCTTGTGGAATAAAATACTGGGCACCTTGGAAAGTGATGAGGAGGTCGAGTTATTTCTAAGCCTTATGAAAAAGATAGCTGAAGGTATTAAATAATCTGGTCAGGGGGATTAATATATGAATAAATCAATAACAAGCAAGGAAAAATCAAAAATTGCCTTTGATAAACAGGCAGATCATTATGATTCTACTTATTATGGTCAACAGGCAATGTTCTTTTGGAGTGTACCGACTCATTTCACCATTATCCCCATCCTTTAGCTGTTCTTGAGGAAATGAAAAAGCTCATGTACAAATGCGGCTTAAAATTTGAGAATTGGCATAGTATAAGCAATAGAGCGTTTATAACAGTTGTGGGAAAAGGATAGAAATTTTATGGAGATAATACAGATAAAGCTAAGTGTAACAAATTGTTTCCTCATAAAAAATCCAAAGGAATTATGTCATGGTGGATACCGGCTATGATTATGATTGGGATTTATTCCGCAAGGAGCTGATTTCACATAAGGTACGCCGGATATTTCCCGCCCACGGCAAACCTTTTGCGGTTGAAAAGCTTGTTCGGAATATCGGTAAGATAAAACCGGGTAATTTTTAGTTTATTGTATATAAAAAAAATTATTAAATAAGTCTTGACAAAACAATAAAAATATTATATTCTTTATTAAGAATAATTCCTATTCTTAATAAAAGTAGGTGGTAGTTTGAAAAAGCATAGAATGTTAATTTTAGATATTATCAAATCTTCAGAGGGACATATGAAGGCCGAAGAGATATATATGAAGGCAAAGCAGCTGCAGCCATCCATAGCGGTAGGCACTGTTTACCGGAATCTGGGCCTTATGACCGAAGCAGGTGAAATAAGACGCATAAGCATTCTGAATGCGCCCGACAGATATGACAAATCACTGCATCCGCATGAACATCTTATTTGTCAGGATTGCGGGGAGCTAACCGACATAACGGTTTCTGACCTGAAAGAATATATGGAAAAGCAGACAGGTATTGAAATTTTGAGTTATGAATTAAATTTGAGATACATTTGCGATAAATGTAAAATGGATAGGTTAAAGTAAAAGGAGCAATTGCTCGTCTGTAGGCTGAATTAAGATTTGGCAGATATGCGGAAATTTATTAAAGCTAATAAACAGCTCAAAAAGAGCTTAAATTAAATAATAAAAATAAGGAGAGTATATTTATGAACATCAAAGGAACTAAAACCGAAAAAAATCTGGCTGCAGCTTTTGCGGGCGAATCACAGGCAAGGAACAAGTATACATATTTTGCATCGGTTGCAAAAAAAGAGGGCTACGAGCAGATAGCAGCTATTTTTGAAGCAACTGCCAACAATGAAAAGGAACATGCAAAATTATGGTTCAAAGCCCTGGGTGAGCTTGGAGATACTGCAGCTAATTTGCTTCATGCCGCAGAAGGAGAAAACTACGAATGGACCGATATGTATGAAGGCTTTGCAAAGGATGCTGAGGAAGAAGGCTTTACCGCACTTGCAGCTCAGTTCAGAATGGTTGCAAAAGTTGAGAAGGCTCATGAAGAAAGATATCGTGCACTCCTTAAGAATGTAGAAATGCAGAAGGTGTTTGAAAAATCGGAAGAAACCATGTGGGAATGCAGGAACTGCGGTCATCTTGTAATGGGCAAAAAAGCACCCCAGGTTTGTCCTGTTTGCGCACATCCACAAAGCTTTTTCGAAGTGAGAAAAGAGAACTACTAAGCCGTCAATAACAATATTTTAATATTTGCTGATAAAATCCCCGAAGTCTTTCAAGATGACTTTGGGGATTTTATTTTGCTGTTTTCCAGCCGAACATGCAAACAAGCATATATTTGCTTTTTTAAATTTGTTCATATGAACACTTGACTATATGAACATTAATCAATATAATAATACCCATACGGGTATACGTATACATCATATATTATATATTCTTGGGAGGTATTTCAATGCGTGCATGTATGGATATTCCAAATCTTAAGACAAGGATTAAAAAAATACAGGGACAGCTTAATGCAATAAGTGAAATGATTGAGAAAGATGTTCCCTGTGAAGACATCCTGATTCAAATTGGTGCTGCAAAGGGTGCGCTGCACAAGGTGGGTCAGGTAGTTCTGGAAGGACATCTGCAGCACTGTGTCAAGGATGGAATTGAACATGGTGATGCCGACAAAACCATAGCTGAATTTGCAAAGGCAGTTGAGCACTTCGCAAGGATGAGTTAAGGGGTAAATTATGAATAAAATAAAAGGGTGGTTTTCCGAGGAAGAAAACAGGACGGGTATTTTTATCGTAATCTCAGGCATAGCTCTCATTTTAAGTTTTCTGAATGTGAGATCAAGCAGTATTCCGGTTGACTTGGCCTGGATAGCTATTGTTCTTTGCGGATTTCCGATTATCAAGGAAGCTTTTTTGGGGTTGGTTTATGAACTGGATATTAAAGCCGATGTGCTGGTTGCCATGGCGTTGATTGCTTCAGTTTTTATAGGTGAAATTTTTGCTGCCGGTGAAGTTGCCTTTATCATGACAATAGGAGCTTTATTGGAAGACAGGACTGTCCGCAAAGCCCGTGAAGGTATAGAAAAGCTGATTGCAATTACTCCGCGGACAGCACGGGTCATACGGGACGGAATTGAAACTGTCGTTCCGTCCGAACAGGTAAAGGCAGGCGACACCTTGAGAGTGCTTGCAGGGGAAACCGTGGCGGTGGATGGAATTATCACCTCGGGACAAACCTCCATCAATCAGTCCGTTATGACAGGGGAAAGCCTTCCTGTGGACAAAGGCATCGGTGATGATGTCTCCAGCGGAACAATCAATCAATTCGGTACCTTTGAAATGAAAGCCACCAGGGTAGGAGAAGACAGCTCATTGCAGCGTATGATCAGGCTGGTTGAGCAGGCGGATGCAAACAAGGCTCCGATTGTAACATTAACTGACAGATGGGCCACGTGGATCGTTGTAATTGCTCTGACCTCCGCAATAATTACCTGGCTTGTGACAGGAGAAATAATACGGGCAGTGACGATCCTGGTAGTATTCTGTCCCTGTGCCCTGGTCCTGGCAACTCCCACCGCCATCATGGCCGGAATTGGCAATGCCACCAGGTTTGGCATTCTGATCCGGACAGGCGATGCACTGGAACGCCTCTCAGGTATAAAACGTATTGCCTTTGACAAAACCGGAACCATAACACATGGAAAGCCGGAAGTGGTGGCAGTTAGAAGTTTTTCTCAAAATATTACAGAAGATGAACTTTTAAAAATTGCCGCCTCATCGGAACAATACTCAGAACATCCTCTGGGACGTGCAGTTTTGAACCATGCAAAAAACAAGACTGAACTGCCTGTACCTCAGAACTTTGTGCTGCTGCCCGGCAGAGGGGTAAGTGCTACTGTGGACAATAAGCATGTTATTGCCGGCAACAGGGAGTTGTTTGAAGAAAAAGCTGTTTCCATATCAAGTGAAATTCTAAAATCAACACAGGATTATGTTAACGATGGCTGTACAATTATCTATATAGGTGTTGAAAATGAAGCTGCCGGCTTTATCGCATTGTCGGATACACTAAGAGCTGATGCCCGCAATATGGTTGAACGGATACATTCCTTGGGTGTAAACACCTTATTGCTTACCGGAGATAATTCGCATGCTGCAAATCATATGGCAAAGCTTACCGGAATACACGATGTAAAATCACAGCAATTGCCTGAAGATAAAATGAATGCTATCATCAGCTGTCAAAAGAGAAATGAATATGTGTGTATGGTTGGTGACGGAGTAAATGATGCCCCGGCACTAAAAACAGCTTATGTCGGAGTGGCAATGGGAGGGATAGGGAGCGACATTGCCGTCGAGGCAGCCGATGTTGCTCTGGTAAGCGATGATATACAGAGAATACCCTACCTGCTGAAATTATCGAAAAAGACTATGAAAACTATTAAATTGAATGTGGCATTTTCCATGGGTTTGAATTTTATTGCGGTAATACTTGCAATAACCGGAATTCTTAACCCAGTTGTCGGTGCGTTGGTACATAATGCCGGTTCGGTAGCCGTTATTCTCAATTCGGCAGTTCTCCTGAAACTAAAAGATATATAAGCCTGATATAAAAATGAAGGTATGTCTCAAAACACTCAACATCCTGTTTCGGGTTGCTGCTCAAACCGGTTTCCTGCCGATTTGAGCAGCAAAGGCTTCATTTATTCCAGTCAGTTATTGATTTCCTGGGACAGCCTGTTGAAATTCCTCAAGTGGTTTAGTTTTTCAACAGCCACACTTGCTTTCCACCAGTTTTCACTAATTGAAAATTCCCTTGCGTATTTTTCATTATTTTCAAACCAGCTCCAGGTAATATCCCAGACACCATTCTGCGGTCTTGTATCAATAAGATAGTCAAGCTCTGTTTGTACGATGTCTTCGTTTTCCTTATAAAAGACGCTCTCGGGTGAATGTATGTAATCCGAGGGTCTCCGGGTGTGATATTCCCATTTTGACGTATCCCTTTCAATGATATTATGTACAAGCTTTTTTATTCTTTCGGACAGCAGGCTGTGGTTAAAACGATTTGTTAACCCTGTCCGCTCTATGGCATCAAGCAATGCACAATACCCGCCAAGACCCATTTCACCATATTGATCTGCTGTGTCGAGCTTGCTGATAATTTTTTCCGAAAGGGTCAGTGCCTTATTAAACAGTTCCGAATTTTTATGGGCATTTATTAATATGAAGCTGACTATTTCAGCGGTCAAGCCTATACTTTCAGTGGCATTGGCTTCCGTATCCCAGGTCCACCAGGGCGCGTGGGCAAAATCATTATTTGACGGAATACTGAAGTACCAGCCGTCATCAGAGCAGTGAGCATTGCTTTCCAGGTATTTGAATATTCCACGCATTACAGGATGCTGCTGGTCGTCAAAGCCAATGCCTTTTAAAATTTTGATTGCGTAAAATGTTGTATACGGAGAGGAATTTGGGTTCCAGCTGTCTGCTTCAAGAGCATGTCCAAATCCTCCATCCTCATTCTGATAAAATGATAAAGCGGACAGCACCGCATCCTTGCTGCCTTTTTCAAAGTAATACCGCCATACAGCCAGATCGATCTGCCTTGCATTGCGGTATATCCATGATCTGATTTCCAAATAGTCTTTTAATAAAAGTTTTTTCATAAAATATCACCTCATAAATATTTTACAGAAAATAAGGGAGTCTGTATTGAAAAAATCCGACATTACCTTGTTTTATATGCAAATGTTCTTGCGTCACCGGGAGAAAGAGTGTGGTATCTTTTGAAATCGTTCAGCAAATGTGACTGATCTGAATATGTATATTTGCAGACACTGTCGTGCATATTGAAATTTCCGTCAAATAAAATATCATGCCAGAGGTATTGGAAACGGACAAGTTTTGAAAGCTTTTGGGGAGAAACACCCACGTATTCCAAAAACAGTCTTTCCAGCTGTCTCTGGCCCACAGCAGTGTAGCCGGAAATTTCAGCAGAAGTCGGTGTGCCCTTGGCTTCCAATATTTTATAAACAGCGTTCATTACATTATTATTCTGTTTGTTCGAGTCCAGTTTTTTAATGAGATATTGTTCAACCTTTGCGGCCCTGTCTGTAATTAATGTATTATCCATTAATATATCCTGCAGATCACGTTTAAAATTTTTAAAGTATACATCGGTATCCACAAAGGAGTTAAAGGCATGTTTCATGGGCTCATGGGAAAACAGCGGTACGGCCCAGCAGTAAAACCTTATGGCAAAGCAGGAAATCGAGGCTGTGCCGGCCTGTGTCCTATCCTGGAAGGTATTGTCACTTATCCCTGCAAATAGAGCATTGACCTCACTTTTATCCATATTTACATAAAAGACTATATCCATACAGGTATCAGGTATTACAAGGATATCCCTTTCCCCTGCGGAAGCAGTCTCAGGAGAGTGCTCCGGCGTACCCCAAAAACAGCAGACATAAGGGCTTAATGCTTTGCAGGGCTGCAGTTCAATATATGTTTTGTCACTTAAGAAGGGCTGGGCTGTAACAGGGCGGTAGATGCCATTTAGTTTGAACATTTATATTCCTCTTATTGAAAGTTGTCCCAAATATAAAGACATTATCACTCTTAAGCCTTGAAAAGTCAATTGTCAAGCTTTAAATCCTCAATAAAAACATTTTCTCAAAATAATTGACATATCTTTATTAAACGTATTATACTTATTTAGTAATTTACTAATTTACTAAATAAGTAATTATCAATTAAACTGCTGCCAATAAAGTTATAGTACGGGCAGTTGGAAAGGGGAAGTGTTTTGAATATAAGAGAAAGTGAATGTAAATATGAATATGAATACATTGATCGGGAATATTATTTGTCTCCGTCAAGGCAATTGACACAGGTTGAAAAAGAATTGATCTGGAAGAAGCCTCGGTCTCACAAGGTCAGTGAGGAAGAGCTCCGTATTTGCAGGGAGATAAAACGGAACTGGGACCGGGGTGAAATGAAAATTGCCAACATCCTGCTGGAAGGTGATGCAGGTTCCGGCAAAACTCAGCTGGCCAAAGCCCTTTCGGCCGATTTTGGTTTGCCTTATACAAAAGTCACATGTTTTGCCGATATGGATAAATCCGATATTATTGGAGCCATCCTGCCGGTTATTTCAGCTGAAAGGCTGGAAAAACTGGAGTCTCAGGATAAAACAGCCTTAAAGGCATTATATGAAAATGACGGTTTCAAAAGTTCAACCGAAATATTGATGGATGTGCTGGGTGTTACCCGGGAGCAGGCTGTTTTAAAAATGAAGCAATTACTGAAACTGGCTGCTGAAAATTCAGAGGGAGATGTTATTGAGTACCGTTTTTATCCGTCGGAAATTGTAAGGGCCTACCAAAAGGGCTATCTGCTTGAAATACAAGAGCCTACCGTCATTCGGGACGCCGCTGTTTTAATGGCGCTTAACTCGGCCCTGGAGCCAGATGGAAGTATAAATCTTCCTACAGAAATAATTCGCAGACATCCTGATTTCATAGCTGTAATTACGACCAACCGCGGTTATGCAGGATGCAGGCCCTTGAATGAAGCACTGCGGGACAGGGTACAGCACACCGAAAAGATGGATTTGCCTGCAAAGGAAGTCATGATAGAACGTGCTGCTGCCAAAACAAATTATAGAAATCAGAAGATACTGGACATGCTGGCAGATGTGATCATTCTTCTTGACAGGACAGCCCGTGCCAATGCCATCAAGGGGGTTGCCGGTATGCGTTCATTTTTTTACTGGGTGGATGCGGTTGCCGGAGGTGCTTCGGCCAGAGAATCACTTTATTACAAAGTAATTTATAAAATAACAACAGATTCGGAAGAAATAAAACTTTTGGAGGAAGCACTTAAAAGTGATGGCTTGTTTGAAGATTTGGAGGAAGCGGATAAATCCATAAAAAAAAAACTGAATTCTGAAGCACTTGAGATACGTACCTGGGACCAAATAGACCATAAGCAGGCTGACCATGGCGACGGCGACAAGGATGAAACCGGGATATTATTAAAGAAGTCAGCCGACAGTGAAAAAAGCTCTTTTGAAACCCCGGATGATTTTCCAAATGAATCGGACGGTGAGGAAAGCACGGATTTAGGCGAGGAGGGCTTACCCGGATATCATCCCGCAGACCCCGACATAATGCTGAAAATTTCAAAAGAAAAAGAGAAGAAAGAGATACGCAGAAAATTGAATCAGGATGCAAGGGAGATTGTTTCCAATTCCATTCATAAAGGGGTAAAATTGATTGTCCACCGTCCGGATTATACCCCGGAGAATCAGCAGGAATACTTTAAATTGAGCAAGGAGCTTATGCCTGTTGTTTCGGAGATTGTGAGAAAAACACTTCCCTTGCTGGAATATGAAATCACCTCTGAATTTTCGGGAAGTCACTATTATGGCAGCAAATTTCAGGCCGGCAGTCTGGCCTACCGGGATTTAAAGTATTTTGCCAAAAAGCGTCCTCCCACCGAAGTTCCGTCCCTGGCAGTAGGACTCAGAATTGATGAATCCGCATCCATGTCGGCTTTTGGGAGACTTGAAGCGGCAAAACGTGCAGTGCTGGCCGTATATGAATTTTGTCAGGCATGCCGTATTCCCATATTGATTTACGGTGACACGGCTGATGCATCCAAATTGGAGCAAATGTCGGTTTTTGCATATGCCGGTATTGACCGGGTGGATTCTGCCGACAGGTTCAGGCTCATGGGGATCAGCGCCAGAAGTAATAACAGGGACGGAATGGCCCTTAGAATAATTGCAGAAAAATTAAATAAGTTAACTCAACACACCAGATTGTTGATCAGCATCAGTGACGGTCGGCCCAAAGCAATGGACAAATATACCGGAGAGTATGCAGTTATGGACATGCAGCAGACAATAGCCGAATATGAACGTAAGGGAGTTAAATTTCTGGCTGCTGCAATCGGGCAGGACAAAGATGTTATCTGCCGGATTTATGGGAAAGAAAGATTTCTGGATATAACAGATTTAAATGAATTTCCTGCAAGACTGGTCAGAATTATAGCACGGTATCTATAAAATTATATAGTAATCCCTAATTCATCTTTACCTGTGTAATACCTGTGTAATTTTTTATATCAAATGGTAACTTCATGAAATAAGGATGCCCCCAAAACAATTACGGTAAATTGTTTTTAACTGTGCGTCTTATTTCATGAAGTTGTACTCGCGTACCAGTTGATTATAATTAAATCAATCTGTAAAGCAAAACAAAATTTCAATTAGCACAACAGGTTAATTTATTCCAGTATCCTCTCATTTATTTGACTACTTTGGGAATAATAAGCCTAAAAGCAAATGGAAAGGAATCAGTATGAGGCAGAGAAAATGGAATAATTCAAATGTAGCCATTACACATAACAGCGATGAGGCTGCAGCTATAAAACAGGCAATTGAGCTGCTGAAAATAACCGAATCCATAAACAGCAGCGACGTAGTGGTTATAACGCCCAACTGGGTGAATAAGAAACAGCCTGATTCTGCAACCGTTGTGGGGCCCGAGAGTTTAAGACAGATTATCAGGATAGTTAAGGACAGAAATCCGAAAAGAATAGTAGTTGCCACAGGAACAGCAGACGGGGAAACAAAGGACGTCATGGATTCTGTCGGATTTGGAAAGGTCATTTCAGACGAGGGCGTAGAGTTTATCGATCTGAATCACGGGCCTTTTGTACGAATTAATTTGAATCACCCGATTGTCACTGCAACCAATTTAAATAAACTATTTGAAGAGGTGACTGTTTTAATTTCATTTACACAGTTAAAACAGCATGAGGAGGCCACAATGTCTGCTGCAATAAAGAACATTGCACTGGGGTGGCCTCCGGCTGATGAACACGGGCAGCCCAAGAAAAATCTTGGAATACACACTGAGCTTCATGGTTTCATATCGGCGATGGCCCAACAGGTTCCCATTGATTTGTCCATTATCAGCGCAAGTCCTGCAATGATAGGAACTGGGCCTTCAAAGGGGATTGCCCGGCATACGGGGCTGGTTGTGGCGGGCTGCGATCCGGTTGCGGCAGATACGGTGGGAGCCAGGCTTTTAGGCTTCAAACCACAGGCTGTGAGATATCTGTTTGAGTGCAGTAACAAGAAAATAGGAGAAAGCGTTATTGAAAATATAAATATAGCGGGTATACCTCTGGTGGAAGCCGAAAATATTTTCAGTCAGGCTGCGTATGGAGATGGACTGGCTATGGATATGAAATAGACGGCTAAAGAAAAGATATGATGTAGATCAAGAAATACGAAATATATAAGGTAAATATATACCATAATATATATTAATTTGCTGATGATTATAAAAAGGAGGATATTGATGAAAAGTATAATTCCAAATATATCGGTAGAAAATTGCAGGGATGCTCTGGAGTTTTATAAATCGGTATTCGGCGGTGAAATAAAAATGGTCAAAACTGCCGATAACAGTGATATGTTTAAAGGGCATGAGGGAAAGATAATGCATTCGGAGCTTCATATTGCTCCAAACTGTATAATGTACTTCACTGATTTGTTTGGTGAAAGGGCCCAGCATACGAATGTACAACTGGTTTTGGAGTTGGATTCCAGGGAACAGATAGAAAAAGTATATGCTGAGCTGGCCAAAGAGGATGCAATCATTATATTTGAACTGCAAAAGACCTTCTGGGGAGCCCATCACGCAGTTCTGAAGGACAAATATGCGGTAACCTGGGGTTTAAACTATACTGAGCTGGGCTGATTATCATAAAATGTTATCCTGAGCAGCAGGTGGAATATATTGTTAAAATGTGTAAAATTTTGCTGGGATGCTGTTGGCCGATTTACAAGTCATGGCAAAAAATGCTAATATTAGATCAATGATATTTGCTTTTTCAAATCAGGACAAATACAGCGGTTATTTACAACTTGGGAAGGACATATGCTGATTATCCATTCTTCAATGTTTCAATAAATTAATCTGCATATTCGGTTTAAAACTCCGGGTTCCTTGACATTACCGGCGCATTTTAAAATTCGTCTGTTATTGCAAATTTTTTGGGTTTGACCCTAAAGAACATTAATTCGAAATAGGCCCTCATGTGAAGGGGATTGACTAATCAAAAATTATAAAAGAATTCTGTTCTTTAGGGAGTACCCATAAAAAATTATTTAAACTCTTTGGCCAGGGCTTCAAAAGCAGGCAGGGAGTTTTTTATAGTTTCAAGACTTACACAGTAGGCCAGTCTGAAATGGCCCGGACAGCCGAACCCTGAGCCCGGAACTATGAGCAGGTTGTACTTGACTGCTCTGTTTTTAAATTCCACATCATCGGCAATAAATGATTTGGGGAACAGATAAAAGGCTCCGTCAGGTTTCACACATTCGTAGCCCAGGCTTGTCAGCCCATTATACAACAAATCTCTTCTTTCTTTGTATATATTGATGTCAACCGTGGAATCAATAGTCCTTGCTATGACTTTCTGGAAAAGAGCGGGGGCATTGACATATCCCAGAACCCTGTTGCAGTATATAAGTCCTCCCATAAGGGTATCAATATCTTCTGCCTCCGGATTTGCAGCTATATAACCCATTCTTTCCCCGGGAAGCGAAAGTGATTTGCTGAAACAGTCAATCATGACAGCGTTTTTGTATATGGTCAATATATTTGGTACGTCAACGTCATAGGCAAGCTTCCTGTAGGGTTCGTCGGATATTATATAAATAGTATGCCCGTATTCTCTTCCTTTTTCCTCAAGTACATTTGCAATGGCCTTTAAAATATCAGCACCGTAAACAACCCCTGTAGGATTGTTTGGAGTGTTGATGAGAATAGCTTTCGTATTGGGTGTGATTTTTGATCTTAACAATTCAGGATCGGGTAAGAAAGTCCTTGAATCAGTATTTACTATTACTGCTTTTCCTCCGTGATTATCAATGTAGGAGGTATATTCAACAAAGTAGGGTGCAAAAATTATAACCTCTTCATCAGGATTCAAAAGAGTTTTTAAAACTACATTAAGAGCTCCGCCGGCTCCCACAGTCATTACCACATTGTTAAAGGTTAGCTGCAGGCCGGTTTCCCTGTTGATTTTACCGGCTATGGTTTCTCTTACCTCGGTATAACCCGCATTGTTCATGTAAAGGTGCATACCCGGCTCTTCGGAATTGGCCAGCTCCCGGAGAGCGGCTTTAACTTCTGCAGGCGGTTCAGGGTCGGGATTTCCAAGAGAGAAATCGTAAACCTTATCTGCTCCGTATATTTTTTTTAATCTTGCACCTTCCTCAAACATGGCCCGTATCATTGAAGAATTAGCCAGTCTGTTGCTGATCTTGTCTGAAATCATTCAAATTCCCCCTTAACGTATTTTTAAATTAATTTTATTTTGAGTTATTTCAAATACTTTTTCTTCCCCGGGTGTTACATTAACTGTTTTAAAGCTCTCGTAAATAACCATTCCGGGTTTGGCTCCGTTTGGTTTTTTAACATTCCTGACAAGGGTATAGTCAACCGGCACATTGGAAGACATTTTGGCACTGCTGTGATAGGCGGCTAAAATAGCAGCTTCCAGCAAGGTTGAGTCAGGCACCTCACGCCGCTCTGCTCTTATTATAACATGTGAGCCGGGAATATTCCTTGTGTGAAGCCAGATATCGCTTGCAGCCGCCAGCTTTAAAGTCAGCAGATCGTTTTGTTTATTGTTTTTGCCCACCAGTATCTGAAACCCGTCGCTTGAGGTAAAATCCAGAGGGGAGGAGGGTTTGTCCTGTTTCTTTTTTGAGTTTCTGGCAGATGCCCGGATATATCCCTGATCTGTGAGCTCCTGCCTGATTTCGTCAATTTCCTGTCTGCTGCTGCAATTCTCCAGCATGGTCTGAACACTTTGGAGGTATTCCAATTCCAAAAACGTATCCTTCAACTGTTGGGTTGCATTTAAATAGGTGCTTTTGGCCTTTGTATACTGTTTGAAATACCTTTGGGCGTTTTCCTGGGCGGATTTATACTCATTTAAAGGTATTTCAACATATTCTTCATTTTCACTGTAATAATTCAAAACCCGTGCAGTTTCACTGCCTGCGGGAATACAGTAAATATTGGCGGTAATCAGTTCTCCGAAAAGCTGAAGTTTTTCCCTGTCTGAAACCTCGCGCAATTTGTCATTGAAAAGGGCAATCTTCTTCTCACAGCGGTCTATACCGTTTTTAATCACCTTTACAATATCGCCCATTTTCTGAGTCAGGCGCTCATTTGTATCCCGCAGGGAATAAAATTCGTCCAGCGCTGAGGACAAAAGCTCATATTTTTTGTATATTGCCGGCTGTTCAGGAACAAAACAATAGAAGTCCAGAGGTTTCAGGAAATTTTTATCCTGATAGATTATACAGGGTTCAAAGCCATTGTTGTTTATCCGAGCAAGATAGTTTTTTAAAGCTGAAATCAAGTTGGCTTTCTGGGCATGGCTTAAAGCAGCAACCGGTGTTTTGGGAGCTACATCCGCAGCCCGGCAAATTTCACGGCAGGTATAGGGACTGAAGCCTTTTATGAGATTTAACAATAAACCTTCAATATGTTTTGCCTCCGAAACCAATGGATGTTCAAAAATCCGTTCCGGAATAATATTCTCCGGAAGTTCCTTATTCTGAGCGGGAGGGAGGAAGTAGGGCCTGGCAGGCATTACCTCCCTGACACTGCTGATATCATTGTCCACATGCTTTACCGAATCAATTATTTTATCTTCGCTGTTGAGCAGAATGATATTACTGTGCTTTCCCATTATTTCAACTACAACTCTTTTTACAGACAGATCACCCAGTTCATTTACTGATTCAATATTAATGGAAATTACCCTCTCATAATCATGAAAGCTTATGTCCAGCAGCTTGCCGCCTGACAGGTGCTTTCTCATGAGCATGCAGAAAACAGGAGGGGTCTGGGGATTTTCTTTTTGTGAAGCCGTAATGTGAAGGCGGGGGTAGTTTGCATTTGCACTTGCAACCAGTCTGTAATTCTGGCTTTTTGAACGAACCAAAAGGACAACTTCGTCTGCTTCGGGCTGAAATACTTTTTCTACTCTGCCTCCGGCCAGCAGATCATTCAATTCATTAACAATACATTTTGTTACTATTCCGTCAAATGGCATTTTAGTTTAAACTCCTATTTTTAAATGACATGATAACTCTTCAAATTTTTAAATTAAACAAAATTCAAAAAATAAGCTGCAATGTTGATTGCAACTTATTTTATCACACTTCAGTTTAGTGCATTCCTGATGGTCTGTAACATCTAAAATGATTATAACATTTAATATTCCAGCAGCCTAGGATTTTTTTAGTCCTCAAGAGCCTGGCGGATATCTTCTATAATATCTTCAACATTTTCAATACCTACCGAAAATCTGATCAGGCCGGGATCAATGCCTGCCAGCACCAGCTGCTCGTCGGACAGCTGCCTGTGTGTGGAGCTTGCCGGGTGGAGAACTGCTGTGCGGCAGTCGGCAACATGAACTACTATGGCGGCCAGCTTCAGCTTGTCCATAAACCTGACCGCAGCTTCCCTGCCTCCCTTGATCCGGAACGATACCACACCGCTGCAGCCCTCCGGCAGATATTTTCCGGCAATATCATGATATGGGTCATCCTTCAGGTAAGGATAGCTGACTGAAAGTATCCTGTCACTTCCCGCAAGGAACCCGGCCACTTTTTCTGCATTCCTGCAGTGACGTTCCATTCTTAAATGCAAGGTTTCCAACCCGATATTCAACAGGAATGCATTATTGGCCGACATATAGCAGCCGAAGTCCCTTATGAGCTGAACCCTGGCTTTGGTTATATAAGCAGCCTTGCCGCAGTCGCGGGTGTAAATCATACCGTGATAGGATTCGTCTGGTTCCGTCAGGCCTGGAAAATTGCCGTTTTCCCAGTTGAAATTGCCGGAATCAACAATGACGCCGCCGACACACAGGGCATGGCCGTCCATGTATTTGGTGGTTGAATGAATTACGATATCTGCGCCATATTCAAAAGGTCTGAGCAGCATTGGCGTAGCAAAAGTATTGTCTATTATCAGCGGCACCTTATTATTATGGGCTATCCTGGCAAATTTCTCAATGTCAAGCACACTGATTTTGGGATTTGCAATGGATTCGCCGAATAAGGCTTTTGTATTATATTGAAATGAATTTTGAATTTCTTCTTCCGAAGCGTCCTGGTCAATAAAGGTGATGCTGATGCCCATTTCACTTAATCTTTTGTCAAAGAGGTTAAGAGTTCCGCCATATATGGTGCTGGAGCATACAAAATGATCACCGGCTTTGCAAATATTCAATATGGACAGAAGAGAGGCAGCCTGGCCCGAGGATGTGCATACTGCGCCAATACCGCCTTCAAGGGCTGCAATTTTGTTTTCTACACATTCCACAGTGGGATTGCTGATTCTTGAGTACATATGTCCGGGCACGGACAGATCAAACAACTTTGCCACATGTTCAGTAGAGTCATATTTATATGTAGTACTTTGATATACAGGTAAAACACGCGGTTCTCCATTTCCCGGCTTATAGCCCTCCTGGAGACATTTGGTTTCTATTTTCCATGTCATTGAAATCACTCCTCACAAGTAATAAAAGTTCTAAAATTTAACATTAGCTTATATTTTATAATACATTGGCGATTTTAACAATATTGGTGTACAAACATATGGGGCTGCAGTGCAAAGCAAGTGGTGACAAAACTTCACACGGCAGTCCCGGATATAATTTCAACAGCCCTCATGGTTTATAGGGATTTTCATTGGTGTGAAACTCCGGTTCATACCAATCATCGATATTCTGATCAATTCTATCTATGGGTTTGATAGTACTGCTGAAACCTATAAACGGATTGTTTGGGATACTGTTAATGATATTGTTTATTCTCTGCGAAACATAGCCGTCGTTTCTTCTTTTATTTCTCATGAAGCATCCTTGCCTTTCTGGCTCACAAAATGTATGGATTTACGGTACTTACCGTGAGCCGGATAAGTCCATTACAACATAAATTCTTTTTAATGCTAGTTTAGGATAATTAAATTGATTTAATACAGGATGTTCCTTCCTTAAAAAATAAAAAAGATACAAAATCCTTTGACGGATTTTGTATCTTTTTTATTTATAATCAAGCAGCGATATTTTCACTATCGGCAGCTTTGGTTTTCTTGAAGCCGCCCTTCTTGGAATAAATGATTGCACCCACTATCAATACGGCACAGATTACAAGTGCTGCCAGCATACCCGGATCGGTACTCTTATACTGTATGAGTATTGGTGCAGCTAAAAGGGAAACGAGATTGATAACCTTTATCATAGGATTGAGTGCGGGGCCTGCCGTATCCTTCAAAGGATCTCCGACGGTATCTCCGACAACAGCCGCCTTATGGCACTCCGAGCCCTTTCCGCCATGGGCGCCATCTTCAATGGTTTTCTTTGCATTATCCCATGCTCCTCCTGAGTTGGCCATGAACACTGCAAGCAGCTGACCTGAAATAATTACTCCTGCAAGGAAGCCCCCCAGGGCCTCAACGCCAAGAAGGATACCTACTACTAATGGAGAAACTACCGCAATGATTGCCAGTCCAAGCAATTCTCTTTGAGCTGCTACGGTGCATATATCAACAGCCTTTTGATAATCCGGCTTTACCTTGCCCTGGAGAAGTCCGGGAATCTTGAACTGCCGTCTGACTTCATTGACGATAAGAGAGGCCGCCCTTGTAACCGAATTGATTATGAGGGAGGAGAACAGCCACGGAATACAGGCACCTATCAGCATACCGATGAAAACGGTAGGACTGGAGATTCTTATACCTGTATCAAATATAGTTTTATCAACGCCCATACCGACCTGTATCTTTGAAACATCTGTGAGGAAGGAGCCGAACAGTGAAACGGCAGCAATAACGGCAGAACCTATGGCAACACCCTTGGTAATGGCCTTGGTTGTGTTTCCGGTAGCGTCGAGGCTGTCCATAACTTTTCTTGAATCCTTGTCCAGTCCTGCCAGTTCACCGATACCATTTGCATTGTCGGCAATTGGTCCGAAGGAGTCCATGGCAACATTGTTTCCGGTAAGGGTAAGCATACCTATACCTGTCATTGCAACTCCATACAGGACATAATGCACATCCTGCCCCCAGAAAATAAGTACTGAGCTTAATATGGTAACTGCAATTACAACTGTTTGCCATACTGCACTTTCAAAACCTTCAGCAAGTCCGCGCAGGATAAGTGTGGCCGAACCGGTTTTTGAAGCACCGGCTATTTCCTTGACAGGCCGGTGGGTTGTATCTGTAAAATGTTTTGTAACCTCATCCAGTGCAACAGCCAGTAAAATACCCACACCCACACAAAGGAAAGCTCTCCATTCATTCATATAGAAGGCTGCCAGTAAAGCGAAAGATGCCAAACTTACCACTGCCGAGGTATAAAAACCTCTGTTTATTGAATTAAGGGCATCGCCCTTTTTGGAGCCTTTTACAAGATAAGTTCCGATTATTGAAGAAAGAACTCCTATTCCTCTGACCAGAAGAGGGAAGATTATCCATTTGAGTTCTCCGGTGATTGAATATAACGAAAGTCCTAAAATCAGGCCGGAAACGATGGTAACTTCATAGGATTCGAAAATATCTGCTGCCATTCCGGCACAGTCACCGACATTGTCACCTACCAGATCGGCTATGACGGCGGCATTTCTGGGGTCATCCTCCGGAATGCCGGCTTCCACTTTACCCACCAGGTCGGCGCCCACATCGGCAGCTTTTGTATATATACCTCCGCCGACTCTCATAAACAGCGCCAGCAGCGTTCCGCCGAAACCAAAGCCCAGCAGCGCATCCGGTGCAGCTATTCCAAGTATGATAAAAATAAGTGTTCCGCCAAGCAGACCCAGGCCATCTGTAAGCATACCTGTTATTGTACCGGTTCTGTATGCTATTTTCAGCGCTTCTCCGAAGCTTCTTCTGGAAGCCGAAGCAACACGGACATTGCCTTCAACAGCCATTCTCATACCGAATTGACCGACAAGTAAAGAGAAGGTCGCACCCATGACAAAAGCGATGGCTCTTGCAAAACCGATTACAATTTTAATTTGGTCTGCATTTAAGTTTGAAAATCTTTTTGTTGCCTCATCACTGGGAGGAACAATGTAGACTGAAAAGAAAAGAAGTACTGTAAGTACTGCAATAAGGGGAAGGATTGATTTCAACTGCCGGCGGAGATAGGCATCGGCGCCGCCTTTGATGGATCCCCAGACTTCCTGCATTTTTTCGGTACCCTTGTCATACTTTAAAACCTGACGGCGAAGCATCAGTGCATATCCTAATCCCAGAAAGGCAATCAACAGTACACACCAGATCCCAAAAGTTTCAAAGCTTGTGGCATTACTTAGACCAGACATAAAACATACACCCTTTCATAATTTATTTATTATATTTATATTGCATTTATAAAAAAAATTATTGATCGGAGATAATGGTTTGGAGTAATATGAAAAAATTGTGCCATATTATACATTCGGTAAAATTATAGAATATCCTTCAATTTTTACGAAGATAAAAAAATTTTTTTTATAGGATATATAGTACCAATAAGTGCTTATTCTGAGTATATATTCCTATTGACCGCAATATTTGTCTTAAAATATAATTTCAAAGTAATGCCTGCAGAAAATGTAAAATCAGATCAATATTTGTCATGGAGTTATAACAATTTATAACTATATAAAAATTTTTATGGAGGTTTTATTATGTTAAAGCAACGTTCTTTTTGGGGTTACATCGGGCTTTGCATTATAACTTTCGGAATATATGGATTGGTGTTTGTCTATAAGATGACCAGTGACATCAATACATTAACAGCAGCCGAAAGTGCGGAAACAAGCCCGGGCTTGGCACTTGTACTTTACATGTTCACAGGAGGTATATATCCGTTGATATGGTATTATCAGCAGGGTCAGAAATTATACGATTCCGGAATGGCAAAGGGAGTAGCTGTAAAGGAGAAGGGATCGTCATATCTGCTATGGATAATCCTTGGTGCTTTCCTGATCGGTTTGGGACCGCTGATTGCACTTGCAAAATTTATAAAGAATTACAACAGTTTGGTTCTTATATATAACAACAAAGTTGTTACAGGAGCTAACGCTTAACTACAGAAAAACAAAAAAAGCAGAGTCCTCATTTTGTCGGAGGACTCTGCTTTTTTAATATATGTTTTACATTTCAGCACAAGGGTTATCCGGTGTATCTGTGCCGCCGGCAGTATCAAATTCCTTTGTATCGGCCAGTATCTTTCCAAGTCTCAATTTTGAAGCAATCAGGTTCAATGCCAGGAAAGCCAATGCAATGCCGCCGAGAACAATCAGGTTTTGAGCAAGATACCCGTAGTCAATACCTGAAATGACCTCTTTTAATGCGTTAACCGAATAAGTCATGGGCATAAACGGATTAACAATATTGAAGAAATCCGGAACAAGCTCCATCGGGAAGGTTCCGCCGCAGGATGTCAGCTGGAGGATCAGAAGGAGGATGGCAATAAATTTTCCTACATCCCTTAGCTGAACCAGTAAAAATCTCATAATTGAAGTAAAGGCGAGAGAGATTATTATACTCACAAGAACAAAAAGTCCTGTATTTTTAACCTGCAGATGCAGACCGTTTAATATTGTAATATCAAGCACAAGTGCCTGTGCTATTCCAATCAGAGTATAGCCGGCAAATCTGAGGAAGCCCTTTGAGTTTTTGTTAAGTCTGCGGAATTTGACATCGGGGTCAAGATATATGGCAAAGAACATCATTAATGCTCCTACCCAGAGTGAAAGGGAAACAAAGTAGGGAGTGAACGCTGTTCCGTAATCGGGAATACTGTTTATTCTTTGCTCGTTCAGTTCCACAGGTTCGGAAATATATTCCTTTAAGCCGTCGGTACCGTTCAGCCGGCTGTCTGCATCAAGGAGGGAATCGGAGACTCCCTGGCCGGCTATGGATATGCCTGAGCTCAATTCCTTCATCCCGTCGTAAAGTTTCTTTTCTCCGTCATACAGCTTTTCAGTGCTGCCGTTGAGCTGCATGCTGCCTTTTGAAGCCTTTGAAATACCGGCAGCCAGGTCTGTTGAGCCCGCTTTTAGCTGTGCAGTTCCTTCATAAAGCTCCTTTGATTTTTCAGAAGCGGTCTTTATACTGGCAGCAACATCACTGACGCCACTGTTGATCTGACCGTAGGCAGTATTGATTTTGTCGGTTCCGGCCGAAATCAGATTCAGGTTTGAGGAAACAGTGCTTATTCCCGAATTTAAAGCTGCTGCTCCCTGAGTTATCTGCGAAGCCCCTTCAGCCAACGCTTTTCCCGAAGTGTTCAGAGTTTCTCCTGCTTTTTTTACCTGCTGGGGAACCGACTGGGAAGCCTGAAGGGTTTCTAGTATTGTCTGGATATTCTGGTCCTTCAGTGCTTCGGGATGCGCCCTGGTGTATTGAACAATCAATGCAGCCATATCGGCCTGGGCACCCGCAGCTTTATTTACCGACTCAACATATGAATCAAGCCCGGCGGCAAAAGTCTGCATATTATTGTCATAAGCGGCCATACCCTGACTGAGCTTTGCAGTGGATTGGGAAAGCTCGGCTGTTCCGGAGTTGAGCTTTGCAAGGTTATCCTGTATCGCTGACAGACCAGAAGCTACCTGTGCGGCTCCGTTTGTCAGCCGGGATACTTTATCGGCACCGTCTGAAAGGGTCTGATAGAACTGCTGTGCTCCCGAATTAAGGTTATCGGCGCCAAGGGCTAATTGGGAGGCTCCTTTTGCGGCGTCCTGCAGTCCGTCGTTTAAAGACTTCATACCGGTATTAAACTTTTTCTGGCCGTCCAGCAGTTCACCTGTTTTTTGATGGATGGTGCCGGCTCCGCTGCTAAGCTCTTTCAACCCGTCATCCAATTCCTGCAAACTTGACGGTAAGTCCTTTATTTGATCAACAATAGTACCGACAATTTCCCGGGATATCTCTTTTGAAATTTCATCTTTAAACTCAAGTGTTACTCTGCTTAAAACCTGGCTTGCCAGGTAGTTTCTCTTTTCGTTGACACTGTATTTCAAGCTGCCTTTTACTTTTTCTGCGTCTCCTGCTGTCGATATGTTTTTTGAAAAATCGGCAGGTATATAAATTGATGCATAATATCTTCTGTTGTCCAGACCTTCTTTAGCATCTGCCTCATCTGTGACAACCCATTTAAGGTTTTTATCGTCTTTCAGTTTATCAAGTATTTCATTGCCAAGGTTTTTTTCCTTTCCGTTTATGGTTGCACCGGAATCCTGGTTTACAACAGCGACAGGAAGGTAATCCAGCTTGCTGTATGGATCCCAGAAGGCATCGAGATAGAAGAAGCTGTATACCAGTGGAATTATTATAACTGCTATTATTACAGCTACGATTTTATATTTTTTTAACTTTTGCATAAATTACCTCCATATTTTGTTTTAGTTATGAAAAATGCTTCACCTCCTATAATATTGCAAATTAAAATAATTTGAAGTTCAAAGTATTATGACAAAAAATTTTATTAACTGAAAACATTGTCAAAATGAGAGTTCAGATTGGAAAGAATATCTATTAATGCTTTTCTCTCCGAAGGGTCAAGTATACCAAAGATTTTTTCAGCAATTTTATTTCTCAGCTGCACAATTGATTCAAATACGCTCACTCCGGTCTCGGATAAGGATATAAAAACCTGACGCCTGTCTTCTTCATCCCGCTGCCTGATCACATAACCTTTTTTAATCAACCTGTCGATTGTGACGGTGGGAGTGCCGAAGGTAACCCCCAAGGTGTTGGCGATTTCAGACATCTTTTTATTTTCCGAACCATGGCCGATAACAAGTATTGTGTTGATTTCGATTACAGTAAGATCTTCGAGGTTTTTACTAAAAAATTTTTTGCTTTCCAGCTTATAATACTTATCAAACAATTTCCTGAAAAGCTGGTCAACAAGCAGCAATTCATTTCCGTTTTGAGAATTCATCATGGCACCTCAATATTTTTACTTTGAAATTCAAACTATTCGATATTAATATAAACTTTTTTATAAAAATTGTAAAGTATATTTATGAAATTTTTTCAAATACTTTATTATATGCATTTAAGGGAAAAATATACAAAAATAATACATTTATGGATTTTTTGTATTTACTTTTTACAAAAATAATGGTAATATTATGCAAAACGGATCATCTTACAAAAGAAAAGAATGGGGATAATTATGGAAAACAAATACTTTTTGCTTAACAAAGAAGTGGAATGTCTGAAAGAAGAGCTCTATGATCTTCTGGAAAATGAACCATGGGCACAGCATGACATTCTTAGAATCAGCAAACGAATAGACAGTCTTATACTTAAGTTTTACAAGCATGATTAATTATATGAGTTAATTGTATTACACTCCTTTAATAAATTTTCAATATTTTTTTTCTTCTCAATATTCGTTTCGCATTCCATATTTTCAAAGATATACCTGATTTTATTTGCCGTATGGCATTTGAAATCAGTTATATCAATCATTTTATTTCTGTATTGCTTTAATAATATTGATACCATTATAATGCAGCATTCAAACAATTGCCTGTCAAAACTCTCCAAATTACCACACATAATTTATACTCTCCGCTTGAAAAATTTAATTTAGAATAAATATAATAAATATAAAAAAGAATGTCAAATATTTCCTGAATATATAAATTTAAATTTTGTTATCTGCAAAATATTTGGTATAATCCTATAAAGGATTACATTATGATAAAATCTGAATTTTTTCAGGTGAATCAGGTGGATAATATGCTGAATATTCATATTAAGGACGATTTTTTCAACATAACGAATATTGATAAGACAAGTATACCGAAAATATATTCAATTTACAGGAATTCAGACGACTTTAAATATGCCACCGGTTTTTTTCAGTCTGTAGAATATGAGAAGTTTGCATACAATATTTCTCAGTTTATTCAAAGAGACAATATTTTCTTTTTGGATGTGCGCCTTAATTCCGGTGAAATCATAGGTTTGATAAAAGGAGCATTAATAGACAAGGACAATTTGGCCTGGATTAACTCCTTGATAATAGACACGCCCTATCAGCGCAAGGGGTACGGCATAAGGGTGGTTGAGCTGCTGCAGGAATATTTAAAGCAGATATGCCTTACCAAAGCAATCTATCTTTCGGTGTATAAAAATAATATGTCAGGTATAAATTTTTGGACAAAGTGCGGGTTTTATGACTGTAAAGGACTGCCTAACAAGGATGATATAAATTTTAATCAAACTGTTCAAATTATGTGCAAACTACTATAATGTCAAAGATATTACAAAAATATTACTAAAAAATTGCTGTTTTATTTCAAAAAGTTTGACAAACTGTTACAGATTGAATATAATGTTCAAGTGAGCAAATAAATGAATTGTAACCAAATTGTAACCATATTTGGCTGATTGGATTTTATTTGCCAATAAAAGCTGAATCCTCGAGAGAGGTACGGAGGAACCAAATTTTTGGGGTGAGTCCATGCAAATGGTAGGGAGGTCCTATTGCCCGAGCCCGGCAGCTAACTTCGGAAGCGAATTATAGGAGGAGCCAATGTCAGGTAAGATCAGCAAGATACTTGTCGGATGTATTTTTGCTTTTTCTCTGGTGCTTATTTGTTCGGTTGCTATGGCTGCATCACAGCCGGCGCAGATTGTAGGAACAAAAGTGAACGTCAGAACAGAGCCGGATACTTCTTCAAGTATAATTACAAAGTTATCCAATTCAAGGGTATCGGTTGTTGACGGTTCTGATGGGTGGTACAAGATTTCCTTTAGTGGAAAGACAGGTTGGGTAAGCAGTGACTACATAAAAGTTCTGACTGCAAAAGGAAAGATTAATGCTAATGGTGTTAATTTCAGAGAAACTGCCGGCACATCAGGCGAAATAATTGATGCTCTAAGTAAGGGGACGAGTGTAGAAATTCTTGATACTCTCTCGGGTTGGCACAAGGTAAAGGTAGACGCAAAGATTGGTTATGTAGCCACCAAATTTGTTACAGCTGCCAGTACCGAACAAAAATCATCTCGTTCTACAACGGCAGCAACTCTTGAGGCAGAAGATACCGAAGCAGCTGATGATTCTGCAGCAAGTGAAGTAATTGCATATGCCAAGAAATTTGTTGGAGTACGGTATGTTTATGGTGGAAAAAGCCCAAGCGGCTTTGATTGCTCAGGATTCGTCGGATACGTTTACGGTAATTTCGGAATAAAACTTAATAGTTCCGCAGCAAGCATGTATTCTGACGGTATCAAGGTATCAAAGAGTGCATTAAAAGCAGGAGATCTATTATTTTTTGACGCATCTTCCAGAAAGGCATCCGGCGTAATAGACCATGTAGGTATTTATATAGGCGGAGGCAAGTTTATACATGCTTCAACCTCAAACAAACAGGTTCTTATTCAAGACCTGTCTGAATACCGGGGAAAATATATTGGTGCAAAAAGAGTGATGTAATTTTATCATAAACCGCAAAAACGTCCTGAACAGGGCGTTTTTGTGTATAGTTTTCTATTATCGGGTCAAACTGGCAAATTAAATCAACAAATCATATCAATAAACCAAATCAACAATTCCTTTCCAGTAAATCTTTTCAAGGTAATACATTCTGTTGTCAATATCTTCATATAGGTTTCCAGGTTCCTTTCTACTATCTTATAATTTCTTAATTTAACCTGTTGTGCTAATTAAAATTTTATTTTGCTTTACAGCTTGATTTAATCAGCACAACACGTTAATTCAATTTGTGGAGGTCACATGTTTTTTAAGAGACCGCTATGTCTTTTTTGCATATCCTTTATTGCGGGAATTCTGTTCTCGGACAAACTCGGCTTTTTCCCATTTTTGCTTTCAGCAGCAATCAGCTGTTTAATTTTGATCATAGTATTCAACAGATTTGGAAAAACAGCGGTTCTAATACTTTTATCCCTGCTGTTCTTTACTGCAGGAGGCATATTGTTTAATAATTCTCAAAAAGTGTATACCAGCGGGCTGAAAGAAATTTATGGTAAACAAATTACGTTTCAAGGCTATGTTGACAGTGAGGTTGAGAAGGACGGAGATAAACTTGTGTTTATTTTTAAGGCCGACAGAAAGCCGGTCTCCGCCAAATTGATGGTTAACCTGTATGGCGGCAGTGGCTCTGATTATGGCAAAATCGCTTACAGGACCCGGCTTTCTTTAAATGCAGTCATCAATAAGCCCAAACCGGCCACAAATCCAGGAGGCTTCAATTATGAAAGGTATCTGGCCTCGCAAGGGGTATCCGGAACAGTTAATCTGCTCAACTATGCGAATATAAGGGTTGTTGGCAATGAGCCGGGGGGCTGGATCAATAAGCTGGGTTTTAAAATTAAAAATACCGTATTGGGAATCGTTGAGCACAGTCTTGACAAAAACCAGGCAGGCCTTTTAGCCGGAATGATCATCGGATATAAGGACGGCCTGGATGAGAATGCATTCCAGGCCTTTAGCAAGGCCGGTTTGACCCATATAATGGTAGCTTCGGGAATGAATGTTGCATTTATTATTCTGCCGCTGATGTTTTTGTTTGATAAATTGCGTCTGGGAAATAAGACATCCGGGTTTATAACCATTTTTGTGCTGATACTCTTTATTTTTGTGGCAGGATTCTCAGCCTCGGTGGTCCGGGCGGTGATTATGGGCATAATAATTCTGTCGGGGAAAATAATTATGCGTGAAACAGACATATATACAAGTATTTCAGCCGCTGCACTGATACTTTTGTTTATTAACCCTTATACCCTATACGACATAGGGTTTCAGCTTTCTTTTATGGCAACGCTGTCCCTTGTGATGTTTTATCCGGCAATAAAGAAAGCCGTGACATACAGGCGTATTCCTGAAATTGTGTCCGATACTCTGGCGGCTACTCTTGCAGCCCAGCTGGGAGTGGTGCCGGTCACATTATACTATTTCAACAATTTATCATTGATATCGGTCATTTCAAATCTTCTAGTTGTTCCAATGGTCCAGATCATAACAATAATAGGATTTGTCATGGTTTTTGCAGGCTTGCTGAATATTCGGCTGGCGGTACTTATAGGCTATATAAACAATTCTTTTCTGTCCTTTGTACTCTTTGTCACCGAAATATCCTCAAAAGTTCCCTATGCTTCATTAAAACTTCCCACCCCACCCATTTGGCTGGTTTTACTTTACTATATTATTATTCTCTATCTTTTTAAATGGAGACAGAGCCTCAATAGCATAACAGGTTTCAGACAGATAAAATTGGCGGCGGCAGGTTTTGCAGTTTTAATTGCCGTGGCCGGCTCCTTGCTTCCCAGGCCAATGGAGATTACCTTTATTGATGTTGGGCAGGGGGATGGTGCCTTCATAAAAACGGCACACGGTAAAAAAGTATTGATTGACGGAGGAGGAAGGGAGGCAGGCTCAAAATCTTCATTTGATATAGGTGAAGCCGTTATGGTACCATATATTCTGGACCAGGGGACAAAAAGCATAGACATAGTCATAGCAAGCCACGGGCATTCGGATCATACAGAAGGGTTGGAGGCTGTTTTGAAAGAAATGCAGGTGGGGTTGGTGATCCTCCCCGATACCGACGGGAACGGTTTTGAAAAACTGGAGGCCATTTGCATGAAGAGAGGCATAAAAATTGAAGAGTGTAAAAAAGGTGATTCAATCCGCCTGGACAGGGAAACGAAATTTGAAGTTCTGAACCCCCTGGAGTTTTCAAAGGATACACTGTCACAACAGTCTTTAAATAACAGCTCATTGGTGTTAAAATTAATTTACAAAAACATAAAAGTATTATTTACCGGCGATAGTGAAGTGCCGGTGGAGGAAAGACTCGTTGAGTCAGACAACGAGTTTGAGGCGGATTTGCTTAAGGTGGGGCATCACGGTTCCATCACTTCAAGCAGTGAGGCCTTTTTGGACAGGGTAAAGCCCCGGGTTGCCGTAATTTCAGTGGGAGAGCGCAACCATTTCGGGCACCCGTCCCAGGCTGTTGTGGACAGGCTTCTGGAGAGGAACACAAAGCTTTACAGAACCGATGAATGCGGGGCGGTAACCGTTACAAGCTACGGACAGGACCTGAGAATAAGTACAATGCTTCATAAATAGCTGCTATTAATTAGAATAGGATTTTGAAAAGTAAAGTTTGGTTATATTTGAGCATTAGAGCTAAAGGAGATACGCTATGAGTTTGGATATCCTGAAAAAACAGTTGAAAGAAAGCAGGCTGCAGAATATTTACCTGTTTACGGGTGCAGAAGAATATTTGAAAAAATACTATGCAAATGCCATTTCCAGGCTTATAATCCAGGAGGAAAACAAGGAATTCAACTATATTTATTTTGAAGGGAAAACAGAGGCTGAGGCAATCATATCCAACTGCGAAACCTTACCCATGTTCAGCGAAAAAAAACTTGTCGTTGCAAAAAATACCGGTCTTTTTAAAGGGAAAAAAGGCGAAACCGCCGATTCGGGAACCGACAAAAAATCCGGAAAGGACAAGCTGGCCGGTTACCTTGAAAATATGCCGGATTACACCTGTCTGATATTTATTGAAAGTGAAATCGACAAGAGAATAAAGCTTGTCAATACAATAAAAAAATGCGGTCTTATAGTCGAGATGGATTACCAGAAGCCGGCCGATCTTGTCAAATGGGTGGTTAAGGTATTTGGCAGCTATAATAAAAGCATAGATCAGATGACAGCTTCATATATTGTTGAAAACAGCGAATATTCCATGACAGAGCTGCTCAACGAAATAGACAAGCTGGTAAATTATGTGGAAAATAAAAATGAAATATCTTTAAAAGAAGCGGAAATGGTATGCAATAAGACAATTAAAAGCAGGATATTTGATCTCACTGACGCTATTTCCGAAGGGAATAATTCCAGGGCATTGTCACTGTTAAATGATATGGCGGCATTGAAAGAGCCCATGCAGAAAGTTTTATTCATGATAATCCGGCAGATAAGGATGGTGTACAGGATAAAGCAGTTGAGAAAACAGGGGGTAAGGGAGGACGCTGCCGCAAAACAACTGGGTCTGACCCCTTTTGTGGCATCAAAAGTTATGAATGTCAGCCGCAATCTGGACATCAGTGTTCTGGAAAAAGCCATGTACTACAGTCTGGAACTGGATGAGTCCATAAAAACGGGAAAAATGTCCGATAGGATTGCAATTGAGTTGTTGATAGCTTCAATGGGACAAAAATGAGGTTGACCTGAAAGACATGGCTAATGCTCGTCTTCCAAGTCAACCTGTTAATTTATGGGGGGCGTAAATTGGAAAAGTGGATTTTAAAAAATCCTAAGAATGACTTTGAAAAAATGTCAGAGGCTTTAGGTGTGAGTCCTTTATTGTGCAGGATTATGGTAAACAGGGGGATTTCTGATTATGATACCGCCAGGAGATTTATAAGCTCCGATATTGCCGATCTGTACGATGCAAGAGGTATGAAGGACCTTGAAAAGGGCGTTAATATAATAACCGATAAAATAAAAAAAGGCTGCAAGATAAGAATAATCGGAGATTACGATGTGGACGGGGTGGTCAGCACTTTTATTCTGTACAGGGCTTTGACCAGATGCGGAGCAGAAGTTGATTATGCCATACCTCACAGAATATTTGACGGATATGGCATAAACAACAGTATTATCGATAAAGCGAAAGAGGATGATGTTGATACCATTATAACCTGTGATAACGGCATTGCGGCAACCGAACAGATCAAATATGCCAAAGCAGCAGGTCTTACGGTGGTTGTTACCGACCACCACGAGGTTCCCTTTGTTGAAACGGAAAATAATGAAAGGCTGCATATATTGCCCGAAGCAGATGCGGTAATTGATATAAAGCGTGCCGACTGCGGTTATCCGTTCAAACTTCTCTGCGGAGCCGGAGTAGCATTTAAATTTGTCCAGGTGCTTTACAGCGAAATGGACGTTCCGGGTAATGAATGCGATGACTTTTACGAATTTGTTGCAATAGCTACGGTTTGCGACGTGGTGGATCTGGTGGGTGAAAACAGGATTCTGGTGAAGAAAGGTCTTTCTGTCATAGGTCAGACTAAAAATATCGGGTTGAAAGCACTTATGAAACAGACCGGGATTTTTGGAAAGGAAATAGGAGTTTATCACCTTGGGTTTATTATAGGGCCGTGCATCAATGCCTCCGGAAGGCTGGACTGGGCCGAAAAAGGGTTGAAAATGCTCTTGAGCGACAATGATAGGGAGGCTGAGCTCCTTGCCCTTGAACTTCACAATCTCAATACCGAAAGAAAGGACATGACTCTGGCAGGTGTGGAAGAAACGGTAGCGACTATTGAAGGCAGCAGTCTGAAGCAGGATAAAATCCTGGTGGTATACAAACCTGACATACATGAGAGCATAGCAGGAATAATTGCCGGAAAAATCCGGGAAAAATATAATGTTCCTACATTTATAATAACTGATGCCGAGAGCGGGGTAAAGGGTTCCGGAAGATCCATTGAAGAATATAATATGTTTGAAGGACTGTTGAAGTGCAAGGAACTTCTGAACCGTTTCGGAGGGCATCCCATGGCCGCGGGTCTCAGTCTTGACCGGGAGAAGCTGGAACTGCTGAGAAAGCAGCTTAATGAAACTGCAACCCTCACAGAGGAGGATCTTATTCCAAAGGTGTACATAGATGCAAGAATCCTTCTGTCACATATAAATCTCAGGGTTGCAGAGGAACTATCGCTGCTGGAGCCTTACGGGAAAGGCAATTCAAAGCCTCTATTCGCCGAGAAGGGGATCACTGTAACCAGAGCTGCAGTGCTGGGCTCCGGGAGGAAAATACTCAAGCTCAGACTTTTGTCGTCTCCGGGTAAGTATATTGATGCAATTTACTTTGGGAATATATGCGACTTTGACAATTACATTTCTGAAAAATATGGAGCACGGGAACTGACAAGCCTTTACACAGGTCAAACCAGCCTTGTAAAGCTGGATATCATATTTAATATAGATATAAATGAGTATAATGGTTACAGGAATGTACAGCTGGTTATGCAGTATTACCGCTGAAACAAATGATTCCGGCAGGGTTGGGTATCCGGCCTTAAAAAAGTATGTTGTAAGTGAGTAATTATTTATTTATAATAATATCTATACATAAATTCAGTACCATGAAAAGAGGTATATTTAAATGGACTTAAGAGCTAAGCTGAGGCATGTAATGGATTTTCCCAAAGAGGGGATTGATTTTATCGATATCACAACTGTACTTCAGGATGCGGAAGCCTTTAAAGTGTGCATGGATACCTTTAAGGGATATGCGGAGCAGATAGGGGATTTTGATATAATCGTGGGTTCGGAATCCAGGGGTTTCATATTCGGTGCACCTTTGGCATACCAGATGGGGAAAGGTTTTGTTCCGGTTAGAAAAAAGGGCAAGCTTCCGTATAAAACCATCAGGGTTGAGTATGATCTGGAATATGGAAAAGATGTTCTGGAAATGCATGCAGATGCAGTCAAGCCCGGGCAAAAGGTCCTCATAGTCGATGACCTGCTTGCAACCGGCGGTACCACTGAAGCTAACATAAAACTCATCGAACAGCTTGGCGGAGAGGTAGCCGGAATAATTTATTTTATTGAACTCGGTTTTTTGGAAGGCAGAAAGAAATTAGAGGGCTATAAGGTCAATTCAATAGTATCCTTTTAATTTATGGCCGAGTAAAATATTCAAAGTGTTTGCGGCTCAAAGCCATAACATGGCTTGGGACCTTAATAAAGAGTACCGGTATAACAGTAACAATAACGTATAATTAAAATTTATCAAGTCATTGATGACTAGGTGGAGGATGCTTTGACAGATAGCTTTTCAGTGCTGGTTGAAAAAGTACAAAAATATGATCCCAACAGTAACATTGAACTGCTTAAAAAGGCATATCATGTGTCAAAGACAGCGCATGAGGGTCAGCAGAGAAATTCAGGGGAGCCCTATATAATTCATCCCGTAGAGGTTGCAATAATCCTTGCCGAGATGGAGCTGGACTGCACTGCACTTGTCGCTGCCCTTCTTCATGATACCATTGAGGACACCACCTGTACCTATGAGGAAATAAAAACCCAGTTCGGGGTTGAAGTGGCTGATCTTGTTGACGGGGTCACAAAACTGACAAAGCTGGGCAAGCTGCCCTTTACCTCCAAGGAAGAGCAGCAGATGGAAAATCTGCGCAAAATGTTTGTTGCAATGGCAAAGGACATCCGCGTTATTATGATAAAGCTGGCAGACAGGCTGCACAACATGAGAACCTTGAAATACATGAACGAGGGCAAGCAGATTGAAAAGGCCAGGGAAACTCTGGAGATATATGCTCCGCTGGCTCACCGTCTTGGTATTTCAAAGATCAAATGGGAGCTGGAAGATATCTGTCTCAGATATCTGGACCCCAAGGGCTACTATGATCTTGTTGAGAAAATAGCTTTCAAGCGCAAGCAAAGAGAAGCATATATAGAAGATATCATCAAGACCCTCAGAGAGAAAACCAGTGAGCTTGGAATAGAAAACTCCCAGATAGACGGCAGACCAAAGCATTTCTACAGTATTTACAGGAAAATGGTAAAGCAGAATAAAACACTGGATCAGATATATGATTTGTTCGCCTTCAGAGTGATTGTAAATTCGGTAAAGGACTGTTACGCGGTGCTGGGACTGGTTCATGAACTCTATAAGCCCATGCCCGGCAGGTTCAAGGACTATATTGCAATACCCAAACCAAACATGTACCAATCGCTTCATACCACATTGATCGGTCCTGAAGGACAACCCTTCGAGGTCCAGATAAGGACCTGGGACATGCACAGGGTAGCCGAGGTGGGTATTGCCGCCCATTGGAAGTACAAGGAAGGCGCCATAGGTACAAAGGAATCCGACAATAAATTTGCATGGCTCAGGCAGCTTCTGGAATGGCAGAAGGATACCAGGGATGAAAGTGAATTTATGGAGACCCTGAAGGTAGACCTTTTTACAGACGAAGTTTTTGTATTCACTCCCAAGGGAGATGTGGTCAGTCTTCCGTTCGAGTCGACCCCGGTGGATTTTGCATATTCCATTCACAGTGCCATCGGAAACAAGATGATAGGAGCCAAGGTTAACGGGAAAATGGTGCCTATCGACTATAAATTGAAGAATGGCGACATAATAGATATTCTTACCTCTTCAACCATACATGGCCCCAGCAGGGACTGGCTCAAAATAGTTAAGAGCAGTCAGGCAAAAAATAAGATAAATCAATGGTTTAAGAAGGAAAAAAGAGAAGAAAACATTGTCAGAGGCAAGGAACTGGTTGAAAGGGAGCTTAAAAAGCAAGGGCTCACCTACAGTCAATTATTCAGAACCGAGTGGGTTGAACTGGTACTGAGGAAATATAACTTTGCCACACTTGATGATTTATATGCGGGAATCGGTTACGGTGCCATAACCACCAATAAGGTCATTACCAAGCTTAAGGAAGAATTGAAGAAAACCCTCAAGCCTGAAGAAATAGAGCAGATACTTGAATCTATTGCTCAAACCAGAAATGAAAGAAAGAAAAAGAACATCCCCGAAAGCGGTGTGGTTGTCAAGGGTATCGACAACTGTCTGGTCAGGCTGTCACGGTGCTGCAATCCCGTACCGGGCGATGAAATCATTGGCTATATTACCCGGGGAAGGGGAGTTTCGGTGCACCGCAGTGACTGTATAAATGTTTCGGCGGGGCTTGAAGAAGAGGGCAGACTTATAGATGTCAAATGGTATACCACCAATGACGTGGCATATAAGGCCGACATAACCCTGATGGCTAATGACAGGACTTCCCTGCTGCTGGACGTTACAAACAGCATTGCAGAGCTGAAAGTGCCCATCAAGGCTGTTAATGCCAGAACCACCAGAGAGCAGGTAACTGTAATAAATCTCACACTTGAAATAACAAATACAGAACAATTGGAAAAGATAATAAAGAGACTCAGAAAAATAGACAGTGTATTTGATGTAACAAGGAATAAACAATAACTTGCATTAGTTTGCAATTGGGTTTCCTGAATTATATGGTAAAAGGCAGATTGGAGCAATAGATGAGGGCGGTTGTTCAGAGAGTTAAAAAGTCCAGCGTGACAGTTGACGGCAGCATTGCGGGAGAGATCGGTAAAGGACTGACGGTGCTGCTGGGAGTGGGTCAGGAGGATTCCGACAGGGATATTGATTACCTGGCTGATAAAATAATCAATTTAAGAATATTTGAAGATAATAACGGTAAAATGAACCTGTCACTGCTTGAGGTTGGGGGAGAGCTCCTGGTTGTTTCCCAGTTCACTTTATACGGGGACTGCAGAAAAGGCAGGAGGCCCGGATATGACAGGGCCGCAAGGCCTGAAGCGGCTAAAGCGTTATATGAAGGCTTTGTAGAAAAATGCAGAGGTTTTGGTGTGAAGGTTCAGACAGGAATATTTCAGGCCGAAATGCTTGTGGATATAAGCAACGACGGACCGGTCACACTTTTGTTGGACAGTAAAAGAGAGTTCTAGAAGGGGATGGATTATGAGAATAAAAACTATTACAGGTGGAATGTTTGATTCCTGCGCATATTTGATATGTGAAGGAAATAAAGCGGTGCTGATAGATGCAGGTGTAAAAAGCGAAAAGGTTATTAAAGCTGCTGCCGATATGAAGGTTGACATTGAAAAAATAATTCTAACCCACGGTCATATTGATCACATTGCTGAACTGGACAGCATTGCTGAAAAGACAGGCGCCAGGGCTTATATTCACATAAATGACGAACCCTCTCTGACAGATGCCGGATATAATGTATCGGCATATGCATTTAAGGCACAGACTTTTAATACACAATGTGAGGTTTTAAGGGACGGAAGCATTTTAAGGCTTGGTGAGCTTGAATTAAAAGTAATTCATACACCTGGACACACGCCCGGATCAATTTGTATACAAGTAAATAATGAGCTGTTCTCAGGCGATACGCTGTTTAATTCGGGCTATGGCAGAGTCGACCTGCCTAACGGTAGCTTTGAAGATATATACGCTTCCATAGTTGATCTACTTTTCAATCTTCCCGGTGAGACAAGGGTTTATCCCGGACACGGAAGGCCGACGACAATAGAGGACGAGAAAATGACCAACCCGATCAAACATGCAATCGAATGGTAACAACAGTCTTGTACCAAAAAGATGTAAATGGAGATACTGATGATTTTTTACAGAAATACCTGTGACAGCTTTGACTATGAGTTTGAGGATATCATAAAACTATTTTTTTTAAAAGATGAACTTGTAAAAATTGACGGCCCCCGGGATACCGATTCCGGGGCATTTCTATTGTGCTGCTTTTCCCGGGAGGACGGTCAGGGCCTGAAAATCAATATCAGGCTTCAGGCTGAAAATTTCGATGAACAGGCCGATATCCCCGTATCTGAGGACGGTCCGGATTCCAAAGGACAGGATATAAATAAGCCGTATATAAAAAGTTTAAAGAAAAAATTTAAAAGAGAACTGTTTTTACTGCTGCAAAAGTATACCGGCAAAATTATTCCCTGGGGCGTAATGACCGGGATCAGACCTACCAAGCTGGTAAATGAGCTGCTGGACGGGGGCGCCGGTAAAGAACGGATTTTAAAAACACTGACGGAGGATTACTATGTAACTGATAACAAGGCCCGGCTTTTATTTGACGTTGCCGTCAACCAGCGGGAGCTGTTTAAAAATTCCGTCCCCGGAAGTGTTTCGCTGTATATAGGCATACCCTTCTGCCCGACGCGCTGCCTGTACTGTTCTTTCAGCTCAAGTACCATAGGGCAGTATAAAAAATCGGTGGATAAATACCTAGATGCGCTGCTGAAGGAAATAGCACATGCATCCGGGCTTATCAAAAGCAAGGGTCTGAAGATAGAAAGCGTCTATATCGGGGGAGGAACTCCCACCTCTGTGAGCTCGCTTCAGCTGGACAGGCTGCTCAGAGGCATTGAAGACTTGCTGGATTTGAGCTGCCTGAAAGAATATACTCTTGAGGCCGGCCGCCCCGACACCATTGATTTTGAAAAACTGTCGGTGGTCAGGCGCAGCAGAGTTTCAAGGATAAGCATCAATCCGCAGAGTATGAATGCCGCTACACTTGAAAGGATAGGCAGAAACCATACCCCGGCAGAGGTGGAAAAGGCGTTTGGCACCGCACGGGAGCTGGGCTTCGACAATATTAACATGGATGTCATATGCGGGCTGCCGGGGGAAGATCCGGTCATGTTCAAAGCAACCATGGAAAGAATTGCACAGTTCAATCCCGAAAGCATAACCGTTCACACCATGGCAATAAAAAGAGCTTCAAGACTCACCCAGGAGCTTGACAGCTACAGTTTGCACCGGGAATACCGGCAGGTTGCCGAAATGGTGGAGTCTGCACGGGAATACGCTTCACTTATGGGCCTGGAACCTTATTACCTGTACAGGCAGAAAAACATTCTGGGGAATCTTGAAAATGTGGGCTACAGCAAAAAAGGCAGGGAGAGCCTGTACAATATTCAGATAATGGAGGAAAGACAGTCCATATTCGCCTGCGGCGCAGGTGCTGTTTCAAAGTTTGTTTTTCCTGATAATAGAATAGAAAGAGCCTTTAATGTCAAAAGTGTTGAAGAATATCTGGGGAGAACAGATGAAATGCTTGAGAGGAAGGAAGCGGCCACAGGAGGGTTATTAGGAGAATTATCCAATAATGATATTGACAATATGGGAAGTGAATTTTAAAATATATAGTAGACTATATATAGCAAAGCCTTAAAAGGGAAGAGTAATCAATGCTTCTATTCAGGAAACGGCTGTCCAAAGTCAATCAAGGTTCAAGACTTAATTGACTTAGACTGTGAGCAGCCCATAGAAAAGTTGATGAAAGACACCCTCTTTGGAATTCGGTTTCCTGGGCTGGTAGGTTAAAAGCTTACCCGTTTTCTGCGTTAAAGATTTCAAGTAAGTTTCTGCTTGCAGTTCTTGTTTTGTGGAAATTATTAGGGTGGCATCACGGGAAGTTTCCTCTCGTCCCTTGTCGGGATAAGGGGCTTTTTTATTGTCCAGGGCAGAAAAACTTTTTTGACAATTACTAATTGGCATGGTTTATGTGAATAATTAAAATTATATATTTTATGATGGGAGTTGTGCAAATGGCGAAGCAGCAAGTGGTAACACCTTCAATCCTTCCGGGCTTCATGGAGTTATTGCCCGCAGACCAGATGGTGTTCAATCAGATGTTGGAAACTATTAAAAGGACATATGAAACATACGGATTTATTCCTCTTGATACTCCGATGATTGAGAAATCCGAGGTTTTACTGGCCAAAAGCGGCGGTGAAACCGCAAAACAGGTTTACAGGTTTAACAAGGGAGATAACGACCTGGCTTTAAGGTTTGACCTTACAGTACCTTTGGCGAGGTATGTGTCACAGCATTTCGGTGAATTGACCTTCCCATTTAAAAGATACCATATAGGCAAGGTATTCAGGGGTGAAAAGCCGCAGAAGGGCAGATTCAGGGAATTTTACCAGTGCGATATAGATATAATAGGTTTTGAAAGCTTAAGCGTTGTAAATGATGCCGAAATATTGAGCGTGATTTATTCCACCTTTAAGGCTTTGGGCTTTGAAGATTTTACAATACGGCTGAATAACAGAAAAATTCTTAACGGTTTTTTTGAAAGCCTTGACATAACCGATAAAGCTGAAGTTTTAAGAATAATAGATAAAATGGAAAAGATAGGTCAGGCTGCCGTGCTGGATGAACTTAAATCTATTGGCCTTTCTGACGGAGATGCCGGCAGTGTTGTGAAATTTGTGGGTATAAAGGGAAACTGCCGGGAGATAATCGAAAACCTCCGCAGGCTTGAAGTCAGTAATGATATGTTTTCAGAAGGTATAGACGAACTGGAACTGGTCATTAATTACATTGATGCTTTTAAGGTTCCTTCGGGTAACTATGCTGTTGACCTTACAATAGCAAGAGGTCTGGATTACTACACCGGAACCATATATGAAACAATTTTGAACCAGTACCCTTCAATAGGAAGTGTATGCTCGGGAGGCAGGTACGATAACCTCGCTCAAAATTATACCACCAAGAAATTGCCGGGTGTTGGAATATCCATAGGCCTGTCAAGACTGTACTACCAGCTCAGGGAAGCGGGTGTTCTCGGGGAAAGCAGAAAGGCAACACCTTCTCAGATTCTGATAATCCCCATGAAGGAAACAATGCCCCAGGCCCTGGAGCTTGCCACAAAGGTCAGGGAGGCAGGGATTGCAGCAGAGATTTACTTTAATGAAGGCAAAATCGGAAAGAAATTTTCATATGCCGATAAGCTGGGAATTCCGTATGCAGTGGTGGTTGGAGAAGACGAAGTAAATACCGGCATATATAAACTGAAAAACATGGCTACAGGTGACCAGGCCGAGCTGGATATCCAAAGGATTATAGAACAATTAAAGGCCTGATACATGGATAATATTTAATAATCAGTGTTTATAACACGAAAATGGAGGAATCATTATATGGGAGAATCAATTTACGGACTCAAGAGGAGTCATAAATGTGCAGAGCTGACTTCGGCAAATATAGGAGAAACCGTTACTGTCATGGGATGGGTGCAGAAGCAGAGAAATCTGGGAAGTTTGGTTTTTGTGGATTTGAGAGACAGATCGGGAATATTGCAGATTGTTTTTACTGATAAGGACGGAGAAATGCTTGACAGGGCAAAGACAATAAGAAGTGAGTTTGTTCTTGCCGTAGTTGGTACTGTTTCTGCCAGAGCCCCCGAGGCTGTCAACAGGAAGATGGCAACAGGCGAAATAGAAATAATTGTAAAAGAACTCAGAATACTCAGTTCTTCCGAAACACCGCCCATATATATTGAAGAAAATTCAGATGTCAATGAAATTACAAGGCTGAAATACAGATATCTTGATTTAAGAAGACCTGACATGCAGAGGAATCTCATACTCAGGCACAGGGTTGCCAAGGTGGCACGTGATTATTATGATGACAACGGCTTTTTGGAAATTGAAACGCCGATACTGGTTAAGAGTACTCCCGAAGGTGCCAGAGATTATCTTGTACCCAGCAGGGTACACCCGGGCAAATTTTATGCACTTCCACAGTCACCGCAGCTTTACAAGCAGCTGCTGATGGTGTCGGGCTTCGACAGGTACTTCCAGATAGCAAAATGCTTCAGGGATGAGGACTTAAGAGCCGACAGACAGCCTGAATTCACCCAGATAGATTTGGAGATGTCCTTTGTCAATGTGGATGACGTGCTGACTATTAATGAAGGTTTCGTCAAGAGAGTATTTAAGGAAGCCCTGGGTGTCGAGCTTGAGACTCCATTCCTCAGAATGCCGTATGCTGAAGCTATGGAGAGGTTTGGGTCCGATAAGCCGGATATCCGCTTTGGTATGGAACTTGTCAATGTATCCGAGCTGGTGGCAGACTGCGGTTTTAAGGTGTTTACCGATGCAGTTGCCGGCGGAGGAAGCGTAAGAGCAATAAACGCAAAGGGCTGCGCCAAATTCAGCAGAAAAGAGATAGATGCCCTGGTTGAGGTGGTTAAAACCTATAAGGCAAAGGGTATGGCCTGGATATCAATAGATAATAACAATGAAATAAAATCCTCCTTTGCAAAATTTATGACTGAGGAAGAGATGAAAGCCCTGCTGGGAAGAGTAGAGGCAGAAGCCGGTGACTTGATTTGCTTTGTGGCTGATAAAAACAGTGTTGTATTTGATGCTCTTGGCCAGTTGAGACTGGAAGTCGCAAGAAAGCTAAATATTTTGAATCCTGACGAATTTAAGTTCTTATGGGTGACAGAATTCCCCTTATTTGAATATGATGAAGAAGAAGGGCGATATGCGGCAAAGCATCACCCGTTCACCTGTCCTATGGACGAGGATATTGAATTCCTTGATACCGATCCCGGGAAAGCCCGGGCCAAAGCCTATGACATAGTATTGAACGGTGTTGAACTGGGTGGGGGAAGCATCAGAATCCATATACAGGAGCTTCAGGCCAAAATGTTCAGGCTGCTGGGCTTCACCGAGGAGGATGCAAACACAAAGTTCGGTTTCCTGCTGGATGCCTTCAAATACGGAACTCCTCCTCACGGCGGTATGGCCTTCGGTCTTGACAGAATGATAATGCTCATGGCAAAGACCGGCAGTATCAGAGACGTAATAGCATTTCCCAAGGTGCAGAATGCTTCCAGCCCTATGGATAATGCACCTGACATAGTTGATGAAAAACAAATACAGGAATTGCATATAAATATTATAGATGAGATATAATTCTTACTTCAGAGGTTGCCAGAATTCGTATTAGCAGAATTATTGAGGTGTGATTGTAAACATTGCCATTAGGCGGATTTAAATGACTTTGGTATAATAAACGTAGCAATCTGTAATTTTATTCGGGAAACTGTGGGGGACAAATTTTATTGAGAGGACTATGTGAAAAACATCATGAGCAGTTAGCCATGTTTTACATAGTTTAAAAATTAGTTTTGGAGATTAGTCAATATATGAAAAAGAATTATCATGTGGGGTTGGACGTTGGATCTACCACTGTAAAAATGGCTGTTCTTGATAAAAATAACAAGCTTGTTTTTTCAAAATATCAAAGACATTATTCGGATATCAGAAAAACAATATTCGAATTAATGGACGAGACCTGTGAGAAATTTTATCAGGAAGAGTGCACTGTTATGATAACTGGCTCCGGTGGATTGCTGGTCTCTCAGTGGCTGGATCTTGACTTTATCCAGGAAGTTATTGCAGGCTCCGAGTCTGTACAAACTCTTATTCCCAATACAGATGTTGCAATTGAACTCGGAGGGGAAGATGCTAAGATAACCTATTTCAAGGGCGGCCTGGAACAGCGTATGAATGGTACCTGTGCCGGCGGTACCGGTTCCTTTATAGACCAGATGGCCTCCTTGCTGCAGACAGACGCGACAGGTCTGAATGAGTATGCCAAAAACAGCAGAATCATTTATCCCATAGCCGCCCGCTGCGGTGTTTTTGCAAAAACCGATATACAGCCGCTTTTGAACGAAGGAGCTGCAAGGGAAGACATTGCCGCCTCGGTATTTCAGTCTGTGGTTAACCAGACTATCAGCGGCCTGGCTTGTGGCAAACCCATCAAAGGCAATATAGCCTTTTTGGGCGGACCGCTTTATTTCCTGTCGGAATTGAGAAAGAGATTTGCAATAACCCTCAACTTAAAGCCCGAACAGGTCATCTTCCCCGAAAATTCACAATTGTTTGTGGCCATAGGTGCCGCCCTGTCCTCTAAGGAATGCAAAGTCATATCCTTTAAGGATTTAAAGGAAAAACTGCCTGATTTGAATACCATTGTGGTTCATGAGGTGGAAAGGCTGAAACCTCTTTTCAGCAGTCAGCAGGAGCTGGATCAATTCAGGGCAAGGCACGGGGAGCATTCTGCCAGTGTTAAGCCGCTGAAAGACTACAAGGGAGATTGTTTCCTTGGAATCGATGCCGGCTCTACAACTACCAAGGCGGTTTTGATAGATACCAACGGAGAGCTCCTTTATACTCATTATGGAAGTAATGAGGGCAGTCCGTTAAATTCCGCAATAAGAATATTGAATGATATATATGCTCAGATACCTTCAGAGGCCAGAATAGTAAATTCTACCGTCACCGGTTACGGTGAAGGCTTGATTAAAGCTGCACTTAAGGTGGATATAGGTGAAATTGAAACAATAGCGCACTACAAGGCAGCCGACTTCTTCCTGCCGGGTGTGGATTTTATACTGGATATCGGCGGACAGGACATGAAGTGTCTGAAGGTCAAAGACGGGATTATTGACAGTATTATGCTCAACGAGGCGTGTTCCTCGGGCTGCGGTTCCTTTATAGAAACCTTTGCAAAATCACTGAACTTTACCGTAGAGGACTTTGCCGCACAGGCGCTGCTGGCCGAAAAGCCTGTTGATCTGGGTTCCAGATGTACTGTTTTCATGAATTCCAGAGTCAAGCAGGCACAAAAGGAAGGCGCTCAGGTGGGAGATATTTCTGCCGGACTGTCCTATTCGGTCATAAAGAATGCACTGCTTAAGGTCATAAAAATCCGGGATCCCAGAGAGATGGGAGAAAAAATAATCGTCCAGGGAGGGACCTTCCTGAATGATGCTGTTCTGAGAAGCTTTGAGCTGATTTCCGAAAGAGAGGCCGTAAGACCAAACATAGCAGGGCTTATGGGTGCTTTCGGCGCCGCCTTGATCGCAAAGGAACGTTACAGCGGTGCACAGTCCACTCTTATTACAAAAGACAATATCGGTGAATTTGATTATAATACCGAGCTGCAGAGATGCAAGCTCTGCAACAACAACTGTCTGCTGACAATAAACCAATTCAGCGACGGCAGCAGATTTGTTTCGGGCAACAGGTGTGAAAGAGGCGCAGGTATTGAAACCTCGGCACAGGATGTGCCGGATATTTATGATTATAAATATAAAAGAATAGTGGGCTACAGGCAGGCAGCAGGTATAGAGTATACCAGAGGCACGGTAGGAATTCCTCGTGTACTCAATATGTATGAGAACTATCCCTTCTGGTTCACCTTCTTTGATCAGCTGAAATTCAGGGTGGAGCTGTCACCCCGTTCATCAAAGAAAATATATGAGCTGGGTATAGAAACCATGCCGTCGGAATCGGTGTGTTATCCGGCCAAACTTGTTCACGGGCATATAACAAGCCTTGTAAATAAAAATGTGAACTTCATTTTCTATCCCTGCCTTCCATATGAAATGGTTGAGGACGAGGGAGCCGATAACCATTACAACTGTCCTATTGTAACATCATATCCTGAAGTTATAAAGAATAATATGGATATTCTGAAGACAAAGGGTATAAAGTTTATGAATCCATTCCTTCCCTATGACAACAAGGAAAGAATGAAATCAAGACTTTTTGAGGTTCTTGGCAAAGAATTCAATATAACAAGGGCCGAAATAGAGAATGCCGTGGAAATGGCATATGCCGAAGACGAAAAGGTAAAGAGGGATATCAGGCAGAAGGGTGAAGAAACCCTGAAATATCTCAGAGAGAACAACAAAAGGGGCATCGTACTGGCCGGAAGGCCATACCATATAGACCCTGAGATAAATCACGGCATCCCGCAGATAATAACCTCTCACGGGTTTGCAGTGTTTACTGAGGATTCAATTGCACATCTGGGAAAGATTGAACGTCCTCTGAGAGTGGTTGACCAGTGGAAATTCCATTCAAGGCTTTATGCGGCTGCAACTGTTGTCAACGAATATCCCGAGCTTGAAATGATCCAGCTGAATTCCTTCGGCTGCGGTCTCGATGCCGTAACAACAGATCAGGTGCAGGAAATCCTGAATGCCAACGAAAACATTTATACCGTATTAAAAATAGACGAGGGCAATAACCTGGGCGCCGCCAGGATCAGAATTAGGTCCCTGGTAGCAGCTATTGAAGACAGGGACAAAAAAGCCCTGGCTCCTCATAAAAAACATGAGTCCCATAAAAAGGCCGTATTTACTGAGGAAATGAAGGTTAAGCATACCATTCTGGCCCCTCAGATGTCGCCTATTCATTTTGATTTCGTTGAAGCGGCCTTCAGAAGGTGCGGCTACAAGGTTGAAGTGCTGCCAGGTGTTGACAGTGCTGCAGTGGAGGACGGCTTAAGGTATGTCAACAATGATGCCTGCTATCCGTCGATTATTGTTGTAGGTCAGATCATACATGCATTAAAGTCGGGCAGGTACGATCTGGACAATACGTCGGTGTTGATCACTCAAACAGGCGGAGGCTGCCGTGCCACAAACTATATCGGCTTCCTGAGAAAAGCACTGCATGAGGCGGGAATGAGCCAGGTTCCGGTCATATCTCTAAACGCACTTGGTCTGGATAACCAGCCGGGCTTTAAGATATCCCTTGACCTGCTGGACAGTGCCTTCAAGGGCCTCGTATACGGTGATCTGCTGATGAGAGTACTCTACAGGGTAAGGCCTTATGAAGCTGTACCCGGTTCGGCAAATGAACTTTACAGAAAGTGGGCCAAAATATGTACCGACTCCATATATGAAGGCAGGAAGGGAAGTTTTAAACGGAATATCAAGGGTATCGTCAGGGATTTTGATACGCTTGAGCTAAAGGATATAAAGAAGCCAAAGGTAGGGCTTGTAGGAGAAATACTCGTCAAGTTCCATCCGGATGCCAATAACAATGTGGTGGATGTGGTTGAGAAGGAAGGGGCGGAAGCAGTTATGCCCGACCTCATTGACTTTTTCCTGTACTGCGCATATGATGCCAACTTCAAGTATAAGCACCTGTCCGGTACATTTAAAAAACTGGTTGTAAACAATCTTGCCATTGTAGCTATAGAGTATTATAGAAGGCATATGAAAAAGTATTTGCGCAGGAGCAGGAGGTTTGATCCGCCGCATTCCATATATGAACTTGCCGAAAGTGCCTCCGAAATACTTTCCATCGGAAACCAGACAGGCGAAGGCTGGTTCCTGACGGCAGAAATGATCGAACTCATAAAGAGCGGTGCCGGAAATATAGTTTGCATGCAGCCGTTTGCGTGTCTGCCCAACCATGTTACGGGCAAGGGTATGATAAAGGAATTGAGGAGAAGATATCCCGAATCCAATATAGTTGCAGTGGACTATGATCCCGGGGCCAGCGAGGTTAACCAGCTTAACAGAATCAAGCTGATGATGTCGGTAGCCTTCAAGAACCTGAAAAACCCGCCTGAGAAGGTTGAGACGCCGGTGGCTGAAGCGGCCGAGCAGGAGGTTCTGGTGCAGGATGCCAAAATCAGTTCATAAAATAAGGGCCGGCCATGCCGGCCTTATTAATTTACTGCGAAGGAGACAAGTGTAATGGAGAAAGTCAACATATATGAGAAGTTAAAGCTTTTTAACGGGTACTGGAGCCCTAAAATATTGGGTGAAGTCAATGAATCAAATGTAAAAGCGGCAAAACTGAAGGGTGAATTTCTGTGGCATAGTCATGAAAATGAAGATGAAATGTTTTATGTCTTAAAAGGAATATTGAAAATAAGATTCAGGGACAGGGAAGTTATTTTAAACGAAGGCGAATTCCTTATAATTCCCAGGGGAATCGAACATATGCCTGTTGCAGAGGAGGAAGTTCATGTGATGCTGATTGAACCGAAGGCAACATTGAACACCGGAGATGTAAGAAATGAAAGAACGGTAGAAAAGCTTGAAAAAATTTAGTACGGTACAATCAGTAATAATATTTTACCGGCAAAGTTGATTGACTGTCTGGCATAACGCTTTACGGCCGGTTGTTTAATATTTCACTGACAACATCAACGTAAAGCTTTCCCTCATGTTTTTCCAAACGCAGCAAAATGTCTTTTATAAAGAAATATTTTACCTCAAAAGACTCGTCAATAATAAGTATTGATGATATAAAAAAAAATAGTGTTCTTACAGTATATTCATTTGAAGAATTAAAGGTACAAGTAGAATCATTTGATTACAAGATTGGTATTTTATTAGATAGAAATATATTACAAGATAGTGATAATATAGATAATCTTAATAAATGGCTTAAGAAAAAAATAAATTTTCCTATAGTCGTAATTGGATATGGCAATCCTACTTATACGTATTTTAAAAAACTACTTATAACTGATGAAAAATATATTCCAAGACTTGATGAAGAGAGATATGAGTTATATAAAAAAGAAAATGGATTTAGCTTGGCATATATTTGTAATGATGGTAAAATATATGGTAAAGGTTATAAAGAAGAATGTAACTTAGATAATATTTTAAGGGTACTAAATAATTATCTTAGAGGGGAAGATAATGTGAGGAAAATAGTAGAATATGGAGAATAAATATGAGTAATTTTACTTTGGCTGATGCATTTTCAATTAATTTAAACTTTATTATTTACATAAGAAACCTTTATTTAAATTATAATAGTGAATATGAAATATCTAATATTCATCCATGGATTCCAATAAATAAAGATGTCTTGCTTAATATGAGCGATTTTGATATTAAATCTAAGGAAATTTGGAATTTAATAATTAACGATTTCGCTTTTTCTTCTAGTGATTTAATTGTTATAGACCTGGAGTATTGGGTTAATAAAAAGTTCCCATTTAGTGACTTGTTTAATTCATCTACTTGCTCAATTGAACAGTATCAAAACATAAAAAAGTCATTTGAGGCGTGGTACTGGGGAAATGGTAATACTGTAACTCGTTTCTTTTCGAAAGATATTGTAATAAATTATTATGATAAATTAATTAATATGGCTGAATCTGAAGGGTTAAAATTGAAAGATGCTCGAATTTATTTACAAGTTGTCTACGATAAACCTTCTGAGTCATGGGAGATTAAAAACAATAATATGATAGTAATCTCTCTTAATGATAGATTACCGAAAGAAGAAGAAATTTTTAAAATTTGTTATATTTAATTTAGCCCTCAAAAATATTATCTTCTTAGCATCAACGAATGTTGGCGGTACCCCTAATATAAAAAATTAGACATGAAAATAAAAGCGTGCTGTATTGAATTATTCCGCATATTGGCAATTCAATAAAAGCACGCCTATACAAATATTATACTAATGATATAATCAAAAAATTATTTAATTAATTAGCTGGCTGACTGCCGGGAGTTCTATTGTTGCCTTAAAAAGGTCACCGTCGATATTGAGGGTAAAGCTCCCGTTTTGGAGTTCTGTGAGGCTTTTGGCTATTGAAAGCCCCAGGCCCGAGCCTTCACTGTGGCGGGAGGCATCGCCTCTCTTAAATCTCTCCATCAGCTCATCCGCATTTACATTCAATTCGTAGGCAGATATGTTTTTTACCACAATTTTCACCGTTTCATCAGTTTGAATTACATCTATATACACTCTTGAATTGGGGAGAGCATATTTGAATACATTTGACAGGAGATTTTCTATAACTCTCCAGAGAAGCCTTCCATCCGCATTCACATAAACATTTTCGGCAGGGAAGTTGGTCCTGAAAATAAGCCCTGATGTTTCGATCTTATCTGAAAGTTCTCCCAGGCCCTGTGAAATAAGAGACGCAACATTCAATTTTTCAAAATTGACCGCTATATTTCCGCTGGTTGCCTTGGCTGCCTCAAACAAATCCTCGGTCAGCGATTTCAGCCTCTGGGATTTTGAATCAATTATGCCAAGATACTTTCCTGCATTTTCAGACTGAAGCCCTTCATTTTTCAGCAGATCAACATAGGTGATTATGGAGGTCAGGGGAGTCTTCAAATCATGGGATACATTTGTAATAAGCTCAGCCTTCATCCGTTCGGCCTTGACCTGGCTGCCGACGGCATTTTTCAGGCCGTCGGCAATTTGATTGATGGTTCCGGCAAGAGCTCGGAGTTCAGGAATACCCAGTTCGGGTATGTTGTAAGTCAACTCCCCGGCTCTGATTTTTTCGGCACCGTCTCTAATATTTATAAATACCTTGAAATTTTTCAAAAGGAAATATATTGCGGCAGCATTTACACCCACTATTCCAAAGAAGCCTATAAATGTTACATCGTTACCGGCGGCAAATATCAGCGCAAATATCAGGTTGAGAAATGCGTAAGCTCCAAAGATAAGCAGCAGCCTCATGGTAAGGGGACTTTTAATTAAAACTCCGCTAATAGTGTTTTTAATTTTTATATAAAGACTGTGAAGCCCGCTGAAAATCCATTTAACCATCTTACAAAGCAGAGTATACTTAATAACCTCATGCCTCTTGAATCTTTTGGCAAGCATTGTAATAAACAAGATACCTACCAGAGTACCAAAAATTATTACTACACTTAAAATTGTGTATATAACCGCTGCATTATAGCGTGTGTTATTCCAATAAAATACCGGTACAAACTGAATAATCTGTGATATACAGAGTACAATGAAAGAAACACTTACCACAAGGGCTACATCAAGGTATATTATATCTGCGGCTATCAGGTGAACGCCTTCCTTATCCGGACGTCTGCCGGCGGAATATATCAGGTATATTAAGCCGGTTATAAAAGCCAGAAGCCCCAAACCGGAGGTTTTTAAACCTGTCAGACCTCTGATGGAATTGTTTTTAAAGGTATTTACTTCAGTTTGATATCTGTCGGGAGACATACCCAGATATACAGTGGTATCTGCCGGAATTGAATAGGACCCATACGAATTGCCTCCGAAATAGGAATTCCAATTGCTTTGAGTCAGCTTGACCGAAAAGGGCAGAGCATCAAAGTAATTTTCTATCGTATTGTTGTCGGATATATTTGATTGTGCTGTTTTACCGTTTTGTACCACTGAATAATATATACCCTGCAAACTGTCAAGATACTTTATTTGTGATTTATAATCCTCCAGTTGCCGGTTTATGGCTTCTTCAGTAACATTATCCAGCATCTTGTCATATTTACCGTTTATTTCTTTTGTATCTTTGTCTTTCTTATCCTTTAACTTCTGGATTTTTTCCAGGGCATCCTTGTTTTTAATGTCAGATATAACATCAGTATTTTCAGCAACATTACCGTTATTATCAATTATAATACTTTGGTTGTTGAGATATTCCTGATACTGGTTGACAGAGTTGTAAAAATCATTTTCAACCTGTTGAAGCTCGTTGCTTCTGCTATACTCAATATTGGACTTCATACCGTTTATTTCATCAGGGTCCAGAGCAGCCCCCGATTTGATGTTTTCTTCACTTTTATACTTAAACGCCACGAAAGATATATTGGAGTAAGCATGCTGCAATATATCCTTACCGGCCATGCTTTCCTTAAATTCCTTATTTTGAATTGCATCTTCAAAATAAGGCGCCTGCAAGAGGCCATAGGCAAGAGATAACATCCCGGCAATGCATAAGATGATTGCAAGGAGCTTAAACCATACGGAATATCTATAATTTTTCAATTTTGTATCCAATTCCCCACACCACCTTTAAATATTTTGGTTCTTTAGGATTAATTTCTATTTTTTCGCGGATTCTTCGTATATGAACAGCTACAGTGTTTTCAGGACTGAAAGAGGGTTCGTTCCAAACCTGCTCGTAAATCTGATCAATTGAAAATACTCTTCCGGCATTTTCACATAAAAGCTTTAATATCTTGTATTCCACAGGCGTAAGACGCACCTGTTCATTGTCCACCTTGACTTCTTTTGCACTATCATCAATGACAAGTCCTCCGGATTGGTAAACGCCGGTTTTAGGGACGAAACTGCCCAGTGAAACATATCTCCTCAGGAGTGATTTTACACGTGCCAGCAGCTCCAATGGGTTGAAAGGCTTGGTTACATAGTCATCGGCACCGAGGTTCAGGCCCAGGATCTTATCTGTATCTTCGGACTTAGCGCTCAGCATGAGGACGGGGATGTTATACTTTTCCCTGATCTTCATTGTAGCCCGGATACCATCCATGACAGGCATCATTATATCCATGATCACGAGCTGAATATCGGCTTTGTCAAAAACAGCCAGAGCTTCAGCTCCGTTATAGGCTTTAAATACTGTATAACCGTCGTTTTTCAGATATATTTCTATAGCGTCTACAATTTCCTTTTCATCGTCGCAAACAAGTATATTCACTGTAAAACCTCCGTTTAGATGAGAATGAATTATTAATTTACCAGCTTATATTATTCATTCCCCTTGACAATCCTTATCATTATATCACATCCCTGTATTTCAGAATTTGCAAGTAAATTCCTGATTGAACCCGCTATAAAAACAATAACCCAGGCTTCTTTCAAACTAATTGACAGATTTCTTACAATTTTCTTAACATTTCAGGTAACATTGCAGATGAGTTTTTTTGTTTATACAGCGAAATCCAAAATTAATTGGTTATGCCAGTCAGTTGCGCTCAACTTTGCAGTTAAATGTGTTGTACTGCCGGTACGCGAGTACCAGTATAAACTATTTTTGAGGAGTTAAAAGAGAACCTATGACAGGAAATTTCACGCCAATATAAAAAAACTCCATGAAAGGAGTTTCTTTATATGTTGAAATCGTATTTGAAAATATTTTGAAAAGGTTCGGAGCTTAAGGCCTTGGTAACATTGGTTCCGTTCAAGGTAAGCCTGTGACCACAGCTTTCGCATCTGAAAGTAAGACTGTTTAATTTTTCAAGTTCCTCTTCAGGAAGATTTAATAATACGCTGTTACATATACAACATCTAACTGTGCTGAAATTCAACTTTTCCCCTCCATTCCTAAAATAAGTATATTCTTAGTTATATGAAACTGTACCTGTTTTTAGAACAAAAATATTAAAATTAAGTACCAAATCATATTACAATATTTCCCATCTCTTAAAAAACCTTTTTAACCATACCGGCTGATTTGTGGTACAAGCCAGTCATAATTTTTAAAATTTTGAATATAGTTTTATAAATTTGATGTAACTGAAGTAATTTGATTGGAGGCATTTATGAGGGAATTTGCGAGGATTGAAGGAAACTCTTTTTACAATGATTCAAATATTACAGGAAACAAAGGCAACTTTTCAAAGTTCCCCATAGTACTTTGTGCAATAGCCGGTATTTTGATTGGAGGTCTGGCCTTCCGGGCGGCAAACGGGCATATGAGTATAGGGGGTATAAATACCGGCGGAAAGGATATTTCAGAAGATCAAGATAAGGCCGATATAAGCACTTATGCAATGGACATATTGTTTAAGGCTTTTGGAATGGACCGGTATAATCCCATAACCATACTGAACTCAAATTCACCTTTTTTTGAAATTTATTACAGGGAGGACTACCTTAAGTTCATAGCCGAAAAAGAACAGCAGGAGCTGCAGGAGAAGATGGTGGCAAACGAGGAGCTGCAGCCCGTCAAGCCACAGCAGGAAGTACAGGGTCAAAAACCTGCGGACAGTGCTATACAGACGAAGGAAGCAGCAGGTGCTCTGAAAGAAGTTTCAAGCAGCATAACCTTTGAAAATGATGTGGAAAACAGTGACCAGCAAAATAACCCGGTGGTAACCAACGGTAAAATAAAAGTTGTTAATGAAACCAAATACAGCATTGATATAGATGGGCTGCTGAAAGAACCGTTGAAGCTGAATCCGGCTAAAACCGGTCCACAGATATTTGTTTATCACACCCATACCACAGAGAGTTATATTAAGGATATTGGACAGCTTCATGACAAAAGTGTGCCCTCAAGAACCACTGACAACAAATATAATGTTGTCCGGGTAGGAGATGCATTGATAAGTAATCTTAAAAAGTACAACATCAATGTATTGCATAATTCAACCATTCACGACAAGGATTACAACAGCTCCTATGTCAAGTCCCTCAATACATTGACCAATTATGTCGACAAGTACCCCTCCCTGAAAATGACCATTGATCTTCACAGGGATGCCGCCGGAAATGATAAATTGAGAGTAGCAAAAAAAATCAATGGAAAGGATTATGCACAGATAATGTTTGTTATCGGAACCGATTCAAAACTCAGCAATCCCAAATGGAAAGAAAACCTGAAGCTTGCCCTTAAAATCCAATCACGGCTGAATGAGATAGCTCCGGGAATAGCAAAACCCACGTATATCAGCAAAAACAGGTATAATCAGCATCTGACCAACGGATCGGTCATTGTGGAAATCGGCGGAGACGGAAATGTTATTGATGAATGTGTCAGGAGTACAACCTGTTTGGCACAGGCAATCAATGATGTTATCTACAAAAATAAATACTGATGATTAAATTTCCGGCTGCCGGTCAAAAATAAGTATCATTAATATGTTTATTTTGGAGGCAGACTTGGCCAGGAAAATCCGATTCCGTAAAAAGAGATTATACAATCTAAAAATATTTGTTGTGATGAGCCTGTTTTTTTTAATAGTAATCAGCGGGTTAGTGGCTGTTGACATTACTAAAAGTTATGTATTATATGGGCAGCCCCGGTTGGAGATGATACGGATACAAGAAGTCGAAAAAGACATTTATCAGGTATCACTCTTTAATAATACTTTTGACCTGAACCTGAAATATCTGAGAAGGGATATGGGCAAAATCAAAGGGTTTTTTGATTAGAGATATTTTTTGCTGAAACAGGGATAACATGTAACCATTTTGTTACCATTACGTCCATGGAATATGCTACTATTTCAATAGACGGCGCGCTATCTGTTTTTGACAGCAAAAGATAAAATACATATGAGAGGATTTGATGCAATGAAAAAAATAGTATCATTTGTTTTGGCACTTGTATTATGTTTGACTACCTTTACAACATTAGCCGGTGCGGCAGATGTAAAAGGCAATATAAAAGTTGAGACAAGGAAGATTGAAAAAATAGAGGGTGACTTGAGCCTGAAGGTAATCTATCCCTACTTCAGCGGCTTCAATGCGGCTTCAGAATTGAACAGCACCATACAAGACAGAAATATAAGTTCAATCGGTTATATCATAAATAATGAAGCTGTTATCAAGGATATAAAGGCGCAGCAGGAAAAGGCGGGAGAACCTGCAGGAAACATGAGCGCCTTTTTGGAATCATATTTTGACTATAATACGAGCGGAAGCATTCTTTCGGTTGTCATACATTCCAGTGACTACACCGGCGGTGCTCATGGCATGTCATATATGGAAAGCTACACGGCAAATACAAAGACAAATGAAATATACAAAACCTTTGGTTCGCTGTTTGACAGCAAAAGCGATTATAACAAAGTAATTCAGGATAAAATCAATAAATTGATAGACAAAGAAAAGGATATGTATTTTAGCGATGCAAAAGAGACTGTTGCGGCTAAAAAAGGAAATTATCAATTTTACGTTGACGGAAACAAGCTGGTTATATATTTCGGATTGTACGAATTAAGGCCTTATGCCGGTGGAATGCCGATATTTAAAATAGATGCAAAAGAGCTGAAAGGTTTGTTGAAGAGCGATATTTATACACAGATGATAAATGCCAAACCACTTGAGAATATCAGGTTCAATGGTGAAAGTCTTATTCCGCAGCCAAAGACATATACCCAGGAATACAACCTGATGGTCCCCTTGCAGGATATAGCAAAGCTGTTGGGCTACAAGGCCACCTGGAATGGGGGCAATGGCTGGGAAGTGGCCGGCGGCTATGTTAAAAACAAGGTGGACAGTTATTCTTCAAGCAAATCGGACGGTGATGTCAAACTTGGCTTGCCTCCAAAGGCAGTTGGGAACATAATGTATGTACCGCAGACCTACTTCTCAATGGTTCTTAAGGAAGATGTAATTTACGACGGAGATGCACTTTGCATATTTAAGGCAGAATCGGTCAACGAGGGTACATTTGATCAGCAGATAGCAGAATTTGAATCACCTGACACGGCGGAAAAAGCAGTGAACATGTATGCAAAAGCAGCACAGGAAAGAAAAGGTGCGATTCAATATGCACTATATTCAGATAAGCTAAAAGCCGAAAAAAGGGCAGGCCTTGAAGAGATGAACTGGGTTACCGGTGTATCAAGTCCATGGATTTCAGGTTATGAGATATATGAAATTGACAATGAGAGCAAAAAAACATATAGTGTTATTTTCAATTGGGCTACGTCTACCGGCAAATTACCGGATACCAAGACAATAGTTACTGTTGAAAAGATACCACAGCAAGAATACTGGCAGATAACAGAGATTACGGAGTAGAGAAAAGGCAGAATCAGAATTAACCGGAAGCCGGAATGAATAAGCAGTCAATTACTTTGGTGAAATCTTCCCTTCACCGGGTAATTGGCTGTTTTTATTTTTTATGCGAGGCGGTGCCGGGAAAGCTAAGGATTTTTGCCAAAGCGAGAGCATCCCCGGGTAAAGAAATTGCCATCTCAATAATGATTTAAAGGTGTTTTATTGGGTAAAACTAACATAGCCGGCGGCAACTTTTCTGCGGTAATAACGATTAAGGAAGATTATATTGCGATAAAACGCCGCAAGCTTATCAGTTGCGCCGCTTTATCCGCATGCTATTATTTGAGAAAACTTGCTGTGCAGCACTTTTCTCAAATATAGCGACAGAGGAAGATAATTGAGCCGCATTTCGCCGCCACCCGTTGCGGCTCATGCCGGGCGTTGTTATTATCCTCGAAAAGCTTGCAAAAGCGGCAATTTTTCTGCGGTAATAACGGCTAAGGAAGATTATATTGCGATAAAACGCCGCAAGCTTATCAGTTGCGCCGCTTTATCCGCTATGATATAATAAATTGCTAACTATGTGCAAATATTTGAAACTAGCTGTGGAGGATAAGGAATGTCAAGTGAAAGACAAAAATATATAAGAAATTTTTGCATTATTGCTCATATAGACCATGGTAAATCGACCCTCGCAGACAGGCTGCTTGAGAAGACCGGCGTGCTCACATCCAGAGAAATGCAGGAGCAGGTTCTTGACAATATGGAACTTGAAAGGGAGAGAGGCATTACAATAAAGGCCCAGGCTGTGCGTATGGTATATCAGGCTTCGGACGGACATGAGTATATATACAATTTTATAGACACTCCGGGTCATGTTGACTTTAATTACGAGGTTTCCAGAAGCATTGCCGCGTGTGAAGGGGCTATCCTTGTAGTGGATGCGGCACAGGGAATAGAGGCCCAGACTCTTGCCAATGTATACCTTGCTCTTGAACACAATCTGGAAATAATGCCTGTAATAAACAAAATAGACCTTCCAAGTGCTCAGCCGGATGTAGTCAAAAAGGAAATTGAGGACGTTATTGGTCTGGATGCTTCCCAAGCTCCGATGGTTTCAGCCAAGAACGGAATTAATATAGAAGATGTACTGGAAAAGGTTGTCCATATGATTCCATGTCCCCAGGGGGACGAAGATGCTCCGCTCAGAGCACTGATATTTGACTCTTTTTATGACAGCTACAAGGGAGTAATAGTATATATGAGAGTTAAGGAAGGTACCGTTAAAAACGGCGATACCATCCGCATGATGTACACAAAGAAAGAATTTGTAATTTCCGAATTGGGCTACCTGAGACCGGGAGGGCTTTCTCCTGCCTCTGAACTTAAAGCCGGGGATGTGGGATATATAGCTGCAAGTATAAAAAATGTGCGGGATACCAGAGTCGGTGACACTATCACACTTGTTGGCAATCCTGCAAAAGAACCGCTGCCCGGATATAAAAAGGTTAATTCCATGGTATTCTGCGGAATTTATCCGGCAGACGGCTCCAAATACGGTGATTTGAGAGATGCTTTAGACAAGCTGCAGCTCAATGATGCAGCACTTACTTTTGAACCGGAATCCTCGGTTGCGCTGGGTTTTGGATTCAGGTGTGGCTTCCTGGGACTTCTTCACATGGAAATCATCCAGGAGAGACTTGAAAGAGAGTACAACTTTGATCTGGTTACTACCGCTCCAAGTGTCATATACAAGGTTACAACAACAAACGGTGATGTGATCACCATAGATAACCCTACAAATCTTCCCCCTGTCACTGAAATCGATATGATGGAAGAGCCCATTGTAAAAGCTACTATTATGGTTCCAACCGAATATGTCGGCAATATAATGGAACTTTCCCAGGAGAGAAGAGGCGTTTACAAGGATATGTCATACATTGACGACAGCAGAGTCATGCTGACCTATGAAATGCCCTTGAATGAGATCATTTATGATTTTTTTGACGCTTTGAAGTCCAGAACAAAGGGATATGCCTCCTTTGATTACGAACTTATCGGCTACAGGGAATCAGACCTTGTCAAGCTGGATATAATGCTGAACGGTGAAATCGTCGATGCCTTATCCTTCATTGTACACAGGGAAAAATCGGTATCCAGGGGAAGAAGGATGACTGAAAAGCTGAAGGAATCAATTCCCAGACAAATGTTTGAAATACCTATCCAGGCCTGTATCGGCGGTAAGATCATCGCCCGTGAGACAGTTAAGGCATTCAGAAAAGATGTTCTGGCAAAATGTTACGGCGGTGACATCACAAGAAAGAGAAAGCTGCTTGAAAAGCAGAAGGAAGGTAAGAAACGCATGCGCCAGGTGGGTTCCGTTGAAGTGCCGCAGGAGGCCTTTATGAGCGTATTGAAGCTGGATTGATGGTTTAATTGAAAAATAAAAAAGGCATTGGAGAAATCCAGTGCTTTTTAGTATTTTTGGAGGATATTTTATGAACAATAATATTAACACTAATTTGTTATGGCTTGAAAATTATCTTAAAGAAACCTATAATGCCCCGATACTTGAAAATTTTCTGGGACTCAAAATAGCAGAGCTGAGCGAGGGGAAAATTATACTTACCGCTGAAATAATCGATAAGCATTGTAATTTGTACGGTTTTGTACACGGAGGCACTCTTGCATCAGTTTCAGATATTGCCATGGGGGTTGCGTGCATAACTCATGGAAAAAGAGTTGTGACAATTGATATGAATGTCAGTTACATCAGGAATACACCCGAAGGAAGTACAATAACGGCCATAGGTCAGGTTATCAGCAGCGGCAGGACCATAATGCGGGCTACCGGAGAAATATACAATGATGAGCGGCAGCTTCTTGTCAGATCCCAGGCTTCATACTTTGTCACAGGGGATTTTAACCCGCAGGATTTTCCGAAAAGGGAATAATACCTGTATCTTTATTCTTCCGGTTAATCATTTTTCCATATATTCCAGTAAAGTCATTTCGAATAGTTTTTTTTGATAAGGTAAAAATAATAAAATAAATCAGGTTAGGAACGACTTTCTAAAAACAGTTGATTCCTGGGTTTCATCAAATGCACTTTATTTTCGCCGTACAGTTATTAACATTAAACAAAAATGTGAAAGGATGGATCTGATGAAAGCTGTGATTATGGCAGGCGGAGAAGGGTCCCGGCTGAGGCCGCTGACCTGTAACCGCCCCAAGCCTATGGTACCAATTGCTAACAAGCCAGTGATGGAACATATTATTGAACTACTGAAAAAGTATGGTATTAAAGATATTGCAGTTACCCTTCAGTATATGCCCGAAATTATTAAAGATTATTTTGGTGATGGAAGTGAATTTGGAGTAAACTTGAATTATTATACAGAGGAGGTTCCTCTGGGAACGGCCGGAAGTGTTAAAAATGCGGAGGAATTTTTGGATGAAACCTTTATTGTTATAAGTGGGGACGCTTTAACGGATATCGACCTGGATAAGGCGCTGGAGTTTCACAGGAAGCGTGAAGCAGTGGCCACACTTGTGCTGAAAAAAGTCGAGAGCCCGATTGAGTACGGTGTAGTTGTGACCGATAAAACTGGAAAGATAACAAGATTCCTGGAAAAGCCAAGCTGGGGAGAGGTGTTCAGTGACACTGTAAACACAGGCATATACGTGTTGAATCCCGAGATACTTGGTTATATAAAACCCAATCAAATGTTTGATTTCAGTAAGGATGTATTTCCCGAACTGTTAAAGGAAAACCGGCCCATGTTCGGTTTTGTTACTGAAAATTATTGGTGTGATATCGGAGATCTTGAAGCATACGTCACTGTGCACAATGATATTTTAGATAAAAAGGTTGACATAAAAATAGAGGCCAAAGAAGTTCGCCAGGGTGTTTGGATTGGTGAAGGTGCGGTGATTTCCAAGGAGGCAAGTATAAAACCTCCTGTTTTTATCGGCAAAAACACCATTATAAGGGATGGCTGTAATATAGGCAGTTATACTGTCATAGGAGATCATAACCATTTATTTGAAGGCAGTTCGGTTAAAAGGAGTATTTTTTGGAAAGGCTGCATTCTTAAAGGGCGTTCACAAATCAGGGGCAGCGTGTTCTGCAACAAAGTACAGGCAAATGCACGGGCATCAGCATTTGAAGGGTCTGTGATAGGGGATAATTGTATACTTGGTAAAAGTGCATCTGTCAGGCCTGGTGTAAAAGTATGGCCCAACAAGAATATTGACTCGGATACCGATGTATGTTCCAATCTGGTTTGGGGCTCAAGGTTTTCAAAGAATATTTTCGGAAACAGGGGGATTTTAGGCGAAATAAATGTGGACATCACTCCGGAGTTTGTTTCCAGGCTTGGAGCCACCTATGGCTCCATATGCATGAAAGACTCAAAGATAGGTGTCAGCTGTGATGATGTAGATGCATTAAAAATGTTAAAGAATTCTCTGATTTCCGGTCTGCTGTCTGCGGGTGTTGAAGTTTATGACATAGGAACTGCACTTCTGCCGGTAGTGAGGTCGGCCATCAGATTTTATAATTTGAGCGGAGGAATTCACATTTCCGCTTCAGGACAGGATCAGGATATGCTTGTAATAGATATGCTCAATAAATCCGGAAGCAATATCGACAGGGGTGAGGAGCGCAAGATCGAGAACACTTTTGTACGTGAAGATTTTGTCAGGTGTTCTGCAAATGAGATCAAGTCCGCTGTCACCATACCCGATCACAGTATTTTTTACAGTCAGGATATACTGAACAGCGTACAGGCAAAGGAACATAATTTTAAAGTTGCACTCATTGCCAAGTCCGATCTGGTTAAAAAGGTTGTCGAAAGGATTCTGGGAGAGCTCAAATGCGATTATGCCTTTATAAACCCCAAGCTGGACAGTAATTACAAAAAAAAGGAAAGTATGTTTTCAGATATAAAAACCCTTACTGCAACTGTAAAACAGGGTAAATTCGATGTGGGCGTCTACCTGGAAAACTCAGATGAAAAAATGATGCTGGTAGATACAAAGGGGAGAGTTATTTCGGATGATTTGTTCATGGCCTTGATAAGTCTGATCCATCTGAAGTCTGCAAAGGGTAATACGGTGATAGTACCCTTGAATACAAGCAATGTCATCGAGAGAATTGCCAGTGAACACAACGGAAATGTGATCAGAACCAAGACATCAACACAGGAAATTATGAAGAAAATGCTTTCGGGTGCCGAAAAAAACAATATAAATGAGTTTTTCACAATGAATTTTGATGCTGTGGCGGGACTGGTAAAAATAATTGATCACATGGCCCAGTATGATCTAGGTCTTGATGAAATGGTGGATATGATACCCGATTTTCACATTTTAAAGAAGGAGGTTAAATGTCCCTGGTCGGCAAAAGGAAAGGTAATAAGAGCCATTATTGAAGAAAATGACGGCGCCGGAATTGAAACCACCGAGGGTGTAAAGGTACTGGGTGACAAGGGATGGGTACTGGTACTTCCGGATGCCGAGAAACCTGTCTGCAAGGTCATAAGCGAAGGGTATTCGGAGGAATACGCAACTGAACTTACAGATATATATGTAAACAAGGTTAAATCCATAAGCCAGGATAATGTAAGCAGCAGTTGATAGAGCTAAAGCCCTGTTATTGGAAAAAACAATTCCAATTGCAGGGCTGTTTATTTGAATTTTGCAGATTTAAAGGGTATAATTTAGATAAGCGGGAAGTACCTTATAGAGGTCTTTAACAGATAATACGTATTATCCTGCGATATAATTTAGTGAATTTTTATAATTATATGCAGCAAAATGGGGAGATCAGAATGAAGCAGATTAAGAAGTCAATTATGATAATGTTATGTTTATTTATTGCGGGTTTGGGTTGGTGGCGGCCCGAAGCTTCGGCTGCAGCTGCCGGCCCGGATAAAGCCTTATATATTGCAGTGGGAGATTCGGTCACATCGGGCTACGGCCTTGAAAGCTTTTCAAATGGTGATATCAAGAATAGAACCAGTCCCGACAACTTTGTTACCAGGCTTGGAAAACAACTTAACTTTAAAACCGTAAATTTTGGCGTTGAAGGGATTGACAGCACGGCTCTGCTGAAATCCATAAGCAAGCCTGTTACAAAGGAGCAAAAAGAAGAGGTGGAGCAAATAAGAAAAGCCAGCCTTATTACACTCTCTGTGGGAGGTAATAATATTTTCATTCCTTTTTTAAATGCGGTAAACGATAGGGTGGGCAGCGGCAAAAATATCTTTAATGCAGATGCTCTGGATATCCAGACTGCAATTCTTGGGCTATTGTTCGACAGTGACGGCTTGAATAAACTCAAAAATAATATTTTAAAGGGAGCTGAAATTTTTACCGGAAACGAAAGTCTACATACTCAGGGGGATTTTGCGGCAATAATCAGCACTGTCAAGAGTTTAAATCCTGATGCGGAAATTGTTGTCCAGACGATATATAACCCCTTTGGCTTTATTATGCCCGATACGGTGGAAAAAGCCATTAAATCCATGAATGCTGAAATCATAAAAGGCTCGGATAACGGTAAAAATTACAGGGTTGCGGATGTCTATTCCGCATTTGCAAAAGCCGGTGAAGGAGTGCAATTAATAAATGCGGATACTGGAAAATCCTTTGATCCGCACCCGAATAAAAAGGGGCATGAAGTAATATATACATTGGTGGCCTATGCAGCCGGCAATAAATTACCTTATAACTTCAAGTCAAATGTGAAAAACGGAAAGGCGGCAGCTGCTATCACAGCCGGAGAACTCAAGGTGACCGTAGCACCCTCCAAAGGATATAAGCTGCCGCAGACTGCGTACCTGACCATCGGGAAGAATGCCAAACTGACCCTGACCTTGAAAAACGGTGCGGCAGCTGTGCCGGTGGCAGCCATTAACGGGGATATGACTGTAACGGCTGTGTGCCCGAAATAGCAGGAAATAAACCGGCCCAATCCGCTTTCTGTATGCGGATTGGGCCGGTTTAGAACATTACATTTCACCAACTGGGTCATAGGTTCTATCAACTATGGGTTCAAAATAAAAATCGATGTACATGGGTGTCTTTCCTTCAAGCCCGGAAGCCCTGACAGGTGAAGTATAAAAAGCAATTCTATATTCAAATTCAGGTTCTTTGACCCGGTCTCGTGCATTCTTATCATAAGGAATATCTTCTACCCTGAAAATTCCTTTGGACTCCAGCTCCTTGATGAACCAGTTCATCTCGTCACCATCATTTACATCCATACAGGGTATATTTCCCTTTTTCATTTCATCTATGATTTGTTTTATTTCACCGGTTTGAAATCGTACTTGATAAAACATTGAATAATTCCTCCTTGGTAATAGATAAGATATTGTTGTATATTTGATTTCAAAAAATTATATTATAACTATACCACATAAATATTCGGGTAATCAAAAGTTTATACATAAACCTCCTTTATACGCCACATTGCGATAAGGAATATAGTTTTTCATCACTTTTTGTGCCTTGAGCACAGCGAAAGGAATGATAGTTAATATGAGAGTGTTTTTTGCAATAGAATTTGAGGAGGAAATAAAGGAACGTTTGTATTCTCTCCAACAGGAAATTAAGAAATACTGCAGCGGGGGGAATTTTTCACACAAGGAAAATTTTCATCTGACCCTGAGATTTATAGGTGAACAGAATCCCGGACAGGTTGAGAAGCTGAGAAGGGCCTTGCGCACGGCTGCGGCAGGTACGCCCTGCTTTCAACTGCAGATTGACAGACTGGGAGCATTCAGCAAAGGCAATAAAAAAATAATCTGGACGGGACTGGAGGAAAACAATGAACTGCAGAAATTATACTGCAGGCTTGAAGCAGCACTTGAGAGGGAAGGCCATCCCTGTGAGGGCAGAAGCTATAGTCCCCATATAACCCTGGTAAGAGAGACCAGGCCGGCCGAAAATGCACCTGGTATAGATAAAATACAATTGGATAAATCAGCGGTAAAAGTAAGCTCAATATCACTGATGGAGAGTAAGAGGGTTAATGACAGGCTTACTTATACGGCAATTGATAAAGCCGGACTCCAGGGTTATTGATAATAGCTAAATTGTTGACTTGATTTATTTTAAAGCTTATAATAATTATAGCTAACAAACATCCGCATGATTAGCTAGAATCAAATATATTTTAGCTAATACCCTTCAAATCAAATGATATTTTTTATTCCAACGTTAGGTATTTCTTTGAAAGGAGCTTTGATTATGAGAGTAACATCAACGGAGGTTCAAAATAACTTTGGAAAATATCTGGCATTGGCTTCTGCTTCTGAAGAAATCATCATAACCAAAAACAGCAAGGATATAGCAAGATTAGTTCCCTGCAGTAGCGCTGACAGGGTGGGGGAAGAGTGCTGCATATATGAAGATGAGGATGGTCCCAGGATGACCTATGAGGAATTCACAAAGCTTACCGAAGAATCTGACAAGAGGTATGAGCTTATTGACGGAGAACTTTTTCTGCTGGCCTCACCCAGTTATGCCCACCAAAGGGTCATCGCTGAAATCAGCGGTTACTTCCATATCTGGTTCAAAGATAAAAAGTGCAGACCTCTGACTTCACCTTTTGACGTTACCTTGATTAAGGGAGATAACAACAAAAATGTTGTTCAACCGGATATACTTGTCATCTGTGATACTGAAAAAATAGATGAAAAAGGGAAGTATTGGGGCATACCCACACTTGTCGTGGAAGTTCTCTCCCCCTCCTCCAGAAAGCATGATATGCTCAGAAAACTCAATCTATATGCACTTACGGGAGTTAAGGAATTTTGGCTGGCCGATACATCAAAAAAAGCCGTATATTTATATAATTTCGAAAACAAGGTAATAGAAGACTTTATCACATTTACAAACAACCAGACTGTCAGGTCAAATGTATTTGAAGGCCTGGAAATCCCTCTCGAGGATATTTTTAAAATCTGATCCCATGTAATTATTTCCAGACAGCAAATTAAATTGAACTGCTTCCCGCAAAATGGTAAAATGGAAATCTGGAAAGATTTAATCCTGACAGGAAATAACCGCCTATGGAGGGAATATGATAAAAAAAACCATTATAAAATCGGTGTGTCTGGTAACTGCTATCGTATTTATGACAACCGGTACATATGCAGCAGGAAATGTAACCTTGAAGATTGACGGCAAACAGGTAAACGATGCGGTAAAGGAATTCAACGGCAAACAGTATGTACTTGTCGACAGCCTGGCAGGAAATCTCGATGGTATTACCGTAAACAAAAGCGATAAGTCCATTGAAATAAATACCGATACAAACAGGATTTCAAATATAATAAACAAAGTCGGTCCTTCGGTGGTAGGTATCATAGGCAAGCTTAAAGAAAGCAGTTATGATTACAGCGAATACACCGACAATCTGATTTTTGGAACAGGCGTCATATATAGAAGTGACGGATATATAGTTACCAATGCCCATGTTGTAAAGGACATGGATACCATTGTGGTTGTCCTCTCCAACAGCAAGGCATATAAAGCCAGGCTGAAGGCCATAGATGACAGTCTTGACCTGGCGGTGATCAAAATAGACAAGGGGGGACTGACTCCGGCCGTTTTCGGAGATATGTCCAGTGTTGCGGTGGGGCAGGAAGTTGTAGCCATCGGCACGCCCTTATCTTTTAATTTAAGAAACTCGGCCACAAAAGGCATAATCAGCGGGATGAACAGGTCGGCCGACGGGGAGTACAGGTTTATACAATCCGACGCGGCAATCAACGGTGGAAACAGCGGAGGCCCCCTGGTAAATATGAAGGGCCAGGTTATAGGCATCAATTCGGTAAAACTGGTGGGATTTGGAGTGGAAGGACTTAATTTTTCAATTCCTGTTGATACCGTCAGGTATGCCATAAGTCACTTTGAGAAATTCGGAAAAATCAAGAGACCTTATCTGGGAATAGTATTTTCAGAGAGCATAACCTCACAGTACGGTCTCCCCAGTTCTGTTGAAGGCCTGACGGTCAGGGATATTGAAGAAGGCTCGGACGCTGAAAGGTATGACATTCAGGTGGACGACAAGCTGGTAGCTGTAAACGGTGTGAAGGTTAACTCAATTATCGATTACAATGAGGAAATGAAAAAATATCTTCCGGGAGATAAAGCTGCCTTTAAATTGCTCCGGGACAATAAACAGCTTACAGTCAACGTGGTTTTCGGTGAAAAATAAACCGTATTCAGAAAGAGTTTTAAGAACGGCAGAAAGCAATTAAACGAAAAGAGTATAGAAAATAAGGACGTGACAGTTTATGAAAATTGGAAAAACTTTATTAAGTCTGCTTGTTGTGATTTCAATATTGGCAGCCTTCCTGACGAATACATATGCGGCCGGAAATGACAAACTGGTGCTTGAGCTCAGGGTGGGAAGTACTTCTGCCAAAGTTAACGGAACCGAATCAAAGGTTGAAAAACCTTATATGGTGAACAATTCGGCAATGGTACCTCTGGAATGGATCACAACAGCCGTCGGTGCCGAAGTAAACAAAAAGGATAAAGTTATTGAGGTCATATACGGTGAAATGAATGCTGAGATAACTGTCGGATCGGCAGAATATATCTACAATACCGAAAAGAAAAAAATGCCGGCAGCACCTGTTGTAAAAAACAAAGTAACTATGGTGCCTCTGGAGTTTATATCGGCCAGTTTTCCGGTTACTGTCACCAGTGATCTGAAAAAAGGCAGCATAAAGATAGTTCTTGAGGATGACGGGGCGCTAAGTGATTTATCCTTTCTCACCGGTGGCATTACCAGTCCGAAGGTGGGCAACAGCTTTTACGGCTGGAGTTTAAGTATACCCTCAGGATCAAGAATAATATCCAACAGCTTTAAATCCGATAAGGTCGGCATTACCAATGAGAGCAGGAGTCTTTATTTTGAGATAGCAGTGGAAAATAAGAATGGCAGAAAACTAAGCGAGCTGTATAACGATATACTGTACAACAGTTCGGTGAGAAGCTCAAAAATGGATCTTGCGGCCGCTGTTCCGTATTTTCAGTATACCAGGCTTTCAGAATATGATGAGTCCTTGCGTGTAAAAGTATTTGACAAGGGAGATTATTTCTATTATGTCACTATAAATTGTTATGATAATTCAGTCACACCTGAAAAGCTTTTAACAGACAAATATTATGAGAATATCATGAATTCCTTCAGTCTTAATTATAAAGGTGCGGTAAAAGGTGTGGAGGATATTTCCAGGGTGGTGCAGGGAAAGGCGAGTTTTTACAACTATGTGACTTTGAACCTGGATGCCAAATACCTGCCCTGGTCAATCAATGTACCTGCAAAATGGGATAAGGTATTGTCAAACGATGATCCCATGACGACCTGCCTTGGTCTGGACAGCAGGCACTATATGAGAATAACCATGAATACCCTGGGGGACAGCGGAAGTCTTGAGGAATATGCAGACAATATAAAGGAGAAATACAACAAATATTTCAATGCCAGGGTATATAAATTCATTTCCGATGAGAATGCCACAGCAGCAGGTGCTGAGGCCAGAAACCTTAAATTCAGCATAAAACAGGGAGATAAGGTCTATATTATGGATGAGTTATATTTTACCAAAGGAAGTTTTGTTTATGAAATAACAGTCAAGCTTCCTGAAGGCGAATACGACAAGCTTATAGGCCAGTTTAAAGAGACCATAGATCAAATGGACTTCTACTCTGTTGATGAAGGAAAATTTGAGAGTGATTTTGAAAAATATACCAATAAAAATGTCGGTATAAGAGTGTCACAGCAGGATGAATTGTTTGAGTATGTTAACAAAACCTTCAGCTGGAGTGTCAAACTGCCCGGTTACTGGACCAAATCAGGTGCCGGAGATGATAGCTCGGTCACTTTTACCGAGCCTGATACAAATGCAAGTGTAATGGTTTATGCGACCGAAAACTCATCATTGTCCAGGTCCCTCACCGACGAGGAGAAATTTGGTATAATGAAGGTTCTGAAAAAAGTATATGCTGCGACTCCGGTCCAGTCCTCTGTCAATGAAAAAGGTTATCAGATGAGGGTATATACATATAAGGTTGAAAGTGCAGATATGGATTTTTTTGCAGCAGTGACCTGCTATTGCTTTGAGGCCGGGGACTATTCGTACTGCTATATCAGTGTTGTTCCTGATCTTACGGCAACTGACAGGACAGTTAACGAAGTTAAAGATATCTGGAAGACCTTTATGATAAAAAAATAGGTTAAATAGGAGATTTTTAAGGAGTTTTATGAGAGAAAAGATACAGCCCCTGGCATACAGAATGGCGCCGAGGACTATTGAGGAATTTGTCGGACAGGGCCATATAATAGGCAGGGATAAAATGTTGTACAGGATGATCAAAGCGGATAGAATTACATCAATTATTCTATATGGCCCGCCAGGCACCGGAAAAACCTCACTGGCCAGGATCATTGCAAATACCACCCAGTCCAGCTTTGAAAAGCTTAATGCAGTAACTTCGGGCGTTGGTGATATAAAAAGAATTGCCGCCGACACCAAAAATTCAATGCTTAATCCAAATGGCAGAACGGTTTTGTTTATAGATGAGATCCACCGCTTCAATAAATCCCAGCAGGATGCACTTTTGCCTTATGTAGAGGACGGATCCATCGTACTGATAGGTGCAACTACCGAAAATCCTTTTTTTGAAGTAAACAAAGCGCTTATATCCAGATCAACGGTGTTTATGCTGAAGCCCCTTGAAAAAGAAGATATAAAAAAACTGCTTATAACCGCTATCAAGGATAATGAGAGGGGCCTGGGAAACTATAGTATAAATATCAGTGAGGAGGCGCTTGACTACCTGAGTGAGGTTTGTTCCGGTGATGCCCGTACGGCACTTAATTCCATAGAGCTGGCCGTACTTACCTCCGAACTTGGTGAGTACGGTGCTATAGATATAACTTTGAAAACAATTGAAGAGTGTGTTCAGAAAAAAGCAATCCGCTTTGATAAAAATGGTGAAGAGCATTATGATAATATCAGTGCCTTTATTAAATCCATGCGGGGAAGCAGCCCTGATGCAGCTGTATTCTACCTTGCAAGAGCGCTGTATGCAGGTGAGGATGTAGAATTCCTGGCAAGAAGAATAATAATATGCGCCTCAGAGGATGTGGGCATGGCAAATCCGACGGCACTCCAGGTTGCGGTGGCCGCGGCACAGGCGGTAAAGATGATTGGGATGCCCGAGGCCAGGATAATACTCGCTCATGCGGCAGTTACAGTTGCCTGCAGCCCCAAGTCAAATTCCGCATATATGGCCTTAAATAAAGCAATGGCTGATGTTGAATCAAAAAACACAGGGAGTGTCCCCATGCATTTGCGGAATGCCGCAGCAAAGGGCATGGAACAGCTGGGCTACGGACAGGGCTATAAATATGCACATGATTATAAAAATAATATCGTAAAGCAGGAATTTTTCCCTGAGGAAATGAAAGGGACACTTTATTACAACCCGACTGCAAACGGCTACGAAGCCAAAATAAAAGATTGGTTGGAGAAATGGAGAGAGCAGTGATGAAGAAAAGAGTACTGGCGTGGATACTCCTTGCAGGTTTTGTATTACTATTATTAAACATAGTGGTATTTCAGATTTTTCTCATGCAAAGTATTGCAGTATATGCAGTAATTGCAGTATGGTTTATTTTCACCAACAAGCCCCTGCCAAGCAATAAGATAATAAAAACAGGTGAAAATACCGCCGGAGATTTTCAGGGGGCTGATAATGAGAATCCCGATGAAGCAGAAAGTTCTCAGGAAAATGAGGATAATTCTGAAGAATAAAATCTCTGCAAAATAGAATAAATATTTTACCTCTGTAAATACTATCAGGGAATAACTTCAAGTAGAACAATTATTTTCTGGAAGTTAGTACTAAACATTGAAAATTGTTCCTTTAAATATTATTTTCGGAGGTGGAAATATGATAGTTGCAGTACAGTCAAATTTAACGGAGCTGTCAAAAGCCCTGTCCCAAAGAGGGTATAATGTGGTTGAGCTATATACTTACAGAAACCCTATAGATGCAGTTGTATATGAGGGGGGGCGTTTTGATTTTTCGGCAATAACTGAAGAAAATACAAACCCTGTTATGAGCACCAGCAGCAAATCCAGCTATGGTGTTTTTATTGTCTGCGCAAACGGAAAGAGCATAGATGAAATTGATTACATGCTGAAAAACAGGTGTTACAGCTCGTTTTTCTAGCGCATATAATTAATCTGAACAATAAAATAATTTAAGTAATTTCAAATAAATGTTACTATTTCTACTTGAATTCCTTTTTATGATATGGTAACATCAATAAAGTCTAGTAAATTAATTGGAATTAAGGTGATTAACTTGAAGGTTTCCACAAAGGGAAGATATGGTTTGAGGGCCATAGTTGATCTTGCCGTCCATGATAGGGAAGGGCAGGTATCTTTAAAAAGTGTTGCAGAAAGACAGGGTCTTTCCGAGAATTATCTGGAACAGCTTTTTTCGTCCTTGAAAAAGTCCGGCCTTGTCAAAAGCATCAGAGGGGCTCAAGGAGGTTACCTGCTTGCCAAGCCTGCTGAAAAAATTTTGGTGGGAGATGTTTTGAGATCCCTGGAGGGGACGCTTTGCCCGGTGGACTGCATAGATCTCGAAATGCCTGTCAGCTGCGATAAGGCTGATAGTTGTGTTACGGCTGCGGTTTGGGCCAAATTGAGGGATAAAATCAACGAGGTTGTTGATTCTATTACGGTAGCCGACCTTGTACAGCAGCACCAGGAAAAAACAAGAAATGATGATTATATTTATTACATATAATCCTGTTTTTATTGATTTTGTAAGGGTATATTATTAGGGAATACTTGAAGACTGATTCATATATTCTTTTTTAAGTTCAAATTTATAAGGGAGTGTTCGATATGGGAAACAGAGTTATTTATTTAGATCATGCAGCAACCACATATGTAAAGCCTGAAGTTTTTGAGACTATGAAGCCTTACTTCTGCGAGCAATTTGGTAATGCTTCTTCAATATATACTCTTGGCCGTGAAAGCAAGAAAGCAGTTGAAGAAGCCAGAGAAAAGGTTGCCAGGGCACTTGGAGCACAGGCCAGAGAGATTTACTTTACCGGCTCCGGAAGTGAAGCCGACAACTGGGCTATAAAAGGAATAGCAAGTGCCAACAAGAAAAAAGGCAATCATATTATTACGTCTGCCATAGAGCACCCTGCAATAATGAATTCCTGCAAATACTTGGAGAGCGAAGGGTTTGAAGTAACCTATCTGCCTGTTGACAGCGACGGAGTTGTATCACTGGAAGATTTAAAAAAGGCTGTAAAGGATACAACCATTCTTATCAGTATAATGTTTGCAAATAATGAAATAGGTACCATTCAGCCTATAACAGAAATAGGCGCTTTTGCCCGTGAAAAGGGCATTTATTTTCACACTGATGCTGTACAGGCAATAGGAAATGTTGCCATAGATGTAGAGAAGATGAATATCGACCTTTTATCTCTGTCAAGCCACAAGTTCTACGGACCTAAGGGTGTAGGCGCCCTGTATGTAAGAAAAGGTGTAAAGATTTCCTCCTTCATACATGGCGGAGCACAGGAAAGAGGCAAGAGGGCAAGTACCGAAAACCTGCCGGGTATTATCGGGCTGGGTAAGGCGATAGAGCTTGCGGTTGAAAATATGGATGCCTACAACAAAAAGCTTATGGACTTAAGAGAACAAACAATAGAGGGTCTTATGGCGAGAATTCCCTATATCAGGTTGAATGGCCATAGAACCAACAGGCTGCCGGGCAATGTAAATATTTCATTCCAATATATAGAAGGCGAATCACTCCTGTTAATGCTCGATATGATCGGAGTTTGCGGTTCCAGCGGGTCGGCCTGTTCTTCAGGTTCCCTTGATCCTTCACATGTTTTGATGGCTATTGGTCTTCCCCATGAAATTGCTCACGGTTCACTGAGATTGACATTTGGTGAGGAAAATACCCAGGAGGATGTTGATTTTTTACTTGAGGAAATTCCTAAAATAGTGAGCAAGTTGAGGGATATGTCGCCATTATACGAAGCAATCAAGAATAAAAAGTAATATATGTTACACTGTTATCAATTTATAGGCATTTAATCAAAGTTAATCATATGTGAGAAAAGAGGTTATGTTAAATGTATAGTGAAAAAGTCATGGACCATTTTTCAAATCCAAGGAATGTTGGAGAAATTGAAGATGCAAATGGTGTTGGTCAGGTTGGAAATGCAAAATGCGGAGATATCATGAAAATGTATCTTAAAATAGAGGATAATATCATAGTTGACGCAAAGTTCAAAACTTTTGGCTGCGGGGCTGCAGTAGCAACCAGCAGTATGGCCACCGAGCTTGTAAAGGGCAAAACTGTTGAGGAAGCTATGAAAATAACAAATAAAGCTGTTGCTGAAGCACTTGATGGATTGCCGCCTGCAAAAATGCACTGTTCAAATCTTGCAGAGGAAGCTATTGCCGCCGCATTGGAGGATTACAGGAGAAAGAACGGCCAGGCACCCGATGAAAGCGTGGACTGTGACGGCTGCTGCAATAGCTGTTATCACAGCCATGGACGTGAAGAAGATTTTGATGATGAAGACTAATGAGCTGTAACATCTAAAAAGTCATATTGTCCGTTGGAAATTAACCGCCGGCTATGTATGAATTAGATGATATGGACTAGTATATAACTCTGAATTAATTAAAAAATGGTTAAATAATAAATGATATTCCGGTTATTATTTAACCATTTTTTAACGTACGGTTTAACGTACGGTGAATTTTTTTAGTATGGGAGATTGAGGTAATGAGCTCAAGAAAGGTTATGCTTGGAATGAGCGGCGGCGTTGACAGTTCTGTTGCAGCCGCCATTTTGTTGCAGCAGGGCTATGAGGTAATAGGCGTAACGCTTCAGATATGGCAGGATATGGATGAAGAAGCGAAAAAATCAGAGGGCGGCTGCTGTTCACTGTCTGCCGTTGATGATGCGCGGAGAGTTGCAAACAAGCTTGGAATACCCTATTATGTTTTAAACTTCAAGGATATATTCAACAAAACCGTTATTGAATATTTCAAGGAAGAGTATTTTAAAGGACGTACCCCCAACCCTTGTATTGCCTGCAACAGGCATGTCAAATGGCAGGCCATGCTTGACAAGGCTGTTGCAATGGGAATTGACTATATCGCCACAGGCCATTATGCAAAGGTAATGCTTGACCCTGCGTCGGGAAGGTACATTCTTAAGAAATCTGTGACTGATAAAAAGGATCAGACTTATGCACTGTATAATCTGACGCAGGAGCAGCTGGGAAGGACCCTGATGCCGGTAGGAGACTATTCAAAGGAACAGATTAGGGAGATAGCAAAGGAAATAGGGCTTTCTGTGGCGACAAAGCCCGACAGCCAGGAAATCTGCTTTATAAACGATAATGATTATGGAAGATTCCTGAGTGAAAACAGTGATAAAAAAATTGTTCCCGGGAAGTTTGTTGATACAAAAGGAAATGTACTGGGCACACATAAGGGAATAGTGCATTACACGGTAGGTCAGAGAAAGGGGCTTGGCATAGCCTTTGGAAAACCTATGTTTGTTGTGGCACTGGATGCGGAAAACAACAGGGTTGTTCTCGGTGACGACAATGAAGTGTTTTCAGATACGCTTACAGCTTCGGACTTAAATTTTATTTCAATAGAGAAACCTGTTGACGGTATGAGAGTCAATGCTAAAATACGGTACTCAGCGAAGGAGGCGCCTGCTACAATCCGTGTTATTGGCGGTCAGAAAATCCGTGTGGTTTTTGATACTCCCCAAAGAGCCATTACGCCCGGACAGTCGGTAGTTTTCTATAATGATGATGTAGTAGTCGGCGGAGGAACGATAGATTAAAAACAAAAAAAGACACATATAAAATAATAATTTGCAGACATTAATAATTGATTTTATTTCATTGGAGTCAGCAGATTGATTTTCGGCTGGTTCCAAAGAGGAGGGATTCTTTTGCGCGAAGGACTTTTTCCTGCCGTTTTGGGAACAGCAGTTACGGCAACTGGATTGGCAATGCGAGGCTATGACATGAAAATGAAAAAACATAGAATGACCAAGCGTGATTCAACGGTTGCAATCGGCGCTGGCATAATTGGTTTTGGATTGGCCCACGTAGTATTAGGTTCCATTGACCTTATTCAGAAATAAATCAGAGGGGTGCGAAAGCACCCCTTTCCATATTATCTGCCTGTTCCTGAGTTACCTATGCCTTTTCTATGGTCTTCACATTCGTACACTTTTGCACATCTTCGTATATTTCCACTCCTCAATTGTAAAATGAATTTCCATATTTTACTCTTTAATTTTATTTTTATTGCCTTAACAGGGAATATGGCTTTTTCCCTTACAAATTATAGGTTGACCTTAAATTCATTTCTGGTTTTTATACACTTTTTTATGTCTAAGCAACGTCATTATAGCCAATTTTCTGAAAAAATAGTACTTAGGAGCTAGATTCTTCTTTACAAAACGGGATTTTGATTACAAAATCAGAAACTCGTTTTCAAATTGGGATTCTCGCGTTGCAAATGGGAATCTCGTACTACAATTCATATTTTCATATCATTTTTCAATATTTAATGATAAACGTTAAAAATATATTGACTTTCATTATAGCCAGGTATTACAATTTAATTAGAAATAATATCCAATTGTGGAGGAAAATTAAATGAGTGAAGAATTTAAAGATGCATTGATTGAATGTGAAAAGGAGCCGGAGGTAAAATTCAGCATACCTTTTAAATTGATTTTGGCCATATCGATATGTGTGACGGGATTAGTAACTTTAATTGGAATTTTATTTTTTATATCCGGTAGTATTGACAAAATGTGGTCAACAAATCAAATAAATATATTTTTATATGATTCTTTATTTTTTATAAGTACATTTTGTTGTTTTATATCGTTGATCGGTATAGCCGTTATTAAAAAACCGTTTTCAAAAATTTTAGTTTGGTGTACCATGATAATCGGTGTGCTTATTCTCTTATCAGCGTTTATGTTCCCTCGTTTCAAAGGATATAACTGTAACTTTACACTTTATAGCAAAGGAAGTTTTATTTTAGCTGATGGAAAGCTTTTTATGATCGGAATCCTTGGCATTTTATTTTCAATGGTAATAAAATACGGCTTCATATATCAGAAACGTTGGGATACTACCATTTAATAAAATTAACCTGTTGTGCTATTAAAATTTTGTTTTGCTTCATAGATAGCTCTATTTGGAATCAACTGGTACGAGAGGACAACTTCATAAAATAAGATGCACGGTTAAAAACAATTACGATAAATTGTCGACGAAGTTAAAGCGGTTTTGCCGGCAAAGCAGCAGGATGCTGCTTTGAGCTTCAAATCGAGACAGGATGTCGAGTTTGAGCGACCACAAAACTGCTTTAACTGAGGCTATACAATTTGCGTAATCGTTTTGGGTGCATTCTTATTTTATGAAGTTAGTACGAAAGTTACCAGTTGAAATAAAAAAATAATGTAAAGCAAAATTTAAATTAATCAGCATAACGCAAAAAAATAGCAACACTATAATATTGAAAGCATACAGGGAGATATTATGGCTATTATATTAAGACTGGACAGGGTTATGGCAGACAGAAAAATAACATTGAATGAGCTTGCTCAGAAAGTCGGAATTTCATATGTCAATTTGTCAAATTTAAAAACAGGAAAAGTAAGGGCTATTCGTTTTTCTTCACTGGATGCCATATGTGATGTTCTGGATTGCCAGCCCGGAGATATTATTGAGTATAGAAGAGAGGCCGGAAAAAATGATTTGTGATTTCATGGGTGGAGATATGGACGGTAGACATTGCTTTTTATCATAAAGTATATTGCACTTATAGAAGATATGGGGGATAACAATGTATCATTTGAAAAAACATGAAATGGATAAAATAGCTCCGTTCTTTGAGGGCTGGAAGGAAACCTTAATATGGTCATGTCTGCATGGCATAATGGGAAATGCCTGGGTGGATAAAGCAGAACAGCCGGAAGCTGCTCAGATCATAACCGGGGATTTTTGCTTTTTTGCAGGTATTCCGGATATTGAACTGGTAAAAAATATACCTGATGATTTTTCGGCACAAAATATTTTAATGGTTCCACGGGACGATGAGTGGGCCGGTCTGATTGAAACAGCATATAAAAACAGATTTGATAAATTCATGAGATATGCTATAAAAAAGGAACCCGGGGTATTTGACAGGCAAAAGTTAAATGCTTATATTGAAAAACTTTCACCAGAATATACAATAAAAATGATTGATGAGGAAATTTTTCAAAAGGCAGGGTCAGAAGGCTGGTCAAAAGACTTGTGTTCCCAATTTCCGGGCTACAGGGAATTTGAAAGATATGGTCTGGGAGCGGTAATCCTTCACGGCGGAGAGCTGGTGTCGGGTGCAGCTTCGTATACGGTATATAACGGGGGTATAGAAATTGAAATAGATACAAAGCCGGAATACCGCAGAAAAGGCCTGGCTCTTGCCTGCGCGTCAAAATTGATACTGGAGTGTCTGGACAGAAATCTTTATCCCAGCTGGGATGCCGCAAACAGGGAATCCGTGGCTTTGTCCGAAAAATTAGGATATCATTTCGACAGGGAGTATGTCACTTACTCGGTACCGGTGAAATAAAATCGTACAATATGAAAAAGTCTGGAAATACAGTTAAGAGGCAGGAGAATACTAAAATATGGATGTAAGTATAATAAAAGCTGAAAACAAGCATTTGAATGACTGTATAATTGCTTTGCAGAAATCGGAACTGGGAAAAATATATTTCTCAGCTGAGAATAAAGCATTGAATGCCATAAGCGAGGGTATATGGAAGGGGGAAATAAGTGTTGCCGTTAACAGGGATAACATTGTTTTAGGTTTCATGTGGATTATTGAAAACGGAGCTTTTCACAGTTTTCCCTACCTGCATATTGTCGCGGTAAAAGAAGAGTTCCGGGGCCTTGGGATAGGAAAGGAGTTTTTAAATTACATGGAAAGGGTATGTAATTCCTCCAGGCTGTTTCTTGTTGTTGCGGATTTTAATCCCGGTGCAAAAAGGTTTTATATAAAAAATGGATTTAAGGAAGTGGGACGTATTCCTGATCTATATAAAAATGGGGTTGTAGAATCCTTGATGATGAAGGAACTTCAGGGAAAAAAGCTTTAGAAAGTAAAAAAGCCCTTTTCACTAGGCTGTTTCAACTGCTTCTGAGGTATTGGCGGAAGTGTTTGCGTGAGATTGTTTTTCAAAAACATCAAAGCATTCGCTCAGGCAATCCTCAATAACGTCGGGATTAATAAATACGTTATCCTTATTCAATTTTATCACCTTCTTTCTACTACAATATTTACTATATACCCATTACAGCTAAATTGCAATGGGATATTATGTTAAATTTATATTAATAATTTTTCAAATACCGGCTTTCTTTTCTCAAAATGAGCAACATATTTAAAACCTATGTCTTTCAGACGAACAAGGGCTTCTTTGAAACTATGGCCAAGATGCTCGGTAAAGTGGGCGTCGGAACCTACGGTTATTATTTCTCCTCCAAGTTCAAAATATCTTTTGAATACATCATAACCGGGAATAGGCTGTTTCAAATCGGAACGCAGGCCAGAGGTATTTATTTCAATGCCTTTGCCCCTGGCGATGACGGCTTTCAGTATTTGATCCAGCAAATCATTGTAATCGGCATATCTTAACGGCTTGTCCTCAAAGTCTCCATAACGTGCAGCATATCCGATATGGCCGATGACATCATAGTTGTCATATGCTCCCACCGAAACCAGGATTTCCTCCAGATAGCGCTCATAAGACTGCTGCTGGGTCCGCCCTCTGAAAAATGCACCTGTATACGGATCCATATGGTCAATAATATGGACGGAATTTATGACAAAGTCAAAAGGATATTTCAGCAAAACACTGTTTATGGGCTCCAGAACCTGCGGCTGGAAGCCCATTTCGACGCCTGTCAGCACAACAAGCTTTTCTTTCCATCCAGCTTTTAGTGCAGCGAAGGCTTCAAAATATTTATCGAAATTTATTAAGAAGCTTTCGTCAAAGTCAGGATAGTCATAATCCACATGATCGGTAAACACAACTCCGGTCAAACCTATTTCAACAGCTCTTTTACAAGCTTCCTCGGCGTCCATTTTGGAATCTGTAGAAAATTTTGAATGAATATGATTGTCAAACATTGTAACTTTCTCCTTTGGTAAGTATAATAAAACTGAATAAGTTATCCGGATTTGTGTTATTATACATTGATTTGGATATCTTAAATATATAGATACAGATAATATTATTAAAAAATCTTAAATTAATGTCTTAAATAATGTTATCAATTTTTTTAATTTAAGTCAAAATAATGGGATAAGCATACATGGTATGCGGATGGGAGATTGTCATGAGTGAAGAAAAATCACAAGCAGAGCTGTTGAAGGAAAAGCTTTCCTACCAGCCCAGGAATGCATGGGAACACAGTGAAAAAGAAATAAGGGATGCCTTTGACCTTTGTGAAAATTACAAGGAATATTTAGATAAAGGTAAAACAGAAAGAGAGTTTGCAGCTATTGTAGAAAAGGAGTTAATTAAAAACGGTTATCAGAACCTGCAAACTTTATTCAAGCAGGGCAAAAGATTAAACAGGGGAGCCAGGGTCTATTACATAAATAGGCATAAGGCGGTTGCTTTCGCAATAATCGGCGATAAACCGGTCATTGACGGTATTAACATGGTAGGGGCTCATATTGATTCCCCACGACTGGATATCAAACAGAATCCACTGTATGAAGATTCAGGCCTTGTTCTGCTTAAGACACATTACTATGGCGGAATAAAGAAATATCAATGGGTTGCTATCCCATACTCCCTCCACGGGGTTGTTGTCAAGGCCGACGGAACAAAAATTGAAATATGCATTGGAGAAGATGAAGCGGATCCTGTATTTACAATAACAGACCTTCTTCCTCATCTGGCACAGGACCAGATGCAGAAGAAGGCAACCGAAGTTGTAGCCGGAGAGAACCTGAATGTATTGATAGGCTCCAGACCGTATAATGATAAGAAGGTAAAGGACAAAATCAAGCTGAACATACTAAAAATTCTCAATGAAAAATACGGCATGGTTGAGGAGGATTTTCTTTCTGCCGAGCTGGAGGCTGTTCCTGCGTTCAAGGCAAAGGACATCGGACTTGACAGAAGCATGGTGGGAGCATACGGACAGGATGACAGGGTGTGCGCTTATACTTGTTTGAAGGCAATGATGGATGCAAAGCCGGCAGATAAGACCGCACTGTGTATACTGACCGACAAGGAGGAGATCGGAAGCACGGGAAATACAGGAGCTCAATCCAATTTTCTCAGGAGTTTCATTTCAAAGTTGATTTATTTGACAAACAGCAATTATTCGGATATTTTGCTGAACCAATGCCTGGAAAATTCCATGATGTTATCGGCTGATGTCAACCCTGCCGTTGATCCGGCATATCAGGAGGTTCAGGAAAAGAGAAATGCCTCATACATGGGCAATGGGGTTTTAATCCAGAAGTATACCGGTTCAAGGGGAAAATATGATGCCAGTGATGCAAATGCAGAGGTGGTCGGACTAATAAGGAAGCTTTTCAATGAAAAAGGAATAATCTGGCATACCTCCGAGATGGGAAAGGTTGACCAGGGCGGAGGAGGTACCATAGCACAGTATGTTGCAAACCTTGGCGTTGAAGTACTTGACTGCGGAGTACCGCTGCTTTCAATGCATTCCCCTGTGGAGGTTACCAGTAAGATAGATGTTTATATGTTCTACAAGGCTATGAGGGTTTTCCTGGAAAGCAATCTGGACTGAAATTTTTATAGTGGTTTTAACTATCTGCAATATGTGAATTGCAATATATCAATTGGATGTTAGCGACTAATGAAGCTAAACTGCATTTTAAGGAGAAAAACATGATAAAATTTGGACCTTCCGGAAATTCTGACAGCTTTTATGAACAAGGCTACAAATCATCTTCACAAATGCCTGCGTGGCTGGCCGGGATGGGTCTGGACGCATACGAATACTCCTGTACCAAGGGTGTGAATGTGGGTGAGGCAACTGCAACCGAAATCGGCCGGCAGGCAAAGGATAACAACATATTTTTAAGTATACACGCCCCATATTATATAAACATGGCCAGTGAGGAAGAGGAAAAGAGAGAGAATTCAAAGAGATATATTCTGGAAACACTCAGAGCAGCAAAATGGATGGACGCTAAAAGAATTGTCGTGCATACCGGCTCCTGCAGCAAGGTGGGAAGAGAGACTGCTCTGAAGTATGCTCTGCAGATATTGCAGGAAACACTGGAACTCTCTGATGCTGCAGGTTACGGAGACGTGCACATCTGCCCCGAGGTGCTGGGAAAGCACAATCAACTGGGCACTATAGAAGAGGTACTGGAAATGTGCAAGGTCGATGAAAGGATCATCCCCACCATCGATTTTGGACATGTACACGCCCGTGGGCTTGGAAGGCTTAATTCCGAAGAGGATTTTGCAGCTGTGATAGACATAATTGAAAACTCAATCGGCAAGGAAAGAACGAGAAATATTCACTGTCATTTCAGCAGAATCGAGTTTTCAAAAGGGGGAGAAAAAAGACACTGGAATTTTTCTGACAGACAGTATGGACCGGAGTTTGAACATCTGGCCCCAATACTTGTCAAAAGAAAAATGGAGCCTGTAATTATTTGTGAGTCAAGAGGAATGATGGCCGAGGATGCCCTTGAAATGAAAAGGCTTTATTTGCAGGCCAAAAAAAAATATGAATAGTCAGAGACCGGCAGCTTGAATGTACGTATTATGGGCTTTTGTCGGTGACTGCAGGAAAATATTGACATGGAGGTTAACAATGAAAAAAGTATTGGTTGTAAACGGTCCCAATTTAAATCTGTTGGGAGTCCGGGAAAAAGGAGTTTATGGAAGTGAAACGCTTCTGGACATTGCAAAGGCAGTGAATATCACCTCAGAGCAGCTGGGGCTTGAAACCGACTTTATCCAGAGCAACCATGAGGGAGAGATTATTGACAGGCTGCATGCTGCAAGGGGAGTTTACCAAGCTGTGATAATCAATGCAGGAGCGTATACCCATTACAGCATAGCTATCAGAGATGCCATAAAGTCAATTGAGATACCTACAATTGAGATACATCTCTCGAATATACATAGCAGGGAAGAATTCAGGCATATATCTGTAATAGCGCCTGTGTGTGCAGGACAGATATGCGGTTTTGGAAAAATGAGCTATATTCTGGCTTTGCATGCGGCAGCAAACCTGAACGGCTATATATACGGCTGATAACAAAGCAATTATATAAGAGATAATTGAAGGCATGATTGAAGGCATAATTAAAGAAATATTAATAAGAAATAATTATAAGAATTGAATTACAAAAAATAATAGAGTATGCGCTTATGACGCAGATTGGAGCTGGAATGTTTAATATTAATAACATGCAGAACAGACTTGAAAAATTCAGAACAAAACTTGACGGCATGCAGCTGGATGCCGCATTGATAACCAAAAGGGAAAACTACATGTATCTTTCGGGTTTCACAGGTACATCGGCAAATTTGGTTATAACACCAAACAAGGCATATTTGCTTACCGATTTCAGGTATGCCGAACAATCTTCAAAGCAGGCCCCCCTATTTGAGATAATCCAGCATAAACAGGATATAAATGAAACAATAATGGAGTTGATCAATTCTGAAAATATAAGAGCCATTGGTTTTGAAGATCAGTCGGTAAGCTACTCCGAATATGAGGTTCTGGCAGGGAAGCTCAAGGGCACTGTGCTTAAAGGTATGGGTCCGGTGGTTGATGAAATGAGAAGTATAAAGGACGAGCAGGAAATAGAAATAATCGCCAAAGCCGTTAAGATAGCTGATGATGCATTAATGCAGGTACTTCCGTTAATAAAGCCGGGAATCACCGAACTGGATGTGGCTGCTGAGCTGGAATACAGAATGAAGAAGCTGGGAGCAGCCGGTCCGTCCTTTGAAACAATCGTAGCCTCGGGATTGAGATCCTCAATGCCCCATGGCGTGGCGTCCCCAAAAAAGCTGGAACTGGGTGATACTATAACCATGGATTTCGGAGCCCTGTACAACCATTACTGCTCGGATATAACCAGGACGGTATTCCTGGGACAGCCCGACAAAAGATTGCTGGATATCTATAATGTTGTTTTGGAGGCGCAGCTGGCTGCAGAAAAAGGAGCGGTAAGAGGCAGAACCGGCAGGGAAGTTGACAAGATTGCAAGAGATATCATTTATGGAAAGGGTTTTGAAGGAAAATTCGGACATGGACTGGGACACAGTTTGGGGCTTGAAATTCATGAAAATCCAAGGCTTTCGGTGGGCGGACATAAGGTGCTTGAAAACAATATGGCAGTTACTGTCGAACCTGGAATATATGTTGAGGGTTTAGGCGGTGTCAGAATTGAAGATACTATCATTATAAGAGATCAAACTCCGCAGATTTTAACCCAGGCTCCAAAAGAAATCATCATACTGTGAAAATGAGAGATTTAAGTATTAAATTAAACAGAAATAAAGTATTTGGTGATTAAATTCGAAAATTTACTTGCCTAAACGTTAAAATTAATTTAATATAAACTAGGAACAATTAAACATAAAAAATTCTTTATGTTATTTATTAATTCATAAAATGTAAATTTTATTTATATCATGGAGGTAAGATATGATAGTAGCAGGCGATTTTAGAAACGGTGTGACCTTTGAACTGGATAATAATATATTTCAGGTTGTGGAATTCCAGCACGTTAAACCTGGTAAAGGTGCCGCTTTCGTAAGAACAAAGCTGAAGAATATAGTAACCGGTGCAACAGTTGAAAGAACATTCAATCCAACCGATAAAATGCCAAAAGCTCATATTGAAAGAAAAGATATGCAGTACCTTTACAACGATGGCGATTTGTACTATTTCATGGATGTCGAATCCTATGAGCAGCTTCCTATAAACAAGGCTGCAATAGGAAACACTCTTGATCTCGTCAAGGAAAATGAAGTAGTCAGGATACTTTCACACAAGGGAAATGTATTCGGAATTGAGCCGCCAACCTTTGTAGAGCTTGAAGTTACCCAGACTGATCCCGGCTTCAAGGGTGATACTGCCACCGGTGCTACAAAACCTGCTACTGTTGAAACAGGAGCTGTTATAAAAGTTCCGCTTTTTGTTAATACTGGAGATGTTATAAGAATAGATACCAGAACAAATGAATACATGGAAAGAGTAAAATAATTAAATATACACAAGTAAAAATGAGGAGGTAGGATTATGAGTTATATTAGTGAACGAGTTGCTTTCATTAAGGGTTTGGCAGAGGGCATGAAAGTAGATGATACTACAAATGAAGGCAAGCTTTTGACTGCTATCATTGATGTTTTGGACGATATTTCCCTTGCTATCGAAGATGTTGAAGAGATTCAGGATGAAATGAGCGAGCAGGTGGATGGTATTGACGAGGATCTTGCCGAACTCGAAAAAATTGTTTATGAAGCCGAAGATGAGATCGAATTTGAAGAAATCGAATGCCCTTACTGTGGTGAGGAGATAGAGGTTGACCTTGATTTGATCGATGAGGATGCAGAAGCAATCGAATGCCCTCACTGCCATCAGAAGATAGAACTTGAATGGGACTGCGATTGTGATGGCGATGAATGTGGCTGTGGACATGACCACGATAAAGAGTAATTATTAAGATTTAAAACTGCCGACAAATACTTGTTGGCAGTTTTTTGCGTATAGGAAAAATTTCATCAATATTATTGGCCGCTGCTGCGGCTCAAAAGCCATAATATGGCCTGGGGGGTTAAGGTGAAAAAGACCATAGGAATACTGGCACATGTGGACGCCGGAAAAACTACATTTGCAGAACAGATTTTATATCATACCAAAAGCATCAGGAGCAGAGGGCGGGTTGACCATAAAAATGCCTTTCTTGACAACCATGAAATTGAAAGAGACAGAGGTATTACAATATTCACCGATCAGGCTGTATTTACCTATAGGGAATCAACCTGTTACCTGATAGATACCCCCGGACATGCCGACTTCTCCTCTGAAATGGAAAGAGCACTGCAGATAATGGACTATGCTGTTGTCATTATAAGCGCCGTGGAAGGAATACAGGGACATACTGAAACCGTATGGCAGCTCTTGAGAAACTTGAATATTCCCACCTTTTTCTTTATAAATAAAATCGACCGTGTAGGGGCAAATATTGAAAATGTTATTGCTGAAATAAAAGTAAAGCTGACAGGAGAAATCCTGTTTACAGCCGGTCTGGTTCCACAAGCCGTAAAAAATACCGGCTGTCTTTCCATATCCGAGCTCAAAAATACAAGTCCCGGATTGATGGAATTTGTGGCTGAAAGAGATGAAAACCTGTTGGAACTTTATTTGCAGGGAAGGGTTGAGAAGGTTGATTGGCTCTTGGAATTGAAGCAGCTGATAAAACAGGGCCGTGTTTTTCCCTGCATGGCGGGCTCGGCTCTCCAGGATGTTGGTATAACAGAATTTGTGGAAGTTCTTGACCTGCTGTCATATTCCGATTATGAAGAAAAAAGCTCCGAGAAATTCAGCGGCAGAGTATATAAAATACGCCATGATGAGCAGGGGAACAGGGTTACATATTTAAAGGCCCTTTCGGGGAAGCTTTCTGTAAAGGATGCTCTGGAATACGGCAGGCAGGATGAAGTTACCGGCAGTGGCAGGCCTTCTGAAAAAATCAATCAAATAAGAATATATAACGGCACCAGATTTTCAACAAGAGAATTTGTTTCGGCAGGAGAGATTTTCGCCGTTACAGGCCTTTCCAAAGCCTGTGCCGGAGATGGGGCCGGAACTCTGGAGGAAAGAGCCGTGTACAGGGTGATACCTGCACTTAAGTCCAGACTTGTCTTTGATAAAAGTTTGAACAACAAGGAAGTATTAAACAAAATGAAACTTCTCGAAGCAGAGGATCCGGCTCTTAATGTTTCCTGGAATGAAGCGCTTCAGGAACTGCATTTCAGCATAATGGGCGTTATACAGCTGGAGGTGCTGAAGCAGGTAATAGAACAAAGGTTTTCATACAAAGTGGATTTCGGCCCCTGCCAGGTACTCTACAGGGAGCCCGTATCCAGGCTGGCAACGGGCTATGGGCACTTTGAGCCCCTGAGGCACTATGCCGAAGTACATTTGAGACTGGAGCCGGCACCCAGGAACAGCGGTATCTCCTTCGAAAGCGCCTGCCATATCGATGACCTTCTGCCCAGTTACCAGAATCTGATCCGCACCCATCTGTTTGAGAAGGAGCACAACGGAGTGCTTACCGGCTCGTCGGTTACAGATGTTAAAATCACCCTTTTGACAGGACGGGCCCATCTGAAGCATACCAGCGGGGGTGATTTCAGGGAAGCAACTCTGCGCGCCCTGAGACAGGGGCTTGAAAAAGCCGGATGCATATTGCTGGAGCCCTTCTACCGTTTCAGGATTGAAGTGGATACTGACAGCATGGGAAGGGTTTTGTCGGATATACAGAAAATGCATGGTGATTTTGAGCCGCCTGAAACCCGGGAAAACAAGGTGACAATAAGGGGGAGGGGGCCGGTTGCAACCTTTATGAATTACAGTATGGAGCTGGTTTCCTTTACAAAGGGAAAGGGCAGTATAAACCTGTTTTTTGACGGTTATGACATATGCCATAATGAATCCGAAGTAATTGAAAATTCGGGTTACAATAAAAATGCGGATCCGGAATATACCTCAAATTCTATTTTCTGTGCCAAGGGTGCGGGTTTTACAGTAGAGGCCGGCAAAGTTGAGGAATATATGCATTGCTTATAATTGCAAGCAACTGCTAAAGCAAATATACAACAATTGTATTGACACCTTAATACAATTGTTGTATTATTGTATTAAGAACTTAGTACAACAATACAGTGATACAATATTATAACTTATTGAAAGGGTATAACGTATGAATAAAAAAACAGGCCTTTTATCGGCACTCATATTTGCACTGGCCTTTATTTCGGGATGTACTTATGGAAGCGGAAGTTCAACTGGATCGGTGGAGATAAATACCTTTTCCAGGATGTCGGCGTCCTATCAAAAATTCAGCGGTTACAAAACTGCAGATTTGCATGTAAAAGAAGGAGAAGCCCTTGAGGTCAGTGTTAACATAGTTTCAAAAAAAGGAAAGCTTGATTTTATTATTATTAGAAAAGCAGATAAAAAAGCTGAAAAGAATCAAAAGGACGAGACAGTTTACGAAAAAAACGACCTTCCCACTTCGGAGTTCAGGGTGACACTTGACAAACCCGGTGATTACGATATTACCGTTACGGCCGAGGAACACAAGGGAAGCTATAAGGTAACCTGGCAGGAAGCAGATAAAAAGGGATAGAAAAATTACCGAAAGGGGGTATTTCCGTGGCAAATGATTATTCATCAAATGTGCCCATTTATCTTCAGATAATGAATGATGTAAAACTCAGAATTGTATCCGGTGTCTGGGAGCCGGGGCAGAGGCTGCAGTCTGTGAGAGACCTGGCTGTTGAATTTTCGGTAAATCCCAACACCATGCAGAGAGCTCTGTCCGAGCTGGAAAGAGATGGGCTGCTTTATACCGAAAGAACTTCGGGGAGGTATGTTTCACAGGACCAGCAGAAGATATCCAAAGCCAGAAGCGGTATGGCTGAAGAGTATACCGAGAGCTATTATAATGCCATGCAAAAGCTTGGCTACAAAAATGAGGAAATAATCAAAATAGTATCAAATAAATCAAGCCTTTAATAAAGGAGGATAATATATGAGCAGGATAATTGAAATAAGTTCATTGGATAAGAAATACGGCTCAAGGAAGGTATTGGACAATATATCACTTACACTTGAAAACGGAACAATAGTGGGTTTGCTGGGACCTAACGGCTGCGGCAAGACTACTCTGATAAAAACAATAGCAGGTCTGATAAAAGATTATAAGGGAAAGGTTCTGATTGAGGGCTCTGAACCCGGCGAATACTCAAAATCCATAATTTCCTACCTGCCTGAAAAAACTTATTTATCTGAAAATTATAAAGCAAGGGAAGCACTGGACTTTTTTGAGGATTTTTACGCCGACTTCGACAGGAAGAAAGCGTTAGAAATGCTGACTCAGTTTAAGCTTGATCCCGACCAGAAAATAAAAAGCATGTCAAAGGGCATGCAGGAAAAGGTACAGCTTACCCTGGTCATGTCCAGGAAAGCAAAGATATATCTTCTGGATGAACCCCTGGGAGGTCTGGACCCGGCATCCAGAAAGGCAATGCTGGACATTATATTGAATAACTACTCGGAAGACGCGGTAGTCCTTCTTTCCACACACTTGATCAATGATGTGGAAAGGATATTTGACAGGGTGATCATGATTGGAGACAGCAAAATACTGATTGATGATACCGTGGACAATATACGCGAGAATAACGGCAAATCCGTGGTGGAATTATTTGAGGAGGTATTCAAATGTTGAGTAAATTATTGAAATACGAATTCAAAGATACTGCACGCACCATTCCTCTGCTTTATCTTGTCGGTTTGATTTTTGCCGGTTTGGTGCTTTTTTCGGTAAAGCTGCTGCATATCCAATGGTTTCAATTTACCACGTCTGTGGTACTCATGCTGCTGGGAATCGCTGTCTCAATAATTACTTTTGTAATTATAGTTATGAGATTTTATAAGAACCTGTATTCAAACGAAGGTTATCTGATGTTTACGCTGCCTGTTAAACCTGGTTTGCTGCTGGCTTCCAAATCCATAGCGGCATTTTTCTGGATGATTTTAAGCTATTGCTTTACTGCCGGGGCATTTTTGGTAAGCTTATATGGTTTTGGAGTCACAGGCGAACTGGCTTTGGCAATGGATGAAATAAAAAGCCTTGGTGCCGAAAAAATGATCTATTTATTCATACCGGCCATCGTACTTGCAACTCTGTATTTACTGGGGCAGATATACTTCGCAGTAACTGTGGCCAACACGCCGGCCCTTCATAGTATGGGTATAGCAGCGGCTTTCCTGGTTTTCATAGCAACAAACATAATTTTACAGATAGTGGAAGCAATATTTACTGTTTTTATTCCCTTCTCAATTGAAATTGGCTTTGAAAAAATAAATGCTTCTCTGACATCAAAAAACATGTTCGGCTTTATACTGGAAACCGTAAAAGGCTCCGAGCCCACAGGCATTGTAATCGGTCTTGGAGGCTATGTATTTGAAATCGTGATGGTTTGTGTCCTGTTTTATGTAACGTCACGTATGATGAAAAACAAAGTGTCATTGAAATAATAGATGTATTAATAAAAAAAATCATTAATAAAATATTAAAATTGATAACTCAACTTTACCTGAAAAATAAAGTTGGGTTATTTTTTTTACATGTCATAAACATGGACAAAGCCTAATATATATAAATAACTTAATTTAGGAGATGCATACACATGATTAAAGGGGTGCAAAGTGACATATTGCCTTATTTGATACCCAGTATCAGGGCAATTTTAATGAAGCTGGAGGCTGAAAAGTTGGACAATCTTCAGGAAATACGAATGAGGGCAGGAAAACCGCTGATGGTCTTTTATGGCGGCAGGGACCTGTTTGTGACTGCAAACGGTGAAATATCTTCCGATATACGGGAAGCGTATATGGTAGCTCAGAATGAAATAATAAAGTCCCTTGAATTAATGAGTGAAAATTCCGTTTACGCCTTTCAGGAAGAGATAAAATCCGGTTATTTGACTCTCAGAGGGGGCCACCGTGTCGGTTTAAGCGGCCGGGTAATAGTTCAGGAGGGGCAAATAAGAAATATCAAGGATTTCAACAGTTTGAACATACGTGTGGCCAGGGAAGTTTACGGCTGTTCAAGCAAACTTGTCAGTTTCATAATTAAAAGCAGTGATGATATATACAACACCCTTATCATAGGTCCGCCTCAAAGCGGAAAGACGACAATTTTACGTGATGCCGCAAGGCTTCTCAGCAATGGCGGTGAAAGAATTGATTTTAAGGGATTGAAGATAGGAATTGTAGATGAGAGATCGGAAATAGCCGCCTGCAGTAAAGGAATTCCACAAAATGACGTGGGTTTCAGAACAGACGTTATGGACAGCTGTCCCAAGGCTCTGGGAATGGAAATGCTGCTCAGAAGCATGTCCCCGAATATTATCGTAACGGATGAAATCGGTACCCGGGGCGACAAGGCGGCAATAATGACAGTACTTAACTCCGGAGTCAAAATCATTGCCTCGGCACATGGCTATAACATTTCAGAGCTGAAAATGCGCGAGGAACTTCTGGCAATGATCAAAGCAAATACATTTGAGAGATATATAGTTTTAAGCTCAAGCAACGGGCCCGGAACGCTGGAAGAGGTGTTTGATTCCCAACAGTCGGCCATCTACAGGAGGTGTTCCTGATGCTGCTGAAAATGATTGGAGCCGTGGTTTTAACAGGGGCTACAAGTTTGATAGGTTTTCTGCTGGCCGCCGATTGTTCCAAAAGGCCCAGAACCCTGCGGGAGCTGCAGGCCCTGCTCCAGATGCTGGAAAATGAAATAAGCTATTTGTCGAACTTGCTGACAGAGGCCTTTTTCAGAATATATGAAACTTCAAAGGTAGATGCAGCCATACTTTTCAAAGCTGCCGCCCTGAACCTTCAAACCGGTGGGGTAACTGCAGACATGGCATGGGACAAGGCTGTTAATGAATATTATTCAAAGCTTTCACTGAACAGGGAGGACAGGGCCATATTGATCACTTTTGGCAAGATGCTTGGAAATTCCGACCTTGAGGGGCAGCTTAACAACATCAGGCTTGTTTCCTCCCAGCTGAAGCTGCAGGAAGCCAAGTCGGAAGAAATGAAACGGAAAAACGAAAAAATGTATAGAACTCTTGGAGTTTTAAGCGGTCTGGCATTGGCCATAATATTGTTCTAGCGCTTTCAATGCAAGGCCCCACAGCATACTTTTTCACATAGAACGGATAAGAGGTAGAGGTTCCATAAATAATTTACAGCCGCTGCGGCCCAAGGCCGTAATATGGCTCATGGAGGTCATTATGAATGTAGATCTTATATTTAAAATAGCTGCAATAGGGATTCTGGTATCGGTGCTCAACCAGGTGCTGGAACGGTCGGGCCGGGAGGAACAGGCCATGATGACCACACTTGCAGGTATTATAGTTGTTTTAATGATGGTATCCAAGGAAATAGCAGGACTTTTTGCCGCTGTAAAAACAATGTTTCAGTTTTAATGAGGTTTATACGAATTTCAATGGACAAATCCAAAGGGGTTAAAATTATGAGGGTACAGATGATATGGATATACTTCAAATTGTTTGCATTGGTATTATAGCAGTTATTTTAACAGTAACAATCAGACAGCAGAAACCTGAAATTGCCATGCTGGTCAGCATAGTTGCCGGACTTCTGATATTTGTTCTGATAGTGGTCAAGCTTACCTCGGTTATTGATTTCATAAAGACTTTCAGCAGAAAAGCAGATATTGATGCCACCTATATAACAATTCTGCTGAAGATAGCAGGCATCGCATACATTGCAGAGTTCGGAGCCGAGGTATGCAAGGATGCAGGCGAGTCGTCAATAGCATCAAAAATCGAGCTGGCAGGTAAAGTAACAATTGTAATACTGGCAGTTCCCATAATTACATCACTGCTGGACCTGGTCGTCAAGCTGATGCCCTAGCGGCTGTAACATTTTAATTCACATATGGACAAGTTTTATTAAGACAGCTGGAAGCTTTGTTTATTTTTTAATGCTGCTGTATTGCAGCAAATGGGGGTAGTATGCAAAGGAAGAGGAAGCTTAAAGAATCCAAAGAGGGAAGGAAGCTAAAAATTGGTGTTTTATTTGTTGTTCTGCTGCTCAGCCTTTTTTATCCTGTAGAAATCAATGCGGCATCCCGGAACGAAGAGAAACCTCCATATGCCGGCACTTCCAACAGGGCGGATCAGGACTCGGCAGTGAAGGAAAAAAAGACTGAGACCCCTGACGACACTATGAGCATAATAAACGGACAGCTGGAAGCCAATGACAGTACGGCAATCAGTGAAAGCATAAAAAAGTATTACAATGACGATGCAGAGAAACTATTTCCTCAATTTGATCCCGAAAAGATTATTGCCGGTGCAGCCAAGGGGAATTTTGATCTCAGCATTAAAGGAATACTCGACAGGGTGGTCAAATATTTGCTGGAGGAGGTTTTCCTCAATGTTGACATACTTTTTAAGATAGTAGTGCTTTCAATAATTTGTGCAGTACTCAAAAACCTTCAAAACTCATTTTTAGGGGAAAGCGTGGGAGAACTGGCATTTTTCGTTTGCTACATTGTAATTGTTTCAGTGCTGATGGTGAGCTTCAGCAGCGCAATGAAAATGTGCATGTCAATTATAGACAGTATGGTGACCTTCATGCATGCAATAATACCGCTGCTGATAACACTGCTTGTTTCGGCGGGAAACTTCACTTCAGCGGGGGTGTTCCAGCCCATACTCATAATGCTTGTGGAGGTTGGTGCAACAGTAATCAAAAACTTCTTTATCCCGCTGATATTTCTGGTGACGGTTTTGAATATTGTAAATAACATCTCGGATAAAGTCCAGCTTACAAAGCTCTCAGGTTTTATAAAACAGATATGCACCTGGGGCCTGGGCCTTATACTCACCGTATTTATAGGAATAGTCTCCATACAGGGCTCTATGGGGGCCGTTGTGGACGGGGTGACCAGCAAAACGGCAAAATATGCGCTGGGGACTTTCGTTCCGGTGGTGGGAAAGTATCTGGCCGATGCCGCCGATACGGTTGTGGGCTGTACATTGATAATTAAAAATGCTTCGGGACTTATTACCATGATAGGTATAATCATTATCTGCCTGGCTCCGCTGCTTAAAATACTTGCCGTAATTATTCTGTACAAGCTGGCCTGTGCTTTTGTAGAGCCTATTTCAGATAAAAAAATAACAAATTGCCTCAATGATATGGCAGGTTCGCTGACATATGTACTTGGAGTCACAGCAGCCGTGGCAGTGATGTTTCTGATTGTCATAACGGTTGTGATCAGCACCACAAATGTTTCTGCAATGATAAGGTAGGTGAGGGCATGCTTGAATTTCTGAGAAGCTGGATAATAAATATTGTAACAATTTCATTGATTTTGATTTTATTTGAAATAATCGTTCCGTCAGGGAAAATAAAGAAAATAATAACTCTGGTGTCGGGTTTCGTACTTTTGATTGCCGTGGTAAATCCATTTCTCCAATTGAAAAACAGCAATTTTGATTTGAGTGAAGCGGTACAGGCCGACAGCTTCTACATAGACCAGAAAGAGGTTGAAAACAGCAGCAAGCTGCTGGAGGAGACCCAGGCCAGACAAATTGCCGAAGTCTACAAAAAAAAGCTGGCACTGCGGATAGAGGAAGAAGCCGGCAAGCTGGAAGGTGTTTCGGTAACAAAGACCACAGTGGAAATAAATGAAGACTACAATTCTGAAAAATTTGGTGAAATTACAAAGATATCCGTCGAATTAAAAAAGGCATCAAAAGAAAAGGACAAGAAAACCATAGAACCAGTGGTAACAGTGGAAAAAATAGATATAAATGCCGGATTGAACAAAAAGAAAGAGAAGGAAAAGGAAGGTCTGAAATTTGTCGATCCTGAAGACAAGAGACTAACCGAACTGGTAAAACAGAATCTGAACAAGTCTCTTGAGGTAAATAAGGAAAGCATTGAAGTAACCATTACTTAAGTTTTACCGGGTAATTTCATATAAAATCCTGGGAGGTAGCGAGATGAATAAATTGGGCGAATTGGCAAAAAAAATTCAACAGAGAATAGGCAAATACGGCAGCAAAAAAATTATAGAAAAGGCTGTAATAATTGCAATAATAGGGGTAATATGCCTGATTGCAGGAAGTGTACTTTTCGAAGATACATTTAAAAAAAATGCGGCAACGACCACTCCCCAGACAGTAAACCAAAAACAGGAACCTGCCGATCCCACTGCAGCTGAAGCCCTGGGTCAGGCCAAAGGTGAGTCAAAAACCGAAATAGAGGAAAACCTCAGGTCAATCCTGTCGCAGATAAAGGGGGCCGGAAAAGTGGATGTAATGATTACCTTTGTTTCGGGAAGCGAGTCGGTGCCTGCGGTAGATGTAAACTCAAGTGAAAACAGCACCCAGGAGAGAGACAAGGAAGGAGGTTCAAGGGACATTAAAGAGAACAGCAGGGATAGAAGCATCGTTTACGAGGAAAGCCAGGGGGTCAAGAAGCCTTTTGTTGTCAAGGAAATACTTCCCAAAGTAAAAGGTGTGGTCATCGTGGCCGACGGCGGAGGAGATGCCGAAGTCAGGAGTAACCTGACAAAGGCTGCCGAAGCGTTATTGGAGGTGGCTGCCCATAAGATTCAAGTGTTTCAGAGGAGAAACAATTAAATTTTATAAAAATAGAAATAAAGTGTGATACCAATGAATATACATAATCTTGAGAAGGGAATGGTGCCGTACCGCCCATTTCGAAAAAAATCCTTATGGCTGAAAGCCAACGGGAGCAATAAACTATTCAGATTGTTAGGAGGGTCTATGTGATGAAATTTTTAAAAAGAAAACAGATTATCGTACTATCCCTTGTATTGATGCTAGTTATTGCCGGGTATCTACAGTACAGCTACAACAAGAGCTCACAGTTCAGTGAGGAAGACTCTGCCCAGATCGGCGACGCTGTATATGTGGATAATCAGGATGTAACCGGGGATGGGACCGCATCGGTTGATGATTCGGAGAAGACAGTAACTGCTTCAAAAGAGGCAAATAGTTACTTTGCCCAGACAAAGATGGACAGAGATGTTGTAAGAGGCAAAGATATAGAAATCATGAAGAGCATAACTGATGATCAGAGTGCTACCAAGGAAGCAAAAGCCGAAGCCCAGGCTAAAATGATGAAGATAGTTGAAACTTCACAAAAGGAATTAAATATCGAAAACCTGATAAAAGGTAAGGGCTTCAGTGATGTTGTTGCATTGTTTGGTGATGACGGAAGTGTAGATATAGTTGTTAAGGCGCCGGCTATATCCAAGCAGCAGACAGCACAGATAGTTGATATAGTTACCAGACAGGCCAATATCCCAATGGAAAAAATCGTGATAAAGAAGTATTTTTAACTAAAAAATATTTAAATTCAACAATATCATTGAGGTTATCTTACAAAGGGACGACCGACAGCCGCTTCAGGCGCAGCTGTTGATCATTCCTATGGATAACCTTTTTCTTTTGCCTTTTTGGAGCCGTCAGTTTTATTTCTTTTTAAAGACGTTGGTTTTATTCTCATTGATTAATAAGTGCTGAAGTGATATAATTTTACCAAACTGAGCCATAATATGGTGATGAGGGCATTTGAACATTGTTTATGGTTCAAGTATGTTAACCTGTTAAATGGAGAGGTGCATAATGGAAGAAGAAAATAATATTCTGGATGATTACGGATCAGTGAAAATATCTGAAGAGGTAGTTGCCATTATTGCAGGGATCGCTGCTACCGATGTCCCGGGTGTTGCAGGCATGAGCGGCGGGATAGCAGGCGGAATAGCAGAAATACTCGGCAGGAAGAACCTGTCAAAGGGTGTTAAGGTTGAGGTTGGCGAAAAAGAGGCGGCAATAGATCTTTATATTATTGTGGAATTCGGGGCCAGGATTCCGGAGGTTGCATGGGACATTCAGGACAAGGTTAAAAATGCCGTTCAGTCAATGACGGGACTTAATGTCATTGAAGTCAATATTCATGTCCAGGGAGTTAATTTCGACAAGGAAATTAAGAAGGAAAACGAATCTAATAAGAGTATATAAGCCCTGTTGCTGGGGATAATATAAAAGAACCATAAAATTCATATAAATGCAGAAATTTGATTTTTGACCATGCATGAAATATAATTAGCTGTAGATTTATATTACAAATGCAGCAGTTTTTTGTAAAATAAATGAAAAGAGGTGGAGGATTCATGAACATAATATTACGTGTATTGCTGGCTATTTACGCATTTTTTCTTACATTGGCTTCAATGTTTGCAATGCTGGTTACTATAAGGTCGGACATATTGACCGACACATATACATATTTATATGAAGAGGTATTAGCCAACAGAAATCCATCTATAGTCATGTTCATTATTGCTTCGATATTTTTCTGCTTGAGCTTGACGTTCCTGCTCTCGGGTTTTAAGCCTGAAGGAGATAAAAAGGCTATTATCAAATATAATAAAAACGGTGATATCAGGATCACCTTGAACTCAATTGAGAATATTGCACTTGCAACCTCAAGGAAACTGTCGGGTATTCGTGATTCAAAAGCATATGTTACTAAAATCGGGGAAAGCGTCAGCATCACCGTCAAGGCCATAGTGCTTCCCGAGATAAACATTCCGCTGCTTTCAGAGGATATGCAGGTCAAGGTTAAATCCTCTGTAGAGGAGTGTACCGGAGTGCAGGTTGAAAGTGTAAAGGTACTTGTAGAAAGTATTTTCACCGGATATAAGTCTTCGAGAGTTGAGTGACATATGCAGGTGCAGCGTGAAAATGCATTTAAAAATTCATCATACATTTCACGCAGAAAGAACACAAGTGTTTTTATTGCAACTTGTTGCTGGCGTGTGATACACGGGATGGGAGGTAATGATGGATAAGCAAAAACTGTATGAAGTATACAGGCAGCATAAAGGTGAAATTATCGGAGCCGGAATAGGGCTTTCCATAGCCATTATTGTGCTGCTTCTGGGAGTGTTAAAGGCATTGTTTATAGTTATATGTGTTGTTGTCGGTTTCTATATAGGCAAGAGGCTGTCCCAGGACAAAGACTATATCAAGAACCTCCTGGACAGGATACTTCCTCCGGGAACTTACCGGTAGAAGGTGTGAGGTAATAATAAGTAAGACGAGAGGTTCCAGAAAAAGCAGTATCAAGAAATGGTATTTTATAGTAATGGCAATTTGTAGTTTGAAAATAATAAAAAATGTCAATTGATATACATAGGAGGAATTGTTAATGGGACGCCGTGCATCAAGGGAAGCTGCCATGAAACTGCTGTATCAGCTTGAGATTCAGAAAAGTGACAGGAGCGAACAGATTGAAACCGCACTTCATGACGAGAATTTAACCGACAGCGACAGGAAATATATAAGGGGCATTATCGATGGGGTTAGTGAAAGGGTGGCTTTACTTGACAGAGTTATAGAAAAATATGCCATGGGCTGGAAAATCAACAGACTGTCAAAAGTCGATCTGTCAATACTTCGTATAGGGATTTATGAAATTTTATACCGCGAGGATATTCCTTTCAGTGTCTCTGTAAACGAGGCGGTTGAACTTGCTAAAAAATACAGTAATGAAGATGCCGGTGCTTTTGTAAACGGACTGCTTGCAAAGGTAACCAAAAACGATGCGGAGGAGGCGGCACCTGAAACCTCCGGGCCTGCTGACAAAGCAGCAACGTCGGAGGCTGCAGACACCTCAGATAAATAGTATGGTTTATCAAAACTGGTAATGTGAGTTTCTGCATTATCTTTTTTTGTTTAAAGGGGAAGTATGGATTATTTTATGCTTTGGCAAAAACTATTTTTCCGGAGCAGAAATGGGGTATAAATTGAACAGAGTTTTTTCAGTTTCGGATATAAACAGCTATATAAAACAGCTTGTTTCAAATGACGGGATACTGTCCGGCTTATCGGTGAGGGGTGAAATATCCAATTTCAAGCATCATTACACCGGACATATGTACTTCACTATAAAAGATGAGAACAGCGTCCTCAAGTGCGTTATGTTCAAGACACAGGCCAACCAGCTCAAGTTCATGCCTCAAAACGGGAACAAGGTAATCGTATCCGGTTACATTTCAGTTTTCGAGAGGGACGGACAGTACCAGCTGTATGCCGGTGATATGCAGCCCGACGGACTGGGAGCGCTGCACCTTGCTTTTGAGCAGCTTAAGAACAAGCTTCAGGCAGAAGGAATGTTTGATACTGCGATAAAAAAGAAACTGCCGCTGCTGCCCAGGAGCATCGGTGTGGTCACTTCCTCAACCGGGGCGGTTATAAGAGACATTATAAATGTTACATACAGAAGGCACGGTAAAATGAAGCTGGTGCTGTACCCGGTGGCGGTGCAGGGAGTGCAGGCCGCCAGCCAGATAGCGGCTGCAATTCAGAAACTCAACCAGCTGGGCCAGGTGGATGTAATAATAGTTGCCAGGGGCGGCGGCTCTCTGGAGGAACTCTGGGCGTTCAATGAAGAGGTGGTGGCAAGGAGCGTGTATGCCTCTAAAATACCGGTGATATCTGCCGTGGGCCATGAAACGGATTTTACCATATGTGATTTCGTTTCGGATATGAGGGCTCCCACACCGTCGGCTGCTGCCGAGCTTGCCGTTCCAGACGTAGAGGTATTGAAATACAAACTGCAAAACTACAATGTGAGAATGAAAAGTGCGCTGGTGAAAAAACTCAATATATGCGAAACTCAGCTGCAAAAGATAAAGACGCGTCCGGTTTTCCAGCAGCCCTATGACAGGTTGAATCAGTACAGGTTGAAACTGGACAATGACGTGAAACATTTATTCAGGGATAATCAGATGCTCATTAAAGACAAAAAAGCACAATTTGCTTTACTGGCAGGAAAACTGGATGCACTGAGTCCGTTGAAAATTATGGAAAGGGGCTACAGCGTGGTCAGAAATTCCGATGGGACCATAGTCAGCAGATTGGAGCAGGTTAAGCCCGGTGATATGCTGGAAGTGTCTCTGAAGGATGGAAAGGCCAACTGCAGTGTAGTATCCACAGACAGGAAATAAATCGGCAAAGGAGGAAATAAATGAATCAGGACTTAAATATACGGGAGGATAAGAGCTTTGAAGAAGCTATATCCCAGTTGGAGCAGATAGTATCAAGGCTTGAAAAGGGTGATATATCCCTGGAGGAATCAATAACCAATTTCCAGCAGGGAATTGAATTATCCAGATATTGTGCCGCAAAACTGGATGAGGCCGAGAAAAAAATATCCATCCTGCTCCAGGATGAAGAGGGAAATTTAATTGAAAAGGATTTTGAACTATGATCTTTACCCAAAAACAAGCATTTTATTCGACTATTGTTGAAGAAAGCCTGGCAAACAGCATACCAATCGAAAACCCGTACTATATCAGGCTTAAAGAGGCTATGCTGTACAGCCTGATGGCAGGCGGAAAAAGATTGAGGCCCTCCCTGGCTCTTGCCACAGCCGAGATTTTTGAAATAGAACCCCGGGAGGTTATTGCTTTTGCCTGTGCCATAGAAATGATCCATACCTACTCTCTGATCCACGATGATCTGCCCGCCATGGACAATGATGATTACCGCAGGGGAAAACTCACAAATCATAAAGTCTTTGGGGAGGCTATGGCCATCCTGGCCGGTGACGCACTGTTGAATCTGGCATATGAAACCATGATCAAGGATGCGCTGACCGGCAACAGTATGGCAAAGCTGAAGGCTATGGAGGTTATTTCCCGGTGTGCCGGCTCCCTTGGAATGATCGGCGGTCAGGTCATAGACTTGAACGGTGAGGGAAGAAGAGTGGACAGTGATGAACTGAAGGCCATGCACAAACTGAAGACCGGAGCACTAATAAAAGCTCCGGTGGAGGCTTCGGCAATAATTTCCGGAGCCGGGGAAAAGGAATTTGCCGCGCTGTCAAACTACGCTGCAAACCTTGGTCTGGCCTTTCAAATAAAGGATGACATTCTGGATGTGGAAGGCAGCATGGAGGAAATGGGCAAAAAGCCGGGCAGCGATGCACAGTGTGATAAGTCAACCTACGTGACGCTGTACGGGCTGGATAAGTCAAAGCAGCTGCTTCAGGACGTGACCGGCGAAGGAATTGCCTTTCTGGCCGACTTCGGCAGCAGGGCTGATTTCCTGAGAGAGCTGGCCTCGGCCCTGGCGACAAGATCAAATTAAGCTCTGTAACAGTGAATCGGAATTAACTCGTTGTACTAATTGAATTTCGTTTTGCCTTACAAATAAGATTTATTAAAATCAACTGGAACTCGAGGACAACTTCATGGAATAAGATGCACGGTAAAAAGCAATTCCCGTAATTGTTTTGGGTGCAGCCTTATTTCATGAAGTTAGTGCGGGAGTTACCAGTTGACTTAAAAATCACGAGGTAAAGCACAAAATTAAAATCAATCACTGTTCCAGATCTGAATTTGGATCAATATCCCTTTGTAATTTAATGTATTCTATGTTATAATGTGTTCTCGATGACACAAAAACAGGGTGGCGCAGTATTCTAGTCAGTACTCATGATTCTGAAGACGGGCCTAAAAATCCGTTTAAGGGCACATCGATGAAGTTCCTTGTGTCGGCTTGCTACGCCCAGTGGTGGGCTGATGCTGGGAGTTAAGGCTTAGGGGCGATCTGCAATGGCATGCGGGCGTTGACCCCTTTTCCGTGGAGACCCTTTCTTGTGGTTGAAAAGTTGAGCGCAGGAGCGATAAAACTGTTCCCTGTACTTGCCACCTCGACTACGACTAGGGATTAAACCTGTTATGCGGTATTAATAATGCTGTGAACAGAGTAGCCTGCCTTGAGTGAAATTTGGTGGATAATGGATCGGATGCCTGATGTATTGGCCGATATATGGGCATTATTGCTGTTTGAAACCCTTTTTGCAAAAGAGGCTAGGAATCATCTTGACTGTCGGGGAAAACCCCTAGACTGTTCGAAATGTAATTTATTGGGGATTAAAGTGTGGACTAAGTGGTAATCAGGCCCCATATGCGGTAACGCAATGGTGATGCGGTTAAAGGGAAACCTCTGGTTTGGCGACATTCCAGTACGCATCAGGGAAATCCTGCCTGACCTAAGCCGCAAAATTTACTCAATAAATTGCCACCCGGTTTTTATAAGTCAGTTAATAACGGCAAATATATGTTTTCAGTGCCGTTATATTTTTGGAGGATTGGTGTGGAAGACAATTATAAGCATCCAGCCGATGAACGTAAAGTCAAATTTAAATCAAATACCATTGGTTCAAAAAAAGAAACAAGAGTATGGACGCTCTTGATTACAATAGTTACTTTCTTTATTTCTGTCTTCATGTCTTTTTTTTCGAATGAAACAATAAGATATGCTTCTACAATAGTTTCCTTTCTTATAGTTTTTGGTATAATCATAATCAGTATACTGTTTGACCTTATAGGTACTGCAGCAACGGCGGCAGATGAAGCACCCTTTCATTCAATGGCCTCAAGAAAGCTTTACGGTGCCAAACAGGCTATAAGGTTAATAAGAAATGCAGACAAGGTTTCAAATTTCTGCAATGATGTTGTCGGTGATATCTGCGGTGTTATAAGCGGTACTGCGGCAGCTTATATCGTATACAAAATTTCAGGGGAAGGAAGCCAGGTTGAAAACAGTATATTCGGGTTATCCATAACTGCCATGGTGGCATCACTTACTGTGGGAGGAAAGGCCCTGGGAAAATCCGTTGCACTTCAGAACAGCAATTACATAATATATAAGGTAGCTGTGGTTACAAACTTTTTGTTTGGACGTTTTAAATTTGTTAAAACTAAGAATAGATGGGATAATAGTAAGAATAAAAATGGTAAAAAGAAAAAATGACCGGAAACAAAGGAGATTAACTCGTGGGGTATTTAGAAGGTATAAACTCTCCTGATGACATAAAAAAATTAAATAATGAAGAACTATCCGCACTTGCTGACGAGATCAGGAATTTTCTCATATATAAGGTTTCAAAAACCGGAGGACATCTGGCTTCAAACCTTGGAGTGGTTGAACTGACCCTGGCCATACACAAAATTTTTCAGACCGACTCGGACCAGGTGGTATGGGATGTGGGACATCAATCATATGTTCATAAAATCATAACCGGAAGAAAAGATGAGTTTGATACGTTAAGAAAACTTGGGGGGCTGGCAGGTTTCCCTAAAACCTGTGAAAGCCGGCATGATTGCTTTAATACGGGACACAGCAGCACATCGATTTCGGCTGCCCTTGGCATTGCAAGAGCCAGAGATCTGATGAAGAAAAATTACAGCGTAATTGCCGTAATTGGGGACGGGGCAATGACAGGCGGACTGGCATATGAGGCGCTGAATGATGCGGCCAGATATACTTCCAATTTTATTGTCATACTCAATGATAATGAAATGTCCATAGCACAAAATGTGGGAGGTATGTCCAGATACCTGAGCAAATTGCGGACAGATCCCTTTTATACAAAGACTAAGGAAGATATAGAAAATTTTTTGGACAGGATGCCTAAATTCAGTAAAAAGGCTAAAAGGGTAATCTCAAAACTAAAGGGCACTGTGAAATATATTTTTACACCGGGTGTATTTTTTGAACAACTGGGTTACAAATATTATGGACCGGTTGATGGTCATAATATTGAAGAGATAAGCAAAGCTTTAATTGCTGCTAAAAAGATCAAAGGACCGGTTTTAGTGCACATCAACACTCAAAAGGGAAAGGGCTATTCCTTTGCCGAAGAAAGTCCGGACAGGTTTCACGGTATTGCGCCCTTTGAAGTTGAGACAGGTGAAACACACGGCAGCAGCGTTCCTGATTATTCGGAAGTTTTCGGAGATACAATGTGCACACTTGCAGCTTCGGACGAGAGAATTGTGGCTATTTCTGCCGCTATGGCAAAGGGAACGGGCTTATTCCGCTTCAGTAACGAGTTTCAAGGCAGATTCTTTGATGTGGGAATAGCTGAACAGCATGCTGTGACATCCGCAGCAGGAATGGCTGTAAAAGGCTTGATTCCTGTTGTTGCCATATATTCTTCCTTTTTGCAGAGAGCCTATGACCAGATTATTCACGATGTTGCAACTCAAAATCTGCATGTGATCTTTGGTGTTGACAGGGCCGGGATAGTTGGGGAGGACGGTGAAACCCACCAGGGAGTATTTGATTTGTCATTTCTGAGTCATATACCAAACCTGACGGTAATGGCCCCGGCAGATTATTATGAACTCAGGCAGATGCTTGATTATGCGGTAAACGGACAGAAGGGACCAATTGCCGTCAGATATCCAAGGGGCAGGGGCAAGGAATGCCTGGGACAAAGAATTCCTCTTGAAGCAGGAAAATCGGCCATTGTAAAAAAAGGTGAAAAAGTTTGTGTGCTTGCTGCCGGAAGTATGGTGGATACGGCGCTTCAAGCGGCTGAAATACTCATGGGGTCTGATATTGATATACAGGTGGTAAGTGCCAGATTCATCAAGCCGCTGGATGAGGACTTGATTTTAAAAATTGCAGATGAATTCAATTATATAATTACTCTGGAAGACAACAGCAGGAGCGGGGGCTTTGGAAGTAAGGTTCTGGAATTTTTAAACCAAAAGGGAATTAACAGGAATATAAGTATCCTGGGGCTTCCGGATGAATTCATAACCCACGGGTCAAGAGCTGAATTACTGAAAATACTTGGCCTGGACGCAGAAGCACTTGCAGAACGTATTAAAAATCTATTCTGAATTATGCGGCTCAAAGCCATAACATGCTCATGGAGGTTAAATTGGAAAAGGAAAGACTAGATATATTATTGGTGAACCGGGGTTTGTTTGAAAGCCGGGAGAAAAGCAAAAGTGCCATAATGGCGGGAGTAGTTTGGATAGACGGACAGCGTGAGGACAAGCCGGGGACAAAAGTTCCGGCTGAATGCCAGGTGGAAATCAAGGAGAACGCAAATCCCTTTGTAAGCAGGGGAGGTCTGAAGCTGGCCAAGGCAATAAGCGAATTCAATATAAGGCTGGAGGGGAAGACCTGCATGGATATCGGTGCATCGACGGGAGGCTTTACCGATTGCATGCTGAAAAACGGGGCCGAGAAGGTGGTTGCCATAGATGTGGGTTACGGACAGCTGGCATGGGAGCTCAGAAATGACCAGCGGGTCATATGCATGGAGAGAACCAATGTACGATATGTAAAACCTGAGGATGTGGGTTTTCTTTCCGATTTTGCATCAATTGACGTATCCTTTATATCTCTGACAAAGGTTATGCCTGCGGTACTGGAGCTGCTGAAGGCTGAAGCAGAGCTGGTCTGCCTGATAAAGCCCCAGTTCGAGGCGGGTAGAGAAAAGGTTGGAAAGCATGGTGTGGTCAGAGACAGCGGAGTTCATAAAGAGGTAATAAATAATATTATTAATTTTGTACTTTCAAAAAATCTTTATATCAAACGCCTGTCATTTTCGCCCATAAAGGGACCTGAGGGAAACATAGAGTATTTGCTGCATATATCAAAAAGTGATGCTGTGCAGGCCCTGGAGAATTTGCAGGAACTGGTCGGAAAAGTGGTTGATGCCGCACACAGTGAGCTTTGTAACACATAGACGTCTTTATTTTACAGCAATTCTTTGCAAAAAGTCAGGGCTTTTGCTAAACTGTAAAGGTGCAGTTATAAAGCTGGCATTTGGAGGGCAATATGAAAAATATCGGAATAATTACTAATAATGAAAAAGACGTGGGATTTGCCTATACAAATATGCTTATCGAAAGTATAAGAAAGTTTGGAGGACAGGCTGTTATACCTACCAGATCGGTAACAAAGGGTATGGAAGGGCTGGATAATGAGGTTGAGGAAATTTGCAGTAAATGTGAGCTTATCATATGTCTGGGCGGTGACGGGACTTTTTTAAAGACTGCCAGAACTGCTTATTTGTACAATCTCCCTATTTTGGGAATAAATCTTGGATCATTGGGTTTTTTGACGGATATAGAAAAAGGTGAAATTGATAAAGCTGTTGAAAGTATCTTTCAGAATAATTATATAATTGAAGAGAGAATGATGCTTTCATCCAGAATATACAAAGAGGGAAAACTGTTTGCAGAGGATGTGGCAATTAATGATGTTTCCATATCCCGGGCCGGGATACCGCGGATATTGCATTTGAGTACCTATATCGATGACAATTTTTTTGATATGTTTCCCGGCGACGGCATAGTAGTTGCCACACCAACGGGTTCGACGGCCTATTCCATGTCGGCGGGAGGCCCCATAGCCGAACCTACGTCAAAACTTATAATAGTGACTCCTATATGTCCGCATATGCTGTATTCAAGATCTTTTGTGGCCTCTGAGGAAAGACGGGTCAAGGTTTCGGTATCGGACGGCTTTGAGCATAAGGCTCTGGTGACCGTTGACGGACAAAAGAACTATGAAATAACCGGCGGAGACTATATTGAGATTGAGAAGGCGGCTTCAAAGGTAAAAATATTGAAAATTCACTCGAAAAATTTTTTTACAGTCTTAAGAAACAAAATCTATGACAGGAAAGAGGAATAGTATGAAATATAACAGACATGCCAAGATTTTGGAGATAATCGAAAGCAATGTGATTGAAACGCAGGAGGAACTTGCGGACAGGCTTAAGGAACAGGGGATGGATGTCACTCAGGCAACTGTTTCGAGGGACATTAAGGATTTGAGACTAATAAAGGTCATGTCATCGGACGGCAGATATAAATATGCAACCTTTTCCCAGTCTGAGAATCAGGTATCCAACCGTCTCATAACAATCCTTACCGAAGCTTATGTATCCAGCGATTATGCAAATAATATCGTGGTAGTCAAAACCCTTTCAGGAATGGCCCAGGCAGCGGGCTCTGCCATAGACTCCTTGAAGTGGCAGGAAATACTGGGTACGATAGCAGGTGATGATACTCTTATAATGGTTTGCAGAGCAGAGAAAATTGCTGAAGATATAGTTAATAAATTCAATAAAATGATAAATAAGTAGTATTAAGTCTGCGTGAAACTGTTCGCACATGGCCAATTAACCTCCTTTATTCGCCTTATAGCGGATGAGGGGGTGAAGAGATTTCATTACAGTTTTGTGGCCGCAATGCGGCTCATGGAGGTTAGCTTGAAAGACTTCACTTGCGTTCGTCTTCCAAAACTAACCTGTGAATTTATGGCCGTGCGAAATATTCAAAGTATTTACCAATACTTTGAAAGCGCACATGGCCAATTAACCTCCTTTATTCGCCACATTGCGATAAAGGATAATTACTTGCATAACATTTTGTGGCCACAAATGTGGCTCATGGAGGTTAATATGCTGACACAGCTTGATATTCAAAATATAGCGCTTATTGACAGGCTGAACCTTGAGATAGGCCAGGGACTCAATGTTTTAACAGGTGAGACCGGAGCGGGTAAATCCATATTGATAGATTCGATCAATGCCGTTCTTGGAGAAAGAGTATCCAGGGATTTGATAAGAACAGGAAAGGATAAAGCTATTATTGAAGCAGTGTTTCAATATGAAAATGCCGGCATAGACAGAATACTTGAGGAAACCGGAATAGACAGAGATGAAGGAAATATTATTTTATCAAGGGAAATTAGTCTGTCCGGGAAAAATACCTGCAGAATAAACGGGAGACTGGTTAATGTTTCAATGCTGAAACAGATAGGGGAACTCCTTCTGGATATTCACGGTCAGCACGACAATCAATCACTGTTAAAAACAGAAACGCATATTGATTTACTGGATGCCTTCGGAGGTAAGGCAATTGAAAAGGTCAAAACAGAATATCTGGAATTGTATGCGCAGTATAAAAATATAAAATCAAAACTTCATTCACTTGCGGGAGACAAGGGAGAAATGGCCCGCCGTATGGATATGCTTAATTTTCAGATTGATGAAATCAAAAATGCCAGACTGAAAAAAGGCGAGGACGAAAGTCTGACAGCTAAACGCCAGGTTTTGGCCAACTCTGAGAAGATAATGAATTCCATTGTCAGTGCGTATGAGCTTTTAAACGAAGGCAGCGATACCGGAGGAAAATCTGTCCTGTACAATTCAAATAAGGCATTGCAGGAATTAGCGTCGGTATTGAAATATGACCCTGAATTGAATTCCATCTCTGAGAAATTGGAATCTGTAATTTACCAGCTTGAGGACATTTGTGAAGAACTTCGAAGCAGACGTGAAGCGGACGAGTATAACCCGGATGAGTTGATGAGTATTGATGAAAGACTTGATATTATTACAAGATTAAAAAGAAAGTACGGTTCTACGCTGGAGGATGTAATGGACTTTCTGGACAGGTCCCGGCGGGAATATGAAGAGCTGCTTCAAAGTGAAAGTCTTGCGGAGGAGCTGAACAAACAGCTGGCGTCATTATCTCAAAAGCTGTATGAAAGCGCTGAAAAGCTGAATACCGAAAGGGAAAAGGCTGCGGTTGTGCTTGAAAAAAATATTACTGCCGAACTTGAAAACCTGGAGATGAAAAATTCCAGCTTCAAGGTAGAGCTGTCATTTAATAAAGATGAAAAATATTTTTCGAAAAATGGATTGAATTCAGCTGAGTTCCTTATTTCAAGCAATGCCGGAGAGCCGTTGAAACCTTTGAGCAGGATTGCCTCTGGAGGTGAAATGTCCAGGATCATGCTGGCCATAAAGACAATTCTGGCAAATGTGGATGCCATTCCGACTTTGATATTTGACGAAATAGATACCGGAATCAGCGGCAAGGCTGCACAAAAGGTCGGAGAAAGACTGTCCTACATATCCAGAACACACCAGGTGCTGTGCGTAACCCATTTGTCACAATTGGCCTGTATGGCTGATAACCACCTGTACATAGAAAAAAACTCCGATGGTGAAAATACTTACACTACCGTACGAAAACTTGATCATAAGGGAAGAGTTCAGGAAATAGCAAGAATAATAGGCGGCTCCGATATAACTGCCCTGGCCCTGAAGCATTCCGAGGAACTAATAGAGGCTGCCGGGCTTTTTAAAAAGAAGAGCTAGTATGCAAAATTTTGCTAATGCCCGTCTTGCAAGCCAACCTTTGAATTTTTCGATAAAAAATTAGCTGTTAATATGGCTGATTTTTTTTATTGCCCAGGAAAATATAAAATTTTTTGTTTCTGTGAATTTATCAAGGATTATTGTTAATATTAATAAATTTTTCTGAAAATGGATGCTCAACTATTTATTTATCAGATTTTGCATTTTGAAAATTCATAAACGTGAATTTAAGGTTTTTTTTGAGTGTTAATTACCTGCCATGTTTTATTTTACTTGAATAATAAAAATCTATAAAGGTTAACTTATGATTATGATTGCAAGGTCACGCTAATACAAAATTGCGTGACTTTGTTCTCATTGGAATAATATGGGGAGCAAAAGCAAGCAGCCAGAAAATGGTATTTTATTTATCGGGAGCGTGATTAAATGCACTATTTAAAATCCAATAAAAAAAAGCTGTTTGTATTATTATTTGTCTGCTTTTGTGTTGCTACACTTAGTTATTTGCAGACATTTTCTGTCATACCTGAAAGATTGACACTTTTAGAAGGAGAAGAATATATTTACAATTTTAAAAGTCTCTATTTTGTAAATATAAAAGCTGATAATAATGAAGTATTAAAACTTAATAACAGCAGTATTAAAGCAAATGGAAATTATTTAGAGCTGATATCACCTCTGGCTTTCAAAACTCAGAAAAAAGGAACGGTAAAGCTTAATTTTAAAGCTTTTGGTGTCATTCCTCTAAAGACAATGCAGGTTGATATTATTCCAAGTAAAAAGTTAGCTGCCTGCGGCAATACGGTGGGGGTTAAAATCAGAATGGACGGAATATTGGTTATAGGAGTAAGTGAAGTGGACACTGCCAACGGTGTGAGATTGGCACCGGCAAAAGATGGAGGTATCAAGGCAGGAGACATTATTTGTGAAATAAATAATAAAAAGCTTACCGATATCCGGGACATGATAAAACAGATCGACAACAGCAAAGGAGGTAAATTGGATATAAAGTATAAACGTAACAATACGGTTTATTCGACGACAATTTATCCTACCCAGGGGGTTAATGACAGGAAATATCACATCGGATTATGGGTAAGGGACAGCACGGCGGGGATTGGCACCCTGACTTTTTATGATCCCGAAACAGGCAGTTTTGGTGCTCTGGGTCACGGTATTACCGATATAGACACCGGAATGCTGATGCCTGTAAACAGCGGTGAAGTGCTGGAATCAAATATCATAGCCGTCAAAAAAGGTGAGCAGGGAACACCGGGGGAATTAAAAGGAATATTTATGGAAAATAAACCGCCCATGGGCAATATTTATAAAAATGATGAATGCGGCATTTACGGCAAGGTCTACGGGCAGAACAGAATATTCAATCAGAGGTTGTATCCCATAGGAATAAGAGGCCAGGTAAAGGTGGGTCCGGCCACAATACTGTCAAATATTGAAGGAAATGAAATTCAGGAATTCAGCATTTATATTGAGAAGGTGGCAAGACAGTCCTTCAGCGGACCTAAGGGAATGGTAATCAAGGTCACCGATAAAAAACTGCTGAATTCCACAGGAGGTATAGTGCAAGGTATGTCAGGAAGCCCCATAATACAAAATGGCAAGTTGATCGGTGCGGTAACCCATGTTCTTGTAAATGATCCAACCAGGGGTTACGGCATATTTATTGAGTGGATGCTGAAGAATATCAACGAAAAGGCAGCAGCCCCAATAGGAGAAACTAAAGCCGGATAAAAAATAATTTAAACTGAATCTATCAAAAAAAATGGTAGGTTCAGTTTAAAATTTTAATTTATGGGTATATACTTAAATTATGTATGTAAAAAAACTATATATTTATTAACATTTGGGTAATAAATACAAATTTTATTATTTATATTATTATTTTATAATATAGAGAAATATGGTAGTATTAAGGCGTGGAGAGTGAATTTTGTTTATGTTATTATTATTTGACTTCGGCAATTAGAGTAAAAAACTTGAAATTATGTCGAGTTCAAAATATAATAGATGCATGACATATTTTGGAAAAATAAAATCTTGGGGGGTTATGGCGTTGAGTAGTAAAAAAATTAATGTTCTTATTGCGGACGATAATAGGGAGTTCGGCGACATTTTGTGCGAATACTTATCAAATCAGAGCGATATTGAGGTTGTCGGTCTGGCAAGAGACGGTTTTGAAGCAGTTGATTTAATACTGCAGAATACTCCGGATATTGCAATTCTAGACATTATTATGCCACATCTTGATGGGTTGGGAGTTTTGGAAAAAATAGCATCATCGAACATGGACAAGAGACCTTTATTTATTGTACTATCGGCTGTTGGACAGGACAAAATCACACAGCGCGCACTTGCACTGGGTGCAGAATACTACATTGTAAAACCTTTTGATATGGATGTCCTCGTCAACAGAATCAGACAATTAAAAGATAGTACGTACGTTCCTTCTGTTTCAACTTCTATGTCTTCGTCAATATCAGTTCATAAAAACGAAACTTTTACTGAAAAGAAACCGGTACATATACCAAACACATCCAGAAGTCTTGAAGTTGAAGTGACCAACATCATGCACGAAATAGGTGTTCCTGCCCATATCAAGGGTTACCAGTATCTCAGGGATGCAATAATGATGGTTGTCAAGGATTTGGACGTGATAAATTCCATCACAAAACTTCTCTACCCCAGTATAGCAAAAGAATATAATACAACTCCAAGCAGAGTTGAAAGAGCCATCCGTCATGCAATAGAAGTTGCATGGAGCAGAGGGCAGGTTGAAGCTATTGATGCATTGTTCGGTTATACCGTCAACATTGGAAAAGGTAAACCAACAAATTCAGAGTTTATTGCAATGATAGCCGACAAATTGAGATTGGAATTAAAAGTTGGGTGATTTAATTATTTGTTGAAAAAACTTCTCCGCTTAAGTAAACAAAATTTGTTTACAATATTAGCCGGAGGAGTTTTTTATTTGATATAAAATTAATATAAAAAACTAATAATTTGACTCGTTAATTTATTAATTTTTTGATAACAATTTTATTTTGATATTCCTTTTTAGGACACTATTGTTATAATAAAGTTAACTAGTTTATAAAAGCAATATTAAGGAGTTTTTATGAATAACAAAAGTAAAGTATTAATTGTGGATGATGACAGGAATATTTGCGAGCTGATCGGATTATACCTCCAAAAGGAAGGTTACGAAGTTTTATACGCATATAATGGGATAAGTGCCGTCGACGCATTCAAGACACATACTCCCAGCCTGGTTGTGCTGGACATAATGCTGCCGGGAATTGACGGCTGGCAGGTGTGCAGAGAGATACGGAAAGTCAGTTCCATCCCCATTATAATGCTTACGGCAAAGGGAGAGACCTTTGACAAGGTGCTTGGACTGGAGCTGGGTGCAGATGACTACATGGTCAAGCCTTTTGAACCGAAGGAGCTTGTCGCCAGGATAAAGGCCGTGTTAAGAAGATATGAGCACAAGGATGTGGATACACAGGAGGTGGTATTCCCAAACCTGATCGTCAATAAAAGCAATTATACCATCAGATTAAAGGGCAATCTTATAGAACTGCCTCCGAAAGAACTGGAACTTCTGTTTTTCCTGGCTTCAAACCCCAACAAGGTATTCACCAGGGAACAGCTGCTGGAACATGTGTGGGGCTTTGATTTCTATGGCGATTCCAGGACTGTGGACGTCCACGTGAAAAGGGTAAGGGAGAAAATAGACCTCGAAGGACAGCCCTGGCAGCTTAAAACAGTTTGGGGTGTGGGCTACAAGTTTGAGGTGAAATAATTAATGGCAAAATTCAAATTTAAACAGACTATCTTTAAAAAACTTGTGAGTATTTTTATAGGACTGCTTATTTTAAGCTATATCGTTACAGGCGGGTTTTTGTATTACTTCCTGAACAACTATTCAACAAAAGAAAAGGTAAGTACACTTGAACAGGCAGCCGCAGATATAAAGAATAATTTTGTATTTTATTTAAAAAACATGGATTCATTGGTAGTCCAGCAGTATTTTCAGAATTCTTTGGCACAGACCAGCGAATTCAGTCATTCCATCATATGGGTTGTGGATGCGAAAGGACAGGTGGCATTCTGTACACCGGATTGGGCCAAGGCTGCCCTGGAGAAATACGAAAATGAATACAATCACCCGCAGCTGCCTGAACCTAAGATGTATGAAGATGTGATGAACAACGGCGGCAAAACCATTCAAAAAATCGGAGACTTTTTCGGTTTGCTCAGCACAGACGAATACAAACGTTATGGGGATTCCTGGCTGACGATTCAAGTGCCTTTTCAGGTTACACCCAGCAGCGGCAAGCAGCAAACCATAGCAGCCATATACCTGCATACGCCCATGCCTGAGATACAGAAGCTGAGGACCCAGGTATTCCAGTTGTTTGTGTGGTCGGGCGGAGTAGCAATCTTTCTGGCAATAGTTTTGGTTTATGTTTTCTCACTGCGGTTTACAAAACCCCTGAAACAGATAAATAATGCTGCAAAAATCATAGCGGCAGGAGAATTCAGAAACAGGCTTACGGTAAAAAACGATGATGAAATCGGCCAGCTGGCTACCAGCTTTAACCAGATGATCGATGACCTGCAAAAATTGGAGGAAATGCGGCGCGGCTTTATTGCCAATGTCTCACATGAACTCAGAACACCAATGACATCAATACGCGGCTTTATTGAAGGCATACTTGACGGTACTATTCCTGAGGATAAACACGAAAATTATCTGATTATTGTCAGAGATGAAATAAACCGCCTGAACAGACTTGTGAATGATCTTCTGGATCTGGCAAAGATGGAGGCGGGAGAATTAAAACTCAATTTAAAGCCCTTTGATATAAATGAACTTGTAAGATTATGCGTAATTAAAAATGAAACATTAATAACTTCTAAAAACCTGGAGGTTGAAGCGAATTTCGACTCTGAAAATTTGATAGTCATAGGAGACAGAGATTCCATCGAAAGAGTCATAATTAATCTTTTACACAATGCGGTTAAATTTTCAAACGAAAACGGGAGAATTATTTTAGAAACTGTAAAGAATAAAGATAAGGTTTTAATCTCGGTTAAGGATAATGGTGTTGGAATCGATCAGGATGAACAGAAACGGATATTTGACAGATTTTATAAATCCGACAAGTCCAGGGGAAAGGATAAAACCGGCACCGGTCTGGGGCTTGCCATAGTTAAAAACATAATAAGCGAACACAAACAGGAAATATGGGTCGAAAGCGAAACGGGAACCGGAACTAAATTTACATTTACATTGGACCACTTTAAAAATAGTATTGAAGATTAACACTTTGTTCATAGTTTTTTAAAATTGCATGATTAAAATATTAAATATATTGATGAGAAAGGGGACTTTTCAATGAATGATGACAAAATTGAAAAAAATGATGTAACAGAAGAACTTAACAACCGGCTGAACGATATAGGACAGACAGAGGAAAGTGTTCAGCATGACAATACATCTGAAACATATAACAATGCGGCGGCTGACAATACCACATTAGAAAATAACCAAACAGAAGGCGTCCCTGCTGAAAATAATACCGTTGATACCGGAGAGAATTCAAATGACCAGGCTTCAACTGTCATTAATGCAGATGCAGAGCCTTCCGGGCCAGTGGAAAACAAAGCTGAAGAAAATTCCGGTTTTCAGACAAATCCGGATAATAGCCATAACTTTGAAGCTTTGCCTGATCAGTCCGGTCAAAATAAAATTAATGAGACTCAGAGAATATGGCAGATGAACAATCCGCAAGGATTTTCAAATACTCAGAATCTTACCCCGCCAAATTACAATGCACCAAATTATGGTTCTCCAAATTATGGTTCTCCAAATTATAATAACTTTTATAAGGAAAATTATAAGAAGTCTCAAAAAAAATCCGATGCCTGGAAATACATTCTGGTGTCGGTTGTCAGTTCAATCCTTGGAGGAGCTATTCTGGCAACCATGCTTTTAGTAGTGGCACCTGCCATTCAGCCAGGACTGAAAAGCTTTTTCGGAGCAAATCTGGCAGAAGAAAAGCAGAATACCCAAACCCCTGCCGGTGAACTCAAAAGAGTGGAAATAGTCCAGACGGCCGAGTCTGCAGTTACAAGTGTTGCTGAAAAAGTAGGACCTTCGGTTGTGGGTATCAGAACTACTTATCAGAACACCAATGATTTGTTCGGAGTTCAATCCAGCGGCGGAGAAGGTTCCGGTATTATTATAAGTTCGGACGGGTATATAATGACCAACCATCACGTAATAGAAAATGCATTGAATGACAGGACAAGGAAAGTTCAGGCCGGTGCCAAAATAGAAGTATTCCTTCCCAATAAAATCGATAAGCCCTATGTGGCGGAAGTAAAGGGATATGACTCCAAGACCGATCTTGCCGTCCTGAAAATAAACGAAAATAATTTAAATGCAATTGAGTTTGGCAATTCCGACAATTTAAAAATCGGAGAACCTGCCATAGCAATAGGAAATCCTGGCGGACTTGAATATATGGGCTCTGTTACACAGGGTGTGATAAGCGGTTTAAACAGGACGGTACAGCTTGACGGCGGCAGAAAAATAAAACTTGTGCAGACGGATGCGGCCATAAATCCCGGAAACAGCGGGGGAGCCCTGGTAAATATAAAAGGGCAGCTCATTGGTGTGAATACCGTTAAGATGGTTGCCACAGGTTTTGAAGGACTTGGATTTGCCATTCCGGTTAATGATGCAAAGAAGATTGCGGATGAGCTTATAAAGAATACCTATATATCAAAACCATATCTGGGAATTTCAGTTGATCAGAGATACACCGAAGATGTTGCAAAAGAAAATAAAATGCCCATGGGAGTATACGTAGCCGATGTTGAAATTCTTGGCGCCGCTGAAAAAGCAGGTATACAGGGCGGAGATGTCATTACAAAATTTGACGGTAAGTCTGTAAAATCATACGCTGAGCTGGAAGACGAAAAAAATAAGCATAAACCCGGTGATACCGTACAGATAGAAATCTACAGGGACGGAAATACCAAAACCGTTCAGGTCAAGTTGGGTGAAACCAAATAAACATTGATGAATAATTTAAGGAAAAAATACTGCTGAAAATAGCAGTATTTTTTTTGCTTAAAATAGCCCAAATAAATATAAATTATATAAAAAATGCTATTTATATTGCTAATATTAGTAAAAAACCTTAAAATTAATATGTAATAATATACTGCACTTATACTAATCTGATGGAGGGATACATGAACTTTTTTGGGTATTATTCCCATATTGCCAAGTATATGGTAGGAATAATTGCTATACCCCTATTTCTGTATGGTATAACTGAAGGAGTTAAAAGTATACTATATTTTAGCTTTTTTTTGGGAGTCATTATTCTGCTGTTGGATTTGATCGATTTTGGTATATTGGTCATAAGGAGAAATAATAAGGCAAAAAAGGTTATAGGCAAGTATACGGGTTTATATAATACCCATAGACGGTTCTCATACCCGGTCAGTGAAAGAAATGCTCTTAAAACCTTCAAATTGCTGGTTGAAAAACAAAATGAACTTGAAGTTCTCAGAGTTACCTCTGAAAAATTCAATTCGACAATTGATATGGGCAATATAGTGGAATATGTTTTTGATGTTTTCAGAAAATTTACCGGCTGTGACAGATGCCTTATCTGTATAAAGGACATGGATTCGTCGGAAATTTTTTGCAAGTACGAACTGGGCTGTGTCTTTAATGACGTAGGAAAGGCTTTTACACCGGATTCTGTTGTAACAAAGTGCTTTAATACAAATTCCATAGTGGTTAATTCAAATATTTTAATTAAAAAAAGGGGAATAGTCGGAGATAAGCTGGCTATCCCTTTGAGCATATCAAATGAACAGCTGGGAGTAATCTTCATTGAAACCACTGTAAAAAATTCATTTAAAAAGGTCAATCTGTCTTTTTTAATGAGCATTGCAAATTATGCAGCTGTGGCCATGAACAAATCCCAGCTGTTTAATGATGTATATGCCCAGAAGCAGGAAATCGAAGCACTGTATGAAGAAACAGCAGCTGTTAACGATGATCTGAATGACAATATCAATAATTTGAATATTACAAAAGAAGAACTCCGGTTAAAGAATGAAGAATTGTTAAAGTACTCGGAAAGTCTGAATACCGGATATATTCAGACTGTTATGTCATTGGTGAACGCCATTGAGGCCAAGGACTCCTATACCAGCGGCCATTGTCAAAGAGTTATGGAAATTTCCTGTGAAATAGCCGCACATATGAATCTTGAGGAGGAAGTCATACAAGATTTGAGATATGCAGCAATTCTTCACGACATCGGTAAAATAGGCATTTCTGCGTCGATCCTGAACAAAACCGACAAGCTTACCGATCAGGAATATGAAGAGATCAAAAAACATCCGCAGATTTCCTATAATATACTAAGGAATGTAGAGTTTTTAGGCAGGGGCTTAAGGGCTATCCTTGAGCATCATGAAAAATATAACGGCAGCGGTTATCCAAATAGATTAAAAGGTGAGGAAATAAGCTTATTGGGCAGAATATTATGTATAGCCGATGCTTTTGATGCCATGACCAGTGACAGAACCTACAGGAAAGGCATGTCGATGGAGGTGGCCATCAACGAAATTGAACGCTGCAAGGGGATTCAATTCGATCCTGAAATTTCAGATGTATTCATTAAAATGATAAGAGAACTAGTTTGATTAATCCTGGAGGTAGCAGTGAAATTTAATAATAAAAAACTTAACATTCTATATGTATCCGCCGAGGTGGATCCTTATGCAAAGACAGGAGGCCTGGCTGATGTGGCAGGATCGCTGCCGAAAGAATTATCCCTGCTTGGACATGAGGTCAGGGTTGTAATGCCGCGGTACGGGTTTATCAGTCAGGATATGGTTTATGTCTGTGATTTTCCGGTTGAAATGGGCAGCAGAAAAGAGACCTGTATCATTAAACAAGGTGGCTTTTCCAATAGTCAGAACCAAACAATACCTGTTTATTTTATTGAAAATCACCATTATTATAATAGAGAGGGCATCTACTGTTATAATGATGATGGACAAAGATTTATTTTGATGTGCAAGGCTGCACTGGAGATGCTTAAATATATTGATTTTAAACCGGATGTGATTCACTGCAACGATTGGCATACGGGACCTGTCTGCCTCCTGCTGAAGGAAAGGTATCACAGCCAGGAACCGTACAGGGATATTGCTACGGTTTATACCGTTCATAATCTTGAATATCAGGGCAATTTTGGTGCCGAAATAACTGAATATTTAAATCTGGAGGCTGAGTATTTTACTCCTGAAAAAGCGGAGTTTTATGGAATGTTCAGCTTTATGAAGTGCGGATTGGTCTACGCCGACATTATAAATACCGTAAGCAGGCAGTATGCCGAAGAAATACAAACCTCTGCCTACGGTGAAAGAATGGAGGGTGTGCTGGTTAAAAGAAAGAAGGACCTTTTCGGAATAGTGAACGGCATATCCTATGAAGAGTTTAATCCTGAAAGGGACCGGTGTCTGAAGGTCAATTATGATATAAACAGCGCCGCTTTGAAAAAGGATAATAAAAAGGCCCTGCAAAAGGAATTGGGACTGAAGGAAAGCACCTCTCCGCTATTGGGCCTGGTAACAAGGCTCACCGGTCAAAAGGGGCTGGAACTGTTGATCGGCTGTATAGAAGAGCTTATTAAAAAGGAAAATGTCCAGCTTGCGGTTTTAGGACTGGGGGATGAATATTATTATAAAGCATTTTCCGGATTACAAATCAAATATCCGGACAATGTTGCTGCTGTCTTTGAGTTTAATACCGAGCTGGCAAAGAGAATTTATTCTGCCGCAGACATGTTTTTAATGCCCTCGAGGTTTGAACCCTGCGGATTGGGACAGATAATAAGCCTGAGATATGGAACAATACCTGTAGTAAGGGCAACCGGCGGTTTAGCCGAAACAATAATAGATTATGATGCAGATAATGAAAAGGGCAATGGTTTTTCATTTGAAGAGTTTTCTGTAAGGGCCTTCAGGGAAACGCTGCAAAGAGCAATTAACATATATAAGGATAAGCCCGATATATGGGAAAAGCTTGTACGCAGGGCACTGAGCTGTGATTTTTCCTGGAAAAAGCCGGGCAGGGAATATCTGAAGCTATATGAGCTTGCCCTGGAAAAAATTAAAAAAGAGGTAACTTCCGATGAATAAAAAAGAAAGAGTAATTGAAATATTAAATATTTTTAATGAACTGTATCCCGAGGCAGAGTGTTCACTTGAATACATGGAGCCCTTGCAGCTGCTCATATCAACACAGCTGGCAGCCCAGTGCACAGATGCAAGAGTAAATATTGTTACAAAGGACCTGTATAAAAAGTACAGGTCTGCTGAGGATTTTGCAAATGCGGATCAGGCCGAACTGGAACAGGACATTAAATCAACAGGCTTTTACAGGAACAAGGCAAAAAATATTATTGGATGCTGTAAGCTGTTGGTAGAGAAGTATGACGGCAAAATCCCCGATAATTTGGATGAGATGCTTCAGCTTCCGGGTGTGGGAAGGAAGACTGCAAATCTTGTATTATATGAAGTATACGGTATTCCGGGCGTAGTGGTTGATACACATGCCAAAAGACTTTCAAATCGTATTGGATTGACTAAAAACCAGGAGCCCGAAAAGATAGAGTACGATTTGCAAAAAATCGTACCAAAGGAAAGCTGGGCGGATTTTTGCCACAAGCTTGTCTATCATGGAAGGGAAGTTTGTAATGCAAGAAAGCCGGATTGTGAAAATTGCAGGATTAATAGCCTATGTGACTACTATAATAAGCATTAGCGGTTAAAACTACTATCAAAGTGGGGATATTACATGCCAAATAAACCAAAGACAGCTAAAAAAGTTGAAATAAAAGAAAATTATAGCCAGGAAGATCTTATTTTTGCCCTGGATATCGGAACAAGAACAGTAGTAGGCATTGTCGGGTTTTATGAAAATAAATATTTTAAGGTTATAGCGGCCGAGGTATATGAACACCGAAGCCGGGCCATGCTTGACGGCCAGATACATGATATAAATAAGGTTGCGGAGGTTGTAAGTGAAGTTAAGGAAAGACTTGAGACAGCTCTGGGGCTGAAATTGACAAAGGTTGCCATTGCAGCGGCGGGAAGGGTTTTAAAAACCAGCCAGACTAAATTGGAATACGAAATTGAACAGGGCAGGGAAATAACACCCGACATTGTAGGAAGTATGGAGGTGGATGCCATCCAAAATGCCCAGATACAGCTTGACAATGAGCTATCGGCAGAAGAGAAAGTCCCTTTTTACTGCGTGGGCTACAGTGTTGTCAATTACTTTCTTAACGGTTATACCATCTCATCACTTATAGGGCATAAAGGGAAAAAAATAGGGGTCGAGGTCCTGGCTACCTTTTTACCCCATGTGGTAGTGGACAGCCTTTATACCGTTATGGAGAAGGTGGGGCTTAAAGTTGCCGGTCTTACACTGGAACCTATTGCGGCGATCAGTGTGACAATACCCAAGGATCTGAGACTCCTTAATCTGGTACTGGTGGATATCGGGGCAGGAACTTCGGATATTGCAATTACAAAGGATGGTTCGGTTGTTGCATATGGTATGGTGCCCATTGCCGGTGATGAAATCACTGAAAAAATCGCACAGGAATTCCTTGTAGATTTTAATGCTGCCGAGAAAATAAAGATATCAATAACATCAGGGGTTGAATCCATTAAATACACCGACATATTAGGCAATAAAAGGGAAGTTGACAACGCGCAGGCTTTGGAGGCACTTCAGCCTGCAATAGAAGTTCTTGCAAACAGTATTGCGGATAAAATACTTGAATTTAATCAGAAGGCACCAAATGCCGTATTCCTCATAGGCGGAGGAAGCCAGATTCCCGGTCTTACAAGCAAAATTGCCGGGAGGCTTGGAATTAATAGTGACAGAGTGGCTGTGAGGGGCAGGGATGTTATACATAATATAAAAACCAAACTGAGGAAACTGTCGGGACCGGAGTCAATAACACCCTTTGGAATTGCAATGATGGCTCATTCTACAAAAGGACAGGATTTTTTATCAGTCAGTGTAAATGGGGAAAAGATACAGCTTTTGAACTCCAAGAAGCTTACAGTTGCAGATGCTTTGATACTGGTGGGTTTCAATCCCAACAAACTCATAGGGAGAACGGGTAAATCCTTAAAATTCAATTATAACGGAAAGCCTGTGCTTATTAAGGGAGAGCATGGTGAGGCAGCCGAGATCCTGGTGAATGAAGCTCCTGCAAGCCTTGATACCATTATTAACGTGGGTGACAATATTACGGTCAAAGCTGCCGTAAACGGAAGAGATGCCGTCAAACAGCTCAGGGAATATATTATTAACCCCAATGGACTTAAAGTAAGTCTTAATAATGATACTCTGAAGCTGGTACCGCGGGCAGCGGTCAATGGGGAAAACAGGAATCCGCATACCGACATAAATGACGGGGATGATGTGACGGTTAAAGAGATTGTGACCCTGGGACAGTTTGCAGCAGAATTTAATCTGGATCCGGCAAATAATGTTCTGACTGTGAACGGTGAACAGAAAGAAATGGATTATTGCCTGGCCGAAAATGACAGCATATCCTGTACCGGCATTGAAAAGGAAACCCAAAAGCTGCCGGATTCAGCTGAAGAGAGCCTGGCTTTGGCCGGGAAAGCAATAGAAAATGATCTGAAGGACGAAGGTTTTGTCATAACTGTTAATGGTGAAAAAGTCAAGTTGAATGAGGGGAAGCAATACATTTTTGTGGATGTCTTCAGTTACATAGATTTTGACCTGACTTCTCCGAAAGGAAATATAATATTAAAACTTAACGGAAAAGTAGCGAATTTTACTGACAGCATAGTGCCGGGCGACGTAATCGAAATATTCTGGGAGAAATTTAAGATTTAGCATTCTGAAATAAATGACTGCCGTGTAGCTCATGGAGGAACTATGAATAAGATACACAAATTTGAAAAGGTTTTAGTTAACCTTGGTTGGGTATTTATTATATTGCTTATAACAGGTTATGTCCTCAGGGATATTTTTAATATCGGATCTATCATATTGATCAAACAAGGTTTGATGCTGAATATTTCCATAATAATTTTATTTTTATTCAATGTTATAAAGACAACCATTATAAACAGTTCAAATTTGTATTCGGAAAAGTTGTTTATGATTTTCAGATATACAGAAGCTGTAATTTTGAATATTGTAACAATAAATTTTTATGAGGGAATTGAAGCTGCAATATTGTTGATCCCTCTTATATTTTTGACACTCCATAGGGGTATCAAGGCCGGTTACACACTTTTAGCCTTCAGTGCGGTCTTAAAATTTGCGTATCTTATTACCGATTTCATTTGGCTGAAGAGCTCCATCCCTGATTACAGATTGTTTACTTATGATCTGTTCAAAATAACCTGTCTGTATTTCATACTTGCGGTAATGCTCAGGATGAGTTCGGCGGTATATAACAGCAGTATCCGCAATGAGATGGAAAATGCCAGGCTGGTTATTGAATTGGGCGAAAAATATGAACAGCTTGAAGTTGCACAGGACGAGATCAAAAGTCAATATCATAGGCTCATGGAAACCAATCATAAGCTTGAGGATACCAACCGGAGGCTTACTTCAAGCATTGCGGAATTCTATACTCTTCAGCAGATCAGTGAGGCAATAGGTTCCATTCTGGATATAAACGATCTTCTAAACTTTGTCAATGACGTAATAATCGGTGTCATGGGGGTTAATTACTCAACGATAGTTCTGCTGGATCACAGAAAAAACAGACTTAAGGTCCAGTTTACCAATATTCGGAATAAAGAGGATCTGGCAGTCTTAAACGATAATATAAACTGTAAGCTGCTGCTTGATATATTGGAAAATGGGAAACCTGTCATGGAAAACTCGGTAATACCTGAGAAATTTGATTTTATCAGAACCCGTAAAATCGGTTCCTTCATATGTCTGCCGTTGAGTTCGAAGTCCAGAAAATTTGGACTGACCTTAATCGAACATAAGAATATCAATACCTTTGATGAGGATAATCTCCGGCTTCTGACAACTATCGGCAAACAGGTAAGTATGGCTATAGAAAATGCCGAGCTATATGCCAATTTGCAGGATTTGGCTACCATAGACGGCCTTACAGGCGTACACAACAGGGTTTATTTCCACCAGAAATTCGAGGAGGAGTTCAATGCAGCCAGGACACTTGGTTATGATTTGACACTGGTTATACTGGATATTGATAAATTCAAGAAATTCAATGATACATACGGACATCTGTTTGGTGATGTGGTCTTAAAGAGTGTAGCCCAGACCGTCAAAAATAATCTCAGGTCCACAGATACAATAGCGAGATTTGGGGGGGAAGAATTCGTCATATTGCTGCCCCGGACTTCCATTGAGGAAGGTATTGAAAAGGTTGAAGACCTGCGTTTGAAAATTGAAAACAACATTATCAAGGACAATCTCATTGCAGTATCTGTAACAGCAAGCTTTGGCATTTCATGCTTCCCTGATATTTCGGTGAACCAGGTGGAACTCATACGGGATGCCGACAATGCACTGTACAAAGCCAAGGAGTGCGGGAGAAACTGTTTCAAAGTAGCCGCACCTGTTTATAAAGGCAGAAATTAACCTATCCGATTTTAAATGATTCAACCATCCTCCAGAACATATCATAATCATTTTTTCCATAATCCTTTTCAGGCATATAATAACTGATCCTGTAGAACCTGGAGCCCTTTGCGAGAAAGACCTCAAGGGCCTTGTATTTTTCATCTGCACTGTCTACGGTATATTCCCAGAAGTAACCGTTTAATCCATTTACTTTGACCTTCTTAGAGGTAAAGTTTATAAACTCGGTCGTGGCCGCTTCTTTTGAGGCTTCAAGGAATTGTTCAAGTGTCTGGGGCATATTCCAGACCTGAACAAAGCCATAAAATTTCCGGTCTTCCTTGTTTTGAAAATCAATATGGTATAAAATTTCACTTCCGGGGAAGTTTTGCTGATTCAGTTTGAATATGGACGGGTAGCTGAATTCAAAACCTTCCTCCTGGGATTTAAACTCAATAAAGTTTTTGTAGTTGGTATTGCTGGCCTGTATATATGGAGCAGAGTCACTGTACTTGGAGTATACATTTTTGATGCTGATGGTTGAAGGGTAGGAAAGAGAAACATTACTGTTAATGTATAAGGTGTATTGAACCTTACTGTAATACAGATGTCCTGCCGCAATTATAAAAAGAATCCATAATGTAACAACAGTGAAAATTATCAGTAATTTTCGTTTATAATTTGAAATAATGATTATATTCATAAGATCACTCCGCTATAAAAATCAATACTTGTACTATATATTTATTCAGCTTGTATTAAAATTAGACAGTAAAAATCAAAAGATTTTTCCAATAATATTCACGAAAACAAAAATGCGGGAATATGATAGATAGTGAGGAGCCATATTGGGGGGAGTGTAATTGGAATGAAAATAGTAGTTGTCAAGATGCCTAAATTTTTCGGAAACATATTAAAAAAGGTATTCAGGATAGGTTAATTACTTATGATGGAATGATGGGCTGTCATTCATCTTATAGATGAGATTTTTAAGCAACAAAAAATAAAATCCTCATTATAAAAAAATAAAAAAGCGTAAGGACGCTTTTTTATTTTTTTATGAAATATTTAACGTAATAAAATTAGATAGCTCTGGTAACTTTGTTTGAACGAAGACACCTTGTGCATATGTTAATTGATTTTGGTGTGCCATTATCAATTATCTTTATTTTTCTTACATTAGGTTTCCATGTACGGCTAGTAGCATTTAACGCATGGCTTCTATTGTTTCCAAAAGTAGTTGCTTTACTGCATACTTCACACTTTGCCATATATAACACCTCCTTTAATTATTGGAGAATTTTTCTTTCTCATAAATCGGCATCAAAGCAATAATTATTTTAACACAACAATAGCCAATAAACAAGCCTTTCATGCAAAAATTCTCTTAAAATATTAGGTCCGTGAATTATTCCCAGGCTGTAAAATAAAGGGGTTCAGGCAAAACTTGTAAAATTGTTTGCTTATTTTACTTTCTTTCAATCAAAACATGTGTTACAATAAATGGTAATTTATACTCTAAATACCAAAAATAAGGAATATTTGATAATAATTTAATAGAAAAATGTAAGGAGAATGACTTATAAATGTTTTATATGTAAAATAACGGAAAATTTACAATACAATAACACTTTCCGAATATCCAATGTTTATACTTTACCTTAAATTGAAAAATTATACTCGATTAAATATTTCCTAATTTTTAAGTTTTATTTCCAGGAGGAACGAGCATGAAAACAATGTATGAATACAACCGATCAGTGGCAAGAGGCGCAGCCATTACAGGAGAGTATCAATCCAGAAGGAACATCGCAGGTTTGCTGATAGAAGCTGCTGTAAAATCCTGCGATAAAGGGATTACAGTTATCAGGGACAATGGAATTGAGGAGTATCTTTCCTACCCTGTCCTCCTTGAAGAGGCTTTAAAACGGCTGGGAGGGCTGCAAAAACTGGGAGTTGCCAAAGGGGCGGTCATCCTTTTGGTTCTCAATGACAGTGCCGATTTTATTTTACACTTCTGGGCCTGTGTTCTGGGCGGATATGTTCCTGCCCCATTGGCCACACCGGCCTCCGTCAAAGCAAAAAACACACCGCTGGATAAAATCCTGGCGGTCTGGAGATTCATGAACAAACCTGTTATTCTCACCGGCGACTATCTTGCCGGAAAACAGAGGGAAATAGAAGAACTGTATGAAGAGAACGGTCTGGAAATGGTTGATTTCTCAAATTTGGATATAAGTAAAAACGGAACCATGGACCTATCCGGGCCGGAATCACTTGCCATTGTCCAGTACAGCTCCGGAAGTACAAGTACGCCGAAGGGTGTCATGCTGACTCATGAAAACCTGCTGGCAAATCTGGAGGCTATTATCAGAGCAGCCCGAGTTACAAAGGATGACAATATGCTTTCATGGATGCCTTTCCATCATGACATGGGACTCATCGGATTTCTATTGACTTCTGTTGCGGTCGGTTTGAATTTTTACGTTATGTCCCCTGTGCGTTTTATAAAAAAGCCGTGTTTGTGGCTGGACTTAATGGATAAGTACAGGATTACCCTTTCGGGTTCTCCTAATTTCGGGTACAGACTAGTTCTAAGGCAGTTGCAGGAAAAACTGTACAATTGGGACTTGAGCTCGGTAAGAGTTATTTTTAACGGAGCTGAGCCAATTTCGGTGGAACTGATGCAAGAGGTTACTCAGAAGCTGGCCCGGTACAAGTTGTCTGAAACCGCTATCCAGCCGGTCTATGGAATGGCAGAAGCTTGTCTTGCGGTCAGTTTTCCGCCATTGGATGAGATACCTGTCATTCACAGGGTGGACAGGTATCTGCTGGCCGGTGAAATGAAGGTCTATGAGAGCCGGGAAGCTTCCCGGACTATTTTATTTGCCGATGAGGGCTATCCGGTTCCGGGAGTGGAAATCAGAGTTATGGATGAAATGGGCCGGGCAGTGGCTGAAAACTCTATCGGAGAGATTCAGATCAAGGGACCTAACGTCACTTCCGGGTATTACAACAATCCTGCTCAGAACCTGAGATCCTTCCAGGAAGGCTGGCTGAAAACGGGAGACCTGGGATATATGTCAAAGGGCAGGCTTGTGGTGACAGGAAGAATCAAGGACGTGATATTTGTTAATGGACAGAATTATTATGCCCATGATATAGAAAACAAACTGGAAGTCTTCCAGAAAACCGAGGGCGGCAGAGTGGCCGTATGTGGAATGCATGACCACAGGGACGGCATGGAAAAGGTGGTGCTTTTCTCCAGTTTAAAACGGATTGAGGGGGATATAATGGAGTACTATCGCCGGATTCTCCAATTTATTAACGAAGAGACAGGTATTGTGATAGATTGCGTTGTACCTTTGTCTTCAATTCCTAAAACCACCAGTGGGAAAATCCAGAGGTTCAAAATGATTGAGGAATTTCTGGAAGGAAAGTATTCGGACTCGACTCTATACCCTCTTTCAGACAGTAGTTTGGCTATTAAAGCCGCCGCTTCTTCCGGAAATGATGCAATCTCGGTAAATCCTACCTCCAACCGGGAGGTTATCCGCAAAATATGGGCCGAGATCCTGGAAAAGCCTGCCCGAGAAATTACCGATACCGCTGCTTTTACCTCCATAGGGGGAACCTCCGTAAAAGCATTTCAAATGCTGGTGCTTTTGGAAGAGCGGCTTGAAATGGAATTTTCCCACGATATTTTAATCCAGTGCAGAACCATTGAGGATATGGATGAATACATCCGGATTAAGCGGGCAGGGTAGGGACATTTGTTTGAAGGGAGTTATGCATGTATCAATAATATATAAAAAGGATGTGGTAAAGTGTTAAAAAAAGCAGAAACAGGTAAAGTAATTAAAAGAGCAATAATAGGTGTTCTGGCGCTTGCTGTGGCGGGGGGGATATTTTTCGGGCTGAGATATTATATGCAGCTCCAGGAATACAAAAAAAGGATTGAAGGAATTGTTATTTCCCGGGTAGATTTATCAAATGTCAGAGACGGCAGCTACAGGGGTTCTTTCGACGCCATCTTTGTAGGAGCGGAAGTAGTAGTGCAGGTGAAAAATCATACCATTGAAAGCATTGACCTGGTCAAACATAAAAATGAAAGAGGTGCCAAAGCAGAGGCAATCGTGGATAAAATCATTTTAGAGCAGTCAGTAACGGTGGATGTCATATCCGGGGCCACCAATAGCTCGAAAGTTATTCTGAAAGCCGTGGAAAATGCATTGGAATCGCAAAAAGACAACCAATAAATACTTAATTGATTGATTTATTTAATTAACAATACCGGGGGTGAAAATTTTGAAAGATATACTTGTTAATAATGACCAGCTGCACAAAGCTTTACTGCAGGTGGTATCCAATGTGACAGGGCATGCAGTGGAGGACCTGGAGGAAGATTTATACCTGGAAGGAGATTTGGGGATGGATTCCATTAAAATGGTATCCCTTATGAATGAACTGATCCGGTTGGTACCTTCTGAGGAGAGGGAAGCTTTTCAACAGAAGCATCCTGCTTCCGATTTGATGTCGCTGGAAACCATCGGCGATCTTATGGGTTTGTTCGACGGTAAAGAAACGCAGCAGCAAAAGCAGATGGAACAGGAAGACAGTACCCCTTTTTCGGCTGAGGGTATCAGGTCGATGGTTTTGGGCAGTATTGCAGCAATTACAGGTCACAAGGAAAACCAACTGGAAGACGACTTGTTCCTGGAAGGGGATCTGGGAATTGACTCCATTAAGATGGTGTCCCTGATGAATGAGCTGATGAAGCTGGTTCCGGCAGATAAACGGGAGGAATTTACTTCCCTTCATCCCATATCCGGGTTGATGTCGGTTCAAACTGTCGGGGATGTTCTTGAAATTTTTGGTAAATGGGGGCTTGAGCAGTCAACAATTTCTTTAAATAACGGCGGGACGGCTGAAAAAGAAAAGGATTTCCAGCCCGAGTATCTGGAAATCCTGCATGCACAATATCCTTTTCTGGCAGCTTACTGGTCCGTTTCCAACATAACTATCGATTCCTGTGTAAAGATTCAGGGTGAATTCAACCTTCAGGTACTGGAGGATGCATGGGAATCGGTAATCATGAGCCATCCGATTTTACGCTCGGTTTTCGAAACCGAAGCCTCAGCAAGGCATTTTGGACATTACAGGCTCAGAATGCTCTCACACATTACACTTCCTGAAATTCCCGTTTATGATATAAGGAATATAAATGCTGAAGAAAAAGAGTTCTTTGTCATCGAACGGCTGGAGAAAGGCATTAATGGCAAATTTGATCTCTTTACCTGGCCCCTGCACCGCATGGAGATTGTCCTTTTTGATGAAGAATGTTTCGGGATACTATGCTTTTTTAATCATACGGTGACCGATGGACTGGGAAACCAGCAGTTCCTGCGGGAGCTTCTGGAGGCTTACGGAAAGAAACTCCGTGGGGAGGAGCTCAAATACGGTGGTTTTTTGCCTCAACAATACAACCAACTGGTAGACCGGATGAACCGTTGGAATTCTCCCGAAGAGTTAAGCCAAATGGAAAAGTATCTGAAAAGTCAGGGGAAGAGCAGGTACTTTTTTAATCCTCTCAGCAAAAAACTTTCAACAGAACCTTTCAATGCCGTAATCACAAAGACTTCCAAGTATTGGCTGGATGCCGGGACAACAAGCAGGCTCACACATTGCACTGCAATTTTTAAGACATCGTTGTTTGTTTTGCTGGTCAGTGCCTATGTCAAAACCATTGCCGGGTATGAAAAGTCCGGGAAAAGCATTATCCTGAATCTGCCTACCGGGGGCAAGGTCTATCCTGATGCCGATGCCACCGGAGTTCTGGGCTGCTTTGCACAAAATATGGCCCTAAGCTTTGATATTTCGTTGGCAGCCGGGCCATGGGAAACCCTGGTGGAACATGTCGGTGAACACATCAGAGGGGCTATAACCTCCGGCTTGGACCGGGCACAGGTTTTTTCGGCAGCCCGGAATGCCGTGACCCAGGAGACATTGGAAAATGGGAAAATGAGTCCGTCGGTTGCGGCATTTATCAGGCAGACTATTAAATCCAACCTGTACCTTTCCTATGTCGGTAATACCGGCTTGAAGGAGCAGTATGACGAACTGAAGGTCTGCGATTATGAAGCATACACCTGCACCAATCCGGGAACCATTGACAATCTTGTGGAGCTCTTTCACGGGAGGCTTTTGATCACATCAAATTATGACAGCGGTTTCTTTGACCGCTCCTTTATAGATGAATTTATGCAGGAATACATCAAAAATATCAGGGAACTGGCAGGATTATCAGAGCAGGCTGATACAAAATCAAATGAAACGGTATTGACGTTAGCCCCTTCCTATAGTGATAAAATAAAGCAGCTGTTTGAAGAGGTTTGCCTGCGCAACATATCGCAGCAGGATTTTAGCAGGGACCTGGACGGAGAATTGGGAATGGATTCACTGCAAAGGATACGTTTCATTGCCGGATTGTCCAGGCAGATACCGGGATTGGACAAAAATGCCATATTCACATGCCGGACACTTTCAGAAATCGTTAATACGGCAGGAAATGGTCCGGATAACATAAATATAATTCAAGCTGAGATTCCGTATTTACAAATTGTGGAGCAATGCAAAAAAACACCTGAAGCAGTTGCAATCAAGTTCGGAAATCAGAAATTAACATACCGTGAACTGCATGACAGCTCCAATAAGCTGGCAAACTGTCTGCGATCCCGGGGAATCAGGGCTGGCAGCTTTGTCGGTATTCTGACCTTGCCGGGTCCTTTCATGCTGATGGGGATGCTGGGTATTTTGAAAGCGGGAGCAGCATATATACCTGTTGATCCTGTTTACCCTGCAGAGCGTATAGAGTATATCATCAACCATTCCAAAATGGAGGTGCTGGTGACTGAACAGGAGTTAAATACACAGCTGGCTGTGTTGCTTGACAGGTTTGCCCATCTCAGGACAGTGGTTTGCATGGATGAAGGAGCTGAAGAGGTTTCCAGCGGGCAGATCCGCAGGATAACGCGCAGGGAATGGATGGCCTTCCCTGCTGCCGAACCGGTGTATGAAAGCAGCCCGGACGATTTGATGACAGTGTTGTATACTTCCGGTTCCACCGGTAAACCCAAAGGGGTAATGTTAAACCACCGGGGTTATATGAATCGTTTGGTCTGGCATCAGAAGACCTTCCGGGTGAAACCGGGAGAATGTGTGGCCCAAAGGACTTCCTGCTGTTTTGATATCTCGGTGTGGGAGCTATTCTGGCCGCTTATGTACGGTGCGGCAGTTTGCCCCGTCAGGAAGGATATCGTCCGGAATCCCTGGAAACTGGCACAATGGATGGAAGATAACGAAATCAGCATTATGCATTTTGTACCCTCACTATTCGGAGAATTTGTCAATGCACTGGAAGATGATCAATATACCTTTAAAAAATTAAGATGGCTGATATTCAGCGGGGAAGCATTACCTATGTCCCTGATACAGAAATGGATGGACAGGTACGGTACGTCAACCGGGCTGGCGAACCTGTATGGTCCTACAGAAGCCTCAATAGACGTGACCTGTCACATCATCGATAAGCGTCCCGGCCTGGACGGAGAAACCAGCATACCGATAGGCAAACCTATCGACAATGTATATATCCGGAATCTTGACCATAATATGCGGGAGCTTCCCGAAGGAGAGCTGGGTGAACTCTGGATAGGAGGTATACAGCTGGCAAAGGGGTATTTACATAATCCTGAAAAAACCGCCGAAGTTTTTAAACAAAATCCATTCCCTGAAATTCCCGGTGAATTTCTCTACAAAACCGGAGATCTAACTGTGAGAAAACCTGACGGAAGCTATGAATTCCATGGACGGGCTGATCATCAGGTTAAAATTCGCGGTTTCCGTATCGAATTGGGTGAAATCGAGGCGGTATTATCAACTGTTCCCGGGATTAGTGAGGCAGCGGTGACCATGATGGAAGAACCGGAAGGCTCAGGTCGGAAATTCCTTGTTGCCTGGTTGGCAGGAATACGGTTGGAGGATAGGAAAGTGAAGGAGAGTATCTCCCGAAAGCTTCCCGAATACATGATTCCCCACAGGTTTCAATGGCTGGAGTGCCTGCCGAAAAATCCAAACGGGAAATTGGACAGAAAGGCACTTTCTGCGGATAAAGCCAGCAGGTTTGACTCTGCGGGCCTCGCTGTTCCGGCGGCAGAGTCCTCAAATATCCAAACCAGGCAGGATGCCGGGCCTGGGGGACTTCTTGCCCTGACACCGGCACAAAGCTGGCTGATGACTTATTTTGACTATCCATACAGTTGGACCGGATACACACGGTTTTTATACAAAATGCCTTTAGACCTGGAACTTTTTAATCGTGCGCTCAACGAGCTGGTAAACCGGCATACTTCTCTGCAATGCATATTTGTTCAGGAAAACTCCAGATGGTATCAGAAAATCATCACTCATAGAGAAATTTTGACAGCAGCTGTATATGACGCCGGTTCAATGGAACCGGTTGAGCGGGAGGAGGCTATGCGGAATTTGGTCAGGGAGACGGTCTCGGGTTTCAGTGTAGAACAGTGGCCTCTGCTCAAGGTAATAATTCTACGGGTGTCCGATTCGCTTTATGATATTGCAGTAGTAGGGCATCATTTGATTTCCGATATGCTGACCAACCATCTTCTATTCAGAGAAATCTGGAGAATATACAGTCAATTGCTCTCAAATCCCAATTTATCAGATATTCATAACCTGGATCAATATACGGATTACATCCAATTGACAGAGTCTGCAAAGTCGGAAAACATGGAAAGCTATCTGGAATATTGGAGAGAAAAGTTCCCAAGTCCTGATTCGGCATTTCTGCTGCCGGCAGATTTCACCAAAGGACCGAATAATGAAGGCTCTGCGCAGATGGTGCATTTCGAATTGGATAAGGAAAGTACGGCACTGCTGACAGGAAAGTTAAAAAAAGAAATGAATGCCGGTGTATATTCCTTGCTGATGGCTCCGTTATACAGGATGCTGGCCCGAAAAACCGGAAGGGAAAAGGTGGTGGTGGGCCACAGGGTACATGGAAGAGATATTGGAAACGGGAGAACATTTCTGCATACTGCCGGAAATTTCGCAGTTAATTATCCGCTCGCCGTGCAGGTTGATCCTGAAGCCGGCTGGGCCGAAGCTGTGGAACAATTTCAGCGTGAGATGTCTAGGGTACCCTTGAACGGGATCAGCTATGATCTTTGTGCCGAGATGTTCCCCATGTATCTGTACCCCGATATAAAACTTGCCGGCATCAGGGCTAATTATCTCGGAATTACCGATACAATGGCCCATCAGACCTTTGAATTCCCAAAAGAGGATATGGACCGGAGGTATTCATCACCGGATCAAAAGAGAATCTCAATACTGGAATTCTTCTTCAGAGTGGAGGAAAAGAAACTGAAGCTTTCCATAGAGTATTCCGGCAACATGTTCAGGGCCGAAACGGTTACCGCTCTGGGCACACAATATATGGATGCTCTGAAAGAATTGATTGCCTCCTCTGGAAGGAGGCAGGCCGGTGCTCCGGCTGTACATCTCCACAGGCAGGCCGGCGCGCTGGACCGGAAGGTAGCCCTTGTCACAGGCGGTGGAAGAGGAATCGGAAGAGCAATATCACTATCCCTGGCAAAGGAGGGTGCCAGTGTTGCCATCATGGCCAAAACGGTAAGCCAGCTGGAAGAGACCATGGCCCAGATCCGGAATTCGGGCGGAGATGTATTGGCACTTCCCGGTGACATCACCGATGAACTTGCTGTTAAGGGCCTGATAAAGGAAGTTATTCAGAGGTATGGCAAAATCGATATTCTGGTGAATAATGCCGGAATTACAAAAATGATGCCTGTACTGACTACTCCTCCGGAGGAATGGAAGAAAATAGTGGAGGTCAATCTTTTCGGAACCTATAATTTGTGTTATTCAGTTATTCCACATATGATAAGGCAGAAATCGGGAAAAATCATCAACATCGGCTCCGATTCCTCCTTCATCGGCTATCCTCTTATGAGTGCCTATGCCGCATCAAAACATGGAATTCTGGGCATTACCAGGTCGCTTTCCGAAGAGTTGAAGAATTACAATATACAGGTCAATGTGATCTGCCCTGCCATGGTCAATACCGATATGGCACCTGCCGCTTTCAGGTCAAGAGCAATAGATCCCTCTCAGGTTGCGGAGGTTGCGGTGTTCCTTGCATCTCAGAAATCCAACAGCATCACCGGTGAGGCACTGAAGGTTTACGGAAACCAGGATATGAACTGGTTCGGAGCTCAACATGCAGGACTTCTGAAATCTATACTATAAAATTTGCGGAGAATAAAATGAATCAGGATAACTTGAAATCAAAACATGTTATGGCATTGTACTTTATTCTGGCACTTTTGATCGGTTGTGCAATGGGGATCATCAACCCCATTGCAACAACCCATATGACAACCTGCAATACATCAAGTGTCTGGATTGGAGTTATATCTTCGGCCTATTTTGTGTTCCTTTCCATAGGAGCCATACTGTCGGTACTTAAATTAAAAGGGAAAAATGTAAAGAGCCTCATGATAGCCGGATTAATTACTGCGGCGGTATGTGCGGCACTGTTTCCTGTGTTGAATAATATTATCCTTTGGCTGTTACTTATGGCTTTAATGGGGATTGGAATCAGCTTTAATATGACAGGTGTGCAGGCAATCCTGCACAGTGTATCAAATAAAAACAACCGTGGAGTTGTCAGCGGCTTATACAGCTTTTTTTTTGCAGTGGGTTTTATCGTCAGCTCTGTAATCGGACCGGCTATTTATGAAGCGGTTTCCTGGGCGGCATTCCTCGTCGGAACAGCTTGCCTTGTGATAGATGCGGCATTGGTATACTTTTTTGTAAAGTATGTCGTAACAATTCCGGTAGCACTGGAAGAAAGAATCATTCACAAAATTCAGCTTCCGCTCTTTAGTGCCTTTGTCTATGGATTCTCCGAAACTACCTTGGTGACTATGTATCCAATGTTTTTGATCAATCAGCATTACGATTTAAAGAAGATGGGTTTTTTCCTTGCGGTTTTTGTGGTGGGCAGCCTGGTTGGAATACTGCCTGTTACCCTGCTGTCCGACCGGGCCGGAAGAAAAAAGATACTGGCAGGGTGTATGGCATTGTCTTGTTTTGCCGTCCTTGGGATTGTCCTGTTCGGGGGTTATGAGTCCCGTCTGTTCTTTTCCTTTTTTTCCGGTTTTGTAATCGGACCGCTTTATCCGCTGTCGCTGGCCCTGTCGGTTGAGGAGGTCAAAGAAAATGATCTGGCTTCGGCTACCTCGTTTTTTACATTTTCCTACGGTTTCGGGTCGGCTGCAGGTCCATTTATGACATCACTTTTAATATACCTTTACGGTGACAAACATATTTTCACCATGTGCCTTGTGCTTTTTTTCGCCTTCCTCATATATTTAACCTTTAAGACGTTCCAGGAAAAATTCAACAGCTTGTATGCAAAGGGGGAATTGAAAAATGAAAAAACCAAAAAAAGAAAGTTTGACCAATAACAGTCAGGAGACTTCAAAGGCTTGCAGGGAAATTGCCGTGATAGCGGCAGCCTGCCGATTTCCGGATGCCGACACACCCGAAGCCTTCTGGGACAATATTGTAAATGGAAGGTGCAGTTTCAAGGAAGTTCCTTCAGACCGGTGGAGCATCGAGCAGCATTACAGTCCTGAACCGGTCTTTGGAAAGACCGGTTGTAGGACCGGGGCATTTATTGAGGATGTATACGGCTTTGAACCCGAAATGTTTAACATTGACGACAGGGAAGCGGCCATTATGGACCCTCAGCAAAGGATCATGCTGGAATTGTTTCATGAGCTTGTGGAAAGGGCAGGATACAGCAAAGGCGAAATGGAAAAGAAATTGGTAGGCCTGTACCTTAGTCCGGGTGTGAACCAATTTTACGAATTTCACCTCAATACACTCCAGATGGAGAAGTTTCAGGAATTTAACAGTTTCTCGGCACTTTCGGATAAACAGCAAACTGAAATTATGGAGGAATGGAAGAACAGATTTGGAAAAACCGAACCCCATCCCAACATTCTGGTAGATAATATTCCCAATATGGTGGCATCCAGAATATCCCAGGAATTTAATCTCAAAGGGCCCAGTATTGTAGTGGATACGGCCTGTTCCTCGGCGCTTGTGACCATCCACCTGGCATGTGAAGCAATACAGCGCGGGGAGTGTGATATGGCTGTTGCAGGTGGTATTAATCTCCTGCTGACACCAACACCTTATCTGTATTTCAGTTATGCGGGGGCTCTTTCCAACAGGGGAGAATGCCGTGTTTTTGATGCCGGAGCCGACGGTTTCGTGCCCGGAGAAGGGGCTGGAATGGTCATGCTAAAAGCATTTGATAAAGCGGTGGCTGATGGAGACCGGATTCTGGGTGTCATCAAGGCCAGCATGATAAATAACGATGGCCGTTCCATCGGTGTTATGGCCCCAAACCCCGACGGACAAAGGGAGGTCATTGAAGCACTTTATAAAAAATACGGAATGAACCCGTGCGATATACAGTATGTGGAAGCCCACGGTACCGGCACGGCTATCGGCGATCCAAGTGAAATACGGGCACTGGCCAAAGCCTTTGGCACCTGGGGGCCGCAGAAACAGTCCATTGCTATAGGTTCGGTAAAAGCCAATATCGGACATTTATTGAATGCTGCCGGAATCGCCAGCTTTATCAAGGTGCTGATGGCATTGAATTATGGTATAAAGCCGCCGGTGGTCAATGTAAACACACCAAATCCGCTTATCAAATTTGAACAGACACCTTTTAATATGCTCAGGGAAGCCCGGGAGTGGAAAAAACCCAGGGGTAAAAAACGTACGGCTGCCATTAATTCCTTTGGGTTTGGAGGAACCAACTGCCACATGGTATTGGAGGAGCCGCCCGAAACAGCAAATCATTCTCTTCCTGAAACGGTACCGGCGGCAGATGGTATTTTGTGCATTTCCTCCCACAGTGAAGAATCACTGTATGCAAAAATTCAAAACCTGGCAGCAGATATGGAGGTCCACCCTGAGTATAGGCTGGAGGACATTTGTTTCACCTTGAGTAACAGGGAGAATTACGGAAAATACCGTTATTCCACTGCAGCCTCCTCCTGTGAAGAACTTCTGGGCAGGTTAAAAAATGCTGCCTGCACAGGTTTTTTGGAAAAGAGACAGATCAGGACAGCGTTCATGTTTACAGGGCAGGGGTCTCAGTATGTCGGCATGGGAAAAGAACTGTATGAGTGCCTTCCAGGTTTCAGAGACATTCTGGACCAATGCTCGGATGCATTTAAACCCCATCTTGATAATTCCATTACAGACCTGATTTTCGGTATAAAAGCCGACGAACCGGTTTTGTCGCAAACCGGGATAACCCAGCCGGTGGTTTTTTCAATGGATTATGCAATCGGTAAATACTTAATGTCACTGGGTATACAACCGGCGTATATGATGGGCCACAGCCTCGGAGAATGGGTGGCGGCATGCCTGGCAGGTTGCGTCAGCCTCAGGGATGCCGCTGGTTTGGTTGCCCTGCGCGGCAGACTGATGCAGGAATTAAAGGCGGAGGGCTCAATGGCGGCTGTATTTGCTCCTGCCGGCAAGGTGGAAGAGCTCATAGCACCATTCCGGGACAGATTATGGATCGGGGCCTATAACGCAACGCATCAGGTTGTGTCGGGATATTCCCATACTCTGGAGGAATTTGCCGGCCTGCTTCAAAAAAACGGTATTGTCTGCAAAAAGCTCAAGGTATCCCAGGCCTTCCATACCCCGTTAATGAACCCCATGCTGGAGATATTTGAAGAAGCGCTGAACAAGGTTGAATTTTGTCGGCCCGTCATTCCTATTATTTCAAATGTCACCGGTGATGTGATGACCGAAGTACCAGGTGCCGTCTATTGGACGAAACATATCCTCAGCGCGGTCAAATTCGAACAGAGTGTGAAACGTGCCGGGGAAATGGGTGTCAACAGCTTTGTAGAGGTGGGGCCGGATAAAATATTGTCGGGTATGGCCCGGGGTGCAGTGGACCGGAAGGATATCCTGATACTGGAGACACAGGACAGGAAAAAGAAAGGGCTTAACGTTCTTCTCAACACGCTTGGCAGTATGTACGGCAACGGTTTAAATTTGGATTTGAAAAAGCTTGATTACAATAGTAAACCCCGGGTTCTGCCATTGAGTACGTATCCATTCAAACATAGGGCTTTTAAACCGGATTTTGGCAGCTCGGGCAGCACAGCCGTGTTTAAAAAGCTGTTCCATCAATGGGCATGGGATAGGGAGGAACGGATAGAGGAGCAGATTGACAGGAACGGTTCCTTAATTATATTACATGACGGAAACCTGAAGGATATTCTTTCGGAGTGGCAGAATTTGAATTACAGCAAAATTTTTCAGGTTGTTTCCGGCAGGGAATATAATTTTGACGGGGATGGGTTTTTCACCGTGAATCCGGGCAATTCAGCCCACTTTAAGAAAGTTCTTGAAAATATTCCGGAACAGCAGGTCAACGTACTCCACCTGTGGAATTGTCAGCAGGAATGCTGCAATCCGCAGGAAATATTGGCAAACGATACACTGCTGGAACAGGGGGCTTTCAGCCTGATACACCTTGGAAAGGCCCTTGCTGAACGGGCAGGGAAGTCAAGGGTAATGGTTGTAACCAATCGCATGTCCCCGGTTATGGAAGGAGATACTTCACAAAATCCTCATCAGTTTATGGCAGCAGCTTTAGGACTTGCTGCAGACCAGGAAAATAACGGAATTGAATTATGTGTGCTTGACCTGGACAGAGCCGAGTATCCCTCCGGAAAAGAACTGCTGGAGGCTGCCGTCAGCGAATTAAACTCCGGGTTTCCGGACGAATCAATGGCAGCTGTGCGCAAGGGATGCAGATATGTCCGTAAACTTCAAAAGCTGGATGAGAGCATTCAGCAGCAGGAAGTGGAATTCATTGACGGAGAAACCTATTTGGTCACCGGCGGAACCGGCCCGGTAGCGGGTGAAATTTGCAGGGTGCTTGCAGGGCAGGCAAAGCTGAATCTGATATTAACCGGCAGAAAACCATTGCCTGAGGGAGAAAAGGCTGTATCATCGGATGCTGATCCTTCAATTGCAGATAAGCTGGAGGTACTCAAGTCCATTGAGCAGGCTGGTTCAAAAGCCGTCTATTATCCGGTTGATGTCAATGATCCGGAACAAATGAAGGAATTGATCCAAACCGTTAACCGGGAATGGGGACCTGTCAATGGAGTGGTTCATGCCGCGGGTTTATGGGATGCGTCCTCCTTCCAGCTTCTGTCCAAGGAACTTGATATAATTAAAAAGGTACTGCAGCCGAAGGTTCAGGGAACAATTATCACTGATCTGGTTACCAGGGATCAGCCCTTAAAATTTTTTGCAGCGCTGTCCTCGGTTTCTGCCTCCAGAAAATTGTGGTCTGCAGGACTTGGAGACTATGCAGCTGCCAACGCTTTCTTAGATGGCTACGCATATTATAGAAATTCAGTTGGTGCTCCCGGAAAGACAGTGGCATTAAACTATTCATTATGGGCTGAGAAGGGCATGGTTCAAAAATTCGGGGATGCAACGCTTTTGGCTGTCAAGGCCCAGGGGCTCAATCCCTTGAAAGCCGAAACAGCAGCTGCTGCCTTTCTTCCGGCCCTTCAGTTTAAGCAGGAAAGTGTTATTCACATTCTGGACCTGATCCCGGCTACCGGAAAAAGCCCAAACTTGCCGGTAATAGAGAAAATGGCAACTGACAAAAGTTTTTCAAGGGGAGACAGTGTCCTGCCTGTTAAGAATGTAAGGGGCCAGGTATTGAATTTGATTGCGGGCTATCTGGATATCCCGGAAGGCCAGCTTGATATATCCGCCAACTTCATGGAAATCGGACTGGATTCCATAGGTGCAACCCGGATGATCAGCGACATAAGCCGCCTGCTGAACATGGAGCTGTATCCTACTCTGGTATTTGAGTACCAGACTCCCGAGGAATTGATACGATATATTGAGAATACCTTGAAACAGGCCGGAGAATCAGGCAGTCCCGCTGAAACGAAATCCGGTCAGGCCGGTGAGGCAGCTCATGGAGCGGAAGATGATGATATTGCTATTATCGGCATGAGCTTGCGGGTGCCGGGTGCCAATACCCTTACGGAGTACTGGGATATTATAAAGGAAGGAAAGTGTGTCATAGGGGATATCCCTGCCGAACGCTGGGATGCGGAAGAATTCTACAGTACCGATTCCGGCTCTGCTCATACCATGTATAGTAAAAAAGGTGGTTTTATCCGTAATCCTTATGATTTTGACCCCTTGTTTTTCGGAATCTCACCCAACGAAGCAGAAGTAATGGATCCGCAGCAGCGTATTTTTTTGATGGTGGCATGGGAAGCCCTTCAATCTGCCGGTTACGGGGGAAAACACTGTACAAACCGCATAGGAGTATTTGCAGGCACAGAGCAGAATACATATATGGAACATTTTGCAGGCTACAATTCATATATGCGGATTAAGAGAAAATTGGGCGAGAATGAAGCTTTTAAGAGTCTGGAGAAAGACAAGCAGGAAAAGATATTGTCAGGTATTCTTAACACACTTGAACCGGCTAAAATGGTTGCCGATGCGGCGGCAGGTAACGGTCTTAATGAAATAGCCGCAAGGGTCAGCCACTGCCTGAACCTGACCGGACCCAGCCTGATTGTCAATTCAGCCTGCTCCTCCTCTCTTGTGGCGGTACACCTTGCCTGTGAAAATTTGCGCTCCGGTCAGGCCGATATGGCAATTGCCGGAGGAGTTAATCTTAATCTGAATCCCACTCCCTTCATCTGCTTGAGCCGTGTGACGGCGCTATCTCCAACGGGAGCCTGCTATCCCTTTGATAGCAGGGCGGATGGTCTGGTACTTTCCGAAGGGACGGGGGCTGTACTGCTTAAACCTTTAAAAAATGCAGTACAGGATAAGGACTTCATTTATGCGGTTATTAAAGGCTCTGCAATTAATAATGACGGCCGATCACAGGGAATAACGGCGCCAAGGCCCCAGGGTCAGGCCGAAACCATTAGAAACGCTTACCTGAAGGCCGGAATAAATCCCGAAACCGTTTCGTACATCGAGACCCATGGTACAGGTACGCCGTTGGGAGATCCTATTGAGGTTGAGGGAATGACTCTTGCAATGAGAACCTTTACCGATAAAAAAACTTTTTGCGGTATAGGATCAGCCAAAGCAGCCATTGGCCATATGCTGTCGGCAGCGGGCATCGTCAGCCTGATCAAGGTTGTTCTGGCCCTTAATAACAGAATGCTTCCCCAAACGGTGAATTTTGACCGGCCAAACCCCAATATCAACTTTGAAAGCTCTCCCTTTTATGTAATCAGCAAGGCACCGAAGAAATGGGAGAGTACGGGGGACTTCCCCAGGAGAGCGGGTGTCAATGCTTTTGGGTTTGGAGGGACCAACGCTCATGTGATCCTGGAGGAGGCACCGGAAACAGAAGCGGAGCAGGAAGCTGGTGAGAAAACGCCATATATTCTTACACTAACCGGAAGAAATGAAAAAGTGATAAAAATAATTGCCGCCAAATTAAAGGATTACGTGATCCAAAGCGGTGTGGATGCAGGCTCTGTCTGCTATACCATGAATAATGCGCAAAAGGAAATGTCCTTTAAGCTGGCAGCCACAATCAGTAATAAAGAGGAACTGCTTGAGACTTTGGAAGCCATTGAAAATGGTAATTTGCAAGGCAATATTTTTAAAGGCCGTTCCAACCCCAACAGAGAAATGCCTGTTTATCTTGTGATGCAGGATGAAGAGCCATTAAGTGAAGGCCTTGTTGACACAATCGGGAAACGGTACAGGATATTTGGCGAAGCTTATGGGAGGTGCATGGACATATGCACTGAATGTGCGGACACCAGGGATGGGATTGTTCATGACAGGGTCAGGTTATTTTCCTTCCATTATGCTGCCGGTGTTCTGCTGCATGATTTTGATGTTGTACCGTCAGGCATTTTTACAGGAGGAACAGGAATTGCTGCAGCAATGGCGTTAACAGGAATTGTTTCACTAAAGCAAGCAGCTGCCATGGTTTGTGAGATAAACCCCGTTGCTGAGGAGCCGGAAGGAATAACTGCGGCTTTGTTCGGCAACTGTGAGGTAATCACGGAGCAGGGTCCGGTCTCAAACGAAAATCTTGTCTGGTATGTGCAAAACCGGGAGATTTACAATTTCAAAGTCAACGCAGGATGGATCAATTCCTCGGCAGGTAAGGATGATGCTCTGATTTTTATAAAGTCAAACTGTGAAGACCTGAAACAATACAATAGTAAGGCCTTCGGAATGTTTTCCAAAGATCTGTCGGAACCATTATCCGAGGAGCCTGTGCATAGGCTTCTGGCAGGTTTATATACCTGCGGAGCCAGATTCAATCCGGGGAGGCTCTACGGAAAAAATACCCGAAGGATACCTCTGCCCACATATCCATTTGAATATCAAACCTATAAGGTTTCCTTCAAGGATGATTCATTGGTTAATACTGCCGAAGCAGAAACAGTGGTCCGGCCTGTTCCGGTTCAGACCGCCGTCCGGCATGAAAGTAAACCTGTCCCATCAGTATTGCAGCTGGTGAAAATGGAAAAGCTTCCTGTTATGGATCCGGAGGAGAGGAAAAGAAGTCTGGAAATGCTGAAGGCAGATTTACTGCGTATTCCATAGGTACACCGGCAACAGTGCAGTTTGTGCCGTCAGTCAGCCTGGAATTTTTCAAGTACCATGGACAAGAAACACAGACAATGCAATAAAAGCAGGGTCTGTGTTTCTTTAATTATTTTCGTTTTTTCAGGTTTTCAGTTTGTTTACATTTTTGATATAAGTTTTGTTCTTTACGTCTTTTATGTTAAAATTAATTTATATGTTGATTACCTATTGAATGATCTCTGGAGGTAGGCTTGAATTTAATTGCTTTTGAAGATTTAAAAAATAAATCCATCAGATATGTCAAGGGAGTTGGAGAATCCAGACTGTCACTTTTTGAGAAACTTGACATCAGATCGGTATATGATCTTCTGACCTATTATCCCAGGGATTATGAAGACAGGAGCAGGATAAAAAACATAGCCGATCTTGAACCTGGGGAAGTCTGCTCTTTTGAGGGTACGGTGGTTTCAAATGTAAGTGAGGCCAGGCCAAGAAGGGGTATGGTGATATCGAAAGTTTCGGTGCGGGACAGTACCGGTAAAATAACTGCGGTATGGTTCAACCAGCAATATGTTAAGAATTCACTTGCAGTGGGTTCAAATTATATTTTTTATGGGAAAGCCGACAGAAAATTAAACAAGCTTCAGATTGTAAACCCGGTATTTGAATTGGTTGGCAGCGACGATATGAAGAAGAGCCTGAAAATATTCCCAGTATATCCTTCCACTAAAAATCTGGGACAGAATGTAATAAGAGTTATCATGCAGGAGGCACTAAAAACTCTTGACGGCACACAAATGGAGGACATGCTGCCCGGGAATATAAGAAAAAAGTACAACCTTTCCGGATTTGTTGAATGCATAAAGCAGATACATTTTCCCGAATCCTTTGCACAAAAGGAAGAGGCAAGATACAGGCTGGTTTTTGAAGAGCTTTTCATGCTCCAGCTTGGTCTGCTCAATTACAAAAGCCTTGCGGCCGATTCCGGTTTTGGCATACGCTTTCACAAACCTCCTGAAATGGATTCTTTCCTGCAAGCACTGCCTTTTGAGCTGACTGCTGCACAGAAAAGAGTTATGTATGAAGTTGAAAAGGACATGGAAAGCGAGAATGTAATGAACAGACTGGTACAGGGGGACGTAGGTTCAGGTAAGACAATAATTGCCGTGCTGGCCCTGTTCAAGGCTGTGAAATGCGGATACCAGGGCGCACTGATGGTGCCCACTGAAATTTTGGCTGAACAGCATTTTAAATCTATAAAACCTTTATTTGAGAAGTATAATATCTCTGTAGAGCTCCTGTCCAGCAGTCAGCCAAAGAAGCAAAAGCAATGGGTTTTTGAGGGCTTGAGTGAGGGCAGTATAGATGTTGTTATTGGAACACATGCCCTGATAGAGACTGCGGTACAATTTCAAAAACTGGGGCTGGTAGTGACCGACGAACAGCACCGGTTCGGTGTCCGCCAGAGAACCATACTTGCCGAAAAGGGGCAGAATCCGGATGTTCTGGTCATGACTGCCACTCCTATACCGCGGACACTGGCGCTTATACTTTATGGGGATCTGGACATTTCCATAATAGACCAGCTGCCTCCGGGCAGAAAGCCCATTAAGACTTATACGGTGAATGAGGCTATGAGAGAACGTATAAATAAATTTATAAGGGAAAAGGTTATGGAGGGCCGACAGGTATACATTGTCTGTCCGCTGGTTGAGGAATCCGAGGAAATAGAGGCAAAATCGGCTGTTATTACAGCCGAGGAAATAAGCAATAATGTTTTTAAAGATCTGAAAGTGGGGATAATACACGGCAAAATGAAAGCTGCAGAAAAGGAAGCCATTATGAAGAGCTTTGTTGCCGGCGAAATCAGTATCCTGGTATCCACCACCATAATCGAAGTGGGAGTGAATGTGCCCAATGCCACGCTCATGGTAATAGAAAATGCCGAAAGATTCGGACTGGCACAGCTGCACCAGTTGAGGGGAAGAGTGGGCAGGGGAGCCGAACAATCCTACTGTGTTCTTTTTAATCAGTCAAAATCCCAGGTTTCACGTGAACGTATGAAAATAATGTCACAATCCAATGACGGTTTTGTAATTTCTGAAAAGGATCTCGAAATCAGGGGGCCCGGTGATTTTTTCGGAACAAAGCAGCACGGCCTGCCTGAATTGAAAATTGCAAACCTGTACAGGGATATTGAAGTACTGAAGCTTGCCCAGGAAAGTGCCAAAGAACTGCTGGAGCTTGATCCGGGACTTAAAGGGAATAAAAAGCTGAAGGGATACCTGTCCAATTACTTCGGAGAAAAAGTAACACTAGCATAAATAAAACCACATGCCGACAGGGGGGATAATCATTCTCAGAGTTGTAGCAGGAAGCGCTAAGGGCTTGAAACTTCAGACCCTTGAAGGTGCGGGCACCAGACCTACCACAGACAGGGTAAAGGAAAATCTGTTTAATATACTGGCACCCTATATTGAGAATTCAAAAGTACTGGATCTGTTTGCAGGCTCAGGCAGCCTTGGAATAGAAGCCCTGAGCAGAGGGGCGGAAAGTGCCGTATTCTCGGACCAGAATGAAAAATGTATTCAGATAATTGAAAAAAATCTTGAACATACTAAAATGACTGAAAAAGCCGGGGTTTTTTTGGGAGAAGCGGCATTAATATTAAAAAAACTCTCCCAACACGGACAAAAATTTGATATAATTTTCCTAGATCCACCGTACAAAAAGGGAATCATACCTCAAATCCTGCAGCATTTGGAAGAATACGGTGTTTTAGATGAAAAATTTATTATTATCGCTGAAACAGATATATCGGATGAACTTCCGGAAAGTACCGGCTGCATGGTAACTTCAAAGGTACAGGTGTACGGGAGTACGAAATTGACTTTTTATAAAAGAAACTAATAAAGGATGAATCGATGAATACATTTATATATCCAGGCAGTTTTGACCCGGTTACAAATGGACATATGGACATAATAGACAGGGCCTCAAAGATATGTGACAAATTGATAGTAGCTGTGCTGATCAGCCATAACAAACAGCCTCTGTTTTCAATGGAGGAGAGGGTAAATTTACTGAAAAGGGCGGTCGGCCACTGCAAGAATGTGGAAATAGATTGTTTTTCGGGACTGCTTGTGGATTACGTGGCTCAAAAGAATGCAAATGTGATCATAAAAGGGCTCAGAGCTGTGTCTGATTTTGAGTACGAACTGCAAATGGCCCTGTTGAATCAAAAAATGGCACCGGATATTGAAACGCTTTTTATGATGTCAAATATTAATTTTTCTTTTTTAAGTTCCAGCATGGTCAAGGAACTGGCGAGATATGGCGGAAATATCAGGGGACTTGTTCCTGAATGTATAGAAGAGGATGTATTAAACAAGTTTAAAAAGTAGATAAAGGATATAGATTTCATTACATTTTGTGGCCGCTATGCGGCTCAAAGCCATAATATGGCTTGGGAGGTCAATATGGAAATACTTACCATACTGGAAACATTGGAAGAACTGGTTGAAAGAAGTGCCAGCGTGCCTTTTTCCGGCAAGTGTCTCATAGACAGGGAAGAAGTTTTTGAAATAATAAAAGAGATGAGGATAAAGCTGCCTGATGATATCAAGCAGGCCAAATGGGTAAAGGAAGAGCGCCAGAGAATATTGCTGGAAGCACAGAAGGAAGCCAATAATATAATGAAGGACGCTGAGAACAAGATTGCATCCCTGGTTGATGAACATGAAATCACCAAAAAGGCTTATGAGCAGGCAAATGAGATAATTGCAGGTGCTCAGAAGAATGCAAGGGAAATCCGGCTTGGAGCCAGGGAATATGCCGACAGTGTTCTGAACAAGGTTGAGGAAATACTGACTGATGCAACTGATGTTATCAGAACCAACAGGTCTGAGTTAAAATAAGCTTTTTTTTGATGATAAGCTGATTATACATATATATATTACTGTTATTATTATCATTATTAAGGCAGAAATGCCAATGTATCGTATGGAGTCTGCAAATATATTTCCCCATCCTTTGGTAATACTGCTTGAGCTGTGTGCAAAGACGGCCGATTCCCCGGGCAGCAGACTGCTGAAAAGGGAGTAGCCGATAAAAGTGTAAAAGCAGGAGATAACACCTTGAAGTGCTTTACCAAGCAGGTAGGGTTTAACTCTTATATCGGTTGTGCTTACAATACTCATAACCTGAGTGTGAACCGAAAAGCCCGCCCAGCCTATTATGAGACTGGCACAGCAAAGTTTCACCGCCAGAGCTGACGGCGAGTGGGTTATATAGCTGGCTCCGGTAGTTATCTCAAATATTCCGCACAGGAATCCTTCCACAGTTTTAGAGTCCAGTCCCGCCAAACCGGCAAAATTCGGAAGCAGCCGGCCTATAGCTCCTATCAGCCCGCTTGAGAGCATTATATTTATCAAAACGGAAAAGAATATTATAAATCCGCCAATTGCCAATATAGTATATACCGAATTTTTTATGCAGTCACCGAAAAGCGTCCAGGGATTGGTTTGGGAATTCTTTAATTTCTTTAATTCAATTTTAATATTGTCCGGCATATTTACCTTTCGTTTATTAATAGATCCGGTTTGTCTTTTTTTATAATATCTGAAAATAAAACCCACTGTCAAACAAGCCGCGATATGGCTTATGTAAAGTAAATAGCCCAGCCTGGGCTGATTAAACATACCGACTCCCACAGCACCCATTATGAACAGCGGACCTGAATTATTTGTAAAGGTGAGAAGTCTTTCTGCCTCCAACCGCGTTATCATATCCTGTTTCCTGAGGTCTGCGGTAATGGAGGCTCCCACCGGATAACCGCTGACTATTCCCATGGCCAGAGCAAAGGAACCGCAGCCTGGGACATTGAAGATCGGACGCATTACCGGTTCCAGGATTACTCCGAAAAGACTGACAACCCCGGATTTGCTCAGGAGCTGGGTGGCTACAAAAAATGGGAATAAAGATGGAAAGACTATTTCAAGCCACAGCTTGATGCCTTTTGAAGCAGAACTTACAGCAGTTTTCGGAAATATAATAAGCGATAGGATAAAAAGAAAAGCCATTATGGGCAGCATGCTATTCTTCAAATAGGCAAAAACTGTTTTCTTATAACTTAAGAAAATAGTTGAAAGCAGAAATATGAACGATGACAGTAAAAACCAATTCAAGCAAGCCTCCTAAGCCGTTTCTCCGGCTATTCTTCCATTTGACCGGGAATTAACCCGGACATTCTATTACCTCTGCGCGTTTCAACGGGGCAGGAGCTCTGTGTTTGCCGCCCGAGACCCAAAGAGGTACCCGACACCAGTAGAGGCAAAGGGGTACTGAAGGACACCATGGACATCTGTTGCCTCGTTATAAAATATATACTCCGGAGGATAAGAATATTACCAGAAGTTCATTAAAGCCATTTAAAGACGGCAATAAACTGTGAAATAGACAAATAAAAGAATGCCGGCTATAGCCGGCATTCCCCTGTATGTTTAACTTATTATTATAAAACTTTTTGTGTCCATCCATAAGTGTCAGCAAGATCACCGCTTTGGATGCCTGTAATGGTTTCATATACCTTTGCAGCCACAGGTCCGATCTTTCCTCCGTTAACAGTGATGGAGTCGCCGTTCCAGTTGAATTCACCGATAGGTGAGATTACCGCTGCCGTTCCTGTTCCAAAAGCCTCATCCAGTTTACCGGAGGCATGCGCATCGTATAATTCCCGAATGGAAAGCTTGCGTTCAGTAACAGGAATTCCTGATTTTCTCAACAATTCAATAGTTGACATTCTGGTGATTCCGGGAAGTATTGAACCTTCCAGGGCCGGAGTAATAACTTCTCCGTTTATTTTAAAGAATACATTCATTGTGCCCACTTCTTCAATATATTTCTTTTCAATACCGTCCAGCCAGAGAACCTGGGTATAACCGGCATGCTTTGCCTCTACCTGTGCTTTTAAGCTGGAAGCATAGTTTGCCACCGTTTTTGCATAGCCCAGACCACCCTTGACGGCACGTACATAGTTGCTTTCAACATAGATCTTTACAGGATTTATACCTTCCTTATAGTAAGCGCCCACAGGGGAGAGAATTATAATGAATTTATAGGTGTCTGAAGGTCTTACCCCAAGATAAGGATCAGTAGCTATTATAAATGGGCGTATATAGAGCGAGGTTCCCGGAGCATCCGGTATCCAGTCTGCGTCAACCCTGACCAGTTCTTTAATGGCCTTTACACCAAAATCCACATCGATTCTGGGAATAACCAGACGGTCATTGGAGCTGTTTACTCTTTCCATATTCTTTTCAGGTCTGAATAATAATATTTCACCATTCTTTGTCTTATACGCTTTCAAACCTTCGAAAATAGCCTGACCGTAATGCAGCACCATACAGCTGGGATCCAGTTCCAGAGGAGCATACGGGACTATTCTGGGATCGTGCCAGCCCTTTCCCTCGGTGTAATCCATGATGAACATATGGTCTGTAAAAAATTGTCCGAAGCCCAGATTATTTTTATCAGGTTTCTGTTTAGGATGTGATGTTTTTGTAATAGAAATATTCATTATCTATAATACTCCCTTCAAAGTATTTATTTTATAAATTGATTGTATTACGCAGCAGTTAATATGCTGTTCCAAAGAAAGATGCAATCAAATTGGAAAATTACAAGTTTTATTATGCTACTTTTCAAAAAAAAAGTCTATAGAAAAAATTAATTTACCATAATACCTTGATAAAACATAGAAGTTTTGTTGAAATAATTATAAATATGTTATAAATTACAATATTGTGGTATATCATCAATGGGGATTTGATCTCCTGACGGTGATATAACGCTCCGGATGCAATGCGTGCTTGAATAACACGGGGGTTTATTTTATAATTAATTGCGTAAATAATCGCATATGGAGGGACATATGAATCAGGTCAATAATCGAAACAATATAAGAATGATAACAAGAACAGCAGTATTGCTGGCGGTTGTGGTAGTAGTTCAGATAGTGGGGAGAAGTCTGCCCAACAATAATTTTATAGTAGGTCCCCTGGTGAATATGTGTCTGCTGCTGGCTGCAATGACTGCAGGTATGGCCGGAGGCATCACAATAGCAATTCTTTCACCTTTTACTTCGCTTATCAACAATAATGCTCCAATTGCAGCAGCACTGCTGCCCTTTGCACCGGTTATAGCCTTAGCCAATATAATTTTTGTGCTTGCATTTTACCTGTTATACAATAAAAATAAATTCATAGGCCTGGGAGTTGGAGCCGTACTCAAATTTGGTGTACTTTTCCTGGGAATAAGAATATTCCTCAATATTTTTTCGTTTCCCAAGTTTACCCAAAAGCTCTTTGAACTGTTCAGCTGGCCTCAGCTTTTAACAGCAGTCATAGGAGGGCTGGTAGCAATACCTGTGATCTACAGTGTAAGAAAAGCACTTAAAATCAGATAATAGAGATGAAAGCTTAGATGAAAATTTTATATGACCATCCAAATGTCAGAATACAATATAAACCATCCAAAATATAATTGGATGGTTTTAAATTTTAAAAATTGGGTGTTTTATAATGAAAAATAAATTATATAATATAATTGGATGATGCCAATTTGCAAATGGAGGACAATACCATATGGAAATCACTATCAATAGAGAGTCTAAATCGCCAATATACCTGCAAATAAAGAAGCAAATAGAAGCCATGATCAATTCCGGGAAGCTTCCTCCCAATTTTATTCTTCCGGCAGAGAGAGTGCTGGGCGAAAGACTTAAGATCAACAGGAGTACGGTCATCAAGGCATATATGGAGCTCAAGGCAGAGGGACTGGTAGAATCCAGGGTGGGAAGCGGAACAGTGGTTTTGGCGCCTTTCTCAAAAGACGGTATTCAGGAGAAAATGTACGTTCCGCCGCTCAGGTGGAACCAGCTGGAAAGCAGAAGAGTCACCAAATCCAATGAACAAACTATAAATAATATCCTGTCGGTATTTGAGAAGGAGAAGGTGATCTCCTTTGCTTCGGGAGTTGCCTCGGAGGACAGCTATGATATGGAATTGCTGCAAAGCATTCAGACCCGGCTGCTGGAAAAATACAGGGAAAAGGTTCTCATGCCCACACCTGTGGACGGCTGTTCCGAACTTAAGCATACAATAAGGTCCTATCTGCAGCAGAACGGGATTAATGCAGGTACAAAGCAAATAATGGTCACTTCGGGTTCACAGCAGGCAGTTGAATTTTTGGCACGGCTGCTGATCGAGCCGGGAGATGTTGTTCTGGTGGAGGAACCCACCTATATAGGTGCCATTCAGGCCTTTGAGAGCTATGATGCCCGGCTCATAGGCATACCAATGGATGAAGAGGGTATAAGGCTGGACATACTTGAGACCTGCCTTGTCAAATACAGACCGAAACTCATATACACACAGCCCACCTTCCACAATCCAACCGGTATGACCATGAGTCTGAACAGGAGGAAGGAATTGCTGAAGCTCGCATACTATTACAATATTCCAATACTTGAAGATAACCCCTATGAAGAGCTTTATTACGAGGGAGAAAAGCTTCCTTCACTGAAAAGTTTGGACAATAATGATTATGTCATATATGTCAGTTCATTTTCAAAAACCATTTCCTTTAGTTTGAGAGTAGGCTATGTTGTTGCAGGTGAAAACATAATCAACAGGTTCATAAAGTTCAAGCAGATCACAGACATACAGACCAATACGCTTTCCCAGTATTTTGTACATGAATTTGTAGCACAGGGGTATCTGAAAAACCATCTTGAAAAAATCAGAAACAAATACAGGAAGAAGAGAGACCTTATGATAGCCCAACTCAATAAATGCAGTATTGAGGGAATGAGGATTTTTATTCCGGGCGGGGGATATTTTATATGGCTTGAACTGCCCAACAACATCAGAATGAATGAACTGATCAAGCTGCTGGGAGATAAGGGGATAATAGTGATGCCGGGGGATGTTTTTTATCCAAAGTACAATATAGAAAGCAACTTCATAAGGTTGAATTTTTCCTATCCCAAAGAACAGGATATAAAGGATGGGATAGAAAAACTGCTTGACTGTATAGTTAAATGCTCAAACAGCAATGTCAAGGTCCGGCATCCTGTAGAAACAGTATTAAATCCATATTTGTAATGCTCTATAAAACTTTGATCATTTTATTATAATTTGTGCTGCCAGGACGCAGCAAACGGAGGTTGTTATGTTTGCAAGGAGAACTGAGTTTTTAAAGGCATCGGAGGTCAGGGAACTGCTGAAACTTTCCGATTCGGATGAAATCATATCCTTTGGAGGAGGACTGCCGGCTGAAGAATCTTTTCCGGTGGGAGAAATGCGTGAAATATGCAATCAAATATTGGAGGAAAGCGGTGTAAAGTCCATGCAATATGCAATATCCGAGGGACATGCCGGCCTTCGGAATATTATCGTAAAACTTATGGAGGAAAAGGGAATACATACAAGTCCCGACGACATACTTATAACCTCCGGTTCTCAGCAAGGACTTGATCTGACTGCCAAAGTTTTTTTGGACGAAGGCGATACCATACTCTGTGAAAGTCCCACATATTTATCTGCAATTAATGCATTCAAACCTTTTTATCCCAGATTTGCCGAGATTGATATGGATGAGGAGGGACTTGTTCCGGAAGACCTTATAAGAAAAATTGAATCAAACAGCAGAATAAAATTTTTATATACCGTACCTGATTATCAGAATCCAACCGGGAGACGCCTGAGCCTGGAGAGAAGAAAAGAAATAGCTGAGATTGCAAACAAGTATAAACTTATAATAATTGAAGATAGTCCATATAGTGAACTCTGTTTTGACAACAGGAAACTTCCCCCTTTAAAAAGCTTTGATACCCAGGGAAGAGTAATATATGTCAGCACGTTTTCAAAGACAGTTTGTCCGGGCTACAGGATCGGATGGGTATGTGCTCCGCAGGAGATTATCAATAAATATGTACTTTTCAAGCAGGGGACGGATATTCATACAAATTTCTTCGCTCAAATGCAAATTGCCCGCTACTATGAGAAATACGATATAAAGGAACACTTAAAGAGCAATATAGAAATTTATAAAAGCAGAAGGGATACAATGCTGGATACCATTGAAAGGACCTTTCCCAAGGAGGTGGAGTATACTAGGCCTGAAGGCGGAATGTTCCTGTGGGTTACATTGCCTGAAAGCATCAATACCAGGGAACTTTTGGTAAAGTCCTTGAAAAGAGGGGTGGCTTTTGTTCAGGGAAGTGCATTTTTCCCCAACGGCGGGCACGAAAATACAATGAGGTTGAATTTTTCAGGCATCAGGGAGGATAAGATCAGGAAGGGCATCAGCATCCTGGGAGAAATACTGAAGGAAGAAATTGATAAATAAAGACTTTACCATAATAATTACTTGTCATTGCATCCCGCTAAAATCAACTAATGTAAACATGTTAACCCCGGATTCATACCATATATTAAGTAAACTAAAAAAGACGAGGTTAATATTATGATATATCTGGACAATGCCGCTACATCCTTTCCAAAACCTGAAAATGTCTATACGTCAATGGAGAAATGCATTAAAACCTACTGTGCCAATCCCGGGAGAGGGAGCCATTCCATGTCTGTCCAAAGTTCATTGGAGGTAAATAGCACCCGTGAAAAATTGGCTTCGCTGCTTAAAACAAACGATTCTTTAAACATATGTTTTACAAAAAATGCCACCGAAGCTTTAAATATGGCCATTCTGGGATGCCTGAAAGAAGGTGACCATGTCATAACAACATGCATGGAGCATAATTCTGTGCTGAGGCCTCTGAAAACTCTGGAAAAATATAATGGCATAAAGCTGACTATAGTTGAGGGTGACGGGGTGGGAAGAATAGATCCCTTTATAATAAAGAGACATTTAAATAAGAAAACCAGACTTATAGCGTGTACTCTTTCGTCAAATGTAAACGGAATTATTATGCCTGTCCGGGAAATAAGCAAAATAGCAGAAAGCAAAGGTATATTATTCCTTTTGGACGCATCCCAGGGCTTGGGCAGCATAGATATTGATCTTGGAAGGATATACACAAGCATGCTTGCCTTTCCCGGACATAAAGGACTGCTGGGGCCCCAGGGGACAGGGGGCTTGTACGTCTCGTCGGGAGTCCGGCTGAACCCCTTGATGAGCGGCGGGACAGGGAGTAAATCGGAATATTTGCTGCAGCCTGATATAATGCCTGACAGGTTTGAAAGCGGGACTCTTAATACTCCCGGTATAGTCGGGTTGGGCGCCGGCGTTGAATTTGTACTTAAAACAGGTTTATCCGAAATAAAGAGGAAAAAGGATACGCTGATAAAGAGGCTCAATGACGGCCTTTCACAAAACAGAAGCATTAAACTGTATAATCCTCAAGACGTTAACGAAAATTCCGGGATTGTGGCTTTTAATGTCAAGGATACCGATTCGTCCGAGATATGTGCACTTCTGGATAAAAGGTATTCAATAGAATGCAGATCCGGACTGCACTGTGCCCCTCTTGCCCATAAGCATTTTAATACAAATAAGACAGGTATGATCAGATTGAGTGTGGGATATTTTAATACAATGGATGAAATTGATAATACAATTTTGGCAATTAACCGTATAATATATGATGTGGTTAATAAATATTAAGTAAATTGATTAGAATATTAAAAATATTAATAAGTTGATTAAATATTTTTAAATTACTTGTAGACAAATATATCATCCGGGTGTATAATTTACCTATATTAATCTTGGAGGTAAAAAAAATGGATAATAAATTTAAAAAACTGATAACCGTTATCGTTATGATCTTTTTATTTATAATTGCATTGAGAATTGTTGGCTGGGTACTCAGTCTGATTTTACCTGTTGCAATTATCGGTGTGATTGGCTACATTGTTTTCAGACTCATAAACAAAGGCAGTGCCCGGAAATATTAATGATGTTGTACCTTCACTTAAATATTTTAGATGAGACAGTCGTTATTGGAAACCAGTAAGGGCTGTTTTTTCAATACACAATAAATAAAAGCGGCTTTGGCACTTTTGATTTTATGCCGATATATATAATATGAGACCTATATATTTTCAGATCCGGTGAGGAGGTGGCACTATGAAAATTGACAGAGTATCAAAAGTATATCCGGTATCAAGAATTTTAAAAACAGACAGCTTGATACATCAAAAGAGCCAGGAAAAAGAGAAGGAGGACAGAGATTTTGAAAAAGCCCTGTTGTTGAAAAAAAGAGATAAGGCGTCTGGAACCAACAAACAGAGCCAAAAACATGAAAGCTAGTAATAAAAACCCAGATCCTTTGTAAAAGTGATATATAAATTCACTGATAACGGATTTTTATGAGGCGAAATTTGCTATTTTATCTTTACATTGAAAATTTGATATGTTATAATGATTGAGCGTTATCGGGATGTAGCTCAGTTTGGCTAGAGTGCTTGCTTGGGGTGCAAGAGGTCGCGTGTTCAAGTCACGTCATTCCGACCAAGAGACATATCTTCCGTCAAGGGGAGGTATGTCTTTTTCTGTGTCCAAAAGGGTGGTATTCGGGTTCAAAAAATTGATTCAAAAAATCTATGGAAGGTGGTTAACCTTTCTGTAAAGGAGCAGCAGAAGGGGTTTGTGGCAACAAATACCCAAAGCCTCCTGGAAGCATATGCTACAGTCACTTCAGGGAAAAGCAGCACTCGCCAAGGCCATTGAGTATTTGCGCACTGAGCCATGCGGCCCGGCAAAATACTGCTGGCTTTCTTACGGGGAGGAAATCGTCTCTGTGTTGGAATTGTAATATCACAACATAACAAAAAAGAATGGGTTGCAAACTTGAACCCATTCTTTTTTATTGTTATTATTTTAATTTCTGTTCACTGATTTTTTTAAATACTTTCTTGTTTCAACAGCTACAACACCGCTGAGGGCTATAAGAGCAATCAGATTTGGAAATGCCATCATTCCGTTGAATATATCGGAAATATTCCAAACAATCTCAATTGTCATAAAGGGACCGGCAAATACGGCTATGATGTATATCCAGCGGTAGACTTTGACTGTTTTCATATTTCCGTTTGTAAGGTATTCCATACAGCGTTCGGCGTAGTAGTTCCAGCCTATGATAGTGGTAAATGCAAAGAAAACCAGGCTTATCATAAGTATAAAGGAACCCAGGGAGGGAGCGAAGCTGAAACCTGACCGGAAGGCATTTTGTGTCACTGCCGCACCTTTCAGACCTATATTCCAGGAGCCTGTCGTTATAATACAAAGACCTGTCATGGTACAAATTATTATTGTGTCCACGAATGTACCTGTCATGGATACAAGGCCCTGTCGTACCGGTTCATGGGTCTTTGCGGCAGCAGCTGCTATGGGCGCACTTCCCAGACCTGATTCATTTGAGAAGATACCGCGCGCAATACCCTTTTGCATGGCCACAAGCATTGCGCCCAGCGCTCCGCCGCCTATGGCACGCAAACCGAAAGCTCCTTCAAATACTTCAACAATGGCAGCAGGTATGGCTTTATAATTTGCAAACACTACGATCAATGTAGCTATTATATAAAAGATAGCCATGAATGGTACAATTATTTCCGATACGCTTGCTATTCTTTTTAATCCACCGATTATGACCAGCCCTGCGCAGAGTGTCACAACGATTGCAGTAATTACTATTGTCCATGAATAGTCCCTTCCCAAAAGGGAAACGGTCCATTCATTATTTTTGTCAAAATAATTGTGAACAGCATCTGAAATACCATTGATCTGTACGAAAGTTCCAATACCCATGAGTCCCGCGGCGGCCCCGAAGAAGGCAAAAGCTTTTGCAAGCCATCTCCAGCGCCTGCCCATACCGTTTTCTATGTAGTAGAAAGGTCCGCCCAATACATGACCGTCGCTGTCCACCGTACGGTATTTTATGGCAAGGAGTCCTTCTGCATATTTTGTCGCCATACCAAAAAAGGCTGCGATCCACATCCAGAAAAGTGCTCCCGGACCGCCCGCAACAATTGCGGTGGCAACACCCACGATATTGCCGGTTCCGATGGTGGCCGACAGAGCGGTACATAAGGCTCCGAAGCTGGATACTTCTCCTGTTCCGCCTTCTTCATTTTTAACCATATACTTTAATGCACGGGGGAGATGTCTTACCTGTAACAGACCGGTGCGGACTGTCATTAAAATTCCTACCAATAAAACCAGGATTATGAGGGGGAGCCCCCAAACAATACCATCAAACCAGGTTACAAAACTATTGATTTGTTCTAACATAAATTTTTGACCAATCCCTTCTTGAATTTTTGAAAATCAAAAAAGCCAAAACATTTTGTTTTGGCCCTCAAAAGAGAAAGACATCAAGCTGAAAAGCTCTGTCCTTTTGCCTGAGAGACCGGAAAAGCCACACTTTTCCTTGCACCTTCGGCGCCCAATAGCTGGGACTCTCCAGAGAGCAGTTTGATAAATAGATAAATTTATTTTAGCGGAATAAATTTATAAATTGATAAAACTCGCAATAATTAATTTAACATAATATACATTGGAGGGCAAAAGTTTTTTTTACCAGCTGGTAAATTTGGCGATACAACCAAATAGAAAGCATGATTTTAGTGAATAATATCCAAAAGTACAGGAGATTTTGCCGGCAGCTTTTTTTCAGTCTGTATCCGAGCAATAAAAAACTGCTTCTTTTTTTGACAACCGGGATTTTGGGAGGATTTACAACCTTCTCAACCTTCAGTCTGGAGACGGTGAATCTATACCAAAGCGGAAATATGCTCTATGCCGCATTAAATATAATTTTTAACATTGTTTTTTGCATTTCAGGTGCATTCCTGGGAAAAATACTGGCTGGAATTATTGCAAACGCATGATTTATCAGTGCTTACAACATTTCTACGGCAGTGCCCAAAATTTTACCTGCAGAGTCGTTGATTACAATATCCGCTTTGGAGTCATAAGGTGTCGGGCTTTTATTAATCAATACGAGCTTACTTCCCTGGAAATAAGTTATCAGGCCGGCGGCCGGATAAACTACCAGTGAAGTACCGCCTATTATCATGACGTCGGCCTGTTTTATGGCACTGACGGCACCGTTTACGACGCTGTCCTCCAGGGCCTCTTCATACAGGACGACATCAGGCTTTATGATGCCCCCGCAGACAGTACAGAGGGGGATGTCCTCCGAACCGACTATATATTCGAGCCCGTAAAACTTGTTGCAGTTCATGCAAAAATTGCGATGGATTGAACCGTGCAGTTCATAAACTTTTTTACTTCCTGCAAGCTGGTGAAGTCCGTCAATATTTTGAGTAATAACTGCTTTGAGTTTTCCTTTTTCCTCCAGAATCGCAAGTGCCTTATGCCCAGGGTTGGGGGACGCATTTTTGAAAATCATTTTCTCTTTATAGTATTTGAAAAACTCAGCTGTGTGAGATATAAAAAAGCTATGGGAGAGCATGGTTTCAGGAGGGTATTCAAACCCCAGGGCTGTCTTGTAAAGGCCGTTTTCCGAACGGAAATCGGCTATTCCCGATTCGGTGCTCATACCTGCACCTCCGAAAAAGACAATATTATTGCTGCCCTTTAAAATTTCGGATAACTGTTTTACATCCACAAAATCATCTCCGTCTATTTATTAATATACTTACCATTGTATAAAGTAATTATTTCATATTCCAGGAAAAATAGCACGCTTTAATCGAATTTTCTAAATGGCTATCAAAAGGCGAACAAATGTTCTTGAAATTATCATGTATATATTGTATAATAATAGTTGTAATAATTGTAATAATTGGCAGAATCAATCCAATAAGAAATGAGAGAGCCGGAAATAATGTTCAGTGATTTATATATTAGCGGATTAAAATTGCAAAAGAATACCGGATGTCAGGATTCATATGTTTTTGAGCTTCCGAGTTTAAAGAATGTGGAACAACTGTCCTTTAACAAAAAAGTCACTTTTTTCATCGGTGAAAACGGTTCGGGAAAATCCACTCTTCTTGAGGCAATTGCCATAAATATGGGCTTTAATGCCGAAGGAGGGACCATGAATTTTAATTTTGCATCCCAGGAAACTCATTCGGCGCTGTATAAAAGCATGACTTTGGTCAAAGGTGTTAAGCGGCCTAAAGACGGTTTTTTTCTCAGGGCCGAGAGTTTTTACAATGTTGCAACCGAAATTGACAGATTGGATAAGACGGGATTCAATCCTTTTATACATGTATACGGCGGCAAATCCCTTCATAATCAATCCCATGGAGAAAGCTTCATGGCACTTGTCCAAAACAGGTTTAGGGGAAAGGGCCTTTATATTCTGGATGAGCCGGAAGCTGCCCTGTCACCCACAAGACAGCTGTCCTTACTGGTCCATATAAATGAATTGGCAAAGGATAATTCACAATTTATTATTGCGACACATTCACCCATATTGCTGGCATATCCCGACTCCGATATTTTAATGCTGGATGACGGAGGAATAACAAAAACTCTTTATAAAGAAACGGAACACTACAATATAACCAGGCAATTTTTAAATAATCCTGAAAAAATGCTGGAATATTTATTTAATGAAATATGAAACTAAAAAGCTTCAAGTCTTCTTTGTTTTCTTAATTCACACCGCTTTTTACCCGCCTCCCATTCCAGCTTTTCTTCCTCGGTTTCCAGGGTCAGACCCGGAACCTGGACAGGATGGTCATTTTCATCCAATGCCACAAGGACAAGGTAGGCACGGTTTATCATATACCGCATTCCATCCAGTTTTTCAACATAAGTGGATACCCGAACCTCCATGGAGGTTCTCCCCACATAAGTAATCTGTCCTACGAGGAAGATTGTGCTGTTAACATAAGCAGCAGCCTTGAATTGCAGATTATCTATTGAAGCGGTAGTTACATTACAGCCGGAATGCCTTCTGGCTACCACAGCGGCAACAATATCAATCCATTCCATAAGTCTGCCTCCGAAAAGCCGGTTAAAGCCATTAATATGCTCGGGCATGATTATTTGTATTTGCTCTGTTTTAGAATCAGAAACTTTTTTATATATTTTTTTGTCCATCCTAACCTCCTAGTTTAGCATTTTTACGTATGTTATATTAATCAACCAGCTGGCAATACAGCTGTTTTATATATAAGCATATACTAATTTCTTGTAGATTTATACCCGGTTTCAATCAAAATAATCTCTTAGTTGCCTGGAGCTGAAAAAAATAATGGTATTCACGGCTTTTTTCTGATTTGACTAACCAGGAATAATTATCTATAATATTTAAAAATTATATTTGTAATATATATATAAGAGGCTTATTTATATTAAGAGAGTAATATACGAATGGAGTTCCAAATTGAAATTTACCAGATTTGTTTTAACAATTGTATTACCACTGCTGATGTTTTTATTTTTGGCTGTTAATGTTCTGAACAATAATATTCAGGCCTTTGATGCTTATGTTTATTCAATGGTTTCCAAAATCATATCCGGAAAAATGACCATTTTTATGAAATTCATTACTTTTCTGGCTTCACAACAGTTTCTAGGTATAATTTGTGCATTAGTATTCCTGAGTATCTTTACAAAAAAGCAAAAGTATTCCTTCTATGCTGCAATGACAATTATAAATATATCTCTAAGTTCAATAATCAATGTAGGATTAAAATGGTTAATCAACAGAAACAGGCCGGATATTTTAAAACTGGTTGAGGTAACCGGGCTTAGTTTTCCAAGCGGACATTCGATGGCAGCAATTAGTTTCTACGGGTTTATAATTTATCTGTGCGGCAGATTCTATAAAGGTAAATATAAAAATCTGGTTATTTTTCCGATTGTCATATTGATTGCTCTTGTGGGTTTGAGCCGGATATACCTGGGCGTTCATTATTCCAGTGATGTTTTGGGAGGTTTTTCCTTTGGGGTGCTTTGGCTTGGGGTATTTACCCTAATAATAGAAAAAGCGCAGGAAAAACATGTATGAATTACCTGTAAATAAAAAAATATGCAGTGGAGAAAATAAGGTAAAATACTATTTTGAGGTGATGGCATGAAACGTATTTTACCTTGTTTATTATGTGTCAGCTTGTTATTTAACGTTTTTTTTGCAGTTCATAAAGTTAATGAAAGCAGACAGGTCATGCAGCAAAATAATTTGCTTGCACAAGCAGATGGAAATCAAATTCAGGTTATAGCAAAGAGACCATATATCAAAAGGGGTGAGGTAGGAGTTTTGGCATTAAGATGCACTCCCAACAACAATTGCAGGATTATATGCAGCTATAGGATAAGAGGCCAGGATTTTACAACCACACGAAACATAGTTGCAGGTAATGACGGCAGTGTTCTCTGTACCTGGAAAGTCGACAAAAATACCGATACAGGTACCTACCAGATTGAAGTGGTCAGCGGAGGAAGCCGGCTTGTTACAAACTATGTTGTTCAATAGGGAAACGGAAAATGGCTGTCTCATAATAAGATGATGAAATTCATGTATTGCATTCATTTTATTTTGGAGACAGCCTCTTTTGTGCCTGAAAATAATATGCTAAAATAAGCAAGTACAGTATGTTTACTTAAAGAAACAGCAATTATACCGTTTATTTAAATATAATAACTGGTATTCATGAAAGAAGGAAGCCCAAATGAAATATGTAGATCTGTCACAACCAATACATACAGGTATGCCGGTATACCCCGGAGATAGTGCTGTTATACTTAAACATGATAGGGTTTACAGCAGGGAACAATACAACAACCACAGCCTTGAGACGGGAATGCATGTAGGAACCCATATTGACGGAAGGATGCATATGCTTGATGTTGACGAGTATATCGGAAATATGCCCCTTGAGCAATTCAGCGGAAGAGGGGGGATAATACATTCTGAAAATGAGAGTGTTATTTCATTGAAACCCGGTTATCAGGAAATAATTGAAGGAAAAGATATAATCCTGTTTCATACCGGAATGGACAGATTTTATGGAAGTGAAAAATACTATAATGATCATCCTGTTCTGGACATATCAATCTGTAAATGTCTTGCAGCCAATAATATAAAGTTGGTCGGAGTTGATATGCCTTCTCCTGACAGGCTTCCCTTTGAAATTCATAAATTCCTGCTTCAAAATAATATTTTTATATTAGAAAATCTGACAAATCTCGATTTAATATCTGAAGCCGATGTATTCGAAGTATTCGCATTTCCCTTGAAAATCAATGCCGATTCCAGTATGGTAAGAGCAATAGCAAGAATTGACATTTAAACAAGAGAAAAATAAAAATAAGGGTTGACAATACAATACTTAGCTCTTATAATATAAAAGTGTTCGGGAAACACCAATGCCCCAAACGCTTGAAAATGCGCCATTAGCTCAGTTGGTAGAGCACCTGACTCTTAATCAGGGTGTCCCGGGTTCGAATCCCTGATGGCGCACCAGAAGACTTCTACAAAAAGTAGAAGTTTTTTTATTGTCTAATAAAGTATTAATAAAAGTATCAGTTTGCTGTCAGAATTGTAGCATTGCATGAAGAGTAATGATATATTTAAGAAAATATTAACAAAAATGGTCAACCCCTATTGTGAGGGAGCAACATATTGGTTAAAATAGTTCTATAAAGTTACATAAAAGTTACAAGAAAGTTACATAAATGTTTTATCAGTTTGAATAAAGAAAAAATCTTATGGATGAAAAATGGTGGAATAATGCCGAATTTTAAACATAATGCCATACAAATGGATGAGATAATTAATAAGACCATTAAGGCTCTTGATTCGGGTAAGATGGAAATAATTGAGATTGCAGAAAATTCCAGAAAAGAATGTTCGCGTCTTAAAGAAGAACTTGAAAGCCTGAAGATGCAGGTGGCTAGCAGCATTAACGAAATTGAGAATCTTGAATTTGCATTGAAGACAAGTAAGAAAAAGCTGTCCGACGTAAACAGGGATTTTAAGAGATACAGCCAGGAAGATCTGGCAAAGGCCTATCAGGCGGCAGACGATTTGAGAGTCAAGCTTGCTGTAAAACGGGAACAGGAAAGCTTTTTGATAAAGAGACGCAATGACCTTGAAATAAGGATCAGGGATTCGTTAAAGACCCTTGAAAGAGCCGACAATCTTATCGGGCACGTGGGTATAGCACTGGAATACCTGAGCAGCGATTTGAAGGGCGTGGGTGAGCAGCTGGATAATCTGCAGCAGAAACAATTACTCGGACTGAGAATAATCGAAGCTCAGGAGGAGGAGAGAAAGCGTGTTGCCAGGGAAATCCATGACGGGCCTGCACAGTCAATATCCAATGCTGTAATAAAGGCAGAGATATGTGAGCGGTTATTGGATAAAAATATTCAAGAGGCCAAAACTGAGCTGCAAAACCTGAAGAAGGTCATGAGAGACAGCTTGCAGGAGGTTCGGAAAATTATCTACAACCTTAGACCTATGGCACTTGATGATCTGGGGCTATTGCCAACTTTAGAAAGATATGTTATTTCTTTTAAGGAGACAACTGGAATAAATGTGACATTCAAGTGCAGAGGAATAGATGAAGAAATAATAAAGCCGGTTATCTCACTTACAGTTTTCAGAATTGTACAGGAAGCGCTGAATAATGTGCTTAAACATTCCAAATCAAAAACGGCAGGTGTTGCTTTGGAGAAAATCGACAAGAAACTCAGTATCATCATATTTGACAACGGTGTGGGCTTTGATACCAAAACCATACGTATGACTAACTCGGATTTATCCGGAGGATTTGGTCTTTTTAGCATGAAGGAGAGAGTTGCCCTGCTTGAAGGAGAATTTAACGTAGTGTCCGAAGAACAGAAAGGTACAAGAATAAACATACAAATACCACTCATTGATGAAGGGGAGGCACTCGTAAATGGATAAGATTAAAGTAATGATTGCAGATGATCATGCCATGGTGAGGCAGGGATTAAAAACAATTCTTGAGCTGGAGGAGGATATATGTGTCGTAGCCCAGGCTTCTAACGGCGGTGAGGCAGTGGATCTTGCAAAATCCCTCAAGCCGGATATTATTTTGATGGACATAAACATGCCGGTATTAAACGGACTGCAGGCCATTAAAATGTTGAAGGAAGGAAATGACCGCTTTAAAATAATTGTTTTAACACTGCATCAGGATAGGGAATATTTGTTTAAAACGCTGCAAATGGGCTGTGAGGGCTACGTATTAAAAGATGCCGAATCGTCTGTATTGATTGAAGCCATAAGAAGTGTATTCCATGACCAGACCTTTATCCAGCCCAATATGACCAGTGAACTGGTCAAGGAATTCAACAGAGTTACACTGTATGAACATGACAGATCTTTGACCAACAATTTGACCACCCGAGAAATAGAGGTTTTAAAGCTTATAGCCGAAGGCATGATAAATAAGGAAATCGCAAAAAACCTTTACATAAGCGAAAAGACAGTCAAGAATCATATATCCAACATATTTAAGAAGCTTGATGTAAACGACAGGACACAAGCCGCCATTTATGCATTCAAACATAACATTAAGGCCTGATTTGATAATCCCGGCTGCGGAATTTATTAAATTAAAGCATTAATAAATGTATTGACATTTGTACAATTTACATAGTATTATATTAATAATTTGAATAAAAAACTGCTGAGAACGGGAAAAGTAGACTGTTAAAAATCCAAAGAGAGCTATCGTACGGTGAGAGATGGTGATTTTGAAAAGTTGAAGCTCGCCCGGGAGCATTCCGGCTGAATAGTCAGGCCGGAACGGTATTCACCGTTATAGGATTAAAGAGAGAATTCAATAAGCCAATTACGCTATTGGTTGAATTAATTTGAGTGGTACCGCGGAACATGCTTTTCGTCTCATTTCTGAGATGAAGAGCTTTTTTATTGCTTTAATTTATCTGATTTAGACATTTATCATTTTTGGAGGTGCTTATATGGAAAAGCTTATTGAAATAACAGTTGGCGGAATGCTTGAGGAAATGGCAGGAAAATACCCCGACCACGAGTGCCTTTTATACTCTGATCGCCCCTTTAGAAAAACGTACTCGGAATTCAATTCCATATGCAACAGTGTTGCAAAAAGCTTTATGAAAATGGGTATTAAAAAAGGTGACCACGTAGCCATGTGGGCTACAAATGTTCCGGAATGGCTGATTACGCTTTTTGCTACGGCGAAAATCGGCGCTGTTCTGGTTACTGTAAACACAAATTACAAGATTTTCGAGCTGGAATACCTGCTCAAGCAATCGGACAGCAATACCCTGGTTTTAATCGACGGCTTTAAGGATTCCAATTATATTCAGATACTAAATGAGCTATGTCCTGAGATAAAGGATTCAAAACCCGGGGAGCTCAATATTGAAAAGCTTCCTTTCCTTAAAAATGTTATCAGCGTCAGTGAAAACAAATACCCTGGAATGTTCGGCTGGTCTGATATGTTAGACATGGGAAGTGACATTCCAGATGATGAGCTCTATGCCATAAGCAGCTCCCTTGACTGCCATGATGTTATCAATATGCAGTACACCTCCGGAACTACTGGCTTCCCTAAAGGTGTCATGCTGACACACTACAACATAATTAATAATGGGAAGTGTATCGGTGACTGCATGCATTTTACCCACCAGGACAGATTGTGCATTCCGGTTCCGTTTTTCCACTGCTTTGGTCTTGTACTTGCCGTAATGGCCTGCGTTACCCACGGAACCACAATGATACCCCTTGAATACTATCAGCCTCTAAAGGTAATGCAGACGGTACAGGAGGAAAAATGCACCGCTGTGTATGGTGTACCCACCATGTTTATAGGCATACTTGAACACCCTGAATTTAATAATTATGACTATTCATCATTGAGAACAGGTATCATGTCAGGTTCCCCATGTCCTGTAAAATACATGGAACTGGTGGTTGACAAAATGAATATGAAAGATATCACCATTCCTTACGGACAGACCGAAGCTTCGCCCGTTTGCACCCAGACCAGAATAGGGGACAGCCTGGAGCGCAGAGTTGCCACTGTGGGCCGTTCGCTTCCATTTATCGAGTGCAAGATAGTGGACCCCGAAACAGGCAGGGATTTGCCTGACGGAGTACCCGGAGAGTTTGTTGCAAGAGGTTATAATGTCATGAAAGGATATTACAAAATGCCCGAAGCCACAGCACAGGCCATTGACCCCGACGGCTGGCTACATACCGGTGACCTTGCCGTCAGGGATGAGCATGGTTATTACAAAATCACCGGAAGAATCAAGGACATGATAATAAGAGGCGGAGAAAATATTTATCCGAAGGAAATCGAGGAATTTTTGTATACGCTGCCTGAAATAAAGGATGTCCAGGTAATCGGTGTCCCCTCCAGGGCTTACGGTGAAGAAATAATGGCCTGCGTTGTTTTGAAGGAAGGCTGTACCATGACCGAAGATGATGTTAAGAATGCAGTGAGGTCACATATGGCAAGGCATAAGACTCCAAAATATGTGAGCTTTGTCGACAGCTTCCCAATGACTGCAAGCGGTAAGATACAGAAGTACAAAATGCGTGAAAATGCCATAGTTCAGCTGGGCCTGCAGGATGAAGCAGGTATTGAAACGGCTTGATAATTGTATTAATAATTGCATTTATAATTACTTTTTAGTTGATTTTAAAACAGTTTTACAGCAGTAATCGGGTCAGCTTACCTTTACATTAAGCTGATACACTATTATAATTTATTAATAAGCTCATGATTGCCAGTCTAAAAAACTGGCAATTTGTTTAATATATAGAAATTTAATTTGTGGAGGAACCATGTCTTTCAGAGATGATTTAAAACAAAAAGTTTTGGTGTTCGACGGTTCAATGGGAAGGATGCTCTTTGAAAACGGGCTTGGGGTCGGAACCTGTCCCGAGGAATGGAATTTGTCACACCCAGAGATATTAAGGAAGATATACAAGGGTTACGTGGATGCCGGTTCGGATATTATCCAGACAAATACCTTCCAGTCCCACATTATAAAATTGGATGAATATGGACTTAAGGACAAGCATTATGAGATAAATTATCAGGCTGCAAAGCTAGCAAAAGAGGTCGCCGGCGGTAAGTGTTATGTTGCCGCATCCATGGGACCTCTGGGAAAGTTGCTGGAGCCCTTTGGTGATCTGACTTTTGAAAAGGCATATGACACCTTTAAAGCTCAGATTATTGCTGTCGCGGATGGAGGTGCAGATATTATCAGTCTTGAAACCTTCACCGATATAAGCGAATTGAGGATTGCACTGCTTGCGGCAAAGGAAAATTGCAGCCTTCCTGTTATTTGTTCCGTTTCCTACGAACAGAACGGAAGGACCCTGATGGGGACCGAGCCCGGCATATGTGCCGCAATACTGCATTCCATGGGCGCCGATTTGATAGGAACAAACTGTTCCTTCGGGCCTGAATATATGATCAGGATAGCAGAAAGCTACGGGAAAACGGGGCTCCCCTTCAGTGTGAAACCAAATGCCGGGCTGCCCGAAATTGTTGACGGCAAGCAGGTATTCAAGGAAACGCCCGAAGGCTTTGCAGGGTTTGTACCAGAGTTTTTGAGAAACGGTGCAAGACTGCTGGGAGGCTGCTGCGGTACAACTCCCCGGTATATAGCCGAGATTGCCAAACTGGTAAGGGAAACTGATGCTGAAAATAAAGAAATTACAGGCATAAGGCCCGATGTGGATTATATCACCTCGGCTTCACAGAAGATCCCCTTTGCAGCCATAGGTGCCGCCGGGCTTGGAAGGCTTGATGTGAATGCTGATGCGACATTAAGGGATTCTTTGAAGGATGGGGATATAGATGCCGTTACCGATGCAGCCATGGATCTTCTGGATGAAGAGAGTGATATTATTATAGTAGACGCAGATCTGGAGAATTCAGAGGACTCCCTGCTGCTGGCAAAGGTTGTCAAGGAAGCTCAAACCTACCTGAAACAGCCTTTTATCTTAAAATCCAACAACATAAAAGTACTTGACGCCGCACTGCGAGTTTATAAGGGAAGAGCGGGATATATATCACATGCTCCCCAAGCGGCCGGAATGTTTGAAAAATATGGTGCTGTTGATTGCGGAGGCTTTTTGATCAATGAAAAATAGTTTAATTACATCACTTGTGGGCTATCTGATTGAGAAGGAATTTTTCAATTTGATAAGTCCTGAAACAGAGGAATTGGATTTCAGCAGTGGTACCACAAGCCTTATAAAGGATTTTCACGGTACTTCGGTGCTGCTGGAAATTATTGATGCAGACAGGATGGACAGCCGGCAGATAGCCATGTCCATGGAGCATGGAACTGCTCTCATCAATAATATCAACGGCAGGAATGCCACAGTGTTCAAGCTGTTCCTATTTGAAAATCAGCCGGATACCGAAAGGCTTGATATCATATCAAAGGGACAGGCGGATATAACTGCAGAAAGAAAGTTCCTGAGGACATTTTCGGTAAATTGCTCACAGGGTGCTATTCAAAAGCATTTTACCGTACCGGCCTTTGATGCCCATATTGTAAGGACGGTAAAAAGATTTTTTGCAAAAAACCTTGATAAAAGCGGAACTACAGTTGAAGATATTCAAAGGCTTATTGGAAACAGGAAAAAAGATTATGAGATACAGCTAAAGGTAAAAAAACCCTGGCTGACCTATGGGATAATAGTTATAAATATTGTCGTATGGCTGATAATCAAACTTATATCCATAAGGACCGGACAATCCTATTCCAATCTTCTGGTTCCTTTTGGAGCAAAAATCAATTCGTATATATTGCAGGGACAGTATTGGAGGTTTTTTACACCCATGTTTTTACATGCCGATGAAATCCATCTGGCTGTAAATTGTTACTCGTTGTTTATTGTCGGTTCACAGGTTGAGAAGCTTTTCGGACGGGGACGCTTTGCATTTATATACCTGTTTTCGGGTATACTTGGCAATATTGTGAGCCTTGCCTTTTCGATAAATGTTGCTGTGGGAGCATCCGGCGCCATATTTGGCTTGATGGGTGCAATGCTGTTTTTTGCCTTAAAGCGTCCGTCCCTTTTAAAAAGCAGTTTTGGAGCAAACCTGATCACTACTGTAGCCATAAACCTTGCCTATGGTTTTATGAACAGCCGGATAGATAATAATGCTCATTTGGGTGGGTTTGCAGGCGGTTTTTTGACTACCGGCATAGTATATAATTCAAAGGAAGAAACCTCCAGGGACAGGCTTGTGAAAGTTGTTTCCCTTATAATGGCTGTAATTGTCACAATAGCAGCTACGCTGTACGGGTTTAACAATCAGAACAGCAAAATTGTTCCGATACTGACAGAAATGCAGACTTTCGAGACACAGGAAAATTGGGCCCAGGCTGAAAAGCTGGGAGAGGATATAATGGATTTAAGCCCCTCCGGCAAAAATATCCGTACAAGTGTGCTTTGGAGCATAACAAGAGCTGAAATAAATCAGCAAAAGTATCAGGAGGGAATACCGCATGCAGAGCAGCTTGTGAAAATAAGCCCTGTTGACGGTCACTTCCTGCTGGGATTTATATATTTTAATACCGCCCAGTATGACACGGCCCGGGAACATCTTCAGAAGGCCAGGGAACTGGAGTCTCCGTATATTGAGACAATAAACCAGATGTTAGCCAGGATTGAAGGAACGGCTAAGTAAATAATAAATATTAATTTAACTGGCACAACAAGTTAATGCAACAAAATATATGGGAAATATTTCCATAAGACATATTGTCTGTAATATTTATTATATAATATAGGTGGAAGCTTGGACTGGTTTTAAAACATCCATTTGGGTAAAAACACAAAAGTTAATAAGGAGGTTTTGTTATGAAGAAATTTGTTAGCTTAGTATTGATTCTGTTTCTACTGGCCTCTGCAATCCCGTGTTTTGCGCAAGAAGTTGACTCAACAAATGTTCAGCTGATACCGTTGGTACCACCCACCACATTTTTCAGTTTTGCCTCGGATACCTTTCACAGCGGGCCTACTTTCACCGGCTTCGGCGGTACCGGTACTTTCAGCAGTAAAGCTGAAGTAGACCTGATGGTTGACTTGAATGATGATAATTATGGAGGTACGGTGTCATTCTTATCCAATCTTAATTTGAAAGCCGAAGCTTATGATTATCAAGTATACTATATCGGTTCCCAATACCTGCATGTATGGAAGGTCTATGCCGAAATGACATTTACACATGTCAACCCCGGTGTAATAAATGCAGACATCCTGGGTATCGGCTTCAAAGAGGGAGTATTGACCAGCTGGTCTCCAAACTCATACACACTTGGTGAGACCATGACCCTGCAGGATTCTCAGAGTGCGGATCAAAGCATATATATGAATTCACTTCCTCTGCTTAAGGGTATCGGAGTTCCCCAGGAGTATCTGGACAATTCCAGGGACCTGGCATTTACATTTACAAATGTCCGCTCGGCCACAAGTAACGGTAATCCTAACAATCTGGTCAATATAAGCAAGGAAGGAATATTCAAGGATGATTGGAAGGCTGAAGGCAGTTTTTCAGCATCGGCATCGCTTAAATAGCGATTGATAGGCACAATTGTCGTGAATAAACCTGAAAAGCTTAATTAGTTAGGGCTTCCTGCCGCAAATGGATGTAAACTGCTGATTACTGAACTTTTCATGTATTCTTCAATTAAACATTCGTAACATATATTAAATAAAAAACTGCTTTTGGTAAACAGAAGCAGTTTTTTTATTTAACTATACAGCTATTACTTTATCATGCCTGCAAAGTATCTGTGAAAGCTCAGGTCGGCCGTCAGTTCGGGGTGGAAGGACGTTGCCAGCATATGCCCCTGGCGGCAGGCTACAATGTGTTCATCCAGCTTTAATAATATTTCAACCTGCGGGGCAACGCTCACCACATAGGGTGCCCTGACGAAGACCAGAGGTATTTTGCCGGCTGACAGTCCGGGCAGATCCACACTGGTGGTGAAGCTGTCCAGCTGCCTTCCGTAGGCGTTTCTCATAACTTCTATATCCATTGCCTCAAGATATCTTCTCTCATCATTGGCGATGTTTTTGGCCAGAATTATCATGCCTGCACAGGTACCCCATACCGGCATTCCGCTTTCTATGCGGACTTTAAGCGGGCCGGTAAGCTCAAAGTCGGCCAGCAGCCCGCCGATGGCAGTGCTTTCGCCACCTGGGACAATAAGTCCGTCTATGTATTCAATATCACTTTTATATTTTACAAGGACAGGTTCTACATTCTCTACCCGGCCCAGCATGTCGAGATGTTCCTGAACCGCCCCTTGCAGGCCTAGTACTCCTATTCTCTTCATAAAAATTTCCTTTCGTGGGCAACATTGATTATATGTTTTGAAGAAAAATTGAAGATTTTTCCAATGGACTGATGCAAAACATATAAACATACAAATTGAAAAGGAAAAAGTGCGGTTTTGCATTTATTTTTACGAAAAATAGATGCAAAATGTGGGCCTTGGCGTTTGGCCCACAAGCACTTTTTCTATAGGAAGATTGTAAAATGAAAGAAATTTCATTTTACAATCTTCTTTTTACCAGCCTCTGGAGGCAAGGAGGCTGTTTCCCGATAACTCTCTCACATCTATGGAATCCATGGCAGTACCCAGCTCTTCAGATACTTCTGCAATAACGGCCGGATCGTTGAAGTAGGTTGTAGCCTTTACTATTGCGTGGGCTCTCTTCTCCGGGTCGGAGGATTTGAAAATGCCCGATCCCACAAAAACGCCGTCACAGCCCAGCTGCATCATGAGAGCCGCGTCGGCAGGTGTAGCTATACCGCCGGCAGCAAAATTGATGACAGGAAGCTTGCCGTGCTCATGGACATAGACCACCAGATCGTAGGGTGCGCCGAATTCTTTTGCAACAGTCATAAGTTCCTGCTTTGAGGCGCCTTGCACCTTGCGCATTTCGGAAGTGACGGTCCGCATGTGCCTTACGGCTTCCACCACATTACCTGTGCCGGCTTCGCCTTTTGTTCTTATCATAGAGGCGCCTTCACCGATTCTTCTCAAGGCTTCACCAAGATTTTTGGCGCCGCAGACAAAGGGGACTTTGAAGGCGTGCTTGTCTATATGGAAATCTTCATCGGCAGGAGTGAGAACTTCACTTTCATCTATATAGTCAATTGACAGGGATTCAAGTATCTGAGCCTCAACAAAATGACCTATGCGCACTTTGGCCATGACAGGGATGGACACCGCACTCTGTATTTCCCTGATCATTTTTGGATCGGACATTCTGGCAACTCCGCCCATTTTCCTGATGTCGGAGGGAACCCTTTCAAGGGCCATAACAGCAACTGCGCCTGCTTTTTGGGCTATCTCGGCTTCTTTTGCGTTTACAACGTCCATTATTACTCCGCCTTTAAGCATTTGTGCCAGGTTTTTGTTTAATTCATATCTTTCAGTCATTGCAACATTCTCCTTTACATATTAAAGAATTTTTATTATACTAAATTGTATCGAAACAATTTAGATAAATTCTATTTAAATTTTGTATATTCTTACATAACGGGGCTGATAAGTCAATATATTTAATCAAATAGCGGAGGCGAAATGAATATTGTAACGATACAATTTGATAATGATAAACAACCAAAGTATTTACAGCTATTCGAACATATCAAAAAACTGATAAGCGGAGGCCAATTGAAACCCGGAGAGAGGCTTCCAACCGTCCGGAATCTGTCACGGAGCCTGAATGTAAACAATATTACAGTTGTAAATGCATACAAGCAGCTGGAAATCCATAAATACGTCACTGCCAAAAAGGGAAGCGGCTATTTTGTATCAAACATAAAAATGCAGAAGGAAGATACTCTTTCCTCCGGCGATCTTGGAATGTCAATTGCACCAGATACAATAAATTTTGCCAGTGCCACGCCGCATCCATCTATTTTTCCGGCAGAATCCTTCAAGGAATGCATAATCGAAGTTCTTGAAAGAGACAGGGGTTTTGCCTTCGGATATCAGGAAAGCAATGGATTTATTCCTTTGAGAAACTCCATTCTTGAGTATCTCGCAAGGAAGTATAATATCAGAGCGGCAAATGAGGAAAATGTACTGATAGTCTCGGGGGCACAGCAGGGAATTGACCTTGTGGGAAAGGTATTGTTAAATCCTGGAGATTATGTCATTACTGAGAATCCCACTTACGACGGTGCCGTTGCCGTATTCAAATCAAGGGGTGCCCGTGTGGTAGGGGTCAACATGGAGGAGGATGGAATTGATTTGATTGATCTTGAGAAAAAGATCAGAATATGCAAGCCCAGGCTCATATACCTTATGACCTGTTACCAAAATCCCACAACAGTAAGCTACAGCCGCCAGAAATTGAACCAGGTCCTACAGTTGATCAGGAAGTATAATATTTATGCGGTTGAAGACGATTCCATGTCAGAACTTAATTTTGACAATGGGGAGCTGACAACATTAAAGTGCCTGGATAAAGAGAATACCTGCGTAATTTATTTGAAGAGCTTTTCCAAAATACTTATGCCGGGATTGAGAGCGGGGTGTATGATAATTCCCGATGTTTTGGTGAAGGATTTTACCAAAATCAAGCATAACACTGACCTATCGTCATCCGGTCTTATACAGAGGGCTTTGGATCTTTATTTCAGAACAGGAAAATGGGAGGAGCATCTCCAGTACATGAAAGAAATATACAGGGGAAAATATGAGTTCATGCTGGCCCAGCTTGAGAGATTGGAGAAGCTGGGAGTTAAATATAACAGGCCCAACGGAGGGCTGTATTTCTGGATCAGCCTGCCAAAGAAGCTTTCGGCACGGGAGATTTATAATGAATGCAGGGCAAACGGATTGGTGCTGATACCCTCGGGAGTTTTTTACGAATTGGATAATAAAAGCAAGGACAGAAGCCTCAGATTGAGCTTTGCATCCTCAAACATTGAAGAAATAAGGTGTGGTATGGCAATTCTGGAAAAGTGTCTGGATGATACAATACCTGCTGTTGACATTATGTAATTACGTGTAGAGTAATGGGGGGAATTTCTTCTTTAGAAATAGGTTCCCCTTATAATATTTTCTGAATAGGTTATGTGTAAGGCCATAATCAATTATAACTGGGGTTCCGTTAATAAAGCCCCAACTGGATGCACGCCGCAAATCTCCAGTACCCAGATCATTATTTTTTAAATCTGCATGGAGGTTATTTACTTTTAACAATGAATTAATATTATTAACTTTATAGTAGGAATAAACTGTTCTCATTTTCCTGATCCTTTTTGCACGGGCCATGACCAGAAGCCTGTTGTCCTCAGAAATATAGGGTATTTCTGCAAAAAGACGGGAGTTACTGCTGTTATAAATATCGTATTCGGTTTTGTTTTGCTCTATACCACGGATATCTTTGGCCATTTTTACGACATACCCGTTATTCATGCTGAATACTCGCCTGCAGGAGCCAAAACCAATAAGCCTGTATTCACCGTTTTTAATTTTGTTTAGAATATCCTGATAATTATAATCCATATATCACACAACACATTTTAATCATACTACAGGATATTAGCCGAATGTCAGGTGTGTTACAATAAATAAAAACATATAAAAAAGCACATAAAAAGCATAGCTTTGGCCTTGACGAATATTTTCTGTTGATGTATGATAATTTATAAACTACAAAGTTGGTTTTATTGACTATGGACAATAAATCGGCTTATAAATAAGATAATATTATAAATATGATGACTGGAAAGAGTAGAAGGCAATTGGCTTCAAAGAGAGTGAGCATTTGGTGGGAGTTCACAGGTTCAAGCTTTTGAAAATCATCCATGAGTTGCAGCCTGAATGAAACGTAGGTAAGGTGTGCCGGTGACGAGCCGTTATAGAATGAAGTGATTATTGTCACGTTTTAATTTTTATGTCAGGATTATTAGTATGTGACAAAATAAATTGGGTGGTACCGCGAAAACAGCCTCGTCCCTTAAGAGCCAACTTCATTGGCTTTGGGAACGGGGCTTTATTATTGCCAGGAAACCAATTTGCTTCTGTCTGAACACCGAAGCATCAGCACGGTTAAATCAACTATGAAATCAATAATTAAATTTGGAGGTATTGTAAATGTCAGAAGATTACGGAAAGACCTTGAATTTGCCGCAGACAGACTTTCCAATGAGAGCAAATCTGCCGCAGAGAGAACCTGAATTCCTGAATAAATGGGAAGAGATGGATATTTATCATAAACAGCTTGAAAAGGCTAAGGGAAGACCTGCTTTTATATTGCATGACGGGCCGCCTTATGCAAACGGCGGAATCCATCTGGGTACTTCTTTAAATAAAATATTAAAGGATATTGTTGTTAAATATCACAGCATGGCAGGCTATTATACTCCGTATGTGCCGGGCTGGGATACACACGGACTTCCCATAGAGCAGAGAGCAATAAAGGAATTGGGTCTCAAGAGGCATGAGGTGGGCCCAGTGGTGTTCAGAGAAGCCTGCGAAGGGTTTGCAATGAAATACCTGGACATCCAGAGGAATGCTTTCAAACGCCTCGGGGTGAGAGCTGACTGGGAAAATCCATATATCACCTTGAAACCTGAGTTTGAAGCAAAGCAGATAGAAGTTTTCGGAGAAATGTGCAAGAAGGGGCATATATACAAGGGCCTGAAGCCTGTTTACTGGTGCCCTGACTGCGAAACCGCCCTGGCAGAAGCCGAAATCGAATATGCCGACGACACGACTTTGTCAATATACGTTAAATTCCAGGTTAAGGATGACAAGGGACTGTTTGGAGGAATAGCCGATAAGGACAAGGTAAACTTTGTAATATGGACAACAACAACCTGGACACTGCCTGCAAACCTTGCGGTATGTTTGAATGAAGCCTATGAATATTCAATTGTCAAGGCTGACAGTGAATACTATGTACTTGCGACAGAATTGGTTGAAAATACCATGAAAGCAGCAGGCATAGCCGAATATGAGACTGTAGCGAAATATAAGGGTAAAGACCTTGAAGGAATGGTATGCAAGCATCCTTTCCTGGACAGGGATTCACTGGTCATATTGGGTGACCACGTAACCCTTGAAGCCGGTACAGGCTGTGTTCACACAGCTCCGGGACACGGTGCCGAGGACTTTATCGTCTGTCAGAAATACAAGATACCCACAGTGGTGCCTGTTGACAGCAAAGGTTACCTGACAAAGGAAGCGGGACCGTTTGCAGGCCTGTATTATGAAAAGTCAAATCCCGCCATCATAGAAAGACTGACACAGGACGGAAGGCTTCTGGCCTCTGAAAAAATATCCCACCAGTACCCACACTGTTGGAGATGTAAAGAGCCCATCATATTCCGTGCTACCGAACAGTGGTTTGCATCAATAGACAGCTTCAGGGACGATGCCCTTGAGGCTATAAAGACCGTCAAATGGGTTCCTGAATGGGGACAGGAAAGAATAACCAATATGGTTAAGGACAGAGGAGACTGGTGTATTTCAAGACAGAGAATCTGGGGAGTACCTATTCCCATATTCTATTGTAAAGACTGCGGCAAGGAATTGATAACCGACGAAAGTATCAAAGCTGTTGCTGATCTCTTCAGAGAAAAGGGTTCAAATGCATGGTATGCCCTTGAGGCATCTGAAATTTTGCCGAAGGATACCAAATGCTCCTGCGGGCATGGGGAATTTACAAAAGAGACCGATATCATGGATGTTTGGTTTGACAGCGGCTCCAGCCACGCAGCGGTACTGGAGGAAAGAGACGAACTGGCATGGCCTGCGGACTTGTACCTGGAAGGCAGCGACCAGCACCGCGGCTGGTTCCAGTCATCACTTTTGACATCTGTGGCTACAAGAGGAGGTGCTCCTTACAGGAAGGTTCTGACTCACGGCTATGTCATAGATGAAGAAAAGAGAAAGATGTCAAAATCACTGGGCAACGGTATTGATCCGGCTGATGTTATAAAAGAATACGGTGCCGACATATTAAGGCTTTGGGTTGCTTCCTCCGATTACACCACTGATATAAAGATATCAAAGGACTTGTTGAAGCAGCTCTCGGAAGTTTACAGGAAAATCAGGAATACCGCAAGATACATCCTGGGTAATATTAACGGCTTCGACCCGGACACCGACAGCGTTGACTACAGCGGGATGAACGAGCTTGACAGGTGGGCGCTGTACAAGATGACAAACCTGATCAGAAAGGTTAACGATGCCTACAGCTCATATGAATTCCATATGATGTTCCATGCAATACACAATTTCTGTGTTGTTGACATGAGTAATTTCTATCTGGATATAATAAAGGACAGACTTTACACATCAAAGGCGGATTCAAAGGAAAGAAGAGCTGCGCAGACAGTAATGTACGAAATACTCCAGGCTCTGGTAAGGATGCTCACTCCCGTATTGGCATTCACAACAGAGGAAATATGGCAGTTTATGCCGCACAGAGCCGGTGATGATATTGAAAGCATTCAGTTCAACAGCTGGCCTGAAGTCAATGAAAAATATATAGATACTGCTTTGGCTGAAAAATGGGATAGGATACTTGCCCTTCGTTCGGATGTTTCAAAGGCGCTTGAAGTCTCAAGGGCCAACAAGATAATTGGACACTCCCTGAATGCCAAAGTGACAATATTTGCCGATGGAGCCGATTACGATTTCGTAAAGAGCATCGAAGCGGAACTGGTAACAATATTCATAATTTCCGATGTCGAGCTCAAAAAGCTTCAGGAAGCACCTGCAGAGGTTCAGAACGGTGAAGAAATGCCAGGCATAAAAATTGCTGTAGAGCAGGCGACCGGGGAAAAATGTGAAAGATGCTGGATGTACAGTGAATATGTAGGCAAAGATGAAAAGCATCCCACACTTTGCAGGAGATGTTCGGAAGTAATTGATTAATGCATCAGATACAGGGCCGGGTATACCTGGCCCCGTACATATGGGACATGGAGTGTAAAATGATTAGACATACTATTAACTTAAAGGAAAGAAGCTATCCGATTTGTATAACAACAAATTTTGATGAATTGGGCAAAGCTGTTTTATCCTTGAGGACCGGTAAAAAAGTAATGATTGTCACCGATGAAAACGTGGACGGATTTCATTCGGAGGAATGTATCAGCCGACTTGAAGAAAGCGGGTTTGAAGTATATAAGCACGTGCTTGTTTCCGGCGAAGAGCACAAGACTATTGACGCCGTTTACGGAATATACAAAAAGCTGATAGAATACAAACTGGATAGAAGCAGCTCACTGGTTGCTTTGGGAGGAGGCGTGGTCGGAGATATCTCAGGCTTTGCCGCCGCTACATACATGAGGGGCATTAATTTCATCCAGATTCCTACGACATTGCTGTCACAGGCCGACAGCAGTGTCGGGGGCAAGACAGGGGTCGATTTCGACGGACACAAAAATGCCGTTGGAGCTTTCTATCAGCCAAAGCTGGTATATATGAACGTCAATACCATAAAAACACTTCCGAAGCGTGAAGTGTCGGCAGGGCTGGCAGAGGTAATCAAACATGGTTTTATTATGGATGAAGAGTTCTGCGAATATCTGAACTATAACGCTCAAAAAATCTTTGCTTTTGACGAAAATGTCCTTCAGTTTCTGGCAAAAAGAAACGTGTCAATAAAAGGCAGTGTCGTTGAACAGGATGAGAAGGAGGACGACCTGAGAGCTGTTTTGAATTTAGGCCACACAATAGGTCACGCTATTGAAACTGCCCGGAATTTTGAACTTTTACATGGCGAATGTGTTGCCATAGGTATGGTGGGAGCTTTCAAACTGTCAAGGTATATGGATATTCTGCCGGAGTCGGTTGTAGATCAGGTCAAGGCAATGCTTGTGAAGCTGGAACTTCCCGTATCGCTTCCGGGTATGGATGTTGACCGGGTTTTTGATCAGATATTCTATGATAAAAAGGTGAAGGACAACAAGCTGAAATTCATACTTCCGAGGAAAATAGGGGAAGTATTCCAGTGTACCATAGAGGATACCGGATTGTTGAGAAAAGTATTATTCGATCTTGCTAAATAAATATATATATAAGTTAGCAATTTTAAACAGCCGGAAAAGTTTTCCGGCTGTTTTTTGTTATGCATTAGTTATTTTTACCCAAGGTATAAATAAAGTAAAACTAAACAAACATAATGTTATAAGAAATGACAAAAGAAAGGAGTTAGTCTTGCAGATGTCAAACAATAATCAACTTCTCGATTCTTTGAATAAAAAAATCGATGAAATGTCCTTGAAAATGGAAAAAATGAAATTTGTTGATTATGTTTATTTTCTGGAGCATCCCAGGAAGATGCTATGGGCTAACTTTATAAGCGGAATGGCAAGGGGCTTTGGTATTGCAATAGGTTTTACACTTTTAGGCGCCGTGGCCATTTATATACTGAATAAAATAGTTCAATATAATCTACCTTATATTGGAGAGTTTATTAGTGAAATTGTAAAGATAGTCCAAAGCAGTATGCGCAACGTCAGATAAAATATTACGGAGGCGGCCATATGGAAAAATATAGATTAGACCAATTAAAGGGAAAACTTAAAGAGCAGGAAAAGCAAATGATAAATACAATCAAAACAATGCATGAAAACGGTGATGCAGATATGAGCGAGCATTATCCAACAGAGCTGTCCAATTATGACAATCATCCTGCAGACCACGGAACTGAGCTGTATATACTTGAGTTGAATATGGCACTGAAGGTTCATGAACAGACAAAGCTGAATGATATTCAAAAAGCGCTGAAAAAAATTGACAATGGCACCTATGGAATATGCGAGCACTGTCAAAAGGAGATAGATTTCGAAAGACTTAACGCAAAGCCCAGTGCAGGCTTGTGCTACGAATGTGAAATGAATCTTGAAGCTAAAGAAATAAATACTGCCGATCAGCAATATGGTGAAATATTTGATTCTCCTTTCGGAAGAAAGTATCTTAATAAACAGGAGGATGATGAATTTGAGGGTATGGATATGCTGAACGATGTTTTAAAATACGGTTCATCGGATTCACCTCAGGATATGGGGGGATATGCCGATTTTGAAGAATATTATACCAATGAGCTGGACAACCAGGGGATTGTGGAGGAAATAGACAAGATTTCCAATCAGCAGTACAAGGACCAGCTTCCGTAATCTATAAAGTACGCGCCTGAAATCAGTGCATTTCATCATAAGTGATCCATTTCATCTGCAATTTCAGGCGCGTACTTTTAAAGGATTTTGCTTCTATGGCACAAAGCTGTTATAATGATAATATTCCTAGAAATTATACATACGAGGTACGGATGAACGATTATAGCAAATACCTGATTATTAGTGATCTGGATGGTACACTGATTAATTCACAGCATGTAATTTCAAAACAGAACCTGGCAGCAATCAATTATTTCACTGAACAAGGCGGGCGCTTTGCCATAGCCACCGGGAGAACAATTCAAAATACAAGGCCCTTTATAAAGAATCTGGAACTCAATGGTCCATGCATTCTTTACAATGGCGCCGCTGTTTATGATTTCCATAATGAGAGGATCCTCGGAGCGGAGTATCTTGAAAAGGAACTTCTGGTTGATTACATAAATTATTGCCTGGACACCTTTGATCAGATGGTGATTGAAATCTTTACTCCCGAGGGAATGTATACGGTTTCTCCAGAAAGCAATGTGGATGAATATGTGTTACGGGAAGAACAGCCGTTTATCAGCTCGGAATTAAATGAGATGCTGAAAAACAATTGGTTTAAATTGATACTGAATGATAAACGTGACAAACTTCTGGAAGCTAGAAGGGCTTTGGAAAAATTCGGGCTAAGTGTAAGTTTTGATAATGTTTTTTCTTTCGAATTTTATCTGGAAATTCTAAAGAAGGGTATTTCAAAGGGCTCGGCATTACATAGCATGAGAAAATTGGAGCATTTCAGGGACAAAACCATAATAGCGGTGGGAGATTATGATAATGATATTGAAATGATAAAGTTGGCTGATGTGGGAATAGCAGTGGAAAATGCCAGTGAAGACGTCAAAATGGCAGCAGATATGATTACTGTCAGTAATGACTGCCATGCCATTTATGAAATTATCCATAAAATAATTCCGGGATTATAATTTAGAATTGAATTAATAGTAATTTCATGTTAATATAAATTTGTTTGATTCAGACTGGTGATTCTTAATCATCAGGTCTGTGATTGCTGATAAGATTAGGTGTCATTTTTAAAACCATTTAATATATAAAACCGGGGGTGTAAGTCCCGTCCTCAATATATGCTGGTGTGGCTCAATGGCAGAGCAGCGGTATCGTAAACCGCAGGTTGAAGGTTCAATTCCTTTCACCAGCTCCAATGAAAAACGTGTAGTTTCAATGGCTACACGTTTTTTTGTTGCTCATTCGTAACTAGTAAAGTGACAAGTGCTGATGTGAGTTTCGTATCCAGTAAAAGGATAATGAATCTTGTATTGTTCGCTTGAGAGATGTATAATAATGCTGTCATACTTCGACAGGAGTTTATTGCTATGGATTATGAGCTTATCCCTAAATAATATCAGCTTTTCTAAAAGCAATAAATTGCACAGGCGAAGAAAAGGAGTCCCCGGTATGCAATATCTGTTTTCTCAAACCGAATCAAGAGCTTCCGAAACCTGTTTAACCATGAATGACAGGCTTCCACTACCCAGCGACGTGCTTTGTAGTTTGGATTTTGCTCCTTGTTCTTCTTTTCTTCTCCACGGCTTACAATGTGAGGGATATACCCTCGTAATACCACGGTTTCCAGTGAAGGCTCGCCGTGATAGCCTTTATCAGCACATAAATGCTGGGGTTTGTCTGCGGTTGGTTCGGGCCGCTCAGTTACAATGGACATTAGAACCTGTTTCAACTGTGAAACATCATGCCTTTGGGCTCCTCTTATCACTAAGGCTATGGGAACGCCTCTCCCGTCGACGAGGAGGTGACGCTTGCTCCCATTTTTTCCCCCGATTCGTTGGATTTGGACCGACAGATTCCTCGGCTAATGGTGCTTTTGTCATACAACCATCAACGCTAAGTCATGTCTAAAGGCTATGAGGAAGAACAGTCAGGACTAAGGAGCGGCGGAATCATCTCACCGAACTGATTACCCGCGCTGAGTCGGCGTATGAAAACATTGATAAATTCCTGCCGATTATACAGAAGTATACTGATATCAATGAACTCAATACGCACATTCTAAATGAACTGATACAGAAAATTGTTGTATATGAAAAGACGGACAATCCTGACGGCAGCAAAAGCCAGCGGGTGGATATCCATTATAAATTCATCGGGTATGTGGAGATGAAAGAGATGTTTGGGCTGCCGATGGTCATGGCAATGGCGAAGGATGTTGAAATTGATGATGTGCTGATAGTAGAAGCCAGAGGAGTGGCGAAAGAGCTTGCGGGATAGAATCCGGATTGTGAATAGAGGAATATCTTGGTATAATTTATCTGAATAGAGGAACTTTTTTGGAACGGGCAAACCCCTCGAATTCGAGGGGTTTAAATATTGAATTTTTGTTTTGTTGAGGATTATTATATATTGAACGTACGTTCGATACATGGTATGATTTTACTAGAGATAACGGAAGGGGATAATGAATTGGAACATGAAGATAAAATTATTTTATATACTACAAACAGCGGTAAAGTGACCGTTTCAGTTCGCTTTGAGGATGATAACTTTTGGATGACGCAAAAAGCGATTGCGGATCTGTTTGAAATAGAGCGGAGTGTTATAACAAAGCATCTTTCCAATATCTATGAGGAAGAAGAATTAGACAAGAATTCAACTTGTGCAAAATTTGCACAAGTTCAAATTGAAGGTAGCCGTGAGGTTTCAAGATTAGTAGACTTCTATAACCTTGACGCAATTATCGCTGTTGGGTATCGTGTCAATTCAAAGAAAGCCACAAGATTCCGCCAGTGGGCGACAAAAACTCTACATGAATATATTCAAAAAGGCTTTATTTTGAATGATGAACTACTTAAAAATGGTCACCCTTTTGGCAAGGATTACTTCGATGAATTGCTGGAACGTATCCGTGAGATTCGAGCCAGTGAACGGAGAGCTTATCAGAAGATTGCTGACGTTTTCGAACAATGTAGCTTCGATTATGATAAAAACAGCAGCCTAACGCGGGAGTTCTATGCCTTTGTTCAGAACAAACTACACTATGCCATAACAGGTAAAACCGCAGCAGAATTGATTGCCGAGAGAGTTGAGCCTGAGCATCCGTCAATGGGACTGACCACTTGGAAGGCGGCGCCGGGTGGAAAAATCATTAAGCAAGATGTGGTTATTGCAAAGAATTATTTAAATGAAAAAGAACTTTCACGTATGAACCGAATCGTAACAATGTTCATTGACTATGCAGAGTTAATGGCAGAAGATGAAATCCCGATGAGTATGGCAGACTGGCTTCGAGAAACAGATAATTTCTTGCAGAATAACCGCCGAAGAGTCCTTGAAGGGAAAGGTAAAGTGTCACATGAGGATGCCGTAAAAAAGGCTGAGGAAATTTATGAACAATTCCGAGTACGACAGGACAAAGAATATATTTCGCAGTTTGATAAAGAGATGTCCAAATATCTGAAAGGTGAATCAGATAAGAACGAGTAAGTTTTGTGAAAGGAGGGGCGCCAAATGAAATCATCGAACGCATCGGCATCTGCTTTTGGCTGGGATTTTCAGAGCAATGCGGCAATTATGCTGATGCTTAAGAATATGGAAAGGGCCTCCAAAGTCAAAGTTGAAGGGCAGACCGAAGATGTTGAAATAACACTTGCTGACGGGAAAATGCTGATGTCGCAGGTGAAGGCGGTCGCAACGCCTGACGATACCAGTCACGTCAAAGAGAAATTAGAGGCAGGGTTACGAACCCTTAATAACGCCGCAAAACTGTCTAATGTCGAACAGCTTGTTTTCGTCACAAACTCGCCTAACCCGTTTAACGACCCAAGAACGATGTTCAAATTCAGCAGCCCTCTTAATACGGTGCCTTTCGCGGAACTGCCTGCCGCCTGTCAGCAAACCATAACCGACATCTGCTCGTCGAAAGGTTATGATTTTGATACAGCGAAGCTCACGGTTTGCGTTATGCAGTTCCATGGCGAAAATGATGATGAGCGATATAAAGTTCTTACCTCTCTGACCACTGAGTTTCTGAATAACCTTGGGGTGCATAAAATATCGACAGACACTTTGCTCACCCTATGGCAGCATTCCTTTGCCGTTAACGCGACCCAATTATCCACATTGATTTCAAAAAAGCGGATGGTATGGCCGGTTATCGCAATCCTTTGTGAGGTGGGAGAAGATGATGCCGAACTCGAGGATTATGACAATAGTGATGTCGCCGAGATACTCCAGAAATACAGAGGTGTTATCAACAACAACAGCGAGCGTTTCGAATTTGTGTCTCGCATCCTGAGTGATTATTCAGATTATAATCCAGAGATGAAGTCAAAGGAACGAACCCAGAAATTCATCGAGGAAAGCTGGCAGAATTACAAAGACAGTTTCGACCTAAAGAGTGCGGACACAGCAACCGAAGAGGTGATTATTCGCCTCACGATAGCCAATGTTCTGAGAAGCCGCAAGGTTATTACGGAAATTAAAGGCAAGGTGAAATTATGAGAATAGTTTCATTGCAGGTTAACGCCAGACAACTAACCCTTTTGAGCGATGACCAAAAGGTGTTCTCGTTTGGGGAAAATGTAAACATTATTTTCAGCACAAAAAACAGCGTCGGCAAGACAACGCTGCTTCGGCTGATGATGTACGCTTTGGGTTATCCCATACCAAACACTCGCGGGATTCGCTTTTCCGACTATGAAACCGTCCTGACGGTCGTTGGAGCAAATAACGCCACTTTTGTGCTGACGAGAAATAGGGATTACATTGAGGTTCTACAAGACGGGGTTGAAAAGGGCTATTCGCTTCCTGTTGAGCAGAATGAATTGCACTCGTTAGTATTCGGTATTTCCAATCTCGAAGTAGTCGATAACCTGCTCGGAGCTTTTTATGTTGATCAAGAAAAAGGCTGGACATTGTTAAACCGTGGCAAAGCGATAGGAAACATTCACTTTTCAATTGAGTCTTTGCTTCGTGGTCTATCAAATCGGACAAACGATGAGCTGGCACAACGACTTGCCGTCGTCAAACGCGAGATACAGAAATATAAGCATATGGTTGATGTGGCGGCTTATAAAGCCGAAATCAATCAGCTTGGAGAAACCGCCTTTATCGATTCTCCGGCAGACGATATTGAAAACACGCTGGAAGTCTTGTATTGCGAGCGGAAACCAATCGAGGAAGAGCTATCTCGCATTAAAAGCGTAATCCGCAAGAATACGAGCTTTGAGAAGTTCATCACCTCTTTTAGGCTTAGGGTTAAAGCCCCGAACGGTGACGAGGTGCCGGTCAACAAAGAGACGTTAATCGGTTATGAAGATAATGCTGATTTGCTTGTGGCAAAACAGAAAATATATTTTGAGCAGCTTTCCGCCATCGATAGAAAAATAACCGCTCTAAAAGCACAGCAAGATCAAGGGGTTACCTTGGTCAATGTGACAACAAGCCTACAACAGTTTGATTCTGAAATCACCAGAATCAATGTCGATGCCGTAGCAACCCGAAAGATAATTGATAAACTTGAAAAAGAAAGACGGTCATTAGAAGAAAGGGTAATAAAGAGTGTTAAGCAGGATAATCCGCTCATTGGAGAACTGCACGAACTGATTTCCTCGTATGCAGTGCGGCTCGGGTTAGACGATAAATTTATAAGCGCAAGAAACGACTACATTTTTACCAATGACTTAAAGTCGTTGTCAGGAGCGATATTTCACAAGGTTGTCTTCTCTTTCAAGATTTCGTATGTTAAGCTGATTCAACAGCACACGGGTGTTTGCTTGCCTATAATTTTGGACTCGCCAAGCGGACGCGAAGTGAGCATGGAGAACATCAATGAAATGATGGCTATCCTTGCCGAGAATTTTACAGACCATCAAATCATTATTGCCTCCATATATAATAGTTACTCTTTTCCTAACAAAAACATCATAGAGTTGAAAGACAGGCTTTTATCCTTCTAAAAATAGTATAAAAGTGCAGGTGCCGTCTGCACAATTGAAATTTCAATCGTATTGCTGACCTCAACAAAATGATAATTGTACTACCTTACGAACAACCGGCTGGTTGCAGCAGTTCATGAATAATTTGCATAAGTCCAAGCCAAAGTATTGGTCGGTTATATATGGTAACCGGCTGAATAGCTCTTCTGGGTGATATTTAAGATTGTGAAAAAAGGCAAATTTTGTTATAATTACAAGTATTTACAGCGAGAAAACTTATGTTGTAATAAGTCTGTTTATAAAAATGCAGCTGGAGGAAAAATATGCTTCCGACATTGGAAACAAATCGTCTTATTCTTCTTCCGTGGAAAGTAGAATATGCAAAATATATGCTTGCTTTTGCATCAAATGAGCGTATTATAAATTCTGCGGGTGGTTGGAACTTGATTGACAGCGAAAAAAAGGCAAAAAATAAAATAGACAGCTTTATTCGAAGAGAGGCCGACGAGTGGGCAATTGCATTAAAAGTAGTTACATTTCCACAAATAATCGGTTCTATTGGCATGAGCAAAGTTGCATTTAAAAATTTAGACTTATGCTTTGACTTTGGGTATTTGCTTGCAGAGGAATACTGGGGTCAGGGAATCGCCGCAGAAGCGGTATAGAAGATAATGCAGTAGCTTTTATAGGCTTAAAATGCGACGTTATGACTGTTTCACATAAGGTTTTTAACCAGCGTTCCAAAAGAGTTATAGAGAAATGCAAATTCAAATTCTTCGGCATATATCCGAAACATAGCCAGGATAACCCTAATGCAAAGGCATGTTACTATCTGACTCGAGAAGACTTTATTGAATTATTTAATATATCGGAAATGAGTTTTGAGTGTATCAATGCCGACGGAATAGACAAGTACAGTAGGAAACCAACGCCAAGAAGCGGTAATTCACAAAAGCAAACCAGGCAGGTCAAGGGAAGTCCTTACAGTCTTGAGAATCCCATAAGAAAAATTAACGAAATAAAATATATAAAAGAACCTACAGGTTATTTATGCGGGCAGTCCTGTATAGCTATGCTGGCTGACGTACCTGTGGACGAAATCATAAAAGTAATCGGAACAGACAAGGGAACAAATAAACAGGACTTAAAAAAAGCTTCACTAAAAGATAATGCGCATGATTTACTGAAATTAACTAATATGAGAAAAATATTTATATAAATCTATTGAAATGCTGTTTCATTGATGATACAATATCAGCAGTTAGCAATGGCTAACTGAATTGGAATAACCGTAAAATTGCTTAACAATGGTAAAACAAGTAATAGAAGTAATTAACTCAAGGTGTTATTTTTTTTGGACATAATGAAACGGTGTTTTAGTGACAGACTATGGAAAAAGCGGTTGATGATAATAAAAATGAACCGAGGTGTTTTATGAAGAGCCGATACTTTGCTGCTTCCTGTCAGCAGCCAAAAAGAAATAAAATTTTTATATTTCCATATGCGGGTGGGGGCGCTTCTGCTTTTAAAAATTGGCAGGATGAATTTGACGACACTGAAATTTTGGCAGCCCAATATCCGGGAAGAGAGAACCGGATAAAAGAGGAGCCTGTTGACAATCTGGATTTGCTGGTAAAAGAAGTTTTCAATGATATAAAACCTTTAATCAATGACGGTATTCCGTATTTTTTATTCGGCCATAGCCTGGGAACAAAGGTTGCATATGAATTAGCATTACTTATCCAAAAAAGTAATTTGCCCTATCAGCCAAAAGGAGTCATTATATCGGCCGGTAAAGCACCCTGCTTCAAAGAGAAAAATCCTATACATGAGTTAGACACTGCTAACTTCATCAGGGAAATAAGCAGATTTTCAGGAACGCCAAAAGAGATATTGGGAACAAGGTCATTAATGGACGTATTTATGCCTATGTTAAGAGCCGATTTCAAAATGGATGAAACCTATCAAAGGGAAACGGCGGAAAAAATAAATTGTCCCGTATTGGCGTTAATGGGAACAGTTGATCCGGAATTAACACTGGAAGAACTCTTGACCTGGAGGGAATATACAAATAAGGAATTCATTTATAAAAGTGTGGAAGGTGCACATATGTTTATAAATACATACAGGGCAATGGCAATAGATGCAATAAGGGATTTTATAAATGGACAGAGCTGTAACAATACATAGAGGTGCAGTAAAAGAGAGTGTTTCAAGTATACGGGGACGGGATTGTACCGTCAGATACGGGAGGATAAGTCCATGAATATGCAGACAAAAAACAAACTGGAACAATTCTACAGGGAAAATGTCTGGGAACCCGTTGCATTGGGTCAGGCGCTGTCTTTGTGGAGTCAGCGGTACCGGGACAATACAGCTGTCACCGAAAGCGGAAGGCAGCTGACCTATGGACAGCTGGAAAATGAGTCTGGAAGGATCGCAGAGGGTTTTCGGTGTTATGGTTTTAAAAAGGGGGATAAAGTTGTTTTGCAAATTCCCAATTCCATTGAGTTCATTGTGATAATTTTTGCTCTTTTCAAAGCAGGTATTATTCCGGTTATGGCACTGCCTGCTCAAAGAAAAACGGAAATCAAAGGGATAATGGAAAAGTCAGGTGCCAGGGGTTATATCATTAAAGACAGGTATCTGGGTTTTGATTATAAGGAAATGGCGAGGGAAATGGTTAATGAACCGGGGATAGATTTGAAAATAATAGTGATAGGACATAATGACGAATTTACATCATTAAAGGAACTGAAAGCAGACAGAGAATTATCCGAAACTGTGGCTGTGGATCATGCAGAGGTGGGTTTATTCCTGCTTTCGGGAGGGACGACCGGAGTACCGAAGCTCATTCCTCGCAGGCATACCGACTATATATATGTGGCAAAACAAACAGCAGAGAGGTGCAACCTGTCTCAAAACTCCGTATATCTGGCAGCACTTCCTCTGGCGCATAATTTTCCGTTGGGTTGTCCGGGGCTGATGGGAACCTTAAGTGCCGGCGGAAGTATAGTCATATGCAATGTTACAAGCCCCGATGAAATAATTCCTTTAATTGAGGAAGAAAGAGTTACAATCACGGGACTTGTGCCTGCAATGGCTAGTATGTGCATTGAATTTCTGGAACTGGGCGAGGAGTATGATTTGTCGTCTCTGGAGGTGATCCAGGTGGGTGGATCAGTACTTGACCCGTACCTGGCTGAAAAGGTGGAGAAAACCTTCAATTGCAAGTTGCAGCAGATATTCGGAGTAGCCGAAGGACTCATATGCTGTACAGGTTTAAACGATAGTGATTACACCAGATACCATACACAGGGAAAGCCCATATCCCAATATGATGATGTCTTAATTGTGGATGAAAATGGGGAAGAAGTACCCGACGGAGAATATGGAGAACTGATAGTAAGAGGCCCCTATACAATTTATGGTTATTACAATCTCGAAGAAGTTAATAAGCTTTGCATATCTGAGGAGTGCTATTTTAAAACCGGGGATAAGGCGAGAAGGTTAAAAGACGGCAATTATCAGGTGGCCGGAAGATTGACCGAAATGATTAACAGGGCGGGGGAAAAGATAACACCGTCGGAAATAGAAGAATTGCTTTTGAAAAATGAGCTCATAGAAGAGATTCAGGTAGTGGGCATAAAAGATAAACTGCTGGGAGAGAGAATTTGCGCATTTATATTGGATGATACAGAAAGAATGACCTTGAAGGATATCAGAAACTATTTGATTGACAGGGATGTGGCTGCCTTCAAACTGCCGGATCAGATGGTTTATGTGAACAGCTGGCCCCTTACGGGAGTTGGGAAAATAGATAGAAATAAATTGAGAGAACTAGCAGGCGGCAACCCATGAATTTAGGTGTTGCAGGCCGCTAAGGGAGAAAAAGGTAAAGGAGAGGCTTTTGGATATGGAAAATAATAATTTAAAAACGGAAGTTGTTGATTTTATACATAAAAAAGTTCTGGAAATGCTGTCTCTTTCTGAGCTTGATGAAAACAGGAATTTAATAGAGGCAGGTTTAAGTTCCATCATGATAATGCAGGTTTCAAATAATCTCAGAAAATATGGTCTGAGAATACCGTTTTCAGGCTTGATTGAAAAGCCTACTCTCGGTGAATGGACTGAATTGATACATGCCTCTGACATAAGGCAAGGTAATAAAAGCCAGGGAATTGTAAAGGTAAATAAAAACAGTGAATTTGATTTGACCGATGTGCAATATGCATATTTTGTGGGAAGAGAAGACGAACAGCCTCTGGGGGGAGTGGGCTGTCATGCATATCTGGAGATAGACGGAGAAAATGTTGACTGCCGGAAACTGAAAGCGGCCTGGAATACCATTCAGAATTATCATCCAATGTTAAGAGCAAGATTTTTGGCAGCAGGAAAACAAATTATCATGCCTTCACCGTATTCCGGAGATATCGGGATATTCAATTTAAGCAGCCTGTCTCAGGCCGCTGCCCAAAAAGAGCTCATTGCTCTCAGAAGTGTATTGTCACACCGGAAATTAAAAGTTGAAGCGGGAGAAGTTGCGGGGATTTCCCTGGCACTTTTGCCTGAGGGAAAAACAAGGATTTTTCTTGATGTGGATCTGCTTGTGGCCGATGTAGCCAGCCTTAGCATCATTATTCGTGATCTTGCCCAGGCATATGAGGGAAAAGAATTCATTCCAAAAGTCCAATATACCTTTCAGGACTATATGGAAAACAGGAAGAAGGACATAAATGAAAAGGAACTTAACGAGGATAAAAAGTTCTGGGAAAAGAAAATGTCCCAATGGTTGGTTGAAATACCCAATATTCCTCTGGCAAAAAAGCCTGAGCTTGTGTCAAAAACAAGATTCAGCAGAAGGAAGAGTGTTATAGACAGGGAAACCTGGAGTGAAATCAAACGGATATCGGCCAAACATAAATCCACCCCGTCAATGTTTTTACTTACCTGCTATGCATTAATCCTGGAACGATGGTGCAACCAGGATTCTCTTCTGATTAATATACCTTTATTTGACCGCAATACCGAAAATGAGGAAATAAGGAGTATGGTTGCCGACTTTACAAATCTCCTTTTGGTGGAGTTTAAAAGAAAGGCCGGTGAAGCCTTTCTGGACACTATGAATAGAATCAGGGATACATTTTTGGAGAATGTGGCTCACTGCGGTTATTCGGGAGTAAATGTGCAAAGGGATATGTTCAAGGCAATGGGCAGTACGGGATTTGTAGCTCCTCTGGTTTTTGCCTGCAATATAGACACTCCTCTTGAAACGGATTTATCCAGTAAGGTTTTTGGGGATATAAGCTATATGGTATCCCAAACACCGCAGGTATGGCTTGATTTTCAAACCTATATCAAAGGCGGCTCACTTATTTTGTGCTGGGATGCGGTGGATGAATTATATCCCGACGGTTTGCTGGATGATATGTTCAATGCGCTTGTGGGGCTTATAAATACATTGTCCGGAAATGATAACTGGAATACTGTTTTTGACGTACTGCCGGGAAAACAGATTGAACAAAGTAAAGCCGAACTTGATAAAATCCTTCCTCTGAAATATCCCGGCAAATTGCTGACAACTGATTTTCTGGTAAATGCTGAAAAGAAACCTGAAAGTGTTGCTGTTATTGATGGAATTACACAAAAAGAAATCACTTACGGTGAATTATATCATAGAGCTATGGCTATTGCCGATCTGTTGGTAAAAGGAGGGATTAAACCTGGCGATTATGTTGGAATAACACTTCCGCGAGGATGTGAACAGATATATGCATTGCTTGGAATATTGTTTTCGGGCGGGGTTTATGTTCCCATTGGAGTGAACCAGCCTGAAGACAGGAGAAAGAAAATATATGAACAAATAGGAATAGATTATATTGTTACAAATACTGAAACATTACATAACTGCCAATTGGCCGGTGAAGAAATCCGGACAATAAACATGGATGAGGCTGAAGAAAAAATATCCTTGAAGAAACCGGTTCCGGTTTCGCCCAAAGAAAGTGCCTATGTAATAATGACATCCGGAAGTACCGGTGTACCAAAGGGTGTTGAAATCTGCCATGAAAGTGCTGTAAATACAATAGATGACATCAACCGGAAATACGGAATAACCCAGGAAGATAGGGTTCTCATGGTTTCTGCAATTGATTTTGATTTGTCGGTATATGATGTGTTTGGAATGCTTTCAGCCGGCGGCAGCCTGGTTATATTGGATGAAGCCGGTTACAGGGACCCTGCCTTGTGGCTTGCTCTTATAGACAAATATAACATAAGCATCTGGAATTCGGTTCCTGTGCTTTTTGACATGCTGGTTACCATGGCCGAGGCGAAAGAAAGAAAAATTGATATAAGAGTTGCAATGCTTTCAGGAGATTGGATAGCACTTGATCTGCCCTCAAGATTTTACAACAGAAGTGAAAATTCCATTGTTGCTGCTATGGGAGGAGCTACCGAAGCGTCTATCTGGTCAAATTATTTGATTGTACCCAGGGAAATTCCTGAAAACTGGGTATCCATTCCTTATGGAAAAGCACTTGAAAATCAGGTGTATAGAGTAATGGACGATTTTGGGCGCATATGCCCCCATTATGTACAGGGAGAGTTATGGATAGGCGGTGCGGGAGTTGCCAAAGGCTACAGGGGGGATAAAGAACTGACCGATAGGAAATTCATGACAGACTCCATCAAATGGTATAAAACCGGTGATACCGGAAGGATATGGAAGGATGGCACCATCGAATTTTTGGGAAGAAAGGACAATCAGGTCAAGATAAAGGGTTATAGGATAGAACTTGGAGAAATCGAATGTGCTCTGGAAAAAAATCCGTCTGTTTCAGATTCTATGGTGTGTGTTATAGAAGAGCAGGGAGGCAGGCAGTTATCAGCATATATCGTTTTAAAAGAAAAAAACGGGCTGGGACCGGAGGAATTAAAAAGTGCTCTGGAAAAATATCTGCCGGGCCATATGATACCTGAAAAATATTATTTTTCCGATAAAATGCCGTTGCTGGAGAACGGGAAACCTGATAAGAAGGAAATTCACAGGATTTTGAAGGAACAAAAGGATTCGAATATTTTTGTTCCGCCTCAAAATCCATTGGAGGTTGAAATCGGGAAAATATGGGGAGAGGTTTTAAATAGAGAGAAACTGTCAAGATTTGATAATTTTTTCAAGCTGGGAGGAGACAGTTTAAAGGCAGTTGCAATAGTAACCAGGACCGAAGCCATAGTGAATGTTCCTTTTAATATTTCGGTAAGAATATTGTTTAAGGCTCCTACTATACAAGCTTTTGCATTGGAAATTGATAAATTGAACAATAATTTTGAAGTAGAAGTGATTTAAATTCTTTTACAAGGAGATGAAATATGGATATTAAAAATTTAATAGAGGAATTGCGGGAGAAAGAAATCGTTATCTGGAGCGAAGACGGAGCAATAAAGTTCAAAGCTCCAAAAGGTGCAGTAACTGAAGAGACCAGAAGCCTTTTAAAAAATAATAAGACAGAACTTTTAAAATATCTGGATGAAAAAAATAATGTTCCATTTACAGATAATGCTGCGGCAAGGTTTGAAAAATTCCCGCTGACCGATATTCAGAATTCTTACGTTGTCGGCAGAAATAACATGTATGAACTAGGCGGAGTGGCCTGCCACGGATATCTGGAAGTGGTGTTTGATGAAATTCTGGATGTTGATAAGCTTGAAACCGCATGGAATAAAGTGATCCAAAAACATGACATGCTCCGTGCGGTAATATATGAGGCAGGCTGGCAAATTGTGCAGGAAACAGTTCCTCATATAAAAATTTCTTCCATAGATTTACGTGAAAAGTCTGAACACCGCAGCCTGGAGAAGGAAAAGCTGAGGACATATCTTGCAAATAAGCAGTATAAACTGGGAGAATGGCCCATGTGTGACGTAGCTGTCAGTGTGGAGGAAAATAGAAGTGTTATTCACTTCTCACTGGATATGCTCATTGCAGATTTTCTAAGTATGAACATCATTTTAAACGATCTGGAGGAGTTTTACAGAAAGCCTGAATTGCCCATAGTGCCTTCAACTTTATACAGGGATATTATAACGTACCAGAATAATATCAAGCTTTCCGATAATAAGGAACGGCAGAATGCCGGGGCCTACTGGGACAATAAACTGCCGGAGATGGGAGAAGCGCCCGAGCTTCCGGTACTTAAAAAAATAAATTTAAAAGGGCATGAATTTTTTCAGAAAAAAATTTTTTTGGATGGAGAAATTTGGAGGAGGTTTTGCAATGTAGCAAAGGAAAGCAGTATTACTCCATCGGTGCTTGTGATGTCTGCACTGGCCGAGGTGGTGTCACTCTGGTCTTCAAATCACAAGTTTTGCATAAACACCACATTTTTTAACAGACCTCCGGTTGTTGAGGATATCAATAAAGTAGTCGGGGATTTCACCGATGTAAATGTTCTATCGGTTAATCTTGACTTAAAAAAGCCTTTCATTGAAAGAGTCAAAACAATACAGGAAGACCTTTGGGCCGATTTGGAGCACAATGCTCTCTCGGGTGTGGAAGTGTTAAGAAGACTGACAAGGGAAAGAAAAAAGAATATAATCATTCCGGTTGTTTTTACAAGTACCGTAGGTATTGCAAATGATGATGATGCCACAGTCAGAAGGACTATTGAATATAAAATAAGCCAGACGCCCCAGGTATACATTGATTGTCAGGTATCGGACGAAAACGGAGGTGCAAAAATAAATTGGGATGTAAGAGAGGGAGTTTTTGAAGAGCATATGATAGATGATATGTTCGAGAGTTTTTCCGCTTTAATAACCTCGATTTACTGTGATACAGAAAAGGTATTTTCCGGGGCCTATCCGGTGGTTTTGCCTCAAAGCACGGTAAATGTGAGAAAGAGTATCAATGACACCCGGAAGTATTTTGCCCCTCAAATGATGGAGGAGGGCTTCCTGAATTCACTCGGGACTTTTCCAAACAAAACGGCTCTAATAACTGATGACGGTGAATTTACATACAGGGCATTATCCAGATATGTATATAGTGCAGCGGAGGTTTTAAAAGCCAAAGCTGTTGAACCGGGAGATAAAATAGGTATAAATATTGATAAAAATGAATGGCAGGTAGCAGCCGTAATTGCTGCCTTGCTGATGAAAGCAACGTATGTACCCATTGATGTGAAACAGCCGGATGTAAGAAAGAAAAAAATCATAAATACAGCCGGAATCAAAGTGCTGCTCTCAGAAAGGGAAGAGCCTGAATTGCAGCAGGACTGTGACAATGTCAATGTGAGAGGCATTAAATTGTGCGACGGCGGTTTGGAGTGCTTTGAAACGGATAGGGAATACGACCGTCCGGCCTATATCATTTTTACATCGGGAACCACCGGCGAACCCAAAGGAGTAATAATCACCCATAGAGCTGCTATGAATACAATCTTTGATGTGAATGAACGGTACGGCATCGGTGAGGCAGATGTATTTTTAGGCCTGGCAAACCTGTCCTTTGACCTGTCGGTGTTTGACCTCTTCGGCTGTTTTCTGGTTGGGGGAACCCTGGTATTGCCCAATCCGGGAAATATAAAAGATCCCAAATATTTATACGACTTGATTTTGCTTCACAGGGTAAGCGTACTGAATACGGTGCCGGCACAAACCCAGATGATAGTAAATTATCTGGAGTCGGCAGACGGTATAAGAAAAAGCACATTTTTACATGTGGTCATATTGTCCGGGGATTGGATACCAGCCAATTTACCTCAAAGGATATACGGTCTGTTCCCGGAGACACTGGTGATCAGCAAGGGCGGCGCCACAGAAGCCTCTATCTGGTCCATATATTATGATATAAAAAAGAATGAGAGCTTTGATAAAAGCGTACCCTATGGCAGACCTATGGCCAATCAGAAATTCCATGTACTGAATGAACATTTGCAGCCCTGTCCCGATTATGTGGACGGTAATCTGTATATAGGCGGTGACGGACTGTCTGCGGGATACTTGAATGATGCTGTTCTGAATGCGGAAAAGTATCGCACACTGCCCGGAACAGGAGAAAGGATTTACAGGACGGGAGACAGGGGCTGTTATAGAAAAGACGGTATCATTATCTTCAAAGGCAGGGAAGCAGGGGATGAGCAGGTAAAAATACATGGTCACAGAATCGAACTGGCTGAAATCAGAGCGGCTTTGATGGAGTATCCGGCAGTGGATTCAGCGGTTACCCTGACAGTGGGAAACCCAACAGAGGAATTAAAAATCAATGCGGTAATATCACCTAAAAGGAAGAGCGGACACAGAGAAACGGCAAAAGATGAAGAAGAAATCCAACTGCTTGACTCAACAGGAAAATCCTATGCCGGAAGCATAGATGAGGATCTGTTGGAAACCTGGACCAGAAAGTCGGAGCTTGTGGTCATAAGTGATATTTATAATGTTTTCAGAAAATACGGAATATTTCAGGAACTGCATCAGCCATACCGGTTTGATGATATAACCCGGATAATGAATATTCCGGAGAAGCTCCACAAGTTAACAAAAAGATGGCTGAAGGTTTTGGTGGAAGAGGGAATTGTCAAAGAGCAGGACGATGCTTACATGCTGGTTGAAAACCGACATAATTTTGATTCAGAAGCCTTATGGGAGGATTTCTATAAAACAGAAGAAGCCTTTAATTACAGCAGGGAATTTCTTGACTATCTTAAGGAATCCAGTGATTTACTTCCCGAAATGATCAAGGGAAATGAAAATCCATTGAACCTGTTGTTCCCAAAGGGGGATGTAAAGCCTGCAATGGCAGCATACCATGACAATAAGATAAACAGGATGCACAATGGAATCGCAAATGAGGAGATACTGTATTTGTGCAAAAAATCCAATGTGGAAAATCCGGAAAAGGTATTCCGCATCCTTGAGGTCGGAGCAGGAGTAGGAGGAACTTCAATCGATCTGATACCGGCTCTGGATGGTTGTAATGTGGAATATCACTTTACCGATCTGTCTACGTTTTTTCTGAATAAGGCACAGGAGAACTTCGGAAAGTACGGCTGGGTAAAATACGGGATTTTCGATATAAACAAGGAGTTTGCACTGCAGGGGTATGATGCCTTTTCCTTTGATTTGATTCTGTGCGCAAATGTACTGCACAATTCAAAAGATGTGCACTATGTTATGGAAAACCTGCGGAACCTGCTGGTGGAAAACGGAAGCATGATAATTCTGGAGGAAACCCGGATGAGTTATATGCTTCTCACCTCCATGGAATTCAAGGATGGTTTGACCGGATTTTTAGATGAACGTATGGAAGAAGAAACTTTCTTTACAAGAGACCAGTGGGAAAACATCCTTGAGAAGCATAACGGAGGGATAGTTTACCAGTTTCCACAAAAGGACAGTAAACTGGATTTGTCCGGTCAGACAATTTATATTGCCAGGTTCGGAAGCGAATATGAGAAGCTGGAAAAGAACCAGGTCAGGAAGTATCTGCTGGAAACAATCTCTTCATACATGGTCCCGGGCAATATTGTCATATTGCCGTCATTGCCGCTGACTGAAAATAAGAAAGTGGATATGAAAAAAATAAGGGCATTTATTGAGAATAGTGAAAGTAATTCCTCGCCGGATGAAAAGGAAATGCCCGAAACAGATCTGGAAAAACGGATAGCCGAAATATGGCGCAGGGAGCTGAAAGCAGCGTCAATCGGCAGAGATGACAACTTCTATAACGTGGGCGGAGATTCTCTTTTAATAGCACAGGTGGTGGGAAAGACCGTAGAAGAAATAGAGGAAGCCAAAGATTGGGAATGGAGTGCCCTGTTGACTGAAATGATGCAGACACCCACAGTCAGGGAGCTTGCCTTAAAGATTCACAAGTTTCACAATGAGAAGGATAGTTTTGTTGATCCTTCCCTGATACAGATAAAAAACAGTAATTGCTCCAATAAGAATTCGGTGGCAAAGGTATTGTTCCATGCCGGAACCGGAACCTTATCGGCATATACGGCTTTACTTTCCCATATTGAAAAGCACAGCAGGGAAAATGAAAGCATACTGGGCTTCTCCTTCGGAAATGAGGCCGAATATGTTTCCATGGAAACACAGGACACTTTTAAGCTGCTGGGGAAAAAATACGGAAGGATTTTGAAACAGCTGGGCTATTCAAATTACATATTGATGGGGCACTGTGTAGGAGGCGTGATAGCGCTGGAAGCTGCCGAATATTTACGGGAATACGGGCTCAAGGTTTCAGATGTGACATTGATCAGTGCCACCATTCAGAAGAACAAGGATAATACTGCTTTCAGCGGGCTGACAGACAGGCTTTACGACAGGGCTTTGAAATCCAGCCTGGAGAATGAATTATTATTGGAAAGAACCTTTGCAAAGCTCATCAATGCCGACGAATATAAGGCCGGATATACCACAAGTGAAGAAACCATGGAGAAGTGTATAGATTACATAGTACGGGAAGGCAATGGTGAAGTGACCGCCGAAGCATTGTGCAATTTACGGGGGGAATTTGAGGGGGTTGCAGAGGAATTCCGCAGATTATCCTGTAAACCCATATCCGAAAGACTCAATAATCTCTATGCCACAATAGACAGGGCCGACTCGGATTTAATGGAACATGAACGTAAAATGCTAAATACGCTGTTTCACATATTTGCACAGAATTTCGGCTGTGTGGCAAGCCATCAGCCAAGACCCTATTACGGAAATGTAAGGATCTTTTCCTGTGAACAGCAGGGAGCAAGCTTCTACCGGGAATTTTTCGGAGAGGATTTAGACACCTGGAAGCCATACATAAAAGGAAATTTCAGGTATGATATAATTTCCGGCCAGCATTTTGACTGTATTATTGAACCTAACCTGCAAAAGAACATGGATAAGATTCTGGATTTTATATATCAGTGAAAAACGTCGGGGTGCAATTTAATGGAAGAAGTGAGCGAAATAGAACATCGTTGGAAAGAGAGTAGAACCAGATGAACAAGATCAGTTTCAGTAAAGTACTTTTAAGGAGGTTGCTGGGGCTTGCCGCAGTCATATTCGGTGTTATAACCTTGAGTTTTTGTTTACAGCTTTTTACCGGAACTGATCCGGCAGAAACCATTGTCCGCAAGCAGAGTGTTTTTGCCACTGAGGAACAGATACAGGCAGTCAGGAAGGAGTTGGGCCTGGATGCTCCTTTCGGAGAAAGATATGCCGGCTACCTGAAAGGTGTGCTTAAAGGAGACCTGGGTACGGCCATAACCAATAAAAAGCCTGTAATGGAAAATATACGGGGAGCACTTCCTGTAACATGTATGCTTATTATTCTGGCAATGTTTTGGGTTGGAGTATTTACAATATTAATAGCAGCCGTGTCAGTGATATTTAAAGGAGGCATTTTTGACAATGTGATGAGAATCATTTGCATCATAGGTATTTGTGTCCCCAGTTTCTGGCTTGCTTTAATATTACTGACCGCTTTTGCGGTTGAAATTCCCATATTTAAGGTTATTTTTGACGGGAGTTTGAAATCCCTGATTTTACCGTCCATATCCATGGCATTTCCGGTAATGTGCATATCTGTGAGAGTGTTAAGGGCATCGGTATTAAATGAACTGAAAAGTGATTATGTAGCTTATGCCAAAGCACGGGGCTTTACCAATTCCCAGATTGTTTATGGTGAAGTACTGAGAAATGCACTGCCTGCTGCAATAACCTTATTTGCACAATACTGTGCGGCACTTTTTGGTACTTCTGCCCTGGTAGAACGGGTATTTTCCATTCAGGGCCTGGGTTATTATCTTATGGAGTCCTGCGAAAGTATGGATATTTATGGTATATCAGGTGCCATCCTGGTTTGTGCCGTCCTGTTTGTACTGTTTAATGCGGCAGCAGATATTCTTTCCAGTATCATATGTCCTGCATACAGGAGGAAGTTGCTTTGAAGGCGCACATGGTCAATTAACCTCCTTTATTCGCCGCATTGCGATAAAGGATATAAATTTTCATCACTTTTTGTGCCTTGAGCACAGTGAAAGGAATGATAGTTAATATGAAAACAAAATTGCAAATAATTATTGGGTTGGCTTTGATAGCAGCATTCATTTTAATTGCTTTGCTGGCTCCTGTTTTAGCCCCAAATGATCCCAATGCCACCGACCTTTCCAGGAAAAATGCTGCCGCAACAAAAGAATTTCCTCTGGGCTGTGATCAAATGGGCAGATGTGAGCTCTCCAGAATAATATACGGCGCAGGATATTCCATGGGCCTGTCGGTGCCTGTACTGATTTTACTTGCGGCAGTTTCATTATTTGCGGGCTGCTATACAAGCTATAAAGGCGGAGTGATAGACGAAATTGCAAGATTGTTATGTGACATATTGATGGCATTCCCTTTAATTGTAATAGCAATGGCGCTTGTCACTTCAATAGACAATTCAGTCCTGTGCGTTTTGGCAGCTATCAGTATTTCAATGTCTGCATGGTTTATGAGAATGGTCCGCTCCTATGCAAAAACCGAGTGCGGAAAGGAATACATAGAGTCGTCAAGGATTGCGGGGGCATCGGAATTCCGGATAGTGGCAAGACATTTGGTGCCTAATGTTTTACCGCAGTTTATGGTCTATTTTACAACGGGAATTGCCTCGGCAATTATGGCGGTTTCGAGTTTTGCCTTTTTAGGCATCGGACTTATGGCAGGAACCCCCGAATGGGGAGCCATGCTTAATGAGGCCAGAAACAGTATTTACACAAATCCGGGTTTGATCATCTATCCGGGAATTTGCCTGGTTGTATGCTGTGCAGGCTTTAATCTTTTAGGAGAGGGCCTTAGAGATTTTATTGGGAGGGAGGATGAAGTAAATGTCGTTTAATGTCAAGAACTTAAAAATTTCCTTTGCATCCGGTCAAAAAGTAGCGGAGGACATTTCCTTCAAAATTGAAAAGGGGGAAATGCTGTCCATAGTGGGAAGCTCAGGGGCGGGAAAGACAACGGTGTGCAGAGCTATAATGGGGCTTTTGGGGGCTGATTTTAAAGCAGAGGGAAGTATCAGTTTCAATAATACAGAGCTTTTAAATATTCCTAAAAAAGATCTTCTTAAGATATATGGAAAGGAGATTTGCCTGATAATGCAAAATCCAATGACTGCATTCAATCCGTCCATACGTATTGGCAGGCAGATGGAAAAGACCTATCTGCAGCATAACGTAAAGCTGCCAAAAGCCGAAATATTCAGGAAGTGTGAAGAGGCACTGCAAAATTTAGGGCTTTCAGATACCAAAAGAATTCTGAAAAGTTATCCTTTTGCACTTTCGGGCGGAATGCTGCAGAGAGTCATGATAGCCACCGCTCTTATAAACAATCCTCAAATTCTGATTGCAGACGAGGCTACTACGGCAATTGATGCCTGCAATAGAATCGAACTGATGAAGGTGCTGAGAAATCTCTGCAAACAGGGAGTTTCCATTCTGTTTGTCACTCATGATTTGCATGCTGCTGCAAATTCAGACAAAATCCTTGTTATGGATAAAGGCAAGGTAATAGAGGCAGGGAGAACAGAGGATATTTTAAATACAAAAGAGCTTTTAAATGCGGCTGTATAGAAAGGAATAAATATAGATGATAGAACTTAAGGAACTGAGCTGTTCTTTTTCTGACAGTCTTTTTTCCAGGAATAAGTTTACAGCAGTATCTCCTCTCAGCATAAAATTCAGGAAAGGAGGGCGGTATGCAATCGTTGGAGAATCGGGATCGGGTAAGACCACACTTGCCAGGATGATTTCAGGGCTTCAAAAACCCAGCGGAGGAAATGTATTTGTTGGAGAAAAACCTGTTTACAGAAAAAATAAAAATTTAAAGGAACACTTTAAAAATGTTCAAATTATCCAGCAAAATTCTCTTTCTGCTTTAGACCCTAAAATGCTTGTGGGAAGGTCAATTGAAGAGCCTTTAATTTGCTTTTTCCGTATGGATAAAAACACAAGAAGGAAGAGATGTGAAGAACTCATGGGAATCTGCAATTTGCCTGCTGACTATTATTCAAGACTCCCCTGCGAACTTTCGGGAGGAGAGCAGAAAAGAGTTGCAATTGCAAGGGCCCTGGCTGTTCAGCCCCAATGCCTCATCTTTGATGAAGCAACCAATGGCTTTGACTTGCCGTTAAGGAAAAAGATCATTGAAGAAATTATCCAATTACAGGAGTCTATAGGTTTTACCCTGATATTTATTACCCATGATATAGATCTTGCTGTTGAGGTTGCTGATGAAATCCTTGTAATGAGAGATTCAAAACTGCTGGAAAAGGTAAAATTCTCAGGCGATATTTCGGTATTCCAAAACGAGTACAGTAAAATCCTGTTGAGAGCAAGCCGGCATAAACCTGTAAAGCTTTCGTACGAAAGAAATAATTAAAATTTGGTGAAATAGAAAGGAAAAAGACATGGAGGGTAAAATGAAAATCAAAAAAATTATTACATTATTAATAGCTGCAATTATGGTGTTCACATTGGGAGCATGCGGAAAAACTTCAAACAGCAATGCCGGGGAAAAAGAGGCAGATAGTGCTGCAAATAAGGATACGGCCCAGGCCATACATATAAATTTACCGGAAAGCTGGAATTTTGAATGCTTCTATACAATCATAACTCCTGCCAATTCCTCAAGCGGATATGGAATAACCTATTATTTGACAAGTTTTTATGACACGCTTGTACAATATGATAAAAACGGAGAGCTCACCGGTTTGCTGGCCGAAAAGTGGTCGGTAAGCGAGGATGGAAAGGTGTATACCTTCAATATCAGAAAGGGTGTCAAATTTTCCGACGGGTCTGATCTGACCGCCGAAGATGTGGCAAAATCCCTTAAGGCCTCTCCTGTAAATCTAGGACAGTATAACGGCTCCTACGGCAAACTTTCAACTATTATACAGGATGTGAAAGCAACTGACGATTACACTGTTGAACTGCGTTTAACGCAGCCCTATTACAGTACTTTGCGGGATTTGTGCCTGGCAAATCCCTTTGGCATTGTTTCGGGTGAACAGTTGAATGACGACTTGACCGTAAAAGACAGTTTTAAAACTGCAACCTATGGCACAGGTCCATATATGTACAAGGGAGATGGGGAGGGACAGACATACAATTTTGTGAAAAATCCTTTCTATTGGGGAGAAGCGCCCGATGTGGACAGTTTCTCAATCAAGGTGCTTGCCGATAATGACGCAAAAATTCTTGCTCTGAAAAATGGAGAAATTGATTTTATTTCTGGTATTTCCAAGATTTCTTCCGAGAGTTACGAAGAAATGAAAAATTCCGGAAGCTTTGGAGCAAAAGCAGACGACAATGCGACACAAACCTATTATATAGGATATAACCTAAGCGATACGGTTTTCGGGGATAAGACTGTCAGAGAAGCCATATCCATGGCAATAGACAAACAAAATATAGTGGATAACATATATGGAGGACTTTATGAAAAAGCAGATACCTTTTTTTCAAAAGCATTGCCATATTGTGATGTTGAACAGACCGTATACGATTTTGATTTAGACAAGGCAAAAGCGCTGCTGGATGAGGCAGGGTACAAAGATAATGACGGAGACGGCATCAGAGAAAAAAATGGAAGCAAAATGGCCGCAGATTTCTTGTATCAGACAGGCTCGGCATCTGATGACAACATGGTGGTTTATATTTGTGATCAATTAAAAAAGATAGGAATTCAACTGACACCGAAGTCCGCTCCCATGATGGACTGGTATGCCATGATAACAGGCGGTAAATATGGTTTGACAGTTTTTAAAACACAGGGAGGATATTATGACCCGTCCAATGTTATCAGCAATATAGACCCGGCAATGTCAATGGACCCTATAATGTCTCAAATCTCGGGTTTTTTGCCGGGCAAGGCACAACTGATCAGTGAAGTGAATTCTGCGACCGATGAAAAAAGAATTCAGGATATATATAATACAATATTAACCGTCATGGCTGACAATTGCCTGAATACTCCTATTTATTACACTCATCAGGTGGTTTTGTACAATGACAAAATTGCAGATTATGAATTTACACGGGACGCAAATTTCACAGCAATTCAGAATATAAAGAGGCGGTAGTAACATGAAACGAGTGGGAGTTCTGGGAGGCACGGGGGAGATAGGAAAGAGAACGGTAAATATTTTAAAAAATGAATACTCTCTTATGGCATCCTACTATACCAGATACCGTGAATCAGAAAAAAATTGTGCGTATGTTAAAATAGATATTTCGAATCCCGAAGAGATAAGGCATTTTTGTGAACAATGCGACATTATTGTAAACTGTGCTGGAGCTTCATATCTGAATGGGGAGAAAGTGGCCAGACTTGCCGCTGATCTCCGCATTCCTTATGTAGACCCCTCGGGAGAAGCATTTCTGGAAGAGAAAATATCCGATATAGAGAAGAATAATATTTTTGTTTTATCCAGCGGGTATTTTCCCGGGATGAGCGGATTATTAATGCGCCATATCTGTGAAGCTTTTGACAAACCGGAAAAAATCTGCGGGCTGAGTGTCAGTGAAGAGACGCCCAGCCAATCCGCAATTGAAGACTTTATCCTGACAAACCTGTCGGGCTTCGGGGTGGCCATGAGCTGCTATGATAATGGAAAAATAAAAAAGGATGAAAGTGAGATATTTGAGATTATAAGAAATAAGGGATATAAATTTCAAAATTATCTCACGGTTGAAACAGAGAGGATAGCCAGAAAGTATTCTCTCCAGAAGGCAAATTGGTACAACTCCTCTTTTGGGGATGAAATAATACAAAAGCTGCAGGAAGCAGTTATAAAGCTGAAATCGGGAGGTGACGGATATAGGGCGATTGTCAGAGAAGTAATAGAAATGTTCCAAAAGAATGTAAAGGACAATGATCAATTCACTTATATTAAAATTGAAGGCCAGGGTATTACCGGCAATAGAAGAATTGTTAAAAAGGCTGAAATGACCAGTGACTGCAGTAGTGAAATAAGTGCAATAATAGCAGCTTATGCGGTAAAATCCGTCCTGACTTCAAATTTAAACAATGGAATTTATTATGCAATGGATATTATCAACAGTAAAGCCTTGATTGAAGAACTGTCGGGTTTAAATGCAAGGTTGACTATTTGTGATGTGGAAGAGAGGAGGCTTGAACATGAGTACGAAGAAGGAGCAGTCTAAGTTGCATATTATGGGAGACAGCTGCAGAAAGAAGGTAATGTTGATTCACGGAGTCGGGTTTTATTGGGAAACCTGCTTTGCGCGTATTGTAAATGATCTGAAGGACAATTTTTGTTTGCTGATACCCGAACTGGAGGGGCATTGCTATGAACCCGGGGAAAATATGGTTTCTGTAAATGCAAGTGCAAACAATATCACTCATTCATTGCTGCAAAACCATTTCAGAGAAATAGACGCTGTTTACGGTATTTCTCTGGGAGCAAGCATAGCATTGGAAATTGCCTTGCAAAACAAAATAAGTATTTCGAATTTGATTTTGGACAGCGGACAATATGAGTCCATGGGAGAAATGACGGAGCAATTTTCCACAGTAATGACCGGTGAATTTAAAAAGCTTATCAACGGCGAACATTTAATCTCTCCTGTCAAAGAAAATATGGGATATCTGTCAAATAATGATGTTGAGGTTTTGCAGCCGCTGATCTTTCCGGACATTACCCAGGAAGCCCTGTACAGGGCATTTCTGGCTGCCTACAGCTATGATATAAGGGAGAGAAGCGAAAGATTGGGAATGAAGGTTGGGATTATGCTGGGAGGGAATGAGATTTACGCCAAAAGCTCCATACCCCTGGTGGAGCGCATATGCCTGAACACACCCGAGATAAATGAATTTCCAAATAAAGGCCATGCAGAGGTCTTAAGCAGGGAGCCTCAATTGATTTCCCAGTTGATCAGCAGATATTTGACCGGAGTGTAAAGTAAGTTTTCTGTCTTGTTTGTCATCAACCATAGCTGTATAATGATTAAAACAGTGTTTTAACAGAACAAATTTCATTACAGTTTTATGGCCGCTAAGCGGCTCATGGAGGTTAATATGGCTTTATGGGTTGAGGAAGCAACAGAAAATATTATTGCAGCTGCAAAAGAGGAGTTCTTAAAGTATGGTTTTATAGATGCTTCCTTAAGAAGAATTGCAGATAAGGCAAACACAAGTCCGCGTTCGATTTATACCAGGTTTTCGGATAAGGAGGAATTATTTACTCATTTTGTAAAGGAACATTCAGATTATTTCCTGGCCGGTGTGGAGAAGTATTTAAAGGATTTCTCGGCATCACCGAAAGAGGAGCAGGTCGAAGGCAGAAAAGAAAATTCAAGTAATTTCGCTTTTACCCTGCTGGATTACATTTATGACAACTTTGATGCCTTTTATCTGATTGTCTGTTGTTCGAAAGGAACGGTTTATGAAAACTTCATAGAGCAGATTGCAGCTCTGGAAACAGAGCATACGCAAAAATATCTTATTGCCATTGATTCGGAAATAAAAGATTTGCCCAAGGTTACGGCAGAATTCATCCATATGATGAGCCGTTCGTTCTTTGACGGCTTTTTTGAGACGGTCAGACATGGATTTGACCGCGAAAAGGCCAGGGAGCATATACGGAAGCTTATTTTATTTCACAATGGAGGATGGGAAAAGTTTTTGATTTAGAGACTGTTTAACCATTTTATAGGAGAAAGAAGGTTTTGATATGAAACAAGGAAACGATAGGATAAAACGGCTCCTTAGTTTTTGTGGGCGAAGCCGTTGGTTGCTCACACTGTCCCGTATTTTATCAGGCATCAGTGCACTTTTTATTCTTATTCCGTTTCTGTGTGTATATTTTGCAGCCAGAGAGCTGATCGCCGTTTTTTCCGGGAGTGCCCTGGATAACGGCCAGCTGCTCCGGTGGGGAATATATGCGTTGGTTTTTGAGTTTGTGGGATTGGCAATTTATTTTATTGCCTTGCTGTGTTCCCATGTTGTTGCCTTTAGAACCGAAAAGAATCTGAAGATGGCGGCTCTGACACATTTGGCAAGGATGCCCATGGGCTATTTCGACACAAATCCCAGCGGCAAGCTGAGAAAGATTATTGATGACAACAGCTTTCAGACCCAGACTTTTATTGCCCATCAGCTTCCCGACCTGGTAGGGGCATATGTGACCATGGCAGCCAGCGTTATTCTGATGCTGGCCTTTGACTGGCGGGTTGGCTTACCGCTGCTGCTGCTGTTCGGAATTGGTTTTTTCCTGCAGGGTTCTTTGATCGGCAAGGAAAGCATGGAATTTATGAAAACCTACCAGGATTCTCTGGAAACTATGAATCATGAAGCGGTAGAGTATATACGCGGTATCTCGGTTGTCAAAGTATTTGGCCAGACAGTGCGGTCTTTTACAAAATTCAACGGGGCAATAAAATCCTACCGGGATTATGCGCTTGCCTATACCATGTCCTGCCGGAAAGGGATGGTGGCGTTTACGTCTGTTATCAACTCGGGCTTTATTGTGCTGGTACCGGCGGCTCTTATCATCGGAGCTTTGTCAGCAAACCTGGCAGGCTTTATGCAAAGTTTTATTTTCTACCTGATTTTTTCTCCTGCTTGTGCTGTTATGCTTAATAAAATCATGTATATGACAAGTTACAAAATGCAGGCCGAGGAGTCCATGCGGAGAATTGATATGATTCTGACCGCAGAGCCTCAAACTGAGACAGACAGCCCCAGAACTGCCAATGCACATGATGTTTCCTTCGAGGATGTTACTTTCACTTACGAAAACACAGATAAGCCTGCCGTAGCCCATCTCAGCTTTAAAGCCGGAGCAGGAACCACAACCGCATTGGTCGGTCATTCCGGTTCGGGCAAGAGTACGGCAGCCAGTCTGATTCCCCGCTTTTATGATGTGCAGGAGGGAGCTGTCAAAATCGGGGGAGTGGATGTGAGAGATTTGTCTCATGAGGATCTGATGAAAAAAGTGGCTTTCGTATTCCAGGACCCCAAGCTGTTTAAGGATACACTATTGGCAAATATCTGCGCGGCCCGTCCCACGGCTACAAGGGAAGAAGCTCTGAAAGCAGCGCATCTTGCCCAATGTGATGATATTCTGGAGAAGTTCCCCAAAGGCATTGATACTGTGATTGGAAGCAAGGGGGTCTATTTATCGGGAGGCGAAGCCCAGAGGATCGCCATAGCAAGAGCCATTTTAAAAGATGCTCCCATAGTGATCCTGGATGAGGCGACGGCATTTGCCGATCCCGAAAACGAATACCAGATTCAGCAGGCATTTGAGGGTCTGGTAAAGGGAAAAACGGTCATTATGATTGCCCACAGACTGTCAGCGGTACAGGAGGCGGACCGGATACTTGTGATGAAGCAGGGGCGTCTGGCAGAAAGCGGAACACATGATGAGCTGTTGAAATGTGATAACGAATACGCCCGCATGTGGGATAACTATAAGAAAACTACAAAGTGGCATATAGGAAATGAGGTGAAAGTATGCTGAAACGTGCATTTGCCCTTAGTGACCGGGGTTCCGGGGATTTGAACAAGGGAATCGCCGCCGCCACCTTACATAATCTTTGCCTGATGTTTCCGGTGGGTCTGCTCATGCTGCTTGTAATGGAACTTCTGGACATTATTTCAGGGGAGAAGGCTGCGCTGGGGAAATCCGTACCCTTATACTGCGCTGCAGCAATCGTATTGTTTGCGGCAGTGTTTGCTTCCCAATGGCTGCAATATAATAAAACCTATACTGTGGCATATGAGGAGAGTGCAAACAGGAGAAACGTTCTGGCAGAAAAATTGCGCAAATTACCTATGTCCTTTTTCGGAAAAAAGAACATGGCGGATTTGACAGCCACCATCATGGGAGACTGTACCGCACTTGAACGCACTTTTTCCAATGCCATTCCAATGCTGTTCGGCACCATTTTTATGTTTATTATCACCTCTGCCGGACTGCTTATTTTTGACTGGAGAATGGGACTTTGCATCGTAATTCCGGTGCCGGTGGCCGCGCTGGTTATCATATTGGCCCGGAAGGCCCAGGAGAAAGCCGAGCTGGCCAATCTTGATGCCAAAAGAGCTGCTTACGACGGAGTTCAGGAATATCTGGATACAATCCGGGAACTGAAATCCTCCTCCAGAGAGGCGGAATACCTGGAAGGTCTGGAAAAGAAGCTGGAGAACGTAGTGCGCTGCTCTTTCAAAAATGAAATGGCACCAGGAGCCTCCACCACCGCCGCTCAATTTTTATTGCGCTTTGGATTGGTTGCGGTTCTTCTTGTGGGGGGATACCTTGTAGCAGTTGGAGAATTGTCTGTTCCGTTTTTTATTCTGTTTCTTATAATTGCCGGAAGGATTTATGATCCCTTTAACAGCTGCTTTATGCTTTTGGCAGAAATCTTTTCGGCACAGGTCAGCATCAAACGGATGAAAGCCATAGATGCAACACCCGAGCAGACAGGTTCTGTCATATGCAATAACAAGGGGTATGATATTGAATTCAAGGATGTGGTTTTTTCCTATAATGAGGAGCCGGTGCTGAATGGTATCACCTTTACGGCAAAACAGGGGGAGGTAACAGCCCTGGTGGGGCCGTCGGGCAGCGGAAAATCCACGGCCTCAAAACTGGCGGCGCGGTTCTGGGATGCCGACTCCGGCAAAATTACACTTGGAGGAGTGGATGTGACCGGTGTGGAACCGGAAACCCTGCTGAAAAACTTCGCCGTCGTTTTCCAGGATGTTCTGCTGTTTGACGATACGGTAATGGAAAACATACGGTTAGGCCGCCGGGATGCCACCGACGAAGAGGTAAGGGCCGCAGCCCGGGCCGCCCAGTGTGAGGAATTCATCAACCGTCTGCCCCAGGGCTACCAGACGAATATCGGTGAGAATGGAAGCTCCCTGTCGGGCGGTGAACGGCAGCGCATTTCCATAGCCCGGGCCCTACTGAAGGATGCTCCGGTCATTCTGCTGGATGAGGCCACCGCATCCATGGATGCTGAAAGTGAAACCCTGGTGCAGGAAGCTTTGTCTGCGCTGCTGGGAAAGAAAACAGTGATGGTCATTGCCCACAGGATGAGGACGGTTGCCAATGCCGATAAGATTGTGGTTCTGGATAAGGGGCTTGTCAGCGAACAGGGCACGCCTGCCGAACTTATGGCAAAGGGCGGGCTATACGCACGTATGGTAGCACTTCAACGGGAATTAACGCGTGATGCCGGTTGAATTAAATATGCTTTCCAGCTTATAAGTCTGTTACTGGTCCGTAAGATAGCTTCAAAATATAAAAATAGTACTCAGGTTAAATTAACCGGCACCACCCGTTAATTTGATTTTTGAAAGCGAGGTTATTTATGAGAAAATATTATGAAAAAAACATCCCAAATGAGATCAGAAATACAGTTTACGAGACTGCTGCCCATTTATGCAGCGGTGAAAAGGATAATGTTTATTTATATGAAAACAATGATTGTGTCTCTGTGGGCGTAGGGATATATAGTGAGATAATAGTTACTGCAGAAGAGATTGTTATTAAAAGGAAGAACGCCGGACAGAGTATGAAGGTATCTGATCTCTGCCGGGACCTCGATAATCTATTCAAATCCTTAGAGGTTGATTCCTGGAGAGCATATGGAATTGCAAAGTTCGGGCTGGCAAGATACATATATGGTCTTAACGTTGGAGCCGAAACTGGAGAGCTTCTTCATTTGATCATACCGGACAGGGAATATAGAATCGATAAGGAAACAATCCTGCTGAGGGCTTTGAATGAGGACTATATAAAAACCATGGAGAAAAACATATTCAATGTATTTCTAAACGGTGAGAAGGAAGAAAACGTTACGTTTTATGATGGGAAAGAAGTATTGTTATTTGACGAAGAATATTATAAGAATATCGTTGGACTGGCTGTGAAAGAGATAGGAAATAAAGAATACCAGAAAGTCATCCTGTCCAGAAAAATTCCGGTGCACAGCAGATTGGATATGCTGCAGACTTACATACACGGAAGGCACAGAAACACTCCGGCAAGGTCATACTTTTACAGTTTTCCCAATTTAGAGGTGACGGGCTTTAGCCCCGAAACCATTGCTGAAGTGGATGCTTCCGGTACTGTTTATACCTTTCCTCTTGCAGGAACCAGGGCTTTGACCGGAGATTCAAAAACAAATAAAAATTTAAAAAAAGAATTACTGCAAGATCCAAAGGAAATAGCCGAACATGCCATTTCGGTAAAGCTGGCTGATGAAGAGCTGGAACAGGTGTGTGTGCCGGGTTCGGTAGCGGTAACGGAGTTTATGTCGGTTATGGAACGTGGAACAGTACAGCATTTGGGTTCCAGATTAAGAGGAAAGCTCAGGGCCGAGTACAATCCATGGCATGCAATTTTCAAGCTGTTTCCGGCTGTTACTGCTTCCGGAATCCCTAAAAAAGAAGCAATTGAAGCAATTGGAAGGATTGAGAAGGATGCACGTGATTTATACAGCGGCGGTGTGCTGACCTATGATAGCAATGGAACCCTGGACGCAGCGCTGGTATTGAGAAGCATATTTCAGAATGAGGAAGAAACCTGGGTCAGGGTAGGAGCCGGAATTGTTGAAATGTCAAATCCCGAAAGGGAGCTGGCGGAAACCCTGGAAAAGGTCAGCAGTATTGCAGGACAATTGGTTGAAGAACAGAAGCGATATATACAACTATCTGTCTGATTGGATTGAAAGTAAACACATCGGAGCTGAGAAAATTAATTAAAGCGTTTATAATAATATACAGTTAGCTGTTGCTAACCATTCTCGCAATATGAGATTTATAAGAGATTGGGGGATTTACGTGGAAGGTGTATTAACAGATCAAAAAGAAAAACAAAAACAGTTCATATTAACAGGCAATATGTGGAAAGTCATGGTTGATTTATCCTGGCCTGCTGTAGTTGCCATGGTGTTGTATGGAATGAATTCCATGCTGGATGTTTTTTTTGTAGGAAGGTATGTGGGTGAAACCGCATTGGCAGGAGTGTCGGTTGCCTATCCGCTGTCTCAGATCAGCGTGGGCTTTGGATCTCTTCTGGGAACTGGTGCGGGAGCCGTATTGAGCATTGCTCTGGGAGCCCGGGATATGAATACCCAGAAAAAGCTCCTGGGCAATCTCAACCTGCTCTCCCTTGCAGTGACGGTAGTGTACATCGTATTAGGGCTGCTCTTCTCAAGCCAGATGCTGCAAATAATGGGTGCCAGCGGGCAGGAACTTATATTGGGCGACAGCTATTTCAGGATTACCATTCTGGGTTCTTTCTTCTGGATATACGGACTTGCCGGGAACATGATCGTAAGGGCCGAAGGCCGCATGAAAATGGCAGCCGTCATGATGGGAGCAGGGCTTCTTGTGGATGTGGCCGCCAAATATCTTCTGGTTGTCATATTCCCTCTGGGTGTGGAAGGAGCGGCATGGGCTTCGAATATAGGGATGCTGGCTTATACGGTCATCGGTTGGTTTTATTTCGGAAGGGGCCGCGCATCCTTCAGATCAAAATTGATTTCCATACGCTGGGATAAGGAGATTGGAACCTCCATCCTGAGACTGGGCATGTCGGCCTTTATTATGAGTGTAATGAGCCTGGTCCAGTCGGTATTTGTATTTAACGCGTTGGCTAAATACGGAACAACCGCGGATATTGCTTTTTACGGCGTTGTATACCGGGTGTTCACTTTTCTGCTGACGCCCATATTCGGTTTGATGCGTGCACTTCAGCCGGCTATTGGCATCAACTATGGCGCAAAGCAGTATGACAGGGTCATTGGAGCCTATAAGCTGTTTGCGGTTGCGGCCCTGGTACTGACACTTCCGTTCTGGCTGCTGTCCATGGCGGCACCGGGACTGGTTCTTGGTGTGATGATGAAAGTTCAGGATTTCACCGGGACCCAGTTGATGAGCTTCCGTATTTATATGGCAATTCTTCCTCTCCTGTCATTTATTTTTATGGCAATGACGCTATTCCCTTCGATAGATAAAGGAAAGCCTGCGGCGCTGATAGGCATAGCGAGACAGCTTGTTTTCTATGTGCCGGTCATGCTGCTGGTGCCCATTTGGCTGGGTGTTGCAGGTATTTACTACGGATCATTTGCCATTGATGCGGTTATAGTAATCTGGACAATGCTCATGGTGAAAAAGGAATTTCATTTTCTGCGGCAGAGGAATGCGTGATCGGGTTGCTGTTTCAACGCCGGGCGAGGGCTGTCTTTTTTGAGACAGCCTTTATTCATTAGTGGGACTTGACTAATACGCACCGCAAATATAGTATTGATTTGGATGGGGACCTCTCTTTTTTGTGCACAAAAAGAGAGGTCCATGGAGATTCCGGAAGCTATACTTTTTGGTAAGGAGAGGATTGAATGGAATGGATTGAGCAACTAAACAAAGCAATTGTCTATATGGAGGACCATCTGGAAGAGGGGTTCGAACTTGAAAAAGTCGCTGAAATAGCATGCTGTTCGACTTTTCATTTCCAGAGGATGTTTTCCTACATAGCCGATATTCCCTTGTCGGAGTACATAAGACGCAGAAAAATGACGCGGGCGGCCCTTGATTTACAGAACAACGATTATAAAATAATTGATGTTTCACTGAAATACGGGTATGATTCGCCAACTGCTTTTGCCCGCGCATTTAAAAATATTCATGGAATATCGCCGTCAGAAGCAAAGTCAAACGGTATAATACTCAAAGCATTTCCGCCAATCAGCTTCAAATTAACCGTTAAAGGAGAGGCGGAAATGAATTACAGGATTGAAAAGAAAGAAGCTTTTAGAGTTGTAGGTGTAAAGAAACACTTCAAAATCAATATTGAAGAGAATTTTGCAGAAGTTCCTGCTTTTTGGCAGGAGACAGGCGAGAGGGGCACTATACCCGAAATAGTTTCTTTGATGAACAAAGAACCCTACGGGCTTTTAGGTGTCAGTGCCTGTATGAACGGAACGGATTTTGACTACTTTATTGCGGTGGCATCTGACAGAGAGGTTCCTGAAAAGATGTGCGAATATATGGTGCCGGAATGTACATGGGCAATTTTTGAAAGTACAGGTCCGTTACCCGAAACCTTGCAGGAGCTTCAAAAGCGTATTGTAACAGAATGGCTTCCAACCTCAGGGTATGAATATGCCGATGCGCCTGATATCGAAGTATATTCTGAGGGCAATCAGAGAGCGGAGGATTACAGGTGTGAAGCCTGGCTGCCCATTATAAAGAAAGTATAGATAAAAATAAAATTCTGTGTAAAAGTCAGCCTTTTATGGTATACTATAATTTCAAAACTATTGAAGGGATGAAATTAATGGCAGAATTTTGTAAATGTGGATCCGTTATGATAAACGGGAATTGTACCAACAAAAAATGCAGCAATAAGACAGTTAAGGCGGCAGCTCCCGCAAAGAACAACAAAACCGTCGGTACCAAGGCAATTAAAACTGATGCAGTTGAAAAAACTGCGGCAAAAGTTACCAAGGTGCCCAGAGCGTCAAAATGTATAACTTACCATATCAGCGAACTACCTATAAATGAACAACCAAAATAAAAGATGTAAAAGCTGTTCAGATACATAGTATCATCGTATTACAGCTATAAAAAAGTATAAAGGCAAAAAACAACGTTAACTTTTGAGAACGTTGTTTTTTTGCCTGTTTTTATTATCCGGTAATATAAATTTTTAATTGCCGTCTTTGTTCTAGATATATTTGGCATGGATAAATAGGCCGACACATTCACATAATTTATTTATTAACAAATATGGCAAGAGGCGGTACAAAATGAGTATTTTTACGGCGATGAGAAAATTATTCATATATTCGGAACCTAAAATTCATAACCTTGGATTTGAGCTTTTGGAAAGCGATGATGAAGGTGCTCTTCAGCCTCCCAATCAAACTCAGGCAAATCAGAATACTAAAAATAGCGGACTTAATAATAATGAGATGAGCAAGGGAAATAAAAATGCCATAAAGCCTCTTGGGGTCAGTGAGTGGAATAAAAGCAGAAAAGGTGATGGCGAAAATCAGAAATTAAACCCGAGCCAGACTCAAAACCAAAACCAGGCTCAAAATGATACTATTTCAAAGGATTTGAGCTACAGTCTGAATGTGCTGAAAGAGAAATTCGGAGTACCCAAAAATGAGGATATTGTCTTCCGAAAATTCAAAATCGGTAAAAAGCTGGATTGCTTTATGATTTATGTGGAAGGGATGATTGATAAGAATTCAATAAATCTGTCAATGCTTCCCACACTTATGTCAAAAGATATTTTAGAAGATATGGGAAAGCAATCTCCTGTCGATTTTTTGATAGAGACTGTCATACCTGTTCACAATCTAAAGAAAGAGAGCTTATATGGTGAATGCATCAAGCAGGTATTGAGCGGAGCCAGTGTGCTGTTTGTAGAAGGCTGTACCGAATGTATTGTCATGGAAACCAGAGGATATGAAAAAAGAAGTGTCGAATCCCCCAAGACTGAAATGGTTGTAATGGGTGCACAGGAAGCCTTTACCGAAAATTTGCGCACAAACCTTACCCTTGTAAGAAGAATTCTGAAAACTCAAAAGCTTGTAACTGAATTGATTCCCGCAGGCGATATTAATAATACAATGTGCGCGATATTATATCTGGACGGGGTTGCAAGTCCCAGAGTAGTACAGGAAGTAATAAAACGTATAAAAAGCATAAAAACAGATTTGATCATCGGAAGCGGAATGGTGGAACAATTTATTGAAGATAGGCCGCTGATGCTGTTTCCGCAAGTTCTCTCAACTGAAAGACCTGACAGAACCGCTTCATTCATCATGGATGGGCAGGTTGTAATAATAACTGAGGGAGCACCATTTTCAATGGCTGTTCCAGTGACGTTTTTCAGATTGCTTCACACTTCGGAGGACTCCTTTACACGCTGGCCCTTTGGAACCTTCTTAAGACTGCTGAGGCTGTTCGGACTTTTTTGCGCAACACTGCTTCCCGGCCTGTATGTGGCAATGGTGATGTTTCACCCTGAAATGCTTCCTACAGAACTGCTTGCCTCAATTGTCAAATCAAAGGAATTGGTTCCTTTTCCGACTCTGCTGGAAGTTCTTATAATGGAAATAGCTTTTGAACTGATAAGAGAAGGAGGCATAAGGATTCCAAGTATTATCGGTCAAACCCTGGGTATAGTCGGGGCACTTATCTTGGGACAGGCTGCAGTATCGGCAGGTCTGGTAAGCCCCATGCTTGTAATAATCGTTTCGGTCACGGCATTGGGAAGTTTCGCTATCCCAAATTACAGCATGGGTCTGGCTATAAGAATAGAGAGATTCTTTTTTATAATTGCGGGCGCTTTTTTAGGATTTTTTGGAATAGCCTTTGTCATATTTACTTTAGGGTGCATTACCTGCAGTATAAAGTCTTTTGGTATTCCTTTCCTGACACCTGTGGCGCCCAAGACCAAGGCTAATCCGGATGTGGTTTTAAGGACACCCATATGGATGCAGGATAAACGTCCTGACCCATTTCAGACTGCCAACCGGCAAAAGCAGGGAAAGAATGTAAAAAACTGGGCGCTTAAAGAAGAACCGAAACAAAAGGATGATAACAGCAATGGAAATAAATGAAGGTAAATTTGGTGTCCAGGAGGCTGTATGCCTGGCTACAATTTCCATGAGCACGAAAATATTTTTTACAAGTCCTGCTTTCCTGACAAATTACGTTGGCAATGCAGGCTGGCAGATGACAATTATTTCCGCTATTATTTCAATAATAGTATTCAGTTTTGTTTATATATTGCTGAAAAGGTTTCCAGGTAAAGATATTATTCAAATATATGATATTTCTTTTGGAAGGCTGATAGGTTTTATTTTCTCATTTGTATTTGCGGCAGCTTTCCTGGAAACAGCAGCTATGCTTTTGCGGGAGTTTGTGGACGTTATCAAGGTATATGTATTCAGAGAGACACCGCCGGACATTCTGATATGGACAGTGGTTATTGCTGCAGTGCTCTCTTCTTTTTTAGGTCTTGAAACACTGGCCAGAATATCAAAATTAACGGCTTATATATTGCTTGTTACCTATTTTATCTTACTGCTGCTTGCAATACCTCAGTATAATCCTACGAATTTATTCCCGTTTTTTGGTTATGGTATAGATAAAACTTTAATTCATGGAATACGGCGAAGTTCTGCTTATGGGGAGGTAATGATATTAACAGTATTTGCGGGTTCGCTTCAAGGAACAGGATATATTAAGAAAGCAGGGTTTATATCATTAATTTTTTCCTGTTTGATATTAGCACTTGGTTTATTGGCTTTCAGTATGGCATATCCGTATGAAACTACCCAGGAATTAATCGCACCGGTTTATGTTCTGGCAAGAGGAATCAAGTATGGCACCTTTTTCCAGAGACTGGATCCAATTTTTTTATTCTTATGGATTTTTGCTTCACACATTGCTATTTCAATTCTTTTTTACTGTGCGGTCAGCTGCTATTCTAAAATATTCAGATTGTCTGATTTGAGACCTATTATTGGACCCATGGCGGTCCTCCTATATACTTTGGCAATGCTGCCCAGGGATTTTACAAGTGTTATTGAGGGAAATGTCCATGCCATAAGGGAATATGGCTGGGTCATTTTTTATGTATTGCCGTTGATTACACTTATAGTTGCCGCAATTAGAAAAAAGAAAGGAGGTACTCAAAATGCGTAGAATCCTGGTCTTAATACTGATACTATCCGGTCTTCCTGCCTTAACAGCCTGTTATGATGCACTGGAAGTTGATGATTGGGCATATGTCTATACGATGGGAGTTGATAAGGGCATCTCCAATAAACTTCGTATAACCGTTCAACTTCCGACCATGAAAAGTTCGGGGGGCGGGATAGACGGGGGAGGACAGAGTTCCACAGGATCGGGAAACAAGGACTTTGTTGTAATATCTCTGGACTGTCCGACCTTCTACACAGGAGTTAATATGATAAACTCTTCTCTATCAAGAAAAATAAACTATAGTCACTCCAAATATTTTGTTGTTTCGGAGGATATTGCGAAGGAGGGTATGGGAAATCTGATGAGTGCTTTTGTACGGGACAGACAAATAAGAAGAACCATGCATATGATAGTTGTCAAGGGTAAAGCCAGAGATTTCATTAAAGAAATAAATCCGGTTCTGGGTACTGCCTTGTCCAAAACTCAGGAAGGTATGATGAATATGGAAAAAGTCAACGGCTTTTTTGACGACAACGATTTAGGCAGCTTCATTGACGACATAAAATCCCATAAGATACAGCCTGTTTCTGTTCTTGCAGCAATAAATGATTTTTCAAACTATAAAAAGGAAGGGCAGCCTACCGATGAGATCAAATCGGCCGGCGATTATTACGCAGGTGAATTGCCAAGAAGTGACGGCAATAAAACGGAATATCTGGGAACTGCCATTTTTAATGGGGGTAAAATGGTCGGTGAGTTTAATGGTGATGAGACCCGTGCCTTACTGATGATAAAAGGAGAATACGAGACAGGATCTTATGTAATTCATGATCCCTACAACTCAAAATTGCTGGATACTATTATTGTAAATCAGCAGAAAAAACCCGATACAAAAATTGATTTTAAAAAAGAAGGAAAGCCTGACATAGAGGTTAAGATTTTTCTCGAAGGAGAAATTCAGGCTCTTCAAAGTACGGTAAATTATGAGAGTATGGAATATAAACCCATTTTGGAGAACAAAGTGGAGACCTTTTTAAAAGAACAGATCGATAAAAGCATAAGTAAAGCACTGGCTCTGAACAGTGACGTATTTGGTTTTGGGGAAAAGGCGAGTATGAAGTTTTTAACAATCCAGGATTGGGAAGAATACAAGTGGCTTGAAAAGTTTAAGGATTCCAGTATTAAAACGGAAGTACAATTTGTAATACGCAGGACAGGTACACTTATAAAAACCAATCCGACAAAGGATGGTAAACAATGAAATATTTACTTCTGGTGGTTTTAATGCTTGTTTCCATATATCCGTTAAGTTACGCGGTATACAACATAAAGCACAATAAAATATATCCGGCCATTGGTTGTATTCTCCTGATTATAATATCCTTCGGTATTTCAATTTACAGAGCTTTTTTCATATAGATTTAAAAACAGCGGCAACCTTTAAATTGTAAAGGTTGCCGCTGTTTTTACAGGGTAGCATCTCAGCATTTACTTAATTGATAAGCCGGCAGATGTAAGATATAATTAAAGAAAAAAAGGGGATTATTATGGATTATAGAGAACGTTTTCTTGAAATATATAATACTTACATACATCGTGAAGGCTCCGACAAACTGCTGGAATATCTTTTATCCAAATCAAGTGACTTTTTTACGGCACCTGCCAGTACAAGATTCCATGGAGCCTACGAGGGTGGTCTTGTCGAGCATAGCTTGAATGTTTACGAGTGTCTGAAGGATTACCTGGCGAGAGAAAGGGTACACAGTGTCTACAGGCTGGATTATGATGAGGAAAGTATTGCGATTGTCGGCCTGCTTCATGACCTGTGCAAGATTAATTGCTATAAGGCAGGGACCAGGAATGTAAAGGACGAGAACGGTATCTGGCAGAGTGTCCCTACATATGAGTATGATGACAGGCTGCCCTATGGGCATGGTGAAAAATCCGTATATATTATCACCGGTTTTATGAAGCTGACAAGGGAGGAAGCATTTGCAATAAGATATCATATGGGATTCTCAGGTGTTGAGGATAAGAGAAATGTGGGAGATGCATTTGAACAGTTTCCTCTGGCGTTTGCCTTAAACACTGCCGATATGGAAGCTACATACTTTTTGGAAGGAAAGAAAAAGTAATTATGTTTTTATTGATTGAATATTTGAAGAGTTAATTAATAATAATTAATATAAATGATTCTTATTAAGCTGAGAGTTCGGCACAATAAAAATACTCAAAAATATAAAAGAACAGGAAGTATGATTTTGTGAAAATCAATCAAATAACAACAGATTTAAATAATAAAAGAGAAAAGCTTTTGGAAAAAACTAAAAATTATCTATTAAATTGTAAACTCCCGGGCAAACTGGGTAAACTTCATACAAAGCCAAAGCTGGCTGAAGAAGTTGGGAAAATAGGATTGATACTGCATCTGTACAGATTTTTTCTATTTTACCCGCTGGCAATAATTTATATGGAAATAGTATTTAAAATATCTGTTTTCAAAACCCTGTTTAACTCCGGTTTGTTCTACATGATTTTATTTTCAACCTCCTCAGGACTTTTACTATACATATTATCTACATTTTTCAAACGCAGGGTAAACAGGGTAATATCCATTATAATTACTGCTTCCATCACGTTGATATACATTGTGCAGGTGGTATACTATCAGGTTTTTACCACTTTCTTCGCATTGTTCTCGATAAATGGCGCCGGACAGGTTTTACAGTTCTGGAGGGAAATACTCAATGCAATAGGCAAGAATATTATTCCCATACTGTTTCTGCTGGTTCCGCTGATATTTATAAGCGCGTTCGGCAATAAACTTATTCCAGCAGATAAAACTGCCTGGAGTATCAAGGGGATAATTGCATCTGCCGTACTATTTATCCAGATAATTGCTACCCTGGCGGTTTACAGTGCAAACAACGGAGAGCTTAGCACCAGATTCCTTTATTCTGAAGCCATAATACCCGATTTATCTGTTAACAGATTTGGTATGCTTACCACTACAAGGCTTGATGTGAAACACCTGATTTTTGGGTTTCAATCTGCAGAGGAGGGATTACCGGAAGAGGATGGTTTTGATGCCGCAGATGAAACAGATTCCTCCGAAAGGGGTGAAATGGCTCTTTCCACTGATAATCAGGTTAATAATCCATCAACGGACAGTTTGGAGCACAAGGACCCAAATACCGATCAAAATACAGTTCAGAACGCGGTACGGTCAAATCCACAGAAAGCAGAGAATGCTTATAATGTAATGGATATTGATTTTGACGGACTGATTGCCGGTGAGACCGACCCGGAAATACAGTCAATGCACAGATATTTCAAAAAGGTAGAACCGACCAGGAAGAATGAATATACCGGTATGTACAAGGGGAAGAACCTTATATTCATAACAGCTGAAGGTTTTTCACCCTATGCTGTCAAAAAGGAGCTGACACCTACATTATATAAAATGCAGCAGGAGGGCTTCAGGTTTACTGATTTTTATACACCTATCTGGGGAGTTAGTACTTCCGACGGGGAATATGTTGCATGCAATTCACTTGTGCCCAAATCAGGTGTCTGGAGTTTCTATGTATCAGGCAGAAACTATATGCCCTTCTGCATGGGGAATCAGCTTAAAAAACTGGGATATGGCACTAAAGCCTACCATGATCACACATATACTTACTACCACAGGGACGTGTCACATCCCAATATGGGCTATGACTTTAAAGCTGTAGGACATGGACTTGACGTAAAAAAAACCTGGCCCGAATCGGATGTGGAAATGATAGAGAAGACCACCGATGAATATCTGGGTGCGGCACCATTTCATACCTATTACATGACTGTCAGCGGACATCTCCAGTATAACTTCGGAGGAAATGCCATGGCCAGCAAAAACAAAGAACTTGTCAAAGGCCTTCCCTATTCGGAGCATGTGAAGGCGTACCTGGCCTGCCAGATTGAATTGGACCGGGCTATGGGAGAATTGATTTCCAGACTTGAAAAGGCAGGGGTGGCTGAGGATACACTCATAGCTATCAGCCCGGATCATTATCCTTACGGCCTTACCCTGGATGAAATAGGAGAGCTGGCGGGACACAAGGTAGAAGAGAATTTCGAGCTATACAGAGGGATATTCCTATTGTGGTCAAAGGGCATGACTCCTGTTCAAATTGACAAACCCTGCTCCAGTATGGATATACTGCCAACATTGTCAAACCTCATGGGGGTCGAGTATGATTCAAGACTGCTTATGGGCAGAGATATCCTGTCGGATGCTTCGCCGCTGGTTATCTTCTCCAATTGGAGCTGGCTTACAGATAAAGCCAGGTATAATTCCAAGCTGAGAAAGTTGATTCCTGCTGATGGAGAGTCTGAAGCCACAATAACCAAAGAATATAAAACCGCAATAGCAAAACAGGTTAACGGTAAATTTACCTATTCAACAAAAATTCTGGACAAAAACTATTATGCGGAAGTCTTTAAAGAAAGATAAATGCAGTTCCCGTAAAGCTGGTAAAATAGGTGTTGTGTCCATAAGATTAGCTTGACAAACCAGGCTCTTTGATGCTATATTTTTTACAAGTAGAGACGAGAAGAGTTTAGATGAGATTAGATGAGATGAGACAAAGGGTAAAAATTTATCCACCATGGCGGCATATAAAATGCTGCTTGTTAATTTAGGCATATTATTAAGATTTTAATTGAACCGCTTAAGTTGACATTATTTTAAAAATTACTTCAAACCTCTACTAATATTTATTTGTGGAGGTTTTTTATATGGAAACAGCTCAGAAGAGAGTAGTCGTAAAGGAAAAGAAAGCAGGCCTTTCAATTTCAGACATTATTCTGGTAGGCGTATTGCTTGCAGTAGGTGCAGTTCTTAAATTCTTTGTAGGTTCATTATTTTCAGCCGGTATGAAACCAAATTTTATTATCGCCATGTATTGTCTTGCAATTCTGCTAATCAAACCGAGATTTATTGAAGCAATTATAATCGGAATTATAGCAGGTGCTATCTGTCAGGTATTCCCAGGAACTCCCTACATCAACCTGATCAGTGAGCCTGTGGGTGCAATTGTAATGGCCGTACTGGTATATTTGCCGCTTCAGATCGGAAAATTTTCACTCAAACCGATAGTTGGTACATTTTTCAGTACTCTGGCAAGCGGTATGGCTTTTATAGGGATTCTCTATGCGGCATTTTATACCGGTGCTAATGTAAAGACCATGCCCATCGGCGTATTTCTTGTAATAGTTCTGGGAACTGCTGTTGTAAATTCAATAATTGTGCAGGTACTTTATATACCATTAAAACTGGCATTGGGACGTGGCAGGGATGATTGATACACGGCAGTTTAATCATTCATTGCTCCGGCTCAATGGAAATGGAGATAAGAATGATTGAATTCAAAAATTTTTCGTTTAAATATAAGAACGGAGAAAAAAACGCATTAAGCGGAATTAATCTCAAAATAAACAAAGGTGATTTCGTAGGGGTGATAGGGAATAGCGGAGCGGGTAAATCCACTTTTACCTATGCCGTAAACGGGGTCATTCCCCATCATTTCGAAGGAGATTTTTTCGGTGAGGTTATGGTAAAAGGGATTGATACCGTAGACTCCTCTCCTTCAGAGCTTGCTTTAAGCGTTGGCAGTGTTTTTCAGGATATTGACGGCCAGATGGTTTCCTCGGTTGTTGAAGATGAGCTCCTGTTTGGGCTTGAAAATTTTGGTGTACCCCATGAGGAAATTGAGGCAAGGATCACGGATATATTGGAAATGGTGGGAATTGAGGATTTAAGGTATAGGAATATCAGTACATTGAGCGGAGGGCAAAAGCAAAAGGTAGCTATATGTGCCGTTGTTTCATTGATGCCTGATATACTTGTCCTGGACGAGCCGACGGCAGAGCTGGACCCCCAAAGCAGTCACCAGATTTTCAGTATGCTCAGGATGCTTAACGAGAAGATGGGAATTACCATTATAGTTGTTGAACAGAAGATAATGCTTTTAAGTGAGTTCTCAAAACGACTGCTTATATTTAATGAAGGAAGTATATACCTTGACGGTTCTCCGCAGGAGGTTTTGAAGGATGCTTCCAAACTGCAGGATATCGGGGTCAACTGTCCAAGGGTTGCATCCCTCGCCAATGCCCTGGCTGAAAGGAAGCTATATGAGGGTGAAGTTCCCGTTAATATAAATGATGCCGAGGTAATGGTCAGAAACATAATAAAATGACGGAGGTTAAGATTGATAGAATTCAGCAATGTCTGTTTTGCTTATGATAAAAATAATATACTTGAGAACATAAACTTTACCATAGACGATGGAGAGTTTATTGCTATAGTGGGGCGCAACGGCGCAGGAAAAACCACCTTGATGAAGCTTTTCAACGGCCTTCTGAAACCTACTTCAGGTACTGTAACGGTTGAGGGGCTGGATACCAGGCTTGCCAGAACCAGCGAACTGGCCGGGCATGTGGGATTTCTCTTCCAGAATCCTGACAGGCAGATCTGCCAGAATACGGTGAAGGCTGAAATAGAATTCGGATTAAAGTGCATTCTTACAGATAAGAATGAGATTGAGGAAAGATGCCTGGCCACAATGGAAAGCTTTGGTTTTGAAGGAGATAAGGATCCATTTTCACTAAGCCGGGGAGAGAGGCAAAAGGTAGCACTTGCTTCGGTTCTGGCGTTATCGCCTAAAATAATGGTCCTGGATGAACCGACTACCGGATTGGACTATAAGGAATGCATGCAGATCATGGAAGTGATTAAGGATTTGAATAGCCGTGGAACAACTGTGGTAATGGTTTGTCATGATATGGAACTGGTAACCGATTTTGCGCAGCGGGTTCTGGTTATAGGTGAAGGCGGAGTGCTGGCTGACGATGTGTGCAAAAACGTGATGTCAAATGATACTGTTCTGAGGAGAACCTCCCTTGCCCCGCCGCAGATAGCCCAGCTGGCCATAAGGCTTGGGGAAGCTTTTAACGGTATACTGGCAGTTGATGAGATGGCCGAAAGAATTGAGGAAATGGCCAATTAACCTCCTTTATTCGCCTTATAGCGGGTAGAGGAGTGGAGATTTCATTACTATTTTGTGGCCGCACTATGTGGCTCATGGAGGCTGATATGAAAGGAATGCTGGAGTACTCCCAGGGAGATACTGTTATACATAGACTGAATCCATTGACAAAAATGCTGCTGGCATTCCTGCTGTGCCTGAGCAGTTTTGTCAGCAGCCATATATTGATGGCAGTTGGCATCATAATTATAAATATCATTGTTGCCGGAATGGCCGGCATAGCAAATAAAGCATTTTCACTCTTAAAAACTTTATTAAAAATAGGTCTAATACTATTTTTGCTTCAAATATTTTTTATACGGACGGGCAATGTTATATTGGATTTGCCCCTTAATCTTTATATAACCGATACCGGCTTGAATTTCTCGGTACTGCTTGTGCTAAGACTTGTAGGAGCCACAATGCCGCTGGTGCTCATGCTTACGGTTACAAAAATGAGCGATTTGACCAATGTTTTTGTGCAGAAGCTCCATATTCCTTATAAATATACTTTTGCCTTCATAACGGCACTCAGATTTATACCTATTTTTGAAAGCGAGATGAACGGTATTATTGAAGCACAGACCGCCAGAGGGGTTGAATTTGATACAAAGAACCCCCTGAAAAAATTAAAGCTGGTACTGCCCTTATGCGTGCCCCTTTTGATCTCGTCGGTCAAAAGGATTGAAGGGAGTGCCATATCAGCCGAGCTCAGGGGATTTAACGTTAGGCAGAAGAACAGCGGCTATAAAAAATATAATTTCAGCGGAAGGGATTATATTGCAATGACGGCTTCAATCTTAACACTGGTTGTAAGTTCGTTTGTAGCATAGCTGCACCTACCAGGACTTTTCAGGATCAAAGCCTTTTATTTGTACTATTTCAAGTAAGGGGCTTTTTGCTATGTCTTCCGGCGTAACAAGTATTCCCCTGTTACTGTCCAGATTGTAGCCGCAGCTGTTAAAGGCCTGCCATATTAATTGGGAGCAGTTTGCACTTTTAGGGATTATGCCGTTTTGGTATTTTGAAGCAAAAATACTGTATTTTAAGCCTGTCAGGCTGCTTTCGGAGTATTTCACTATATTCTCAATTACTTTTTCGTCAGCATTTTTTAGCCTCAGGACTTTTAAAGTGGGATAGTACCGCCATTTGGATATATCCTGTTTCATGCTGATGGTTCCCGGCTCCAGAGACTCCAAAGTTATACCCTTTTCAGCGTCTGTAACAATACCGCAGTGCCCGTGCCTCCAAAAGAGTGTCTGTGTTGATTTTGTAATAAGAATATCACCATTTCTCAAGGGTGCAAGCCCAAAGTTATCGGACTTGTTCAGGCTGTTTGCAACAAGTGTTTCCTGGCTGGTGAACAGGTTTAATTTCTCGGTAAATAACTGATTCTTTGTATAATAGCTTTGCTGGAAAGCAATAATTTCTGCTTTCCCGTCACTTTGCCTTAACAGGTCATCGACAGCAGGCCGTCCCAGACCAGTTTGCCTCAGCAGCTGTGCGTAATCAGCCCCGGTAAGTGAAGCCCTGTCCAGTAGCTGTATGAGATTGGCCCTTTGTGCTGTTGGATAATAAATGATATTGTAATTATTGGCCAATATAAAAAAACAATAAAGATTTATAAATAAAGTGCCAAGACTTATAAATATTTTCACTTTCGTACTAAGTTTTTTCAAAAGAATGCTCCTTAACAATTGTATAAAATTAGCAATTTTATTATTTGCATAAAAAGGGAGGTTAATTCATAATTTTTCAGACAAATTTATTGGATACTCTGTATAATAGTTGTACGAAATTTATTAAAGCCGCGGTTTATGGAGGAATTGTTTATGAAAAGAAATACAAGTTTTGCAGGGTTACTGCTTATAGCAGCAGGTGTTATTGTATTGCTGCTAAGGGTATTGTTTGGAATCAAATTATTTGAGTTTAATACACAGGATTTTTGGGTATTTTTTGTTTTACTTGTGGGCCTTTCCTTTGAGTTTGCTTTCTTCCTGACAGGTTCAAAACCGGGCTTGCTGGTTCCAGGCGGAATAATTACCACAATAGGTTTGTTATTTATGTTTGAAGTTGCAACGAATTGGCATTTTGCAGCATATACCTGGCCGGTATACATTCTTTCTGTTGCAGTCGGCCTGTTTCAAATGCATATTTTTTCTCGTAGGGAAAAAGGCTTGCTTATTGCGAGTCTGATAATCGGGGGAACTGCGGCATTTTTTATGGTCTGCATGCTGTTCAGCAGGGTAACGTCAATTATCAGACCTGAGATATTTATTCCCATTGCTTTGATTGCAGGCGGAATAGCTATGTTCTGCAGCGGCAGATCAAGAAAAACACAATATTAAAAGACCTGGACACCGGAGGTTTGTAACATCTGAATTCAAACAGGTCATCAGGTTGCGGCTGATGTTTTGCTATGGTATATTATAGTTAAAATGTCAGCCTTTTTATGTCCGGAAAAGAATAAATCTTGATACGATTTTGTTCTTGTCCGGGAAGTCCCGGGAGGTGTATTAATGGAATGGAGAAAACTGAGAGAACAGCAGGAAGATATGCTGAGTCCCTTTGCCGCAAGGAGTATAAATTCTTTTGGGAGGCTTGTCCCTGAGGAAAAATGTCCTATCAGAACAGATTATGAAAGGGACGGGAACAGGATTCTATATTCTATGGAATTCAGAAGACTCAGGCATAAAACCCAGGTTTTTTTTAATGCAAAAAATGATCATATCTGCACACGGATGGAGCACGTTTTAAACGTGGGGTCCATTGCCGTTACGATAGCGAGAACTCTAAACCTGAATCAGGATCTGACTTACGCCATCGCATTGGGCCATGATTTGGGCCATGCACCTTTTGGCCACAGCGGCGAGCGAGTTCTTAATAAATGCATGAAAAAAATCGACAGTTCAATGGGCTTCCAACATGAACTGCACAGCTTAAGAGTGGTTGAAAAGCTTGCTACACGCATATCGAAAGAGAAAATAAATGATTATTGCGGGCTTAACCTGACATTTGAAGTAAAGGACGGAATTGTTTCACACTGCGGAGAAAATTATAATGAATATATTCTGACACGGGATCTGGATAAAACCCCTGAAGCACTGCATAATATACAGAACCGCGGTGCGCTGCCCTTCACACTTGAGGCTTGTGTTGTCCGGCTTGTAGATAAAATTGCCTATGTGGGCAGGGATATTGAGGATGCTGTAAGGGTTAAACTGATGGATATGCAGGACATTCCCGGAGACATCAGAAATGAACTGGGGCACAGTAACGGAGAGATTATAAATACACTTGTGTGTGACCTGGTAGAAAACAGTTACGGTAAAGACTGCATACAGCTCAGTCCTTCCAAGGGAGAGGCGCTTAAAAAGCTTATTAACGAAAATGTCAGGCTCATATATAAGGCCGATAAGATAACCAGATATGAAAAAATAGCGGAAAATACCCTTGAAGGCTTGTTTGACAACCTTCTGCAAAGTGTTCCGGATATTGAAAAGCTGCAGTCCAGTGATATAAAAGTGTACCGGATGTTTTACAACTTTATAGCGGATAAATGCTATGACGAGAATGAAAGCGATGCCCAAAAGGTTATAGATTTTATTGCAGGTATGACCGACTCTTTTGCGCAGAGCTGTTTTGAAGAAATTTACTGGATGTAAATGGAATGCTGAAAATTAAATACCTTTCATTTTCAGCATTCTCCATAGAAAAACTAACGTTTTAAAGGAGTTTATTATGGATAAGGAAAATTTTCATTTTTTTGCGTTCCTGTCGAGAATGAAATATATAAACAGATGGGGCCTTATGAGGAATACTTATACGGAAAACATTCAGGAGCACAGTCTACAGGTAGCCATTATCGCCCACGGGCTGGCTGTTATCAGAAATACATATTACAACGGTGAGATAAACCCGGAAAGAGTCGCCATTCTTGCAATGTTTCACGACTGCAATGAAATAATAACCGGTGATATGCCTACTCCCATAAAGTACTACAACCCTCAGATCAGCAGGATTTACAAGGATATTGAGGATATATCCAAAGAAAAAATCATATCAATGCTTCCGGAGGAAATGGCTGACGAATACTATTCGCTTTTTTTCAAAAATCCTGATGATATGGAATGCTGGAAGCTTGTAAAAGCGGCAGACCGGATTGCGGCATACATAAAATGCATTGAAGAGGTGAAAGCGGGTAATAATGAATTTAAAAAGGCAAGTGAGACCATTTTGAACACAATTGCCGAGATTGAACTGGAGGAAGTAAAATACTTTATGGATAGGTTTGTTCCAAGCTTTAACCTTTCTCTTGACGAAATTGATTGAAGTAACCGTTGTGCCAATTAATTTAAATTTTGTTTTACCCGTTAATTTTTATATCAACTGGTAACTTCCGTACTAACTTCATAAAATAGGGACGCACCAAAAAAATTACGAAAATTGTATCGCTTATCGCAATTATTTTTTAACTGTGCATCCTATTTCATGAAGTTGTCCTCGCGTACCAGTTGAACTACTTAAATTACCTGGCAAGAAAAACAAAATTTAAATTAGCACAACGCGTTAATTACTGAAATTTTTATTAATTGACAAAAAAAGTATATCTATTTACAATTAATTATGTTGTTCCCAGCTTTAAAAGCAGTTCAATTGACTAAAAAAGGGGAATTTAAAATGAATTTTGAAGAAAATATCGGTAAAATATGTATAATAAATGGTGAGGCCGTACCTTCTGAAAAGCTTGACTCATACTCCGGTGATAAATATACGGCTTTTTATGAGGTAATAAGGATCATAAATGGAGTTCCTTTGTTTTTTGAAGATCATTTTGCGAGACTTAAGGGCTCCATGGCAAAACTGAAATATGAACTGAATTCTTCAAAAAAAGATATTAAGAATCAAATAAAGGTTGTTTGTGAGCAAAACGGCCTTACCGAGTGCAATGTAAAAATAATTGTACTTCAAGATAAAGAAGAGCAGAATATATTATTTTTTATAAACAAGTTCTATTATCCATCCCCCGATGAATATAATAACGGGGTGGCTTGCTGCACCATCAGCCTTAAGAGGAAAAATCCCAATGTCAAGATGATCCACGCAGGCTATAAGGAAGAATTACAGCGTACCGTAATGGAAAAGAAGGCCTTTGAAGCCCTGCTGGTAAATGAGGAAGGCAGGATAACGGAGGGTGGAAAATCAAATGTGTTTTTTGTAAAAGGTGAAAAGATATATACGGCTCCTGAGGATTTCGTGCTTATAGGTATAACACGTCAATATGTTGTTGATGTCTGCAGAAAATTAGGATATGAAGTGATTGAAACATTGATTGGACTGGATTCCCTGAAAAATTTTGATGCTGCTTTTATTACCGGAACCTCCATAAAAGTTCTACCGGTCAGGATTATTGACCAGGGTGAACTGAATTCAGCGGCAAATGCGACTACCCAGCATGTTATGGCAGGCTATAACAGTCTTGTCAATGCATATATTAATGATAACTTGTAAAAGTTATTATCAAAATTAAAAACTATGGAGGTTAGTATATGAGACATCTCGAAAACGCTTTTAAATTTACTTTCAAGAACTTCCTGCTCACCCTGCCTTTACTGATTTCATTGGCAATACCGGCTTTGATTTCAGGTGTCGGAAGTCTTGGGATCGTGGCCAACAGCGGTGCAATCGCTGAAAATCTCAGGCGCATGATTGAAAATAATGCTTATGGGGGAGGAATACCGAACTATGGTGATTTATTCGCAGGATTGAATCTGAGTACATTTATTGCAAGTTCAATTATTTCAGGTTTGCTCTCCTTTGTATTGATGATACTTGTGAGGCCTGCTACCTACGGACTTATAAACCTGCATTATGAAACAGGAAATGCAAAGCTCAACAACTTTACCGGATGTATGTCCAAATACATAGGCAGATTCGTATTGTTCGGTCTGCTGAATATCGCTTTTGCAATTGGTCTCGGAGTAGTATTACTGATACTTGTGGTTATCGGAGGAGTGGTTTCTTCGGTTTCAACCGGACTGGGCGTATTACTGATAGTCTTATTCGTACTTGCATTCTTTGTGGGAGTTGCAGTCTTGTTCAATTATTTGAATTTGTGGTTCCCGGCGGTATGTGTTGAAGACAGCGATATTATTCAAGGACTGAAAAATTCCTTCAGAACTGTAAAAGGCAGCTTCTGGCCTATACTTGGAATCACACTGCTGGTTACCTTCGGAGGAAGCGTTGCAGGCTTCATTCTTGGAAGTGTAATCGGTTTGATTCCTGTTATCGGAAATATTGTTGCTCCTGTAATATCGGGATTAGCTGAGTTTATTCTTATGGTTTACTATTTTGAAGTATACCGTGAGAAGACCGGAAGATATACACTGCCCGAACCTCCTCCGCAGTTTGGCGGCTTCCAGGACGGCGGGGTGCAGTAACAGAGTTTCCAGGTAAAAATGAGAAAAAAACCCTGCTCCACCAGGGAAGTGGAGCAGGGTTTTCATGTTAAAAATATTAAACCTGCGAAGGGAAATTTTTATCATAAACTACTTGACAAACAAAAATGCTAATGTTATTTTAAGTATATGTTAGCACTCAACACAAAAGAGTGCTAACAAAAAGGAATTAAAACAGATTTATTTTAAACGCAGGTGACGGGAACCGTATGAGGATAGTTGCCTGGGAACGGAGGTAAACATGCTTCTTGACGATAGAAAACTAAAGATACTTCAAGCTATTATAGATGATTATATAAGTACCGCAGAGCCGGTAGGTTCCAGAACTATTGCCAAAAAGCATGAACTGGGTCTCAGCTCTGCAACCATCAGAAATGAAATGGCTGATCTGGAAGATATGGGCTTCCTGGAACAGCCCCATACCTCGGCGGGAAGAGTTCCGTCGGACAAAGGCTATAGATTGTATGTGGATCAGCTTATGAAAATAAATGATCTGTCTGAAAGTGACATAGAAAACATCAGGAATGCCATGGACATCAGAATAAATGAATTGAGTCAGTTGATCAGGAATGCTTCTGTTGTAATGTCTCAATTTACAAAGTATACTTCCATGGCAGTGACACCCCATATAAAAAGAAGTGTTCTGAAAGCTGTCCAGGTTGTTCCTATAGAGCCCGGCAAAGCACTTGTCATAGTTGTTACAGATTCAAACATAGTTCGCAACAATCTTATCAGGGTTCCTGAAAAAATAACCCCGGACGTTATCATACAGGTATCAAATATGCTTAATGACAAGCTAAAGGGTTATACTCTGGAAATGCTGAAAACTAATTTTCTCAACGGCGAGGCCGAGCAGCTCACTTCGCTGCCTTATGATTTAATGAGACCCATACTTGACGGTATTGAAGACCTGATAAAGCTCATTGACAGGCCTGAAATTTATCTGGAGGGAACAACAAACATTTTAAATTTCCCGGAATTTAAGGAAGTTCAGAAGGCCAAGGAATTTTTAAGCCTTTTGGACGAAAAGAAGCTGATGTCCGAACTTCTCAATACACATGGCAATAACAATGAAATAGTTATTCAGATAGGAAATGAAAATGTTATACAGGGAATTAAGGATTGCAGTATTGTCACAGCCTCATATAGTATAGACGATTATGTAATTGGGTCCATAGGCATTATAGGGCCCACGAGGATGGAATATTCAAAGGTGGTTTCATCATTGAATTATATAAGAAATAAAATTAATCAGGAGATTTTAAAACTTCTGGGTGATGGATAGCTATAAAAAATAAGGAGGTTATTTTTTAGCAATGAAAAAAGACAAAAATTCCAAAGCTGCCAATGATGAGGTAAACATGGTTGAGGAAAACGACACAGCGGTAAATGCCGAAGTCGGGGCAGAAGGCAATGGCGAAGAGACTAATGAAGCAAACAAGGAAATTGAGGAGCTAAAGAACAAGCTTGAGGAAAAGACCCGCCAGTGTGAAGAATATATGAATATGGTTCAGCGTACTGCTGCTGAGTTTGATAATTATAAAAAGCGGACAATAAAGGAAAAAGAGGCTTTGAGTCTGGATGCTGCAATTGATACGGTAAGTGCATTTTTGCCGGTGGTTGACAATCTGGAGAGAGCTTTGAAGGCCGTCCAGGAAGTGGATGACAACCCCATGAAAGAGGGGGTGGAGCTGGTAATGAGACAGCTTAAGGACTGCCTGGAAAAAATGGGTGTCGAACCCATAGCAGCGGTAAATAATCCCTTTGATCCTGAACTTCATAATGCCGTAATGCATGTTGACGATGATGCATTCGGAGATAGTGTGGTTATTGAGGAATTCCAAAAGGGTTATACTATGAAGGGCAAAGTAGTAAGACATAGCGTGGTTAAGGTTGCAAACTAATTTTGTAAATTACTGATAAACAGTTTAATGTAAAAACATATTAAGGAGGCTTTTTTATGGCAAAAGTAATTGGTATAGATTTAGGTACCACAAATTCATGTGTGGCGGTTATGGAAGGCGGCGAGCCTGTTGTTATAGCAAATCCCGAAGGTAATAGAACAACTCCTTCTGTTGTTGCCTTCTCAAAAACAGGAGAGCGAATGATAGGACAGGTTGCAAAGAGACAGTCCATTACCAACCCTGAAAGAACAATAATTTCTATAAAGAGAGATATGGGTACCGATAGAAAGGTCCCTATAGATGATAAAAAATATTCACCGCAGGAAATATCTGCAATGGTACTTCAAAAGTTAAAGGCCGATGCTGAAGCATACCTGGGTGAAACTGTGTCTCAAGCCGTAATAACCGTTCCTGCATATTTCAGTGATGCTCAGAGACAGGCAACCAAGGATGCAGGTAAAATTGCAGGTTTGGAAGTACTTAGAATAATAAACGAACCAACAGCGGCGGCTCTTGCCTATGGTCTGGACAAAGAGCATGACCAGAAGATAATGGTTTATGACCTTGGCGGAGGTACTTTCGACGTATCAATCCTTGAAATTGGTGACGGGGTATTCGAGGTTCTTGCCACAAACGGTAACAACAGACTTGGCGGAGATGACTTTGACCAGAGAGTCATAGATTTCCTCGCCGACGAATTCAGGAGAGAAAACGGAATAGATTTAAGAGGCGACAAAATGGCAATGCAGAGATTGAAGGAAGCGGCTGAAAAAGCTAAAATCGAGCTTTCCGGTGTTACTTCTTCAAATATCAACCTGCCGTTCATAACAGCTGATGCATCAGGACCAAAGCACCTGGATGTTACACTGACAAGAGCTAAATTCGATGAAATAACAGCAGATTTGGTTGAGAAGACAATGGGACCTACAAGACAGGCCATGCAGGATGCAGGACTATCACCCGATAAAATAGACAAGATTTTATTGGTCGGTGGTTCAACAAGAATTCCGGCTGTCCAGGAAGCAGTTAAAAAGTATCTTGGCAAGGAACCCTTCAAGGGCATAAATCCTGATGAATGTGTTGCGGTAGGTGCAGCAATACAGGCCGGAGTTCTCACAGGAGACGTAACAGGTCTGCTTCTGCTGGACGTTACTCCGCTGTCACTGGGTCTTGAAACTCTGGGAGGAGTATTTACAAAATTAATTGAGAGAAACACTACCATTCCTACAAAGAAGAGCCAGATATTCTCAACTGCCGCCGACGGACAGACAAGTGTTGAAATCCATGTCCTCCAGGGTGAAAGAGAAATGGCCCAATACAACAAGACTCTGGGAAGATTCCAGCTCACGGGAATACCTTCAGCTCCAAGGGGAGTTCCACAGATAGAAGTTACTTTTGATATAGATGCAAACGGTATCGTACACGTATCTGCAAAGGACCTTGGAACAGGTAATGAACAGAAGATCACAATCACTGCTTCAACAAACCTTTCTGACTCCGATATTGACAAGGCTGTCAAGGAAGCTGAAAAGTTTGCCGCAGAAGACAAGAAGCGTAAAGAGGAAATAGATATAAGAAATAATGCAGACTCCCTGGTATACCAGTCTGAAAAATCCCTGAAGGATCTCGGCGACAAGGTTACAGCAGAGGACAAGTCAAAGATCGAAGCCGGTGTGAACAAGGTTAAGGATACATTAAAGGGAACAGATTTGGAGGCCATCAAGAAGGCTACCGAGGAACTGCAGCAGGCTTTCTACGATGTATCTGCAAAAATCTATCAGCAGGCAGGCGGACAGCCCGGGGCCGACCCGAATGCAGCTGGTTTCGGCGGACAGCAGGATGCGCCGGGTGCAGGAAATGATGATAATGTTGTTGATGCAGACTATAAAGTAGTTGACGACGACAAATAATTATATAATAATAAAAGGGGCTTTGAGCAGTTAAGGCCCCTTTAAAAATAAATAATATGAGAGTCAGTTCAATATGATTTTTTATAAGCCAAAGCTGAAAACCGGCTCTGGCTTGTTTTGAGATGGGGAAATAATTAATTGAATTCATTGTTCAGAAAGATAAATGTTTCATCTATGGCTGGCTTAACAGCTTGAGACGGGAGTTGAATCGGATGTCAGAAAAAAGAGATTATTATGAGGTATTAGGAGTACAAAAAAATGCAACCGATGCCGATCTAAAAAAAGCATACAGAAATTTAGCAAAACAATATCACCCTGATGTAAATCCGGGGAATAAAGAAGCAGAAGCCAAATTCAAAGAGGCAAATGAAGCTTATGAGGTGTTGAGCAATCCTGAAAAGAGAAGCAGGTATGACCAGTTCGGCCATGCAGGTACCGACCCCAATGGCTTCGGAGGCGGAGCCGGCGGCTTCTCCGACTTTGATTTCGGCGGAATAGGCGATATATTTGAAACCTTCTTCGGCGGTTCAGGCTTCGGAGGAAGCAGGTCACGTACCAGAAGGGGTCCCCAGAAGGGAGCCGACATCAAATACGCCATGGAGATTTCTTTTGAGGAAGCCGCCTTTGGTATTGAGCGTGAAATAAACATAAGCAGAATGGAAGTCTGCTCAAAGTGTACCGGAACCGGTGCAAAACCGGGTACACATGCCAGCACCTGTCAGCATTGCAACGGGACCGGCCAGGTTCAGATCAAGCAAAACACACCGTTCGGGCAGTTCATCAATTCAAAGACCTGTGACGTGTGTAAGGGTGAAGGAAAGATTATTACCGATCCGTGCCCTGCGTGTAACGGAAAGGGTAAACTCAGAAATAGTGTTAAACTTAAAATAAACGTACCGGCGGGAATTGATGACGGGCAGACCATATCACTGCGCGGGGAAGGTGATCCGGGTTCGAAGGGCGGACCCAACGGAGATTTGTTCCTGAATATCAGGGTTAAGCCCCATCCTTTGTTCAAACGCCAGGGAAACGATGTTATTTGCGAAGTACCTATAACCTTTACCCAGGCGGCTCTGGGAGCTGAGCTTGAAGTACCTACCCTGGACGGAAAAGTAAAATATACCGTACCCGAAGGAACGCAAACAGGCTCGGTGTTCAGACTGAAAAGCAAGGGAATACCCTTCCTGAGAGGAAACGGACGGGGAGACCAGTATGTAAAGGTAAATATTGATGTTCCAAAGAAGCTGAATGAGAAGCAGAAGGCAATACTCAGGGAGTTTGCCGAGCTTGGAGGCGATGAGGTCCACGAACAGAGAAAAGGGTTTTTTGACAAGATGAAGGATGCTTTTAAATAAAAATACGGAGGATAAAATTTATATGAAATGGTATGAAATACGGATCAGCACCACCGATGAGGCCAGCGATGCGGTAGCTGAAATGCTGACAACGATGGGTGCCGGCGGAGTTGCCATAAAGGATCCGTTTGATATACGAAAGGAAATAGAAAAACCCGGTACTTTGGATTATGCCGATGACGATTTCCTTGAGGCCCTGGGCGAGGATGTAATAATTTCGGCCTATTTTCAAAACGGGTTGGATATAAATGACCTCCTGAAGCAGATAAATGACGGTTTGATGAATATCTCCCAATTTCTTGACACGGGTAAAGGCCTTGAGGGCTATGGTGAAGTGGATGATGAAGACTGGTCCACAGCCTGGAAAAAGTACTACAAGCCCTTCAGGCTGACTGACAGGATTGTGATAAAGCCTACCTGGGAAGAATATAGGGCTGAAGAAAATGACATAATTGTTGAGATGGACCCCGGGATGGCATTCGGAACAGGTACCCATGAGACAACACAGATGTGCTCCATTCTGCTGGATAAGTATATGAGTACAAATCATGATGTTCTGGACGTGGGCTGCGGCACCGGAATTTTATCCATTATTGCTTCAAAGCTGGGCGCAAAAAAAATAGAAGCTATTGATATCGATGAAGTTGCGGTAAGGGTGGCTAAGGAAAATATTGAAATAAATGGAGAAGCCGGTAAAATAAAGGCTTTTCAGGCTGTCCTGTCCGATTTGAAGGCCGGAGATGAAAAATTTGATATAATAGTGGCCAACATCATTGCTAATGTAATTATTGACTTGTCCTCACTTATACCTTATTATTTAAAAAAGAACTCTTTGTTTATAACTTCGGGTATAATCAAAGAAAGAAAACAGGACGTCATTGATGCCTGCTTGAAAAACGGCATGTCCTTCATAGACGACCTTGAAATGGGTGAATGGGTGGCAATGGTATTCAGATGTCCAGATACTTTGTAAATAAGACTCAGATCGAAGATAACAAAATTAGAATAACCGGTGAGGATTATCAACATCTTAAAAAGGTATTGAGAGCAATAAAGGGTGATGCCATTACGGTATGCTGTGACGGCATTGATTACAACGCTGTTATAGCTGAAATCAGCAATGACTGTATCATTTCCGATATTATAGACAGTGTTCAAAATGTGACTGAACCCGCGTTGAAGGTAACACTTTTTCAGGGGCTTCCAAAGGCCGACAAAATGGAGTTCATTGTCCAGAAAGGCATAGAACTCGGAGTTTCTGAAATAGTGCCGGTGATAACAGACAGAAGCATAGCTAAAATCAATACTGATAAGGATGCAAATGCCAAAGTCTCCAGATGGCAGAAAATTGCCATGGAAGCCGCAAAACAGTGCAACAGGGGAATTGTTCCGGTGATAGGGATGCCTGTTAAATTTTCCCAGGCCGTCCATATGGCTGCAAATAGGGAGTTATCCATAATACCTTATGAAAAGGAAAGTGCTGCCGGATTTAAAGCAATAGCAGCAACCGGTTCCAGTATTAAAAGCGCAGCTATTTTTATAGGCCCGGAGGGCGGGTTCACCGAACAGGAGGTAGAACTTGCAGAAACCGCAGGAATACGTAAAATAACACTTGGCCCAAGGATTCTGCGTACCGAAACTGCCGGGATGGTTGCTTTATCACTAATGATGTATGAATTGGGAGATGTGTCTAATGGAAGAACTTAAATTTGTAGTTGTTGATGATGCTGTTTTCATGAGAACGCTAATCAAAAGGATGATTGAGGAAAACACAAATTATGTTGTGGTTGGTGAGGGAGCTAACGGGCATGAAGCGATTGCCCAGGCTAAAAAATTATTGCCGGATATAATGACATTGGATATAACAATGCCTGAAATGGATGGGATAATGGCAATCCAGGAAATATTAAGCGTGTCACCCAAGACTAAAATAATCATGGTATCGGCAATGGGGCAGCAATCAATGGTAATAGATGCTATAAAAATGGGTGCAAAGGACTTTATTGTGAAACCTTTTGATAAGTCACGCGTTCAGCAGGCTATTGATAATGTATTAAAAATGCAATAGATTTGCTCGGGAGAGGAAAATTAAATGGGGGGAGACCCTCATTTTTTTAATGTTAAGGAAAGCATGGCAGTAGTCAGTGAACCCGGATTTTTATATAAATCCTTGATAAGACAGTGTGAGCATTAATTTTATAAATTTGGTAATAATTTAGAGTAAGAACTTAATATCGGAAGGAAATTGAAGAAAAATTGATAAAATATAAGAAAAGTAGTAAATTATTCTTTAAATAATATGAAATTGTGTTATAATACTAGTGATTATTACTGTTAGCAAGATTTGGACGTAAATAGATTGAGTAGCATGGCGGATTTTTGGAGGAAATTATGGTTAGAAGCATGACTGGGTTCGGAAGAGGAAACTATAATGAAAGCGGTAAAGAGTTCACAGTAGAAATAAAAAGTGTCAATCACCGTTATATAGATTTTTATATAAAATTACCAAGACAGATTGCTTATCTTGAGGAACGTGTAAGGGAAGTAGTTTCAAAAAGTATTTTCAGAGGCAAAGTTGATATTTTCATATCTTTTGAGGACCGTTCCGAGGATTCAAAAAACGTCATGCTTGACGAGGCTCTGGCAGGTGCATACATACAAGCAGTGGAAAGCCTTAAGGATAAATACGGCCTGAAGGACGATATAAGTGTATCACTGGTATCCAGATTTCCCGATGTGCTGCGTATTGAGAAGACCGAAGATGATGAAGAGCAGTTGTGGGGCATCCTGAATAAAGCTCTGGAAGCTGCTGTTGATTCACTTGTTCAAATGCGTGAAAAAGAGGGAAATGAGCTGCGGATGAGTTTGCTTCAAAAAGCCGACTACATGGAAAATATTATTTCTCAAATAACAAATAGAAGTCCGGAAGTTGTCATAGAATATAAACAAAAGCTGGAAAACAGAATAAAAGAGCTGTTAAATCAGCAAACCGTTGATGAAAACAGATTGGCCATGGAAGTAGCCATATTTGCAGACAGGTGCGGTATTGACGAGGAGCTTGTCAGATTGGGAAGCCACCTGCTCCAGCTCAGGGATATACTCAGCATAAAAAAACAGCCCGTAGGACGGAAGCTGGATTTTCTGGTCCAGGAAATAAACCGGGAAATCAATACTATAGGGTCAAAATCAAATGATATCGTTATAACAAAAAACGTATTGGAATTGAAAAGTGAAACAGAGAAAATCAGAGAGCAAATTCAGAACATAGAATAAGGCATTATTAAAATTAACCAGGAGGAAATATATGAAGCTTATTAATATTGGATTTGGAAATATTGTTTCAGCGAACAGACTTGTTGCCATAGTCAGTCCTGAATCAGCTCCAATAAAAAGAATCATCCAGGAGGCCAGAGACAGGGGTATGCTGATTGATGCCACCTACGGCAGAAGGACCAGGGCGGTTATTATTACCGATAGCGACCACATTATTCTGTCGGCAGTTCAGCCTGAAACAGTGGCTCACAGACTCAATGCAAAAGACGTTGATGTGACCGAGCCCGAAGTAGATTCCGATGAAGAATAATATTTGCCAATAAGATATTTATGGAGGAAGGAATGCAGCAAAGAGGTCTGTTAGTGGTAATATCCGGGCCCTCCGGTACTGGTAAGGGTACGGTATGCAAAAAATTGCTGGCTGAAAGGGATAATGTCAGATATTCGGTTTCTGCAACCACCAGAAAGCCGCGTGAAGGAGAAGTTGAGGGTCAAAACTATTTTTTTGTATCTGAAGGCCAGTTCCTTGACATGCTTGAGAAGGATGCCCTTATAGAATGGGATAAATACTGCGACAATTATTACGGAACCCCAAAGGCATTTGTTGACAGCTGTATAGAGGCCGGGACCGATGTAATCCTGGAAATAACGGTTGAGGGAGCTCTCGAAATCAAGCAGAAATATCCCGAATGCGTACTGGTTTTCATAGTTCCGCCTTCACTTGAGGAATTGAGAAGAAGAATTGAAAGCAGAGCTACCGAATGCTGGGATATTATTGAAAAGAGATTGGAACAGGCAGCAAATGAATTAAAATATGTTGCCAAGTATGATTATCTGGTTCTAAATGACAGTGTGGACGACGCTGTTTTGAATATAGAAAAGGTTTTGGATGCCGAGCGTTTAAAGCCATCCCGCAATATAGAATTTTTAAATAGCTTAATAAAGTAATGGGAGGTATTTTATGATTTACCCTTCAATCAATGAATTGATGAAAAAAGTTGACAGCAGATACACTTTGGTAGTTGAGACGGCAAAGAGGGCAAGACAGCTGGTGGATGGAGCAAATAAGCTTACAAAGGTAAATTCCGACAAGGAAGTAACTGTTGCTATTCATGAAATAGCAGAAGACAAAATAACCTATGTAAGAACCAAGAATGTCATAAAATAAGGAAATGCGCAGACCGGTTCAGCAAAATTAAAGACTTTTTACTCTTCGCATAAGAAAATCCGGAAACGGGTTTTCCAACATATATAGGAGGTATTAACAGTGGCAGTTGAAAAAACAATGGAAAAAATAGTTTCTTTGTCCAAAAACAGAGGTTTTGTTTATCCGGGTTCAGATATATACGGCGGATTGGCAAATGCATGGGATTACGGTCCGCTTGGAGTTGAACTGAAAAACAACGTAAAAAAAGCCTGGTGGCGTAAATTTATTCAGGAGAGCACCTATAATGTAGGAGTTGACTGTGCAATACTTATGAATCCGCAGGTTTGGGTGGCTTCGGGACACGTTGGAGGTTTCAGCGACCCTCTGATCGACTGTAAGGATTGTAAAACCCGCCACAGAGCAGATAAACTTATCGAGGACTGGAACAAGGAAAATAATATAGAATTCAAAGTTGACGGTTTAAAAAATGAGGAGCTGATGCAATACATAAAGGACAGGGGAGTAAAATGCCCTAATTGTGACTCAGCCAACTTTACCGATATAAGAAAATTCAACCTTATGTTCAAAACCTTCCAGGGTGTTACAGAGGATTCCAAGGCTGAGATATTCTTGAGGCCTGAAACAGCCCAGGGAATATTTGTTAACTTTAAGAATGTTCAAAGAACTACCAGAAGGAAAATACCCTTTGGTATCGGACAAATAGGAAAGTCTTTCAGAAATGAAATAACACCCGGGAATTTTACCTTCAGGACACGTGAATTTGAGCAGATGGAGCTTGAATTTTTCTGTGAGCCCGGTAAGGATCTTGAATGGTTCAATTACTGGAAGGATTTCTGTTATAAATGGCTGCTGGCTCTCAACATGAAACCCGAGTCATTAAAGCTACGTGATCATGAAAAGGAAGAGTTGTCACATTACAGCAATGCGACTACCGACATAGAATTCATGTTCCCGTTCGGCTGGGGGGAATTGTGGGGTATAGCCGACAGGACCGATTACGACCTGAAACAGCATATGCTCCACTCAAAGGATGATTTATCATATTTTGACCCGGCAACCAATGAAAAATACGTACCATATTGTATTGAACCTTCTCTGGGTGCCGACAGAGTCACACTGGCATTCCTGTGTGAGGCATACGATGAAGAAGAAGTGGCTGAAGGTGATGTAAGAACAGTCTTGAGATTTCATCCAGCTCTGGCACCTGTTAAGATTGCTATTCTTCCGCTTTCCAAGAAACTTGGGGAAGAGGCCGATAAGGTTTATCAGATGCTGACAAAAAATTATGTCTGTGAGTACGATGAGACCGGCAGTATCGGCAAGAGATACAGAAGGCAGGACGAAATCGGAACTCCGTACTGTATTACCTTTGACTTTGATTCCCTTGAAGATAAGAGTGTTACAATAAGGGACAGGGATACCATGCAGCAGGTAAGGATAAAAATTGATGAATTAAACGCATACTTCAACGGGAAATTTGAATTTTAATAAACTGATGCAGGCATAATAACTATGCCTGCATTAATTGCCTATATAGAAAGTTAAGTAATTAACAAATTCATTTCATTTGCTGCAATTGTTTTCTTCCAACGCAGAAATTACTGTATTAAAGTATTTGGGCTATCCGGAACAGACACTATTTGAAAGCTGAATTGCCTGGAACCAACAGTTCCTGTGATGCAATTTTGTTTATATATCTAATTCTAGTTTGTACAGGAGGGTTTTAAATGTCAAAGTACGTTTATCTTTTTAGTGAAGGAAATGCATCGATGAGAAACCTTCTGGGAGGCAAGGGAGCAAACCTGGCTGAAATGACCGGCTTGGGTCTTCCTGTTCCCAGAGGATTCACAGTAACTACTGAAGCATGTACAAGATACTACAACGACGGAAAGGTAATAGCACCTGAGATAGAAGCTGAAATCTATCAGATGCTGACAAAAACGGAGCAGATTGTCGGGAAAACCTTTGGTGATCCAACAAATCCATTCCTCGTATCGGTAAGATCAGGAGCAAGAGCTTCCATGCCGGGTATGATGGATACTATTTTGAATCTTGGTCTGAATGATCAGGTTGTGGACGGACTTGCAAAACTCACTAATAATGAGAGGTTTGCCTACGACAGCTACAGAAGATTTATTCAGATGTTCTCTGATGTGGTTATGGAGGTTGAAAAACCAAAGTTTGAAAAAATTCTCGATGCGGTTAAAGAAGAAAACGGTGCAAAATTTGACACAGATTTATCAGCAGAAAACCTCAAGGAAGTCGTAAAAAGGTACAAGGAATTATATAGGAACGAAAAGGGCGCTGAATTCCCTCAGGATCCCAAAATTCAGCTTATGGAGGCAGTTAAGGCCGTTTTCCGTTCATGGGACAATCCGCGTGCCATAGTGTACAGGAGACTGAATGATATTCCGGGCGACTGGGGTACGGCAGTAAATGTGCAGGAAATGGTATACGGCAACATGGGCAATGATTCCGGAACCGGCGTTGCGTTTACCAGGAACCCGTCAACCGGGGAAAAGAAGCTATATGGGGAATTCCTCATGAATGCACAGGGTGAAGACGTTGTGGCAGGCATCAGGACGCCTCAGCCCATGGAACAAATGAAGCTTGTAAATGAAGATGCCTACAATGAGTTTGTCAAAATTGCAGGTACGCTTGAATCACATTATAGAGACATGCAGGACATGGAGTTTACCATTGAGAAGGGCAAACTGTTCATGCTGCAGACCAGAAACGGCAAGAGAACTGCAGCAGCTGCTTTGAGAATAGCTGTTGACCTTGTCGGCGAAGGTATGATAACAAAGAACGAGGCTCTGATGAAGGTTGATCCAAAGCAGCTGGATGCACTGCTGCATCCAAACTTCGAGCCCAAAGCGCTGAAGGCGGCAAAGCCGGTTGCAAAAGGTCTTCCTGCCTCACCGGGTGCCGCAACCGGACGTGTATATTTCGAAGCCGGAGAAGCTGTTGAAGCGGCAAAAGGCGGGGAAAAGAAGATCATACTTGTCAGAATGGAGACATCTCCTGAAGATATAGAAGGCATGCATGTTTCACAGGGTATTTTGACCGGACGCGGGGGAATGACCTCCCATGCTGCCGTTGTTGCCCGTGGTATGGGAACCTGCTGTGTTGCAGGCTGCAGTGAAATAAAAATCAACGAAGAAGAGAAATATTTTATAGACAAGGACGGAAAGAAATACGGCGAAGGTGACTGGATCTCACTGGATGGATCCACAGGAAATGTCTACGGCGACAAACTTCCTACAATAGAACCTGAAATGACCGGTGATTTTTCCACACTTATGCAGTGGGCCGATGAAGCCAGGACTTTGAAGGTCAGGACAAATGCCGATACTCCTTCCGATGCGGCACAGGCCATCAAGTTCGGGGCCGAAGGTATCGGTCTCTGCCGTACCGAGCATATGTTCTTTGAAGCCGACAGGATTCCTGCCATGAGGGAAATGATTGTGGCAAGAACCGAGGAGCAGAGGAGAAAGGCACTTGACAAACTGCTGCCCATGCAGAGAAGTGACTTTGAAGGCCTTTTCAGAGAGATGCAGGGCTATCCTGTAACCATACGGTTCCTGGACCCTCCTCTGCATGAATTCCTGCCCCAGGCCGATGAAGATATAGAAGCACTTGCTGACGAGATGGGTATGAATTTTGCGGATCTTAAGGGTATCGTAGCAGGACTGCATGAATTCAATCCTATGATGGGGCACAGAGGCTGCCGTCTGGCGGTTTCCTATCCTGAAATCGCGGAAATGCAGACCAGAGCCGTTATTGAGGCCGCAATCAATGTGAACCGGAACGGCATGTCTGTGGTTCCTGAAATAATGATCCCATTGGTTGGTGACGTCAAGGAATTGAAATATGTCAAGGACATAGTTGTAAAGACTGCTGCCGAAGTAATAGAGAAGGCCGGAGTCAATCTGGATTACAAGGTAGGCACCATGATTGAGATACCAAGGGCGGCTCTGATTGCAGACAGCATTGCTGCCGAAGCTGAATTCTTCTCCTTCGGTACAAACGACCTGACTCAGATGACCTTTGGTTTCAGCCGTGATGATGCGGGAAAATTCCTGGAGGATTACTATGCCAAGAAGATCTATGAATCAGATCCTTTTGCAAGGCTTGACCAGACAGGCGTAGGCAAACTGGTGGAGATGGCGGCCAGACTTGGAAAACAGACAAGACCTGACATCAAGCTTGGAATATGCGGAGAACATGGGGGAGATCCTTCCTCAATAGAATTCTGCCATAAGGCGGGCCTGAACTATGTCAGCTGCTCACCGTTCCGGGTGCCCATCGCAAGACTTGCTGCGGCTCAGGCAGCAATTGGCGGCGGAGGACTGGGTCAGAAATAAGATGAAATAAAGATTGTAAAGCATAGGACAAGGGAGGCTTTTATGGCTTCCCTTGTTTTTTGTAGTTTGCCCAACATGGGCAGTAACTGGACGGTGAAAGACCTCTATGGACTTGGTAGTGGGAACCATTTGCCGAATAGCAAGGGTGTCCTTGGCGACGGAGGAATCTGAAGGAAGCTATAGGCAAAGTCCTGCACTGACGAATAGAAACTGTATATAGGCATATAGAAAAGAGAACCATTTGCTCATTGGAAAATCGGTATGGAACTATGAATTCAAAGGTAAGAGCCGTATGAAAGGAGACTTTCTCGTGCGGTTCTGTGAGAAGCTTGATTTGAAGATGGATATACTATATAATTATTACGAACATATGTTTGCAAAAAGATGGCGGAGGGATTTTAAAAATGCATTTTGAAAAAGCAAAAAAATATATATACAAAAATGCACGACCATTAGATATAGCGAGGTGGAAATTTCTATTTGAAGATGGGTGTAAAGAAGATGTATTGAGTGCTTTGGAGATGTATCAAAACCGCGATGGGGGATTTGGGAATGCACTAGAGCCGGATTGCTGGAATCCTGCTTCAGCCCCGGTACAAACATGGGTTGCAACAGAAATTTTCAGAGAATTACATATAGAAGATGGTAAACATCCGATTGTTCAAGGGATACTATGTTATTTAAACAGCGATAAAGATTTTGACGGAAAAGTTTGGGCAAATTCAATACCAACAAATAATGATTATCCACATGCACCTTGGTGGAGATATACATCAGGGCAGGAGCAATCCTATAATCCGACGGCATGTCTGGCAGGGTTTATTGTCAAGTATGCAGACAGAGACAGTTCGATTTATACATTAGGATGCAAGCTGGCAAAGGAATCCTATAAATATTTTAAAGACAATTATCCATTGGATTCAATGCATACAGTTTCCTGTTTTACTCGGTTATATGAGTATTTGACAGAAGCAAATGTGAATGAGCTGATTGATATGACAGAATTTAGGGACATCTTAAGTCAGCAGATAAAAGAGATTATTACATATGATAAAAGCAAATGGGCGATTGAATATGTATGTAAGCCATCTTTGTTCATAAGCTCAAAAGAGGATGAATTCTATAAAGAGAATAAAGAAATTGCAGACTATGAATGTAAGTTTATTATTAAAACACAGAGAGAGGATGGAACATGGGCGATAACCTGGTCATGGAGTGAATATCAGGAAGAATGGGCGATTGCGAAAAACTGGTGGAAATGTGATTTGATTATTAAAAATTTAAAATATATAAATCAAGTAGATGCCAATTAGTTGGAGTGTACCATAATGTGGCCTATTTTGCTTGCAGCCGCTCAGGCCGCAGTGAAGTTTGATTAAAGAAATATATATCGGACCAAAGTGTGAGACCATCGTGTAAATAGTTTATATATATGCTTTACTATAGATAAAGGAGCGTGAAAGCGATGTCAAAGAACGATGTCATTAATATGCTTATGAAATTACCTGACGAAATAATGTTTGATGAGGAATATTTAGTAGATGCACTGTATAATGCATATTTGAAGGCTGGAATCAACGCTGGTCTTTCTGATATAAAATCTGATAATGTCTACACTCAGGAGCAGGTAGAGGCGATGTTTTGCCGATGAAATACAGCATCTATTGGTCCAAACAAGCAATTGAAAGCCTTGAATCCATCAAGGCATATATAACGCAGTTTTCTCCGAATAAAGCTGAAAAAGTAGTAGTAATTTGGTAATTTATGCAAGGCGGCTTGAAGGATTTCCGTTTTTAGGCGTTGCGGACGAGCGCTTTGGTGATGATAACCTGCGTAAGCTAATACAAGGAGAGCATTTTTTGGTATACCGTGTGGCAGATAGCCGTATAGAAATTGTTGACGCTTTCAGCAGCAAACAGGATTTTCAGACGAGATTTTTGAAATGGTGATATTTTATGAATATAGTGTTGAACAATAAATAAGATACGTAATTCTCCGTAAGGAGGTTCGAGTTTTCATTCAGATGTAAAAAAAGTTCCATATCAACTTATCTCGGGGTTGATATGGAACTTTTTTTCGTGAGAAGATAGAACTTTATGCGAAATTTTAAATCCATTCAATATATAATGATCAATTTGACAATAGTAAAATTAAATGATACTATTTAACTAAATAGTTAAATAGTTAAATGAGTTAAAGGAGGCGTAACGTGGCGAATGTATTTAAGGCTTTGGGAGATCCGACAAGACGGGAAATTTTAAAATTGCTCAGAGAAAAAGATATGAGTGCAGGTGAAATTTCTGAAAATTTTAATATGTCGAAACCGGCCATAACAAAGCATTTAGATATTCTGAGAGAAGCTGAGTTGATATCTTCTGAAAAGAAAGGCTTGTATGTAATATATTCAATAAATATATCCGTATTACAAGAAGCAATAAGTAACTTTATGACATTTTTTGAAAAGGAGTAGGGCAGATTATGAATAAAAATTATAGCGTTTTCGAATTAATAGTTTGTATTTTATCTTTAGTCGCATTGATTTGTGGATTCCTAGCACCGGACACCAATGCAGCACTTACTATGGTAGGAATATTAATATTTATTCTTTTGATAATATTTCACGTTTATACGCCTAAGATTGCAGGATTATCAGCAGATAATCCCAAAGTTAAGACTATGAGAAGAATGAATCTGCTCTCGATGTTACTGGTAGCTGTCTGTTTTGGGATCATGAATTGGTCATCGGAGTTACCGTTTGTTAAGGATAATCAGAGTATTATGGAACTTACTTTTGTTATTGTAGTTATTATTGGTTTGGGAAACGTCGCACCAAAATTTCCGTTTAACAGGTATATGGGATTAAGGCTGCCATGGACAATTCGTGATGAGATGACATGGAAAATAGCACACAGAATGTTAGGATATTTGACATTTCCAATAGTTATAATAATACTTATTGGTGGATTATTGATTGATGCTGAAGAATTTGCAAAATGGGGATTTATTGCATGGGTTGCTATTCCAAGTCTTTATTCCTGCTATTACTATTATCTGAGAATATCAGGAAAGAAGCAGTAATATTCTCCTCACTTGGGATGGGAAAGAGTTTAACTTCCGTTTACATTTTCATGATAAAATAACCTCGGGAGTGGTGAATAATGCCTAAAATTCTAATCACGGACGCCTGACATGAAAGACTATTCCAGGCTTTTCAAAAAATCCTGAAAGTTATGGTCAAGACAGTTGATCCCATCGTTTTTATTGCATAAGATGCGAATCCATTTGCACCACTCGATTCCAATTTTCACATCGCATACTATTTTTTGAAGGATCAGGTAAGAACCGAATCTTTGTGCATTACAGGAGTTAAATTTATTGCCGACCGAGGACTTCAGCTTTTCCAGGGACTCAGTGTGTTTTATGAGCTGTTTTTTATATCTGTTTTCCATTTCATCAATTAATTTATCAATGGTTGCTTTATCAAAGCCCTGAATGCAATATATTTTTAACATCATCTCATCTTTTCTAACGGCCTCATCGGTGGGAGAGGAGATCCAGTCCTTCAGAACGGACCTTCCATTATCTGTAATCTCATAAACTTTTTTATCGGGCTTGCCGTTTTGTTCTATAAGCGTGAATGTGACATAATTCTTTTCTTCCAGTTCTGCCAGCAGGGGATAGATTGCGCTGTGAGTGGTACTCCAGAAGTGATTGAGTTTCAGCATTAAATCATATCCTGTAAGTGGTTCGGTAGATAAAAAACTTAATAAACCATAAGATAATTTGCTCATAAACTCTCCTTCTGAATATGTCAATATTGACATATCAATATTTCAAGCATATTATATTATATGTCATTATTGACATATAATCAATTAAATAAATAATTTATGCTTACATATGTTATTAGGATTGGAGATAATAAATGGAAACAATTGAACAAAAAAAGTCCGGTTATGGGTTATTTATGACGGCAGTGGTCACAGGTGCATTTCTGATGACACTTGCTTCAAGTACTATTAATATTGCCCTGCCATATTTAATGGAGCATTACAATACCAGCCTGGATACTGTAAAATGGGCAATGACTGGTTTTATGCTTGCGACGGGAATTATGGCTCCCATAACCTGTTATTTTGGAGAAAAATTCAGTTATAAGAGAACATATTTGATTTCCATTATCGGATTTACCATATGCTCATTATTATGCGCATTATCATGGAATGTACAGACTTTAATTGCATTTAGAATATTACAGGGGGCCTTTAACGGATTTGCAGTGCCTTCCACAATGTCGATTATTTACCAGATCATACCCAGAAAAAAGCAGGCCATGTCCATCAGCCTCTGGAGCCTCTCAGCCATGCTTGCTCCGGCATTCGGCCCTACCATAAGCGGCTGGCTTATTCAAAACTTCAGCTGGCAGGCAATATTCATAATGAACGTACCTATCGGGATTATAGCTGCATTATTGGTGATCAAAGCTGTTCCGTACTATAAGTTAAACCCTCCTGTCAGCTTTGATCTGGTTGGTTTCTCAACCTGCCTGACGGCAAGTGTTTTGCTATTGACAGCTTTTAGTGAAGCAGCCCAATGGGGATGGACTTCGTATAAAACCATATTATTTCTGTCAGCCGGCATAATAATTCTCGTATTATTCATAATACGGGAAATAACCGCAAAAAATCCGATTTTAAATCTGGAAATATTTAAATTTAAAGGCTTTACCATAAGTGTAATTATAAGAAGTATCATAACCATGGGCCTTTATGCAGGTTCTCTTTTAACGCCGTTATTTTTGCAGAACGCTCAACATTTATCAGCTCTGGATGCCGGATTAATCATGCTTCCTTCATCGCTGGCCATGGCGTTATGCATGTTGATTGTGGGCAAGTTATACAACCGGGTCGATCCCAGAATATTTGTCATCGGCGGAATTATTTCAATGGCTGTGGGATCCTATCTGTTATCTCATTTATCTCTGGGAAGCAGTCATATATATGTAGTTTTATGCATGACCCTCAGAAATATAGGTATAGCATTTGCCACATCTCCGGTGACCAATCTGGGAATGTCCTCACTGGATAAAAAACTTGTTGGCAACGGTTCGTCAGTTAACAACTGGGCAGCGCAAAGTATTGGCTGCCTGTCGATAGGTATATTTACATCCTTGCTGACCTTTCAGACAAAGCAGCATGCTGCAGACCTTGTAACAAAGGAAGCCGCATTAAAATTGAGCAAGTCCTTGCTTGAGGACAAGGCTTTTGTAATGGGTATAAATGATATTTATTTCATATCTGTCATAATAGTTCTGCTGGCAATTCCTTTATGCTTTATATTGAAAAAGGGGAATTCTGATGAAGATAAGCAGCCGGTATTAGAAAATCGCAATATCCCAAGTGTAAAATGTCAGGAATCTTGATATTTACTTTTAAATTAACTGCTGTTACTGTCCTGAAGTTGATTTTTCCTGACAGCGGAAATTATAATTAACAGTATTGGGATTAAGAACTGGAAAATTATGGCGTACCATGGCCAGCCGTAGGCTGCTATGCTTATATGATCAGAATGATTTTTTACAATGAATAAGGATTGTTCAATTGTCAAAAAGCCGAGAGGTATCAATAACACCTTGTAGTTATTCAAACCAAAAAATCTGGCGATGCAGAGTGCGGAGACATAAAGAGATAAGCTTATTTCGATGATATTAATCGATATAAACAAACTGTAAAATAATATCTCAGCCCTGTCTAAAAAGTCAGCCGCCTCAATATAGGAAAAAGTTGTATAACCAGGATAAGTGAGTTGCGGAACAATCGGTCCCAATACAAGTACATATAAAACATCCGACAGGAGAATCAATATACCTGCCGTCAGAACAGCAACCAGAGCAGGTTTCTTTGCCTGTCCTTTTTTGTTCAGACTGGGGAAGATCATAACAAATATAACGCTGAGAGACATAGGTAATGTAGTGATCTGAAAGGAGGAATAGAGTACTTTTCTCCAATCAATATTTGCTATAGGAAGAAAATTTTTTACGTTAAAATCTCTGCCAAGCAGTATAAAAGCGATTCCCAAATAAATTATAAGTATGGGGACGAAAATTATCGACAGCCTGCTTATGGTTTCTATGCCGCCATATGTTATCCATACCACAAAAATCATAGCGGATATGGCAATTATAATAACCGGCGTATTGGGGAGAGCCACAATAGAAGTCATCTGCCAATTGTTTTTCAGATTGTAGGAGCTGAGTTCAAAGCTAAACCACGCATAAAGAAATCCGATAATTTTACCGAACCATTTTCCTAAAGACATTTCAGCTATCTCGACAATTGATTTCCCGGAATGGGAATCCGACAGGTAAGTATATACCCAGGCCACACCAAGGCTTAAAAGTATAGCGATTAAAATCGAAAGCCAGGATTGATTTCCTGCCTGTCCTCCAATAGGGGCGGTCATTGCATCGGCAGTAATGTAAATAAACATGGCTGCCCATATTTCTGTGCTTGAAACATGCTCCTTTTGTTTTCCAATCATAAGACTCCTCCTCAATCAAGTTTAACCATATAAATTAAATTTATCCTTTTGAAAAATAACTTATGAAATATATATTGAGGAATCTTTTTGCAGCCGGAATAAGATTATATGAGGTAGAGATAATATATATAATTGAAAAGAAGGTGATGCGGTGAAAAAACCTGTGAAGGTTGAAGATATCATTAGAAGAAAAAAACAGAAACAATATGACAGGCTTCAGGAAGAAGATACTGCTATGCTGCAGAAATTTGAGCTTACCAATATCTTGTCTGAGAATGAAGCTTTTTTAAGAGAGGTTTTCAAGGGCTGCACCGATATTGTTATCCGTCCGTTCACCATTTTAAAATTTAAAAAGGCTCTTGCAGTCTATGTGGAAGGTATAACAGATACCAAGCTTCTGGATGAAGAAGTCCTGAGGCAGCTGATGGATCCTCAGAATCCTGTGGATTCTCCTGCTGATATCAGTATAGTTGATTTCGTTGAGGAGCAGATACTATCAGTTGGAAAAATAAAAAGCATTTCCACAATGGATGAAGCGGTTAAGAGTATATTGGAAGGTAGTACCGCCCTGCTGGTTGACGGTGAAGTGAATGTCCTGTCGCTGGGGATCAGCGGGGGCGAAAGACGAAGCATAAGCGAACCTGTTACCGAAGTTGTTATCAGAGGTCCCCGTGAGGGCTTTACAGAAGATATAAATACTAACATCAGCCTTCTCCGGAGGAGACTAAGAACGCCTAAACTGAAAATGGAATCCTTCCTCATTGGGGAAATATCCCGGACTAAAGTGACAATAGCGTATTTACAGGGAATTGCGGTAGATAAGGTTATACAGGAAGTCAGAAACAGGGTTGAAAGTATCAAGATCGACAGCGTTATGGAATCCAGCTATATTGAAGAATTGATTGAAGATGCACCTTTCAGCCCTTTCCCAACAGTTCAAAATACAGAACGGCCCGATGTTATTGCTGCTAATCTGCTTGAGGGAAAGATTGCCATATTCTGTGATAATACTCCTTTTGCATTGTCGGTTCCTGTGGTTTTCTGGGGACAGATACATTCAAATGAGGATTATTATGAAAGATTTACCATGAGCACATTCCTCAGGGGAATCCGGCTGATATTCACGTTTATAGCATTAATAGCACCATCCATCTATGTGGCAGTTACCACCTTCCACCAGCAAATGATTCCTTCAAAGCTGCTGATGAGCATAATTGACAACAGGGAACCCACACCGTTTCCTGCAGTTATTGAAGCCCTGATAATGGAAATTACCTTTGAAGCATTGCGGGAAGCGGGGATTAGACTGCCAAAGCCGGTCGGACAGGCCGTCAGCATAGTGGGAGCTCTGGTCATAGGGCAGGCGGCGGTGGAAGCAGGACTTATATCGGCGCCAATGGTAATAGTTGTGTCAATCACCGGTATTGCATCATTTACCATACCCCGTTACAATTTTTCATATGCCATACGAGTACTTAGATTCCCTTTGATTTTTTTAGCAGGATCCTTTGGGTTGTACGGGGTTACACTTGGAGTCATAGGGATTCTCACTCATCTTGTGAATCTTCGCTCCTTTGGTATTCCGTATTTTTCACCGGTTGCACCCCTTAATATTAAAGGTCTGAAAGATGTTTTGGTAAGGGCGCCCATATGGAGTATGAATTTAAGACCTAATTTGACAACAGATGAGAATGATGTCCGGATACCTCATGGACAGAAACCCAAACCCGGAAGTAAAAAATAATTCCATATCAAGCGGGTGAATATTGATGCTTAAAATAAATAAAAAGTATGTCAAACTACTGGTTACCGGAAATATTGCATTGTGCCTAATTCTCCTGACAGGCTGCTGGGACAGGACAGAAATAAATGATCTGGGCCTGATAACAGCAAGCTCATATGATATGGCACCCGGGGGAAAACTGCAATATTCAGTGCAGATACTTCTTCCGTCGGGAGGAAACAAGAGCGGCGGACAGGGAGGAGCGGGCGGTCAGGGGAAGAAAAGCTACGTTGTGGAAACCGCAATTGGCATAGATCCCGGTGATGCCGAAAAAAACATACAGAAGAAATTTCCGCGAAGGCTGTTCAGAGGACACAGGAGAGTAATAATTTTTGGTGAGGAACTGGCCAGAAACGGTCTGGAAATAATGTTGGATTCCATTGGCCGTGATCCTCAAAACAGGCTGCGGACCAATGTTATTGTTGCCAAAGGCGGAAAAGGTATTGATTTGCTGAAGTCGGACTATCCCATAGAAAGGATACCAACGGAGGCAATGAGGGAAATGATAGTGTTGGGAGTCGGCATTGATGCAAATATACACGATTTGCTGATTGCTTCATCCAGTAAAGGTGTTCAGGGGATAGCCATAGCCTTTGAAAAAGGAGAGGGTGAGGAAGGCTTTAAAACCGCAGGACTTGCTTTATTTAAAGATTTAAAGCTTGCAGGCTACATTGACTCGGAAAAAACGGAGGGGTTTCTATGGACCAGGGGCAAGCAGAAAAAAGGAATAATTGCGGCAGAAGTACCCGGGTATGACGGAGTTGTAAGAGTGAACATAAAGAGCCAGGAGGCCAGGATAGTACCTGAAATGAAGGAAAACAAACCGGTTATCAGTATTAGAATATTAGGAAGCGGTTCCATATACGGCAATAACACCAAACTAGATCTGTCAGTGCCGGATAATATAAAAATAGTTCAAAAAACCATAAATGAAAGAATCAGAAAACAGGTTGAAAACTGCATTGTATCAGCGCAAAAGGAGATAGGCTGCGATATTTTTGGTTTCGGCCTGGCCTTCAGCCAGTTCAAGCCTTCTCAATGGAAAAAACTGGAGAGATATTGGGATTATATTTTCCCGGAATTGGATGTATATCTTTCAGTTGATTTTAGGATCAAAACATCAGGAATGTCTGGTCCGCCACTTTATTTAAAGGAAGATGAGATAAAGAAAAAATGATTGCTGAAATTTTTGTATTAATCATAATTATGGGAACTATTTCTTTTTTTCAAATCAGGCGAATATACAAAGATGACGGTTTGAAGGCCGTAATGGTTTACTCGCTGTTCATGGGGCTTGCAACATTGGTAGGCGCTTTACTGTTGGCAGGCCTTCAACTCCAGGGACAGTCTGTTGTGGACAGGCTTTTTGAGCCCATTGGCAAGGCCGTTGGCGGGAGCTAGCTGTTTACAGCTGATTTAATATTTCAAAAATACTGCAGCAGTGCTATTTTCTTTCAGTGTATTTAAATTAAATGTGCATATAATATAGATGTCCGAAAGGATAATTATATTTCAGAAGGAGCGATGCTTTATGGGAGAAAATAATAACAGCAACAGAACTTTGGTACCTGAAGCAGCTGACAAGCTTGACAAACTGAAATATGAAACTGCTGCCGAAGAAGGTATCAATCTTAAAGAAGGTTATAATGGCGATATCACTGCCAGAGATGCCGGAAAAATCGGCGGTAATATGGTTAGGAAGATGATTGAATACGCGGAAAAGAATATGAAGAAGTAAACCAAAAAAGGCCTGAAAGGGCCTTTTTTGGTTATACGGTTGAGGATTTACTTTCATACTTATTTATAAAGGTATGTAGAACTCCAAGATCTCAGGGTTTATAGGGATCTGGATCAAAAGCTAACAGAACCTGAGTTAAGTGCTCGGTATGTTCTTTTTCGTCATTGATTATTTTTTGCAGGGCAACCCGTATATCTTTTTGTTGAATTTCTGCAATTTCATCCTCGTACAGGATAACGGCCTCCAACTCTCCCTTTATATCATCTCTGACATTATTCAAAATCACCCGCTTGTCATATGTAATCCGGGCAGGCTGTACCTGGGAAGAGGATCTTCGGTTATTAGAATGTGCACTATGTGAATTTTGCACAGGCTGTGGAACCTGCACCGGTTCAGGGCTTATATTGATTTCATGCGGTGTTGTAAAATATTTATATTCAACGGGGTCATACTTCCTCAGTAAGTTAAGAACAATAATATAGTGACTCTTTTCCTCCAGCATAATATGGTACCAGGCTTCATTTATGGCAGCAATATCCGAATTTAGTATATGGGTTTGGTAGCCGTTTATGGCAACAATTTCAGCTATCATTACCTGTCTAAGCAGATTTGTTACTTTTCTGGGCACTCCCTGAGGCTGACCATGGGGATGGGTATAGCTCATATTGTTCTCCTCGCTTTATAATTGAAAGATGTTTTTACTTATTTATATTATGTTTGAAATGCTTAATTAGTGAGGAAATTTCAATTAGCACAACACGTTAAATTAGTAATTTGTATTGACATTTACGCGGCGTAAAGGTGTATATTGAGTTTAAACAGTTAATAAACGCATTATCAACGGCCGTTGCTTGTGAACATATTTAACTGATTGCCGGGAGGAGGTGAAGGCATGGAAGGGCAGCCGGTATAACCGGTTCCGTACAGCGCCGATATATGGAATATACAGTGCAAAAACTGGCGGCTTTAGCCGGTGTCAGCACCAGAACACTTAGATACTATGATGAAATTGGTATTCTCAAACCCGCACGGATAAATTCCTCAGGGTATAGGATATACGGCAGGGCAGAGGTTGACAGGCTTCAGCAAATTCTTTTCTACAGAGAGCTTGAGGTGAGCCTGGAAAATATTAAGGAAATCCTTTCAACGCCGGGCTTTAACAGCACGGAGGCATTAAGGGATCAACATTCCAAACTCCTGGCAAAGAGAGAACAGATTAATTTATTGCTTGCCAATATTGAGAAGACTCTGGCAGCAGCAGAAGGGAGTATTAAAATGACGGATAAGGAAAAATTTGAGGGCTTCAAACAGAAGCTTATAAATGAAAACGAAGAAAAATACGGCAGGGAAATAAGAGAGAAATACGGTGATAAGGCGGTTGATGATTCAAACAGCAGAATGATGGGGTTAACCCGGGAAGAATATGAAAGGTTTGAAAAACTCGGGCAGGAGTTAAACGAAACCTTGAGAGCCGCCATGGAGACAAGCGTTCCGGCAGGTGAACTGGGCCAAAAAGCCGCAGAACTTCACCGTCAGTGGCTTTCATTCACATGGGGAAGCTACAGCCGGGAAGCCCATGCCGGTGTTGCCCGGATGTATGTGGAGGATGAACGCTTCAAGTCATACTATGACAGGATAGGGCCGGGTGCTGCAGAATTTCTCAGGGATGCAGTTTTGGTATATACGGGAATGGATAAATAATTTTTAAGGCCAACCTTCGGAGGTTGGCCTTTTTGTGCGACAGGCAGTCGCATAGGGGAAATCGTAGGCTTCCCCGTTCCATGTGTTAAAGACATCGAGAACGATGTTGAGACAAGAACGACTCTAGAGTCTGGAAGCATGGAAATTCTCGAAGGTGCAAGTCCTTCCCCGGTAGTGCTGGTACAAACCGGGAAGTCTAATCCAGGGCAGTATTGTGAAATACTGTCTGAAGGGGATGTGGAAACCGAAAGGCCCATAGACGGATTAATAGGCCGAAATTACACAAGTAAAGCACATTAGCGGCGGGGTAAGTCGATGACCGTGCGGAAAATCGGGAAATCTAAACTCTTCACTCAAATGAACCAGCCGGG